>NZ_JASHII010000010.1:0-113061 GCF_030733765.1 Roseibium sp. MMSF_3247
TGATCAGTGAAGATGAGCCAAAACCTCTCCCTTAAGCAATCAGCTTATCCGGACCCATAGGCGCTGACGGGGAACACGTTTGCAGTGCCTGATTGGCTTTTGCCTTCGCTGATTTCACCAATTCGGTGATGGTTGTGATCCCCTTGTCCGCAGCTTTGATGGTCTGGACGGATTGGCCCATATCATCAAGCAACGTGCCGAGATCACTTGCCCGGGCATTGAGACCCGACGCCGTAAAGAAGGAATTCGGATTGTCGAGGGCCGAGTTCACCTTCTTTCCGGTCGCCAGTTTGTTCTGGACACCGGACATGAAATCAGCAGTGGACTGGAGGGTAAGCAGATTCTGCCTTACGGCAGCCGACAGAGTGATGTCAGACATTCAGGATCCCTTTCCTGGGGTCATGACGCCTCTTCCTGAGGCGTCAAAAATTACATTGTTAAAAATAACAATAAAAACTGTGTCGCACTTTTATGGTTAATAAGGGTTTAACGACGTGTGGGAAGGGAATTTCTTTGTTTTGAAAAAAGCCGAAAGGGGAGGCAGGCGCAGTTGCCGTAAAAGCGACGGATCGTCGGCCTGGCGGTTCGCGGCCGATCAGTGGAGACAAAAGAAAAAGGCGGGCCAAAGCCCGCCTTCTCTGATTGTGTTTAAGACTTTCTGTCTTAGAAGAGACGCAGAACGTTCTGGTCTGCCTGAGATGCGAAGGACAACGAAGTCGAAGCCAGCTGCTGACGGGTCTGCAGGGCCAAGAGGTTTGCACCTTCCTCGTTGGTGTCGGCAAGTGTCAGCTTACCAGCACCTTCTTCCAGCGTGTTGATCAGGCTTCGTGTGAAGTCCTGACGGTTTTCAACAATGGAAAGGTTGGTACCGAATTCAGAAGCTTGGGAACGCAGGTTGGACAATGCGTTGTTCAGCTTGCTGATCGTCCGGTTGATGTCGTTGTCGGTTGCGAAACCAGAGTCGGACAGTGCAGAGATGCTGAAAGAACCGTTGGTCGTTGCAGCAAAGTTCTCACTACCGAAGTCGGTGTTGTTTGAACCATCACGGCTACTGTTGATGGTCAAATCCGTTTCTGAGGTAACGCTGATCCGTCCACCAGCGAAAGTTGAACTTACGCCGTTGAAGTCGTTAATAAACGTGTTCAGATCATCAACGGTTGAGGAACTTTCGACTTCGAAAGATCCAAGCTCATAGCCGTTGCCGTCGGTCAATGTAATGACATCACCAAGTGCGAACGAGCCACTGTCCGTTAGGGACGAACCAGACGTGAGCGCAGATGCATTTACCGAGGCCGCAGAACCAATCGTCAGAGCGGTTGTAGCGGTGGTATCAGTATCAGAGATCAAGAAGTCTTGGTTGCTGTAAATCGTCAGCTCGCCGTTGGTTTCGTCAAATTCCGCACGAACACCTTCAGTTGCGTTGAGAGAGTTGACCAGATCCTGAACGGTTGCGCCGTTGCTCACGGTCGTACCGATCAAAGTTGGAGTCGAGGACTCAACGTTCGTGAATTCCAGAGTTGTTGTTGTTGAAATCGCAGTGGATTCGTTCAACGTGGAGCTGGAGTTCAGGGATCCATCAGCACCTGTCAGGGTGATGGTGGTCTTGCCGCCGGACAGGTTGAACGCAGTTGCGCCACCTTGACCTTCAGTCAGATCGGACAGGTTCAGACCAGTCGACAACGTGGTGTCGGTGTAATCAACAGCGGAAACATCCAGTTTGGACGTGGAGTCTTCGTTGAAGATGGTCCGAAGGTCATTGCCGGAACCCGCGAGCAGGTTCTTGCCTTTATAGCCGGCGTCTTTTGCAACGTCTTCGATCTGTGTGAGCAGTTCATTGTACTGCGCAGCAAACTGTTTCCGCTCATACTGGCTACCGGTTTGCAGGGCCTGGTTAGCTTTAGCTTTCGCGGACTCAACAAGCTTCGTGATGGCGGTGATACCGTCGTCGGCTGCTTTAATGGTCTGAACCGATTGGCCCATGTCATCGAGCAGGGTGCCCAGATCGTTTGCACGGGACTGAAGACCGGAAGCGGTGAAGAAGTTGCTCGGATTGTCCAGAGCCGAGTTCACTTTTTTGCCGGTGGCCAGTTTGTTCTGGACATCGGACATGAACGATGCGGTCTGCTGGAGAGTGTTAAGGTTCGCACGAACCGCGCTGGACAGAGTAATGTCAGCCATTTTGTTTCCTTTCTAGGAACACGAGATACACAGCCCCTTTCTGGGACTGGCACGCATGAAACGGCTGAAACTGAAAACGGAATCTAAATAAACATGGTTAACAAGCGTTATGGATAACGTAAAGTAAACAGGTGTAGGCGGCGGGGTTACACCCCGTCGCCTGAAATAGTCGTCATTTCAATGCTCTACTGTTGCTCTTGGCTTTTTGTTGAAAGCGCCAGGAACTTGAGAGCAGTCTGCCTTAGAACAACCGCAGCACGTTCTGTGATGCCTGGGACGCCATCGACAGGGAAGTGGACGCCAGCTGCTGCTGTGTTTGCAGAGCCAGAAGGTTCGCGCCTTCAACGTTGGTATCAGCCAGTGTCAATGCGCCCGCACCTTCCTGCAGTGTGTTAATCAGGTCGGTCGTAAAATCTTGCCTGTTTTCTACAATGGAAAGATTTGTACCAAATGTGGACGCTTGAGCACGCAGTGTGTCCTGAGCAGATTTCAATGCAGAAAGGGCTGTCTCGATTTTTGCATCCGTGTCGAAGTCACTGATTGTTCCACCAGTCCCGATTTCTTCGGATCCGTTTTTCAGCTGAATGCCTTCACCGGCAAACGTGATGTTTCCGGTCGTGTTGTCATAAGTTGACGTAACGCCGGTTAAGCCGTTGAGTGCTGTTGCTAGATCGGCCATTGACATGGTGTCAGTTATTGAAACTGTTCCAACAGAGTCGCCTTTACTGTCCGTAACGGTGAGGGTGTCGCCAGCTTTATATGTACCCTGATCTACGACGTGAGCTGTAGTTGACGTTCCGTCGGCGGCAAACTCAAGTTGAGCTGTTGCAGAAGTGGCCGTGCGGTCGATATCGCTCAGACCAAGGCCAGCAGATGAGTTGGTGTAATCAACTGCTGAAATTGACAGGGATGACGAGCCGTCTTCGTTGAAGGTCAGAGAAAGGTCATTGCCAGTTCCGGACAAAAGGTTTTTACCCTTATAGCCCGAGTCTTTGGCCAAATCTTCCATCTGGCTCAGCAGGTCATTGTATTCCTGAGCGTATTTGGAACGCTGTACTTTATCTGACGTCTGCAGCGCCTGGTTGGCTTTTGCCTTGGCGGCATCGACCAGGTCGGAAATCGCCGAAATCCCTTTGTCTGCTGCCTTTAGTGTCTGAACGCCTTGGCCCATGTCGTCGAGCAGGGTGCTGAGATCGCTTGCGCGGTTCTCCAAGCCCTTTGCCGTGAAGAATGAATTCGGGTTGTCGAGCGCGGAGTTCACCTTCTTGCCGGTCGCCAGCTTGTTCTGAACATCCGACATCATTTTCGCGGTCGAAGTCAGAGTGTTGAGGTTGGCCCGTACGGCGTTGGTGAGGGTGATGTCGGACATTTCTTTTCCTTCCTTGGAAAAACGCAAAACAAGATTCCCGTCCTGGGGATCACCGACCAAGAAAGACTATAGGTATTAATGACAATGTAAAAAATACGGTTAGCAGAAATTAAGGTTAACAAAGTCCTACAGTCACAATTTGGCTGAAACGAGCCGTTCCTGCAAGGAAGACTGCTGTGTTTCTGGGAATGAGTGCTTTAACCGAGCCGCCTAACGGTCTCTTTCGAACGATTTTCTTGGACTGTTCCCGCCCGTGGCTGACCGATGTTGGTTTTGATTTTGGCGACGGCTGATTGGGGGAGGCCTGGGGAGTGATCGATCACGTTCGGATGGATACTTGCAAAGCCGGTTGGACTGGCAGCAGCGGGAACTGCGGTCTCAGTGGGAATGACGAGCTTCTACCCGGGCGACAGACTCGACACGATGCGGGAGCTCATCAGATGATAAAGCAGTTCAGATTGTGATGTTTTGGAAACTGGAAATAGATATCCGTGGCCCATGAAGCATGGGTCCGGAACGAGCCGTTCAACCGTGATTTACACTGTGCGTTGAACGGCTTCGTCTTCAGAGCTTGAGCGCTGCTGTTCTTCGACCTGGGTCCGGTAAGCGGCAACCGTTTCGCTGTAGGCACGCAGCCTCAGCAAGGTTTCGCTTGGAATCTGACGAATAACATCGCCTGTTTCCGTGTTGGTTGCGACGTAGATGAGGCTTTCGCTGTCTTCGTCGAACACGTTCTGGCGTGTCACGGGCGGCGTGTAACGCTCCAGTGCAGACTGATCAGCGCGGCCTTCACTGGCCCTGTTTTGTTCGTTTGTCGCAGCCCGTTGAGATCCAGATGAATCTGGGGAAGGACGGACGGTGTCCTCCGCCGGCAAATCCGTAGAACTTGCCGGTTGATCTTTTTCCGGGGCGCGTGTCACCGGCGTGATCGCCGTATATGTCGGCGATGGAGGCCGGACTAATGCGGTATCCATTTTGCCCTCCGGGTAACGTCATACTATGACCCGATAATGACAAAAATAACGTAAGGGAATGAATCTTCTGTTAACGGAATAGTTAGAATTTTAAGGGGTTGGATTTATCTTCTTGTGACCATTTTGATTTGTTTTCAAGCCCGGGTCTCTCAGTTCGTTTTGATAGCTAAAACTGGATACTGAGGAAAATATCAAGGCTTAGCTGGTGTCTCAAAGAGATTGGTTCACAGCAATGCCTTGAGCTGATTGCGGCCCATTGGGAGAGGCGCCCGTCCGGCCGTAAGTGGTCGGCGCTGTTGCGTTTTTGGCCCCAACAGCCTTTGCGACCGACGTCACAATGTTATTCGTCACTTCGCGGGCCGTTGCAAGAACAGCCAGATTGATGCGCAGCACGGGTTGGAATTCGCCATGCTGTCGGCGCAGCGACTGTGTCGCGGCAGGCGCAAGGTTGCCAAGCGCAACAGCATGGTCCTTTGCGGACATCATGCCGCGCGTATATTCATGAATGAGACGCGCCTTGTCGGCTTGCAACTCACCGGCTTCCTTCAGCTTTCCCGCACGGACAAGATCTGTCTCCATTTCGATCACGGACAGGAGCGCTTCCATGGTCCCGGATAATGCGGAGCAGAAGTTTTCAGCCTCCTGCTTGCTGGCCGGCCGGTCGAGAGAAAAGGGAAGGGTGCTGGTATCTGGTTGTGCGGTCATCGGGCGCCTTCCTGCAAAGCAAGCAGTTCACGTTCAACACTATCTGCGATTCCAACGCCGCCGGCAGCAGAAATCGTACGGGCATATTCATCGACAAGCATGCCTTGCCAGGCATCAGACCCCGTTCCGCCACCCCAGGCACCGCCATTTTCAAGGCCGGAAAACATGCTTTGCAGCATATTGTTCAAGAACACGGCTTCGAATTCTTCTGCAGCGGCCCGCGCGGCGGTCTTGTCACCCGGGTTCACACCCTGGAGGACATCAAGCGGGTTGGAGCGCGGCATGGAAGGGGCAAGTGGCAAATCCATCAGAGCACCTCGATTTCGGCTTGGAGAGCACCGGCAGCTTTGATTGCCTGGAGGATGGAGATCATGTCACGCGGACCAATTCCGAGCGCATTCAGTCCATCAACGAGTTGTTTCAAAGTCACTGTATTTGGAACGATCGCCAATTTCGCGTCTGGATCGGTGTTCACGTTAAGATCCGTGCGTGGTGCGATCGCCGTTTGACCGTTTGCGAAGGGCAGGGGCTGAACGACTTCCGGTGTCTCTGCAATCGTCACGGTCAGGTTGCCCTGAGCAACAGCCACCATCGAAACCTTGACGTCCTGGCCCATAACGATGATGCCGGAGTTTTCATCGATGATGACCCGTGCGGCAAGGTCCGGTTCAACAATCAACTGTTCAATGTCGGTCAAAAGATCAACGATGTTGCCATCGTATTGGCGCGGCAGGTCAAGCTGGACTGTTGCTGGGTCGACAGGCTCTGCAGTTGGCATGCCGATCAATTCGTTGATGGACAGAGCCACGCGCCGTGCTGTGGTGAGATCCGGGTTGCGCAAGGCAAGGCGAACTTTTGTCAGCGATGCCAGTTTGAAATCCAGTTCGCGCTCGACAAGGCCGCCATTTGCGATCCGGCCAGCTGTCGGGACGCCGCGGACAATAGACGCAGCGTCGCCTTGTGCCGAAAAGCCGCCAATCGCGACTGAACCTTGCGCGATTGCATATACTTCGCCATCTGCACCAACCAAGGGCGTCACAAGTAGCGTTCCGCCCTGTAGAGAAGAGGCGTCGCCTAAAGCGCTAACGCTCACGTCTATCCGCGTCCCTTGAGTGGAGAACGGTGGCAGGTTTGCCGTCACCATGACGGCTGCAACCGTGTTGGTGTTGAGCGGAATGTTTCGTGTGTTCACACCGAGCCGTTCCAGCATGGCCTGCAAGCTCTGCTGCGTAAACGGTGTGTTGTTGAGGCTGTCGCCAGTTCCGTTCAAGCCGACAACCAGGCCGTACCCGATTAGTTGGTTCTCACGAATGCCTTCAAAATCCGCGATGTCCTTGATTCTTGAGGAAGCGACAGCTTGAACGGCGATCGCAAGCTGTAAGCCGACAAGGGCAGCCGCAATGAGTGTGACGCGGGCCGCGCGGTTTTCGAAATATGTGATCAGACGACGCATTCTTCACGCAGATCCATCTAAGAGGCCGTTTTATCAGCCAAGGGTCACTATGGTTCGAGATGCATTATGCGAGAGTCGTGCCAAGTTTCAGGCCTGGTTGGATTGAGACGCTAAAGTGGCTGGATTCTGCGCCGTTTGCGGAAGAATGGCGAGTATATCCACGCAAATGTGGCGAATAGAGTTAATGATTAACAATAGATGCCCGGCAAATATTGCCTTGCTTGCCCGGACTCATTTACCCTTCAAGGCAGATTCTGTCAGGCCATGGAACAACTTGGTGTTGACCAGCCGTTCAGAACATTAGGAAAGAGCAATGCGTATAACCGGGAGCAAACCGTTAACCGGAGTTCAGGGGCGCGGCGCAAAGAAGAGCAGCAGTTCAGGCAGCGATTTTGCGCCGGACCTTGGTGGAGCCGCTGAGCAACCGGCAACGCAGGCCACAGCCGGTGGAGCTGGCATTCAGGGCATCGACGCGCTTCTAGCTCTGCAGGAAGTGGATGAACGGACCGAGCGGCGCAAGAAAGCAGCGCGTCACGGGCATACACTGTTGGACAGCCTGGAAATGATCCGGGCGGATCTTTTGGCAGGCCATGTTTCCGAAGATCGTTTGGAGCATCTTTCGCTGACAGTTTCAAAGCGCCAATCCAGCGGCGACCAGGAGGTCGACAGGGTGCTGGAAGAGATCGAACTTAGGGTCAAAGTAGAGCTCGCAAAGCTCGGCCGATTCCCTGATTGAGCGTGCCCAAGGGCGTTGAAACTGAGCCGGGATATTGGCTAAAATTTACGCAACAAATTGAATTAATTGCAGAATTTATGACGCTAATTTTACCAAATGAACCGTTGTCCCCGGGACGAACCGCCTATATATTGCGCCCGTCATAACGGTAAACCGGAGTTGTAGATGACGGTTGATATTGAGTCTGAATACCGACCCTCGGAAGACGAGCCGTTCATGAATGATAGGCAGCGGGAATACTTCAAAAACAAGCTGCTTGCCTGGAAAGATGAGATCCTGAAAGAAAGCGCTGAAACACTCGCGACCCTTCAGGAGGAAAGCCAGAACCACCCTGACTTGGCAGACCGCGCATCTTCGGAGACGGATCGTTCTATCGAGCTGCGCGCACGTGATCGCCAACGCAAGTTGATTTCAAAAATCGATGCCGCCCTGGAGCGGATTGCGGATGGCAGTTACGGATACTGTGAAGAGACGGGAGAGCCGATTGCTCTGCGCAGGCTCGAGGCGCGGCCAATAGCGACGTTGTCGATTGAGGCTCAGGAAGCGCACGAACGCCGTGAAAAGGTGTATCGCGACGACTGATTTCCAGTAACGGCCGGTTTGCTGAATTCGCAAGCCAATTTGACTTGAAGACCTTCCCGGAGACGGGGAGGATTTTTTTATGTCTGATTGAATGTCGGTGATCGCTGGGATCAAAAGAAATCGGGCACGGCACTCGGGGAGCGAGATGCCGTGCCCGGTTCAGCTGCAGTGGGCCTTTCACGTCTGACTTGCCTGCCGCAGCCGGGGGAGCTGGTGTGTGATTTTGCCGGTTTAAAACGGCAGGAGGATATCCAGAACCTGATTGCCGTAGCGCGGCTGCTGAACATCGGTGATCTGGCCACGTCCGCCGTAACCGATGCGAGCTTCCGCAATCTGCTGGCTGGCAATCGTGTTGTTGGAGGTGATGTCTTCCGGACGGACAATACCGGCTACAATCAACTCTCTGACTTCGAAGTTCACCCGGATTTCCTGACGCCCCTCAATGACGAGATTGCCGTTCGGCAGAACCTGGGTCACGACAGCAGCAACAGTTGTGCGCAGTTCTTCTTCACGGTCCACTTCGCCGGCTCCGGCGAAAGTCGAACTGCTGTTAACGTTTCCAAGGTCACTGGCAGAAGTGCCTGCCGGCAGGAAGATAGTGTCGATTGCAGTTCCAAGCGCACCGCCAACGCCCGCGCCGTTGGTTTCGGTACGGCTTCTGGCTGTATCGTTTTCGATCTCCGCTTTTTCATCGATGGAGACCACGACGGTCAAGATGTCACCGACTTGGCTTGCGCGCTGATCCTTGAAGAAGGCTCGGCTACCTGATTGCCAAAGGGAGTTCGGATTGTAGTGCGCCTGAACCGGGTCCGGCATCGGCATTTGAACCGGCCTGTATCCGGGAGTTGTTGTCGGGTCCTGAATGGCGTTCAGGGCGGGCTGCTGGCCGACATTCGCCAGCCGGTCTGCGGAGCCGCATCCTGCAGCAAGTGCTGCGAGGGCGATGCTGCCCAACAGGGATATGTTGCGAGAGATAGACATTAATTGGCCTCGTGGTTCAGGCTTGCAACAACTGCATGAGCGGCATGAACAACTACTTGGCCGCGGGAAGTCACGGTCGCAGGTACAACACGCCGGGACTGGAGATTCATGACATCAATGACGTCGCCTTTGGCGCCATTGGTCAGGGCTTTCGCCCGGGAGGTGAGGTTCATAGCGCCGAGATTGTAGGTAACTGTGACCTTGTCGCCGCGTTCGACCAGAACCGGATATTCAAAATCCTTGTGCGACAATGGTTGGCTCGGGCGCAGGTTCACTCGAGCAGCCTTGCCGACAATGTTCGCGCCGTCCTGGAGCGCGGCGGTGTTTACCTTCAAACGCGGCAGGCGGACCGTTGTGAAGTCTCCCTCTTGAACGATGTCGCCGCGCTTCAGCGGCTGGCCGAGCACAAGAACGTCAATCATCTCAACCGCAGTGCCAGTGACGGTCAATGGACGTGTGCCGTGTTCGACTGCAATGGTTGCGAACACTGTGAAGTGTCCGTTGTTCCGGCTCCAGTTGATCCTGTCGATACGGACCGGATCCACCGCCTTCGGGTCGGCCAGGATCTGGTCGGGGGCCTGCAGAAGCGTGATTTCGAGCCCTTCAGGATCAATGCCTGCTTCAAGCTTTGCCAGATCGTTGCGAATAAGGTTTTCCAGCTGATGGCGGTTGAGCCTTGTCGCGCCGCGGTGAACGACGACAGTGCGCAAGCCGTCCGTGCCGGCTGTAACCAGGCCGGCATCCCGGGCGCGTTGTGCAACCGTGGTTGCCGGGACATTGCCTGAGGTTCCCATGTCAGGGGACCGGAACAGCGGCACTTGTGCCACATCTCCGGCGTTGGAGTAGAAGTCCCCGACTGTCACAATGTCCGACAAGGTCATGACCTGGGACCGTAGAACCGGGCGCTCATTGGCTGCTGCACCAAAACTGGCCAGTGCTGCCATTGCCAGGCTAAGAGCGGCTATCATTAAGGCCTTCATCGACTTAAGCCTTTCTCGTTAGCGGATCTGAGTGGTGGTCGAGTACATCTGGTCGGCCGCCTGGATGACTTTCGAGTTCATCTCATAGGCGCGCTGGGCCGAGATCAGATCGGCGATTTCGGTCACCGCATCCACATTGGCCATCTCCAGAAAAAACTGCTGAGTGCTTCCGTAACCATCCTCATTGGGATTGCCGGTCTGCGGTGCACCACTGGCATCCGTTTCGAGAAACAGGTTGTCACCGATCGCTTCAAGGCCGGCTTTATTGACGAACCGGGCAAGCTGTATCTGACCGAGATCAACTGTGGCGCCTGCTTCGTCAACGCCTTGAACCTTACCAGATGGAGCGATTGTTAGATCGCGCGTGTTTTCCGGAATAGTAATGTTTGGATCAAGTTGGTAGCCATCAATGGTCACCAGCTGGCCGTTTTGATCCCGTTCGAACGAGCCATCTCGTGTGTATCCGGTTGTTCCATCAGGGAGCTGAATCTGAAAGAAGCCTTCCCCGCGGATGGCAATGTCCAGTTCCTTGCCGGTGTTCTCCATTGATCCTTGCGACATGACTCGGCCAGTTGATGCCAGTTTCACACCGGTGCCGATCTGGATGCCGGTCGGGACGATCGTGCCTGCATCGGAGGTTTCCGTGCCCATGCGGCGCAGGTTTTGGTACAGAAGGTCCTGAAAATCGGCCCGCTGTTTCTTGTAGCCCGTGGTCCGCATGTTGGCGACGTTGTTCGAAATGACTTCAACGTTGTATTCCTGCGCCTTCATACCGGTCGCGGCGGTGTAGAGAGCTCTCATGTTGCGTTCTCCTTAAGGCGCTTAGGCTTCAAGTTTTCCAAGGACCTGGATCGCCTGTTGGCGAAGATCATTCACGTCCTTGAGCATCTTGGTGATGGATTCGTAGGCCCGGGTGACTTCGATCATCTGGGTCACCTGGTAAACACCTTCGACATTGGAGCGTTCGAGGGCGCCCTGAACGACATTGAACCGCTGCGGGATGCCCGGGTTTTCGCCCCGGTACAGGTTGTTACCCTGTTTCTCGAGTTCCTGCGGATCTTCAAAGGACGCCACGCGGATGACGCCGCGAATTCCAAGTTCCGTTGAAATCGTGCCGTCTTTGGCGATCTCAACAGATCCATCTTCGGTCGAGAAAGTGATCGGGCCGCCGGTGGTCAAAACCGGGCGTCCATCGGATGTGACGAGTTGACCGTTCTGATCGATCACAAACGCACCGTCGCGTGTGTAGGCTTCGGTCCCGTCACCCATCTGGACGACGAAAAAGCCTTCGCCTTCGATCGCCAGGTCCAGATCGTTCCCGGTCATCTTGAATGCGCCGGTGTCGAAGTCCGTGATGGACTGATAGTCCAGAACATAGGACAGCGTTTCGTCCGGTGTTTCGAATTCTGTCGCTTCGGCAACCGGCATCAAATACTCTTCAAAGAGCAGCCGCTGCGACTTAAAACCTGTCGTGTTGATGTTCGCCATGTTGTTGGCGACCACATCAAGCTGATTCCGCAAAGCGGACTGCCGGGACAGGCCTATGAGATGTACGTTCTCCATAATGAACGGTTCCTTTGCTCCCCGATGAGCGCTTCAGCCTCCCCAGACGTCGGCGCCCGTTAAGGTTAATGCAGGAGCCGTGCCAGTTTTTAAATCCTTGGGAAAACTGGGCAAAACCCGTGAGTGGGTGGTGCGTCCGGCAAGAGATTCCGGCAGAAGTTAACCACTTGGCAATTTTTGCCCGGTGACTCGCTGAAGTGGATTGGTAACCATTCGTTAACCTTTAACACTTTAGTAATTTTTAAAGCGCGCGCGAGCGCTTGCGCATGTGCGGAGGGCAGCATGACCGACGAGAATGCCGCAGCCGAAGAAGATGGTGAGGAAGATGCCGCCGGTGGTGGCGGTAAGAAGAAACTCATTCTCTTTGGGGCGATTGGGCTTGTGGTTCTGCTCGCCGTTGGAGGCGGGGCTTACTACTTCTTGTTCATGGGCGACAGCATGCCGGCGCCTGCGCCAGGTGAAGATGCGGCGCCGCAGGAAGTGCAAAGACCGGTGGTCTTTTATGACCTTCCGGAAATGACTGTGAATTTGGCGACCGAGGGCCGCACGACCTACCTGAAGGTCCGCATCGCTCTGGAGGTCGAAAACCGCGCAATGATCGATCAGATACAACCGTATCTGCCGCGCATCCTCGATGCGTTTCAGATCTACTTGCGCGAGCTTCGTCCCGCAGACCTGGAAGGGTCTGCCGGCCTTTTCCGTTTGAAGGAAGAATTGCTCAGGCGGATCAACTTGTCGGTCTATCCGGCAAAAGTGGAAGGGGTGCTGTTCAAGGAAATCCTTGTTCAGTGATGGTGTGAATGGCAAACGCCGACGACGATGATGATCTGTCCGAAGAGGACATGGCTGATGCGTGGGGTGCTGCTCTGGCGGAGCAGGGCGCAGGTGGCGATGACGATGAAGATCTGGCTGCGGCCTGGGGTGCTGCTCTAGAGGAGCAGGGCGCTGGCAGCTCGGACGATATGGCTGCGCAATGGGCGGCCATGATCGACGACAGCGAGCCGGATCTGGAAAACGCCACCCGCGGCGCCGACCGCGTTCTCAACCAGGAAGAGATCGACAACCTCCTCGGGTTCAATATCGAGGACACGATTGCTGGTGATCAGAGCGGGATTCGCGCGCTGATTAACTCGGCAATGGTGTCCTACGAGCGTTTGCCGATGCTCGAAATCGTGTTCGACCGTCTCGTGCGATTGACCACGACGTCCTTGCGCAACTTCACCTCCGATAACGTTGAAGTGTCGCTGGACTCAATCAGCTCCGTGCGTTTTGGCGACTATCTGAATTCCATCCCGCTGCCGGCGATCCTCGGTGTCTTCAAGGCGGAAGAGTGGGACGGATTTGGCCTGATCACCGTTGAATCGAGCCTCATTTATTCGATCATTGACGTCTTGCTGGGCGGTGGCCGGGGCACCACGGCGGCCCGCGTGGAAGGGCGTCCTTATACGACCATCGAAACGAACCTTGTTCAGCAGATGGTATCGCTGATCCTTCAGGATGCCGAACAGGCTTTCGCGCCGCTGTCTCCGGTTCATTTCAATCTGGAGCGTCTGGAAACCAACCCACGCTTTGCTGCCATCTCCCGCCCGGCGAACGCGGCGATCCTCGTCGAATTGCGTATCGACATGGAGGACCGTGGCGGCACCGTTGAAATCATGATGCCCTACGCAACTCTGGAGCCGATCCGTGATCTGTTGCTCCAGATGTTCATGGGCGAAAAGTTTGGCCGTGATCCGATCTGGGAAGGCCACTTGGCGACAGAAATTCATGCGGCAGAGATTGAAGTCGATGCGGTGCTTTATGAGACCTACTTGCCGCTCGGCCGGGTACTCAGTCTGGATGTGGGGCAGACCTTGGTCTTCGATGTGTCGCCGACGGATCCAGTGCTGGTGAAATGTGGAAACATCCCTTTGACAGAGGGAACGCTTGGCAAAACGGAAGACTCCATTGCCATCCGTATCGCGCGGAACCTGCGCAAACCGAAAATGACATTGGCGGCGTTCGAGCGGGCCATGCAGAGTGAAATGGAGCAACCATGACATCCTTGCCAATCGGATTGATTATTGAGGCTCTTGTTGCCGTTCTGCTGGTCATTACGATCGCTTACTGCTGGATCTTGAACCGCCGTTTGCAGCGCTTGAGAGCCGATGAGCAGACCCTGCGGGCAACCATTTCCGAATTGATGACGGCGACGGAAATTGCCGAGCGGGCAATCCTTGGTTTGAAGACGACCGCAGCCGAGGCAGACAAGTCGCTCGGCAAGCGTCTTAAGGAATCGGAAACCATGTCGAACGCCTTGGCTGACCAGATCCGCGAAGGTGATAAAGTGTTTACGCGGATATCTCAGATTGCAGGGGCCGCGAAGTCATCGGCTCCGCAACGGGAACCTGTTCCGGCAGCGGACCCGTACCCGGTGCAGGCGCAAAATGCTCCGGTGCCGCAACCTGGGGGGTACGGAGCTGTTGAACCAGTGGTTCCGCAAAGTGCGCCAGCTGTCGAGCCAGAGCGCAGACGTGCAAGCAGGGCCTCGGATATCCGCAGTGCTGCTGAGGAAGCCACGGCGCGGTTGGAGCAGTTTCGAAACAAGCGTAAGGGCGCTGCTGCATGAACTTGAGATTGTTGCCATTGTTGGGTGTCGCTGCGAGCGCGCTGTTCGGGTTGAAGCTTTTGGGACTTGCTGTGGGTCCTGAAACCGGCAGCCTGCCAATCAATGGTGCGATTGCACAAGAAACGACAGAACCCGCGGCGGATGGCGGTGAAGCGCCACCAGCCCCTGCTGATCCGGCGGCGCAACCTCCCGTGGCCGTGCCTCCGCCTGCCCAGCCGGTGCTTCCGGATAGCTTGGAAATCGGCGGATCTGCGGCTGAGCGCGCTGTTTTGGAAAGCCTCGGGAAACGTCGGGAAAACCTGCAGAAGCAGGAAGGTCAGTTGGATCTGCGGGAACGCCTACTTCAGGCGACCGAAGAACGGATCGAACAGCGAGTTGAAGAACTCAAACAACTCGAGGCCCGCATCGGTGCTGCCGTTGAGGAAAAAAAGCAGCAGGAAGAGAACGAGATCGCTGGTCTTGTGACCATGTACGAAAACATGAAGCCGAAAGACGCAGCGCGTATTTTCAACCGTCTCAGCCTGCCGATCCTTTTGAAGGTCGTACGCCAAATGAAACCGCGGAAAATGGCGGATATTTTGGCGCGCATGTCACCTGATGCCGCGGAACGTTTGACGGTGGCGATTGCCAGCCAATCTTCGGCGCCGCCAGAGCCGGAAGCGCAACCTGTTCAGGCCCAGGCGCCCACCGGTGGAATCCTACCTAAGATTCCGTCGAATTGAGCAAAAAATAGCCTGATCTCTGCAAGCGACGTAAGGGCGCGTTAACAAGACATAACTAAAATACAGTGTTGGCGGCAAACGAGGTCAAAACAACTTGCCAAGGCGAATTCAGACATCGCTGGCTCTTATGAAATTCGCAGATTACTGCGAACGGAGAGCCTTTGCGTGCCTGCAGGTTGCCGTCTTGCTCGTTGCGGCCTTGGTTTCGCTAACTGTTCCTGCGTCCATATCTCGTGCAGACACACTGGAACCGGTTGAACTGGAAGTTTCTCAGGAACAAGGCTTTGGCCGTATCGTTCTGACCTTCAAGGACCGGACCCTCCTGCCGACGTATGATGCGGTTATAACGGGCGGTGTGCTTCGCATTTCGTTTCAAGATCCAATTGACGTCAATGTCGATGATGTTCCTTTGGACCTTAGCGACTACGTCACCATCGCCCGGCGCGATCCGGATGGAGCCGCGATCCGCTTTGCTCTGAAAACCCAGTACCAGATCAACACGCTTGAGGCCGGTGAAAAGCTCTTCATTGATATCCTGCCGATGACCTGGAGCGGTCTGCCACCAGGACTGCCAGACGATGTTGTCCGGGAATTGGCGAAACGCGCCGAAGAAGCGATGCGCAAAGTGCGCGCTTTGGAGCAGGCGCGCTTGAAGGCGCAAGAAGGACCTCAGGTCACATTGCATGTCGGAGAGCATCCAACGTTCACACGATTGGTGTTCGACTGGTCGATCAAGTTCGATACCGCGTTTGTTCGTGAAAACGACATTATCAAGCTGACATTCAATCATCCGGCACAGTTGGACATCTCGCATCTGCGCACACACCTGCCACCTGGTGTGATTGATGCGACGTCGTTCCTGGACAAAGGCAAGCTGAAGTTTTTGATGCGCGTTGAACCGTCGGTTGATATCCGGGCGTTTCGCGAAGAGCAGACCTATGTGATCGATGTTACGCCGGAGAACATGGAACCGAATGATCCGGCGAATGCTCTTATCAATCAGGAACTGTCCGTTGCTGATAACGAAAACCGCTCGCAGATGATAACGGCTCCGGGGCTGCGGGACACGCGGGAGGTCCGAAACCCTCGCGGCTTGCCGCCGGCAGCCGTGTCTTCTTCCGGTGGTGGGCGGCTCAAGGAATCCCGTGCGGATGAGTCTCCAGGTTTTACAGCAGTTCCACTTGGAGGGGTTGGGGCGGGCTCCTCGGACAATGGCCGCCAAGCGGCGCCAAGCGATGATTCAGCTCAGGCACCACCGATAGAAGAAATTACAATCGCTCAGGCGCCTCCGCCGGCTGGCGTTGCAGGCGATGGGCCCCGGCAGAAACCCCCTGGTACTTCCGGAGTTCCCAACGCAGAAAACAGAGCCAATAACAGGACCGGGCAAGGCCCGGTTCAAGTCGTTTCTGAAGACGAAGCTCCTGGCGAAACCAATTTGCCGCTTGAGAGTGTGTCCGCAGATCCAGTGGTTCTGGCAGATGCTGATGGGAACGAGGCGTCTGCGGCAGAGGATGGCAGTGAAATCACCGCTTCGATTGGGCCCCAAGACGGCGAGTTCGGCGATTCTTATGCTACCGGGACGTCTGATGTGAACGTACCGCGGCCGATCCAATTGGCTCAGGCAAGCCAACGCGCCATGCCGCTCGGCGACGTTCCGCCTCTGGAAGAACAAATTTCGCGACCAGCCCCTATGCTGGATTTGTCCACGCAGCAACCTGGTGATCCAATACCAGAGGTGCCGCAGCCTGGAAACGCCATTCCGACCTTGCAGCCGGCAGAAGCACTCGACGAAGACAATCGTCCTGCCGTGCCAAACAGTTCGGTTCAAATCCGGCAGAACAATACCCTTGGCGGCAGTGACATTCCGGCCGGGATACAGCTGCCGCAAACCGAGGTCCAGGCGCCCGAGACTTGGCGCGCCACCGGTGGCCGTGATGTCGGGGCGCGGCGTGTGTCGCCCGAGCGCCCGCCCGAAAACTTCGGCGCGGAAGCCAGAAACTTTGTGTCCGCAGAAGCCCGCCGGATCGGCAACACCGTCCGGGTCGTGTTCCCGTTCTCAGAACCGGTATCGAGCGCAGTCTTCCGCCGGAATGATAGCATCTGGCTCGTGTTTGATACGGACGCAACGATCGATACGCGCGGCATGGTCTCCGCCCTTGCCGAAACCGCTGAAACGATCGATGTCGAGCAACACGGGGACTATCAGATCCTCCGCTTGGACATGAATGATCCGGTTCTAGCGACCGTTGGCGCTGATGGCAATGCCTGGTCCCTTGTCATTGGGGACTTGATTTTGGAACCGTCCATTCCGCTGAAGATGGAACGGACGGTTCGCGGTGATGGCGGTTCCATTTTGCGGGTGCTCTATCAGGATCCGCAACATATTCGCAGCATCACAGACCCGTTTGTTGGCGACACGATTTCCCTGGTGACAGGGTTCGGACCACCGCGCGGCTTGTTGAAGCCGCAAAACTTCGTCGATCTGGAAGCCTTGAGTTCTGCGCAAGGCATCGCGCTTGCAACACGCTCTGATGGTGTGAAGATCAAGATCCTCGGTGACGATGTCATCATTGAGAAAGACGGTGGTCTTGCTCTGTCCAACCGTCATCTTCGCGGTGGCACCGGAACGCTCAGCCGGATTATCGAGCCGGACGACGATGGAACTGTCGAGTTTGTATCTTTGAGCACAACAGGGCCGGGCGCATTCCGGTCCCGCTTGAACGAACTGCAATCAGATCTTGCGCAAACACCTGAAGGCAAACGCGCCAAGCCCCTGATGGCTCTGGCCCGATTTTACCTGGCACACCAGTTTCCGCAGGAAGCGATGGGCTGGTTAAACCTCGCATTGGAAGAAAACCTTGCCCTTGCCGAGGACAGTTCGTTCAACCTGGTCAAGGGTGCGGCGCTTGCAATGGCGGATCGGCCAGAGGAAGCGTATGAGCATCTACACAGACCTGACCTGAAGAACAGCCCTGATGCGGCAGTTTGGCAGACAATCGTCGATGTAAAGCTTGGCAATTGGACACAGGCCCGGATTGCCATGCCACGCGGCCGGGCGGTGGTCGGAAACTATCCGACGTCGATCCAGACCGAGTTCAAATTGGCTGCCGCTCAGGCGATGGTTGAGGCCAATGATTTCGGGATCGCAAACGGCATTCTTGCCGAGATCGAACCTGCCGAAGTCACGCGTGCACAAGCGGCGCGCTATGACATCTTGCGTGGCCGTGTTGCCGATGCATCCGGCCGCTCCCAGGAAGCCTTGACCGTGTTTGATCTGGTCGCCCGGTCGGATGACCGGCCGCGGGCAGCGGAAGCCGAATATCGTGCGCTGCGCATCCGCTACCGCGATGGCGAGATGACCATTGATGAAGCGATCGATCAGCTTGCTGCCCTTTCGACCTCCTGGCGCGGAGACGAAATCGAACTCAGAACGCTTCGGTTCCTGGCCCAGCTTTATGCGGAGCAAGGCCAATACCGGGAAGCGTTTGAGGCGATGAAATCCGCCGTGCAGGCCGAACCGGACGCAGACACTACGCGGCTGCTTCAGGAAGAAATGAACGCGTTGTTCAATTCGCTTTTCCTGGATGGAAAAGCGGATGAGATGCCACCGATCAAGGCTTTGGCGCTGTATTACGATTTTAGAGAATTGACGCCGATCGGCCGCCAGGGCGATGAAATGGTCCGTCTTCTCGCCAAGCGCCTTGTCGAAGTCGATCTTCTCGATCAAGCAACCGAATTGTTGCGGCATCAGGTCGACAACCGGTTGAAGGGAGCTGCTAGGGCCCAGATCGCCGCCGATCTTGGGGCGATCTATCTAATGGACCGGAAGCCTGAAGAAGCGCTTCGTGTCTTGAACCGGACCCGCCAAGCCAGCCTTCCGTCGACGCTGACACGTCAGCGCAACATCGTCGAAGCGCGGGCGCTCACTGAAAGCGGCCGCCCGGATCTGGCGCTGGAGCTTGTTCGGAACATGCGCGGAACTGATGTGGATCGGCTCCGGGCCGATACATTCTGGGCCGCAGAGAGCTGGCGGGATGCCGGTGATCAACTTGAAGCCATGCACGGCTCCCGCTGGTCGGACCAGATCCCCCTGGATGAGCTTGAGCGCCGAGATATTCTGCGCGCCGGGATTGCCTATTCTCTTGCCGGTGATCAGCTGAGCCTGGAGCGTTTGCAGAACAAGTATATGGCCAAGATGGCCGACAGTCCGGAAGCTTTGGCATTTGAAGTCGTCACCCGGCCGATCCAGGCACAAGGTGTCGAGTTCCTTGAAGTTGCCAGCCAATTGGCGGACGTCGACTCGTTGGAAACATTCCTGGAAGAGTACCGGCGTCAGTACATGTCCCCGGACCGCAGTTCCAACCGCGCGGAAGGTCCACCGGTTGAAGCTGAGCCTGCGGGTTAAGGCCTGATATCTATCTTTATTGATTAAATGCGGAACGCGCCTGGTAGCGCGAGCGTTGTAATTTGTGCGAGCAAGGCAAGGTGTTAGAGCGTCGCAAGCTAGCCGCTGCCAATTGAATTAACATTTAAGGTGGGAAGACGCTTCAGTGCGCCGTGACGGTCGCGCCCAGGGTCGACGCTGCTGCAGCCGCTGCTGCGGCCGCAGCAGCATTCCGAGGCTTCTTGAGCTCTTTCTTGTACCGCATCACCAGTTCCGGAATACTCCGGGTGCTTCGGTCCAGCCATTCGCAGCGCGCTTTCAGGAAATCACGGTAAGTTTTCTCGTGAATGCCGGTCTGCAGCATCAATCGCATAATCGCGCCGTCCGCATCTGACTTCAGCGTGTCTGACACCACATCGTCGGCGAGATTGATCTTGCGGCTGATCAACCAGATCGCTGCATCCAGCCTTTGTTCCTCGAACAGGGTCCTTAGGATTGCATCAAAGGACAGCTCACCATTGGCGATCTGTACGCTTGCTTCATGCCGGGAGTAAATGACCCCATCGATCTCGATGTCGCCTTCGCCGCGTTTGATGTTGTTGATCTGCGCGGCCAGCTTTTCCAAGGTGTCTTCCTCGATGGCGCGCTTTAGAGGCGCCGGAAAGATCGGACAGTTGGTCTCCAGGATTTGCATCTGGGTTTCCAGGAACTCGCTGTCGCGCAAGGCGCGCCGGGCCAGGCCGCCAAGCACTTCAACTTCCGTGTTTGCAAAGATCAACAGCGCCAACACGCCGCGGACGGAGAAGGGGGCGTCGAGATTTTCCAGGAGCGCATGCACCACTGGCCGGGCACTTCTGGCAATCAGCTTGTCGGTGACCTCTTCGCTGAGATCGTCGCGGTGCGCCATGACCCCCCGCTTGTCGTTTCCGCCGTCGACGGCGATTGCCATCAGGGCGTCCTGGCTGATCACCGGGGAGCATTCGATGACAGGTTCGGACAGGGCAAAATCTTCTTGGGCAAGACGGTCGGCAAGGTCCGGAATGATCCGGTTGGTTTTGGCGAGACGGACAACCAGTTCATAGCGCGCGCTGCGGTCCAGCTGATCGAAGACGGACAGCACAATCCTGGAAAAGAGTTCCCGCTCATTTTCCGTAGGGTCGTGGTCTTCCGAACGCGCATATTCCCCCACAAGGGTCCGGATCAATTTTGAGCGTGCTTCAGGTTCTTTGATGCGCGCGAGTTGTTCAAGTTGTTCTATGAGCACCTAAAAACCAAACTTCTTTTGGAGTGGCGTTCTGCAATGATCGGTATTATTTCAAATACTGTGTTAATTTTTCTCTACTTGTCAGCATCAGAAAAGTGCAGGGTCTCATCCGCGATTTGGCATTTTGCGCCAATGGTTGGCGACCATTAGCACAAGCCAATGTTTCCAGTGAAACAAGACCGCTCAGAATTGGAGCGTTTGCCCGAATCTGGAAGTCGGGCATTGCACAGCAATACTCGCTAGCCGCCCCCGAAACTCTTGACCAGGGATCCCGCCACTAGGTTCCAGCCGTCGACTAGAACAAAGAAAATCAGTTTGAAGGGTAGAGAGATCACCACTGGCGGCAACATCATCATACCCATCGACATGAGGACCGAAGCAATCACAAGGTCAATGATCAGGAATGGCAGATAAAGCAGGAAACCAATCTCGAACGCCCGCCTGAGTTCGGAAATCATGAAGGCCGGAATGAGGACCGCCATCTCGAGATCTTCCGGTGTTTCAGGAGCGTCCCGGCCTGACAGTTCCTGAAAGAGCATCAGATCTTTTTCCCGCACCTGTGACAGCATAAAGTCCCGGAACGGCTCGGACGCCCGTTCATAGGCCTGATCGATTTCGATATCGCCATCGATCAGGGGCTGGATACCTGCGTCATAGGCCGCTTGAAGTGTCGGCATCATGATAAAGGCAGACAGGAACAGGGCGAGGCTCACCATCACCATGTTGGGCGGAGCGGTCTGCAGGCCGATCGCCGACCGCAAGAGCGACAGAACCACCACAATCCGGGTAAAGCTCGTGACCATCACAAGGATGGACGGCGCCAAGGACAGCACCGTCAAAAGGATCACGAGTTGAACCGCACGCTCGGTCAGGTTCGCGTCATCCCCGAAGCCTACGGAGATTTCCTGCGCCTGCGTCGGCAAACTGAGTGCAATGGCACCCAGTGCAAACGCAAGGCTTGCTGTCAGATATTTAAGCCAGTGGATGCGGCTAATGCGGCCCGTCATTGTTTCGGCTGTCCACCCAATTCATCCAGAATTTTCGCCATCTCTGCTTCGATCGGATTGCGGTCTCCAATGCCTTGGTCTTGCGGGGTCTGGGCCTGCTTGCCTGTACCGATCTCTTTTTTCTCCTCGCCGGAGTTTTCGGCGGTTGCGGCCGTCTTGTCCGGCTCGCTCACGTCATGTGCGTCTTTTTTCTCGTCTGTTTCTTTGGTCTCGACGACGATGCCGGCTGGCTTTTCCTCAGTTGGCTCTGATGCCGATGCCTCAACCTTTTGTGGTTCTGTGCCGGTTGTGGTCGTGGCGGGCTCGTCGAACAATTCCTTTTCAATGCTCTCGGCCATCACATTTGTCAGATCCGCCTTTTCTGCCGAAGAGGAGTTGTCTTTCGGCTTTTCCGGATCTGACGCATTTTCAACTGCAGGTACTGCTTCCGCACCGAGTTTCGGTTTTTCTGCCTGTTGGTTTGAACCTTGAAGAGTCTCTTGAGATTCGGGTGTGGTGTTGGTGTTTGGGGTCAGGACAGGCTCAACCCGTTTTTGTGAGCTGTCCGTTTCGACCGGTGTAACCAACGCCGTTTTTGCCCGGGCTGCTGGACCAGAAGCTGGCGGCGATATTTTTGCAGACCCATAGGACGGCCGGTCCTTTGGAGAGAACGGCCGCGCCAATGAACTTAAAGAGTTGCTGAGCCGGGAAGCCGGTTTTGGGGCTTCATCCTTGGTTGCAGACAAAACAGGCGCAGAACTGTCCGATTCTGGTTTGGCCGCGTTGACCGTTGAAGCGGAGAGGGGCGGTGCCTTGTCATTCGAAACCGGGCTTGCAGGTGCAACGGTGACCGGCGGCGTCTGCGCATTTGCCGAACTCGGTGCTGTTGTTTGTTCAGCGGGGCGAGGACTTGCCGGCTGAGCGCTTTTGTTTTGGCTGATTGAGCCCATGGAGGGTCGAGGGCTGCCGGCCAGGGTCTGTGGCTTCGCGGGTGCCGCGGGCGAGGAGGGCTGCGGTACTTGGCGCGGAGGAAGAGCAGAGGTAGCCGGCGCTTTGGGCGCGCTCTCTACCGGTGTGGCCGGTGCCGGTACAGGTGCCGTGGCCATTGCCGTTGATGGTGCCGGTTGCGCCGGCGCTTTCAGATCTGGCGCCTGATGAGGTTGCTTTGCAGCCGCGCTGTCTTCCGGTGTCAGAGGAATATCCGGACCAGGAGCAAGAGGTGCCTTGATGCCCCCTGCCTGCGCTGCGGCCTGATGGGTGCCGGTTCTGGTTTGCCCGGTAGCGAGCGGCGTGTTGCGGATGATGTTTTGCTCAACCACGACATCTGTCGGACCGCCGACAAGGATCAGATGCTCGATATTGTCCCGGCGCACCAGCAAAAGCCGGCGGCGATTGTCGATCGCGGCACTGTCCATAAGTCCGATGCGCGGCTGGCGCCCGCGCGACTGTGTGATCCGGCCGCCCATCAGCCGTTTGATGATGAATATGAACAATCCAAACAGGGCTAGAACAACCGCCAGAGAAATGATCAGCGCCAGTCCCTGCGCCACGCTTTCTCCGACCTGAAATGTGTTTTGAATCCAGTTGTACATCTTTACCTCGTGCCGTCCCTTGGCGCCCAAACCAGGAGACAGCGTTTACTGTTGAATGTGTTCCTGATGACGGCTTGTGGCGTTTATCCCCAGTAATTCCGAACATCACCGCGTTGGGGCGTGCTCATTCAAATCGGCTGTAATTGCCTGCCGTTTTCGATCAGTGCCGCACCTGTTCTGGCTGCTCTTGGCAATTTCTGCCGCTTGATGCCCCGTCTCGAATCTCTCTTAGTCTCAAAGTTAACAGAGCTAGGCAGAATTTGCCTGTGGTCGGGGTGCGGTAATTCGCGAAATGCACGGAAAACATGCGGGGCTTTGGCGAAAAATTAACGCCTGGCCTGTCTACGTTAAGAATAGTTAACCACTCGTTAACCATTTCATCGGCAATGTTTGCCTGTTGGTTAACAGAAAGTGAATCGGATGGCTTTTACGGACTTGCCTCTGTTCCAGGCGCTGAAATCCAAGATGCAATGGCACCAAACGCGCCAGGGGGTCTTGGCTGAGAACATTGCGAACTCGGATACGCCTGAATTCGAAGCGCGCGATGTCAAAGCTTACTCGTTTGATGATCACATAGGGCGTGAGGCTTTCGGCCTGACAACGGAACGCACCTCCGTTGCCCACATATCCGGAATGATCGGATCGGGTATCGGCGGCAAAGCCGAGCGCCGCGACAGTTTTGAGATCACACCCAGCGGCAATGCGGTCAACCTGGAAGAGCAGATGATGAAAATCACGCAGAACCAGATGGACTTTCAGGCAGCAACGACCCTTTACACAAAAGGGCTTGGGTTGATCCGCACTGCACTTTCGAAGACCGCGTAACAGAACGGCAATGCAATGAGGAGTGACATCTTATGGATCTGATGAAGTCCCTGTTCATCTCCGCTTCCGGCCTGAAAGCGCAGAACGGACGGATGCGGGTGATTGCGGAAAACATCGCCAACGCAAATTCGACCGCCCGGACCCCGGACGAAGAGCCGTACCGGCGGAAAATTCCGACCTTTCAGTCCGAATTCGACAAGCAACTTGGCGCCGACAAGGTGGAGCTTGGACGGATTGTCGAAGACAAGTCCGCTTTCAAGTCGACCCATATGCCCGGGCATCCGGCGGCGGATGAAAACGGCTATGTGCTGCAGCCGAATGTCAGCACCTTGGTTGAATCGGCCGACATGCGGGAAGCTCAACGCTCCTATGAAGCCAACCTCAACGTCATCGAAACCACGCGCAAAATGCTGCAGCGGACGATCGATATCCTGCGGGCCTGAGGGCACTTGCGCCATCGCCTGAAGCAACCGGATAAAGGAAGTAACCCATGTCGACAATGTCCATTGCCAACAATGCCTACCAGATGGCGGCCCAGCTTCAGCAGCAGGCAAAAGCGATTGAAGATCCGACACCTGTTCGTGAGCAGGTTGATTTTGGGCAAATGGTGCAAAGCGCGGTCGAAAATGTCGTTGACCAGGGCCGGGTGGCGGACGCCAAGGCCGTCGGCTTGATTGAAGGCAAGGCCGATGTTGTCGATGTGGTGACAGCCGTTGCCGAGGCTGAGGTTACACTGGAAACTATGGTTGCGGTCCGCGACCGTGTGATTTCGGCATATGAAGAAATCATGCGGATGCCGATCTGATCTGATCTGATCTGGTCTTGGTTTTGTTTGAAGGCGCTGTAGCGCGGAGGTGGTGCAATGACCGGTCCTGAAGTGCTTGATCTGGCCCGGTCTGCTGTGTGGGCGATGATCCTGATTGCCGGGCCAACCATGGTGATCGGTCTGCTCGTCGGTGTGATCATCGCGCTGTTTCAAGCCTTGACCCAAATCCAGGAAATGACACTGGTCTTCGTGCCAAAGATTCTCGCGATCTTTGTGACGCTTTTGCTTTCCCTTCCGTTCATGAGCCAGGTCCTGGAAGGATTTATGGGTGAAATCGCCGAGATGATCCTCGCCACTGGTCCGGTTTGAGGCCTGAGGTATGACGATCGAGCTTGATTTCCTGCCAGACGTTGCTGCCGCATTCATGCTGATGTTTGCGCGTCTCGGCACGATGATCATGCTGCTTCCAGCTCTTGGAGAAAGCTCGATCCCGACGCGGTTTCGCCTAACCATCGCCCTTGCTCTGACCCTAGTGCTCTACCCGGTCGGCTCCCAGCTCTACCCGGCGGATCTGGTATCGAACCCGGCACAGCTCGGTGTCCTCTTGATCAGCGAAATCATCATCGGGGTTGCCATCGGCCTTTGCGCAAAATTGGTGACGTCTGCCGTGCAGATTGCCGGCGTGATCATGGCGAACCAATCCGGCCTTGCCTTCGCACTTGGCACTGACATCTCCAATGAAGGACAGCAAGGCGCGCTTTTTGGAAACTTTCTCGCCCTTGTCGGTATTACGCTGATCTTCACCACAGACACGCATTATCTGGTGATCGCTGCCCTTCACGACAGTTTTACGTTATTCCCGCCTGGCAGCATGCCGCCAGTTGGAGATTTTTCCGAGAATTTCGCTGAGACAGTGGCGATGGTGTTCTCGATAGCGGTGCGGATGAGCGCACCGTTTCTTGTCGTTGGTCTGGTCTTTTATTTCGGCCTTGGTTTGTTGAACAAGCTGATGCCGCAGATGCAGATCTTCTTCATCGCCATGCCTGTGAACATTGCGATCGGGTTCTTCCTTCTCATGGTGCTCATAAGCACGCTGATGATGTTCTATCTTGAACACGTCCAGCAGGCCCTGGGCAAGTTTATAGCGGGGTAGCGGTGCGTTATGGCAGACGAAACCGACGACTCAGAAAAGACTGAGGACCCCACGCAGAAACGTCTCAAAGACGCGCATGACAAAGGGGACGTTCCGAAATCGCAAGAAGTCAGCACCTGGTTCACGCTTGCTGGTGCGACACTGATGATTGCCATCATGGCACCGGGGGCGGCTGCGTCGCTCGGAAACTTGCTAAAGGGCTACATAGAGCACGCTCACCAGATCCCGGTTGATGGTTATGCGCTCAAAGCCCTTTGGCGGGACACTGGGCAATCCGTAGCGCTGATTGTGGGTTTGCCGCTGCTTGCCCTGGTGATCATGGCGGTGTTCGGCAATTTGATCCAGCATCAGCCATTGCTGACCGCTGAGACCATCAAGCCCAAACTCTCCAAGGTCTCTCCGCTTTCTGGCTTCAAGCGACTGTTTTCCTCCGAAAGCCTGGTCAACTTCGCCAAGGGGATGGTGAAGATCCTGGTCGTTGGCGCGGTCATGGTGGCCGTGTTGTGGCCGCACCGGGACGAAGCTGAAATCATGATCTTTGCGGATGAGATGATCATCTTGGAAGAGGCCCGCATTCTGATCCTTCAGGTTCTGGCCGCAATCCTTGCCGTGATGACAGTCGTTGCCGCTGCGGACTTCGTCTACCAAAAGAACAAATGGTTCAACAAACAGAAGATGAGCCTCAAAGAGGTCAAGGAAGAATTCAAGCAGACAGAAGGTGATCCGCACGTCAAAGGCAAGATCCGGCAATTGCGCATGGAGCGCTCCCGCAAACGCATGATGTCCGCGGTGCCGGCAGCAACGGTCGTAGTCACCAACCCGACGCACTATGCCGTCGCCCTTCAGTATGAAGAGGGGATGGGCGCGCCGCTCTGTGTTGCCAAGGGAACGGATGCACTGGCCTTGCGGATCCGGGACGTGGCAAAGGAACACGAGGTTCCGGTTATCGAGAATCCGCCGCTCGCCCGCGCGCTTTATGCCAGCGTTGAGATCGAACAGGAAGTGCCGGAAGAACACTTCAAAGCCGTTGCAGAGGTCATCGGCTTCGTCTTCAGAATGCGCAAACGGGCCGCCTGGCGGGCCAATTGATTACGGTAAAAAGTAACGATATCGCAGGGAATGCGGATTAACGGGTGAATTTCAACAGGACTGAGCGCTTGCTCTGTTGAAATTACCGGCCAACAACAGAATGCTGAAATTCGGCCTAAACTAAGCGAATCGGGCCGAGGAGACGGATTGTATGAGTGACCTTGACGGAGCGCCAGGCGGGCCGATGATCAATCGGCCGGAGCGATCCGGAAACATAGGGTTGTTGATCGGGCTTGCGCTTGTGCTTGCCGGGGCTGCGGCTGCCTTTGCGGTCATGGACCGTGCCGTTGCACAGCCGTTCATTCTCGCGTTGCTCGGAATTCTGGCTGTTGTCGGCGTATTCTGCCTTTTTGCCGGTGCGATTGGGTTTCTGCGCCTTTCCGCAAGGCCTGGTGAAGCCAATCCGCTTGCCTCTGCATTTGTCGATACGCTGGAAGACGGTGCGCTCATAACCGACATCGATGGCCGTCTGGTCTACGCCAACAAGGCTTACGCTGAGCTTACAGGCGCGGAAACCGCTGCCGATATTCGCGTCGTTGAACGCGTGTTTTCCTCCGATCCAGACGCGACCGACGCGATTTTCCGTTTGTCTCAGGCAATGCGCGATGGCCGCAAGGCGCAGGAAGAAATCCGTATGCCGTTCCCGCTTGGCCGGGCGGAGGGAAAAGCGCGCTGGTATCGTGTCTCAGTGCGGCCGCTCCAAGTGTCTGGCAACGCGTCCGGCAAGGTCATGGCAGTCTGGCAGTTGTCGGACATCACCCGGGATAGGGCAGAGCAGGAGAATTCCTTCCAGGAACTTCAGCGCGTCATCAATTTCCTCGATCATGCCCCGGCAGGGTTCCTGTCGTCCGACGCCCAGGGACGGATCGTATACCTCAACGCGACCCTCGCCGATTGGCTCGGCTATGACCTGGCGCAGTTTGACGCTGGGGATCTCGGGCTCTCCGATATTGTCCGGGGTGACGGCACTGAGCTGATCCGTTCCGTGAAGGGGCAGGCCGGTGAGGTCAAGAGCGAGACCTTCGATCTGGATTTCGTCACCCGCAATGGCCTCGGGCTTCCGGTTCGCTTGTTGCACAGGGTTCCGTTTGGCGAAAACGGCACCCAAGGCGACAGCCGCACGCTGGTTTTGAACCGGTCGCGAGGCGAAGAAGCCTCTGAAGCGCTGCGCGCCGCGGAAGTGCGTTTCGCCCGCTTCTTCAACAATACGCCGATTGCAATCGCCTCCCTCGACAAGGAAGGCCGCGTGCTGCGCACAAACGCGCCGTTCCTCAAGTTGTTTGGTGCTGTTGACACCGATGATCAGGCGCCGAAACTTGAAGCCTATGTCGCCGATAACGGTCAGGAAGATCTCCGCAAGGCCTTGAGCGCAGCGGCGAACGGGATCAGCGAAATCGCGCCGATCGATATTCCGCTGGTCGAAGGCAATGACCCGCGTTCTGCAACTTTCTACGTCTCCGCGGTTCAGGAAGGCGAGGGTGATGGCGAGGCCGCCATTGTCTATGCGCTGGAAACGACCCAGCAACGTGCCCTTGAGGCTCAGTTTGCGCAAAGCCAAAAAATGCAGGCCATCGGCCAACTGGCCGGTGGTGTTGCGCATGACTTCAACAACGTTCTGACCGCGATCATCGGCTTTTCCGATCTGCTTTTGGCAAGCCACCGTCCAACCGATCCGTCCTTCCAGGACATCATGAACATCAAGCAGAACGCCAATCGCGCCGCCGGACTCGTGCGTCAGCTGTTGGCGTTCTCGCGCCGCCAGACCCTGCGTCCGCAGCAGCTTGAACTGAATGACGTTTTGGCTGATTTGTCGATCCTGCTTGACAGGTTGCTTGGCGAGAAGGTCGACCTGAAGGTTATTCATGGGCGGGATCTGTGGCCGGTCATGGCCGACCTCAACCAGCTGGAGCAGGTGATCGTCAACTTGGCCGTGAATGCCGGGGACGCGATGCCGGATGGCGGCCGCCTGACGATTTCCACGCGCAATGTCTCCGAATCTGAATCGACCCAGTTTGAAAACACCCGCGGTATGCCGCCGGGTGAATACATGCTGGTCGAGGTGGAAGACACAGGCCACGGCATTCCGCCCGATGTAATGGAGAAGATCTTCGATCCGTTCTTTTCCACCAAGGAAGTCGGCAAAGGCACGGGGCTCGGGCTCTCGACCGTCTACGGGATCGTCAAACAGACCGGCGGCTTCATCTTCTGCACCTCGGAAATTGATGAAGGCACAACCTTCCGCCTGTTCTTGCCGCGCTACATCCCGGCCGTTGTCGATGAGCCGAAGCAAGAAGCGAAGGAACCTGAGAAGGAAAAGGTTGCGGATCTGACAGGGTCTGCTTCGATCCTTCTGGTAGAGGACGAAGAGGCGGTTAGGGCCTTTGCCGCGCGCGCCTTGGCCTCCCGCGGCTACACGGTTCACGAGGCTGGCACGGGCATGGAAGCGCTTGAGGTCATGGAAGAGACCGGTGGCGATGTCGATCTCGTGGTGTCCGACGTGGTCATGCCGGAAATGGACGGCCCGTCATTGCTGGTGGAACTGCGCAAGACCCGTCCGGATCTGAAGATCATCTTCGTGTCCGGTTATGCGGAAGATGCGTTTGAGGAAAACCTGCCGGCCAACGAGAAGTTTTTCTTTTTGCCCAAGCCGTTTACCCTCAAGCAGCTCGCAACGACCGTGAAGGATGTACTGGACGGCTAGTCATGGCCGAAGGATCTGCGCTCGGTATGCCTAGTGCAGATAAAGGAGTTGCCCGTGGACCTGCCTGATTTCATCAAGTCTTTCCCCGCTTTGGATGTGCCTTTTCCTGAGGACGTTGTCTCTTCCTACGCAGTCCAGTCGGACCGGGGATTGGTGGTTTTCTTTGATTTCAAGAAGGATATGGTCCTGCCGCCGCATTCCCATCTGGCGCAGTGGGGGACAGTGCTGTCAGGAGAGATCGAGTTCACCATCGGCGGTGAGACCCGGACCATGGGCCCCGGCGCGATCTACGATATTCCGGCAAATGTCGAGCATGGCGCTGTTATCAAGGCCGGCACCAAGGTGATTGATGTCTTTGAAGAGCCGTACCGGTATCCCTTGCGGGGAGAGTGATCCGCTGCGCTTCTACTCCCAAGGCGCAAAGGTTTTTTCCGACGAGAGGTCGCTAAACCGGTCTTGCAGGGTGTTCATGAACTGAGTCCGGTCACCCGCCCAAGTGATTGGTTTGCCGACAAAAATATCGCAGAAAAACGGCACAAGCAAAAACGAACCCTTTGGCAGCGCCTTGCCGAGGCCGTGGGTGAACACTGGAACGACAGGGGCGCTGGGCGCGCGTTCGGCGAGATAGGAAATGCCTTTCTTCAGGCCGGTCATTTCTTCCGGTTCGCCTCGAGAGCCCTCCGGAAACAGGATCAACACCTTGCCTTTGTCCAGCGCCTGGTAACAGCCTTCCAGTGGATCGGAGGTCCGGTCCGCGCCTTTGCGTTCGACCGGGATGATGCCGAGTACTTGTTCGGAAACCCAAGCCTTCCAGGGCGAGGAAAAGAAATAGTCGGCGGCGGCAACCGGTTTGATGTTCTTCAGCTTTGACAGCGGCATCAAGGCCATCAGCACCATCGTGTCGAGATGGCTGTTGTGGTTGGCAACGATGATTGCCGGTCCTTCAGAGGGCAGCAGGTCTTTGCGCCTGACATTCAGCCCGAGCAGAAACAGCACCGCGATCTTGACGAAGATATAAAAGACCTTCTGCAGCATCATCCCGGCCTAATAATAAAAATAGCGGGTGAAGTGAAAGAACAGCGGGGCGGTGAAGGTCAGGCTGTCGATCCGGTCGAGAATGCCGCCATGGCCGGGAATAAGGCTTCCGGTGTCCTTGACGCCGAGATCGCGTTTGAGCGCTGAGACGGTGACATCGCCAATAAACCCGGCCACGGGGATCAAGAGCCCGGCGGCTGCTGCATGTGTAAGGCTGAACGGCGTCACCAAAGGCGCAGTTACAATGGCGAGAACAAAGGTGGTGCCGACGCCGCCCAGGAACCCTTCCCAGGTTTTGTTCGGGCTGACGCCCGGTATGATTTTCTTTCGTCCGAACATTTTGCCCCAGGTGTACTGGGCAACGTCATTGAACTGGGTCAGGAACACCAGGAACAAAAGCAAGCCTGCACCGCCCGCCGAGCTGCCGTCGGTCGGCGGCAGGATCAAAAGGAAGGCCGCGTGGGAGATTGAAAACACGCAGAGCATCAGGCCCCAGTTGAGCGTGCCGACGGACTTCAGAAACCCTTCGGTCTGCTGGGAGAGCAAGCTGGCAAAGGGTAGGAACAGGAACATGTAGACCGGGATGAAAACGGCAAACATCCCGTAGTAACTGTCATAGACCCAGAAATACTGAACCGGGATCGACAAATACGCCCAGAACAGCACGCGCCGGTCCGCACGCCGGGTCGGGATCATCGAGAAATACTCTTTCAGCGCTAGAAAACTGATCAAGGCGAAAACGATGATCGAAATCGTGTTGGAGACGAGAAAGGCGACGGTGAAGATCGCCAACATCACCCACCAGCTTTGGGTGCGCTGAACGAGTTCCGAAAGGTTTTTCTCTGAGCGTTTGGAGAGGATGTAAACGATGAGGCTAGCTGCGATCAGTAGCCCCCAGATGCCGATCAGGGCCCAGTGGATGGCGTGCAGGGTCATTGTATCTCCAGTTCGCCCAGGGCGTTCTTGGCGCGGTTCCAAATGGTGACGGCGGACAGAAGAACGCCAAGACCCATCAGGATCGTGAAGAAGAGTTCCGCGGTCAGCCCAAAGGCCACCAGAACGCCGCACAGGCCGAAAAGGGCGGCCCGGTCGCTTTTGCCGAACGGTCCGTCATACCGCCGGCTTGCACCGATCTGGACGGCGATGACACCGGTCATCTCGCCGATGATCGCCAGGACCACCAATCCGACAACCAGTTCGCCCGGAAAAAACGGCAGTGCGGCGAAGGGCAGGTAAAGAACGGCATCGGACAGCACATCGCCGAGTTCATTCAGGATCGCGCCAAGATCCGATTTCTGGTCGTGTTCGCGGGCGAGCATGCCGTCAATAGCGTTTAGGCCCATCCGGACAAACAGGATTACGGGCAACAGAATGAGCGGCCAAAAGGCGCCCGGAAATATCCAAAGCGCCAAACCCTCCGCAATCGAAAGCACGAGAGCCAACAGTGTCACCTGGTTCGCCGTCACACCAGCAGAGGCAAGCCTTTTACAGAGTGGACGGAGGAGATCCTGAAAGCGGGATTTGAGCTGATAAATGGTGGGCATGAATATCCAGCGCTTCGGAAAAGGATGGAGACACTATAACGGTAGTTGGGCGCGCGGTAACCTGTTCAGATCATTGAGTGCCAACTCACAGCGCCAGCATGATGCGCACCGGATTTGCTGGATCAAGAAGCAGTTTGACGGCCATGGCGATGCACGAACACACCAGGAGCGGGCGGATAATCTTCGCGCCGTTCTTCATCGCAAGCTTGGACCCGGCCTGCGCTCCGAGAAACTGCCCCAGCCCCATCAGCAGGCCGATCTTCCAGAACACGGCTCCGCTCACCATGAACACGAGAAATCCGGCAAGGTTCGACGCAAAGTTCAGCACCTTCGTATGGGCCGTGGCTTTCAAGAGACCTGCGCCCATCAGGGCGACAAAGGCGAGCATGAAAAAGGATCCAGTGCCCGGGCCGAAGATGCCGTCGTAAAAACCGATTGCCGGGACAAGGGTCGCGCCGAAGGCAAAACTGGTCATCCGCGGCACCTGTTCGACCGCGCCGACATTGGGTTTCAGCGCGAAATAGAGAGCAATCAGTATCAAAACGACGGGCAGGGCCGTCTGGAGCACATATGTCGGCAGGATCGTGGCGACCAGTGCTCCACAGACCGCGCCAGCCGCTGAAAGTCCAGCCATCGGCAGGATGACTTTGTAATCAACAAGCCCTCGGCGGGAGTAGGCAAGGGTGGCGGACCCGGAGCCAAACAGCGCTTGCAGTTTGGCTGTTCCGAGTGTTTCCAGCGGGGGGAGCCCAGCCATGAGGAGGGCAGGGATGGCGATCAATCCGCCACCGCCTGCAATGGAATCAATAAACCCGGCAATGAAAGCGGCCACGAACAATAGCAGCAGAATATCAAACGCAACTTCGGCCAAATTGGACCCGATCTTTGGAAACTGGCGCGGACGGACAGAATCTGGCTGGTCGGACGCGATGGGAAGGTGGGGTCCTCTTAGTCCCGTTTTGTTATGATTACCAGCTCACTTGGCTGCCAAGACACCGGCGAGCAGGGTCTTTGTTGCTGTTTCGTAAGCTGAACGGTCTGCGCCATTCGCAATTTCCAGCGCGGCTCGATCAAAAGAAGCGGACAACAATTCTGCGAGCGGCTCCAGGGGAACGTTCTTCAAATACCCGTGCGCCGCACTGTGCTGCAATCCTTCAAGCAGGGTTGCCCCACCGGTTGTCCGGTCGATCTCGGCCATTTCTTCCAGGCCGAGCACCGTTGGGCCTTCAAGCAGCAGGATCTTTGCCCGTCCAGGCACTGACAGCGCGGAAAAGTAGGCATTGGCTCCCGCCATGAAGGCATCGAGTGGAGACTGGCTTGTGTTGGTGTCAGAAGCAATCTCGGCTGCGACTGCCTCGGCTTCCTGCTGCACCAGGGCGCGCATCAGGTCCGGTTTGTCCTCAAAATGATGATAGAGCGCGCCGCGCGTCACGTTGGCGCGTTTGACGATCTCCGGTGTCCCGGTTTCCGCATACCCCTTTTCAACAATGAGTGCGCGGGCAGCGTCCAGAAGTGCTTTCCGGGTTTCAGCACGGCGCTCGGCCTGAGACCGGCGCGGTTTTTCATCTTGCATACATACAGCCTGTATGTTAATTGAAATTCACATACATACTGTATGTTTATTTGTTGTGGCTGAAAAGCCCCATCAGCTCAATTGGGTTGATGACCGTGTTTGATTGCAGGAGACGCGTGATGAAATGCACCCAGTATTACCCTGTCCTTATGACTAAGGACGTGACCAAGACTGCCCGGTTTTATCGAGATCACTTCCGGTTCAAGGCCGTGTTCGAGGCGGACTGGTATGTGCATCTGCAGTCGGTCGAGGATGAAGCCGTGAACCTCGCCATTCTCGACCAGGACCATGAGACCATCCCGGAAGTCCGCCGGGGGCAGGGCACGGGGGCGATGCTGTTGAACTTTGAGGTGGAAGATGTCGATCAGATCTATGAAGGCGCGAAGAATGCCGGATTGCCGATCCTGCTGGCGCTGAAGGATGAACCCTTCGGTCAGCGGCATTTCATCTCCGAAGACCCGAACGGCATCATGATCGATGTTATCAAACCGATCCCTCCGAGCCCGGAGTTCCTGAAACAATTCGCGCCCGAGGTCGTGCCCGCCTGAACCCTAAGTTTGGTAGCCCGCCCGAAAGGCATCCCATAAGGGTTGGTTCAACCTGAGGCGGAATTGCCGAGGACGAGCGATTCCACTGAACAGATGCGGTCTTGTTCCAGTGCGAACAGGATCGCTTCCACGACATGCCGGGCGGTCATTGTTTTGCCTGTGCCTGGGGAGGGCCGTTCGAACCAGGCTGGGCTCTTATAATCCAGATCGCTTTCAAAATCGGGCGGAAAGACGGACATCACCCGAATATGGGGATGTGTTTGACGAAGCCGGTTCATGAAGGCGGTCTGAGCGCTCTTGGTGGCATGGTATGCAGCATTTGGCCCCGATTGGCCCTCCAATGCCAAACCCGACTTTGACACAATGGTCAGGATGTCAGGGTTTTCTGACATTTCCAGAAGCGGAAGGCAGTGTTTGGTCAGGAGGATCGTTCCGGTCACCGTGGAATTTACGGCGGCGATCAAATGATCGTCGTCCGTCGCTTCAAAGGATCCGGACAGCCACATGGCCGCATTGTTGATCAGGATGTCGATCTTGGGCGTCGCCGTCTTCAGAGCCAAGACAAACTGACAGATGCTGTCCGGATCGGCGATGTCGCAGCTGTAGGCAGTGGCAGATGAGCCGGTGACATCTTTGATAAAGCGGCACGTGTCTTCGGCCTGTGACTTGTCCCGTGCGGACAGATGAACATCTGCGCCACAGTCCGCCAAGGCTGCAGCGAGTGCCCGGCCGGTTGATCGGCCCGCACCGGTGATAACCACTGTCTTGCCATCTAGCGTGCCCATGTTTCTTCTGCTCCTTCGCCTGTCACTGCAACCATCAATTCCGAGCGACAGGTGGGTATGAAGCGAAATTAAACAAGAAAATACTTTTTATATATTCTAGATGAGCAGATAGACGCGGTTAAGTCCGGCGTCACATTGTGATGGTTTAAGACGCGATCGGCGGGCAGGAACTGCTCTGCTCGGCACGGCTCTTCAGGCCTTGCAGGCTTTGCATGGTGTTCGGATTGCCCGGCAGAACGAAGCTCTGTTCCAGCGCCGTGCGGACGTTGTTGATCACGGCAAGATCCTGAACAACGAGCGTTTCACACGGGGTGCCTGTGAAGCGAAGCCGGATGCGGATAACCCGGTTGCCATTGTCTGACGGGCCAAACTGGCTGTCCAGTGCCGGGTTTTCACCGGTGAGTTGGCGTTCCATGACGACCATATTCGGCTCGTCCTGGATCACGATGGTGCCGCGTTCCTGGGCGCTTGAGACCAAAGCGGAGCGAACGGTCATCGGGTCGGCGGCGACTTTAACGCTTTGCGCGCCTTGCGGCACGGTCAGCTGCGGCTGGTTTCCAAGGGACGCTTGTTGGGTGTTGCTGGACTGGCACGCTGCAAGTGTGAGTGCACAAAGGCCTGCAAGAATGAGATGCCGCATGAGATCGCCTGAGCTTGAATGAATGTCTCTATTCGTTCGGTCTAAAACAGGTCTTTCGCCAGTGCAAGGAAGCTGCCGTATCGTAAAGGCCGGTTTCTGCACCAGTGTCACATTTTTGATCCGCTAGGGTCAGGACCTATTAAATTGGATAAAATGGCGCAACAAACAGCATAGAGCTGCAAGGAAACACGCGCCAGGCGGGCTGGTTGCCCGTCTAAGCAGTTTGACACAGCAGATCAAAGCTGTTTTTGCGTCCCTTCACGATAGGATGAATTTGCCCGGTAACAGCGTTGCAAATCTTTGAAAACCAGACGGTTTTCCTGCAGTTTTGCGCCTCGTATCCGAACAAATTCATCTCTACCATTTCACCCAATTTAATAAGTGCTGCCCCTAGAACGTATCTCCGGTTTTGAAGCCACCGCCGCCAAATCCGCCGCCGGTCTTGAAGCCGCCGCCACCAAACCCGTCATTGCCGCCCGGCATACCGGCTCCCGGCCCGCCGAACCCGCCGGGACCTGGAATGCCGCCGAAGCCGCCCATGGAGCGGGGAAGGCCTTTGCCCTTTGGAAATGCAACACGGCGGCCTTTGGGACGGCGGCGCTTGTGGGACCGTTGTGCTCTATCCCAATACTCCGCGCCGGAAATCGCGCCCTTTACGAGTTCGCCAAGCAACACTGTCGTCAAGCGATCATCGGAAAAAGTCGTTTCCCAGCTGCCATACCCGTTGGAGCGGAACCTTTTGACAACATCCGCTAACTCGGCCCGGCGGCGGCCGATATCACGCTGCAGTTCCCGGTCCTGGCGGACTTCCCGGGCGACCTGTTCTATGCGGTCCTTAAAGTCCTCAATGCGTTGGACAATCTTCTCGTCTTCCGGAGACGGCGTTTCGATGGCCGCCCGCCACAGATCATTGAGGGCATCCATCTGTAGCGAAGACGCGAGGTGTTCTTCGGCCTTCTGGAAATCGTTGTCTTCGCCGCTTGCGAACTCTGCCAGGGCACCGGCGAGGGTCTCGATCCGACGGTCCAGTTGATCCAGCTCGCCATCGATGCCGTCGATCTCGCTGCTCAGCGTTTCAATGCTTCCGACAAGATCCGTGCCTGCGGCATCGGTCATGGCGTTGCGGCTGAGCTGTGCCAGTTTCGACTGTTCCTGGTCTGCGATCTCGGCGCAGCGCGCCGCATGTTTGGCCATGCGCTCGGGGATCCCGGTAAGCATCGCGTAGTTGGCTCTGGCGTCATTATACCCGATCAACCCGGCAACCCAGCGGTCCAACGACCGGGTCAAACCGCGTTTGTCATATGAAGGTGTCGCAAAGCCCCGGTCCCAAAGGTAGAGAAACAGCGGATCAGCTTCGTAGGCTTTCCCTTTTTCGAGCCGGTCAGCCTCAGACGTTTCTGCCTTTGCAGCTGCCGCAGCTGCCGTTTCTTCAGCGCGCTCGACTGCAGCCTTCTGGCGTTGAAAGGCGTCATCGCTTTCCAGGCGCGTGTCGACCGCCTCCAGAAGGTCGTCCATCTGGTTTTCGGCGGTATCCCGATCCGCATCCAGCTGCTGGCGGCGGGCATGAAGCGTGCTGCGTTCGCTCTCGCACTGCCGCAGTTGGTCGCTCAAGACCTTGTAGTCTGCCGTGCGTTTTTCCAGAAGCCGACGGGCTTCCCGCGCGGCGCTGTCCAGGCGGGTGTTGAGAGCGCCGGCCGCATCATTGTCCAGATGAAAGCGGGCAAGGTCTCGATAGGCTTCGGTCTGCCGCTCCTGCAGGTCGGTCAGTCCGCGGGTCGCACGTTCGATCCGTTGGCTGAGCTCTGCCTCTTCGCGCCGCAAGTCGCTCAGCGCCTGTTCAATGGTTCCAAGGGTCTGCCGGCCTGTCAGCATTGTCTGTTCCGCATGTCAGGAAATCGGCAAAGCAGTCTTACCATTCGGTGATCGCTCCGTTTTGGACGCCGCTGCGCCAGGTGATGTCCAGCTCACCGCGCTGCTTTTGGCCCAAGGTTCCTTTTTGGACGATGCCGTCATCGACCTTGTCGCGCCGGACTGCAGTGTAGATGGTATCCGATACCCGCTGTGCCCACTTGTTGACCCGAACCGTCTGGCCGTTTTCTTCCGAGACGATGTCGCGCTCCAAGATGTTGCCGTCCGGATCGACCGCTTCAACCACGATGTAGTGATTTTCCGCATCCTGATTGGCGTCAGGGATCCGGGTAATGCCGGTTGGTACGCCTTCCCTTGAAATGATCTGAACGTCAAAGACTTCGGCAAGGCGGCTGGCCAAATTCCTGAGGTCAGCCTCCGCCTTGAAGGCCGCATCGGTCTTGCCGTCTGCAAGCGCGATGGTTCCATCGTCCACAAGGCGCTGGGCATCGGCCTCGATATCGGTGTTTCCGGTCAGGTCATCGATGCGTTGAAACAGTTCGGAATAAGTTTGCGGCATGTTTTCAAGCCGCTCAGCAAGGGCAGCTTCGGATCGCTGTGCCGGCAGCGTGACGAGCATATACCAAGCAGTGGTCGCGACGATGAGAACAGCGGCCAGCCCGGCCAGCCACTTGGACCAGATCGAGCGGGTGATGTAGACCATGGCCAGCGTGCGCTGAAAGCCAGCGGCCGGCGGACTGTAGACAAACCTGTCCCGTTTGAGGTCTTCAACACCGGCTTTCAGAATATGGTCTGGGACGTCGATTCCTTGCGCGGCATAGACCTTGCGCAGCCGCTCCACCATGGCGGCATCGCGTTCGTCGGCTTTCAGTTCGCGCGCGACCTGGCCTTCTTCGTGGCGGAGCGTGTCCACCACGTCCATCGCCATCATCAGATCATCGAGCGGCGTGTCGGGCTGTGCAGCCATGGACTTGGGTCTTCCCAAATTGCCGGAGCCGGGCAGACCCGGCTCCTAATAAGTCTTGATCCGAAGTTAGAGCCCTTGGCCTTCGGCCGTCAACTTGGCAAGGCGGCGCTTGCCGTCCTCAACTGCGTTGCGGATCTCTTCGGAGTTCTTGGTCGACATATCCCGCATTTCTGAAATGATTTCACGGGACTGGACCTGAAAGTTCACAACAGAATCAACCAGTTTCTTGACTGAAGCCGCCGCAACAGTTGGACCATAACCGGCTTTGAGTGCCTCTTTCTGGACGGCGTCGCCGATCTCCGCCAGCGTCTCCAGGCTCTTGTTGATGCCGTCCTTCATGGCGTTCAGCGTTTCGGTGGATTCATGCAGGCCTTGCAGACCTGTGAAGGAGGCATTGAGCGCAGTCAGAACAGACTCGTTCGTCGAGAAGAAGCTGACCGACTGGGCGTACACCCGCTCCTTGGCGTTGGTGGTCTGGACGAGCCGTGCCATGATCACTTCGGACGTGTTGTAGCCAACGGTCAGGTTGTCTGAGAGATCCTTGGCGATCTGGTACCGTTTTTCCTCGTCCTGCATCTCGCGCAGCCGCTCATCGCGAGCAAGCTCCAGCCGGGCCTTTTGGGCAGCATCATCGCCGGCGTAGGCTTCAACTTCTGCTGAGGCGCCTTCAAGTGCTGACTTCGCTGCATCCAGCTTGGCGGTGGCCATGTTCAGCAGCTCGAGCGCTGTGACTTCAGCTTGCTTCAGTGCGCCCCGGAAATCCCGGTAGGCCTCAAGGATTGTCTGTTCCCGTTCAATCTGGTCCTTGGTCGCCTTGGCAACATCCTTGTAGGTGGTGCGAATGTCGGAAAAACGATCAGAAATGGTGCCGCGGCGCATGTCCCGCCACTTGTTTGAGAGATTCTCGGTGAAGGAGATCTTGCCGTCTGCGAGTTGGTCGACCAAAGTCTTGGCGTCGTCCCGGATCGAATTGAACGCGTCGGTGATTTCTTCATACCGCTCGCCAATGTCCATTTGCTGGACCTGATTGCGGACCACCTCGTTGAAGTTCGAAGCCTGGCCCAGAGTGCGGGAAATGATCAGCACCTTGTCCGGAGACAGATCCGAAATCTGTTCCAAAAGGGCGTTGATCGGCGCGTCCGCTTCTGTTTCCGGCGTGATGCCGATGTCGCGCAGCGTTGTCAAAGCGCGGTCGAGGTATTGAAGGGGCGAAAATCCACCGGCCGGAGCTGGGGTTTGAACAGCGGTTCCTTGGGAATTTTCTTCAACCATTTTAGACACCTCGATACCTGTTTACATATTCTTGGCCGCACGAGATTTGCGCGATCCGAATGACTACAGCGCTTCACATAGGACTGCCAACGGGCATGTTGTCAATGAAAACCCATCCCGTTAGGTCACTTAGCCTTACAGCCATGAGATGACAGTCTTTTTGCATCACGGGTCAGCCTTGCCTGGCTTTTGAGCTGACCTAGGACATAAGATCATCGGCGCCGCAATACGAGGGTCATCGTGAGTGTTTCGGATGCATACCGGCCGGGCTCTGCTCGGTAAAGTTCTTCGAAGCGCTTGAAAAACGTTGCAGTCAAGGCATCCGCCTCATCGACGGTTTTGGCCGATTTTTCAAACAGGTGCAGGCGGAGGCACGATTCTCCAAAGCCTCTGACATACCCGGTGTAGAGCTCAGCGTATTTTTCAGGGTCCGCCAGCCAGTCTTGATAAGCGTCTTGCGGGTTGATTGCAGCGTCGGTGACGGAGGCCTCAATCACTTCGAACGCAGCTTCCAGATCCTCGTTTTGAATGAGCGGACCAACTGCGTCGCTGACAGAGGGAAACCAGAGTGGAAATATGAACCGGTCAAGAGCCTCTTCAGATAATAGCCCATCGGTGACCATCGTCGCGGCGACCTTGTGAATGGCCCGGTAAAGGTGGCGGGCTGATCCGCGGATGCCATTAATCTCCTCAAGGTCCGGCGTGCTTCCAAGGGTCGAGACGATCAAATAGCCGCCGGGTGCAAGTTCGATTGCCCGGCTTCTCAAGAATCTGGTCCAATCGGATCTTGCGAGATCTTCGTAGGCCGCCCGGGCCTCGCCCTCAAGGTCGGCATACCAGACCGTGCCGGGCGACGAGATTAGCAGGGCGCGCGACAGCCAATGGCTGGCCACAAAACAGGTCGCCAATGAGACCGAATCCGGGGCTGCCATGACGTCATAAAAGGATCCGATCGAGGCCTCTGTCCGGATATTTTTATCTTGTAGATATCCGGCCTCTGAGAATACGAGACCAAACAAGCCGTTCCAGTCATTGTGTGGTTGATCGCCGTGACAGATGGCGATGCGGCCGTTTGGAGATAGGGGACGGTAGGCTGCGACAGAGGGTTTTACCGCTTCTATTGCCGTATGACCCGGGCCGCAGCCGAGATCGAGATGCCGGAATTCCGTTTTCTGCGGACCGATATCCCGAACAGCCCTTTCTATCCAGTCTGCTCTACTTTTGACCAGATTGCTCTGCATGTAAGAGTTCTGGTCGTAATTGACCATGTGCTCTGTCGCGGTGTTTGGGCCGGTCTTCTCATCCGTCATGCCATCGCCTTTCGTGAAAAATGACAGATGAGATCAGTGAAACTCAATCAAGTCAGAGCATCAAGAGGTGCTGTTTGCAGACACGCTTTTTGGGCCATTGTGCCGGTTTCAGCGCGGACTGGCAGCTCCTCAATCGTTAATCCAGTTCAGCGGCAATTCTTGCAGCGAGACGCGCATTGTTGCGCACCAACGCGATGTTGGTGTCGAGGCTGCGGCCATTGGTGAGCTCAAGGATGTTGCCGAGGACGAACGGTGTGACGTCCTTGCCGGTCACATTCTGCTCAGCTGCTGTCTTGATGGCCGCGTCGATGAAACCTGACATTTCATCGCGGGGAATTTCATCTGTCTCCGGGACCGGGTTGGTGATCAGCACACCGCCATGATCTGCAAAGTTCTCCCGCACCTTCAAAAGCGCACCGATCTCGTTTGGCGTATCCAGACGGTAGGGAGCGCTGAGGCCGCTTTCGCGGGACCAGAAGGCTGCCAACTCGTCAGTCCCGTAGGCAACGACCGGAACGCCTTTTGTTTCCAGAACTTCAAGGGTTTTCGGAATGTCCAAAAGCGCCTTGGCGCCAGCACATACGACACAGACAGGCGTGCGGGCGAGTTCATCGAGATCCGCCGAGATATCGAAGCTTTGCTCTGCGCCCTTGTGTACACCGCCGATGCCGCCTGTTGCGAAGACTTTGATGCCGGCTACTTGCGCCGCCATCATCGTCGCGGCCACCGTTGTTGCGCCGTAGCGGCCAGTGGCAAGTGCGAAAGTGAGATCCGCCCGTGAGCACTTCATGACATCTTTGGCCTGGGCAAGCCGGTCAAGATCCGCATCGGAAAGGCCGACATGGATCTTTCCGTCCATGATGGCAATCGTTGCCGGAATAGCACCGTTTTCCCGAATATCAGCTTCGACCTGCCGGGCTGTTTCCACGTTCCGCGGAAACGGCATGCCGTGAGTGATGATGGTCGATTCCAGCGCAACGAGCGGCTTGTTGGCGGCGAGCGCATCACGGACTTCGTCGCTGTAGACGATCAGGCTTTTCAAAGCGGCGGATTGAGCGGAGTGTGTCACAAGCAAAAGCCTTTTAGATGTGTGGCAAGTCGGCCGGAGCCGCGAGAATTTTGCGCCTTATAGACATTGGAGTCGAAGCCGCCAAGTGCGGCGTTTGTCCACTTGGTCAAATTTCATCCAGGGTTGCCAAGGCGTCCCACGATAATCCCTCTGCCAGGGCTCCGGTGCTTTTTAGCGTGATGGCGGCGGCTTGAAGCCCAACCGGTACGGCATCGTTCAGGGTGCATCCTCGACTGAGGCCTGCAATCGTTCCGGCGGTCAACGCATCTCCGGCGCCTGTCACGTCCACAATTTGAGTTGCAAGGGTCTCATGGGCGGTGATTGCCTCTTCGTTGAGAACGAGCACATCGGATTTGCCATTGGTCAGGACCACGCTCTTAGCGCCGAGGCGTCCAAGGTCGCGGAGCAGGCCTTCGCTCGATGTCTCTGGGCTTCTGCCGGTCATGGCGAGCGCTTCGCCGCGATTGAGCATCAGGCAATGAAGTTTCGGAAGAAGCGGCAGCAGCCGGGTGGCTTTGGCATTGGAAACGGCGTTTGCGATCAACCTGCCTTCAGGTGCTTGATCGGCAACACCCTTCAGAAGCTCATCCGGCAGGTTTGCGTCGATGAACCACAGCCCGGTTTTCAATGGTCCTGAAAGTGCCTCGAAGATCGGGTCAAAGGCATCGGCAGGTGCCTCACTTAACACCCGGTCATCCACGCTTGCAGCAGCGAGCGACCCGTCCGGATTGTGAAAGGCAATGTATTGACCCGTCGAAAATCCGCCACGTTCCAAAGTGTAAAGCTCGATCCCATCGGCGGTCAGTTGTTCCGAAAGGCTCGCCCCCGCGCCATCGGTTCCGATTGCCCCGGCGAGCCCGGTTGGAATGTCCAGCCGAACAAGTGTCCGTGCAATGTTGGTGGCAACTCCGCCGGGCTTTGCTGTCAGCTTCGCCGGTGTTGACGTTTCCGGGCCATAAACCTCGCTGCCATGGGCAAGCGTATCATAGTGGATCGCGCCGACACACAAGACCGGTAGGGGAGAGGAAGGGGACACGTTTGTCATCATTACATCGATAGAGGAGTGGGAGTGCCATTTCAGCTTGGACGTCCCTGCAGAAAATTTGAAGACCGGCGGGCTAGCAGATCGCGTCTTTGTTCGCAACAAGCCGGCCGCTCCGTGATTCTCTCAAGATGCCCGGTCTCCGAATGTTCCAAATTTAACTTACCTTGCGTTATTCTTTAAGTGTCGATGTGAGAACATATTGGAAACAAACGGCAAAATCCAATTATATACCAATCGGTTTTGGTGTCTTGAAAAATGAGAACAAAATAGGTACAAAGGAGCGGATTGAAACAGCGCGTCCATCATGGAATAAGGAGCGTTCAGCCATGTCGCAAAGTACACTTCGTCTCGTAGAAAGCAGCCAGATGGACAAGACAAAAGCGCTCGACGCAGCGCTCAGCCAGATCGAACGGGCCTTTGGCAAAGGCTCCATCATGCGAATGGGCCAGGGGCAGGCCGTGGAGGTACAATCCGTCTCCACAGGCTCGCTTGGTCTGGACATCGCCCTTGGAATTGGCGGTCTGCCGAAAGGCCGGATTGTCGAGATCTACGGACCGGAATCCTCTGGTAAGACAACACTGGCTCTGCATACGGTGGCCGAGGCACAGAAGACCGGCGGCATTTGTGCGTTCGTTGATGCCGAGCATGCGCTTGACCCGATTTATGCCCGCAAGCTGGGTGTTGATATCGACAACCTGCTCATTTCCCAGCCGGATGCCGGGGAACAGGCTTTGGAAATTGCCGATACGCTTGTCCGGTCTGGTGCGATTGATGTGCTTGTTATCGATTCGGTCGCTGCGCTGACACCGAAAGCCGAGCTGGAAGGTGAGATGGGGGACAGCCTGCCGGGGATGCAGGCGCGTCTCATGAGCCAGGCCTTGCGGAAACTGACAGCGTCGATCTCCAAGTCGAACTGCATGGTGATCTTCATCAACCAGATCCGCATGAAGATCGGCGTCATGTTCGGTTCTCCGGAAACCACCACGGGCGGCAACGCCTTGAAGTTCTACGCATCGGTCCGTCTTGACATTCGCCGCATCGGCGCGATCAAGGACCGGGACGAAGTTGTCGGCAACCAGACCCGCGTTAAAGTGGTCAAAAACAAGCTTGCCCCGCCATTCCGTCAGGTCGAGTTTGACATCATCTATGGCGAAGGCGTTTCCAAGATGGGCGAGTTGATCGACCTTGGCGTCAAGGGCGGCATTGTCGAAAAGTCCGGTGCCTGGTTCTCCTACAACAGCCAACGGCTCGGTCAGGGTCGGGAAAACTCGAAGCAGTTCTTGCGCGACAACAAAGAGATCGCTGACGAGATCGAATTGGCCATCCGCCAGAACGCTGGTCTCATTGCCGAGGCCATCATCGATCCGGCAGGCGGTGAAGAAGACGACGATTAAGTTCGTGCTATGCTGATACCGGAACCCTTCGCTTGTTGAAGCGATGGCCCGGTGTCTTAAGAAGATAAAAAGCCCTCCCTGAGTTGATCCGGGAGGGCTTTTTTGTTGAGCAGGCGTACCTGCGTGATTGCGGCTTCAGACGGCACTCGAAAGTTCTATCCGGACCGCAGAAACTCAGGCTGAGACCGCTGGACACACCGTGTGCCGAAAGTTAAAAGGCTGTTCCGGTGCGCTGGGAGTTTCTCTGCAACGCACCTTTGTCGATGTTTCTTTAGGACCCGGACGCGGGTCCGGATCTAAGCGAGACGTGAATGACCGGCGTAAACGAAATCCGCTCCGCCTTTCTGGATTACTTCAAGGCCAACGACCACGAGGTGGTCGACTCCGGCCCGCTGGTTCCCCGCAATGATCCGACGCTGATGTTCGCAAATGCGGGCATGAACCAGTTTAAGAACGTCTTTACCGGACTGGAGACGCGGGATTACAGCCGGGCCGTTACTGCCCAGAAGGTCGTGCGTGCAGGCGGCAAGCACAACGATCTCGACAATGTCGGTTATACGGCGCGCCATCACACATTCTTCGAAATGCTCGGCAACTTTTCCTTCGGTGACTATTTCAAGGAACGTGCGATTGAGCTCGCTTGGAACCTGATCACCAAGGAATACGGTCTTCCGAAGGACCGCCTTCTGGTGACCGTTTACGCAGAAGACGATGATGCGGCCGTGTTCTGGAAAAAGATCGCTGGTCTTTCCGATGATAAGATCATCCGCATTCCGACCTCCGACAATTTCTGGACCATGGGGGACACCGGTCCATGTGGCCCGTGTTCGGAAATATTCTACGATCACGGCGACCACATCTGGGGCGGCCCTCCAGGAACGCCGGAAGAAGATGGGGACCGGTTTGTCGAGATCTGGAACCTCGTCTTCATGCAGTACGAGCAGACACCGGATGAGCGCCTCGACTTGCCGCGCCCATCCATCGATACCGGCATGGGCATTGAGCGTCTTGCGACCGTTCTGCAAGGCGTCCACAACAACTATGACATCGACCTGTTCCGCGCGTTGATCTCCGCCTCGGAGCACGAAACAGGTGTTGAGGCGTCCGGTGATGCACTTTCGAGCCACCGGGTGATCTCGGATCACCTGCGCTCCACCAGCTTTTTGATCGCCGACGGCGTGCTGCCGTCGAACGAAGGCCGCGGCTATGTTCTGCGCCGGATCATGCGCCGCGGTATGCGCCACGCACACTTGTTGGGTGCGCGCGAGCCGCTGATGCACAAGCTGGTTCCGTCGCTGATCCGTGAAATGGGAAGGGCCTATCCGGAGCTGACGCGGGCTGAAGCGTTGATTACCGAAACGCTGAAGCTGGAAGAAACCCGATTCCGCAAAACGCTGGAGCGCGGCCTTGGATTGCTGGACACAGCAACCGAAGATTTGACCGCCGGTGGTCAGCTCGACGGTGAAACGGCCTTCAAGCTTTATGACACATACGGTTTCCCACTGGATCTGACGCAGGATGCGTTGCGGGTCCGGGACATCACCGTCGATACGGACGGATTTGACGCTGCCATGGAACGCCAGAAAGCGGAAGCGCGTGCGGCCTGGTCCGGATCCGGCGGTGCGGCAACCGAATCCGTCTGGTTTGCCATGAAGGAAAAACATGGGGCCACCGACTTCCTCGGCTATGAGACCGAGGTTGCGGAAGGTGTCATCGCGGGCTTGGCGGCAGATGACGCGGAGACCAGCGAGCTGAAAGCTGGTGAGAGCGGTTTTGTCGTTCTCAACCAGACACCGTTCTACGGTGAAAGCGGTGGTCAGGTCGGCGATACGGGTGTGATGACCGCGCCAGGTGTCAAAATCATCGTCACTGATACGCAAAAGAAGGCGGACGGCCTCTTTGTGCATGTGGTGACGGTTGAAGAAGGTACCGCAACACCGGGCCTTGCCCTCGAACTCAAAGTCGATCACGACCGCCGGTCGTCTGTTCGCTCCAACCACACGGCAACTCACCTCGTGCATGAAGCATTGCGGGAAGTGCTTGGAACACACGTTGCGCAGAAGGGGTCTTTGGTAACACCGGATCGACTGCGCTTCGACTTCTCGCATCCAAAGCCGGTGAGTGATGACGAGCTGGCAACGGTCGAGACCTTCGCCAACGAGATCGTCCTGCAGAATGCGTCTGTCGAAACCCGTTTGATGGCGGTCGATGACGCGATCGAGGCTGGCGCCATGGCGCTCTTCGGAGAAAAATACGGCGAAGAAGTCCGCGTCGTCTCCATGGGTACAGCGCTCCATGGCGACAAGAAGGGCAAGCCTTATTCACTGGAGCTTTGTGGTGGAACGCACGTCAAGCGGACCGGTGACATCGGCCTCGTGACGTTGGTTTCAGAAGGCGCCGTTGCTGCCGGTGTCCGCCGGATTGAAGCGTTGACCGGCGCCGAAGCGCGGGCGTATCTCGATGGACAGGACAAACGCCTGCGGGAAGTTGCCGGGATCTTGAAGGTGGGTGCTGGGGATGTACCGTCCCGCGTTGCGCAACTTGTCGAGGAACGGCGCAAGCTGGAAAAAGAACTGGCTGATGCGCGCAAGAAGCTCGCAATGGGCGGCGGCGCTGACGGCGGTACCCCGGTTAAGGATGCTGGCAGTTTCAAACTGATGGCGCGCACCGTCGAAGGCATCAACCCGAAGGACCTGAAAGGCATGGCGGACGACGCCAAGACCCAGCTCGGGTCCGGTGTGGTTGTGCTCATCAACGTTGCGGAAGACGGGAAAGCGGCCATTGTCACGGCGGTCACGAAAGATTTGACCGAAAAGGTGAGTGCCGTGGATCTGGTGCGGATCGGCTCTGAGGCGCTTGGCGGTCGTGGCGGCGGTGGCCGCCCGGACATGGCGCAGGCTGGCGGCCCAGATGGGGCGAAAGCCGACAGTGCCGTTTCTGCGATCGAGGCGCATTTGGCCGGTCTTTGAAACTGACCTGACAGCATACGGAACTTTAAAAGGGGCGGGAGCGCAAAGTCTTCCGCCCCTTTTGTGATTGCTCCTGGTGCAGCTTGCCGGTCTGCAGATATGCACTTGCGCTTCCACACGATTATTTTGCGCAATTCGAAACTTCGGCTATGTCTTTTGAAAGTTCAGTCCACTGCAAGCAGGACAGCCTGTGCCCGGCCATGATTTTAAACGCGCACTCTACGAAGTGCTTGAAGATACCGGTAAACGCCGTCTTGCCGCGCAAAGCCTGCGCAATTTTCTGATCTTCCTGATTGTGGCAAATGTCGTGTTTGCCGTCTTGGAGACCGTGCCGGAAATCCGGGACACGTTCGGCCCGCATCTAAGGTTTTTGCAGCTCGGCTCCGGCGTCATTTTTCTGGTCGAATACATCCTGAGACTCTATGTGGCGGATCTTCACCCACCGATGCGCCGCTACGGTCCTGTCGGAGCCCGGTTGCGCTATGCGCTTCATCCGGATGCGATTGTCGACCTGATAGGTGCTCTGCCACTGGTTCTTGTTCTGGTTTTGCCAAACCAGGCCGTAACGATGGTTGTCATCCTCCGTTTGTTGCGGTTCTTGAAGCTCGCTCGATATTCCCCGGCGCTCCGCTCGCTCATTTCCGCTGTTGCGGCAGAACGCAAGGCACTCATCGGGTCCAGCATGATCATCTTCGGCGTGATCCTGATGGCTGCCACGCTGATGTATTTGATTGAACACAATCACCAGCCGGAGAAATTCCGCAGCATCCTGCATGGTATTTACTGGGCCATCACCACGGTGACCACGGTTGGGTATGGCGATGTTGTGCCGATCAGCAACCTCGGCAAGATGGTCGGGGCAGTCGTGATGCTCATGGGGTATGGATTGATCGCGTTGCCGGTCGGCATCATTGCCTCCGCTTTCGCGCGCGAGATACACAGCCGGGATTTCGTGGTTACCTGGTCCATGGTTGCCCGCGTGCCGCTGTTTGAGGACCTGAGCGCGACGGAAGTGGCGTCGGTTTCAAAACTTCTTCAAGCCTTCAACGTGCGCAAAGGGGCCACCATTGCCGAAGCGGGGGACATTGCTGACCGGATGTTTTTCATCACGAGCGGTGAAGTCGAAATCCGCATGGAACACGGGACGGTGTTCTTAGGGGAGGGCAATTTTTTTGGCGAGCTGGCACTCCTCAATCAGGCAATTCGCAGCACGACAGTCGTTGCCTACCGGGATTGCCAATTGCTTGTGCTGGAAGCCGGCGCCCTGCAGCAGCTGATGGATCAGGATGCCGCTCTTGCGAAGAAAATCATGGACGAAGCCCGGGAACGGGTGGAGGCGGGCAAGAAGGTTCTTGGCGAAATCGCAGAAGAAGAACTGGAACAGGCGGGCATCGTGCCTTCCGATGAAGATAACGATCTGCAGCCGGAGTTGTTCGAAGACGGCCGGCCCGTGAAGGCTGACTAAACCCGCTTTCTGCTGAACTGCTGCCTATGTCCGCCGCAAATGACAATTAGGGCGTCAAGCCGGGTGGGACCTGCCGGTAGAGCGGATGGCCGTGCCAGAAGACGTCCGTCGGGCCGACGGCAAAATCAATTACATTCCAGCGGTCATATTGATAGCGAAGCAGAACGTAAGTTTGCAGACCGTCCATATACTCCGCCTCGCTGGCGTAAACGGTCGTGCGCAGTTCGATCGGCGCGCCTCCGGGCCGTTGTGGCGCAACGCCTGCAAAGGCCCAACCACCGCCAGCCCGAAGCCAGCTCACAACAAATTCGACCGGTGCACCAAAATGGGCTTCGGCCAGCGGGCGTATCGCGTTGAGGATGGCGGAGCGCTCTGCAGTGCCTCGTGCCGGCTCCTGGACCGGTTGGGCATGTGCTGCGGGGGGGAGGATCATGAGGCACGCGGCGCATAAGAGTGCGCTGACAAACCTCTGGAATACATATAAAAACCGGCTTTGTTCAGAATTTGATTCAACCAGCTTCCGTTTGGGAAGAAGTTGTCCGCCTGGCGCGGACGTTTGAAGATGAAAGTCAGTCATGAAAACCATTGGTCTGCTCGGCGGTATGAGCTGGGAAAGCACAGTCACATATTACCAGCTTTTGAACCGGCTGACACGGGATCGGCTTGGCGGCCTGCATTCTGCGAAGTGTCTGCTTTGGTCTTTCGATTTTGCCGATGTTGCCAAGGCACAGTCCGATGGCGACTGGGCACGGGCAACGCGGCTCATGATTGACGCAGCGCAGAACCTGGAGCGCGGCGGTGCGGAGTGCTTGGTGATCTGTACCAACACCATGCACAAAATGGCCGGAGAGGTTCAGGCGGCAGTCGACATTCCGCTCATCCACATTGCCGATGCGACGGCACCGGCAATCACGTCAGCAGGCAGTACTGCGCCCTTGCTGCTCGCAACCGCCTATACGATGGAGCAGGACTTCTACAAAGGTCATCTGCGTGATCAACACGGGATTGAGGTGCGGACACCGGAGGCGGAGGACCGAGCGGAGGTGCACCGGATCATCTACGAAGAGCTTTGTCAGGGAGACGTGTTGGACCGCTCCAAGGCGCGTTATCTTGACGTGGTTGACCGCGCCGTCGCTGCTGGGGCTGATGGCGTTATTTTCGGATGCACGGAAATCGGGCTGCTGGTTTCAGAAGCGGACTTTTCAGTTCCGGCCTTCAACACAACAACGCTGCATGCCGAGGCCGCCGTCAGTTTTGCACTCGGCTGAAAACGAAAATCTGAAAAGAGACACTTGAAACTGCGGTCGGCAATGGGCATTTGCGCAAAAGTAAACTCATCAGTATACTTTTATCGCAAAGCTTGAAAGGAAAGACCATGACCGCCACCGCTCTGATCACCGGAGCCTCTTCAGGTATCGGTGCCGCATTCGCCCGCTACCACGCCGCAAAAGGCGGAGACCTGGTTCTCGTCGCCCGGCGTGAAGACGCGCTCGAGCAGTTGAAAACAGAGCTGGAGGCAAAGCATGGCATCAAGGTGCATGTCTTTGCGCGGGATGTGGGGTCTGGCGAAGCCGCTCAAGCGCTATACGACGAGATCACCAAGGCAGGGATTGAGGTTGGCATTTTGATCAACAACGCCGGATTTGGCGGCCGGGGCAATCACATCGAGCGGGAGCTTGCCAGCGAGCAGGCGATGGTTGACCTGAATGTCATGTCTTTGATGACACTGACTCGGCTGTTCGGGCACGACATGGCCCAGCGCGGGAAGGGCTATGTTCTGAATGTCGGATCCACGGCCGGTTTCATGCCCGGGCCATCGCAGGCCGTTTATTTCGCCACCAAGGCCTTCGTGAATTCCTATTCGCAGGCTCTCAATGAAGAATTAAAGCCGAAAGGTGTGAAGGTGACGGTTCTGGCGCCGGGATACGTCGAGACGGAGTTTGCCAAGGTTGCGGATCTTGAAGGCACGCAATTGACGCGCTCGGGCGCCGCACCGGAAAGCGTTGCGAAGATCGGTTATGACGCGATGCTGGAAGGCAAGCTGGTTGCCATCAACGAGAAGGCGCTCGACTTTTCGCTCAATTGGGTGATCCCGCTCCTGCCGCGCCGGGCCGTCCTGAAAATGGTTTCCAAGATGCAGGCGAAATAGACGAAGCAGGCGTTTCACTGTGAAAGCAAGGAAGCCCCGGCTTCGGGTGTGTCCCGCCGCCGGAGCCGGCCTTTAAAGATCTGCCATCGCCTTTTGCAGGTTCTCGTCGATCTTGTCGAGGAAGCCTGTGGTGGTCAGCCAGCCCTGGTCCGGGCCGACCAGCAACGCCAGGTCCTTGGTCATGTAGCCGCTTTCAACGGTCTTGATGCAGACGGTCTCCAGCGTCTTGGCAAAACGGGCCAGCTTGTCATTGCCATCCAGTTTTGCCCGGTGCGCAAGCCCTCGGGTCCACGCAAAGATCGAGGCAATCGAGTTGGTCGATGTGCTCTCGCCCTTCTCGTGCTGACGGTAATGACGGGTGACCGTGCCATGGGCGGCTTCGGCCTCCACCGTCTTGCCGTCCGGGGTCATCAGAACCGACGTCATCAGACCGAGCGAGCCGAAGCCCTGGGCCACCGTGTCGGACTGAACATCCCCGTCATAGTTCTTGCAGGCCCAGACATATCCGCCGGACCACTTTAGGGCGCTTGCAACCATGTCGTCGATCAGCCGATGCTCATACCAGATCTCGGCCTCGGCGAACTTGTCCTTGAACTCAGCCTCGTAGATTTCCTGGAACAGATCCTTGAAGCGGCCGTCATAGGCTTTCAGGATGGTGTTTTTGGTGGAGAGGTAACACGGCACCTTCCGGCCCAGCGCATAATTCAGAGAAGCGCGGGCAAAGTCGCGGATGGAGTCATCAAGATTGTACATCGCCATCGCAACACCGGAGGAGGGCGCGTCAAAGACTTCGCGTTCGATCTCGGTGCCATCCTCGCCAACAAACTTGATGGTTAGCTTGCCCTTGCCGGGGAAGGTGAAATCCGTGGCGCGGTACTGATCGCCAAACGCGTGGCGTCCGACGATGATCGGCTGGGTCCAGCCCGGCACGAGGCGGGGCACGTTCTGCATGATGATCGGCTCGCGGAAGATCACGCCGCCCAAAATGTTCCGGATCGTGCCGTTCGGCGACCGGTACATGCGCTTCAGGCCGAATTCCTCAACGCGGGCTTCATCCGGGGTGATGGTGGCGCATTTTATGCCGACCCCGTGTTCCTTGATGGCGTTGGCCGCATCGACGGTGATCTGATCGTCGGTCTCGTCGCGCTTCTGGATCGACAGATCATAGTAGTGCAGATCAATATCCAGATAAGGGTGGATCAGCTTTTCCTTGATGAAAGCCCAGATGATCCGGGTCATCTCATCGCCATCGAGCTCAACAACCGGATTGTCTACCTTGATCTTGGTCATGGAATGTCGGCCTCTTGTCAGGTCAGGAAGGGGACGGTCCGAAACAGCCTTTTCGCGGCTCTCTCACACGCAATAAATATTGTGTGCGTATGTATACAATGTGACGCTGGCACGCAAGTTTTGTCTGACTATAAGCTTCGCTATGAAACGTAGTGATCAATTGTATACCGGCAGTGACGGACGGGTCCGGTTGTTTCGGATGCTGATCTCCGATCAAACATGTTCTTCCTTCGTCGCCTTTATCAAGGCGGCGTTGAAGTAGCGCAGACCCCGGACATGGCGGGCTGTGCCGATGATCCGCGTGGCATTTCCCTTGCGCACCACGGGCAGGGATGACTTTCCGCAGGCGTCGAAACTCTTCAGCGCGCTTTCAAGACTGTCCGTGTCATGCAGATAAGGGCCGTCGGAGCCGGGATCGAATTTGAGGGCGTCCGGGTCTTCGTTTTCCGGGGGCGGATCCATGAAGTCGCGCACCTTCACAGTCTCGCTGAGGAGACGGTGCGCCCCCTCATTGACGAAACACCCGCGCATGCCGAGCTGCCAATGGAAATAGGACTTGCCATGCACGGCCTGTGTCAGCCCGGTTGCTATGGAGACAGACAGAAGCAGCGCAATTGAAAGGGCATAGCCGCCGGTCAGCTCAAAAACGATCATCGTCGTGGAGACTGGTGCGCCGAGAACCGCCGCTGCCACTGCGCCCATGCCAAGGATCGCATAAAGCCCGTGGCTTGAGGCCATTTCCGGGAACACTGATGCCGCAATCAAGCCGAAGGCACCGCCGGTCATGGCGCCAAGATAAAGCGCCGGCGAGAAAATTCCGCCGCCAAACCGCGAGGCGAGGGTGATAGCCGTTGCCGCGGTTTTGGCCACCAGCAGGATCAGCATTGTCTGAAGCGGCAATTCGTGCTTCAGCGCAAGGTCGGTGGCTTCATACCCGACACCTAGGATGCCGGGAACAAAGATCCCCATCGTGCCGACGGCAAGACCGCCCAGAACCGGGCGAAGCCAGAGCGGCATGGTGATGTTGCGGGCAGTCCAGTCCGTCCCAATCAGCGCGAACTGGAAAATGATGGCCACAGCCGCACATGTGAGCCCCAAAAGCGCGAAGGCCGGGATCTCAAGATAAGACGTGATCTCATATTGCGGGATCACGAAGGCGGCGACATCACCGAACCACCAGCGCACGATCAATGTGCCCATGACCGATGCCAGAACAATTGGCACGAACGCGGAAACGGCGTAGTGGCCGAGGATCACTTCATGCGCAAAGAGGACGCCTGCGATCGGCGCGTTGAACGAGGCGGAGACCGCACTGGCAACAGCGCAGCCCAAAAGGACGCGCCGGGCAGAGTCGGGCAGCGAGAACTTCGAACATATGGCAGCGCCAATCGTGGCGCCCAGGTGGACAACGGGTCCTTCACGTCCGGCACTCGCGCCGGCACCGAGCGAGATCGCGGTTACCAGACCGGACCACAGCCCGGCTTTCAGCGGCAAGCCCCGGCCGCCATAGGCGCGCGCTTCAATGACGTCCGCCACACCGCCGGCTCGCTGATACGGGTGATATTTCTGCAGGATCCAGCCGACAATGAGGCCGCCAATGGTGGGGGCCGCCAAGATGACCCACCAGGGCTGAGCCGCCGCGGCCTCCATTGTGAGTTCGGTGGCCGTTCCCAGCCAGGGCAATTGGATCAGCCCGATCAGGGTCCGAAAGATGATGGCGGCAATCGCAACGAGAACGCCGACGATAAGTGCAAGCAACCAGACGATATGCAGACGGCTGGATCGGTACTGGCGCACGTTGGGCGTGATCCAGCTGATCAGGATGTCGGGCAGGTGGCTCGCGGCGTCTAGTATCTTGCGCATTCTGTCGGTCCGCTGGCGAAACGGCACATTACTCTTTACGTTTGTCAGTGTCGCTCGAGTCGTGCGCAAAATACAGGTCAAGTTGACCGATAAACGACCTAAATCACTGCAATTTGTGCTGAAATTTACGTTCTAGTTCTTCTTTTTGATCTCAATATGCCGTCCGACCCGCTCCGGACGGGGCAACGAGCTGTGCGCGTCTGCAAGCGCTTGCAGGTTTGCCGTGATGTCTTCCGGCCATGGCGCGACCTTCCGGGCCCCCATGTCCACATGCAGACAGAGCTGTTCGGATGTCGCGGAGAGCCAGCCTTCTTCAGCGTGATGCATTTCCTCGTAAAAATGAGCCCGTTTTTCATCGAAATCGATCAGCTGCAGAGAGACGATCACGGGCATTCCGGCACTGAGTTCCCGGACGTAGCAAACATGGGCCTCTGCGGTGAAGAACGAGGCATTGCGCTCCTTCACATACTCCGGGCCAAGGCCAAGCTGTTCGAACACCTGATCGCAGGCCTTATCCAGGAGGACGTTGTAGTAGGCCATGTTCAAATGACCGTTATAGTCGATCCATTCGTCCTTAACGGTCATCACATCGCACCGCACCGGCTCCGGCTTCCAGGCAATCGGCATGAAAAACTCCTCCAAATATGATCGGCCTGCGGCATTTTCAGACCGTTGACCAGTGGTTTTTTGCTGTAAGGTGCAGCTAACATAGGCGATGAAAAAGCACGAACAAAAGACATGTCCACGGAGAAAATGACAATGCCGGAATTGGCGGGAGCGGCCCAAACACTTGAAAGTTCAACCGAGAGTGCCGGGGTCGAGGGACTCGTCTCGGCACTGAAGGACCGCTTTGGCGAACGGTGTGCAACCTCCGCAGCGCTTCGCGAGCAACATGGGCACACCACTACCTGGATCGAGACTCAGCCGCCGGATGCCGTTGTGTTTGCGCAGACAACAGAAGAAGTCTCCGACATCGTCAAACTTTGCGCGGCAGCCAAGGTGCCGGTCATTCCCTTTGGGACTGGGACCTCGCTGGAGGGACACGTGAATGCCCCATATGGGGGGATCTCCATCGATGTCAGCCAAATGAACCGTATTCTGGACGTACATCCGGAAGATCTGGATTGCGTCGTTGAAGCTGGTGTGACCCGAAAGCAGCTGAACAGCTACCTTCGGGACACAGGTCTGTTTTTCCCGATTGATCCGGGCGCGGACGCCAGCATTGGCGGCATGGTGGCGACCCGGGCGTCCGGTACCAACGCCGTGCGCTACGGCACGATGAAGGATGCCGTGGTTGCGCTGACCGTTGTGATGCCGGATGGGTCGATCGTCCATACGGGCGGAAGGGCGAAAAAGTCCTCGGCGGGATACGACCTGACCCGGTTGATGGTCGGATCGGAAGGCACGCTCGGCATCATCACGGAAATCACCTTGCGCCTTCACGGTCAGCCGGAAGCGATTTCTGGCGGCGTTTGCCCGTTCCCGGATGTGCAGGCGGCGTGTAACGCTGTCATCAGCACGATCCAGATGGGTTTGCCGGTTGCCCGGATCGAGCTGCTGGACAGTTTGCAGGTGCGGGCCTGCAACAATTATTCAAAGCTGGATCTGGCCGAAACGCCAACGCTTTTCCTGGAGTTTCACGGCTCCGAAGCGGGCGTGAATGAACAGTCGGAAATGTTCTCCGCCATTGCAGAAGAGCTCGGCGGCGGGCCGTTTAAATGGGCAACGGCGGCCGAAGAACGCACCCGCCTTTGGACGGCACGGCACGATGCCTATTGGGCTGGTAAATCGCTCAAGCCGGATGCAGATATCATGGTCACGGATGTCTGTGTCCCGATTTCCCGGCTGGCGGACTGCGTTCAGGCAACTGCGGACGACATTCAGGCGGAAGGCTTGCTCGCCCCGATCGTCGGTCATGTCGGGGACGGCAATTTCCACGTTCAAGTTCTCGTTGATATGGAGGATGCAGAGGCAGTGCGTGGTGCGAAGGCGTTCGTTGAACGGCTGTCCTTGCGGGCTATTGACATGGGCGGTACCTGCACCGGCGAACACGGGGTCGGTCAGGGCAAGCGCAAATACATGGAGCGCGAACATGGCAACGGGCTGGGCCTCATGAAGGCGATCAAACAGGCTCTTGATCCGGACAACATCATGAACCCGGGCAAGATCTTGCCATAAAGCTCTGGTGCATAATTGCAGAGGCTCCGAAACTGCTTCAAAAATGGCTGCCTGCGGCTTGCCGGACAAAGGTAATTCTCGAATTTACGCGTTTCTGGCAGATCACGTTGTGCGGCAGTCATGATAGTGTAGGGAATCGGATAAATAACAGGGGAAGAGGCTGGCTGTTTTCAAATCCGGATTGGCCTTACAAACAGGCACAAAACCGGACATCAGTTGGCGCGATTGGCTGAACCTTAAGGAGATACAGCCTGAACTCGGTTTACATTACTTTCGGGATTGCAGTGGTCCTGGTGCTGATTACAGCACTGGTGGGGCCGTTTTTCATTGATTGGACCATCTACCGGTCGACCTTTGAAACCTACGCAAGCCGGGTGCTTGGGCACCGCGTGACCGTTCTCGGGGAGGCGGATCTCCGCCTGTTGCCTGCGCCCTATATTCGATTCTCCGATGTCCGTGTCGGTGAAGCGGAAGACCCGCTGCTGGTCGTCTCCCGGTTCGACATGCGTGTTGAGTTGCCGCCGCTTCTGAAAGGCGAGTTCCGGGTTGTCGACATGGCCCTGGAACGGCCGCACCTGACCTTGTCCCTGGATGAAGCGGGCCGGCTGGATTGGCTGACCGCGGTGACGGCGGACGGCGCCCTTGCAGACCTGCCTCCCGAAGACGTGGCCCTTGAGAAAGTAACGATCCGCGACGGGGCGATCTCAGTAATCGACGCCCGCACGGGCGAGACGCACAGTCTTGATAATGGAAATCTGTCTGTCAGCGCGCGCACACTGGCCGGCCCCTTCCGCGCCGATGGAAGTCTGACGTTGAACGGGAGCGCCTATACGGTCAGCCTTGCTTCAGGCCGCATCCGCGACAATGAAAGCCTGCGCCTCAAAGGAGATGTGATACCCACGGATCGACCGGTTACGTTCAGTTTTGATGGCGCCTTGAGCGAGACGGATGCCGCTCCCCGATTTGACGGAGCGTTCGACATAACCTCCGTGGCGCTGGACGAAGGCGATACGAACACTTGGTCGGTTGATGGCCAGTTCTCTGCTGATATTGCGGAAGTGGCTGTGCCCGAATTCGAATTCAGGTTCGGACCGGAAGACAAACGGCTCAGCATGACGGGCGAGGCGGATCTGGTTTATTCTGGTGACCGGCGTTTTGAAGTTCGTGCCCAGTCGAAACAGGTCGATCTGGATCGCCTCTTGGGTGGCGGTCCACAAGCACCAGTCGACATCAATGCTGCCGGGCAGCAGCTCGTCAGTGCTTTAAGGGCCGTGCCACTGCCGACAATAGACGGTGCCTTGTCGATGGATGTCCCGGCTGTTGTTGCCGGGGGCGGCATCATTCAAAATGTGCGTCTTGATCTTGAAACGATGCTGGGAGGCTGGCGGATTGCCCGGCTTGCTGGCCGTTTGCCAGGCCGCACCATGGTTGCAACACAAGGGGACCTCGGCCTTGAACCGGCGTTGACCTACCGGGGGGCCGTGTCGGTCCGTTCCGATCAGCCTGCGACTTTTTTCAGCTGGTGGCAGAGCCAGGAAAGTGGCGCTGCGGTTCTGGAGCCTGTTACGGTTGAAGGACGTTTGAACCTTATGCCGGCAGGTGCTGCACTTGATAACTTGCGTCTCACAGTTGCCGGCTCGGAAGCGCGCGGCGGGCTTGCGTACCGAGAACCGCGGGGCGGTGGCAATGCCGAGTTTTCCCTGTCTCTTGATGCAGATACATTGGATCTCGATCAGATGGAGACTTTGACGGCTTTGATGCGGCCGTTCCGCGGGGCGACGGCGCAAGCATCATCTGATGAGAGCCGATCTACCAATGTGTCGTTGCGCTTGCAGGCGCGTGAGGTGCGGGGCCGAGGCGTTGCCGGGGAAGGGCTGGCGTTTGAGGCCGAGTATGCGGATGGCAACATGCGTATCGATCGTTTGTTCGCTGCAGATCTTGCCGGTGCCCGGATTGATGTAACAGGCGATGTCCGCAATCTTCTGACAGCTCCGAGCGGAGCCGTTTCCGGGACGCTTGATGCCAGGGATCTGTCTGGCCTGATGGCTCTGGTCAAGGGAGTGATTCCAGACTCGGCGCTCATTGAGCGGCTGGAGAAAGCCGCTGATAGCCTTGTGCCTGCCCAGTTCGATGCGTCCCTGCAAGCTGCGGAACGCGCTAACGGCACTGATCTTTCCGTTGAATTAACTGGCACCGCCGGAGCGACGGAAGTTGCGGTCCGGTCCAATCTAGAGGGTCGGATTGATGCTTGGCACGACGCCGAAGTGGGCGTCTCGCTGTCCATGACCGGGGCGGATGGAAGCGCGGTTTTGCAGCAACTCGGCCTTGATGTTCTCCCGGTTGAGGCGATCGGCGAAGCGCGCATATTGGCGGAAGTCTCGGGCGTGCCCGCCAACGGTCTTGACGTCCGCAGCACTGTTGGGCTCGGCGACACCAAGATAGAGACCAACGGAACGCTGACCCTCAAGGCAGACGAGGAAGCCGCGTACGCCTTGATCGGGACGCTGGAAACGCCTGACCTGACACCTCTCGCGTTGCTTTCCGGCCGTATCCTGCCAGTCATGGCTGGTGACTTGCCTGCGACTATAACGGCGACCGTTGAAGGGGTTGGCACCAGTCTGGCAGTGCCGTCGTTCAGTGGCACCTTCCAGGACACCCGGTTCGATGGCAGGCTGGAAGGCGATCTAACACCGGTTCCAGGCGAGCGGAACCGCCGTTTCAATGGAGAGCTCAACGTCAGCCAGATGGATTTGCGCGCCTTGAGCGAATTGGTGCTGGGTCCGGACCAGTGGTACGCGCTCGGTGATGGATCAAGCGTTTGGCCAACGGCCTTCTTTGGTGCGCCGCTTCTGGATGATCTGGATGTAACGCTGGATCTTCGGGCTGACGATCTTTTTCTCGACGAAGACACGGCCCTTCAGTCGGCACGGGCCGAATTCCGATTAACGCCGCTGCTTCTGCGTCTTGATGGTCTGAATGGCACCTATGCAGGCGGCAAGTTTGACGGCAATCTGTCGCTCCGCCGCTCGGAGGCAGAAGGGGCCGCATCTGGCCGGGTGAAGCTGACCGGCGCGGATCTTCGCCAGCTGTCATGGCGCCCGGATGGACGGGCGGTTGTCTCCGGGACCGGCGACCTTTACCTCGAATTTGAGGGCATTGGCCGTTCGATCGCGGCAATCGTTGCAGGGTTGAATGGTGGGGGATCCTTTACGCTTCAAGACGGTACGGTTCAGCGGTTGAACCCGCAGGCCTTTCTTCAGGTAACTCGAGCGGTCGATGCCGGTCTCGACTTGCAGGACGACAAGATCGAAGAGGTTTTCCTCAGCCATATGTCTGCCGGAAGCTTGCCCTTTGAAAAGGTGGAAGGAACATTGACGCTGGTCGGCGGTCGGCTTTCCGCCCGCAACGTTGTGGTTGATGCGGAAAAGGCCGAAGTCTTTGGATCGGCGCAGCTCGATCTCAACACCTATGATCTCGATGCGGATTTCTCGCTCAAGGTCGATCCGGGCGAAAATGCCGTCACCGGCGCCGAGCCCCAGATCGGCTTGCTGTTCGAAGGGCCGGTCGAGGCACCGGCGCGCAGTGTCGACATCACACCGTTCACGGCATATCTGACGCTGCGCGCGTTTGAGCAGGAAGTGGAGCGGGTGGAACGCCTCCAGGCAGAAATTTTGGAGCGGGACCGCCTGACACGTGAACTCAAGCGCCAGTCCGAAGCAAAGGTTCGGCGTGAGCGGGAAGCGATTGAGGCCGCCGCTGCCGCAGAAGCAGCCGCACAGGCGGCAGAAGAAGAACGTCTTCGTTTGGAACAGGAGCGGCTTGAGCAGGAGAGCCAGGAGCAGGAGCAAACGCAGAACAGCGAGCAGGCCCCGGCTGTGCCTGACACTCAACCTGTAGCAACTGCCGCCAGCCCTGCCAATGGTCCAGCGGATGACCCGATCCCGCTGACCGACCGGATCCGGGCGGTGCTTGATGCGTCGAACGACAATCTGGATCTTACCGGCGCATCCGCGGCACCTGAAACCAAACCCGCTTCGGACCTCCCACCTCTCGATGGCCCGATCACCATCGAAGATCTTTTGAGCGGGCAGTTCGGTATCCCGGCTGGTCAGTGACGCCAGTTTTGCTGTGTTGATTTAAGCTTGTTTATTGGCGCGTGTTTGTGTCCGTTTGAGCACCCAAACGCGGATTGCAGAAGACAGCGGATCGTCCGGATCTCGTGTGTCGTCTATTTCTGCGATCAAGCTGGCAAGGGAGCGATGTTCGGCTCTTACGGCTGCGTCGATGACCGCCCAGAACTCCGCTTCCAGAGCCACACTGGTGCGGTGGCCGTGTAGGGAAACCGATCTTTTCTGGAGCGCCATAAGGTTTAGTCGTCGCCGGGCGGCGTTGGGGCCGGACCGCCAAGCTTATGGCCATCGACCTGCTTTTCAAGCATGTCCCGGCGCCGGCGGTCCGCATCGCGTTCGGCTTTGGTCCGGCCAAACTTCTGGCGGTTGCTTTCGGCGGTTTTTTCCTTGGTTTGCCGCTGCTTCTGCTTGCGCGCCTGGCGCAGATTGACAATCTCGGCGCTCATGGCCTTTTCCTGAAGGTCAGGTTTTTTTCCGGAATGCATCCAGCGAGACAACCTCACCGCCGCCGTCACTGTCTTCCGTGTCTTGATCCGGTTTTTTGGCTTTTTTCTCAGCCTCTACCGCAGGAACATCATCCTGCTTGTTGTCCGCTGTGATCAGCTTTTCGGTGGTTTCCTGTTCCGCCTTCGCAAGCTCTTCGACCGCTTCCAGCAAGTCTTCCGGGAGCTCCTCGGCTGTCTTGCCAGGATCGAATTCTAGCGCGAATTGAACCGAAGGATCAAAAAAGCCCTTGATTGCTGAGAAAGGCACCAGCAGCTTTTCCGGGACGCCGCCAAAGGACAGACCAACCTCGAAGGCATGCTCGCCGATCGCCAGATCCCAGAACTGGTGCTGCAGGACGATGGTCATTTCCTGCGGGTAGCGCTCTTTCAAACGCTGGGAGATTTTCACACCCGGTGCGGTCGTTTCAAACGCGATGTAGAAGTGGTGGTCGCCGGGCAGACCGGTGCGTCCAACCTCCGCAAGGATTTTCTTCACAGCACCACGCAGGGCATCCTGGATCAGGATATCGTATCGCAACAGGTCTTCAGACATCGTGTTCAGTCGAATCTCGCTTTGAATTTCATCTCAGAAAAGCACATTGACGGGCAAGGTTCAAAAAGGAAAGGCCCTTTTCCAAGGATAGCGCTTTATGGAGTGGGCGGCGATAGGCAGTGCCAATGTTTCACTTTGCTGGGGGGAAGAGTGTGAAGTGAAGGCTTCTGTTGCCAGGTGCCTTCGAACCCCGCCTGAAGGGGCTAACCAACAGGACTTAGTGGACTACCGGAACCGCATTACGCAGCTACAGCGTTGTCCATAGCAGTGTTGTCATTTGCAACTACTGAGATAGCCCGATAACGGTGGTACAATGCCGAGCAAAAGCACAGTCTTTACGCCCTCGTCGATCCTGTTTCGCCCCCGCCGAAACCCATATGGGTTCAAAGGTTTAAGCCTTATGGGCTTGGGTGGAGGCGCCGGGTACCGCCCCCGGGTCCGATAGGTTTATTACACTGACCATTTATTGCCATAGCTGGCGAACCAGCACCCCTGATATAGGCACTTTCGGTTTGAATTGAAAGGGCTTTGCCAAAGGGCCGGTGCTTGGTTGGCTTAGGTCATCCACAGATTGGCTCGCGTCCTGAGCTGGATTCCTTGTGGCCGGAGCTGGGGAAAGTCCGGGGCAGGGGGTGCGTTTTCGTCAGAATCTGCGAAGTTAGCGATACGTTTCCGGCAGTATGACGAAGGGCGCCCGCCGTGCAGCAATATCACGATCTCCTTTCTAAGATCCTTGAAGACGGCATCGACCGGGGCGACCGGACGGGAACCGGAACACGTTCGATTTTTGGACACCAGATGCGGTTTGACCTGTCGGAAGGGTTTCCGCTGGTCACGACTAAGAAGCTGCATTTGCGCTCGATCATTCACGAGCTGCTTTGGTTCGTCGCCGGTGATACGAACATTGCCTACCTGAAGGAAAACGGTGTCAAAATCTGGGACGATTGGGCCGATGAAAACGGTGATCTGGGCCCGGTCTATGGCTACCAGTGGCGCTCCTGGCCGGCTCCTGATGGACAGTCGATTGATCAGATCTCGAACGTTCTGGAGATGATCCGTAAAAGCCCGGAAAGCCGTCGGCTCATCGTCTCTGCCTGGAACCCGGCGCTGGTAGACGAGATGGCCCTCCCACCGTGCCACGCACTTTTTCAGTTCTATGTCGCCGATGGCAAGCTCTCCTGCCAGCTGTATCAACGTTCAGCCGATGTGTTTCTCGGGGTACCGTTCAACATCGCATCCTACGCCCTGCTGACGATGATGATCGCACAGGTCACGGGACTTAAGCCTGGCGACTTTGTGCACACACTTGGTGATGCGCACCTTTATTCCAACCATTTCGATCAGGCGCGCGAACAGCTCACGAGAACGCCGCGTGCACTGCCTGAAATGAAGATCAATCCCGCCGTTACAGATCTCTTTGCGTTCAAGTATGAAGACTTTGAACTGACCGGCTACAACCCGCATCCGCACATCGCCGCGCCGATTGCCGTATGAGATCGACGGCGAGATTCTGATCCGAATGCCCCAGATGCCGGATTGGCGAAAGCGCCTGTCTTTTCGTGGGCGCTAATTGCCTTCCATTCTGCGATAGACTTGATGAGCCTTGGCAGACCGAGCCAAGTTCTGAGAATGCGGGAGGGGACATGACGACGCGCGGGCACTGCTTTTGCAAGAAGACCAGTTGGGAATTCACCGGCGAAGTTACCTGGAGCTGCTATTGCCACTGTGATGATTGCCGCCGCAATTGCGCGGCACCGGTGGTTGCGTGGCTCGGCGTGCCATCAAAGAATTTCAGGTGGACCGGCGCGACACCCAGAACCCTGGAAAGTTCAAAAGGTGTCTACAGACACTTTTGCGACACTTGCGGAACGCCTATGGCCTTCGAGGCCGAACACTACAAAGGGGGCATGCATCTCTACGCAGCGACGTTGGAGCACCCTAAGACCTTCAAACCTGAATTTCATGTGAACTACGAAAGCAAGCTACCCTGGCTCCAGATGACGGACGATCTGCCGAAATATGACACCACGCTGCTGCATGCGCCTCAGGATCTGAGCGAGTACGACACCTGACGTTTGCGTCTGCCTATTTGCACTTTAGGCCACATCGCTTTTCAGCAATTCATGGGCTGTCGGTGGTAGCGGCGGGTGGGTCGCGTCGGCAATTGGCTGGGTGAGCTGCCCCTTCGCGTCGGTCAGGAACAGCGGTTGGAAATCCTTAGCGAATTTTGCGTCCATCCGGTGCGCCGGCTGGTAGGCGACACTCAGAGGATCTGTCATCGCATTGAAGGTGCGTTTGGGTTCGCGCAACGTCTGGCGCAATTGCCGGTGATCTCCAATGCGGACACCGCCCGCATACCGGACAATCGGGCCGAGCATGCTGATCAAGGTTTGCAGCGTGTCGAACGACTGCCGCCGTGACCACGCATGGCGCGCCGCATGGCGGGAAAATGCGAGCTTCCTGCCTTTGAATTGCAGAAGGTTTGCAAGATACGGAACAACCTCTTCCAGCGGTTCCTTCGGCCACTCCACCAGTTTTTGACCATCCATATCGGCCAAACGCACATTCGGCATCAAACGCCCTTCAGTGGCGGCAGTATTAAAATGCGGCGTGCCGAGGATCGGAATGGTCAAGGACATCAGCGCCGGCAGCGGTGTTTCCGGACTGGCCAGTAATCCGTCGATCTGCCCGTCGATCTCTGCAATCGTCTGATGGGAAAAGTCCAGCATCATGCCGTAGTCGAACAGGATCCCGTACTCGGCGCAGAGCCGCGCCAGCGATCTCGGGTCGGACGAGAGGCTGTGCTTTTTGTTGTAGGCTTTCAGGACCGCGGGATCGAGAGATTCAACGCCTGAAAACAAGGCTTTACAACCATTTTCAGCGAGGATGACCAGGTTTTCAGGATTTTTGAAAAAATCACCGGTGACCAATGCTCCCCATCCGCGGTATCTGCCACGCCGCCAGTGGTCGCCTAGGAGCTCCGTCCGGCGCACGAAATCCGCGCGGTTGTTGCCGTAAAAATTGTTGTCCAGCACCATCAGCATGGAAGTTTCGCCGCCTGCCTCGAGCTGGCTGGTGACCTCGGCCGATGAATAAGACTGATAAGCGCGTCCTTCGCCGGTGAGGGAGCAAAAGGCGCACTTGAAATTGCAGTTCTTCGTCGTCTCGACAAATCCAAGGCCATACGACCAGCCTGCAAGATCAAAGCGGGGGGCAGGGTTTTCTGCCCGGCAATCCGCCCCGAGTGTCTCGTCAATCAAATCATCGAAGGTCTCGACATCGCCCTGACAGACATAGTCAAAGACGTCGGCACACAAAGCGGGCAGGGCACGGGCAATCGGTCCGCCAATAGCGATCGTGACATCCGGCCGGGCATTTCTGAAATAGGCAGACAATTGCCGGGCCCGGTCGAAGGCAGCTGTCAATCCGGTCAGTATCACCATATCCGGCCAGTCAAACAGGCGGGGATTGAGCAGGGCCCCGTGATAGACCTCGTCGTAAACACGCACGTCCGCCCCGGATTTATCCAGCCGGCCGGCAAGATAATAGGGAGCCATCGCGCGCGGAATGAACAAGCGCATGGGGGCCGCAGACCGCCACGGATCGACATAGGCATTCACGATCAAAACCTTTGGCCGTTTTCCGGCCTTTACTGCGTTCTTGATCATGAAAAATCCCGATTGCGGCTCATACCTGGTCCAGACCAGCGAATATCCCCAAGATGAAGATCGCGTAAACACCGATCATGGCGTGGGAAATGATTGAAGGGACGACACTGCCGGAGCGCATGAACAACCAGCCCCAAAGAAGCGACGGGGCTATCACAGCGAGCGACACGAGCGGGTTTAGGTGGGCATGAAGAACCGCAAACAGAAGTGTCGATACCAGATTGGCCACCCAGGCCGCCGGGCCGATCACGCCGGTAAGAAAACTCTGGAGCGGTGCCTGGATGGCGCAGCGGATCGCAAATTGCTGAAACAGCACCGAAACCAGATAGATTGCCAAAGCGATGAGAAACAGCCCGGGCTCCCGGACCCGGGTTCCATCGTCCAGAACCAGGAAACTGAAGAGCTCAGGTGGCGTGGCACCATCCTCGCGGGCGAGTGAAATGAAGATCAGTTTGCCGAGCGTCATCAGGACACAGAAACTCAGCGACCAGACAATACTCTCAACCACGTAGCGCTTTTCCGGGCGCAGATTGAGCTTCAGGGTCCGGCTTTCCGGAGAGGACCAGCGGTCAAGGAAAAATGCGATGATAACGAGTGTCAGGAGCGCGATCACCGGGCCAAGATCGTAAAAATGGGCTCGTGCGAGTTTCTGGATTGGCTCCAGAAGCAAGGTGAACACACTGAAAATCGTCAGGATCGCAACGATGAAACGGCCCGTTGATGCGCGCTCGCGTTCGCGGTCGGCCGTTCGGGTCAAAAGCTCCACCCGCTCACTTTCATCGGCGAGCATGACCAGAACCCCAATGCGTTCATCGGAGCCTTTCCGGTGAAGCAAAACCGTCCGGACACTGAGATGGAGCACACCCTCCGGCCGTTCCAAGCTGATCGTTGCAACGTGTTCCTTGTCCGGCTGCCGGACGGCCTCAAGCACACAGTCTGTGAAAGCGTCGAGATCTTCGAGCGGCAGGAAGACCTCAGCAACCGTTAGTCCAACCACGTCGTTTGCCATGAGCCCAAAGATTGCTTCAGCACCGGGATTGAACGATGTCAGCACCCCATGGGGATCAATGGTGATGATGCCATCGCGAGACGAAGCGACAATATCGTCTGTCATCGCCGCCGGAAAAATCTGCGTTTGATCCGGGTCAGTCAAAAGGGCACCGAGCTAGAACTGAACCGCTGCGGGTTGCCGGGAATACTGAAATTGATGTGGTCACAGAAGCAGTCAATCTGGATGTGCAAGTATCGATATGCGGCCAACATAGCCGCATTTAGCCCACTCGCGCCACCCGTCTCGCACCGTGGTCCACTGCAGAGGCGGACTTACGCAACCTCGAACCAGTCCATCATGCCGGAGGCCGCATGGCCAAGCATGTGGCAGTGAACCAGCCATCTGCCGGGATTGTCGGCGACCAACGCAATCTTCACGGTTTCGCCGCGCTGGGTCGTAAACGTGTCGCGCCAGTCTGGGTGAGCCAGCTTCTCGCCGTTGCGCTCCAGAACCCGGAAATGATGGCCGTGCAGATGGATCGCGTGGGGAAAGGCGGTGTTGTTGGTGCTTTCCAAAACGATTGTCTCACCGCGTTTTGCTGAGAAAAGCGGTTTGTCGCCCATGCCCGCCTGGCCATTAAACGCCCAGAAGTTTCCAGCCTGTACCAACTCCCGCAGGGACATTTTCTGACCGTTCATTGTGGCCGATTGCATCCGGCCCATGGCCCCGCCCGCCATGACGAGCGGAAAAGACCGGGCGTTTGCAAGATCGGGTTCGGGAAGAGAGTTGGGCGCTGGAACTCTGAGTTCCTCCGGCTCTGCTGTCTGACCGGACACAACGAAATTGGCAAAGGTGAAAGGCTGGCCTGTCATCATTTCAAACGGGATCGGGCCTGCACTGTCTGGCTTCATCACAAGATCTATGCGCTGGGCGGGCGCGAGCTGTATCACGCCGTCAATGTCTCTGGCTGTGTCGAAGCCTTGACCGTCCAGTGCGATGACCTTGGCGCCAAAACGGGACGGGGCCAGATCAAGGACACGAGAGGCTGAAGTGTTGATCAGGCGGATACGATGCCAGCGGCCTTTTGTAACCGGGATGTCGGGCAGCGATGTGCCGTTGATGGTCAACCAGTTGCCAAGCCGTCCAGCATGAGAGAAATCATGCCGGGCACCGAAGCTTGCCGTATCAAGCAGGCCATTATCGTCCAATCGCCAATCGGACAGCGAAAGGATGATGTCGGCATCCGGCGCGAAGGGATTGTCGTCCTCTTCGATAATGAGAGGACCGGCCAACCCGCGTGGCACCTGGTTCCAGCTCATGTGATGGGCATGATACCAGTATGTTCCGGCATCCGGTGCGACAAAATCGTAGTCGAAGGTCTCACCTGGCTGGACAGCTGGCTGCGTGAGCCCGGAAACGCCATCCATGGCATTGTCGATCCGGATACCATGCCAATGGACTGATGTCGGTTCGTCAATGCTGTTCTTGAACCGAACCTTGACCCGCTCCCCGCGCTTTACACGGATTTCCGGTCCGGGGAGTTTCCCGTTGTAGAGCCAGAGATCGGACAGGCCGCCATCTTCGCCGTAAAGTCGGCCTTGCCCTTTGACGGCTTCCAGCTGAATGAAGCCATCATCAGTCGCCGCCATTGTAAATCGGGGCATGCTCAATAAAGCCGCAGCAGAAGATGCCGATTTGAGGAACTGTCTTCTATTCATGCTGTTTTCTCGATCATAGAGGTGCAAGCAAGGAAGCCGCGGGGCCTGTCTTGCGTCGGACGATGGACCGAACCTTTTAGAACAATAGAGAAAGATGATAGGGCTTCCAGTTGCAGGAAGGTCAAGCCCGTGCCGTGCTGAAGCGCCCTAGATTAGAAAGCGCTCGTTTTCTGGCCGTTACCCGTGTTACGAGCCGGTTGACCAAAAGAATCGAGTGGGAGCGCGTCTTGCCTGAAACTGTCGTTATTGCTGCTGTGGCCAAAAACGGGATTATAGGCGCCGACAATGATATGCCTTGGCGGTTATCGTCCGATCTCAAGCGCTTCAAGAGCATGACCTTGGGCAAACCGGTTATCATGGGCCGGAAGACATTTTTGTCTTTTGGCGGGAAACCTTTGCCCGGCCGTCCGCACATCGTGATATCGCGAGATCCTGAGTATAAGCCGGACGGCGCAGAAGCGGCGACCTCTCTTGAAAGCGCGATAGATCGTGCGCGTGAAATCGCCGCAGACACGTCTGTAGATGAGATTGCAATCATCGGCGGTGGTCAGATTTATGCGCAAGCGATGGACCTGGCCAATCGTCTGGAAATCACCGAAGTCGTTGCTGAACCCATCGGAGATACGCGGTTCCCTGAGATTGATACGGCTATCTGGTCGGAAACTGCCCGCGTATCCGGAGAGCAAACGGAAAAAGACAGTGCACCGTTCACATTTGTAACCTATCGGCGCAAATGAGCACTCACGCGATCTGTGGAGACAATTTTGAAGAATAAGCTTAACGGCGCCTGGAATTCATTTGACGCTTTGAGCCCGCGGGACGTGCATGACCTTTTGAAGCTTCGGCAGGATGTGTTCATGCTGGAACAGGACTGCCTTTTTCCGGAGATCGATGGCAAAGACCCGGACACAGAGCATTATTTCCTGCGGGATGCGGAAACCGGCGCTCTCGCGGGCGCAATCCGATTGTCATCGAGCGGCGATGGCGCGATCCGGATTGGCCGTGTCGTTGTGGCGCAGTCCCATCGCGGCCTTGGTCTTGGCCGCGACTTGATGCTGGCGGGCATGGAAAAGGCGCGGCAAATTGCGCCAACTGGAGAAGTGCACCTTTCCGCGCAGGCTCATCTTGAAAAATTCTATGCATCCCTTGGGTTTCGGACGGTTTCCGAAGTCTATTTGGAAGACGATATTCCCCACATCGACATGATCGCGGCGCTTTAGAATCGGCTGATGTCCTTTCAAGTCCGGTTCAATACCTAATGGGGCTTGAAAATCGACGGCAAATAGCCCACCTGCGGTCCGGGAAGATCACGTTGTTCATATGGTGGGAAGCCGGGTGCTGCGTTGAAAGCACAAGGTAACCTCCCTATAACCTACGTTGAGTCAGAACGGGCGAAAGCCCAAATCCAGCCGCGGGTATCGTGGCTGGAGTTCACAGAAGGAAGTCTTGATGCCTTGGAGCAATCAGTCAGGTGGCGGTGGTGGCCCCTGGGGTGGTGGAAACAACGGCGGCCCATGGGGCGGCGGTGGAGGAAACAACAACGGTCCGTGGGGCGGTGGTCCCAATCGGGGCGGTGGCGGCGGCGGTGGCAATCCGCCCGACCTTGAAGAACTCCTGAAACGCACCCAGGACCGCATGAAAAACGTCCTGCCAGGTGGCGGCGGTGGTCTTGGCATCCTGGGCATTCTGATTGTTATTGGCCTTGGTGTCCTTGGCTGGCTCGCAACCGGTGTCTACATCGTTGACGAAGGTCGCGGTGAGGTCGGTGTTGAGCTTGTGCTTGGTAAGGTCACAGACCAGACAGGCACCGGTTTCCACTACAATTGGCCTTATCCGATCGGTGAGGTTTACAAGCCGCAGGTCGAGCAGCAGCGCGAAACCACCGTTGGTGTTGAAGAGCTCTTCACGAACACTGGCGCAGTTCGCTCCCGCGATGTTCCGGAAGAGAGCCTCATGCTAACCGGTGACGAAAACATCGTTGATGTCGGCTTCAAGGTTCAGTGGCGTATCAAAAACACCCGTGATGGCATCACAAACTTCCTGTTCAACATTCAGAACCCGGAAGGCACTGTTAAGGCAGTTGCGGAAAGCGCGATGCGTGAGGTCGTTGGCGAATCCAACATTGACGCAATCCTGACGCAGAACCGCGTGACCATTCAGAACGACGTTGCAACCTTGATGCAAAGCACGCTGGACTCCTACCAGGCCGGTATCGAGATCACCGAAGTGCAGATGCAGAAGGTTGACCCGCCGCAGCAGGTTATTGATGCGTTCCGTGATGTTCAGGCCGCACGTGCTGACCAGGAGCGGATCCAGAACGAAGCGCAAGCCTACGCCAACCGGATGGTTCCGGAAGCGCGCGGTGAAGCTGCCCGTATTCTGGAACGTGCGAATGCCTACAAAGAGCAGGCAATCGCCGAAGCGACCGGTCAATCACAGCGTTTCACCAAAATTTATGAAGAGTACAGAAATGCGCCTGATGTGACGCGCGAACGTCTGTACCTGGAAACCCTGGAGAGAGTCTTGGGTGATAACAACAAGATCATCATCGACAGCAACTCCGCTGGATCTGGCGTCCTGCCATTCCTGCCGCTGAACGACCTCAACGGTCGCGGCGCCGGCCAGTCCACCCGTACGGGAGGTAACTGATCATGCGTAGCGGTATTCTTGGTATTGTTGTCGTTGTTATCGGCTTTCTGCTCTACACCTCGATCTTCGTCGTTAATCCGACGCAGCAGGCACTGGTTCTGCAGCTCGGACGTGTTGACCGGGTGATCCAGGAGCCGGGCCCGCAGTTGAAATACCCGTTCGTGCAGAACGTGGTTTATCTCGACAAGCGGATCCTCGATCTGAACATGAGCCCGCAGGAAGTGATTGCGGCTGACCTGAAGCGTCTCGTCGTGGATGCCTTCGCACGCTACCGGATTTCAAACCCGGTCCTGTTCTATCAGCGCGTGAACAACATCCCGACGGCGAACCAGCGTCTGTCAACGTTCCTTCAGTCTTCGCTCCGTTCCGAGTTGGGTAAAGCATCCTTCGAAGCCATCGTCCGGGATGACCGGTCTGGCCTTATGGAACAGATCCGTCAGGAAGTTTCCCAGGCGGCGTCTGAGCTTGGCATTGAAGTTGTCGACGTGAAGATCCGCCGTGCGGACCTTCCGGATGCGAACTCGCAGGCGATTTTCGCACGGATGCAGACCGAGCGTCAGCGGGAAGCAACAGAGATCCGCGCGCAGGGTGAAGAGCAATCCCGCCGTATCCGGTCTCGTGCCGACCGTGATGCAACCGTTCTTGTTGCAGAAGCCAACCGTGATTCAGAAATCATTCGCGGTGATGGCGATGCGGAGCGGAACCGGATCTTTGCTGAAGCCTTCGGTGCAGATCCTGAGTTTTTCGCGTTTTACCGGTCCATGCAGGCGTATGAAGCAGGACTGCAGTCGGGCGACACGAGCCTGGTCCTATCTCCGGATTCCAGCTTCTTCCGGTTCTTCAAGGATCCGACCGGTGTGAATGCTCCGGCCGGCGGTGGTGGATCTGACGATGTGGAAGATATCCGGTCACCCTCGCTCGCCGCGCAATGAATGAGCTTTTAACGGCGATCGGTTTGGTCCTGGTGTTGGAAGGAGTTCTGTACGCAATTGCGCCAGGTGGCATGAAAAATGTCATGCGCAGTGCTCTGGAAACGCCGGACCAAACGCTTCGCGCCGCGGGACTAGGCGCGGCCGTTATTGGCGTATTTCTTGTGTGGATCATCCGCGGATAGCGAAAAGTTTAAGGGCGGGAGGGGCCAAAACCTCCCGCCCGTTCTATATTGTCTGCTAAATCCTGGGCATCGCCCAGTCTCGTTCGCACTCTCACGACAGTCACGATGGCTGGTATGGAGGATAAAGCCCTATGGCTCTGAAACTATTACGCCAAGGCATGCCGCGCGTTGTCTGTGCAACGGCGGGCATTATGCTCGGCGGTTTGATTGCGGTAACCCCCTTCCAAGGCTCTCATGCGCATGACGGCCATGGACCTGAAAGTGTCGCAGATCTTGCCGAGAACCTTGCAGATGCCGTGGTGAACATTTCTACGGCTCAAACAGTCCAGGGACAGCGCTCTGTTCCGATGCCGCAGGTTCCCGAAGGCTCTCCTTTCCAGGAGTTTTTTGAAGAATTCTTCAACCGCCAGAACCGCGACGATGACCAGCCACGCCGTGTCCAGTCCCTCGGCTCTGGTTTTGTTCTGGACGGTGAAGCCGGGATCATCATCACAAACAACCACGTGATCGAAGGGGCCGACGAAGTTACGGCAAACTTCAACGACGGCAGCAAGCTGCGTGCCGAAGTGATTGGAACAGATGAGAAAACGGATATCGCCGTTCTCAAGGTGGAGCCGGAAACCCCGCTGAAAGAGGTCGGTTTCGGCGATTCTGACGGTATTCGTGTCGGCGACTGGGTGATGGCGATCGGCAACCCGTTCGGCCTTGGTGGTACGGTCACCGTTGGTATCGTGTCTGCCCGGAACCGCGATATCAATGCGGGCCCTTATGACAACTTCATTCAAACGGACGCCTCCATCAACCGCGGCAACTCCGGTGGCCCGCTGTTTGATATGGACGGCAACGTGATCGGCATCAACACGGCTATCATCTCGCCGTCCGGCGGATCCATTGGCATTGGCTTTGCGATTCCGGCGAAGACTGCCATCCGCGTTATCGATCAGCTGCGCGAGTTTGGTGAAACCCGCCGTGGCTGGCTTGGTGTCCGTATCCAGGAAGTGACGGACGAAATCGCTGAGAGCCTTGGTATGGACGATGCGATTGGGGCGCTTGTTGCCGGCGTGACCGATGATGGCCCGGCTGCCAAGGGCAACATCGAGGCGGGAGACGTCATCATTAAGTTTGACGGCAAGACCGTTGAATCCATGCGGGAACTGCCGCGGATGGTTGCTGAAACGGCGATTGGCAAAGAAGTCGATGTCGTTGTGCTTCGGAAAGGCGAGGAAGTCACGATCCGCGTGACCCTGGAGCGTCTTGAAGAAAACCAGGTCACCGAGGCAAGCACGCCTGCAGAGCAGGAGCCGGATCAGCCGGCTGAAACCAGCAAGGTGCTTGGCATGACCTTGGCGGAGCTGGACGACGCTTTGCGCCAGCAGTTCTCCATCGAAGAAGACGTGACCGGGGTTGTTGTGACCGAAGTCGAGGCCGGGTCTTCTGCAGAAGAAAAGCGGGTGATGGCAGGCGATGTCATCAAGGAGGTCGCCCAGGAGGCTGTGTCGACACCCGCCGACGTCGAAGCGGAAATCCAAAAGCTGAAGGATGACGGCCGCCGGTCAGCGCTTCTGCTTCTGTCCAACCCGACCGGCGATGTTCGTTTCGTTCCGGTTCGGATCGAGGACAATTAGGCTTTTCGATTCTGACGTAGAAGCGAAAGGGCGCCGATGGGCGCCCTTTTTTCTTTTGTGAAAGCTCTTAGCTCAGCACAAAGTCCTGATCCGCATATCCTTGGAAATAGAGGAGGGCGGTGAGGTCGCCGTGGTCGATGCGGAAGTCGGCGGCAGCAGCAACGGCCGGTTTTGCCCGATAGGCGACACCGGCTCCTGCGCGCTCAATCATCGCAAGATCATTTGCACCGTCCCCGACCGCAATCGTGTCATCGAACGACAGTCCCTTGTATGCGACCAGCGCTTCCAGACGCTCGCGCTTGGCATCGCGCCCAAGAATCGGCTCTGCGACAAGGCCAGACAGCTTTCCGTCATCCTCCAGAAGGATGTTGGCCTGGTTTTCATCAAAGCCGATCATGGCGGCGATCGTGCCTGTGAAGTGGGTAAAGCCCCCTGACACCAAGGCACAATAGGCCCCATTGGCTTTCATGGTTTGCACAAGCGTTCGGCCACCGGGCATGAGCGTGATGCGATTGCTCAGAACGCTATCGATGGCAGAAAGCGGCAAGCCCTTGAGGAGGGACACCCGTTCACGAAGGGCTGGTTCGAAATCGATCTCACCGCGCATGGCCCGCTCGGTGATCTCGGATATTTTCTCTTTCAAGCCGAGCTCGGCTGCCAGTTCATCGATGCATTCCTGGCGGATCATCGTGGAGTCCATATCCGCAATCAGCAGCTTCTTCTTGCGGCTTTCCACTGGCTGAACAAACACGTCAACTGGAGCGGCAGCTATGATTTCCCGCAGCTTTGTATCCGCAGCCCTTGCGTCGACCCCATCAAAGAAGATATCCGCAGCTACACCGGGATTAAGTGTGGTTGGCGGCGTGTCAGATTTTAACGCCTCCGCCGCCCTTTGAGCCAAATCTACGCCTACGGCAGGGGCAGTCGGCTTTGACACCAGGGTAGCGACGAGAGACATGGACAAATCCTTTGAAACAGGGCCGGGCAGTGCGCACAAGCGGCGCGCCATTCTGATAGCGGGCCCAACGGCCAGCGGCAAGTCAGCCTTGGCTATTGAATTGGCAAAACGGGTCAATGGGGTCGTTGTGAATGCCGATTCCATGCAGCTATACGAGGATCTGCGCCTTGTCAGTGCGCGCCCATCTGAAAACGAGGAGGCAGAGGTCACGCATCGCCTCTATGGGGTCCTGCCATCGTCGGAAGCTTTTTCGACAGGCGCGTGGTTGCGCCGGATGTCAGACGAACTGGAGCTGATCTGGTCTGCCGGGCAGATCCCGGTCCTTGTTGGCGGAACGGGGCTGTACTTCAAGGCATTAACCGAGGGCTTTGCCGAGCTCCCCGAGATCCCGGAAGACGTGCGCACAAAAGCCCGCTCTCTGGCGGACGACGGCGGCGTTCCAGCGCTTAAGGCTGCATTGGCCGAGGCGGGCGACCACAACGGCGCTGAAGGGCTCAATGATCCGCAGCGCTTGGCGCGGGCGCTCGAAGTGCTTTTGACCACCGGCCGGCCGCTTGCGGAGCTCCAGACCGAACAGCAGTCACCACCGCTTTTGGACATCAAACAGTGCCTGCGCCTTGTACTTGCGCCGCCGCGTCCATGGCTTCACGACAGGATTGAAAAACGGGCCGGCCTCATGCTGACCCCGGAGGGAATCAAAGAAGTCAAAACCCTGCTCGCGCGGGAGTTGTCATATAAATTGCCGGCCATGCGGGCCATTGGCGTAAAGGAAATCGCGGGGTTATTAACAGGCAGCCGCGATATTGGGGAAACAGAGTACCGGCTTGTTGTTGCAACGCGTCAGTACGCAAAACGTCAGGAAACCTGGTTTCGCAATCAGATGCCGGACTGGCAACGGCTTGACCCGTCAAAAGAAATTGACACTGCCCGAATTGCCGATGAATTTTTGCGCGCTGAGTAAAACCAGAAATTTGTGCAGTGCACTGTGAGTTTCACGTTAACTTGTTGTAAATACGAATATTTTCATCGATAATTACGCATTATACTTTGGTCTGTCATGCGAAAGGCACAATTCAGGGTTACATGAGCCCTGTAAAAAGGAACGAGGCAGCGAACCCTCGTCATGGATAACTCCAAAGCCGGTATCCGGGAGGATGATATGCAGACGATAATTCTCGAATGCGACACCATTCGCCTTGTTCCGCTGTCCCTGTCGGACACCGACCTCATCAAATCACTTCAGGTGAATTGCGGCGGTAACGGATGTCTGGAAGGCAGTGATGCCTGCAAAGCCATGGCTGCCGAAAAATTTGTTCAATCCGCGCTCCAGTCACAAGATGACTTTGGTGTCTCCCGTTGGAAGGTTGAGGCACAAGATGGGGAATTTCTGGGCTGGGCAGGGTTCACGCCCTTGTCGGAGACGTCTGAAATCAGTCTTGGTTATTGCCTGCCGTCCACGCACGGAAAGATATCGAATGTGCCCCGACGTTTGTGCAAAGCGCTGACGGACTGGTTCTTCCGAGAAACTTATTTCTCCCATCTTGTATCCGTCGTACGGGTTGATAACAGGGCCATGCGGCAGGTTATCCTGGACGCCGGTTTCACGCATCGTGAGAGCAAGGCCATTGGCGGCATGCAGGCCGATCTTTTTCAAATGCTCAGCCCGTCGATGCAGACCTACCTCATGAGCGCTTGAGGTCCACACAATCCAGTGCGTCACGAAAAAAGCGGCACCTTCCGGCGCCGCTTTTTTGGTTTCAGGGATATGACCCTGCTGTTCCTTCGGATCAGACGGCCTGCAGAGCGCCTGGATTGCTCGCCTGCCGACGCTGCGCCAACTTGTTCATGGCAGAGACATACGCCCTTGCAGACGCGACGAGCGTGTCTGTATCCGCGCCCTTACCCGTCGCGATCCGGCCATCTGCTTCCAGGCGGACTGACACTTCAGCCTGCGCATCTGTGCCTTCAGTCACCGCGTGCACCTGGTAGAGCGACAAGGTTGCCTCGTGCGGCGAGATCGCCTTGATTGCGTTGAACGTTGCATCGACCGGGCCGTCACCGGTCGCTTCTTTGGTGACATGCTGACCGTCGACATCCATGGTCAGGATCGCCTTCTGAGGTCCGCCCGTTCCGGCAATTACCGTCAAGGCGATAACCTTGGTGCTTTCGCCCAGGATGTTGATTTCGTCCTCGACCAGCGCCTCGATGTCTTCGTCGTAGACATGCTTCTTGCGGTCGGCCAAATCCTTGAAGCGGCGGAAGGCATCCTGCAGGGCATTGTCACCCAGCTCGAAGCCCAACTCACGCAGCTTGTCACGGAACGCATGACGGCCGGAGTGCTTGCCCATGACCAAAGACGTGGCTTTGACGCCGACATCTTCCGGACGCATGATTTCGTAGGTTTCTGCGTTTTTCAGCATGCCGTCCTGGTGAATGCCGCTCTCATGAGCAAACGCGTTCTTGCCAACGATGGCCTTGTTGTACTGAACGGCAAAGCCGGATGCGCCAGCCACCATTTTGGATGCGCGGACCAGGAATTGCGGATCGATTTGAGTCTCATAAGGCAGGATGTCGCCGCGGGTGCGGATCGCCATGACAATTTCTTCCAGGGACGCGTTGCCCGCACGTTCGCCCAAGCCGTTGATCGTGCACTCGATCTGCCGTGCGCCGCCGGCAACCCCAGCCAGGGAGTTGGCAACCGCCAGGCCCAGATCGTCGTGACAGTGTACGGAGAAGATGGCCTGATCGGAGTTCGGGACGCGCTCGATGATCTGCTCGAACATCGCCTTGTATTCATCCGGCGTCGCATAACCGACGGTATCCGGCAGATTGATCGTGGTCGCGCCGCATTTGATCGCGGCTTCCACACAACGGCACAGATAGTCGATCGGTGTGCGAGTCGCATCCATGGCCGACCATTCGACATCGTCGATCAGATTGCGTGAGCGGGTAACGGTGTCGGTGATGATTTCCAGAACCTCTTCCTGGTTCTTGTTCATTTGGAACTGCAAATGGATCGGGGAGGTGGAAACGAATGTATGGATCCGGCCCTTTCCCGCATATTTGACAGCTTCGCCACACCGGTCGATGTCGGCGTGAATAGCGCGGGCCAGACCGGCGATGGTTGAGTTCTGGGACCGTTTGGCGATTTCACGTACGGCTTCAAAGTCACCGTTGGAGGCGATCGGGAAACCGGCTTCGATAATGTCGACACCCATTTCATCGAGAATTTCTGCAATTTGCAGCTTTTCTTCCAATGTCATGGACGCACCAGGCGATTGTTCTCCATCGCGCAAGGTGGTGTCGAAGATGCGGATCTGATCCTTCTCGGAGGTGGCAGTCATGATGTTTCGTCCCTTAGCTGGATCGGGCCGTTTTGAGCTATCGGGTGGGGCGCGCGATCCGGATTTTCTGATGCGGTTCTAAGACTTCTCCCCTAAGTGCCCGTTCGCTTCAAAACATGCGAACAGCCGACGCTCAGGGGCATCTAAGAAGGAGGAGATCGCCAAGTAGGAGAAGGCCGCCGCGCTGCTGGATCTGCGCGTCGATAGAAGATGCTGCAATGTCGCGATGCGCGATCATGGGTCTTCTTATGGCCTTTGGTCGTTCCAAAATACGACACCAAGTCTGCTCTCAAAGAGTGACTGGTGCGTTAATCTTCGTAGTTCTTAGGGCAGGATTGTTTTTGATGCAACCAGCTTTTGCGGAGCTTACCCTGTTTGATCAAGATAGAAAGAATTCTGGAGTTCACATTTTGGTCGTTGGAACGGGCTGGCTTTGACGGATGTTTTGTTAAAACGGAAGTCCGAAACACTTTTGGGGGCAGAGCAATGATCGGGAAGACAGCAACATTGATGTATGCCTTGGCCGGAGCGGTCGCCTTGCTCTTTGTACCGAACGGTCTTGCGAGTGCAGATGAGGTCGGCTTTGTCGCAGAATGGTTAGTAAAACCGGAGTTCGACGGCAAAAAGAAGCTGCGCAAGAGCATCAGTGGTGCTGCCTGCGCCCCAGTCGCTCCACCAGTATGTGTGGTCGCTCTGGATGAAAAGCAGCGAACGCAGTTTTTCACCATAGACGGTAACCGGATCATTCCGGGCAAATCCATGCGTTTGTTGCCAAAGGAGCTGAATGGCGCAAAAACCGGCGAGATCGATGCAGAAGGCGCAGCTTACGGTGACGGGTATTTCTATATCGTCGGATCGCATGGGCTGAGCCGCAAGAAAGCAGAGTTCAATCCCTCCTCTTTCTTTCTATTCCGGTTTTCGGTTGATGAAGAGACCGGGTTTCCAGAGTTCGAGTTTTCCAAGAAGAAGGTTGCCCCGGACATCGAGCGGACCGATGCGCTCAGAGCGATCTTGAAAGGTGCACCGGATCCTATTGGCCAGTATGCCGAAAAGCCGCTCGGTGAGGGCGGCGGCGGTGTCAACATCGAAGGCCTCGCATACCATGATGGCCGGCTTTACATTGGCCTGCGCGGTCCTTCCGTCGAAGGCCGTGCATTTCTGCGCAGCGTCAATGTCGATGCGCTGTTTTCCAACTCAAAACCGGATTTGGACGTGATTGAGTTGGCCCTCGGAAGTGGAACCGGGGTCCGGGATCTCGCCGCCGTTTCTGACGGTCTGATCGTATTGTCCGGCCCTGTCCAATCGAAGGGGGACTATGCGCTTCACCATCTCCGGTTCCCAAGCCTCACCCTCTCGAAACTGGCAGATCTAAAGATGCCAGATAAGGACCACAAAGCAGAGACCGTCCTTGTTTTGGCGGAAAACGCGGCCTCGTTTGACCTGCTTGTCATGTACGACGGCGCGACGGATGGTGGGCCACGCGAATACAGGTTCGCCAGATAGGGCCGCATGTGGTGCTTAGGGTCGACAACGAAAAGCCCCGGACAGCGCCGGGGCTTTATTTGATTTATTAGATGAGAGCTATGGCCGGGCGGGTGGCCTTTGGCAACGGCCTAAAGAAACAGTTCGCCCCGGGCGACCAGCGTTGCTTGTCCGCCAACCCGGATGGCATGCATGTCGCCGTTTTCAATATCGATTTCCAGGTCGATCAGCGACGGGCGGCCCATCTCAAAGCCCTGTTCGATCCGGATGTGATGGGTTCCAGCTGTCAGTCCATCATAATGCCGGATCACGCCCGCAAAAGCGGCTGCGGCAGATCCGGTCGCCGGGTCTTCCATGATGCCCATGTCAGGTGCAAACAAGCGGGCGTGAAACGCACTGTCATGAGACCGGGTTTCCCGGCAATAGACGTAGGCATCGTTATGCTCGTCATTGCCAAAGCCCTTCTTCCACATTGCAGGGACCGGCTTTGCCTGCGCCAGGGCATTCAAATCCCGGACCGGGATGAAATTGAAGGCTGGACCGACCTTGAATCGGGAAGGAGCATGATTTTCAAAGCCGATGTCTGACGGCTCCAGATTGAGCGCGGCCGCGATGAGTTCAATATTCTGCGTCGGACCTGCCGGTTCCGGCAGCGCCGGCACATCAAACTCCGCGAATGCAGTTGCGTTTTCCCGCAAGATCACGGCACAGCGGACTGTACCGATCTTTTGCTTCAGAACGACCACTGCGTCCTGCTCTCCGGAGACGTCGCCAAAGCGCTCAACGGCCATCAAAATCGCCGTGCCGACAGTTGGGTGGCCTGCGAAGGGCAACTCGCATTTTGGTGTGAAAATCCGCATGGAAGCAGAGTGGCCAGGGTTCTCAGGCGGGAACACAAAAACAGTTTCGGACAGGTTGAACTCGCCGGCAATCTTTTGCATTTGCTCATCGCTCAAGTCCTCACTGTCCAGCACCACGGCCAGCGGATTTCCAGCCAATGCCTTGTTTGTAAAGACGTCCAAGATCGCGTAGCGGCGGCTCATGCAGTGTTCTCCCTGGAGATCGAACGCGTTTCTAGTTCGAAGGTGAGCGGACTTTTACATTTCTTCGCAAGTCCCGCCAGACCTTTGCCGCGATTGTTGGTGAACAAACTCTTGCGTGGCCGGGTGCTGATGGCTGTGATTGGCGGATAGCTGCGCTAATTGCGGAATGAGCGCTTTGCGGAGATCAGAGCTCTCCAAGGACGTAAGACATCTGGTCTGCAATGACATCTTCAGAAGGCTCGATTTTGGTGGGGCGGTACCTGTGGCAGAGCCGTTCAAGCAAAAAAAAGGACTGCTCTTGGAGAAGCAGTCCTTCGAAAGGTTTCTTTGCCAGTCTGCCAATAAGCGGTAGAAATCAACCCGCCCATCTTCATACTGATTCAAAAAGTCTCAAAGTGGCCCAAGCAGAAGATAGTATGCCCGAAACAAAAAATTGCTCCCCATCTCTGCTCTACTGAAATATCATCAGCAATGCGGTCATGCTACTGAGCGGCTGTTCGGTCTTCAAGCCTTATTCGTCTTCGTTCTCAAATTGATAACGTTCAAATGACCAGAAGACCGCGAGGAGCGCTGCCACACACCGATCTATTACAGAACGCTGAAAGTTTAACTTCGCGCGCTTTGAATCGGTCTTTGATTGGGCTGGTTCATAGTCAAAATTGAAGACGTATTTCTTTGGCGAAGTGTCTGAAATTGCAAGGATGTGCTGGGTATCAAGCAACCTGCGGATGATCCGGTTCATGGTCGGCCGGGTAATGTTTAATTGCTGTGCCAACTTGGCCTCAGAGACACCACCTTCGCCATCAGACGCAGCGGTTATTCGCATGACAACTGCAGTAGTATCATAACTGTCCAGATTAAGATGCGTCTTTACAGAATCTATATTGTCAAAAATGAGATCAGCGATCTCAACCGCTATAGTATTATCGCTGTTTTTACCATTTTTCATTGTTGGCGTCGCTTCTTCACAGATTGGCTGGATCTTCTCATTTTGAGAACCAATGAACAGCCATTTGAACCAAGAGTGTCGGGGTCTATATCAATTTGACCAACTGCGGCATTGATATAACCGGCATCGATGATTGGTCGGGGGCTTGCGATCATCTTTCACGGGCGTGGCGGCGATTTATTCAATTGAGCTCTTGCGTTGGTGTTTGCAAAGGGTAAGCCTCTTCTGTTGCTGAATGCTGAAAGTCATTCAATTGATACACTCGGATAAGCCCTTTTCGGGATCTCCCATGGCTCCAGCGTTAGTATCTAGCGCAGGATGTGGTTTCCAAGCGCCCTCGCATAGGAGGCGACCTTAGGACCAGTAAGGTCTCGTCCCGATCGGATGATGCGGATGTCAGCAAGCTCCTTTTCCTCTGAGGCCATCGAATGTGCGATGATGTCATGACGGAGCGCTTCGGCTGACCGGTCGCTGTCGAACACTTGCGCAACGCTGATACGAGCACCGTCGAAAACGATCAGCAAGTCGTCTGGCACAAGATCATTCAGGTGAAGCCCAGTCTCTTCCTCCAGTTCCCGCGCGATCGCCCCCTGGATGTCAATCAGCCCTGTCGGACCGACGTCAGACGGATCAAGGTTGCCACCAGGTGGGTAGATCTGACCTGCGGTTGCTGTATGGGCGGACATGACCCCGTAGAGGAGTGCGCCGTCCGATGAGCGTATGACTGCCGAGCCGAAGAGGTTGAATGTTGTTAGATCCGGAGCGCCCCAGTCCCGCCAAGTCAGGAACGCGGCATAAGAGCATTCCGTGCACACACCGGTGAGGGCTCCATTGTCAAATGAATGACTGGTAAGCTTGAGCGTTCTGCCGTTCCACAACTCCGGGATACGCCTTTGTTGCTCCGCAAAGTGTGCGGCTATTTCAGCGACATTTCCCGTTTCAAAATCCCAAGCGTTTGATGAGACCGAGAGCGTGATCTCTGAAATCGGCACTACATTGCCCACAAGTGTCTTTTCCATCAGGGGCATGAACCGGCCAGGTGCCATCTTGCTGGGTTCCTGGCCGACAGTCTTGTACTGTCTCCGCTCATAAAAACCGCCTGCATTCACCTCACTCCGCAGAGTGACCTTGTCACAACCAATTTGACGGGCACGATCTTCGCTGCGCTGGAGAAGCAGGGTGCCTATGCCTTGCTTTTGAGCGCCTGGCGAAACATAGAGATACTCGAGCTTGACGGATCGAGGCGTGTTTTGCCTTAGTCCGGAAAAAGCGATCGCATGACCGGCGTCTTCGGCAACAATCATCTCCTGCTCGGTGATCATCTGCGATGTGATTTGCCACTGCTCACGCCACTGGCACATCAGGTCTTCGGGATACCCCCATGAGGCCTTGGCATCGTGCATGATCTGAGTGAGAGCCGGTGCATCGTCTGCAGTCGCGGCACGGAGTTTCAACGGCATAGCTGTCCAATCAGTTATGATCAGAAAGCCGTAGTGATTGTATGTGAAAGTTGCAAGGCGGTTGATAACCTACCTGATGAACGTCCCGTTCTGGAGTTCCGTGATCGCCTGCATCAGTTCTTCACGGGTGTTCATGACGATCGGACCGTGCCACGCGACAGGTTCCTTGATGGGGGCGCCCGAGACCAGCAGAAAACGGATCCCGTTCTCACCGGCATGAACCACGATCTCGTCGCCTGTACCAAATATGACCAGCGTGCGGTCTCCGGTCTGGTCGCGGATCTTGAGCTCTTCGCCCCCGAACTCCTTTTCGGTCAGCACGCCAAATGGATCCGAAGCACCTTCAAACTTTCCTGAACCCTCGAAGATGTATGCGAAGGTCTGCTTGTAAGTGTCTACTTTGAAACGCTTTTTGCGTCCCGCAGGAACATGAATATCCAGATACTGCGGGTCGGCTGCGATTCCGTCGACAGGCCCCTTCTTGCCCCAGAACTCCCCAATGATCACACGTGCGGATGTGCCGTCATCATCCACGACGACGGGGACGTCCTTGCCTTCGATATCCTGGTAGCGCGGTTCCGTCATTTTCAGGGATGAGGGCAGGTTGGCCCAGAGTTGAAATCCGTGCATCTTGCCGGTCTCATCCCCCTTGGGCATCTCCTGGTGCATGATCCCGCGGCCCGCCGTCATCCATTGCACAGAGCCTGCGCCAAGTGTGCCTGTGTTTCCCAGACTGTCGCCATGCTCCACGGTGCCTTTCAGCACATATGTGATCGTTTCAATGCCCCGATGCGGGTGCCAGGGAAATCCGGCGAGATAGTCTTCAGGACGATTGTTGCGGAAATCGTCCATCATCAGAAACGGATCCAGCATCTCCGGATCTTGAAAACCGAACACCCGTTCCAGCTTGACGCCAGCACCTTCAAGTGTGGACTGGGTTGAACCAATATGGGTGACGGGGCGAACGGACATGGCGTGTTCCAGACGTTATTGGATGTTGTGCTGCAAGATAGAGGATTTGCCTTGAAAGCCCATAGGGGAGCGGTTGGACGCAGCGTTTCGACTTTTGAAACAATCAATTCCCATCTGCTGACAGGGGCTGTCAGGATGCAGCCAGCCTTGTATCTTGCAGTTGATTGGACCACATGCGAGTGTGCCCGCCCAAACGACCCGCAGTCTGCCGGTCTGATACATTTCAAAAAACTGGTTAGATTTTCATGGCGCCGATCCTTTCCGTCCACGATCTGGAAAAAACCTATGATGGCGGGTTTCAGGCGCTGAAGTCGGTGTCCCTTGAGATTGAGAAAGGTGAGGTTTTCGCGCTTCTCGGTCCCAACGGTGCCGGCAAGACAACCTTGATCAGCACAATCTGCGGTCTCGTCCGCCCGACGTCTGGGAGCATCACCGTTGGCGGGCACGATGCACTGAAGGACTACCGTGCGGCGCGGCGAATGATTGGTCTGGTGCCCCAAGAGATGCCGACAGCGCCCTTCGAAATTGTAGGTGATACCGTCGCCTTGAGCCGGGGTCTGTTTGGTTTGAAACCAAACCCGGACTTGGTTGAGAAAATACTTAAGGACCTGACGCTTTGGGATAAGCGCAAAAACCCGATCATGGCTCTTTCCGGCGGCATGAAACGACGGCTTTTGGTGGCCAAGGCTCTGGCTCATCAGCCGGAGATCCTGTTCTTGGATGAGCCGACAGCAGGGGTGGATGTGGAACTGCGTCACGACATGTGGCGCATCGTTGGCGAGTTAAAGGACAAGGGCGTCACGATCATTCTGACCACGCACTACATCGAAGAAGCTGAGGAAATGGCCGACCGGGTCGGCGTCATCAACAAGGGAGAAATCATCCTTGTTGAAGACAAGAACCGTCTCATGCAAAAGCTCGGCCGCAAGGAGTTGACCCTGTCTCTCAGCTGCGCCGTAACAGAGCTTCCCCCGGAGCTGCAGAAATACGATCTCAAACTGTCTGAGGACGGCGACAGTTTGACGTACACCTACGACACGCAGGGGGAGCGCACCGGGATTACCGCTTTGCTGACGGATCTCTCTAAAGCTGGTGTTTTCTTCCATGACCTTCAGACCGATCAGTCCTCGCTTGAGGACATTTTCGTCGACCTTGTGAAAAAGGGAGACTGAGGCGAATGGAACTCGATTTTTCTGCCGCTGAGCAAGGATTACACGGATGAATTTTGAAGCGGTCAAAGCGATCTACCTTGCCGAAATGGCGCGCACCAAACGCACGATCATGCAGTCGATCATCTCACCGGTGATCTCCACGGTTCTCTATTTTGTTGTCTTTGGTGCAGCAATCGGGTCCCGGATCAGCGAGGTGGATGGTGTCTCGTATGGCGCGTTTATCGTACCGGGCCTGATCATGCTGTCTTTGATGACGCAGAGCCTGTCGAACGCCTCCTTCGGCATTTATTTCCCGCAGTTTACAGGCACAATCTTCGAGGTGTTGTCGGCACCAATCTCATTTTTGGAAATAACGATCGCCTATGTCGGAGCCGCTGCAACAAAATCGATTGTTGTTGGTTTGATCATTCTGATCACGGCCAACTTTTTCGTCGACATTGAAATCCAGCATCCGTTCTGGATGGCGGCCTTCTTTTTATTGACGGCCATCACGTTTGCGCTGCTCGGTTTCATCATCGGCATTTGGGCCGACAATTTTGAGAAGCTGCAATTCGTCCCGCTTTTGATCGTGACGCCGCTCGCCTTTCTGGGGGGGAGCTTTTACTCGATCTCGATGCTGCCTGAGGTCTGGCAGAAGGTGACGTTGATCAACCCGGTCGTCTATTTGATTTCAGGATTCCGGTGGAGTTTTTACGGTCAGGCCGACGTCTCTCTTTGGCTCTCGCTTTTCATGACGCTTCTGTTTTTGGGCGTCTCCCTTGCGATTGTTCATTGGATCTTTAAAACGGGTTACAAGCTGAAACCCTAGGGGTCTCCGAGTTGAATTTGATAGGCGTTATGAGTTCTTCGCGCTTTTGGCGCAGTCTTCCGGCGGTTGTGCTGGCGGCATCTTTGGCCGCCTGTCAAACTGCGGGCGGGCCGTCTCAGTCTGGCGCACCTTCCGGTCAGGCTGCAGCGGTTCAAACTGCGTCTTTGCCCGTAGTCAGCTATGCGCCGGCAACCGCGCAGGAGCGGGGCTTTTCGGCCCTTGTGCTGAACGCCGCAACGGGCCAGGAACTCTATGCCGTTAACGCCGATGCCCCGCGTTTTCCAGCCTCGCTCACAAAAATGATGACGCTTTACATGCTGTTCGAGAGTGTCAGTTCCGGCGAAAACCGGTTGTCGAGCCCATTGAATGTGTCTGCAAAGGCGGCGTCCCAGCCGCCGGCCAAGATCGGCCTGAAGGCCGGCAGCACGATTACGGTCGAGCAGGCGGCCCGCGCACTGGCCGTTAAGTCGGCTAATGATGTCGGCGTGGCGGTTGCTGAAAACCTGGCTGGCAGTGAGGCGGCTTTTGCGCGAGAGATGACCCAAAAGGCCCGCGCGCTGGGCCTGTCGCGCACTCGTTTTGTCAATGCCACCGGCCTTCCAGATCCAGCTCAAGTAACCACAGCGCGGGACATGGCAAAGCTTGGCCTCGCACTCAAGCGTAGGTTTCCGCAATATGCGAGTTATTACCGGGCTCAGTCTTTTACCTACAACGGGCGGTCATTCCGGGCGACCAACAATCTCCTGGGCAAGGTCCAAGGCGTCGATGGTTTGAAAACCGGTTATATTCGCATGTCCGGCTACAATCTCGTCGCAACGGCGCGCCGCGGCGGCAAGCAGCTGATTGTTGTGGTTATGGGCGGTCAAAGCGAGGCTGCGCGCGATGCCGAGGTCACACGGCTGATCGAAGCTCATTTTCCGGCGGGCTAAGGCTGTCAAGTTGCGCCAATTCCTCAGCGAATTTCGGCGTTTCTGTCTCTTGAACGGCCATAGTGATCCGATTGCGGCCCTCATTCTTTGATGTGTACAAGCCGGTGTCGACAATTTTGAACAAATCTGTTGGTGTCAGGCCTTCACCGGTCCCGTGATACATGCCACCCGAGATAGTGATTTGAAATCCGTCCGGGGCAAACTCGTAAGACTGGGTTTCGACCAGTTTACGGATCCGCTCTGCGATCATAACTGCGTCCTCCTGGCCAACATTGGGAAGAAGGAGGCCGAACTCCTCTCCGCCGAGGCGGGCGAAACAATCGCTGCGGCGCAAATGATGTCGGATCGCCTGGCAGACCTTTACCAACGCTTCGTCGCCGGCCACATGGCCAAACCGGTCGTTGACCTGTTTGAAATGGTCCAAATCAAACTGTATCAGACCAAAATGTGTTCCCGTTGCAGGCTGGAGTTGGGTCTCCAGGCGCCGCAGGAACTCCCGGCGGTTAAAGGTGCCGGTCAATGGATCCCGCCGGGCGTCTTCATGATTGTTGCGCGCCAACTGCTCAAATGAAATCGCCATAGAAAACGCACCGGAAATGGCGATGAAAATCAGCGAAATCATCAAATGAATATTGACTGTCCCGTCTTCAATCATGCCGGGCCCGAATGGGCCATCAGCCAGGACACCAAGCAGAATTCGCAGAGCGGCCTCCAGGGCCAGCAACCCGAAGGCGATGATCAGTGCAAGGCTCGATACGAGCCCGCGAAACGCCGCTGAGCCATAGGTTGCCGCAACGCTGATACAGAGCGCTGCAAAAAGCAGGTTGGAAGCGATATAGGCGAGGGCATACACCTCAAAAACGTATGCCAGGGCGGCTATGATCACGTAGATGCCAACGGGCGCGATCATGAGACCGAACGGGGTGGCCGATTGTTTGAGACTGCGCGCAGCGTGCAGGTGAAATCCAAACCCGGTTAGCAGGAGAACATTGGGCAGCAAGTAAGTCGCAATCACCGGCAGGACTGAAAGACTTGCAAATGCTGCGAGGGCGCCGACCGACAATGCGTTGGCAGTCGCCCAGCTTCGCCAATGCGTGTTTGGACGCGCACTGAAGGAAATGGCCAAAAAAGAAATGGCGAAGACCGACAACAGGAGCATGTTTGCCGAAAACAGTGGCAATGGCGTCATAAAAAATCGGTCTCCGGGATTTTTATCCGAGGCGCTTGTTCTTACTCTAGGGCAGAGCGGGTTTCCGGCCAATTATCTCTGCCCGCTAAAATTTCATCAAAGTGTAATCGGTGAAAGCGTTTTCTTACGCCAACAGCTCAAAAATACGTCTGCAGCGCAGACCTCCGAAGTGTGCGTGTCTCCCGGGGGCTTAATGAAAAACCCCGCCGTTTCCAGCGGGGCTTTTGAATTCTCAGTCACGTAGACCTTGGTTTTTGGTCTTGTCGCCGAGCGCGTTGGACTTGCCCCCCCCGCGTTTCGCCTTTGGCGAACGCTGAGGTTTTTCCGATCATGGACAAATCCAACGCGGGCAGGGCCTTAGTTTTTGGTCTTATCCACGAGCGCGTTGGACTTGATCCAGGGCATCATGCCGCGGAGTTTTTCGCCAACTTCTTCGATCTGGTGTGCGTCGTTCAAACGGCGGGTCGCCTTGAACTTCGCAGCGCCAGCGCGGTACTCCTGCATCCAATCGGAGGTAAACTTGCCGTTTTGGATGTCTTCCAGAACGCGCTTCATCTCCGCCTTGGTTTCCGGCGTTACAATGCGCGGACCGGTGACATATTCGCCCCACTCAGCGGTGTTGGAGATGGAGTAGTTCATGTTGGCGATGCCGCCTTCATAGATCAGGTCGACGATTAGCTTCACTTCGTGCAAGCACTCGAAGTAAGCCATTTCCGGGGCGTAACCAGCTTCAACCAGAGTTTCGAAACCAGCGCGGATCAGTTCAACCAGACCACCACAGAGAACGGCCTGTTCGCCGAAGAGGTCGGTTTCACACTCTTCCTTGAAGGTTGTTTCGATGATGCCGGAGCGGCCGCCGCCAACACCGCAGGCGTAGGACAGGCCAAGGTCATGCGCGTTGCCGGATGCATCCTGGTGAACGGCGATCAGGCACGGGACACCGCCGCCTTTCTGGTATTCGCCGCGTACTGTGTGGCCTGGGCCCTTCGGCGCAACCATCAGGACATCGACCGTGGACTTCGGCTCAATCAGGCCGAAATGAACATTCAGGCCATGGGCGAAAGCGATCGCAGCACCGTCGCGGATGTTGTCGGCGATGTGGTCCTTGTAGATGTCGGCCTGCAGTTCATCCGGGGTCGCCATCATCATCAAGTCGGCCCATGCGGCAGCTTCTGCAACCGTCATGACCTTGAAGCCATCAGCTTCTGCTTTCAGTGCCGTGGTTGAACCGGCGCGCAGGGCAACAACGATTTCCTTCTGGCCGCTGTCCTTCAGGTTCATGGCATGGGCCCGGCCTTGGGAGCCGTAGCCGATGACGGCAACCTTCTTGGACTTGATGAGGTTTAGATCAGCATCACGATCGTAATAGACACGCATGGGAATTCCCTTTCCTTGAGATGATGATCAAGACCGGGTCTTATCTGATCCGGGCCTGATGTTCTTTGTTTCCTCCGTCCGGGGATCAGGCCCCGAACAGTTGATAAAATCGGGCCACGGCTGTTTTTGCCTGGCTTTTCAGATCCTTCTCGGCTGCACTTGCGGTCTCGCCGAGAAGAAGACGGATATGGACATCGCGGATCGCCAGACCGTAGAGAACCTGGTAGGCGTCCTCCGCATCGTCGAATTTCAAGAGCCCATGGCGGCGACCGGTCTCAAGCATGTTGCGCGCACGGGCTGAAATCATGTGTTTGCCGCGGACAAGCAAAAGTTGGCCGAGACGGTTGGAGTTGGTGTTCGATTGTCCGATCGAAAGCCGGTTCAGGGCCAATGAGCTTTCCGAAAACAGGACAGCGAGCAAGGCCTCGACAAAAGCTGTGACGTGGGCGCGGAACGTGTCCGGATCAGCTGTGGCACCGCTTTCGGAAGGAAACTGCACCTGGCTCGCCTGATAGGCGACGACGGCTGCGAGCAAGCCATCCCGGTCGCCGAACCATTTGTAAAGGCTCTCTTTAGAGCAGCTTGCCGTACGCGCAAGGCCGGCCGTTGTCAGGGCTTTTTCACCGCCTTCAACCAAAAGCGTCAGCGCATGTTGCAAGACCACTTGCTGGCGCGGCGAGAACTCTGGTGCAGCGTCCGGGCGGGAAGTGGCGATGTCAAAACTGGCGGCAGGCATTTGGCTTCAGTCAACTGTTGGGTACGGGCGGGGCTCTGTGATCTTTGTAAGAACCGTACGGTACGGTTCGGGTGATCGTTATGGCAAAGGGATCAGGCAGGGTCAAGGAGAAACTTCGATCAAATTCTTCTGAAAATTTCTCGGAGATTTTGTTTTTTAAAAGCGTGGAAGCGTGTGGGGGCAAGTGTAGTAGTTTTATCGCATTAAGTGCAGGTGTCAGAGCGTGCGCGCCATTTCCTCGTCCTAAAAAGAGATCTTAAGATTCTTCCGTAGCGTTGACATTGTCGAAACAACTAGTGTTGGGCGGTGTGTCGAACTTTTTCTAACCAGTGACATCGGCATACTTCATGACAAAGCGTAAAAGCGTGCATTCTGCTGCCGATATTCATTATTTGTTGAATTAATCCCGATGAGATCATCAAGAACGCGTAGATGCCAAAACGGCTGAGTTTTGTTGGGGGTGCGGATGCCGGTGAGTTTCATAGCGGCAGGCCAAAATGTGCTGAGGCGGGTGTTTGTCAGGTCAACACTGTATGCAGTGTGCGGAATCCTGGGATTTTCCTTCTTTTTCATAGGCATCAGCTATTACTCTCAAGTGTCGGGCATAACAGAACGACTTGAGCGAGACGCACGGCAAAAAGCGGAATTCGTTGCAAATATTTCCGCTCGTGAAATCGAAAACAAAAACTACGGTGAGATGGAGCGGCTGCTGAATGCAGTCGCCAAAGACGATCACGTGACCGCAGCAAAGGCCTACAGCCGGTTTGGGCAGGAATTCGCCAGCGATTTCATGTCGGCGGCGCCGACAAGCGAAGTCCAGTTCAACGAACTCGCGTTAAACGCGGCGCTGACAGGTGAGGCCAAACTGCAAGAAACAGATGGTTCGATCGACTACGTTCTTCCTGTTTTTCGGAACGGAACAGCTGTTGGCAGTGTACTCGTCCGCGTGTCCAAGGCTGAGATTGCTGGCATCTTCTACAACACGCTGTGGCAGGTGGTCGCTCTATTGGGCGTTGTTGCATTTGCGTTTATTCCGGCTCTTGGCTGGCTGATGTACAAAGCCACCGCCGGGATCAGCGAGGTTACCCAAGCGGCGAAAGAGGCAACCGAAGGCTATCTTGACTGCGATCTTGAGACTGACGCGCCGGGGGAAGTTGGAGATTTACAAGCTGCATTTCGCCATATGCTCCAGACCCAGCGATCCAACATCGTAGAGATCGAACGGCTTGCTTATACCGACACGATCACGGGACTGGCCAATCGCGCAAAGTTGGACAAGCTGGCCGCGACGATGATCGACCACAAACTGGGTGCGGAAGGCGCAGTTCTTTATGTTGGTTTTGATCGGTTCAAGCTTATCAACGATATGCATGGCCACCGTGTTGGTGATGAGGTCATGCGGCAGCTTGCGGCACGCCTGGGCAGGTTGCTCGACAAGGTCGCCCATCCGCACACCAAGAATGCACCTGCGTTGGCCCGTTTCTCCGGAGACGAGTTTGTCGCGATCCTTCCCGGTCTCACAGATCCGGACCAATTGACCGAGGTGTCAGAAACCGTGCTCCGGCTTCTGAGCAGGCCGGTCCAGATCGGGAGCATGTCTCTTTCAGTGAGTGCAAGTGCCGGTTTTGTGACGTACCCGGAGCAAGGCGATACTGCTGAAGAGGTAATGAAGAACGCCAATCTCGCGATGTATCAGGCAAAGTCGGCCAGCCGGGGCAGGGCGGTTTCCTACAGTGAAGCGCTCAGAACACAGGCCAATGAGCGCGAACTGATTGCCGATCGTCTGCGGCACGCGGTTGATACGGGTGGTCTTGACGTCTTTTACCAGCCAAAGGTCATCCCGGAAAATGGCAAGATCGTAGGATCGGAAGCCTTGCTCCGGTGGAATGATGAAGTCCTCGGTCATGTCTCACCGGCCAAGTTCATTCCGATCGCTGAAGAACGAGGGTTGATTGCACCCATTGGCCGGTTCGTCTTGCAAAGGGCGCTTAAAGATACCAAGCAACTCCACAATGAAGGGCTAGAAACCTCGGTGGCTGTGAACGTGTCCCCGGCGCAATTTCAGGAAGAAACCTTTATCGAAGAGACAATTGGAACCGTCAGCGAAAGTGGCGTTTCGACGGAAAAGGTCGAATTGGAAATCACCGAGTCCAGCCTCATGGATTACTCAGACACTGTTCTGGATCGCATTCGCCCCATCCGGGAACAAGGTGTCAAATTCGCAATTGATGATTTCGGGACGGGGTATTCCTGCCTCAGCAGTCTGGCAAACATGCCCTTCGACACTTTGAAGATCGACCGCTCCTTCATCATGGATATTGCGACATGTGCGGATCGCCGGACCATTGTGGAACTGATTTTCCTGATGGCCCACCAGCTTAATCTTGACACAGTGACGGAAGGCATCGAGACGCCGCTTCAAAAGGACTACCTGAAGGCTTGGGGCGGCACTTTGGGACAAGGGTATCTTTGGAGCCCGGCGGTCGCCTTTCCGGAATATCGCGCCATGATCCTGGCGCAGTCCGTCGGTGCCGTCAGAACTGAAGTTGCGTCCGTGCTGCACTAGGCAACGGGCTCACCATCGGCCCGTATGAGATCACGGGCGGACAAGCACCTGCGCGGAGAGGTCCGCACAGCTTTCGAGGATGAGATCGGCGAGGGGACTGAGGTCGGCTGAGGTTCCCGTGCCGGATAGGACACCGATCTTCAAGCCAGCCCCGGCGTTTTCCGCCATTTCCAGATCGTGCGTGTTGTCGCCGGCGACCGCGATCTGGTTGACTGGGATGCCGGTTGTTCCGGAAAACGCTTCGACCATGCCGGGGCCGGGCTTGTGCCCATGACCGCTGTCATAACCGGCGATGAATGAAAACAGGTCTATAACACCGGTGGCGCGCAGAAAGGTGGCGATAGACGCCTCACTGTCGCTGCTTGCAACCCCCAGGATATATCCAGCGTTGTGCAGTTCGCGGAGCGATGTTTCGAGCTCCGGCAGCAGTTTGGCCTTTTGCATCCCTTCCAGAAATATCCGGTCCAACACCGATGTCAGATGCTCAAGGGTGTGCGGGGCGCCTTCGTTTATGAAAGCTTCTGCAATCTCCAGAGCGTTGCCGGCAGCAAACAGGCTGCCAGCCGCAGTTTTCCGTGTCCCCTGATCCATCCCACCGGCAACCAGCAGACGCTTCGACAAGAGCTCGTCGCCGTTTGCCGCTAATGAAGCTGCCTGTTCCTGTGGTGTTGCCCAGGTCGCATCAAAGTCCAGCAATGTGCCGTCCTTGTCAAAGAGGATCGCCTTGACTGTACAGTTCATGATGCAGGTTAGTCCTCGATGATGAAGGAAATACCGAAGGTGCAGCGAACGCCGTCAAGTTCACCTGGCCATTTGCATACGTTGAGGGTCGCTTCACCTTTGGAGGACTTATGAACGAATTCATGCATATAGCCAGGTTTTCCCGCTGCAAGCACCTTTTTGTCATGGGCTACGAGCTCATCCGCGGTGTCTGCCCACGGGAGTTCATGATCGGTCTTGCCAACAACGCCGCCGCCGAATTGGTTGATGGTGTCATTGCCGAAAATGTAGACCCCATCTTCGTTTTTTGCCCAAAAGATCACTGGCATCGCGTTCATGATCTTCAGATCTGCAGCATTCATTTTATCCTCCCTGCGGTTTTCTTTCGGCGCTATCGAAAAGGCGCTGTCAGAAGGTGATACGGGATCCTTTGAACGCAAAGAAAAAGGCAGCCACTTCGACCGCCTTTTGTATCTTAAATTTGGCTTATTCGCTTCAGCCGATGATGCCGTTCAGCGTCGCGCTTGGGCGCATCACCGCGTCGACTTTCGCCTGCGGGGCATGGTAGTAGCCGCCGGTGTCGGCAGGAGAGCCCTGGACGCCGTTGAGTTCCCCTACGATCTTGTCTTCGTTCGAGGACAAGGCTTCGGCGATCGGAGCGAACTGGGCCTTCAGGTCTGCATCCTGATCCTGAGCGGCCAGAGCCTGTGCCCAATAGAGCGCGATGTAGAAGTGGCTGCCGCGGTTGTCGAGGCCGCCAACCTTCCGGGCCGGTGACTTGTCGTTGTCGAGCAAGCCTTCGATTGCCTTGTCGAGCGCATCAGCCAGAACCTGGGCCTTGGCGTTGCCTTTGACGTTTGCAAGGTGCTCCAGAGAGGCGCCAAGCGCACAGAACTCACCCAGAGAATCCCAGCGCAGGTAGTTTTCTTCCTGCAGCTGCTGAACGTGTTTCGGCGCAGAGCCACCAGCACCTGTCTCAAACAGGCCGCCGCCGTTCATGAGCGGAACGATGGAGAGCATCTTTGCAGACGTGCCGACTTCCAGGATCGGGTAAAGATCGGTCAGGTAGTCCCGCAGTACGTTGCCGGTGATGGAGATCGTGTCTTCACCGCGGGCAATACGTTCGGTGGAGTATTTTGCAGCCTCAGTCGGGGCCAGGATGCGGTAGTCGAGACCCGACGTGTCGTGATCCGGCAGATAGGCTTCCACCTTCTTGATCAGCTCCGCATCGTGGGCGCGTTCTGAGTTCAGCCAGAAGACGCCCGGCATACCGGACAGGCGCATGCGATTGACGCCGAGCTTGACCCAGTCGCGGATCGGCGCGTCTTTGGTTCTGCACGCGCGCCAGATGTCACCACCTTCAACAGCATGTTCGAGCAAGGTCTCGCCAGATGCACTGACCACCTTGATGGTACCGTCGCTTGGTGCCTTGAAGGTTTGCGGGTGAGAGCCGTACTCCTCGGCCTTTTGTGCCATCAGGCCGACATTTGGCACCGTGCCCATCTTGGCCGGGTCGAGGGCACCGTTTTCCTTACAGAAGTCGATCACTGCGGAGTAGACACCCGCGTAGGAGCTGTCCGGGATCACGCACTTGGCGTCGCCTTCGTTGCCGTCCGGGCCCCAGCCCTTGCCGCCTGCGCGGATGAGAGCCGGCATGGAAGCATCAATGATGACGTCCGAAGAAACGTGCAGGTTGGTGATGCCCTTGTCGGAGTTCACCATGTACATCGCCGGGCCGTTGTCGAGCGCAGCCTTGATATCGGCCTGGATTTCAGCGGCATTGTCAGCCGGAAGCGTGGCAACCTTGGCTTCCAGGTCGCCGATGCCGAGATCCGGGTTGACGCCGAGCTCAGTGAACGTTGCCGCATGCTTCTCGAAAACGTCTTTCAGGAATGCCTTCACGCAGACACCGAAGATGATCGGGTCGGAGACCTTCATCATGGTCGCCTTCATGTGCAGCGAGAACAGGATGCCCTGATCCTTTGCGTCCTGGATTTCCTTTTCCAGGAATGCGCTGAGCGCCTTGACGCTCATGTAGGTGCCGTCGATGACATCGCCATCTTCCAGCGGCCAGTCGCCTTTGAGAACGGTCTCGGAACCATCCTTACCGGCAAAAACGATCTTGGCGGTGCCAGCTTGAGCTGCGGAAACAGTGATGGACTTCTCGTTGGTGCGGAAGTCGTTCTCGCCCATTGTCGCAACATGGGTCTTGGAAGAAGAGGCCCAGGCGCCCATGCGGTGCGGGTTCTTCTTGGCGTATTCCTTGACTGCTTTCGGTGCGCGGCGGTCTGAGTTACCCTCGCGCAGCACCGGGTTCACGGCAGAGCCCTTGATGCCGTCGTATCGGGCCTTGATGTCTTTTTCTGCATCATTTGCCGGATCAGATGGGTAATCCGGAAGCTTGTAGCCCTGGTCTTGCAGTTCCTTGATAGCTGCATTCAGCTGTGGCTGCGAGGCGGAGATGTTCGGCAGCTTGATGACGTTAGCATCCGGCTGCTTCACCATATCGCCAAGGAGCGCGAGATCGTCCGACTGCTTCTGTTCATCGGTTAGAAAATCCGGAAACGTTGCCAGGATCCGGCCGGCAAGGGAGATGTCCTTGGTGCCGATGGTCAGGCCGGCGGCCTTGGTGAAGGAGCGGATGATCGGAAGGAAGGAAGCTGATGCCAGTTCCGGCGCTTCGTCGACCTTGGTGTAGATAATATCGGCCATGTTGCTCACGTTTCCTGATGGTCCAACGGGATCTGCCGGGGCAGGGAGGCGCCTCCGGGCGGAGTTCGAAGAGCGTATACAATTGTACGCAATCAATTGCCAGCCCTCATAAAGGCGAAGGCCGCAAAAGCCGTGGGTGTTCTAGCAAACGAGGCAAAAAACGCAATTAAGGTGGTTTACGGAAAGAGGTATAAAACCTGCCGCCGACGCAGGTGGTCAGTTCGGCTCCACACCCGATCTGATCAGTTTATTGCGCCGTCACCGTCCTTGTAGCGGGCAGTGATACGATGGAACTCACCGCTCTCCTGCATGATTTCCAGTTCTTTGGAAAACGCGGCGACGAAGTCCGTTGGTACGCTTTTCTTGCTGAACATGATGTAGTTCGGCTCGGAAGCGACAATCGCGTTCGTTGCTTTAATCACCTCTGAAAGCCCGAGCGACTGGATCTCCGAGGTTACGACATAGGTTTCCCCCAAAATCGCATCGACCCGGCCGAGCTCAAGCTGTTTGAGGTTCAGTTCCAGACTGTCCGTCATCTCAATCAGATGCGGATAGGCTTCCGACAGTGCTGGGAACGAACCGCCATAAGCATAGTCTCTAACCACACCCAACCGTTTATCGTTTTGGAAGAAGTCGCCGAGGCTTTCATAGGTATCAACGTTTTCTGCCCGCACGAACAGCACTTCGTCGGCTTGAATGTAGGGCGCTGAGAAATGTGCAAATGCCTCACGTTCAGGTGTCTTTGTAACGGGTGTGGCAATGTCTACCGTGCCGTTGCGCAGCGCATTTAGGTGGCGTGTCCAGGGCAGGGGTACTTTCACAAGATCACAGCCGAGCTTGCCGAGGATTGTCTCAATGACCTCGAAGTCCATGCCCCGGACTTCTCCGTCTTCGACGATGTTGTAAGGCCGGTAATCACCTGCGCCAGCGATCAGTGTGCCGCCGCGGGGGCACTCTTGAGAAGCTGCCGGTATTGGCACAAGTCCAATCGCAAACCCCATTACTATAGCTGGAATGATTGCCGCACGGTGCATGGCATCCTTCTTTGATGGCTAATAGAACCAGATCGTACTCTCTCAGAGGAAGAATAAGAGAGTGTTGAGCTAAAGCAAAAAACACGAGGTTTTGTTTTATTGCCTGTTTGTTTGTTTCCGCTTTTGGTTGGAAGATTTGCCAAGGCTCCCGTATCAGGTGTCTTGATTTGGGTGTGTCGGAGTTGATTGTTTGGAGTTTGTTTTCCAGAGATCTCAAGACATCGTTCAATGCGGCCCCGATTGACTCCGGTGCGGGTTGGGAATGCAGGGGCTTTAAAAGTTTCCGCCGTTCGGCTAAATCCCGCTTCATGAGCAAAAACGCAAAAATCAGAGATGAAGCGCGGGCAATTACTGCGCGGCCGCCTGCTGTGATCCTATGTGAGCCACAGCTGGGCGAAAACATTGGAACAGCCGCCCGGGCGATGGCCAATTTCGGCCTGGTTGACCTTCGGATCGTCAATCCGCGCGATGGCTGGCCAAGTGAAAAAGCGCGCGCTGCAGCCAGCCGGGCAGACCATGTGATCGACAAGGTTCAGGTCTTCGAAACCACGGAAGCTGCGATTGCCGATCTGAATTTCGTTTATGCAACAACAGCCCGTTCGCGCGAGGTGCCAAAACCTGTCCGCGGCCCGGATGAAGCAGCAGTCAAGGCTGTGGATCTTGGTGAGCGCCAGCATGGTGTCGGCTACTTGTTCGGTCGTGAACGCTGGGGGCTGAACAACGAGGAAGTCGCGCTTGCCGACGAAATCGTTACCTTGCCAGTCGACCCGGATTTTGCATCGTTGAACATTGCTCAGGCTGTTCTCGTCTGCGCCTATGAGTGGCGGAAAACAGCGAGCAAGGGTGAATTGCCATTCTTGTTGTCAGAGAAAGAGCATCCGCCGGCGTCCAAGGACGACATTTTGCGGATGTTCGAACACCTGGAAGGCTCTCTTGACGAAGTGAGTTTCTTCCGTCCGCCGGAGCGCCGCCCGCATATGGTGCGGAACTTGCGCAATATCTTCCAAAAAGCTGAGCTCAGCGAACAGGAAGTCCGCACCTTGCGGGGCGTGATAGCTGCTCTGGAGCGTCGGGAAACACGTCCGCGTAAAACCCGTGACGTCGACGAGACAGAAGCCTGAGGAAGTGCCCGTGGGTGATGTCCGGCCAGTGCTCTTTTATGATTCAGGGTTAGGCGGGCTCACGGTTCTTCGTGAGGCACGTTACCTGCTTCCCTATGAGCGCCTTCTTTATGTGGCGGACGATGCGGCTTTTCCAATTGGTCGCTGGCCGGAAGCAGAACTTCTTGTCAGATTACAGGACCAATTTGCCAGGCTGATCGAGGAATATGATCCAAAGGCGGTCGTGATCGCGTGCAACACCGCCTTCACGCTTGGTGGAGAGGCATTGCGTATAGCTTTTCCAAATGTGCCGTTTATCGGAACGGTCCCGGCGATCAAACCGGCAGCAGAGCGGACGGCCTCGGGTCTGATTTCGGTGCTGGCGACACCTGGCACGGTTCGGCGGGCTTATACCCGCTCGTTGATTGAGAGTTTTGCCGCGCAGTGCCATGTCAGGCTCGTGGGCTCTGATAATCTGGCAGAACTCGCCGAACAGCATCTGCGCGGTGAACCGGTGTCTGACGAGGCACTGCGACAGGAGATTTCGGACTGTTTTCTGGAGCAAAATGGCCAGCGGACAGATATTGTTGTTCTGGCCTGTACCCATTATCCGTTTCTGGCGAACCGGTTCCGGAAAGTCGCACCCTGGCCCGTCGACTGGCTGGACCCGGCAGAGGCGATCGCGCGCCAGTTGGTACGCGTTCTGGGATCGGATCTGGCATCAGCCCCATCTAAAACCGCCGACCTTGCCATTTTGACATCAGGGGCCCGGAAACCTGCAATCGAGCGGCTTCTCGCCGGTTTTGGTCTGGCGCTTATGCCGGGCGAATGATCATGCGCAAGACCGCGCGTAATCAATGCCGTGGTTGCGGTTTCAGGCTGCCAGGGTTTTAAGTGCGATGCCATCATCCGTGGATTTGGCCGCACCCTTCAGCTGACCGATTTCTTCTGTGATCAATCCGGTGCTTGCCGGGACTCCCTTTGGCAGGGTGAGGATCGAGATCGAGCATTGCAGAAGCGGGAAGTCCCGCATTGTCCCATAGCGGTCCTGCGCGCGCATGAAGCCCTGCTCGCGGTGTTCCGGCTGATAGAAGCTTTCAACGTCGGTTCGGAACGCGCGTCGCAGAGCCCGCATTCTCGTTGCGATTTCCATCTGATCGCCGGTCAGGAACCCAGCCATGAAATCGTCGCCGCCGATATGCCCATGGAACGAATTGTTGCCGGTTACGTGTTTTTGCAGAAGTTCACTGAACAGAATGATTGCGCGGTCGCCCTGACGGTATCCGTACGTATCGTTGAACGGCTTGAAGTTGTCGAAATCGATGTAACAAATGTGCCGGTCCGATGCCGTCGTGCAGGCAGATTTCGATATGAACCGGCTCACCGCGCCATTTCCGGGAAGGCCAGTAAGAGGATTTTGATCTTGCGCCTCCTGCAGACGCTTCTCGTGAATGATCTTTAAAAGGGAGGTTGCCGAGAGGAACCCGGTGTAACGGAAATTCTGCGTGATGATGATGCCATCGGAGTTGATCGAGGAGGCAAACGTCACCAGCAGCATGTCCGCATTGGAATCGATATCCGCGATCGGGCAGGCCCGCACGAATGACCGCAATGGAAAGTCGAGCGCCGCCTTGGCGTCTTCGTCATCCGGCCCTCCGGCGTAAAGATAAGCTTTCAAATCGCGTTCATGGATAATGCCGCGCGGTTCCTGGTTGGGATCCAGAACAGGAATGATGCTGGCATCCTGATTGTGAACAAAAAGATCCAGAAGATCGTTCATGGACGAATCGAATTGAACGGTTGGCAACTCCAACAGCTCATTGCGTATCCGGCATTGCTCTTCCTTGCGTTTTCCATTCGGCGTGTCGGCGCGGATGTGATCGTAGAAAAGCTTTGCTGATCCGGGGGCGGCCGAGGGCTTTGCAATAAAATACCCCTGAACCAGGTCACAACCGGCATCCCGGCAGGCGCGGAACTCGCGTTCCGTTTCAATGCATTCTGCGATGACGCGGGCGCCTAAAACGTGGGCAAGATTTGCGACTGTTGTGACGAAGAGCTTCTTGCGTGGATCGCTGTCGATACCGCTCAGGAAAAACCGGTCGATCCGGACATATTCCGGAGACATATCGTGAAGAAGACGGAGTTCTGATGACCCGCGGCCAAAATCATCCAGGGCAATCATGAAGCCTGATTGGCGCAGGTCGCTCAGCGCATGGTGGGAGACATCACTCAGGGTTTCCTGATGGCGGCCAGAAAACTCAAGGCATATCTGGCTTTTCTGCAATCCGTATTCGACCAGGATTGCGTCCATGTTCATGCGCGGGTCTTCGTTTTCACCGAGACCGCGGCCGTCCAGTTTAAAAAAGAGTTTGGTGCCCTTGGCGGTCCGTAGCGCCATGAATTTGGTCGCGGCTTTGCGCAAGAGGGCGGTTTCCAGGTGCGGAAGAAAACCTTGTGCGTGGGCCTGGTTGAGAAGATCATCTGGAGAACTGGCGCCAGCGCGGCTGCAATTGCGGATCTGCGCCTCGTAGCCGTAAACAACACCGGTCCCGACATCAACAATCGGCTGAAGGGCATAATCCAGGCTGTCTAATATGTGCTTGATGGCCGGCTGGCCGGGAACCGGCTCAGGGCCATCATCCTCTGGTTCGGAATGCGAGGGCGAGAACATGTCTACCTACTAATGTCTTCACAATACGAAAAATCGATGAGGCCCTGAAAGGGGCCGAGTTGCAGATTTCACTGGCAATTATTCTTATGGTTGTGATTGGCGGGCATAGTGAAAAACTGCAATTAAAATTTTCTAAATGTATTCATTAATTTTGACATGAAAATTACGTATGGGCATCACTGATTGGTGAGCAAGCCGATTGAAGCCCGTTTTTGCCGGTTTTGTCCGGCGGCAAATTCTAGAAACTGAAAGAAATCCGCCGCGAACAGGCAGGTGGCATTGACTTTTGATAGCCGAACCGGTAACTCCGCGCGATCTGGCTGGATTTGATCTGGCCGGTTTACGCACCCGTGGGTTTTCAGCCGGCGCCGTCTGTTGAAACCCTGTCGATCTGATCGCTCGCTGCTGCGCATGATCAGAAGAAGGAGGGCGCGTTTCCTTGTTAGAAAAACAACGCGAAGTTTAAAGGAAACCGCGATGTCAAAGCGCCATAGCGTTAAATACAAAATCGACCGCCGGATGGGCGAGAACATCTGGGGCCGTCCGAAGAGCCCGGTCAACCGTCGTGAGTACGGCCCAGGCCAGCACGGTCAGCGCCGTAAAGGCAAGCTGTCCGACTTCGGTGTTCAGCTGCGCGCAAAGCAGAAGCTGAAAGGCTACTACGGCAACATCTCCGAGAAACAGTTCCGCAAGGTATATGCAGAAGCGTCCCGTCTGAAGGGCGATACCTCTGAGAACCTGATCGGTCTGCTGGAGCGCCGTCTCGACGCAGTCGTTTACCGTGCGAAGTTCGTACCGACCGTTTTCGCTGCCCGTCAGTTCATCAACCACGGTCACGTCAAGGTCAACGGCAAGCGCGTCAACATCCCGAGCTACCAGCTGCGTCCGGGCGACGTGATTGAAGTTCGTGAACGGTCCAAGCAACTCGCTATCCTTCTGGAAGCTGTCCAGTCCGCTGAGCGTGACGTGCCGGACTATGTCGATGCAGACCATGCAAAAATGACTGCAACTTACTCCCGCGTTCCGGCTTTCTCAGATGTACCGTACCCGGTGCAGATGGAGCCGAACCTGGTGGTCGAGTTCTATTCGCGCTAAACCTAGCGCCGAATACAAAACACCTAAGGGCTGCTTTCGGGCAGCCCTTTTTCTTTGTGGCGGATAATTGTTTTCCAAAGCATGGCGGTTCGATAGATTTGTACCGATCGGTAGGGCCGTGTTTTGCGAAAACTTATTCGTTCGATTACGGACCTTGACGGCTCTCCTTGAAAAAGAAAATCTGATGCCCGAATTGAGCGGCCTAATCCCCAATGGCAGCAGGCCGCGAATTTTCATTCGGTTTCACCGGACGAGGCATTGAATGGTATTTCGCTTCTTTCTTTTCATCGCAGTTGTCTTGTGGTCAGGGCAATTGTCAGCACGAACCATTGTCAATGTTGGTTTGACATCGATTCAACCCCCACTGGTCTTCAGCGGGAGCGAAGAACGTGGTCTGATCTACGATGTTTTGGCCGCTCTCAACGATCATCAGGACGACTTCACTTTCACCCCGAGCCTCGTTCCAGCCAAGCGATTGCTTGCCACTCATCAGACAGATGATTTTCATCTTATCGCCTACAATGACGTCCTTTGGGGATGGGCGCAGCGTGGTGGTAAGCCAAGTGTCAATCTCACCAATGGCAAGGATCTGTTTTTTCAGCTGAAAGGCACTAACCAAACAAACGGGATCACTGCGCAGATCGGTGCGGTGATGGGGTTTCACTATGCATTTTCAGACTTTGATGCTGAAAAACTCGGATCGATGCCGAATGTAAGCCTTGTCAGTAATGAAAGTGGTGTGCTCAAGCTCGTCGAATATGGCCGCGTTGACAAAGGCATTGCGAGCGAAACGTTTCTCAATTGGGTTTCGGTATCCGAGCCAGAAGTCTACGCCAAACTGCAGATATTCGCTGACCAGCCGGACCACACCTACAATCGGCAATTCGTCGTTTTTCCCTACGCGCCGATCTCCGTTGCGCAACTGAATATCTATTTGCGTGGGTTGAAGGCTTCCGGTGTTCTCGGCGAAATTTATGCCAAATACGGGATTGAGATTCCGGACTTTTGACCTTCTTTTGGCGCTGGGCCTTATGCAGTTACATCCCCGCCACGGTGGCGGGGATGTATTTTCGAGAGCGCCGTGGAACGGCGGTTTAGTGGGCCACCATTTCTTCCACGATCTGCTGACCTGTCATCTCAGCCGGATAGTAGGTTGGCCAGTTGGTCACTTCGTTCAAAAGGGCCGCCCGATCGTTTCCCCAGTAAAGGTGGTAGTGATCTGCTGCTGCCGGTGAAATTTTGTGGTCGCTGAACTGGATGTACTCCGGCGCACTTTCATCGCCTGACACTTTTTGGAAGATGTAGCGAACACCACGATTGCCCTTTTTGTAGGTCAGGATTTCGTAGCCGTCATAGGTATAGGCGCCGCTAGCGGTTCCGCTGTCTTTGACAAAGCGGACGATATCCCCGTCAATCTCTATGGAATCGACGTCGGTCTTGTAGCCGATCAGGTAATAGTCCTTGTACTCACCGGCAGTTTTTGTGCCGTGTGCGGCCTTGTGTTCCATGACCGGATCCAGTGTCCCTTCAGTCAGATACGGATAGACCGATTGCCAGTTTCCCGCCCAATCGGAGAGGGACCGGTTCTCAATCTGATCATCCTCAAAGTAGCCTTTGTAGATTTCTGAATTCTTGGAATGGGACCCGTGAGAGTGACTGTGAGTGTGGTCTTTTGATTGCGCCTTTTCGCTAGCTGCGACAGGGGAAGCAGCGAAAAGAGCCAGAGCCAAAACCAACTTGAGAGCAGTTGCTTGGAGAAGACCTGCAGACGAATGAAACTTCACGATAAACCTCTTTTTACAAGATATGTAATGTTATTACATAACATATAAGTCATTAGCCATTTATGACAGGTCTGGCAACCGAGAAATTGGTTCAGGACTGGGGTGGTCGATGATGGAGGGGAATAATCCGCCCAGAGTTCTTGGCCTTGAGACCGCAATCCGGTATGTCAGCCGTCAATTGTTTCCGGACAGGGTCCCAGGGCATCAGATCATGAACGACATTGCCGCCAGCACGAACATCGACGTTCCAGCGCTCTTGCGCAAAGCGCCGTCGAGTGTTGAGTTCAAGAAACTGCGCAAGCGGCTTCTGCGTCAGGCCCGCGAAGCCATCAGCGATTTCGGGATGGTGCCGGAGGGGGCATCGGATACCAGCCGGCCAAAGTGGCTGGTCTGTCTGTCTGGTGGCAAGGACAGCTACACGCTCCTGGCGGTTTTGATCGAGCTGAAGTGGCGCGGGCTGCTACCGGTAGATCTGGTCGCCTGCAATCTCGACCAGGCCCAGCCGGGTTTTCCGCCAGAGGTCCTGCCGAAGTTCTTTGAAGACAACGGCATCGAGCACATCATCGTGCGCGAGGACACCTATTCCATTGTCACCGACAAGATCCCGGAACACCGGACCTATTGTTCGCTGTGCTCGCGTTTGCGCAGGGGAATCCTTTACCGAGTGGCACGGGAGCAGGGATGCGAGGCCATCGTCCTCGGTCACCACCGCGACGATATTCTCGAAACGTTTTTCATGAACCTGTTTCATGGAGGGCGGCTGGCTTCGATGCCGCCTAAACTGATCAACGACGAGGGCGATCTCCTGGTTTTGCGCCCGCTTGCCTATGCGGCGGAGCGCGACATCCAGAAGTTTTCCGACGGCATGGAATTTCCGATCATCCCATGCAACTTATGTGGCTCCCAAGACGGTCTGCAGCGTGAGGAAGTTAAACGCATGCTCCAAGCCTGGGAAAGAGAAACTCCGGGCCGTCTGGGCGTTATGGCCCGCGCGCTCGGCCACACCCGGCCATCGCATCTGCTTGATCGTAAGCTCTATGATTTTGTGAATTTGCGCCCACAGGAAGGCGCCGGGGAAGAGAGCAGCGGTGAAGCGGAAGAGCCGTGCGGGGCGAGCCTTGCCATGACTGCGAAGCTCTTTGCAGCTGAGTAACCGAAACAAACCTGCCTGCGGACCCGCGTCGCTGGATTGCTGGACATTGCTCTGGTGCGTTTCTATCTTTCCGGCATGACAGCGCGCCCGCAATTAACGTCGAACGACTACACCATAGTGGTGGAGCCACTTGCTGGGGAAACCGTTGCGTCACTTGGTGGTGAAGTTCTAGCGCGCTCCACTCGTGCCCGGGTGATGTATGAAACGCGTTTGCCGCCGGTGGTCTATTTTCCAGAAGAAGACATTGTCGCCAAACTTGAGCCGGCCTCAGAGCACAGGACATTCTGCCCGTTCAAGGGTACGGCGTCTTACAGTCATGTCCATGTGGGCGCGCGCGTTCTGGAAAACGGGGCTTGGCGGTATCCCAATGCCCTGCCTGAAGGTCAGGCCGTGGACGGATGTCTTGCTTTCATGCCGGCAGATGGGCTGCACGTGACTCATAACGGATCGGCGATTGATACGATCCTTGGAGGCAATATTTCCGGCCCAACGGTAGACTGGCTTTTGCGCGAGGCCTGGACAGCCAAGTCTCCTGAGGAACTGTTGGCTGCGCTGGGCAAGCGGTTGGTCGCTGATGGCGTTGCAGTCTGGCGAATGAGTGTTCTCGTTTGGTCGCTTCATCCCATGATAGCCGGCCGTCACATCATCTGGAACCGGGAAGGGGACACGATCGAGAGCCGGCAGCCTTCCTATGAGCTCATGGAAAGCCCGATTTTTCAGGAAAGCCCGCTCCGGCATGTGGCTGATGGGCTGGGAGGGATCCGGCAAAAGCTCGACACCAACCCAGATGAGTTCAGCTTCCCGGTGATGGAGGATTTTCGCAAACAAGGTGTGACGGATTATGTCGCCATGCCGTTGCCGTTTTCCGACGGACGCGTCAATGTTTTGACCCTTGCCAGCGATCACCCGAACGGCTTTACGACAGCCAATCTCGGGCTGGTTTTCGAATGCTCCGCGCTGATCAGCCGCTTGTTTGAGGTCTTTGCGCTCACATCCAATGCGACCTCTCTGCTTGAGACTTATCTGGGCAAAAGAACCGGGGCCCGCGTTCTTGGCGGGGAGATCCGGCGCGGAGACGGCGATGTCATTGATGCGGCGATCCTGTTTTGCGACTTGCGGCATTCCACCCGGCTTGAAACAGAGCTTGGCCGGGAAGCTTATGTGCAGGAGCTCAACCGGTTTTTTGAAGTCGCCACCGACATGGTGAATGCTCATGAAGGTGAGGTCCTGAAATTTATCGGGGATGCGGTGCTGGCGATCTTTCCGGCCAGTCAGGGCAATCAGAAGGCTTGCGCTCAAGCGGTCGCAAGCGCGGAACAGATTGTCGAGAAACTGGCCGATGTCGCAGGAACCGACCATCATCCGCTCACCTCTGCGATCGGCATTGCGTATGGTGAGGTGACTTACGGCAACGTCGGGTCGCGGGAGCGGCTCGACTTCACTGTCATCGGTAGCGCTGCCAATATCGCTGCCCGGCTCGGAGAGTATGGCAAGACCCGCGGCCATGCCGTTGTTATGTCACGAGAAGTGGCTGAAGCGACGGCTAAACCGATGGAACGGCTGGGGGCGCTCGCCCTTCATAATGTCCAGGAAGACGTCGAAGCCTTTGCACAATCCGTTTCTGGAGCGCTAGCTGCGTCTTAAATTCGTTATTGGACCTTCGGATTACCCGCGAACCCCCCAACCGGCTGGTTGCGCACCAGAATCACGAGCCCTTCTTTGCTTGGCTTTGCATCTTTCAGGGCAACGCCACCATAGTTCTCGCAAAGTTCATCGGCGCTTTTGCTGCGGGAAGGTGTGAACATGGTGAGGGCCTGGCATTCCACCCGGCGCAATTCACTTTCCTGCGGAGTTGGCATCACCAATTCGAAGGTCAATCCGGCGCCGAGCACTGCGGCCACTGCGATGGTTGCGTAAGCAAACTTGTTCATAGTCCCCGTTCCCATGTCCTGGCCCCGGTCCGGTTTTGGGGCGCTGCGGTATGGACGGAGAATGGCGGAACGCACCTATACTCACCCTGAATCCGGCATTCACCTTGCGTTCATGTTAGGCGATTCGGCAATTTTTGCCGAATAACGCCAGCGTTTCAGGGGATATCTGAAACGCTAAACGTGGGATAAACGAAAACTAAGAGCCTTTGTGGTGGCAGAACGACTGCGGCTATTCCGCAGCCAATCCGTAGCCGGGTGCCGGTCTTCCTTCTGTCAGGCCTTGCACTTTTTCGACAATGGCTGCCGCGTCCAGACCGTGGTGCCGGTAGAGATCGCCTATGGTGCCGGTCTGGCCGAAGTGCTCCACGCCCAACGGGATCGTCTGGTGACCGCCCACCGCCCCGATCCAGGACAGCGTCGCCGGATGTCCGTCGATCACGGTGATGACCTTGCAGTGCCGGGGCAGGCCGGACATAAGGGTTTCGATGTGCGATGTGGCCGATTTGTTGCCGCGGGACCGGGCGCGCTGGGCTGCAGTCCAACCGGCATTGAGCCGGTCGGCTGACGTGATTGCGAGAACGCCGACGTCCCGGCGCGCTTCACCGATCATTCCGGCCGCACGGATCGCTTCGGGCGCCACAGCACCCTGATAGGCAATGACGACATCGCAGTTCGGCCCGGGCTTGCGCAGCCAGTAGGCCCCATCAATGGCTCCTTGCCGGAAGTCTTCATCGACCCGCTTGCCCGGTTGCTCGATCGGGTTGGTGGTCAAACGCAGATAGACAGATCCTCCGGTCTCATCGCGCAGCCATGTGCGCTCGTCCAGTTGGCCATCGCCATCGCGCTGAACGTATTCGAAGGCCCATTGCATGATAACGGCGAGCTCATCGGCAAAGGCCGGTTCAAAGGCCGCCAGACCATCCTGGCTCATGCCGATGAGGGGCGTGCCGACCGACTGGTGCGCGCCGCCTTCCGGTGCCAGGGTAACGCCGGAGGGGGTGCCAACCAGAATGAAGCGGGCGTCCTGATAGCAGGCGTAGTTCAAGGCATCGAGACCGCGGCAGACGAAGGGGTCGTAGACGGTCCCAATCGGAATGAGACGTTTGCCGAACAAGGAATGGGATAGACCTGCTGCGCCCAGGAGCAGCATCAGGTTCATCTCGGCAATGCCAAGCTCAATGTGCTGGCCGTCCGGCGTAAATTCCCATTTGGCCGTTGACGGGATCCGGTGCTCAATGAACGCATCAGCCTGCGCGGCGCGTGCAAAGAGCTTGCGCCGGTTGACCCAGGCGCCGAGGCTTGTGGTCCCGGTGACATCCGGCGATGTGGTCACGATCCGCTCTGCCAGCGCGCTGTCACCTTTGGAAAGATCATCGAGGATCTTGCCGAACGCTGCCTGCGTTGATGTCGACTTCGCCGTGTCGAGGGAGATGTCCGGCACATTCAGCTTGGCGTCTGAAAACCGGCGCGTGCCGCGGGCAAAGAACGGCACGTCTTGCAGAAAAGCCTGCAGATCTTCTGGATGATCAACGGCTGCGAAGGGCTCCCACTCAGCGCCTGTCGGAACGCCCATATGAGCCTGCCAATCGGCGAATTGGGCCTTGTTCATCAGGCCGCCATGATTGTCCTTGTGCCCGGCAATCGGAGTGCCCCACCCCTTGATCGTGTAGGCGAGGAAGCAGGTCGGACGGTCGTGGGTGATCGACGCGAAGATTTCAGCCATCGTCTCTACGCAATTGCCGCCGAGGTTTTCCATCAACGCTGCCAGTTCGGCATCGCTGCGGCGGTCGATCAAGGCACTGACATCGCCTTGGTCGCCGAGGTCGTCCATCAGGCGTTTGCGCCAAACCGCACCGCCCATGAAGGTGAGGGCGGCATACTCCTGGTTCGGACAGGCATCGATCCAGTCTCTGAGTTTGTCGCCGCCCGGTTCCTCAAAAGCTGCACGCTGCAAAGCTCCGTATTTGACCCGCACGACGTCCCAGCCGAAGGCATCAAAGATCTTTTCAACGCGCTCGAACAGGCCTTCGCGGACGATCCCGTCGAGCGATTGCCGGTTGTAGTCGATCACCCACCAGGTGTTGCGCAGATCGTTCTTCCAGCCTTCCTGAAGCGCTTCGTAGACATTGCCCTCGTCGAGTTCGGCATCCCCCACGAGCGCAACCATGCGGCCGAGTGGCTGATCGCCGGCCCAATCTTTGGCAGCGATATAATCCTGAACCAGAGAGGCAAAGGAGGTAATGGCAACGCCAAGGCCGACGGAACCGGTTGAAAAGTCGACATCGTCGACATCCTTGGTGCGGGATGGGTAACTCTGCACGCCGCCGTAGCCCCGGAAATTCTCCATGTTCTCGCGGGTCTGGTTGCCCATCAGATATTGGATCGCATGAAACACGGGCGAGGCATGCGGTTTGACCGCGACCCGGTCTTCCGGGCGGAGCGCGGAGAAGTAGAGGGCCGTCATGATCGAGACCATCGACGCTGATGAGGCCTGGTGTCCGCCGATCTTGATGCCATCGACCTTTGGTCGGATGTGGTTTGCGTGATGGATCATCCAGTGCGACAACCACAAAAGGCGTTGTTCAATGGTCTTCAGATGGGTGGTTTTCATTCTGCCAAACTCCCGCAAAGGCATGCCGTAGCGCAAATATAGCGCGATACCTCAGTTGGTTTCTTGCGATCTCTCGCCACATCAGGCTATCTGTTGCCGGTTATCACTATGGATTGGGGCAAATTTGGTGACTTCCGGCGCGCTTGATGCATTTGATATTCAGATCCTGCGCGAATTGCGCAGGGATGGCCGTATTTCGATACAGGACCTTTCAGAGCGGATCGGGCTGAGTGCAACACCCGTTGCCCGCCGGCTGCGACAGCTCGAAGATCAGGGCATCATCACCGGATATTGCGCGCTGATCGACGAGATGAAACTCGGCTATGAAGTGTCTGTCTTCGTATCCGTGCAGCTGGACAAACAAGTCGATGCTGCACTGGATCAGTTCGAAGCCGCCATTCAGGCTTTCCCGGAGGTGGTCGATTGCTGGCTGATGACCGGCAACCGGGACTACCTCCTGCGGGTGGCGACCACTGGACTGGCCGCCTTTGAAGCGTTTTTAACCGGCAAGCTCACGAAGGTGCCCGGAGTTGCCAATATCGAAAGCTCCATCCCGCTCAGAAGGGTCAAATCCGGCGTCGCCCGAACACCCTAAGCCTTAAGCGGCCATGGATGCAGGGACATCTGACAGCGCCTGGTCAAGATCCGCCAGGATGTCCTCAATGTCTTCCAGACCCACGGACAGACGAATAAGACCATCCGTAATGCCATGTTCGGCCCGCTCTTCGGGCGTATAGGTCGAGTGCGTCATGGTCGCCGGATGCTGGATCAGCGTTTCCGCATCGCCCAGGGACACGGCGCGTCCGATCATCTGCAAGCGGTTCATCATGGACCGCCCGGCTTCCAGCCCGCCTTTCAGCTCAAACGCGATCATGGCGCCCGGTTTGGCCATCTGCTGCTTGGCAAGATCATGCTGTGCAAAGCTTGTCAGTCCCGGGAAATAGACCTCGCCAACTGACGGATGGGCTTCCAGCCACTCGGCGACCGGCTGGGCCGAGGCGCAGTGGCGGTCCATGCGCAGGGCCAACGTTTTCAGGCCGCGCAGGATCAGCATGGCATTGAACGGGGCCATGACGGCGCCGGTCATGTCTTTCATACCGACGAGGCGGATTTCCTGAACCTGTTCGGCACGGCCGGCGATCAACCCGGCGACGACATCGCCGTGCCCGCCGAGATATTTGGTGGCGGAATGCAGCACAAGATCCGCGCCAAGCTCGATTGGGCGTGTGAGGTAGGGGGTCGCATAGGTGTTGTCGACAACCACGGTGGCGCCGGCCTCATGGGCGATCTTGGAAACGGCCGCAATATCGACGAGGCGCATGTTTGGATTGGCCGGGGTTTCGAAATAGACGACCCGCGTCTTGCCGCTGATCGCCGGGATCAGGTTTTCCGGCTCGGTCAGGTCCACATGGGTCACCGTGATGCCGAATTTCGACAGGCCATGATGCATGTAGGCGAAGGTGCAGCCATAGAGCGTCTTGTCGACGATGATCTCGTCGCCCGGTGACAGCAGCGTCCACAGGGCCGCGGTGATCGCGCCCATGCCCGACGACAGCGCCAGCCCGGCTTCTGCGCCTTCCAGCAATGCAATCCGGCGTTCCAGAAGGTCCAGCGTCGGGTTGGAAATGCGCGAATAGATATGACCGGCGCGCTCGCCTGCAAACATTTCACCGCCCGCTTCCGCGCTCTCGAACGCGAAGGTCGAGGTCAGGTGCAGCGGCGGGGTCAATGCACCCTCGTTCTGCAGCGGATCATAGGCGTGGTGGATGGCGCGGGTGGCAAAGCCCTTGAGATAATCGGTCATGGAAGTCCCCTCGTTGAATTGAAGACATGATGTGCCGAGGGCGATGGCAATAGATTTCAAATTATGCCATCAAAGGATTAGCTATTGGCATAATCTGCTAACAGGGCTTCGAAATGGACGCGAAAGACCGTCAAATCATCCGTGCACTGCAACAAAATGGCCGTATGACCAACCAGGAACTGGCCGCCAAGGTGAACCTGTCGCCGTCGCCGTGTTTGCGCCGGGTGAAGATCCTGGAGGCGAGCGGGGCGATCAAGAGCTATACGGCCGAGGTTGACCCGAAGGCCTACGGCCTGCCGGTGACCGTCTTCGTGCGTATCCGGCTGGAGCGGCACAATGCCGATGACGTCCAGCATTTTGAAAGCCGGGTGCAAGCGATGGACGAGGTTCTGGAATGTGTCGTGATGACCGGGGCCACCGACTACCAGCTGCGCGTCGTCGTCTCCGGGCTTGATGCTTATGAGGACTTCATCCGCCACCGCATCCACCCCATCGGCTGCATCGCCTCGATCGATTCCAGCTTCGTCTATGGCTTTGTGAAGAAAACGGGCGTCTTTCCGCGGGTGGATTGATTTCAGAATACTTAAAACAAAAATCGCCGCTTGTTCCCGTCTCCCCCTCAAGTGGGGAGAGGGGCCAACCGGTTCGGTGCTTTGCTGTCCCTTAAGACCCGGCCGCCAGGATTTTTGGCACCTTGTTGGGGCGCAGGCGGTGGGCGTCGGGCATGCCGGAGCCGAGAAGCGGGCGCAGGTACATGCGGAATTCATCGGTGACATCATTGCCGGCGGCGGAGATGAACGCATCGGGCATGGTGCGGGTTTTTCCGGCAACCGCTTCCAGCGGCACCAGCTCATAATCGACCGAATAGTGACCGGTGCGCTTGATGGTCACCGAGCCGTCGCGGTCGCCGAACATGCCGTATTGCACCGCCTTTTCACCGACTTCGCGGGCCTCATGCTGGTCCACATCGGAGACACAGCCGACAAAACTGCGCTGGATATAGCCCAGCGTGTCGCCCCGGACCCGCGTCACATTCAGCGCGTCCTTGACCTTTTGCGTCAAAAGATCGGCGAGCGCGCCGCTGCCCGAAAGTTGCACATTGCCGTGCGCGTCCCGTTCGATCTCCTGTGAAAGCTTGGAGATGATCGGCTCGCCGGACGCATCATGAATGCCTTCGCTGACCGCAACGACGCAGCGGCCAAGGCGGTTGTAGACCTCGCGCACGTCCTGGATGAACTGATCGATGTCGAAGGTGCGCTCGGGCATATAGATGAGATGCGGCCCATCGTCGGAGAATTTCTTGCCCAAGGCCGAGGCGGCGGTCAAAAAACCGGCATGGCGGCCCATGACAACCCCGATATAGATGCCGGGCAGGGCGGCGTTGTCGAGATTGATGCCCATGAACGCCTGGGACACATAGCGCGCAGCGGACGGAAAGCCCGGCGTGTGATCGTTCTCGACCAGGTCGTTGTCGATGGTTTTCGGGATGTGGATGCAGCGCAGATCGTAGCCGGCCTTGCGCGCTTCATCGTTGACAATGCGCACGGTGTCGGAGGAATCGTTGCCGCCGGTATAAAAGAAATAGCCGATCCCATGGGCGCGCAGGACCTTGAAAATCTCCTGGCAGTATTTCAGGTCCGGCTTGTCGCGCGTCGAGCCGAGCGCGGAGGACGGGGTGTTGGCGACCATCTCCAGATTGTGGGTGGTCTCCTGGGTGAGATCATAAAAATCCTCGTCCAGGATGCCGCGCACGCCGTGAACCGCGCCATAGATCAGCTCCACGCTGCGGAACTTGCGGCTTTCCAGCACCGCCCCGACCATGGATTGATTGATAACCGCGGTCGGCCCGCCCCCTTGCGCGACCAGCACCTTGCCGTGAAACATCGAGATGTCCTTTTTCTTCTTTTCAGGGCCCTAATTGGCATTTTTGGTGGGGGCCGGACAAGCGATTT
>NZ_JASHII010000011.1:0-102330 GCF_030733765.1 Roseibium sp. MMSF_3247
CTGCTATGCCCGTTTCACCGCCTTGCTGTGACCGTTCTGCCGGGCGCAAATCGTGACCAATCTCGACAGTGACAACAAGGCTTGTAGACGCGGCACATTCTATCCTGAAATGCAACAAAATCAGTATGATGCGTGCTTTTGGGAGAAAGAGACATGGGCCTGCGATTTGGTCATTTAAGTTTTGAAGAGCGTAAAACGATATCTCGGATGCGGGACCAGCAGTTCAGCCAGTCTGATATTGCCCGTCACCTGGGTCGTGACCGTTCCACGATCTCCCGCGAGATCAGACGTAACTACTGGCATGATAATGAGTTCCGTGATGCAGACGGATATTGGCCTATGACGGCGAACGACATCGCACGGGACCGACGCCGCCGTAGTGGCAAGCTGTATCGATTTGAAGCGTTGCGACGCGATGTCATTCAACGACTTAAGAATGGATGGACACCTGAACAGATTGCGGGTCGCCTGAAGATAGAGCCACACATGAAAGCGACGGTCTGTCACGAGACCATCTACCAATATGTTTACTCCCCTGAAGGCCGCGAAGAACAACTTGCTCGTTTTCTGCCGGAGCGCCGTAAGAAGCGCCGACCCCGTTATGCTCGGAAACCGCAAAATCTGATATTTCCAGAAGAACGACGGATCAGACACAGGCCCAAAAAAGTTCAAGAACGCAAGGAGTTCGGTCACTGGGAGTGCGACTTGATGATCTTTGAGCGCGCGCAGGGCCAAGCCAATGTGGCCACGTTGATTGAACGGAAGAGCCGATTTGTCGTTTTGTTGAAAAACAACGACCGTCAGTCCAAACCAATTATGGATCGGCTTATCAAGGAAATGAGCCCGTTGCCCTACTATGCGCGGCGAAGCCTGACGTTTGATCGTGGATTTGAGTTTGTCTCTTGGCGGCAGTTGAAACTAGGACTGGGAATAGATGCCTGGTTTTGCGACCCCTCCGCGCCTTATCAAAAGGGTAGCGTTGAGAACATGAACAAACGCGTTCGACGTTACCTACCAAGGGACACACCCGTTTTGAGTGTTTCTGAACCCGCGATCCGCCTTCTCATAGACCGCCTTAACGACACGCCACGAAAGTGCCTGGGTTACCGAACGCCCCGAGAAGTATTTCGTGAGGAGATATTCAACGGCCCGCTGCATTAATGCCGAGCTACTAATGAGCATTCATGCGGCTCAGCAGGTTCCATCATCTCGCAAACCATCCGACCCCACTCAGCCTTAGCAACCCTGACCAGCACACCTGAGTGGGGTCTAATCTCCCTGCTCCGAACACATCCGGGCGGTGTTGCATTTAGACTTGAAACTCCAAACGATACTTCCTGTCCTGACTTTGCAGTAACTTCACAAGAAATCGACGCGCGCCAGATGGGCTGCGGCAACGGCGTCGAGATTGGATTTATGAAACTCGCGGTAAAAGCCTTTCGTGTCCGCCGGCATATCCGCAGGTAGAGAAACAAAGTCTTCAAGTTGAAAGCCCGAACGCTCTTGAAGCCCCTCGAGAGCTGCAGAAGAAAGTGGCACTCGCCCAACAGCATCCCGTAGCTTGGTAAAGTACTCGATGTTGCCGCCGACGACTTCCGGGTCAGCTGTTTGTCCATGGGCGAGAACCACATGGCTCGGCTTCAAGTCGCGGATTTGCTTCAAGGACGCGCAGAGTTTGCGCAGATTATCCGGCGATTGGTTCCAGACTTCCGGAATAGGATATTCGACAGCATCCACTGCAAGGCAGGTCCGCACTTCCGGTATCCAGACAGCAACGTGGTCAGGTGTATGACCCGGCGTGTGCATGAGCTCGAGCGTCAAGTCGCCCCCGTGAAGGGCCATTGCATCTCCCGAGAACGTTATCGTCGGAGTGACAATCTCGACATCCTCGAAGCGGGTTTCCTGCGCCTGTTTTTCCGCCAGTACGTGTTTGGCCTCTGGATCCCTTAAGCGTGCGATTGCTGCGCTGTGCGCTATGATTGGTGTGCGAACATCAAGCGCGGAATTGCCCCAAAAATGGTCCCAGTCCATGTGCGAGTTGATCGTAATGAGTGGGCGATCGCCTATATGGGCAGACACAAGCTCCAATGCTCTGGCACATAAGGCGGGTGTTGCCAAAGTGTCCACGAGCACATTGAAGCGCTCAGTCACGATAAAAACACAGTCGACCTCATCACCGGCTCGAATGACAATAATCCGCTCGTCGAGACCCGGGTAGGTCGCAAGCTCAAGATCTGTTGTTATCATGACAGCATCCACCTTTCGAATTGAACAATTTGGACGGCGTTCACCAAAGGCTGCTTGGTCTACAGACTATACTGGTCCGCAGCTTCATCGAACCATGGAATCATGCTTCAGGTGAAAAAACCCAGAGCCCGCCAACGCTCTTTGATAGGGGCACATTTATTCGATTAGCTTCTCATTTTGGGTGAAGAACGTGCGGCATACCTCAGGGGTAGTTTGAAGTATTTTATGCAACTCGGATTGAACTATTTTCTCTTCGCAACGCGAAAACTATAGGATCTGATCTCATTGTTTTCATCGAATAAATTCTTTTCCAGTTAAGCACATGAAGACTATTGACTGGATGCCACTTGTTCGAATTCTATCGCTATAAGGCTTTTGCATATTGGGGGGCAAAATGGCGATTCCAACAGATCCGCTATTCATAAATCAATGGTACTTGCGCAACACAACTGCGGGCGAATTCGATCTCAATATTGTCGATGTCTGGGACGATTATACGGGCACTGGCATTACGATCGCCGTGATCGATGATGGTGTTGAGGCCACCCACCCGGACTTGTCCGGCAATTACTCAACGGTCAAAGACTACGACCTGGCAAATTCCTCTGAGACGATCACGCTTGGGCCGTCTACTCAAATCGATCTCTTTGATGGTGATTTTCACGGGACGGCAGCAGCCGGGATACTTGGCGCAACGGCCAACAATGGCATCGGCGTTGCCGGTACGGCCTATGGAAGCACGATTTTCGGCATCAAGCATGGTCAAAGCATTGCCGATGCAATCAACTTGATCTCTGGCCAGCTCTCGATTGGCGGTGTCGACCGGTCTGCCGAAGTCGTGAACATGAGCCTGGGCACACTCGATTCAACCAACTTTTTTGATCAGGAGATTTCGTCCATCGCAGAGACCAATGCGATGGTGTTTGGCGTTCAAAACGGGCGGGACACCAAAGGGACTATCTACGTCAAGTCTGCTGGCAATGAACGTCAGGTCGACGTCAACGGAATACCGGTTGTCACAGAAACCAATGCTGCAGCCTGGAATGCCACCATGCATTCCATTTCGGTTGCGGCCGTCCAGCGCACGGGTGCCGTCGACGATTATTCAACACCGGGATCGTCGCTTCTGGTTTCTGCATTTGGCTCCCCAAGCCCCGGCCAGATCCAGACAACGGATGTAACCGGGAGTGGCCTGAACGGTGGATACACGGACGGGTCTGACTACACGACGGACTTCAACGGGACGTCAGCGGCCGCGCCACAAGTCTCTGGTGTGGTTGCTCTGATGCTGCAGGCCAATGGAAATCTCGGTTGGCGGGATGTACAGACCATTCTTGCAAATACGGCGCGTCATGTCGGGACTGATATTGGCGGCGGTGTCTCCGGGTTTGAACGAAATGCCTGGGCGTTCAACGGTGCGGACACCTGGAACGGGGGCGGTTTTCATTTTTCTCGTGATTACGGATTTGGTCTCGTCGATGCAAAGGCAGCCGTCAGGCTTGCCGAAACATGGGGGACGGCCTCCGCCACATCACAAAATCAGGCCTCCACGAATATCGACCTTTTGAATTCCAACATCACCCTCACCGGGAACGGGTCCGTTGACTCGCTTCAAGGAACGGCGTCGACCGTGGTCGAGATCGAACATGTTCAGCTGAAGGTAAATTTCCTTCAATGGTACGACTTGAATGATCTGGAACTGCGGATAGTCGGGCCGGATGGCACGACAAGCGTGGTGCTTGATAATGTCAGTGCTGAAAACGATGAAACGGACAGCGATAACTCCGGTCAGTGGGATTATTTCTATACCAACGCCTTTCGCGGCATGGCCAGCGAAGGCACCTGGACGGTGCAACTGATCGATCAGGACAGCGCGGCCACCTCCCCCATCAACATCGACAATGTGGAGTTGACCTTTCACGGATCCTCGGCCAGCGACGATGATGTCTACATCGTGACAAACGAGTTTTCCGACTTCGCGCCTCTGTCGAGCCACAGCACATCCTTCAACGATGCGGCCGGAACCGATACACTCAATGCAGCGGCCGTCGACAGTGCAAGCATCGTCAATCTTCTTGCTGGGACAGGCACGCTGGACGGTATCGCGGTGTCACTGAGCGGTATCGAGAATGTCTTCACCGGAGATGGCAATGATCAAGTAACGGGCAATGCCCTTGCGAACGCGCTGAATTCTGGCAGAGGCAATGACACACTCAACGGCGCCGGTGGCAACGATACGCTTGATGGTGGTGCTGGAACGGATACTGCCGCCTACACCGGCGGCCAATCTGAATATGTGATCTTCACAGGCTCTCAAGGGCAAACCGTTGTGCTCGACACCTCTGCCAACCGCGACGGCAAGGACAGCTTGAGCAACATTGAATCATTCGACTTTGGCGGGCAATCCGTGACCCTGGCGAATGCCCTCGTGACGCCGACAGACAGCGACAACAGCGCGTTTGAGGTCTATCGGTTCTTCAACACGTCGACCGGCTCCCATTTCTTCACCACAAGCCTGGATGAACGGAACACGGTTATTGAAAATCTGGACGCGTTCAGCTTTGAAGGAAATGCTTTCGATTCAAACGTCACCCAGGCAAACGGAATGGCTGTTTACCGCTTTTTCAATCTGTCCAACGACGTGCATTTCTACACGATCAGTGCAGATGAAGCGGCAAGTTTGCGGACAAACACTGCCTTCAGAGATGAGGGTGTTGCTTATTACGCCGCTGCCGACGACAGCACCGGTGGCACAGCGCTCTTCCGTTTCTTCAACACGCAAACCGGGAGCCATTTTTATACGACCTCCGAGGCGGAGCGCGACAACATCATCGCCACTCTTGGACAATACAACTTCGAGGGCGTCGCCTACTACGTCGACATTGCCTGACTGGCCTCTGACAAGAAGCGCGGGCATCGTTCCCGCGCTTGCAATAGAACCTGCTCGCTGTTGGTGAAGCACGACATGATCTTCTAATGCCGCCATAGGGATCGATCCCATATCAGCCTGATTTGCATCAGAAATTCACCCGCCCGTAACCATGAAAATACAACTTTTGTCTGATCCGGTGAATTCGGCATATTCTCAAAGTTGAAGTTTGACTATTCCTTCGTCTTTTATTGTCGGAAATGACAATTGCTTAGATTGTCAACGGTCTTCTAAGTGCGGACTATGGATTGTTCGCTCCCGATACCAGCGCATATACTTGCACAGATCAATGACAAGTCAGTCGAAGGACTTGCGCTCGCGCTTGCGTCCGATGCCGACGGAGCGGTCATGCATTTCCAATGGTGCAACAGCGCGTTTTGCAAGATCACAGGATATGACGCGGCCGAGGTTATTGGTCAGCGCGGCACGATCCTGATCGGATCCAGCATGGATCAGGGCAATCACCTGATCATCATCGAAAAGCTGATGAACTGGGAGCATTTTTCGGTCAAGGCGCTCAACAACCGGAAAAACGGCGAGCAATACTGGCAGCGGATGAGCTGGACGCCCCTTTCCGATACGTCCACCGGTGACCGGTGGTGGCTGTGTTCACTGATCGAGCTGGAGGATCAGGCCAGCCAGGAAGACACCGTCCGGCATCTGGAACGGCCGGTCTCCGGGCGCGAAGCGTTGACAAGCTATGTCGAAAAAATCGGGCATCTGAAGCGAGAGAACAACCGGTTGTTTCAGCTGGCCAAGAAGGTTGCCAAAGAGGCGAAGGAAGATGCGCTGACGGGCCTTTCCAACCGGCGGCATTTCGAGGTCGAGTTCAAGTCCTGGGTATCCAACCTGAAGGACGGCGGACCGGACTTTGCGGTATTTTACATCGATCTGGACCGCTTCAAATCCGTCAACGACACGTTTGGGCATGATGCCGGCGACCGCCTTCTGATTTCCGTCGCCGAGATGCTTCGTAGGCTCACCAACGAGACGGACCTTGTTGCCCGCATCGGCGGGGATGAGTTCGTGGTCTTGCGTCCGCTTGGGCAAAGCGCACTGGACATCAGCAGCCTGGCGGATGCCATTGTTCAGGAAATGCATGCGCCGTTCGTGTTTGAAGGCAAATCCACCTTCTGCAGCGCCAGTGTCGGCGTTGCGATCGCAAACACCACAATGGATGCGCCCGAGCGGGTGGTGAACGATGCGGATACGGCCCTTTACCACGCCAAAACCAACGGCAAGGGCCGCTGGTCGTTCTTCACCAAGGAGATGCATGCCGAGGCGATTTCCGCCAAACGCCTTGTGTCCGATCTCCTGATTGCCTGCGAAAACCGGGAATTCGTGCCGTTCTTCCAGCCGCTCATCGACGCTGCGACCGGGGCCATTGCCTCGGCCGAAGTGCTTGTCAGATGGGCGCATCCGAGAATGGGCCTCTTGCCGCCGGCTGCGTTTTTGGAAACGGCAGACAAGATGGGCATCTTGAAGCGGATCGACGAAATCGTCTTTGCGACGCTTCCGAAAAAACTGGCGCTGATTGATGGCGCCGGGGTCGATCTTCCAAGGGTTTCGATCAATGTTTCTGCCGGACGTTTGGCGGACCCGAACCTTATTCACGACATCAAACGCGTCGGCATCCCCCCCAAACGGCTCACGATTGAAATCCTGGAATCGGTGTATCTTGACCGGCTTGGCGATGTTGTGAACTGGACGCTCAGCGAGCTGAAAGAGCTGGGGGTGACCATCGCGCTGGATGACTTTGGCACCGGCCATGCTTCCGTGCAGGGGCTTTTGAAAATCAATCCGGCAGTCCTCAAAATCGACCGGCAGTTCATATTGCCGATTGTGGAAGACCAGACTGCCCGCGAGTTGATGGCCTCCATCATCGGCATCGGCAAGAGCCTTGGCATGAGCATTGTGGCGGAGGGCGTTGAAACGGAAGCGCATGCGCGCCTTGCCCGCGACATGGGCTGCGACCTCCTGCAGGGCTACCATTTCGGCCGGCCCATGCCCGCAACCGAGTTTCAGGATCTGCTGATCGAAACCAAGGGCCAGTTCTGGTCTCCAGAGCCGGAGATTACGGGCAAGGTGTCCTGAGCGGTTAATAAGGCGGCCGGCGGACCAGAACACTAAGCGCGCACGGCCGAGACAATGACTGAAGGTGTGGGCACCAGGTGCCCGCCGTGGTCCGGTGTGCCTTCGTCTTGCACCCGTCGCGACAGTTCCGCTCTTATGGCGGCCCGCCGGTCTTCCGGTTGCCCGCCCAAGAGGGACGCGGCGCGGACGGCCCCCTTGTCGAAAGCATCGAAGAGTTTCTCGGGAGAGGAGACAAACACCCGGCTTTGAAGCTCAAGCATCGCGATGCCGGTAAAGCCGCAGGCCGTCAAGAGCGGCTCTGCGATCGCCTTGTCCGCAAACATATGCGCATCCGGCCCGTCCGGCAGGGTGACCGCCGGATCGCCGTGACGTCCAACGGCCTCAAAAAGCCAGCCAAAGGCACCGTTCGAACCCTTACCGCGCCAAATCGAAAAGGCAAGCCGTCCGCCTGGTTTCAAAACCCTGGCAACTTCCCGCAATCCTTTTTCCGGATCGGGAAAATGCGGCACACCAAAGCCGATCGACACGGCATCGAAACTCTGGTCCGGGAAGGTCATGGCCATCACATCGCCTTCCACGAAGCTGGCGCCTGGTGCCGTTCTTCGGGCGAGGTCAAGCATGGTCGGCGAGAAATCAAGCGCTGTCACCACGGCCCCGCGTTTCAAGAGCTTGGCTGCAACGACACCATGTCCCGTGCACAGATCCAGGGCCGTCAAGCCGGGGTCTGGGGCGACCGTTTCCGCGAGCATGTCAGCTGCCTGCCGGGTCGCAAGATCAAACCCTTCTGCGTAGCCTTGCGCGATGCCCGGATCCTGCCAGCCATCCCGCTCCATCCGTTCGAATGCGTCCGTATTCTTCATCCGCCCTCCCCCGTCCTCACTGAGCCTGCATGACGTTCTGCAGTGTTGGGCTTTCGTAAAGGAAGCTTATCGCTTTTCCAGTGGCTAAAGGCAGGAAAATTACGCCTATGACAGACGAATATTTTCACTTGTGAGATTGCGCCGCGAAATCAGGCGATAGCCTGAAGGAAGTCGCAAGAACAGCGTCTGGATTGTTTGGCACCATTGTCTCTGACGCCCATGTGTTGATCTGGTATATTTGGCTTGTTGTCGAACTCGCGGAGGCTTTGCCATGGAGTGTTCCTACGAACCAGATTTCCTGGAAGCGGGTTCTGGACACCGTGTCATACTTGTTCATTCAAGCGTCGCAGGTGCGCGGCAATGGCGCGCCCTGATGGATAATCTGTCCGACAGGTTCCATCTGGTCGCCATAAATCTGTTCGGATATGGAAAGACGAAACCTTGGCCGGAAGGCGCAACCCAATCCCTTGAAGATCAGGCACGGCTTGTTGAAGCCCTCGTCCCCGCCGACGGTAGCCGGGTGTCCATCGTTGGACATTCATTCGGTGGGAGTGTTGCCATGAAGGCGGCGGCGCTTTTGAAGGGCCGAATGCATCGGCTCGTCTTGATCGAACCAAATCCGTTTTATTTGCTTCACCTGCACGGCCGCGAAGAAGCGTATCAAGAAGCGGTGACTTTACGCGATCTGATCAAGGCTGGCACGGACGCCACAACCTGGTCGCGGGCCGCCGAATATTTTGCAAATTACTGGACTGGTGCCGGCAGCTGGGAGGTGATGCCTGAGGATCGAAGAGCAAAGTTTATCCAGGCACTCAGACCAAATTTTCATGAATGGGACAGCGTCATGAATGAGCAGGTCCCCCTGTCCGAGTGGGCCCGCGACTTGCCGAAGGCGACTACGGTCATATCGGCTGCCGACACTGTTCGGAGCATAGACGAGATTGTTTCACTCATGCGCAAACACATCCCCAACTGGACTTTTGAACAGACAGATCACGGCGGTCATATGGCAGCCCTGACTCACCCAGACCTCATGAATCCGATCATTGAGAATGCGCTGAATCCGAACTCAGGCGCTGCTCAGCAAACGGGCTGAAATACTCAAAGCGGGTAACCTGACCTGTCCGCTCCGGATGGACGTGTCTTCAAGTGCAGACCAAGAGCCGGTAACCGCGGGAGGCACCCCTGCCCGGTCCAGCAAGTTCTCGGAAATAACAAGGTCGCTGCCGGTGGTTTTGTCGGCCTCCTGAAGGCGGGCTGCAACGTTCACAGTGTCACCGAGAACCGTGTACTGCATCCGGCTTTTGAGCCCAAAGGCATCGGCAATGACCTGCCCGCAGTGGGTACCGATCGGCGCTCGGACGGGCGTTCTGCCGTAGTGTCAAATTCTCCTGATCCCAAGGCGATAGCCATCCTCTTGCGGGGCCTTTAGACTGTGGGCGAAGGAGGCATCCTGGTGCCACGACGTTATGCCGAAATCTATCCGTCCCTGCCGCTTCTCAGCAGCGATGACATGGCGCATGTCTCGGCGGCCGCGCTGATGTCGGTGCGCTATTTCCGGGCCGAGCCGGATACGATGCCGGAAGAGGTCTTTGCCGAACATCATGTGCTTCTGAACCTTTGCGAGACCCCGCACCGGGTGCAGAACTGGCGCGGCGGTGAGCTGCGGGATTTCATGTTTGAGAAGGACGAGATTGTGGTTACGCCCGCTGGGTTGCGGTCCGGGTGGCGATGGTTCGGCACCTCGGACGTCATCGTCGTGACCCTGGACCCGAAGAAGGTCGAGCGGTTCGCGCTGCATGAGCTGGGTCTTGTCCTCACCCATCAGCAGCTCACCGATCTGCCGCAGTTCCAGGATGCGGATCTGTGCGCCGCCGGTGTCATGCTGCGGGATGCGCTGGAAACCGATGATCTTTCCTCAGGCGTCATGTTTGAAGCAATGAGCCGGGTGTTTCTGGTCAAGCTGCTTCAAAAATATGGTCAGCAACAGGCCGAAGACCTGGCACTGTCGGCGCGGTTTACCTCCGAGCATTACAAGCGGGTTCTCAGCTTCATCCGCGAGAGGCTGGACCAAACGATTTCCGTGGAAGAGCTGGCGCAGGAAGCCGGCATGAGCGCGTCCCATTTTGCCCGTGTCTTCAAGGAAACGGTTGGCGAAACGCCGATGCAATATGTCCTCGCCTACCGGATCGAACAGGCGATCGGGATGATGCGGGATCGGAAACGGCCGCTTGGTGAAATCGCAATTTCCTGCGGGTTTGCCGATCAGGCCCATTTCTCCCGATCTTTCAAACAGGTGACCGGCCAAACACCGAGCCAGCACCGCGCGGCCTAGAGCCTTAGCCCTGACGTTTGGCCGGATCCTTCAAAAACAAAGCAGGCCTGTTCAAGTAATCCGGCGGGGCGAAGCGTATCTCCAATGTCATCGGGCGAAGGCGCCCAGAACGTTGATTTTGGAGAGACCGATATGACCATCCGTTCCGTGACCACCGCAGCTTTGTTGATGGCCTCCACCTCAGCCATCGCGCAGGTTGAAACCCGCACCATCACCTTTGAAAACGAAGGTGCAATCCTTTCCGGCACGTTGTATCTGCCGGAAGAACACGACGGCACGGCCCTGCCGGCCGTGGTCGTGACCGGCGCCTGGACATCGGTTGAAGAACAGATGCCGTCCGTCTACGCCTATCAGATGGTTGCCCGCGGGTTTGCAGCCTTCACGTTTGACTTCCGCGGCTGGGGCAAATCAGGTGATTTGCCTGAAAATGTTCGTTTCGTTGAAAGCCCGGCAGCAAAAACCTCCGACATCCGGGCAGCCTTTGATGTTGTGGCCACGCTGCCCGAAGTCGATGCCACGCAGATCCATGGGCTCGGCATTTGTGCCTCAGCCGGATACATGGTCGACGCCGTTTCGGGGAACGGCACAGTCAAGTCCATCGGCCTTGTTGCCCCGTGGCTGCAAAATGCGGACCTTGTCGAGGCCGTGTATGGCGGTGCAAACGGTGTCGGCACGCTGATCGAAGTCTCAAGGAATGCAGAAGCCAATGGCGGCCAGATCATCCCGGCGGCCGGCCCGGAAGGCGCTGAAGGCGTTTTGATGCCGATCGGCGGCTACTATTATGAGCAGGACCGCGGCGCGATCCCGGCCTATGACAACAAGTGGAACCAGGCAGGCTGGGAAGGCTGGCTGACATATTATCCGGCCGATCATGCGGGTCGTCTCACCCATCCGCTCGCAATCGTGCATTCGGAAGCTGCGGCCATTCCTCAGGGCGTGAGGGCATTTTTGAGCGGCTTTGCAGGCAAAGCAACCTTGCAGATGCTGGAAGATGTCACCCAGTTCGACTTCTACGACAATCCGGAAGATGTGACCCGGGCGGCTGATGCGATGGCAGAGCATTTTCGCGGCTGAGGCCGGGCGGCTGCCCAAAGACACTTCTCATTTTCAAGGACAAAGATCATGAAACCGACACTTCCAGCTGTTGCCGTCCTCTCCGTTCTTGCCACATCAGCGGTGGCGGACAGCAAACTTCCTCCCGCAGGTGAACCGCAGGAAGCTGCGATCCGCACGCTTGTGTCCTCGATCCCGCTTGCGGTTGACCGGGCGGCCTACGATCTTGCAGAAGCTGCCTTCGCGCCGGAGTTCGTCATCGACTATACCTCGCTTTGGGGCGGCGAACCAGCGACCATGACCCCGTCCGCGCTGATGGACGCCTGGCGCGGCATTGTTCCGGGTTTTGATGTCACCTGGCATGAACTCGGGCCGGTCTCCGTGACCGTGAACGGCGACATGGCAACGGCCACAGCCTTTGTCGATGGCCGACACTGGATCGACGGCGAACTGTGGCGGCCGGTTGGCAACTATTTCTGGGATCTGGAGCGGATCGAGGGCCAATGGCTGGTCACCCGCATGGAATTCGACATGACCCAGGAAATCGGCGACCGCGCCCTGACGGCGATTGCCATGGAACGGGCCGCCACAGGGAACTAGATCTCGTTTCCATCAAAAAGCGCCGCTCTTTAACGGGTGGCGCATTTTGCGTTGTCTGTTTTCGAACCCTCATTCCGCCGAACCGTTCGTATTCAACGGCACATTCAGGCCGATTTTCTTACTTCTTCTTTGAAAATTTGGGTCCGGACCCACCTAAACCCGCTGGCTTGCCCTCAACGCATTGGTTACCATTCAACGCAGAAGCGTTCTTTTGGTTTAAGGCCCTCAGGATAATGCCCCATTTGATGTCCCAATCTGAAGAAAAGCCGACGCTTACATTGGAGCAGGTCGTTCAAGAGTTGGAGCTGCGCATCGTCCTCGGGCGATTGCGGCCAAGAGAGCGCCTGGTTGAAGAGGAGCTTATCCTGGAACTTGGCGTGAAACGCCATATTGTCCGGTCCGCGTTTTTAGAACTGGAACGACGCCATCTCGTCGAGCGGCGTCCCAACAAAGGCGCGCGGGTCCGTCACTATTCAGTCGAAGAGGTCAACGCACTGTCGGACTTTCGAGCAGATCTACACCGGCTTGCTGTTTCCAAAATCAAGTGCCCCATATCGACGAAGTCTCTGGCCGAACTCCGCCGCATCGCCAGAGCCTATGAAACAGCCGGACATGCCAGGGACTATGCAAAGGCCGTTGCTCTCGATGCAACCTTCCATACCTGCTTGTTTGAGCTTTGCGAGAACAAGTATCTCTCCGCAAGCATCAATGAGATGTCCGCTGCCGCACGGCCGATCGACTGCTTCCGGATTGCCGACCCGGCAACACTGAGCCGCGCTGTGGCGGATCACCGGCAAATTTTTGAGGCCGCTACAAGAGGAAATGCAGGTGAATTAGCCGAACTCTGCGTCAATCATGTTTTTGCTTCGAGCGACACTTATATCCGAGACGTGCTGCTCCACAGACACGAAATATGGTGAATAAGCTAGTCACGGTTGAAAAAGATGTTAATTTTTGTGCAGACCTCCGAAGAAATTGACCCACACACTATATTTTAAAATGGTTATTGTCGTTTCGAATATTAATCTCCCCAAGTATCGAGATATTCCTAAATTGTAGGTTCCAGCTGCAGCTCTCCCACCGCACTACTTTTATTAGACATCATCAACCAAACGGAACTCGAAATGGTTGGACGCAAATTCGATTTAGATCACTTGAAAAAAACCATCTGGCTCACCCGTCCAGATCTGCGCAGGTTGTTTGAGACGGATTCAAGCAAGTTCGACGCATGGGCTAAATCTATCGGCCCGACAGAATATATGGCGTTGCGAGAGCATTTCGAGAATGAGATCCAGGCCAAGCTGTTGACACGGAGCCCAATTGCAACTTCCAAGAAAGAGCCATTTCTTACTGTTTTCATGCAAGACGTCCTGGAAACCAGATCCGATCTTCAAGAATGTTTCAATATAAACACAGCAGCTGGGCAAGAGGATTTCATTTGGTGGTATTTCATCTTCGGCCCAAAAGAACTTAACATCGAGCACCTCATAACACCTGGCCAACTAGCTTTAATAAACAAAACTACCGACAATGTTTCGTCTAATAGTTATTTACCTATTAGCCACCTTATGTACAATATCTGGAAATACCGCAGTGACCTGAAAACCGTATTTGATATTCACTCTCCTGATGGTCAACAAGCATTCCTTGATTGGTACTTCAGTCGAGGAGTAACAGAACTTGGTCTCAGCTATTGTGTCGACGGCAATCAGGCGGAAATCCTTCTAAAGCCGGCGACCAACGGTGAACATTTTTCCAGAATTATTTCAATAATTTGGCATTCTAACGCAGACTTTAGGTCTCGTTTTGGCCAATTGATAAATCAGAAATTTGTTAAATGGTTGATGAGCCAAGACGGCCGATCACAATATCCGATCATTTCGCGACTTATCGAAATTAAGAAAAAGCCGGCCTCAAGCATACCCCCAAGGCCTAAAGTGAATGAACTGCAATTTGGGGTTAACCTAATTGGCTACGCTAAGGGTCAGTTAGGGATCGGCGAAGACGTCCGCATGGCAGCACTTGCATTGAAGTCCGCCAACATACCCCACTCGATTTTTAACGTGTCGCCAGGACAGCAGGTGTGTCAAAGTGAGGACAGTGTTGATCACTTAATTTCGAAAGAATTACCCTATTCAACCAACATTTTTTGTATGACGGGAATTGAGACTGCCCGTTTGGCCGCAATCCATGGCGCAAAACTTTTCGATGGCCGCAGGACTATTGGCTATTGGCCTTGGGAACTTCCAGATTGGCCAGCGCAGTGGCACCACGCATACCATCTGGTAGATGAGATATGGGCATCAAGCTATTTTACTTACAATGCTTTTGTTAAGACTTCGCCCGTCCCAGTAAAGCATATGCCAATGGCAGTCACGGTCGATCAAACAGCGGGATTATCGCGCAGGGACTTTGATATTTCCGAAAGTTCATATCTTTTCATTTTTTCATTCGATTTTCTTTCAAGCACTGCAAGAAAGAACCCCGAAGCATGCATAGAGGCTTTCAGAAAGGCATTTCCCAATGGCGATGAGAATGTTGGTCTCATAGTAAAAGCTATGCGGGCCGAGTATGGAAAACAGAGCTGGTCAGACTTACAGGCTACGGCAAGTATTGACCCCAGAATACGGATTGTTTCAGGAACACTAAGTCGCTCGGAATTGCTTGATTTATATAGGTGTTGCAACTGCTACCTTTCACTACATCGCAGTGAGGGGTTCGGGCGCGGAATTGCTGAAGCTATGATGTTGGGGCTACCTGTTATCGCCACCGGGTATTCTGGCAATATGGATTATACATTGCGAAGTACAGCTGGTCTTGTTGACTATACCTTATCAGAGGTTAAAGAGGGTCAATATCAATTCGGCGAGGGACTTCTTTGGGCAAACCCGTCAGTCCATAGTGCAATAAAACTGATGCGGTTTTTTTATCAGAATCGAGATAAGGCCAAGAGGATTACAAGCTTTGGCCAACAGCTAACCAGCAACACTTATGATCCAACAGAAGTGGGGGAACGGTATCTCCGTGAATTATCCCTGCATGACACAAAAGTCTCATCCTCCAGGTATTGTTTATGAAACTAAGATATGGATACATATTTGTTGATGGGGATTTTCAAAAATTAGTTATAAAAATGAATTTGCTATAGGAAACTGACGATGCGCGTTGCGATGATTGGGACCGGGTATGTCGGTCTGGTATCTGGAACCTGTTTTGCCGACTTCGGCCACATTGTAACCTGCATTGACAAGGACGCCGCCAAGATCGATGCCCTGAACAAGGGCGAGATCCCGATCTATGAGCCTGGCCTTCAGGAACTGGTCGCCAAGAACGTTTCCGAAGAGCGGCTGTTCTTTTCGACCGATGCAGAAGAAGCTGTCAAAGGCGCGGATGCTGTTTTCATCGCGGTTGGAACCCCGACCCGCCGGGGCGACGGGCATGCTGACCTGACATATGTGTATGCAGCAGCCGAAGAGATCGCCACGCTCATTGACGGGTTCACGGTAGTGGTGACGAAGTCGACCGTTCCGGTCGGCACTGGGGACGAAGTGGAAGCGATTATCCGCAAGACCCGCCCGGATGCGGACTTTGCAGTCGTCTCAAACCCGGAATTCTTGCGGGAAGGTGCCGCCATCGAAGATTTCAAACGCCCAGACCGTGTTGTTGTCGGCACAGACAGCGCCAAGGCGGTGGATGTCATGCGGGAGCTCTACCGGCCGCTCTATCTCAATGAGACGCCGATCCTGGTCACCAAGCGCCGCACGTCCGAACTCATCAAATATGCTGCCAACGCCTTCCTTGCCGTGAAGATCACCTTCATCAACGAAATTGCGGACCTTTGCGAGAAAGTTGGCGGCAATGTTCAGGAGGTCTCCCGCGGCATTGGTCTGGACAACCGGATTGGATCCAAGTTCTTGCATGCGGGCCCTGGCTATGGCGGATCCTGCTTCCCGAAAGATACGCTTGCTCTATCCAAGATCGCAGCAGACGCGGAATCCGGCCTGAAAATCGTCGATTCAGTGATCGAAGTGAACGCTGCGCGGAAGAAGAAGATGGCCGACAAGGTCATTGATTTCATGGGCGGGGATGTCGACGGCAAAACAATCGCCCTGCTCGGCCTCGCCTTTAAACCGAACACCGATGACATGCGCGAAGCGCCCAGTATCGACATCGTTCAAAAACTGCAAGCAGCCGGTGCCAAGATTCGCGCCTTTGACCCGGCGAGCATGGAAGAGGCCGCCAAACTTATGCAGGACGTCATGTTCTGTGACGGTCCTTACCACGCGATCGAAGGTGCTGATGCGATCGTGATCGTGACCGAGTGGGACCAGTTCCGGGCGCTCGACCTGGAGCGGGTGAAATCGCTGGTCAAAACCCCAAAGGTTGCAGACCTCCGGAACATATATACCTCGACTTCCATGAATCAACTAGGATTTCAGTACATGAGTATTGGGCGCTAACTATGTCGATTTTGCATTCATTGGCGGATACAAAAGGATAGGTAAATGAGTACAAACAAAACTATTGTATGCGCCGGAGTTCCACGGTCTGGTACAACACTAATGTATCGCGCTCTAGCTGGTCTTACAGCAGGATCTACAACCCCGGACATCGTTACTGATGTTGAAAAAACACACAGCTTTCAACCAAAAAATTATTCCTTTGCACAGAAGGCGATTTTTCTATTTTCTGACCCCGTACTCTCGGTCATTTCAACTAAACTACATCGGTATGATCCCAAACACTTTCAGAATTGTGGTTCCGGGCACCTAGATCCGGCGGATACTGATATATTTACAAACGACGCCCTAAATTACGAAGCTATGTTCGACTCTTGGACAAATAACAACGAAGTAGAAACTATATGCGTACGGTATGAAACGCTTTACAGGAACATCCCGATAATACAGAGTTTTTTTTCACCTCGAACCTTATTCATCCCCCCCTACAAAAAACGCTCGACATCTACTGCCGATATTGATGAAATTCATTTAACGCAAATAAAATCAACCTATTCCAAATTAATTGAAAAAACTCAACTAGCGCCTGACGTGTCGATCCGCAACAAGTATTGAGAATAGCTATATTCAGAGGAAAGATATGACAGTAAGATACAATGTAGAACATTTGGCTACTAATTTCATTAGAGGATGGTGCTATGAGGAAAATGAATTTAGTCCAGTCTGTATTTCGTTCCAAGGCAAGAAATATTTACCAACAATTACTCGGCCGGATGTGATCGGAAACAATTTAGATACAAACTTAGCCGGCTTTACAATACCGATTGACATCACAGAAGATCAAGTTCTCAAATTAGAATTTATTGGAAAGCGTTCAAGTAAAACCATCTACATCCAGAAGACTGTTGGTGATGTCGGATCGTCAGCCGTTTGGCTAGAACTTTTAGATATCCTTAGTGAAATTTCGTCTGATAAGATAAAAGATGTCGTTTCTCTATTTAATTTTTCAAATATGACTGTTCCAACCAACGAAATTGTGTTGGAAGCAGTCAATGCAGGTGATTTCTCCTCTACGATCGAACATATATATTTTCATTTAAATAACTCTGTTTTAAGAAACGATAATGATGATGAAAAAACTGCCTTTGGACACATAATAGATAAAATAAATCCTGAGAAAAATCCCAATGCGTCTGACATAGCACTTGATGTATATTTGGATAATTTCGGGTGTGATGAATATTACTTAAGCAAGAAGTCTCTGATACTTCTAAAAAAGGGTAGAGATGTCGATTGCGAAAAATTATGTCGGCTGGGGCTAAACCGGTTTCCACTGTCTGCCGACCTTTTTTGGCATCTATCTTTATCACTGGAGCAACAAAATAAACTCGATGATGCATTTACGGTACGCCTAATGGCACTGCATCATAAAACTACCGCAGACCGAGTATTGAATACCGGTCAACTTGCTTTGCGCTTGTTACACGGTGATTTTGGGATAACCCCGCCAAGATATGATGTATTGCACATCGCACAGTCTCTTTTGTTAAAAAGTATAGAAGATGGGCGGCGAGATGGCCTCCCTGAGTATCATATCTCTCAAATAGCTTTCCATCAAAAAGACCTTTTTCAATCTTTAGCATTTGCAAAAAAGGCTTTGAGCAAAAACGAAGCCAGTCAAAAATTTAGGGGTCTCCTTACTCGCTTATATATCTACCTAGGGGAACATAAACTCGCCCTTCAAGTTTTAGATGTAGAAGACCCTAACGACGATTTATTGTTTTTGAGTAATCTACTCCAATATTATGGCTCATATGAAATGGGTGATGATAGGGCGAGTTTTGTTGGTTTTTTGCCAGATCGGGAAGTATTTTGGTCGCGTGTTCGTGGCAATATACACTTCAATTTTGGTCAACTGAGATTCAAGTACACTCTCAATAGTGAAACAAAAGACTATTCTGTTATCCGCGAAGAAGTATCTACGGTCGAGAAAGAATACTTATTAAATAAAACATACACTGAGAATTCTTCTACCATCGATTTTCGATATAATCGTAATCCAACAGTACTACTGGTGTCTCGCTACGGAAAACACGCATTCGGAGGTGCTGAGCGTTTTCTACTTAACGCAGCAAGCATTTATGAAGAATCCGGTTTTGAGGTAAGATTTCTCGGTTTTTCTGGAAGTAAAAGCAAAAAAAATACAGACGACAATGATGATACAATCTACGTAGAAGAAAACCCGAAAACGTTACGAAAAGTACTGCTCGAACACAAACCTTCCATTGTACATTCTGTTTCTGGTTCTTCGTACGCCATGGCAATGGCATGTAGAGGACTGAAGGTATTTCACATCCATGGCGTTCATTTTTGGAGGGATTTCATTTACTCAGATTGGCTACCGAACGGACATACGTTTGAACGCCCGGACCAACTACCAAAACGAGAAGAGTTTTCTCGATTGTTGGCCTCAAATGGCACAGTGTACGCAAATTCGAACTACACAGCACAACATGTGTTTGAAAAATTTGGCGTTTATCCATCGATAATTCCTTCGCTTCCGACAGACAACATAAACAAGGCTCACCTACAGAGCAAAACCCATAAGGGTTACGTGTTACAACTCAACGGCCGAGCCAACAAAGGTGGATTTTTTACGTTAGATATTGCGGCGCGGTTACCTGATATCGATTTTGTGATAATCGCGAGTCAATCAGACAAGTCTGTTCTCGAGCACTCGATAGTTAAAAAGAATTTGTCAAACGTCAAATTAATAGACCGAGTAGAAGACACAACGCAGCTATTCAAGAATTGCTTTGTAACTATCGTTCCGAGTTATGATTTTAAAGAAACCTTTAGCAGAATTGTTATTGAAGCGCACCGCCACGGCAAACCCGTGATTGGTTCAAATGAAGGTAATGTGGACAAGTTGCTTCAGGATATTGGACAGAATCTTGAAAAAGACCCCACTATTTGGGCGAATGAAATCACTAAATTATACGAGGATGAGGTTTATTATAAGCTTCGATCAAAACAAGCAGTCGATCACTCGAAAGAATGGAGTTATTCGCGATTTGAGAGCAGCCTAAAAGAACTGATCAAATATGAAAAAAACAGGATACTTGTTTGTGTTGGAACCGGAATAGGGAATATTTTACACACGACCCCGTTGATCAAATTACTATCTATTTATTACAATGTGAGGGTTGATGTTGCACTTGCTGCTGATAGCGGAAATAGCTATCAGATATTTTGCGAAAACAACTACGTAAATAGCATTTTCAAGCTGTCACAGATTCCAATCGCGAAAACATATGACAAAATCATACTTACAAATTCTTTTGCCAGCATAGATCTTCCATGGAATGCAGACGTTGTATTTGATTTGAAGAAACATAGTGCTTTCAACCCTGCAAGTGCTTTACACGAGGCCCGTCATAACGCAAAGGTTGCGGGGACGGCATTGAAAATTGAATTACCCGAAATCACAGAAAAAGACTACTTTTTCAGCAATCTTACATGGAACAATCCTAATAGTCGGATTTTAGGTATTCATGCAGGCAGTAAAGGTGGCAAGTGGGCGACAAAACAATGGCCTTACTACCAAGAACTAGCACACTACCTTTCTAATGCCGGTTGGACAGTGGAGTCTTATGGCGCACCTGAAGAATACGTTGAAGGTACTATAAACAAAACCGGTCTCGATCTAGGCCGGTCTGCAAGCTGTATGCAAAAATGCTTATTATTTGTATCCAATGACTCCGGATTTATGAATATTGCTGCCGCTCTGTGTATGCCTCAGATTGCACTGTTCGGGCCGACTAACCCCCAGACACGTGGGCCAATTAACTCAAAATCCGAGGTACTTATCCCTAATGGTTGCTCTTCATGCGAGGTTTCAAACCGGAAAAAGTTTGACAGTGGTAAATGCAATTGTATAGCTTCTATTTCAGTGGAACGCGTTTGCGATTTGATATTTGAGCTATCCAATAAGTATCTTAAATGAGGTTATTCTATGAAGTATTCTGCTCCCATATCTGCGGGTGAATTGCTGGACAAAATAACGATTTTGGAACTTAAATTAAAGTATGCAGAACCCGGTTCATCCAAATTCGCGAACGTCAAGAAAGAACTCGATCTTCTGATGGAAGTCGCCGGGGACCTTTTGAACCCTGACAATGAAGCGTTTTCTTATATTGATGATTTGCGGTCGATAAACCAAAAATTATGGATCATCGAAGATGAAATCAGGGTGTGTGAATCGAATGAGCAGTTCGGACCGGAGTTCGTTGCGCTTGCCAGGTCGGTTTATATAACTAACGATGAGAGAGCGTCTTGCAAAAGAAAAATTAATATTGCTGTTAAATCAGAACTTATTGAAGAAAAACTATACTAAATAGCGTTGTCTTTTGATAATGAACAAAAGAAAAAATAGCCTTTACTCAAAAAAATAAGTATTATTAACATAGAGTTTGATAGAAATGCAAACGTCGGTATTCTATGTAATGCGATTACAAATCATATTGGCAGTTCGCCGCATCTAGACCCACTCTTCCAGAGGTTAACATGACGAACGAAACCGGATCAAACGGGGTGCATTTCGTTTTCAGAGTTTTCTTAGGCCGCGCCGCAAGCCCACAGGCTACTGTCTTAGAAATGGCTCGATGGAAGCCGAAAAATGTAGTCGGTAGAGTTTTGGAGTCTAAAGAATTTAGAACAAAAGTTTTGCCTGGAATAATCAGCAATGAAACATTACCACACGATCCGGAGATTATACCCGATGACGCAATAGATTGGATTACTGAGCAGGCGAAGATCCCTAAAGAAAACAAGAATAACATTAAAGCCGCTTCGACATCGAGAACACAATTAATTTTACTCTTACAAGACTCCTCCTTTTGCGAATACTTATTGGAGGAAAAGCATTTGAGTATTCTAAAAAAATTGAACGAAATTACGCCTAACTCTGAGCGGTTGGAGAAAGCTAGAGATAGAAATCTGGAAGCGGAGGGGATCGCAAAAGAACTATTAGACGCTGGATCACTTATTAATAGATCTACATCTCAGAAAGCTGCAGAGCAATTTTCTTACTTATATAAGACAGTATTGGCTGATCGGATAAAGGACCTTTTTCAAAACCGCGATTGGAGAGGAATTACAGAAATTTATCCTATAGGCGAAAGAATTTCAAATGAATACTGTGATATGCTTCTTAAAATTGCCCGTGCTTACACGTACGAAGGCAGACCTAGTGATGCCAGAACAATTCTATCACAGGTTCTAGCTATCAATCCGGAAGATGGACCTGCAAACTTTTATAGTGGCGTTGCTTACATGCGCGAGGCCAATTGGGAAATGGCGTACCCACTTCTACAAAAGGCGTCAGCAATATCTCCCGAAAACGCACAATATATGTTTGAGTTAGGCCGTTGTAGGCTTAGATTTGGATTATTGCCAGAGAACACAAATACACGCAACCGCATCATGGAAGAAAGTCTTTCTATTTTAGAGCGTGCAGAAAGACTAGACAGTAAAAACAAACACCCTATTTCCTTAGATAAATCCCACGTTTTGATACATCTTAAGCGGTTCACAGCCGCATTGTCTGCTTTAGATTGGGATAATTATTCAACCGGTCAAAAGATAGTGGCGTTAAATCTGCGCAGTCGTATCGAGCTTGCTTCAAATGATGTAAAAGGGGCCATTGCGAGCGCTCAAGAAATACTAGCGATACAACCCGACCACCAGGGTGCACAATATCAAGTTCGCGCTCTTAAACACCTAGTGGATGATGAAATTTATAGACCACTAGACCGCATAAGCCTAATTAATCCTATCTCTAAAGATGTTTATTGCCTAAGCGTACTTGGAAAATCCGAAGACAAAAAACACCTTGCTTCATCTGATAACATTTTAAACTGCTTTTCTAACAACGACATTGATTGGATAATAATTGCGGATTTTGAACTTCCACAGCCGGGAGATAATTGGTTCGAGATTTTTAAAACTTCAATTCCTGGATGGGCCGGATTGGTCCGCGTACCCTGCCCATCCGGTTCAGGTTGGTGCGAAGCATGGCGGGTGGATGCGCTTCTTTCTCTTGGTGAAGTTGGATTACTAGACAATCTTGGAGAACTAGCCAATGATTTAAAGAAATATCGCTCATTCTTTTCCATGTTTGATATGTCTCTTGCATTTGATCCAGATACATTGAGAAAACGCACCAGCGCTGCGCGCCACGGAACTGTAGTATTAATGTCTCGTCATGGTGTAACGAAATTTGGTGGAGGAGAGCATTTTTTACACTCGATGTGTGAACACTATGAGGCTCTGGGATACAATACAATAACTGTCGGAACTACGCCTGAACGCGTTGGTGAAGCAGGTATCAATAAACCTGACGGACGCCACTTCGCATTCATCGAAGACAGTTCGACGGCTTTGCGAAGGTTTGTATTTGAGCATCAAGTTCGGTTGATTCATGTATTGTCAGGTTTGGGGTATGAAGCGGTAGAAGCTACACGATATTTTGAAATACCGGTCATTTATGGTGTGCATTTTTGGCGGGATTGCCTTGGCAGCTTCAATGGCGACACCGAGTTTTTCCGAAATTTTGACCGAGAACCAATAACAAGAGCCGACTTTCGTAATATTGTGCGCGGAGCTGTAGTCTACGGCAATTCTCAGTATACACAATCAGTATTAGAGGAAGGTTTTTCATTTCGTCCCCCTGTAATATATTCTGTTCCAAACGAAGTTCAACCTGATAATTCTTTGAATTCTGATGACCTATCTGCAGAAGTGATTGGGGATTTGCGTGACTACGTTCTTCTTGTCAACACTCGTGCTATCAAAGGATTTGATCTTATTCTAGAAACGGCCGAGCTGTGCCCTGAAATACAGTTTGTGGCGATTGCAAGCCAATCTGATCTAGAAATAGCAATATCTAATGTAAAAGATCGTGGGCTTTCGAATGTTACGATCCTCAATTATACAGAGCATATGGATGTAATCTACCGTCATTCGCGTGTGGTTGCTGTTCCAAGTTACAAATTTATTGAAACATTTAGTCGTGTTTGTATTGAAGCCCAAAGGTACGGAAAACCAGTTATAGGATCTGACAAAGGAAACGTACCATTTCTACTACGTGATTCAGGAGTTGTGCTGCCCGAGGACGCTAAAATATGGAGTGACACTATTAAAAAGGTCTACACGAATAAAGCCTTTCATAAAATGCTATCTGATCGTGCGCTTGAAAACTCCAACAAATTCTCATACTCGGAACAGCAAACGGCGCTGAGACGGATAGAATCCGCAGCAATTTCTCGAATTTTGATTGGTATAGGTTCGGGCATCGGAAACATGCTCCACGTTGGGCCAATGATCCGTCGCATCTCTGAACATTTCTCTTGCCAAGTGGATATTGTAGTTGCCGAAGATCACTCTCACAGCCTGTTCCTGTTGCAAAATCAGAAATACGTAAATTCAGTTTACTGCTTAGATCAGAATATATTGAGGCGGAAATACGATGTTGTTTTCGTCACTCATAGCTTTGGTGCTGCTGTTGTTCCTTTCCAAGCCAATTTTATTGTTCATTCTAGAGATTGGCGAAATTTCACGCCTGGAGGAGAACTACATGAAACTATATTCAACCTCGAAGCCGCAAAAACCCTGCTTGGAGTGGATTATTCTAGTGCCGACATACATCAACATTTCATAGGGAATGAGTTGAAATCGATTCCATCAAGTAAGTTAGACAATAAAAAAGAGGCTCTGGTAATTGGAATACATGGAGGGTCTAAGGATGGATTCTGGGTCAGCAAACGTTGGCCTTATTTCGAAGAATTGGCCAACCTCTTAATCGAGGATGGGCATCGAGTAGCATCATTTGGCGTAGAAGCGGAATACGTTCCTAATACAGAAAACCTGACCGGCGGCAGCATCGAACAAATGGTTCAAGCAATGAGATATTGTGATTATTTCGTTTCTAATGATAGTGGCTTAATGAATATTGCCCATGCTCTCGGTATACCTACGCTTGGTTTGTTTGGTCCGACAAACCCTGGCACACGGGCTCCTCTTGGCCGTGGCTCCAAATTTGTTAGCGTCGATCGTGATTGCGCTCCTTGCGAGGTCAAAAACTCAAAATACTTTCTTTCTGGAAGTTGTAATTGCATTAAACATCTGCCTCTGGAGAAAGTATACGATACAATAAAAACCGATTTGTGCGATTATAAATTGAAACTCTAAATGGACACCCCAAAAAAATGGATGATTACCCCCCGTCTCAAACCGAAAATGTGCGAGAGAATTTATACGTTATCCGATTATCTGTTCTTCTGTGAACCTAGAACGCTTCATTCCGTCTGTCTCCTGATTGGGACAGAGTCTACACTAAACTGAAGGAGTTCTTGGGTCTGGGGTCAGCAGTTGAGCGTTGCAGATACGGTTTCAGCAATCCGATTGTAATCAAAAAAGTCGACCAGATACCCGTTTTTTCCGTGTTCCACGAATTCCCTGACCGGCGCCGTGTCTGAGGCGACAATTGGGGTCTGACAGGCCAGTGCTTCCCTCAACGACCACGATGCTACAAAAGGCGTTGTCAAATAGACATGGCAACTGGATACTTGGAACAAAGCGGTCAAATCCTCTCGCTCTAACCAACCAACCCTATGCAGTCTTTTCAAGTCTATTTTGTCCTTGATTTCGCTCAAATATTTATCAATGTATGCCTCTCCATTCGGCAATGGAGGGTCATAAGCCGTCGCCGGTTTGCCAACGATTACAATATGCGCCTCCGGAGCCTCTTTCATTAGCCGCGGAAGGGATCGCATAAAAATATGTATTCCACGTGTCGGCTCCAGGGCTCTCGCGCAGTAACTCACAATCTGGTCTCTTCTTGAAAATTCGCGTCCTGCGATCCGGAGGGTCGCGTTTGGGTTCGGCGTGTTGAGCTCCCGATCGATTTCGTCCGGAACGATCTTGATCTTGTGCCGGTACTCTTCCGGCATGCGCGACAGCTGCCACTTGGTGGGTACGATGCCTTCATCACAGTCGTGCAGCGCCAAAAGGGCGACCGAGTTCCTTGCTTTGCTCCGCCGCAGGATTTCGGCTTCTGGTTGACGAAACTCCGGATCGAAATTCATCGCACCATCCTTGAGCCCGTAAAAATACTCGAAAAACGTGACGATCCGGGCATTCGGAAACACACCCCGCAGAAACAAGCTCTCGCCGTAGCCATAATAGGCAATGATGGTATCCGGCGAATATCCCCGTTGTTTCAGTTTTTGTGCCGCTTTTTCAACTTCGGCGGCGGTGGCAATCGCGGTGTTATATTCCGCACATAACGGATCAACCCGGCCCTTCGGTGACGGGTTGCCATAGAACTCGTGAATGGCCCCTTTCGGTACATCTGAGACGCCAAAACTGGCGTTGGAGATGAGAAGAACGTCGGCCTTCGGGTCGGCGAGCGCAGCCGCAATTTGTTGCCGGAATTGGCCAGGCAGCTTTGGTTGGACAAACAAAATCGACCGACGCATTCATCCCCCTTGCAATCCATAAGACAATTTGCAACTGAGTCTTGTGACAAGTTTGTTCCCAGAGCCTGTGCCGAATGCAGCACGCTCGTTGCTTCCGGATATTCGACAGGCTCCATGGCATTCCCATAGCACAGTCTCGATTATATATTACAGGTGTCTTTCATGAACCAAATTAGCGCATTTAAGGGCAAAATAGATCGTCTCGATGCATCTTCTGTCGCCGGTTGGGCCAAATCTGAAGAAACGCCGTCAGAACCACTTGAACTTGAAGTCTTTTATGGTGACACGCACCTTGGGGATGTCACAGCCAATGAGTCTCGTCAGGATTTGAGCCGTGCCGGCATTGGTGAATGTGCCTTCACCTTCAAGCTTCCCGCCCTGGACGAGTTTGATCCGGATGATCTCATGGTCGTGGTGAAAGGAACAGACATCCCCTTGAAACGATCCTGGGCTCCAAACCTTAGCAACACACGAGAAGTGCGCGGTGAGCTTGCCGAATTGTCCGAAACCATAAAGCTGACCCGCAAAGTCCTGCTCGCAGCTTCGAGCCGCAATGAACGGGCTTTGATCGGGATGGCCGATACGGTCGAAAAGGTCACCCCAAGGCAGTTGAATGAAACCTTGAACACCTTGTCGTACCAGATCATGCAGACCGACACGGCGATAAAAGCGATCAAAAGTTCCACGGGCGAGACAAACGAAAAGCTCGCAGGTCTTGAGCGCAGCGTTCGGTCCAACGCCTTTTATGCAAAGGTGAACACAGTCCTGTTCATCGGCATTCTGGTTTTGGTCCTCGCCACTGCAACGGGTGTGCTGGATCTTGCGAAGTAGCTTCTGGACTTAAATCCCAAAATTCAGCTTGATGTTATCGGCGCCGAAGGCGTGTCCCACCAACCTTCTTGACTGAAATGAGCGCGGATAGGAGCACCTTGTTCGCCTCGCCCAACCAGTCTTTCACGGAGGCGATCAACCTCGCGCGTGAGGCCATCGGCAGATCACCCAGAGGCAGATCCTCCAAGGGCGTATTCACAATCCTGTCGAGGGAATAGTTCAACGAGAAGAGAACCGGTAATCCTTTTGCCCGCAAGGTCGGTAGGTCTTTTACCTTGGCCTTACAGGTCTCTATCATTGTGAACAACATCTTATATTCCGGAATGCCCTCAAGGTCGTCGACATCGCCGTCCTTGTTGACTTTCAGGACATGGATCTTTGCAGCCGGCAGAAGTTCCCGCGCTGATTTCAAAACACGGATAGCCCCGTTCAAAGCTTCGCGGTCTGCCGTCACAGGCACGATGATCGAAAGCCCCTTACCCTTGTAATATTGGCCGAGGTCAATGCTTTCCGCCCACTCCGAAAACCCTGCCCAAGCCTGGGCGCCAAAATCGACAACAAAGGAGTTGTTGCTCAACAGATTTTCCAAAAGCGGATCCCAAGAGACAACGCCCTCATCCTGATCCCGGCTCCCGTCCGCGCTGAGGCCGATTGAATTGGTTTCAACCCGGTCTGCCCCAAACATGGAGCGCATCTTGGGCTGGTTGTCATATTCGATGATGTCAGGGTCCAGTCCGTTGGCATCCAGGGCCAGCACACAGAACTGCGCCACCAACGACTTGCCCACGCCGCCTTTGTCATTTGCGATGAAAATCTTGATCACGTCCACACCCCACTCTTCCAATATTCAGTGCACGGAAAGCTTGTTCCTGCCTAGATGTAATCGAAACAAGTCTCTAGATATTTCGTCTTGCCCGGATTGTAAAATGCATAAACATGTTACCGAGGCAACTCTGCTCGTGCTTGCTCACCTTGAGGTCTGAAAGCCCCAAAATTGGCAAGTATCCTGCAAAATAGCCTGGCCCAAACCGCCACCAATGATCCCACACCCCGTTTCCCTTGGTCGGTGCCAACCACACCAGTGGCGCCGTATCGGAGCGATCCAGAGGTGCCAGCAACTGCTCAGTGATGACGAGCTCGGATTGCGCCAAGCCCGCGAATTGTTGCAAGCGCAATTGCAAATCCCGGAGATGAAGCAAAACGCCGCCCAGGACCACGACGTCAAACTTGGCCCCGGCTGCGATCAGATCCTCAACAGTTCCATAGACAACGTTCGTTTTTGATCCGAGTTTGCGGTGGCAATACCAAAATCCATTAACGATCCGATCCAGATGCCGCCGCCGGTCAGCAATTATCTGATCCCAGTTCTGAAGATCCGTCCTTGGCACGAGATCGCCTACGTTTCCTTGTGGCAACTCCAGACAGGTCACATTGGCCCCCTGCTGTTCCATATAAAAGGCCAGGTGCCCGGTCGCCGGACCGACTTCCAACACGCTTTTTCCGTCCAGCTCGCAGCCACCCAAATAGTCCTGCTCCCGGCCCCGTAAATCAACGTGACCCCAGACGGTCTCCTGATGGCTCAAATCAATCGTGTGATAGAAATCGCAGTTCTCGAAGTCGTCGACTTGCCTCTGCTGCGCATATAGGTCCGAAATGTTCATTTCTTATCGTCTTTTATCCGGGACAGCAGCGCCACTAGCGGTGTTCTAAATTCAGAGACTGTAGCCAAAAAACTCAAGGGCGGGTTTCAGGTGTTGTTGGAAACGGGCGACCTCTGCTGCGGATGTCTCCTTATGCCATCGTCCAACGGACTGCTCTGCCGAACCCGCCGTGCGATGCCGGTTTGATTCCGGTGTCTCCTTGTTCAGGGCAGCGGCCATGAGATCCAGATTGCTTGGTGAAGCCTCGAGCCCCAATGTCTCAAGAAAACCTGAGAAGGTTTCCTTCGGACGCGTGGCAATATCTTCATACTTGATCAGCACGACGCCGTCCTCTTTGGCAACCGCCATCAAGGCGGATGCCGAGCGGGCCAAAGCATCGATATAGTCGACATCATTTGCAACGGCCTCCCGCCCAAATGCATTAAAGCCGCGCCGCGCATTGAAGGCCAAGACCGACCGGTAAACATCTCGAAAATCGCGCACCAGCAAGACTACCCTGGACCCCGGATAAAGGTCTTTCAAGAGGTTCAGCCAAGCCATATGCGGAATGCATTTTTCGGCAAACATGCCAGCGGTCTTCTGCCGCCGAGCGGCGAGCCCGCGATAAAAGCTTGTCACTTGTTGTTGGCAATGGACAATGTTCTGGTTGCCCAAGGTGGTGTCCATCAAATCAATGATGTCGCCGTCCGGACGCAAATAGGCATTTGATGCCACCTTGCCGGTGTGTGCGAACGCCTCGAGTTCCGTGTCAAAAAAATCCGCAGGTTCTGTCAGCGTCTTGGCGATCCGGGCGTATTGTTGCGAAATCCGGGTTTCAAGCGGGTGACGCTCGTAAGCGACCACCTGTTGATGCGCTGCCAAGGCCGACATCAACATTGTTGACCCGGACCTGCCGAGGCTGACGACGAAGATCCCCGGCATGCATTCAATTGAATCCGCTTCGCTTTGCCGCAGTAGTTCGACCGTTGCAACCGGTGTCCGCCAGTTGTTGTCGCCGACCAACTGGAACGACACCAAGGTTTTTTCCGGCGACCCAAGCAGGTTTATGACAGCGCTCAAATCGTAGCGTTTTTGCCCGTTGACCTCTGTGACCTCGACCGGCCAGGAGCGGAGCGGTTGGCTAGACGCCGCGACTTGAAGCTGCGCTTCCGATGGGCCATCCCCAATGATATGCCCCCTGATCAACAAGGCGTTTCCGGGACGCGGGACATCTTTTGCCGGAAGCCTCAATTCGTGCTGAAAGCCCTCAGGAAGGTGCAGTTTCAGATTACGGACGGTCGTTGAGAACATCTCTGTAGACCTCCTTATAAGCTTCTACGCATCCTGGCATCGCCGTCGAAGCATCTTCCGTTTTCTTAAGGGACCTGGAGCCGGAGACGATCTCCTGCATCAGGCCCGCCAATGCTCCGGCATCCCCGCTGCGGAAATGAAAGCCATCTTTTCCCGGCACCACACGCTCGGCCATGCCGCCAATATCAGAACACAAGATCGGCCGACGTGCGATTTTGGCCTCCTGAACAGTCAAGGGATCGTTCTCCCACCAGACCGAAGGTACGACCACCCAGCGTACGGACTGCATCAAGCGAACCACGTTTCGCCGGTCATAATCACCAAAGAAGCTGACCTTGCCTCTCAAGGCGATTTTTAATTCCGCAAGTGCTTCCTTTTGGGCGTCAGACGCAAATCGGTCACTGCCGTAAACTGCGGCGTTCACAGCTCCTTGGGTTTGATCCTGCAGACGTTTGCATGCTTCCAGAAAGACCTTCGCGCCTTTGGCTTCGTTCAAGTGACCGAAAAACCCGAAGTCATAGGACGGGGAAATGGTCTCCTGTGCCGGGGTCTCTATGGTCGACAGGGGATATCCATTATGGATCACGCGGATGTTGTCCGCCCTTAAGCCCCACTTCACAAAAACGGACTTGAGAAATTCTGAAGGCGCAACGAATTCATCCACGACCCGGAGGGCTGTGCGAACCGTTTGTTCGCGCAGCGCCATTGTGACTTCCGTTTCGCTTGAAATGCATCTGCTGCATTTTGTTGGGCTCGCAGTCTCGCAGAGCCGCCCTTGCGTTGTTCGCATCAAGCCGTCATTTGCGCAGATAAGATAATAGTCATGAAGCGTCATGACGATCTTGGCATCCGGCACGGCATTTCGAATGACAGCAAAGGTCTCGATCCCGAACAGTAGAATATGATGAATATGAACGATGTCCGGCTGCAGGTCGGTCAAAAGCCGGGCCAATTCGTTCAAGAACCCAAAGGTGTCGGATTGGCTCAATGAAACGGGCGTGAAATGCCCGCCGGTGATGACAAAGTCTGCCGGGTGTTCCTGCTCCATCGCGAAAGAGGTTCCAGGATGCGGGCGGCGATGCTGTTTCAGGGCGGCTGCCAGGAATGTCGAAGAAACACCGGAGGATTTCTCCAGTTCTGCCGACAGTTCCTTTGCAAAGATCTCCGTGCCTCCAGCGTGAAAGGCCGGATGGTTGTGGGCCAGATGTAATACTTTCAAATCAAACGGCCTCAGGCTGAGCAATGCTGTCCAAGGCGTCCTTCCACTTTTCCGAATAAAGCCATCCATTGTATCGGACCGCCCCAGACTTCGTATAGGCTTGGCTTTGGTTCATGGATGCCCGTTCAAAATGATAAAGTGATATGTCACCGAAATAATAGTTCGACCGTCCAGCCTCGATTGCCTTCAAACATAGATCAGAATCTTCAAAATCACCAACAACGAACTCATCTCCAAACCCGCCGAGGTCTTCAAACAGGTCCTTTTCCATCATCAGACAGGCACCGGTTACCCCCGGGACTGGGCGACTTTCCAGAGCCATTGGGTAATCCCCGGGATAACCCTTGAAATAGTGATGATTGGTGTACCAAGGCATCAGATCTTTTTCAGAATAAAGCCCGGCATGCTGAAGTGATCCGTCCGCATAGAGCAACCGCGGTCCGCTTGCCCCGACCAATACCGTCGAGCGATGCCGGGTGATCCAGTTGGAGAGCCACGGCGATTGACCAGGCACCACATCGGAATTGAAAAACAGCAGGAGGTCGGACGCTGCGGCGCTGGCACCGAGATTAGAGGCCCCGGCAAAGCCAGCGTTTTTTGCGTTTACGACGAGGCGGACGGACACTTTGTAGATCCGAGCCAGGCCCTTGATAAGGTGCTCGACCGCAGAAGCATCCTCCGGCCGATCCAGCACGTAAACGACTTCAGTGTTTTTAAACTCCGGGTCAAAGTGGAAACTCTGAAGCTGCGGCTTTATGAAGCCGTATTCCTTGTAAAGAGGAATGATCAATGTGCAGTCAGGTGCCGATAGAACCGGACCGAAAGGCGTGACTTCTTCCGCTATCGGGCGCTCGTAATAGGTGTCATAGGCCTTCTTGAGGGCTGGACCAACAACCTTTTCCAACACGTCTTCCGTCAAACTTGCTGAAGGCAAAGCGGACAATATTCTCGTGCGTGCTGCGTTGAGGTCTCCTGTCCAGAAAGGAGATGCGATCGCAGCCAAAGATCCGGATGCCAGTGTCACCTGCCCCCGGATCTGGACATTGTTCCTGCCGCCGCGTTTCACCGGTATCAGGGCACAAAACCTGTCTTTTGCGTTTTTCGGCCGAACCATGAACTGATCCAACGCGAGTGTTTCCCCAAAGGCTGTCCTGACAGTGATGGTCTCAACGAGCCCCGTTGGATCCTTGAATTCTCCACCCAGGAAAATCGCGTCGTTCAGGCCAACAAGGGTGTCGACGACCGCGCTGACCTCTTCCCGCCAGGAGTAAGTTTGCGCGCTGACGTTCTGCATTTTTTGAAGGGCTACGAACCTCGAAAATTGTTCAGTGTCTTTGTTCGACCGATGAAGGAACGCCCCAAGCTTTTCCCGCTGCGCCAGCGCTGCCGCTGCCGGCAATTTGACGGACCGTTGCGCATAACTGTCCGCAGCCTGGGTGCGGCGAACAATATAGAATGCACCATCGCCGATTAAGATGAGGTCTTCGGTATCCGGCAGCGCGTTGCAAAAAAACCATGTTGCTTCGCGTTCGGTGCTTTTACCCCCGTCATGTCTGAGCGGCCTTAATTCGCCTGTCGACTTGGACACTGAAAACGGCTCCAACGGGGTTCGAAGCGGCACCTCAAAAAAAGAAACGCCGTCGAACACCTTGTACTCGTCTGCCAGTATGCTTGTTGCCTGGCTGCTCACATAGTCAAACAGAGTCTCGGCCGGCCGACAGAAAAGCCGAGCCAATATCTCGATCTTATCCAGGTCCGCAAAGCGTTCGCTGTGCGCCAGGCCTATTTCGCCCGTGAATTCTGTATTGTCGATGACAAGGATCGGCTGATCGGGATCTCGCGGTCGAAGGACAGCCCGATTGTGCGCTTGCGAAAACGCGTGACGCGGGAAACGGACAATCAGAAACGGTGGCCGGCCCGCTTGGCTGTAGGCGGTGTAGAAAACATTCAGGTTCGCGAGAACACTTTGCACAAGGAGCTTTGGATCCGTCTCGATCTCGCACACTGCGCAGAGACTGGTCTCGTCAACCGCAAAAAAAGGGGCAGCGGATTGCAAACTCACCGTCACAATCTCGCCGCCCATTTCTTTACCACCAAAACTCGTACTCTAGTCAGATTTGTACGTTGACTTCAGACCTCAGTATCAAGAGTTGTCAGAGAAGAAACCGTCATTGACGCTCGATGCGCTGACACCGACCAATGTGACGGTGTTGCCGGAAGAGAAGGTCACAACTGCATTTCCGTCTGCATCGGACGTGACGCCCGTGACCAAGTCAGCAGCCGTGGTGTCCAGCGCGGTGATGTCAAGTTTGTCGACACCGGCCTCAAAGTCCGTAATCCGGTCGATGCCACTGTTCGCACCGAAGACGAAGGTATCTTCGCCTTCCCCACCGGTCATAACGTCGTCATCCGCACCGCCGTCGATGATGTCGTTGCCAGTGCCGCCATCGAGCGTATCGTCGCCGAGGCCGCCGCGGATGGTGTCATTGCCTGCGCCACCGTCAATGGTGTCTTGCGCAGAGGTTGCGCGGCCTTCGGTTCCGCCAAACTGGAAGGCGTGTGCAAAGGCGTCGGTGATGCCTGCAGAGACTGCTGCTTCAACATCCGGGTTCGCATCGAGATATTTCTCGATTGTAATCTCGGCAGACGGCTGACGTCCTTCGAACTGGCCGAAGAGAATGAAGTGCTCAAGACCGGATCCGAACACGCCGCTTTCGACTGCGGCAGCAACATCCGCGTTCTGTGACAGGTAGTAGGCGTTGTCGAAGTTGGCGTTCGGTGAGCGCCCTTCGCCAAGACCGTGGTTGGTGAAGTGCTCATAAGCGCTCGAGAAGCCGCCGCTTGCGACAGCGTTCGCAACGTCGGCGTTGTCACGCAGATACTGGTCGCTATCGAAGTAGGATGGCGTTGACGTATCGGAGGCCGCTGGGCTAGCGCCGCCTTGGGCCGCGGACGCGGCAGCGCTGCCGCCCTCTGCATCCGCCACATCGTCACCGTCGCCAAGCAGGATACGGTTTTCACCACCGCCGATACGAACGTTGTCGTTGCCGCCACCCATAACGAGTTGGTCGTTGCCAGTGCCTGTAGAAACGTCTTCGGAGCCCTCGCCACCGATGATGGTCGTATCTTCAGTACGGGACGATGCATCAACCGTACGATCGCCGCCACCTTGAATGAAAATTCCGTCGTTGCTGTCGTCTGAAAGCGTTCCAACATCTTCGCCGGGAACGAACACATCGTAGACGACTTGCTCCGGCTCAACGCCTGGGATGATGTCACCGGACGGCCCAGAAGGCGGCGTTGTCCGGACGAGATTACCGCTCTCGTCGACCTCAAATCCCTCAAGAATGGAATTAACTTCGTCCTGCTCTTCTTCAGAAAGGAGAAAAATGTTCTCGTTAAGAGCTTCAGTTCCAATGGTCATGATACTCAACCCTGAATATAAATAATTGCTCGCACTGGGTGCAATGAAAGCCACAGCTTATTTGGTAAATCAAGAGTTAAATTAAATTTTCGTTAATGTTATGAATTAATTGATTTTTTACCACGCCTCGGCGCCCCGGCGACGTGCTGCATCGCAGTAAGAATGACGCAACGCAACCATCACCACTGTGTTTTTGCTGGCTCATTGCGAGTCTTGAGGCCCCACTACATTGATTGAATTGCCTATTTTGTAATCTGGGCGGTGCTTTTTTGTGCTGCGATGCACTGCTAGAAAATGGTCGAAAATCACCCGTTACAACCTAGTGCGAAATAAAAGGTTGTAGGTGACGGGCGTGAACGCGGACCTGGTCACGTGATTGCGTTAACCCAAGATCGCCTTTTCGCGGAGAGCTGAAATGCAGCCAACGGCTGTAAACGCCGACAATCAGATGGTCGCCCGTTAAGAGAGATCGGCCGTGTTACGCGAAAAAGCTCTGCAAATAAACTTTGGCAAGGGTGCAGGTCGTTGCAGGGGGTGACACGTTTTGAAACGGCTGCTTTAGGATCCGGTTATAATTTGCCCGGCTGACGCGGTTGAGGATGCCATCCCGGTGAAGTGCCCATGGTCCGATATCGGCTCCAGAAGGCCTTTCCAGCGCGGCGTTGATCAAGGGATGGACAGCCGAGACTCCCCCTTCTCCTCCGTCCTGATCATACGGAATTCAGGGCTCGCCGATAGCGCACCGGCCTCAAATTTCCCCGTATTGCCAATGCTATGGGACCACATTGCGCTTCCGGGGAAGGGGCGGCACTCCTGACCACGAACCCAAATTGTAAACCGAGCTTTTACTATTAACTTTCATTTACAATAACAAAATATAAATCTGATTAGAAGAGTTTTAAGTTTATTTTTCCTTAATTCCAAATTCAAAATATATTAACGACAACTTTGGATACAGAATAAAACTGCTTTTTGTTCACTTTTATTTTCTGCCTTCGAGGCATCCTGTCCTCATCAAAAATTAATCAGGAAATCACCTGAAAAACTCTTGAACAGGGACGGGGATTACTTGTCTCCGAATGATGGCGCATGTGTGGATTATGTCACCACCCCGCTTGTGACGGCCTCGATCATTTTCGAGCGTCTTCTGGGGATGAAAGCAATGCCTTGGCTACAGGCGCGAATACACCGATTGACCAAATCATCACTCAGCTGAACCGGGGTGACGCATCCTGGAATACCAGCTTCCCAGTAACCTATTCTTTCGCGAGCGTGGTTCCGAATTACGCATTTGGGGAAGATGAGTATCTCGGATTTCACTCATTTAATGAGAAGCAGGAGGTCATCGCACGGCTTGCCGTGTCGACATGGGGCGATGTCGCCGACATCTCGTTTGTCGAGACCTATCCGGGGACTGGTATCATAAGTTTTGCCAATTCTTCGACACTGGCAAAGTACTCTGCTGCACATGCTTATTTGCCGACAGAGGGCAGTTGGGGCGGCGATGTCTGGGTCAATAGCGCCTGGGGTTTCAACACCAACCCTCAGATCGGCGACTATGGTTTCAAGGTGATTGTCCACGAGATCGGACATGCCATCGGGCAGCCGCATCCGGGCGATTACAACGCCGGTTCTACGCGTCTGTCTTATGAAAACAACGCCGCCTACACTGAAGACAGCCAACAGTACTCCATCATGTCCTACTGGGATGAGGAGAATACGGGCGCTGATTTTGGTGACTATTACGCACAAACGCCGATGCTCCATGACATCGCGGCGATCCAGGCGAAGTATGGCGCCAACATGACCACACGGACGGACGACACCGTCTACGGGTTCAATTCAAATACAGACTCTGAGCTTTTCGACTTCACCAAGAACGAAAACCCGGTTCTCTCGATTTGGGATGCGGGCGGTGAAGACACCCTGGATTTCAGCGGCTTCGCAGGGAATGTTGTGCTCGACCTCAATCCAGGCGCTTTTTCAAGCGCCGCCGGCATGGTGAACAACATCTCGATCGCTTATGGCGCGGACATCGAAAACGCGGTGACCGGCGCGGGCAACGACACAATTGTCGGCAACATGCTGGACAACGTGGTGGATGCCGGTGGTGGTGCTGATACGTTTGTAGTCAATCTCGACTGGGCGGATGCTGAAATCTATGTTTTCGACACGCGGCCCATCCTGGTTCACAGCGACCATGGAATTGATCAGCTCAAAAGTGTGGAGACCATTTCGTTCGATGACTTGAATTTGGATGTTGCAAGTTATCAAACAGTTTCACTACTGGAATATGCTGCTAGCTATACAGATGTTGCTGCAGCCTTTGGTACAAATGAGGATTTGCTCTATCAGCACTTTGTCGAGCACGGGCTGAGCGAAGGGCGGACCATCGATTTCTCCGCAATGGCATACATAGCCTCTCATCAGGACCTGATTGAGGTCTTTGGTACGGATGCGGAGGCCGGCGCTCTGCATTTCCTTGAGTTTGGGTTGGCTGAAGGCCGCTCGATCACCTTTGATGAAACAGCCTTCCTGGATGCAAATCCGGAGCTGATCGATATTCACGGCACCAATTTGAATGCCGCGCAGCTTTACATCGAGATGTAAGAGTAAAAGGCTTCCAAAACTTGGTCGGGTGAACGGAAACACCTTAACCCGACCAAGGGTGTCTCTAGACCAGCGGAAGGGGCATGAATTCGATGGCGCTCGGATCACTAACCCCGATGAGCGTCACGGAAGAGCCATCAGAAAACGCGATGGACGTATCGTTGCCGGTCACCGCAACATCGGCAAGGTTTATGAGATCTTCGTAGCTTCCAATGCCAAGAGACGTCATGCGCAAGATATCTTCGGAGACGTTGAAATCCTGGATGATGTCCTCGCCGAAGCCTGAACCAAAGCCGAAGATGTCCTGCCCGTCTCCGCCAGTCAACGTATCGTTGCCCGCCCCACCGACCAAGACATCGTCGTTGTTGCCGCCGATCAATTGATCCGCCCCGTCCGTGCCAAGAAGCAGAAGAACGGCATCGAGTTCCGAGGCTGTCTCACCGATGGGGATGTCTGAGGCGGTTTCTCCAACACTCGAGGGTGAGCGCCCTTCTCCCATGCCATGACATAAAAAATGGAAAAACGGTTTCATGCTGGATGCTGCAACATCCGGATTTTCGGCGAGATAATACTCTGCATCGAACAGGTCTGTCGGGACCCGCCCTTCATAGAGCCCATGTTCCAAGAAATGCGTCAGAGCCGAGACACCCGCAGCAGCCACATCCGGGTTTTGGGCGAGGTAGTAGCTGGCATTGAAAAACGGTCCGGGGTCCCTGCCCTCACCCAGTCCGATCAGAACGAAGTGTTGCCAGGCTTCAAGGCCGGACTGCACGGCATCCGGATTATTTTGAAGATAGTGATCGGCATCAAAGAGACGCTGAACAAGCTCTAAGGTGTCCATTCCAAACTCCGCCAAGTTGGAAACTGCGCTGCCCGCAGGACTTTGGCCTCGACCCACGGATGCGCTTCTCTACAACCATAGCAATTATTTTAAGAAAGTCTTAACCAAAGTAGAATCGTGGTTAATGGCGGTGCGGTGGTCAGGAACTCGGACGCGCCTGTGCGAGTTCCTATCGCATCTACCAAACCGCCATCGAACCATAGGCGCGCCTGTCTTCAGATTGGGGCGCCTACTCTGCCGCAGCTGGTTGGTCGATCATCTCCCGCATGAACGGCAGGATTTCACTGGCGAGTTTCGGATCGTCAAGACCAAACACAATGTTTGCGCTCAAGAACCCGGCCTTGGAGCCACAGTCGAAACTCCGGCCTTCGAACTTGATCGACGAGAACGGCTGCGTCTCCATCAGCTTCAGCATGCTGTCCGTCAGCTGGATCTCGCCGCCCGCACCGGTATCTTGTTTTGACAACAGCTCGAAGATTTGCGGCTGCAGAATATAACGCCCCGTGATCATCAAATTTGACGGGGCAGTTCCGGGGGCCGGCTTTTCAACCATGTTGGAAATGTGCGCTGCGTTTTCGTTTATCTTTTCAGCGAGCTCCACAATGCCGTAGTTCTGGGTCTGATCGTCCGGCACTTCCTCGACCGCAAGGACGTTGCCACCGGTTCCATTATAAAGGTCGACCATCTGTTTCAAGCAGCTGACTTTCGACTTGATGATCACGTCCGGCAAAAGAATCGCGAATGGTTCATCGCCGATGATGTCGCGTGCGCACCAGATGGCATGACCAAGACCCAACGGGGCTTGTTGGCGGGTGAAGCTGGTTGAGCCAGGAATAGGGCGATGTTTTTCAAGGAGGTCCAAAGCCGCTGTCTTGTTCCGGGCTTTCAGGGTGTCTTCAAGTTCATAGGCCACGTCGAAGTGGTCTTCGATCACCTGTTTGTTGCGACCGGTGACGAATACGATGTGCTCAATGCCAGCAGCCCGTGCTTCGTCCACCACATACTGAATAATCGGCCTGTCGACGATCGTCAGCATTTCCTTCGGTACAGCTTTTGTTGCCGGCAAAAAGCGGGTTCCGAGACCGGCAACGGGAAGGATGGCTTTGCGGATCGGTTTGGTCATGCCTGAAACTCCAAATCAAAAACTGCAAAAAGGGAAACGCGGGCGCACCTCAAAATACTCTTCACCCCAAAATCACATATGGAAATCGTTCTACGGTCAGCCTATCGCATGAAAAATTCTTAGCATCAATGGGTTAGCCTGCATGGAGTTTGGCTTTATGAGCGAACGCGACGGGTGAAGCGGAAACGAGGTCTTTTAGGTTTCAATTCGACCACACGATCAAGTTCGCGTTTCAGGAAAGTTCCGTTAGTCCCGATGGCGGATTGCTGTTGCATTTAGAGCTGGTTGATGCCCTTAGTCTACCCGACATGGCGGCTTAGATGATGGTTGAACCGCGCTCCGGCAAGAATGTTCAGCACCAGATTGGCGGCTACCAGCGGCAGTCAGTCTTTTAACAACTGAAGGTCTGGGAGGATGTGAACAACGCCGACCAGCTTCGTTCTGATCCTTTGATTTGGCAGGTCATTGGCGACAAGGCGGTGAAGTTCAGTGCCGCACCGGTTTTTCGGCCCTGGCCGCCTGCAACTGTCCTGTTCCCCGATTCTCGCTTCGAATCCTTCGAAAGGTAGTTCATTTGGCGCTGAATATGGTTAATGAAACGGTAATATGCACTGTAGGCCGTTCAGATCTTTCAATGTTCTGTGGATCGGGGCATATAGGGGCCAAAGTGACTGGGCGCGCCGCCCAAGTTGAGTGAATTGAGGCGTTTATGACATTGCGAAGCTGCCATTCCGTGGTGCTGGCTGCCGGGCTTGGGACCCGCATGAAATCTGACTTGCCAAAGGTGATGCATCCAGTTGGCGGCTTGCCGATTGTCGGCCATGTTCTGAAGGTCCTCAGCCAAACCGGCTCGAGCCGACTGTCTGTTGTGACCGGTCCAGACATGCCGGAACTTGAAAAACTCGTTGGCAAACTGGCCCCCGTAGCGCGGTGTTTTGTGCAGTCGGATCGCCTTGGCACAGCCCATGCGGCACTTGCCGCTTCCACTGCCTTGGAGGAAGCCGCCGACGATGTTTTGGTGCTTCTTGGAGATGCTCCGCTCGTCACGTCGGAAACAATTAGCAACGTTCGCCAATCGTTATCTCAAGGTGCAGACCTGGTTGTAGTCGGATTTGAGGCTGAGAATCCGTTTGGGTACGGCCGGATGCTCATGAAAGATGGGCGGCTTTTGGCTATCCGGGAAGAAAAGGAAGCCAGCGAGGAAGAGCAGAAAATTACCTTCTGTAACTCCGGTATCATGGGCTTTGCTGGCCGACATGCACTCGAATTAATGCGCGCGATTGGCAATGACAATGCCAAGGGTGAATTCTACCTGACCGATGCGGTTGAAGTCGCCAATGCCAAAGGTTTGAAGGTCGTCGCTGTTGCAGGGACGGAAGCGGAAACCCAGGGCATCAATACACGGTCCCAGCTTGCCGCTTGCGAGGCTGATTTTCAGGATCGAAAGCGCATGGAGGTCCTGGAGAACGGTGCCACGCTTCTTGCGCCCGAAACAGTCTTCTTTTCCCACGACACGGTTATTGAACCAGACGTCATCGTTGAACAAAATGTTGTTTTCGGACCCGGTGTGACAGTCCGATCCGGAGCACAAATCCGGGCATTCAGTCATTTGGAAGGCGCTGAGGTCGGAAGCGGTGCCGTTGTTGGACCTTACGCGCGTTTGCGACCCGGCACGGTGCTTGGAAAAGATGTGCGGGTGGGCAATTTCGTTGAAGCCAAGAACGCAAAATTTGGAGACGGGGCCAAAGCCAATCATCTCAGCTATGTCGGTGATGCAAGCATAGGCGCGGCAACCAACATCGGGGCAGGGACGATTACCTGCAACTACGATGGCTTTTTGAAGCACCGGACCGAGATTGGGGCCGGCTCGTTTGTTGGTTCGAACTCTACCCTTGTTGCGCCAGTCACGCTTGGCGATGGCGCATTTGTTGCGGCGGGTAGCGTCATTACAAAAGACGTTGGCGCTGACGCAATGGCCTTCGGACGGACCCGCCAGCAATCCAAGGACGGGATGGCAAAGGTTCTCAGGGACAAACTGAAAAAGGCGAAAGATCAGAAGTCCTGACAGGGTGCCCAGCGGACCCGGCTTGTCACTTTCTGAAATAAGCTTTGATTTCAATTTGCCACGCCGCCTCGTCTAAACCGGGGCGGACGATTTGGTTTGGGTAATGTGAGGAACATAACTGCATGTGCGGGATTGTTGGCATTTTGGGCGGGGTTGCAGCGGCGCCGAGGCTTGTGGATTCGCTCAAGAGGCTGGAATACCGCGGTTATGATTCTGCGGGCGTTGCAACGCTCGTCGGCGGTGAACTTCAGCGCCGCCGTGCGGAAGGAAAGCTGCGTAACCTCGAAGCCGCACTTGAAAAGACACCGCTGGAAGGCTCCAGTGGCATTGGTCATACGCGTTGGGCGACGCATGGGGCACCGACGGTTGGCAACGCCCATCCGCATCAGGCAGGCAGCGTTGCGGTTGTCCATAACGGCATCATCGAAAATTATCTCGACCTGCGCGATGAGATCACCGCGGCCGGTGCGGTCCTCGACACGGAGACCGACACGGAAGTCGTTGCGCATCTTTTGAATTTTGAGATCGCAAGGGGGTTTTCGCCGAAGGACGCGGTTGCCGCAGTCCTTCCCCGTCTCAATGGAGCGTTCGCACTCGCCATTCTGTTCGCTGGTGAAGACGATCTTCTGATTGGTGCCCGCAAGGGATCACCGCTGGCTGTTGGTCATGGTGACGGTGAAATGTTCCTCGGATCTGACGCAATTGCCCTGTCACCGTTTACCGACCGGATCACATATCTGGATGAGGGCGACTGGGCTGTCCTGACCCGGACGTCCTGCGAGATTTTTGATGCCGCCAATCAACCCGTGTCACGGCCGGAGGCGCGCTCATCTGTCACCGCTGCTCTGATGGACAAGGGCAACTACAAGCACTTCATGGCCAAGGAAATCCATGAGCAGCCGGAAGTGCTCGGTCACACCTTGTCCCGGTATCTGGATTATGGCGCGCAGTCTGCCAAGGTGGCGGGCGCTGACAAGATGAAGTTCAAGGACCTGTCCCGTCTGGTCATTTCCGCTTGCGGCACGGCGTATCTCGCCGGTCTTGTTTCCAAATACTGGTTTGAAAAATACGCAAGGCTTCCGGTCGACATCGATATTGCGAGCGAATTCCGCTACCGCGAAACGCCAATGAGCGACAAAGACAGTGCGCTGTTCATTTCCCAATCCGGAGAGACAGCCGATACGCTCGCCTCGCTCCGGTATTGCAAGGAGCAGGGGGCTGCCATCGGCGCTGTCGTCAATGTGCCGGAAAGCACGATTGCCCGTGAAGCAGATGTGGTGTTTCAGACGATCGCGGGTCCCGAAATTGGCGTTGCCTCAACGAAGGCGTTCACTTGCCAGCTGGCTGTCCTGGCCGCACTTGCCCTGCAGGCCGGCCGGGAACGCGGGGTGTTGACTGTCGAAGACGAGAAAAAACTTGTGGCGGAGCTCACCGAAGTTCCAAGCCTTGCGCTGAAGGCGCTTGCCAGCGAACAGGCGATCGAAATACTGTCTCAACCGCTGTCCCAGGCAACAAACGCGTTGTATCTCGGCCGGTCGACCAGCTTCCCGCTCGCACTCGAAGGCGCTCTGAAGCTAAAAGAACTCTCCTACATCCACGCGGAGGGTTATGCGGCTGGTGAACTGAAGCACGGTCCCATCGCGCTGATCGACGAGAACATTCCCGTTTTCGTTATCGCGCCCTATGATGGAATTTTTGAGAAGACCGTCTCGAATATGCAGGAAGTGGCCGCCCGTGGAGGCCGCATTATTCTCATTACCGATGAAAAGGGCGCCGCAGAAAGCGGAAACGCTGCGCAGGACACAGTTATTCTACCGGAAATGTCGGATATCGTTGCGCCGATCATCTACGCCCTGCCGGTTCAGATGATTGCGTATCATACGGCCGTTTTCATGGGCACTGATGTCGATCAGCCGCGCAACCTTGCCAAGTCGGTCACGGTTGAATGATGGAACACACGACTTCAAACCTCACAATTGAAATTTTTTGAACGAAAGTACCGCCAGCAGGTAATTGCGCTTTGGGAAAAGTGCGGTTTGACCCGCCCGTCGAACAACCCGGACACGGGCATCAACTGAAAACTGACCGACACTATGGGCGGATTCTTTCTGGCCCTGAACGGGGACACGGTCGTTGGCTGCGTCATTACGGGATATGACGGCCACCGCGGATCAATTTCTTATCTGGGTGTGGATCTGGATCGCCAAGTCTCTGGGGTAGGCCGGCTAATGACGGACCATTCCGAGCAGTTTCTGTTCGGTCTTGGCTGTCCGAAGATCAATCTCCTGGTGCGCACCGGAAATGAACCCGTTTTGGCTTTTTATGAAAAGGTCATGGGCGCGCCGTCTCCCGAAAATAGATAGTGTAGCGTAGCTTTCCAATCAGCGGCGCTTTTTCGTGTTTGTCTGCGGACGGTGATCACTCTCGACTGCTGATATCCAATGGTACGTTCAGACCGATCTTTTTGCGGCCCATGACGACGGAGGTGCGGAAGCGGCGGACATTGGCATTTTGGAAGAACAGCCGGTGGGTCAGCGCTTCGAATTCGGCCATGTCCTTGGCAATGCAGATCAGGCAGAAATCAGCTTCGCCGGTGACGTAATAACATTGCTGGACTTGCGGCTCCTGCCGCGCCCGCTTGACGAAATCATCGATCTGGTCGAGCCGCTCGCGCTCCAATTCCACCATGATGATGAAGGTCATGGCCTGGCCGAGTTTGGCCCCGTCCAGAAGGGCCACCTCCCGCAGAATAAATCCCCCTTCCCTCAGCGCTTTCAACCGCCGCTGCACCGAGGCAATCGAGACGCCGCTCACGTGCGCCAGCTGTTCGAGGCCGGTACGGGCGTTGTCCTGCAAAGCGCTGAGGATCGAAATGTCTACCTGATCGAGCTTCATGGCGTCTCTTTTGGTCTGGATGCGGGAATATTTCTCATGAAACGCTAGTCTTGCGAGGCGTTTCTATCAAGCAGATCAGCTATCTTTGTGAAATGCAGACTTTATCGACCCGACTTGACCATAAACGCGCGGCCCGCCTGATGCCCCTTTGGGCCGATCCGGCTCCGACCCCGCTTCTGGAGCGGACCTATGCCCCGTGGACTGTCCTTATCAAGGACGAAACCGCACGCATGGGGCTCGGGGCGTTCAAGGCGCTTGGCGGGATCTACGCCGTCGCCAACCTGTGCCTTGGGTCTGATGCTCCACGGGATGTGTCCCTTGAGACCATCTGCGCCGCGGCGAAGGGAAAGATGTTTGTTTGTGCAAGTGCCGGCAATCACGGCATGGCTGTTGCCAGAGGCGCGAAGATATTTGGTGCAGCCGCGCGCATCCATTTGTCAGATACGGTGCCTGACAGTTTCGTGGCTCGGCTGGAAGCGGAAGGCGCAACGGTCATCCGCTCAGGTGCGACCTATGAGGAGAACATTGAAGCCGCGATCGAAGACGCGGATTCGCATGGATTTATCCATCTCGCCGATGGGTCCTGGCCAGGATACACAGAACCGCCGCGGCTGGTGATGGAAGGCTATACGGTTCTTGCGGAAGAAATGCGGGCCGTCTTTGAGGAAACTGGCGGCTGGCCGACCCATGTCTTTTTGCAAGCAGGAGTTGGCGGCATGGCCGCGGCCGTTGCCCAGATGATCCGAAAAAACTGGGCCGTGCAGCCTAAGATCATTGTTGTCGAACCGGAGGCCGCGCCATGCTTGGATGAAGCGGTGAAGGCCGGGCGGGTGGTTGACGTGATCGGGCCGGTTTCAAACATGGGGCGTCTTGATTGCAAGACCGCGTCGATGCTGGCGTTTGAGATCCTTCAAGAGACAGCCGACACTTATATCCAGATCTCTGATGAAGAAGCGCAAACGGCTGCCGATGTTCTTGCAAAGCTAGACGTTCCGAAAACAACGCCATCGGGAGCCGCGGGATTTGCAGCTCTCCGACAAATGGCCCTTTCGGTCTCTGCGAGGCCACTGATTGTGGTCTCCGAAGGGGCTGTGACGTAAGCGCTTTGGGGCGCTGATTATCAGAAAAGCTTGAAACCGTTAAGTCTGTAGAAGAGAAGAGCGGATTTGGCAAAGAGTTTGATGTGCGTCAGCCCTTTGCGCGCCGCGTGGCCGCCTTCGTGGACGATCCGGACTGCAGGCACATAGGCGGTCCGGGTGACTTTCCCGGCGCGCAGGGCGAGATCAAAATCTTCGAAATAGAGAAAGAAGCGCGGATCAAATCCGCCAAGCTGCCGGTAAGTCTCGCCCCGGAACAGCATAAAACATCCGCTGACGATCGGCGGGTCCCAGAAAACGTCTTCGCCTGTTTCTTCGCTCATTTCATAGCGGGCGAGCCGGTCTGAAAATAGGTTTTTCAAGAAAGCCGGCGCAAAGCCGCGCAAGAGAAGGTCGAACAGCGCTGGGTACCGCTTGCACAGATACTGTCGGGTGCCGTCCGGCCAGCAGGCGTGCGGTGTGATCAGGCCGCAGTCCGTATGCTCTTCCAGGAACTTCAATCCGTTCACCAAAGCCTCTTCGGCCATTTCGATGTCCGGATTGAGCACGAGATGAAACGTGCCGGTCTCGCTGAGCGCCAGATTGTGCGCGCGGCCGAAGCCGATATTGCCGTGTCCTTGCCGGAGATCAAAGGCGAACCCGTTGAGGTGTGCGGCCAGCAGCAGCGCGATCCCGTCCGTGTCGCAGTTCTGGATGACGAAGACCTTGCAGCGGGAGGCATCCAATCGTCTCATTGCGTTGGAAAGGCTTTGAAGCGTTGCTGCAAGAACCTTCAGATCTGGCCGGTAAATAACCAGGGACACCGTCAGCAGCGGGTTTTCCCCGCCCGCCGGATCCAGCGCTCCGCTCTCCCCTGTCATTTAGACCCGGCCCATCCGGCCGCGGACACCGTCCCAAATGCCGGACAGCATCATGCGCGAATGGGTCCAGCGTTTGGGTGCGGCAAGCGTGAAGAACACGAGTCGGTAGGCCATGCGGAATAAGAGGATCGGCGTCCAGATATGCGGCAGCCAGGATTGGCGGATCAGCCAGACCGCATTGCGCTGCTGGTAGTAATGCCGGACCGCGCTGTGCACCGGAACGCGCCGCCACAGGAATTGGATATGATCGTCGCCGAGCGCGTGTTCCATGTGGGCGTCGAATACGCCGTAACTAATGTAGCCCATCTCGCGGGCCCGCAAACCCCACTCGATGTCGACATAATCGATGAAAAGTTCATCGACCATATCGCCGACCTGATCGAACACCGTCATCGGCGTCAGGCTACCGGAGGCAATCAGGTAGTCCGTCTCGACGATCGTTTCCTTGCCCGTGTTGACGCGGTGCTTCAGCCGCAGCCCCTTGCGGTAGGGAAAGCAGCCGGTATCGCCTTTGCGCGGGTCGATGTAGTTCGCGCCGACCGCCGCAACGGTCTTGCCGTCCGTGCGCAGCTTCAGTTCCGCCGCGATCAGCTTGGCCACCATGTCCGGGGCCGGCAGGCTGTCCTGATCGAGCAGCAGAACAGAATCCGCATCGCGCTCGCGGGCCATGGCAATCCCGACATTTTGTGCATGGGCAATGCCGAAATTGTCACCGAGAAGTTTGAGTGTTGCGTTGAAGTTGGTTGCCAGTGCGCTCAGGTCGGTGGCCGATCCGTTGTCGACAATCACCAGATCGTCCACCTGCGGGGCAATCCGCTCCAGCATGGCTGTGAGGGGCCCAAGATCAGGCTGGTATGTGACAACAACACCGCAGACCCGGGACAGGGCCCCGGGCACAGGAGACGTCTCAGTCATGAAATCAGGCCATGCCGTAATCAAGGAAGTCTTGATAGCTGCCGACCGTGGAAATCACGTGGCCCTCGTCCGTGATCCAGCTGCGGGCATAGGTGTGGCTCGCAGAGTTGCCAATCGCCGACATGTCAATGATCACGAGCTCTGTCTGGAAATGCACGATCTCGATCGAATCGTTGTTGTGAATGAAGCTGGTGATGAAGTTGGTGACACGCTGGTCGTAGTCCAGGATCTCGGCACCGACCACAGAGACTGACGGAGCCTCGGGGAGTGAGGGCATATCCACGCCAGAAGACGGTGTGCTGCCGATGGTGTCCGAACCGTCGTCTCCTGAACCAAGCTCCTTCGAGCCCAGATTTATTCCAGATACAGCCGCCAGGTCGGTGTCCAGATCTGGACCTTCCGAAACCACACTGGTTGCAACGTCCAGCTGGTCGAGGATTTGTTCGAAACCGTCCCAGTCGAGTGTGGTGGAGACCATTGCCGAGCCGAACGCGGAGCCCGAGCTCAGCGTGTCCAGAACTTCAGCGACAACAAATTTGTCTTCGCTCGCCGGTTCGGAGCTTGCCTGCTGCTTGCTCTCTTCCTTGGAGGCCGCTGGCGTCGTTGCTTCGTCCGCCACTTTTTTCGCTGGTGCTGATGCCTTCTCCTTGGTTTCGGATTGCACTTCGGCCGCGTGCCCTGCGGGCTGGTGCTTCTCGCCCATGTTTGCTTGGACTGTAGCACCGTCCTCCGCTGCAACCTCAGCCTGGCCATCAAACGCAACAGTCAAATCGGAATTCAGATCCGCAAGATGGAGTTCGTAGTCGACGATCTCGGCGGTTTGCAGATCCAGCTCGCCGTTGAGATCGGCGAGGACCACTGGCCCGGCTTCCGCTGACGCGCTGATTTCAACGGCATGTTGGTCACCGTTCAGGCGGACGGTCTCAATGCCGGTCTCGGCGAGTTGGCGCAAAGCTGAATGCAGGCCAGCAATTGAAAATCCGGTTTCGCCCTCAGTTTCAACGATCTCGGATTTGTTCTGGCCATAAAACCCGAAGCTGAAGGCGATGATGGCAAGGCTCGCCGAAACGGCCTGTGCTGCCGGAGACGCGGATGCGATCATTGCACTGAAGCTTGAGACCAGACGGTCGGAACCTGATCGGTCCGCATCCGCAAAACTGACTGCCGTCTGTGCGGTTGGGTTGGCAACAGCAGTCTTTACCTTGGCAAGATCCGGTGCGGTGCCATCGATGTCTGTTGCTTCTATGTCTCCTGTGCCCGTATCGCTCTGATCCATCATCAAAAGCTTATCGACTGGGAGAATCATGTCCTCAGCAAGATCGCTGGCCGCTTCTGTCGCGCTGGCAATGTCGTCGGAGGCGAGATAGAGCGTCCAGATCAGGGCTGCGAGCAGGATCGACGGATGCAGATGAACGCTTTTGTCGCGCAGCATCTTCGGACGGAAGCTGACAACGTTGCTGTCGTCGTCGGGCGCACGCAGGGCGGCGAGCTGCTTAACGAATGTGTCGATGAGGGTCGCGAAATCCGGACCTTCCAGAAGCCCGGACAAGCCCGGGCTGTCGAGAAGATAGCGCCCATCGGCGCGCGCCAGATGAACAAAGACGTCGCCGTCTTCCCGGCAAAACACGAACCAGGGATCATTCTCGTCGGTCACGCCCCGTCCGGTGGACATCTTAATGCCCGCCTGAACCAGCAGCGATTCGACACGATAGAGATCTGCCAGTTCCTGGTTGGTCCAGTCACCTTCCGGGAAATTGTCTGCCGTTTCCGAAGGGCTGACCACAACCGTCCCGTCCAAGGTGCTGCTGATCTGCGGCACTGGCATGACTTGTAGGTCCTGACAGGATGCTGCGCCCTCGAGATTTAGGCGGGACGTGTCGACGGTTGTTGACTGGATTTTGCCCGGGAAGGCAATGATTTCGACCATATGGTTGTCTCTATCCGTAATTTCGGCCGCACCCTACCGTTTCAGGGCCTTTTTCGTCCAGAGGAAATCACCTCTCACGGGACTGTGACCGAACAATGTCGACATAAATATCACAATTGCGCTGGATTTTGTACACCTTTTCCTGTACACGTGGATGCATAGAGTAACAAAACCCTCGGGCAGGGCGGTCCATCATGCAGTTCCAGACAAACGCAAAAACAACGGACGACAAACGTCAAGAACTCCGGCTGCTGGCGGGTACATGGCTCAAGGCGGCCCGGGAAGAAGCCGGTCTGTCCCAGCGCGAGCTCGCCTCGAAGATGGGCGCTCTTTATTACACATTCATTTCGCAAATTGAGAGTGGCAAGGGCCGCTTGCCGGCAGATCGCTATGCTGTCTACGCAGAGGCGCTTGGGATCGACAGCCGCGAGTTCGCGATCAAAATGCTCGAGTTTTACGAGCCGACGACGCATCAACTCATTTTTAACCAAAAGTCTGCCATCTAAGGGCTGTAAGCGATTCGGATCAAAAATCCGCTTTGGTGGGTTGCGAATCGAAGACGATACAGCTGCACATGGCAAAAATAACGACGGTAATTTTCTGCCGACCGTCGAATCCAGGACTGGAATTTGGACCTGACATCACTCTGCCAACCAAAATGATTAAAAAACTTTCACCTTACAAAGAAAAATGTTAATTTCTTAAGCAATCCGCTCATGAATTCCGAACATCAGGTTTTCTTGAGCGTGGCTGGAAATTTTAACATGCTTTGAGTGTGAATTGGACCTCTCTCAGGTCCGGTCCAATATGCCTTTGCGGTGATTCTGCAACAGGCATTTTGAAATCGGTAAGTGCTTTGAATTACTGCCGATTTCCTCCCAAAAAATTGACTTTTCCCAAAAAAAATGCTTGTCACACATCCGGTACAGTGATAGCTGTACAGCAATCGCTGAACAGTTCGATTTGGCTGCGCAGTGATACACGGTGGTCGGGATTGATCACCCGACGGACCAAGACGTGACGTCACAACGTTAAGATCATAGGAGAAAGACACATGTCTCTCGCATTTGACGCAACATATTATCAGGGTATTCGCCCGGACGTGTTCAACGCGTTCGTTGCGACCCAAGGCTCCACTGGCCTGACATGGGCACAGTTTGCTGAGCAGCACTTCAACACGTTCGGTTGGTTGGAAGGTTCTAACCCGAACGCAAACTTCGTCACCACCGACTACCTCAACACTAACGTTGACGTTGCTGCTGCTGGCGTGAACCCGTTCACACACTTCCTGCAGTTCGGTTCACTCGAAGGTCGCTTGCCGTACACCGGCTTCCCGCTGGCTAGCTTGGATACTGCCGCATATGCTGCTGGGAACCCTGATCTTGCAGCCGCTGGCATCACCACTGAAGCTCAGCTTCAGCAGCACTTCATGCTGTTTGGTCAGTTCGAAAGCCGTCCTGACACCCCGACTGTCACACCTCCGGCATCTGGTGGATCAACATTCACCCTGACACCGAACGCTGACATCGCGAGCTCCAACTCTGCATTCAACGGCAATCTGCCGTCGGACTTCCGCTTCAGCTCCAACAGCGAAACCATCGAAGGTGGTCCGGGTACCATCAACGCTGGCGACACGTTCATCGATCCGTCAACCACCGACACCGATGTGCTGACAGTGTCGCTGACGGCTGCAACTGGTACGTTTACCGCTCAGAACATCGAAAGCGCAAACGTAACAACGCTTGCTGCAGGTGCAAACCTCGAGCTTGACAACGTTCTTGGCATGACCTCTGTCACGGCTACCGGCGCGAACAACCTTCTGATTGACGGCTTTGCGATCGCAACGACCAACCCAACGTTCAATCTGAACGCCTTGACTGGTACGCTGACCGTATCACCAGCGACCCTTACTGGCACCGGTGCTACAGCAGAAACAATGAACTTCTCTGTTTCTGGTGCAACGTTCGGAACGACTGCGACAACGCAGTCTGTAATCAATATTGACGCAATCGCTGCGGGCACTCTGGAAACACTCAACATTGAGTCAACCGGGAACGCTGCGAACGTATTCGGTCTGGCGTTTGCTGCAGGTGATGATTTCACCACCTTGAACCTGACCGGTACAGCCGACACCACTCTGCGCGTTGAGCATGGCGATGTGAGCGGCAAGACTATTGTTGCTGGCACAAATACTGGTACTACGACGCTCAGCCTTGATCGTGACGGTGCAACCACTGCCACTACCAACCTGATCAACGTCAGCGGTCTGGCAGCGATCGTAGCGCGCGATTCCACCCCTGGTACAGGTGACGCTCTTGTCCTTGGTAACATTGAGCAAGCCGCAGCCGTAACTCTCACCTACGGCACCACTGGTGCATCCAGCATTTCTGTGAAGGAAGCTGCGGGTAGTGGTGACAGCGCAAGCTTGATCCTCGACCATGCAACCGACAACACCGCTGTTGCAGTTGCAACCAGCCTGACTGTAAATGGTGTCGAAACCTTCAACATCACATCATCAGGCGCTGGTACAAACACCAACTCAATTGCTGGTCTGACCGGTAGCGCGTTTGAAACCATCGACATCGGCGGCGATTCTCGCTTGCAGGTTACGATGGCTGACAACAGCTTGAACTACACAATCGATGGCACTGATGCTACTGGCATCTTGACTATCGATGCGTCTGCTGAAACTGGTGCAGCGACAAGCCCGGGCATCACCATCAACGGTGGTACTGCGAACGACGTTCTCACTGGTTCAGCTCAAGCTGGCGTTGCAAACACGATTTCTGGCGGTGAAGGCAACGACACCATCAACGTGAGCTTCGGTACAGCGGCAATCGGTGCTGGTCGTTTGACAGGTGGCGATGGCGTTGACATCTTCGACGTAACAGCTGTGATCGGTGATGCTGCAAACATCACAAACGCTCAGGTCATCACTGACTTCGCCCTTGGCACAAGTGGCGACCAACTGCGTCTCGATGCGGGCCTCGGTGATACCCTGGTCACGAACACCATCACCACGACCGCGGCTGTGGCGAACATGGTTGACACAACGCTCAACATCTACACTACAGCCGTTGACGCGATCACCGATCTCGGCAACGTTGCAGGTGCAGCAGCTGGTGTCGACGGCGCAACTGTTGTTATGGTTTACAACAATGCAACTGGTTTTGCTGAGCTGTGGGCCGATGCTAACGGCGACTTCTCTGCCGGTGCAGTTCAGGTTGCGACCTTCGAAAACATCACGACAGTCGGTCAACTGTCTGATTTCGATGCGAGCCAGTTCCTCGTATAAGATCACTTCCTAGAAGTGAAAACGATTGGGGTGGCCTCAAGGCCACCCCTTTTGCATGGTAGGGATAAGTAAATTTATTTGTTCAGTAATCAACCTACTTGTTTCGACTATCCCGATTGCTGAAATTCCTATTCTAGGATAGGTGATAAATTCGAGCACTTGATCTTGGGATTCATTAAATTCTCTTTTACACGTTGATAAAAGGCGCCTTGAAGGGTAACGAGTGCGTACCGATCATCTATGAATCAAAAGCGAAGTTTGAAAACATCAAGAGGCTATAAAATGTCACAACAACCAGCAGGTAAAGTAACTATAGATGGCCGCGAATACGCCGTATCAGATCTATCCCAAGATGCCTTGAATCAATTGTCCTCTATGACGGTTGTAGATCGAAAGATTGCCGAGATGCAGCAAGAAATCGCGATTCTCCAGACCGCGCGCAACGCCTACGCCCAGGCCCTCGCCGCGGCCCTGCCGAAAGACTAACTTGCTGATATCGCCTGATAGGGCACACAGTCAGTCTTGGAGACCCCTCCCTGCGAATTGCAGCGAGGGGTTTTTTTGCGGCTCGCCGCGCGTTTCGAAGGCTGGCTCAAATCTGGGCGTTCCTTCTTTTCGTATCAGATTCACCGCATTTTCGCGGGTATGGGGACTTGGTGACACCGCTTTCTTGAGGCCTACAAAAGGTGTCCGGCGCCAAATCCTCTTCCCGAACGGTGTTAAAGTGTATCCTCGTCCCGGAGACCAGGTGATGATCAAATTGAAAAAACGATCCAGTCTCTTTTATCGGATTGCCATCGGAACCTTTGCCCTTGTGGTGCTTGGACTGACGGTGTTCACATCCGATCCGGGTGCGCGTGCAGACGCGAAGTCGCAGACAGCCGGAGCTGTCCTTGAACCAGAGTTCTGCCAGGATGTAGGCCAGTGGGTGGAGCCGTCTTCAAAGGCGGAACTGACGAACCGGGAGGTGCTCGCGACGGCAGTCGAATCGCGGGTCGTTCTGCTCGGGGAAACCCACACCTCCAAGGAAGATCATCTTTGGCAGCTGCAGACCCTGGCCGGGCTTTATGCCTTGACGCCGGAGCTGGTGATCGGGTTTGAGGCCTTGCCACGCAGCGTGCAGCCGGTACTTGATGACTGGTCCGCCGGGAAACTGTCCGAAGACGACTTTTTGCGCGAGACGAACTGGGCGGAGGTCTGGGGGTATGACGTAGATCTTTATATGCCTTTGTTTGAGTTTGTCCGGCAGAACCGCAATCCGATGATCGCGCTGAATGTTGACCGCGGCCTGATCTCCCGCGTTGGTCGGAACGGCTGGGATGCAGTGCCTGAGGAGGCACGCGAGGGGATCACCACCCCGGCAGCGGCACGACCAGCCTATTCGGAGAGCCTTGCCTCCGTTTATCTTGCCGCCGCTGCCCATCGGCGCGATGCATTTGAAGAGGTTCAGACCGTGGAAGATGTTCTTGAAACGGAGGGTTTTCAGAACTTTGTCGATGCGCAGCTGACATGGGACCGCGCCATGGCCGAGGCCTTGGCACAGTCTGCAGAGGCAAACCCGAACTCTGTTGTGGTTGGGATTGTCGGGCGCGGGCATGTGGAGCGCGGCTTTGGCATCCCGCATCAGTTGGCAGATCTGGGAATTTCGGCCGTGACGTCACTTGTACCGGTCGATCGTGACCGGGCCTGTGCCGGTTTGGAGCCGGACGTTGCTGATGCGGTTTTCCTTGTCGAGGACCGCGGTGACAACATGCCCGTTCCGAACCGTCCGCGCTTAGGAGTTGCCATTCAACCGGGCCCCGACGGCGGGCTTTTGCTGAGCGAGGTGGTTGCCGGCAGCATCGCGGAGGCCGCAGACCTGACCGCAGGCGACATCGTTTTGAGCGCTGCCGGAGCAGAGCTGAAGACCCCGTCCGACCTGGTGGAGATCATCCAGCGCCAGGCCCCGGGCACGTGGTTGCCGCTTGATGTCGACAGGAACGGCGAACGCCTAACACTGATCGCCAAGTTTCCTTCTGATCGGGACAGCGTTCAGTGATCCGCCCGCTTCAAATCGCGCTCGCTGTTTTCCTGTGCGTGACCGGCACAGTCGTTGCCAAGGACCGGGCGAACCTGCCGCATTACGACATCACCGCTGATCTTGATCCAGAGACCGGCGCGATGGCAGTCGAGGTTAAGATCACTGGAGTTGACGGCGGGCCACTTGCACTCCGCCGGGCGGACTGGCTGACTATCGAAAACGTTACCGTTGGCGGGAGTGCACACGCTTTCACTCCGCAGCAACGAGGCTTCATCGTTCCGCTCTCCGATGTTGGACCAGACGAATTGGTCATCAGCGCGCGCGGCACAATCCCAGCGCTGGCCTCCGGCGGCCGGCGCAGTGGAACCGGATCCGCGGTCTCAGGTGCGAACGGCACATTCCTGTCTGGCTACAGTGGCTGGTTTCCTTGGGACGGGTCTGCGCCGTTCTCCTATCGGCTCAACGTCTCGGTACCGGCGGGGACCAAGGCCGTCTCGCCCGGCGCGATCTTGCAACAAACGGAAACGGCGGAAAACTACACTGTGGTATTTGCGTCGGAAAAAGCCTTTGAGGCACCGTCCCTCTTTGCGGGCCCCTATGAAATAGGTGAGCGGGACGTCGGCGGCATTCGGGTGCGGACCTACTTTCCGAAGAGAATAACCGGGTTTTCCGATGACTATCTGGACGCTGCCGGGAGCTATCTCACCCGCTTCAGCGCGGAAATCGGGCCTTATCCTTATGAAGACTTTCATATCATTTCCTCACCGCTCCCCGTCGGCTTGGCCTTTGTCAATCTGACCTATATCGGCGAGATGATTGTGCCCCTGCCCTTCATGAAGGGCAGGTCGCTGGCCCACGAAGTGCTGCACAATTGGTGGGGCAACGGGGTTTATGTCGATTATCCGAGCGGCAACTGGTCGGAAGGCCTCACCACCTTCATGGCGGACTATGGGCTGGCAAAGGATCAAGGGTCTGAGGCTGCCAAAACCATGCGGCTGCAGTGGCTCCGCGATTATGCGGCCTTGCCGGAAAGCCGGGATGAGCGCGTCCGGGATTTCATCGGGAAAGAGCATCAGGCGGCGCAAATTATCGGCTACAACAAGGCCGCCTTTCAGTTTCACATGCTGGAGATGGAAATCGGCCAAGAGAGTTTTGAAAAAGGGCTTCAGCAGTTCTGGTCTGACTACAGGTATGAAATGGCCGGCTGGTCAGACATGAAAAGCGTTTTTGAAACGGTCTCAGATAAGGACCTGACCGCCTTTTTCGATCAATGGCTGGATCGCGTTGGCGCCCCCGAGCTGAAACTTGCCGAGGTTCAAACGGAGCAAACGGGCGACGACTACCTGACAAGGGTAACCGTCCGGCAAAGCACGCCGGCCTATTCGCTCTTGGTGCCTGTGGAGCTGGAAACGCCGTCTAAAACCATACGGGAACTGAAGCGACTTGATGGACAGGAGGCCATTCTTGAATTCCGGACCGGAGAACCGGTCAAAAGTGTTCATGTCGATCCGGATTTTGACCTGTTCCGCCGATTACTCCCCGGTGAGACAATGCCGATCATGCGTGACATCACGCTCGCACCCAGCGTCACAATACTCAGTCTCTATGATGATGATGGGCTAACGGATCAGGCGTTGGCTCTCGCTAATGGTCTTATGGACCGCGGATCGACTGCGAAAATTGTTGCAGAAGCACCTGATCTCACACAGGCGGGTTCACGTCCGTTGATCGTTGTGGGGGAGCCCACAGAACTGGCGGAATTTGCGGAAGACAATGCAATCGCTCCGGTTCCAGACAACGTGGCAGTAGGCGCATTGACCGCCTGGGCGGCCCGGTCGCCGGTAGGAGCCCCTGTCCTCCTCATTGCGTCGGACGATGCCGAGACCTTGCGGTCTGCGCGCCGGTCTCTCCGGCACTATGGACGCCAAAGTTATGTGGTGATGGGCGGTGGTCAAGCTCCTCAAAGAGGTATCTGGCCCGTCGCCTCAAGCCCGTTGATGAAACTCCTGACGAAGTAAGACATCTCGGACTGCAAATGAAAACGGCGGCCAAGGGCCACCGCTTTGTACTTTCAGTGTCTTGAACGATCCGCGCTGTTTATTCTTCGCGCAGGCTCTTCCAGATCGCGTCGGTGATCGGAGAGATCATGTAATCGACCACCGTACGCTCGCCTGATGTGATCAAAACATCAGCGGGCATACCAGCACTGAGGCGGCCGCGTACATCCTCGGGCAGTGCGTCTTTGCTGACTTGCACACGCGCGAGATAATACGGGCTCTGCCGTGTGTCTTCTGGGGTGATTGTGCCTCTGGAAACGGTCAGCACTTCGCCTTCGATGATCGGCATGAGGCGGGACGGGAAGGAGGTGAACTTCACTTCCGCAGTCAAACCCTCGGACACACTGTCGATGTCCAGCGGCTGGACGCGCGCGTTGATGATCATCTCATCCGTGTCCGGAACGATCTCAAGCAGCGTCTGGCCACGCTGGATTACAAAACCGTTCAGCTTGATGTTCTGAGCGACACCGTCGATTGGCGCGCGGATCTTTGTCCGGTCCAGAACGTCCTGAGCGACCTTGCTCTGCTCGCGTAGTTCCTGGATCTGACCGTAGATTTCCTTATATTCGGTCGACGCGCGCTCCCGGAACTCCTGCCGCGTTTGCAGCATCTGAAACTCGGTTTCGCCAATTGATTTTTCGACCTTGGCAATCTCGGTGTCCATGCTGGCAACGAAGGCTTTCACCTCGATGTATTCGTCTTCATAGGTGGCAAAGAGGTTCTTCTGGATCGAGCCGCTTTCAAGGCCCTCTCTCAGACGGTCAAGCCGACTCAGGAGTACCCTGGCACGAGACTCGTAGGCTTCTTTCTGCTCGCCAAGTCCGAGTTTTTCGCGTTTCAGCTGTTCGACGCGGTTCGTCAGAATATCCTGCTGAGATTTCAGGATGGATGAGCGGTCGTCGAATATCCGTTGCTGATCTGCGACCGCATCGACAACTTCTGGTGTTTTATCGGCGAGCAGCGACTCTTTGAATTCGACGTGGTCTTCTAAGTTACGCTCGGCCTTCAGGCGCGCTTCCACAGCCTCGGCGATCCGCAGGCGGATGGTGACCACTTGCAAGTTGGCGCGCGCTTCAACGTCGCGTAGTTCGATCAGGACATCGCCGGCCTTGACCACCTGTCCTTCGGAAACGTCCTTTTTCTTGACGATGCCGCCTTCCAGGTGCTGCACTTCGCGGCGGTTGGCTTCAACCTCGACTTCGCCGGAGGCGATCACCGCCTTGTCGAGCTTGGCGATCGCGGCCCAGGCGCCGACAACACCAAAGGTCAGGAGGATCGTTGCATAGCCGGCAATGATGAACGGCCGCGGATTTGCGCTGGCTTTCCGTTTTTGTTTCATAGTCATTACTCTTTATGCCGGCTTTTGCGCCGGAGCCCTGACCTGGCCGACCGGAACGGTGGCGGGTGTTGGTGCCGGTTGCGCGGCGGCGGCCGGTTTGAACAGTTCCTGCGGCGTGGTGAAAGCCTGCATCTGACCTTCGCGCATCACCAGAACCCGATCACATATGGCAAGTAGATTTGTCTTATGTGTGACGAGTACAACCGTGATCTTCTGCTCTTTCATCGCCTTGATGGCTTCCAGAAGCGCGTTTTCACCATCGCTGTCGAGGTTGGAATTCGGCTCATCAAGGATCATGATGCGCGGCATGCCGAACATCGCTCGGGCCAGGCCGACGCGCTGGCGCTGACCGCCGGAGAGCTGCTGACCGTTATCCCCGACCTGGGTTTCGTATCCGTCCGGCAGACGCAGGATCATGTCGTGCACACCGGCAAGCTGAGCGGCCTTAACGACCTCTTCGGACTCGCCGCCAGTGAAGCGGGAGATGTTTTCGGCAATCGTGCCGGCAAACAGGCGGACTTCCTGTGGCAAGTAGCCGAGATGCTGGCCAAGCTGGTCTGCGTTCCAGTGGGCAATGTCCGCGCCGTCGATCCGGACTGTGCCCACAGCTGCAGGCCAAACACCGACGAGGTGTCGGATCAAGCTCGATTTACCAGATCCGGACGGCCCGATGACCGCAATTGTCTCACCGGGATTGATCTGGAAGTTGAGGTTCTTCAAAAACGCAGTCCGGGTGCCAGGAAGAACCGACGACAGGTTCTCAGCAGTGATGACACCTTTGGGGTCCGGCAGCTCGGTGCGCTGCTCATCCCCAGGAACCGAGTCGAACAGACCTTTCAGGCGGGCATGGGCCTGACGAGCGGCAACGAATGTCTTCCACTGCTGCACGCCCTGCTCAACAGGCTGGAGCGCGCGGCCCATCATGATTGACGCCGCAATCATGATGCCGGGAGAGATTTCTTGTTTGATCGCGAGATAACCACCAAGGCCCAGAATGGCCGACTGGATGGTCATTCGGAAGAACTTCTGAAACGTCAGGATCGCACCGGCCCGGTCACTGGCATCGGCCTGAGCACCGAGCACGGAGCCGTGGCGGTCCCGCCAGCGGTCACCAAGTGCTTTCTCCATGCCCATTGACCGAATGACTTCAGCATTTTGTAGAACAGCACCTGCAAACTGGTTGGCGCCCTGCGACGCGTTGTTTGCTTCTTTTAGCGGTTTGCGGGTCGCAAACTCGTTGACAATTGCGAGAGCAAAAATGACGAGCGCACCGCCAAGGGCGAGGAAGCCAAGCCACGGGTGGAAGATGAAGCAAACGGCAATGAAAACCGGGGTCCACGGAGCATCGAAAAAGGCGAGGATGCCGGTGCCGGTCAAGAACTCGCGGATCTTGTCGCCGTCGGCCAGAATGAATTCGGCGCCGGCTTTCGGATTGGAGAGGCGCAGCTTGACCGCACGGCTGAACAGTGACTCTGAAAGAACGTTGTCAAACTGCTGACCGGCCCGCACCAGCATGCGCGAGCGAATGAACTCAAGAACACCGTAAATGATCAACAAGAACAAGATGATGATCGAAATCATCAGAAGCGTTGTTTCGTTGCGGCTTCCCAAGACCCGGTCATAGATCTGCAACATGTAGATCGGCGAAGCGAACAACAGCATGTTGATGCAAAAACTGAAGACGAAAGTCGTGAAAATAATGGCTCGAAATTTGCCGTAAGCAGCCTGGAGCGGTGTCTTCGATACCATTTGGGTTCCTAATTTTGCTTCGCAGAAGAAACGTACCATATTCGGCGTCAAATTACCGAAATCAATTTGCCGACGTTCTTATAAGATTAAATGTGGCAATGCAATGAAAGCACCGGCGTATTTCATATGGTCTCAGGAATTAGTACTGGTTGTGACTGTAAAGTGACTGTCGCCCGGTCAATCAACGCGCCAGCTGCCCTGGCACTGTTTGAAAAGCGCCAAAAACCGGGATGTTGCTCCTCTCTTGAGTATTTGGAAAGGGTTAACAAAATAGTTAATTCGCGCAATCGGAAACCCTACAGCTTAAGGTATTCCACGCTTGCAATCTCTTTGCAGTTTGCTGACAGTCCTTTTGACATGGAATGCGCTTGGGTTTGTAATGCTCGCGTGACTGGGCTGTGACTGCGCCGGGGTCGTCAATTTCCGGGGAATGGAGTCTCAACATGGCAACAAATTATTACTTGAATACGTCAGAAGACACCATCGATGGCGATGAGCTGACGCTCTATAATCTGATTATGGACTATCGGGGGACGCTCGGGCTGAGCACGATTCCCCTCTCCGCCGGGCTTACGGCGACCGCCGGCCGACACGTGCTGGATACAGTTTACAATACAGGCGCTTATGAGGGGCATTCGTGGAGCGACGCGCCTTATAGTGGCTCCGATTCAAGCACCTATCCGAACATGTGGAACGCGCCCACGCGGATTGGAACAAGCTACACCGGCAACGGCTATGAAATCAGCACTGGTTATGTCGGATCGTTTGTAACCAACACGATCATGACGGCTGCCAACGCTTTGGCGAATTGGCAGTCATCTCCCGGGCATAATGATGTCATCACCAATCAATCGCCTTGGCTGCAGGATTGGCTTGCGATTGGGATTGGCATGCACAAGGGTGTTGCGCATGTCTGGTTTGGGCACGAAACCGATCCGAGCGGAACACCAACAATCGACACATCCGTTTCCGACTCCGGTTCGGAAACATTCGTGACGTTGCCCGTCGATACCGCCGATGCGGACGGTAGTCCTTTCGAGATTTACCGGTTTTACAACACGCTGACGGGCTCCCATTTCTTCACCACCAGCATTGAAGAGCGCAACTCGGTCATCACTAACACACCAACTATGACCTATGAGGGCAATGCATTTGATTCAAACGCGACAGAAGCGGGTGGCGGTGCGGCAGTTTATCGGTTCTATAATACCTCAAACGGTATACATTTTTACACAGCTAGCGCTGACGAAGCGGCGGATATTCGCAATAACCTGCCGCAATTCGTAGATGAAGGCATTGTCTACTATGCCAGCCTGACAGCTGATGGCGGCGGCACAGCTCTTTACCGGTTTCTGAACACCCAGAACGGGTCGCATTTTTATACGACTTCGGAAACCGAACGCGACAACACCATCGCGACCCTTGGCCACTACACGTACGAGGGCGTCGCCTATTACGTTGATCTGGCTTAAGCGCCACGAGACAATTAGTGCCGGCGGCCGTTGTTGAGTAAAAGCAAAGCGGCGAATCCCGCGTTTGGTTGACGGAAACCGCGAAATTCGTTGACCTCACCCCGTGATCATCGTATGCGATGGCCGCAAAATCCGATGATCACCGAAGGCTCAAAATAGTTGCTTTATTCGGTTGGTAGACACCGGACACTAACACATCTTGTCCCTATGGCCTTTTGAATATCCCAATTCAGGTGAGCGACTTTTAGATATGAGCGGAAACGTCACACTCATTCATCCACGCCGTTTTGGCGACGACCGTGGCTGGTTTACCGAGAGCTACAACAAGCAAAAGCTGGAGCCGCTCGGGATCACCTGTGACTTCGTTCAGGACAATCACTCGCTCTCCGTGCCGGCTGGCACACTGCGCGGCCTGCATTTCCAGACACCGCCCTTTGCGCAAGACAAGCTGGTCCGCTGCATCCTCGGCAAGATCTTTGATGTGGCCGTCGATATCCGCAAGGGCTCCCCGACCTTTGGCAAATGGGTTGGTGTGGAACTGTCTGCGGAAAACGGCGATCAGTTGCTGGTTCCGGCCGGATATGCCCACGGCTTCGTGACGCTGGAAGACAACACCGAGGTGACCTACAAGGTCTCCAACTATTATTCGCCGCAAAACGATGCCGGGCTGATGTGGAATGATGCCGATATCGGAATTGATTGGCCGCTCGCTGACGGAGCCGAGCCGATCCTCAGCGGCAAGGACACGCAGCACCAAGGGCTCGCCGACTTCGACTCGCCGTTCGACTATGACGGCACGCCGATGACACTTGTCGAGATCGAGCCATAAGATCATGACCAGGATTTTGATCACGGGCGGAACGGGCCAGGTTGGCGGTTCTCTTGGCAATCTCAACTGGCCGGAAGGCACGGAACTTGTGCTGCCCTCCCGCTCTGAGTTCGATCTCAGCAACGCTGACCAGATTAGCACTTACGTCCGGGACGGCGGGTTCGATGCCATCATCAGCTCCGGCGCCTATACCGCGGTCGACAAGGCCGAAGATGATCTCCTGACAGCATTCAAGGTGAACGGTCTGGCCCCGGCTGCCTTTGCAGAGGCTGCGAAAGAGCTCGACATTCCGCTGGTTCATATCTCCACGGACTATGTTTTTGATGGCGCCAAGACCGGCCGCTACGTCGAGACAGATCCGATTGACCCGCAAGGTGTATATGGTGCGTCGAAGGCGGCTGGGGAACTGGCGATCCAGTCTTCGGGCTGCCGGCATGTGATCTTGCGCACCGCCTGGGTGTTTTCCGCAATCGGCGCCAACTTCGTCAAGACAATGATCCGCCTGGCGGACCGGCCGCAGCTGACCGTCGTGGACGATCAGACCGGCTGCCCAACCGCAGCACCGGGCATTGCTCGGGCCGCTCAGGCGATCATCCTGCGCCAACTCACGGATAAAGACGTGCCAAGCGGAGTCTACCATTACTGCGGCGATGAGGCTGTGACCTGGTTCGGCTTTGCCTCGGAAATCTTCCGTCTCCTAGAGGCGCGCGGCCTGGCTGTTCCGGCGGTCGCTCCGATCCCCACCAAGGACTATCCGACACCGGCCAAACGCCCGGCGAATTCCGCACTGGACACGTCCAGGCTGACCCAAGATTTTGGTATTGAGCCCTGTCAATGGCGCGCCGCTCTGGCCAGCACAGTTGAGGAACTGATGGGCGACAAGGAAAAAGGTTTATCGTGATGAAGGGCATTATTCTCGCAGGCGGGTCCGGCACCCGGCTTCATCCGGCAACGCTCGCCGTCAACAAGCAGCTGATGACCATTTACGACAAGCCGATGATCTATTATCCGCTGTCGGTTCTGATGCTCGCCAAGATCCGCGAGATCCTGATCATCTCCTCCCCGGAGTTCATCGACAGCTACAAGCGGCTCTTCGGCGATGGCAGCCAGTTGGGCCTCGAGATCTCTTACAAGATCCAGCCGAGCCCGGATGGCCTCGCTCAGGCCTTTACGCTGGGGGAAGAGTTCATCGGCGATGATGATGTGGCGCTGATCCTCGGCGATAACATCTATTATGGCGCCGGCCTGACCACTTTGCTGGATCGCGCGACCAGCCGCACCGAAGGTGCGACAGTCTTTGCCTATGAGGTCGACGATCCGGAGCGCTACGGCGTTGCGGAACTTGATTCAGAAGGCCGGGCGATCTCGCTGGAAGAAAAGCCGGCCAAGCCGAAGTCGCGGCTCGCGGTGACAGGTCTTTATTTCTACGACAACAAGGTCGTGGATTATGCCAAGAACTTGAAGCCGTCAGCGCGCGGTGAATATGAGATCACCGATCTCAACCGGATTTACATGGAAGCGGGCAATCTTTTCGTGGAGCGCATGTCCCGTGGCTACGCCTGGCTCGACACCGGCACCCATGACAGCCTTCTGGAAGCAGGCGAGTTCGTTCGCACCATCCAGAAGCGGCAGGGCCTCAACGTCGCTTGCATCGAGGAGATCTCTTATCTCAACGGCTGGATGACAAAAGACGAACTTCTGAAATTCGCCGATATGTTCCAGAAGACGGCCTACGGCAAATATCTCAAGAAGGTTGCGGACGACGGAACGACTGCGCTTTAAAGGCTCCATCGAGATTTAAGGGTTTCAGGTAAAATCATGACGCGTGTAATTGTCACCGGCGGTGCCGGCTTCATCGGATCCGCAGTGGTCCGCCATCTTGTCCGCAATGTCGGGGCCGAAGTCCTGACGATCGACAAGCTGACCTATGCCGGCAATCTGGATTCCCTTCGCGAGGTCGACAACGCGCCGAACCACAAGTTCCTGAAGGAAGACATCTGCGCCGGGCCGGAGATGATCCAGGCGGTGGCCGAGTTCCAGCCGGACTATATCATGCACTTGGCGGCCGAAAGCCATGTGGATCGCTCGATCACGGGCGCGGCGGAGTTCGTTCAGACCAACGTGGTCGGCACCATGGCGATGCTGGAGGCCGCGCGCGCCTACTGGAACAGCCTGGAAGGCGAAAAGAAAGACACCTTCCGCTTCCTGCATGTATCCACCGATGAAGTCTACGGATCGCTCGGTGACGACGGTCTCTTCAAGGAAACGACGCCGTACGATCCGTCCTCACCCTACTCTGCCTCCAAGGCTGCGAGTGATCATCTGGCAATTGCCTGGCACCGGACCTATGGCCTTCCGGTGGTGCTCTCCAACTGCTCCAACAACTACGGCCCATACCACTTCCCGGAAAAACTCATTCCGCTGATGATCCTGAACGCGCTCGACGGCAAGCCGCTGCCGATCTACGGCACGGGTATGAATGTGCGCGACTGGCTCTATGTCGATGACCATGCGAAGGCGCTCTACACAATCGTCTCTAAGGGTCGTCTTGGCGAGAAATACAATGTTGGCGGGCGCAACGAGCGCACCAATCTCGACGTGGTCAAGACGATCTGCGCGATCCTCGACAAGCACAGCCCGAAGACCGCGCCGCACGACCGCCTGATCACCTATGTGGAAGACCGCCCGGGCCACGATGCGCGGTATGCGATCGATGCGACAAAGCTGGAGATCGAACTCGGCTGGCGCGCGGAAGAAAACTTCGACACCGGCATCGAGAAGACCATCAAGTGGTACCTGGAAAACGACTGGTGGTGGGGTCCGCTCCGCAACAAGGTCTACTCCGGAACACGCCTCGGACTGGTGAAGTAATCCGGGCCAACAGACAGAATTACAAGAATGGCGGATGGCAACATGCTTCCGCCATTTTGCAAATCTAGTGGCTGCGCCATAGCCGGAAACGGGTCGTGCCATCGGAACACACTTGAGATCTTCTGATTCATACCGTATTCCGCGCAGAACCCGCATGAACTAAGAAAAAAGTCCGAATGAAGTTGACAAAAAAATCTCTAGGAACTGGTGAATGACCTTGGCAGACAAGACCACACCAGCAAGCAAATTCAATCAATATGTGAATATTGCTGCACCACTGTTCCAAAGGGACATGCTGGGCCGTTACCGCGGTTCCGTCATGGGGCTGGCGTGGACGTTCTTTGTTCCTCTCCTGATGCTGGCCATCTTCACTTTCATGTTCGGTACGGTCTTCCAAATGCGATGGGCGGCCAAGGGGGCGCCGGCAACTGACGGTACTCTTGGATTTGCGTTGACCCTTTTTATCGGATTGATAACGCACAGTTTCATTTCGGAGGTCATTACCCGGGCGCCGAGCATCATTGTCTCTAACGCCAATATGGTGAAGCGTCTGGTCTTTCCACTTGAGATTTTTCCGGTAATGGTTGTCTCCACCGCTCTGCTTCAGTACTTTGTCGGATTGTTTATTTTCCTGGCGTTTAAGCTGTTTGTGACCGGGTCAATTTCAATTGGCGCTCTCTGGCTGCCTGTTATCATACTCCCGTTTACAATTCTGTTGTGTGGCATTTCGTGGTTGATTGCGGGCGCATCGGTGTATCTTCGTGATATCGGCCAGCTTATGGGCCTTGCAGCGACTGTTCTGCTGTTTATGTCGCCCGTTTTCTATCCGCTTTCGATGCTGCCGGATCATCTTTGGCCGATATTTATGTTCAATCCGCTGACCTTCATCATAGAGCAGTCCCGCCACGTGGTCTTCACCGGCACGGCGCCGGACTGGACGGGGCTTGCCATTTATTACGTTGTTTCGCTTGGCGTCGCTGCCGCCGGTTTTGCCGCGTTCCAGCGTATGAGACGAGGATTTTCCGATGTCCTCTGACGCCAAAAAACAAAACGTCATCGAAGTCTCCGGACTGACTAAAAAGTTCCGTCTGTACACTCGCCAGATCCACCGGCTTGCTGAGTTGGTGAGCTTTGGTAAGCGCAAGTATCATACGCGCTTCACTGCACTGGAAAGCGTGTCCTTCAATGTCTCCAAGGGAGAGGCAGTCGGCATCATCGGCCGCAACGGTTCTGGAAAATCAACGCTGTTGCAATTGATCTGCGGCACGCTGACGCCGACCGAAGGCAACGTCAATATTCATGGTCGGGTGGCCGCTCTTTTGGAGCTCGGCGCAGGTTTCAACCCCGATTTTACCGGCCGGGAAAATGTTTATCTCAACGCCGCATTGTACGGGCTGAGCAAGGCGGAAATCGATGATCGGTTTGATGATATTGTCGCCTTTGCGGATATTGGCCAGTTTATTGAACAGCCTGTAAAGACTTATTCCAGCGGAATGTTTGTTCGTTTGGCTTTTGCAGTTATCGCTCACGTTGATGCCGACGTTCTCGTGATAGATGAAGCATTAGCTGTGGGTGATGTCGCGTTTGGCCAGAAATGCATGCGGTATTTAAGGAAATTCCGCGAAAACGGCACTATCCTCTTTGTTAGCCATGACACAGCTGCGGTTATTGGTCTGTGTGACCGGGCGATCTGGTTGGATGGTGGTGAACTCAAGGCCGAAGGCAGCGCCAAGGCTGTCTGTGAACTCTATTTCGGTGAGATGTTCCAGGATGATGTGAAACCGTCCGACGCCGAAGACGCTGAAGAGGCGGGAGAAGAAGAAGCGGATGTTTCAGGCGGGGATGACCGAGTTATTGTTCCGCCAGAAGACTGGATTGATGGCCGGCGTGAGTGGGTGAACGGAAGCAATCTGCGAAACGACCTCGAGGTTTTCGCCTTTCAAGAAAACAACGGTGGTGACTTTGGTGCCGGTGGGGCACGGATCACCGATGTCCGGTTCACCGATCCAGACGGCAAGTCTTACCGTTGGATTGTCGGCGGCGAAGAAACGATCCTGTCGGTCGATATCAAGGCTGAAAAAGATCTGAACCAACCCATCGTCGGTTTCTACATCAAAGACCGGCTGGGTCAGGCGCTGTTTGGGGACAACACCTTTCTGACAACCTATCAGGAGGACGGGTCCTCCAGCGTCCGTTTTGAGGCTGGCACAACGTTTACCGCAAAGTTCCGTTTCCCGATGCCGGCGCTGCCGAAGGGATCTTATGTGATTGCCGTTGCAGTTGCCGATGGGACGCAAGAAGAACACGTGCAGCACCATTGGATGCATGATGCGTTGATATTCAAATCGCACTCAAGCCAGACCGTAAGCGGCCTGATGGGGATTCCAATGCTGGATATTTCTTTGGCCTCCGCCAATGGCAATCCCGGCGATTAGTCTTTAAAAGCGCATAAGATCTCAAGCTGTGCTGTGGTTTGCACGGATTTTCAAAGCGCATGGAATTTGAGCATAGAATGACAAAACCGGCCGGACCGATCTCCGAAGACAGCACAACCCTCTGGCAGGCGATTTGCGCCAGCAAACGCGGCATGGAACCGGCTCTGTCGATCCCGGACCGCCTTGTGCATCCGGACTCTTGGGCCGGACATTTACCGTTCGCCGCCTGGATCATGGCTGTTTCAGAGCCGCGCCGGTTTGTTGAACTTGGTGTCCACACTGGCAACTCCTATTGCACCTTCGCGCAGGCTGTTGCCAAGTACCAGCTCAACACAGAGTGTTTCGGCATTGATCATTGGTTCGGAGACGAGCAAGCCGGTCTTTATGGCGAAGATGTTTATGCGGACCTGAAATCCTGGCACGACCCGCGTTTTGGCCATTTCTCCCGCCTGATGCGCATGAGTTTTGCCGCTGGCCGCGAGCAGATAGAAGATGGCAGCGTTGATCTTTTGCATATCGACGGCCTCCACACCTATGAGGCGGTGCGCGAGGATTTCGAGACCTACCTGCCAAAGATGAGCGACCGCTGCATCGTGCTCTTCCACGACACCAATGTGTACCGGGAAGATTTCGGCGTCTGGCAGTATTTCCAGGAAATCAAGGCCAATTACCCGACCTTCGAATTTTTGCATTCCAATGGTCTTGGCGTGGCCTACACCGGCAGTCAGCCTCTAGAAAATCTGGATCCGCTGCTTGTGCTTTTGTTCAACAGCGCTAGGGGCGACGACACGGTCGCAACTGTGCGCGGTTATTTTTCGCTATTGGGAGACGCGCACATGCGCGCCGTCCAGCTTTGCGATAAACAACGCTGGGGCGAGGACATTTTGAACCGGCTGCATGAGGTCAATCTGGAGCTCGGTGCAGTCACTCGGGACCGGGATACAATCTCAGCGCAGCGTGATGCCTTTTTGGACGAGCGCGAAAGCATGATGCCAAAGGCTCTGAAATGGGACCGCCTCGCTGTAAATACTGGCGGTGCCGTCAGCCTTAACCTCGAAGAGATCAACGAAGCTCTGAACGTGCTTTACAACAGCGGCAATCCGCAGGCACTTCAGGATCGGGCAACGCTCAAGCGGCAGTTCGCCAGCCTCATACAAACCGGCACAATGGCTGTCGGATATGAAGAACTTGCCACCCGGGCGGGCAAACGCGTCAAGGCGAAGCTGGCGCGGATGCTGAAAGGCGCGCCTGAAGTCGAAACGGATCCGGCCATAGAAGCAATTCGGGCAAGTGGTCTGTTTGATGAAAATGTCTATGCGCTCACGGATCAGGCACGAGCGGCCAACCAGGATCCGCTTGAGCATTATCTCCAGACCGGCGAGGCACAGCGCCAGGCGCCGTCTACCGGGTTTGACCCGGATTATTATGCCCGCCGCAATCCGGACGTCGACACATCCGGTTTCGGTCTTCTGCGCCATTACATACTGTTCGGCCAGGCTGAAGATCGGCCCTGCGTAACGCCAGCCAAACGGATGAGCATGCCGGTTCTGGCTGATACGGACCAAGCCAGAGTTTTGCTCCTGGTGGAGCCAGATCTGACTGCCGTGGAAATGTCGTTCACATTGAACGTGATAAAGCAGTTGCAGGCGTCAAAAGACGTGATCGTCCTGATTCAACCGGGGGACGCCCAGGCTGAGGTGTTTACCAGCCGGAATGTGGCCGTCGTGGAGTTTTCGGATGAAAACGACATGGAGGCGATTGACCGCAATGAAGTTCTTGCGCGCATTGTTGCTGAACTTCATCCCGAGTTTGCAATCTCCTTGTCACTCAAGAGCCGGATCAATGTCCGCGGCCTAGCCGCAGCTGGCCTTGGCATCGTTCAGCTGGTCGATGAGTTTTCTTCCGCGGTTCGTCCGTTCGGCAGCGCTTACGAATTTCTGCCGTGGGCTCATCGGTTGGTCTTCCCATCCCACACAGTGGCCGCCTCTTTCGAGGCTGAGCATACTTATCTGTCCCGCCGACAGAAGGACATTATCGCACCGGCGGCCTTTGGGAGCGTTGACGGACAAGAGATTGTCGCAGATGCGGCGCTTCGTTCCCGGATCAGGCCGGATGATGAAACGGATGTTTTTGTTGTTGCCGGCGCTGGAGACCTGGGTCCGCAATCAGGCATCGAGACATTCCTTGCACTCGCCGTAAAGGCCGGTTCTGCGACGAAATCGGGCCGGCAGTTGAAATTTGTTTGGCTTACAAGCGACGTGAACAGCGGAGATGGAAATGCCTATTCCCGTCTGATTGTTGAACAGATCCGGAGAGCCGGGATTGAGGACCGCTGCCAGATCGTAAGTTCAAACAACGCGGCTGAAGCAGGCATCGGGCTGGCCGATGCTTTTGCTCTGACCGCGCCGCTCGATGCAATGTCCCGGTTTGCGGTATCGGCTGCCGCTGTCGGAAAACCGGTATTCTGCTTTGAAAACGGCAGCAGCGTTGCCGACGTTCTGGCCGTTGACGCCACTTTGAAGACCCTGGTTTCACCTTACCTGGATCTGGAACCTATGGTGGGGTCGATTCATACACTTGCCGATGACAAAGACGCGTATGCAGCGCACTCCAAAGCAAGCGCGGACTTGGTGAGCAGCCACCTGGACCTTGGAGCCTATGTCGAAAATCTGATCCGCATTGGAGCACTAGCAAAACAGGATGCTGAGTTGATCGACAATGATTATCAGCTGATCCGGTCTACAGAACCACCTGCATTCAACGAGAATGTGTTCGGCGGAAGCAATTCAGCTGACAAATACCCGCAGGATTTCCTGCACACTTATCTCTTGAGGTCCCGTGTTTCCCGCGCCACCGGATCGAAGCTGATACCAACCGATCTGCGCCGACCGCTCGCAGGCTTTAATCCCTTGATCTATTTCGAGGATCTGATGAACCCGGACAGTCCTCGGGATCCTCTGGCAGATTGGCTGGAAAACGGAAAGAAAGAAGGCCGCTGGACCCATGATGTCATTGAGCTCTCCGGCCAGAAACCTGCGGCGGCCGGGATCAAAGCTCTGCTGCACGGGCATTTCTTCTATGCCGATCTGATTGATGAGTTTTTGGAAAAACTCCAGTCGAACGCCAGCACCGTTGATGTGATCATCACCGTACCGGATGATCAAAGGGCTGATTACGCCATGCAGGCCCTGTCTCGGGTGGTGCTGCCAGGCACGGTTAAAGTCGAAGTGGTCCGCAACGCCGGGCGGGACATCGGTCCGTTCCTGAGTGGCCTCGATCTGAATATACTCCAGCAATATGAGGTCATTGGTCATATCCATGGCAAGAAATCACCTCATGTTGATGCCAGCATGGGTGACACGTGGCGCACCTTCTTGTGGGAACATCTAATTGGCGGACAAAATGCGGCGGCAGATGCTTGTCTTGCGGCTTTCAAGGCAGATCCAAAGCTTGGCCTTGTTTTTCCTGAAGATCCGCACCTCATCGGCTGGGATAAGAACTTCAAGGTTGCTCAAGACTTGGCCCGGAAGATGGGGCGCATGGCTCCGTTGCCGAACGCCTTTGACTGGCCAGTCGGTACAATGTTCTGGGCTCGCCGCGAAGCCTTGAAGCCGATGTTTGATCTGGGCCTTGATTGGTCCGACTATCCTCTCGAACCGTTGCCGGAAGACGGCACGCTCCTTCATGCATTGGAACGGGTTCTGCCGTTTGCCGTGGAACAGGCCGGATATGGCTATGCTACGTCCCATTTGCCCGAGGTGCAGCGATGAGTGTGCACCTGATCCTTGGCGGGTGCGGGTTTATCGGCCGCCATGTTGCGCTGGCCTTGCACCGGCGCGGCGATACCGTGATCCTTGCAGATGTCGTCGAACCGTCAGACGACATGCGCGCGGTGCTTCCGGCCGAATTCCGAAAGGTGGGCAAGAGCCCAGTCGACTGGATGAGGCTGGTCGACGGCGTCGATGTCATCCACCATTATGCCTGGACTACGGTTCCGGCGACAGCGGATGCAGATCCGGTTACGGATCTTGATGCGAACCTGCGTGAGATGGTTTCCCTTCTGGAAGTCCTGCGTGCCCGCAAGACGGCCGGGATCAATACCAAGGTGATCTTTTCCTCATCCGGCGGAACGGTCTACGGACCGATCACCCGAACGCCAGTGAATGAAGAGCATTCGTTCAATCCGACCAACGCCTACGGTGCTTCGAAGGCTGCCGCTGAGATCTATCTCGGTTATTACCGCAAGTCGCATGGTGTCGACTGCCGGATCGCGCGGATCTCAAATCCCTATGGCGCAGGCCAGAACCCGGCAAAACGCCAGGGTGCGGCCAGCACTTTCATCTTTCAGGCGCTCGATGGAAAGCCGATCTCCATCTGGGGCGATGGCAGCGTGGTGCGCGATTACATCCATATCGCGGATCTGGCCGCCGCCATGGTGGCTTTGACCGATGCGCCGGAAGAGGCAATTTCAGCAGTCGGCCAACCGGTGTTCAACATCGGCAGCGGGGCAGGCGTCTCCTTGAATGAGATCTTGGACGTCCTGCGCAATGACCTGGACCTGGAGCCTATCGTGACCTATCAGGACGGCCGCAGTTTCGACATTCCGGTCAGCGTCCTTGATATCTCAAAAGCCCGGTCTGTTCTGAATTGGCAACCGAGCCTGACGTTCCCTGAAGGATATGCGCGCATGCTGTCTGATCTGCGGCAGTCTTCCACCCTATTTTCGACCCTGCTGGACTCAGCTGATCAATGACGAAATCCACCTCTGCCACTCCTTTGGTCTCGGTTGTAATGCCGGTCTACAATCACGCGCATTATGTGGCCGAAGCCTTGATGTCGATTGTGAAGCAGGATTGGCGTCCCCTGGAAATCATCGTCATAGACGATGGCTCGAAGGACGACAGCCTTGATGTCCTGAAACGGACGGTCGACGGTCTGGAGACCGAAGATGGCCTCACAATCCATGTAAGCGGTCGGGAGAACAAGGGCGCCCACAACACCATCAATGAGGGGCTTGAGAAAGCCACGGGCGAATACCTGGCAATCCTGAATTCGGACGATTATTTCCTGCCCGGACGGATCCGCCGGTGTGTCGAAACGGCCATGGCGCATAAGGCCCGGTTTGTCTGCACGTATGTCGATCCGATCGACGATGACGGCAAGCCCTTGCCAGCCGATCACCGTTGGCGGCATTGGTATTCCGACCTGAAAATGCAGGAACTGGACATCGCGCCGAACATCTCGTCCCTGCTCTTACGCTATAACATCGGCGTGTCGACCGGAAACTTCGTCTTTCACCGCTCGTTGATGGAAGACATCGGTGTTTTCGAGGATTACCGCTATGCGCATGATCTCGATTTCATGTTGCGCGCGAGTGCTCTGGAAGAGCCGGTCCTCATCCGCGACAAGCTGTACGCCTACCGGGTTCATGCAAGCAACACGATTGGTGAAAGTGATGACCGGATTACCGATGAAGTCGCTGGTATCGTCGCGAAATACCTGAAGCAGGTTGCGGAAGTTCCGCCAAAGAATCCGATTGCACCGAAATTCGACCGGGATTGTTATTCCCTGGCAAGCACGCCATGGCCGCCGCATCTGGAAAAGGCGACTGCCAGCCTGATGTACGACAGGGACGTGGTCGAAGCGAAGAAGGCATCCGCGCAATCTGGGGCCGCTGCTCCTGTATTGGCTCAGTCTCCGCAAGGGGACAAGAAGCAATCGTCCGTGACCTTGATCAGCCATGAGCTGAGCCGCACCGGTGCGCCGGTGCTCCTGCGCGATGTGGCCTCCGCGCTCCATGGCATGGGTGTTGCGAGCCGGGTCATCAGTCTGCGGACAGGCCCGCTGTTGGACGATTACACCCGAATGAACAGCCCGGTGGCGACCGAAGGAAAGGTGTCTCACCTCTTGGGACGCGCGGGGAATTTCTTGACGCGGCTGGCAGCTGATCCGCGCATTCCGGGCTTCTTGAAGCCGGTCCTCACCATCGGTGCCAAGGGGTCTGCGGGTGTCGGTTCACGGCTTCGCATTCGCCACTACCGGTCCAAGACGTCCGGAAGTGGGCCTTTGCTGATCAATTCCTTCGCCAGCTGGCCGTTGGCGCTGCCGCTTCTTGAAAAATGGTCCGGCCCGGCCTTCTGGTACATTCACGAAACCTATGAACCTTCGCTTGTTATGCGGTCTGGCAAAATGCTGGCGCGGTTGGAAGCGCGGGCCAAGGCGGGCAATCTCACCTTCCTTTTCGGCTCGGACGCAACACGCCAGAAATGGGCGGACGAGGGCTATGACGGCGAAGTCTTTTATTGGAGCGGCTTTGACAAGACATGCGGCCGCCCCGATGGGGTCGCCGAAACAGATGCTGCCAGCGGCAAGCCGGTGTACTTGTCGGTCCAGTCGACAGGCCCGCGCAAGGGCACCCGGAGCCTGATTGAAGCCTTTGCGCTTGGTCGGAAAAACGGCTGGATCCCCTTGGAAGCGGAACTTCATATTATCGGGGCGCATTCGCCGGCGATGAATGCGCTGAGCCGGGATCTGCTGGTTCGTGTGCTTCAGGACGATTTGCGCGGCAGTGTTCAGTTGATCCCGAACCTGCCGCCGGACGAGTTGGCGGCGCACTATGCAGGTGCGTCAGTCTATGTGCAGTCTTCGACGATGGAGTGTCTGCCGCTTGCGCTGTTGAACGCGATGGCCTTTGGCATGCCGATCGTCTCCACCGATGCGGATGGGTGCCGGGAAGCAATTCTCGACGGACAAACGGGGCGTCTTGTGCCGCCGCGCCAGCCGGAATTGCTGGCGGAGGCCCTGGGCCAGCTGCTCACGGATAGGAAGCTGGCCGGTCAATACGGACAAGCAGCACGCCAGTTGTTCGACGACAAGTTCGCGCTGGAGGTCACGGCCGCAAAACTCATGCAGCGGATTACCGGTACTGATAAACGTGCCGTCGGATGAATTTTCATCCAACGGCACTGTTAAGGCGTGTCGGTCAGAAGCCGACCTTTAGGGTTATGGTCACGCTATGTCGACGTAAAATGCGACGCCTTCATAGTTGTAGTGGCCTAGGGTATTAATTATCTCGTCACGCTCGGTGCCTGATGTTGTAAAAAAATGACTGCCATTTGCAGTGTTGTAAAATCGGTAGAGAGCTGTGCCGCCACTATCTGAAGATGAGTGAGCATAGTAAACGATACCTTCATCGATAAATTCTGGAAGGTTTGCGGAGATGTTAGCAGCTTCGTCGGCATTCGCCGTGTAAAAGTGGGTGCCGGTGACGCTGTTGAAAAACCGATAGACCGCCGAGCCACCATTTGCTGCCGTCGCATTTGAATCGAAAACATTGCCTTCATAAGACATGGTCGGTGTATTCGTAATTATCGAGTCACGTTCTGCCTGGCTTGTCGTGAAAAAATGAGACCCATTTAGCGTGTTGAAAAAGCGATAAATTTCATAGGGGCTGTTATCCGCATCTGGGGTGTCATCTGGTAGTGTAACATCTGGGATGGCACCGACATGGGGATTTATGGCTAAGCGATAATCCACCTGCTCAGGGTTGTTTCCATTGGCAATAATTTGATCTGTTGTGCCGTCGAATTCGAACCCTGTAACCTCAAGAATGACGGTTTCTCCAGTCAGGTACCAAATTGCTTCGGAATCTGGAAACTCGTCACGGCCCCAAGAAAGCGCTGTCGTATCAATCTGAGGATTAGCCGCCTTGAAGACGTCGAGATTGTTGTCAATGAAAGTCTCACCGGCGATCTCGTACGGAGAGTTAACATGCTCACCACCGGTCCAGACGCCACTGAGGCGGCCGTCAATCTTTGAGACACCTTGAACAGGTATCACAGTTATGAGGTTCGCGTAATCGCCCGTGGAGTTTGCAGTGAAGTTGACTCTAACTGAAGCGAGTTGATAGGGATCGAAGCTGTAGTAATCGTAGATATCGCCGCTGATTGGCGGATCTATCACGCTGAAAACATGATCAAATTCCCAAATATTTGTCTTGGCGATAACATCCGTCGGAAGGTTACTGGCAAATGCCAGAGTGCCCAAATCTGTCGCGGTGGCTTTTGTATCGTTTTTGAATATCTCAACCATTGGCTCCTCCATCATTTTGGAGGACAATATTCATAAATGTGAAACAATCGCGTTGACCTGTCTCAAAGCCTTAATGATTTTCTTGTCAATGACAAAAATACAGTGTCTAATCCGGAAATTTAGATAGAACTATTCGCAAGTTCTTTCCGTTTGCAGCGAAGCTGATGAGGTTACATTCAGAGCCTTGTCGACCTGCCGGGCAGTCGAAGTGAAATGGTGTTTGTCTCGCTGTCTTAACGGGACATTCAAAGTGGTTTCCAAAACACTGTTGGATTAGCCCCCTGAAAGTGGTCCACCAACTGGGATAGATTATCCCACAAATTGGAGGATCAGCGATGGCTGGGAAAAGAGAGAAGCCGGAAGAGATTGTATCGAAGCTTCGGCAAGTTGAAGTGCTGCAAGGACAAGGCGCAACGATTGCCGAAGCGGTTCGACAGATCGGCGTGACGCAGCAGACGTTCTATCGGTGGCGCAAGCAGTATGGTGGGATGGGAACCGACCAACTGAAAGAACTCAAACGCCTTCAGAAAGAGAACGAGCGGCTGCGCAAGGCGGTCTCTGACCTGACCCTAGACAAGCTGATCTTGTCAGAGGCCGCAAAGGGAAACTTCTGAGCCCCGCCCGTCGTCGCGCCTGCATCGATCATATCCGCCAACATCTCGGCGTGTCAGAGCGTCGAACCTGTCGTGTTTTGGGTCAGCACCGATCCACGCAGAGGAAACGTCCAGCAGGGCGCGCTGACGAAGAACGTCTTGTGGCGGATATGATTGAGCTGACCCGCCAGTATGGCCGTTACGGCTACCGTCGGATTGCTGCTTTGCTCAGAGAGGCCGGTTGGCATGTGAATGACAAGCGTGTTGAGCGACTTTGGCGACGAGAGGGGCTGAAAGTTCCTATGAAACAACCGAAGAGAGGGCGGCTCTGGCTGAACGACGGATCATGTGTCCGGTTGCGACCAGAGTATCCCAATCATGTCTGGAGTTATGACTTCGTGCATTGCCGAACCAATGAAGGAAAGGCATTCCGGACTCTGAACATCCTGGACGAGTATTCCCGAGAGTGCCTGGCAATCCGGGTGAAGCGAAGGCTGAACTCCACCGACGTGATTGATGTGCTGACGGATCTCTTCATCCTTCGAGGTGTTCCAGCCAACATCAGATCAGACAACGTCCTATGTCGGAAAGAATTGGCTGCTTTAGTCAGCAGGTCATGGGGCATCCGGCGTTCCGAATGCCCTGTTACGTTTGCCCAGACGGGCTCTGCCGTCAAGAAATGATCTCTTCCATAGCAAACACAGAGTACGCCTGTTGGCGGCTCTCACCGTCCTCAATACGAGATTCCAGATCCCAAGCAGAAAGCCCGAACATTATCTACGAGGTCAGCAAGCTGCCTCCACGGCTCTTCAGAGAGAGGTCTTTCCGCCTGGGCTCATCCCCTCGAAGAAGGGACGATAGGGTTCGCCGTGCTTGACTACGGCGTGTGCAGTGCGCGCCATCTTGGCAGCGATTGCGGTGTAGGCTTTGCGGCGCAGATGGGCATTGTGCCGGTCCTTTGAGATGTAGCGTTCGAACTTGTCGCGGAAGCTGTTAGTCTTCTTTAGCACCGCGGTTTGGCCGGCCATCCAGAGGGTACGTCGCAGCCGGGCGTTGCCGTACTTCGAGATTCGGCTTTGGCCGCGGAACATGCCTGACTGGACGGTGGCGAGATCCATTCCGCAGAACTTCAGGAACTGCTGGTGATGGCGAAAACGACGTAGATCGCCAGCCTCAGCCAGGATGGTCATGGCGTTGATCGGACCGATACCGGGAATGGTCGTCAGCAACTGGTAGTCGGATAGACCAGACAGCAGCTTGACGGCCCGGGCCTCGATCTCATCGCGTTGCCGGATCAGGCTGCGCCCCTCGGCCAGTACCAAACGGAACATGCGAACGGCATCAGAGTCCGGATGAACCGGCAGACCAACCGAACCGACGGCAGTAGCGTAAATATCTGAAAGCAGGCGTTCTTTAGACACTTTGCGGCTGACAACCGCCCAGGCATCTGCGATGAAGGCCTCCCGGCTCATGGCGGTGATCATGTGTGGCGATGGGTACTTCTCCAGGAAAGCCAAGAACCAATCCGTCCGCGAGTTTCGATGAAAGCGGTCAACTTCCGGAAAATACAGCGGCAGGTAATGCGTCAAGATGCGGTGCCAGAGTTCGGTCTTCGAACGTGAAACGATCTCGTGGGTCTTTGATAGCTCCTGGATGTCGGCCGTACCGGTCACCAACGGGTCATGGAAAAACTGCACGGCACCGATCTCCAGCATGTGCAAGATAACCTGGGCGTCCTTGGGGTCATTCTTGTCCCAGCTGTTGTGCAGCGCCTCGCGCGTCCGCGCCAGGCCAATCGAAGAGACCAGCTTGAGCTCAAATCCGGCTCGGCCCAGATGGTGGGCCAAGGTCCGGTGATAGTTGCCGGTCGCCTCGAACCCGATCCGCACCGGCAGATCATAGCTGGCCAGGGCCTTGCAAAGGCGTTGGAAGTCTTCCAGCGTGTTCATGACTGTCAAACGACGACGGCGGCGCTTTCCCGGGATCGCGATCAACACCTCGTGGCGGTGCTTGGAAATGTCGATGGCGACAAGCAAGGTCGAAACGGTAGAATGTTTGGCGGTCATAGCCGGTCTCCTCAGCGGTGTGGTTCATGTAAAACCACTGTTGAGACCTGTGACCGGTTATGGCCACCCGCTGCGCTATGTGAGGGCTGCGCAGGAGGCCATAACCCATCTGCAGCCCGTATTCCCGACGTGCTATGGCCCGGAGTTTATTGCCGAGAAAGTACGCGACTGGATCGCCGCCGTCGGGGCCAAGACAGCCTACATCGAACCAGGTTCGCCCTGGGAGAACGGGTACTGCGAAAGCTTCAATGCACGGTTCAGGGACGAGCTGTTAAACGGTGAGCTGTTCTACAGCCTACGAGAGGCACAAATCCTTATCGAGAAGTGGCGCATTCACTACAAAACCGTCAGGCCGCACAGCGCCTTGGGATATCGTCCCCCAGCGCCAGAAAGCATCGTTCCGATAGACCAGAGACCGACGATGCACTAAAAATTAATCCGGACCACCCAATGGGGGGACACCACTGTTATCATCTCAAATACGGAAATTCCCTTACGTTATAAAGGCAATAACATCAAATACTGAATTCCGTTATATTTTGCCAAATGTGGAATCGTAGGATTTTATCAAATATCTTGATGATTAGAAATTCAATATTTTCGTATCTGAAACAATAACGTAACTTGCTGGGGGGCGGACATGGTTGAGATCTTCAAAAACGACTCGCAGGGCACAGCGACGGACCTGGGCACATTGGCCTTTGCCAGCAATCCCTCACCTGATGTCGTATCTTCAATTAATTTTTGGGAATTCGATGACGTAAACGCCTTTGGTACAGAAGATCCGGTCGACTACTACAGGTTCGATACCTATCAACTGGCATCCGTGCGAGCGACTTTCACCACAAGTACCGTCGGTGACTATGCCAATTATCTGGTTGTTTTGCCTGTTCAGGGCGTCTCAAAAATTGAAGGCGACATGATGGGAGTCATGACTGGTGGAGAGCATAGTTCGTCGATATATGAGGCTCAGGCAACCTCTGTGGTAACCCAAATATACGATTACTTAATAAACAATAGTCCTGACATCGACACGTCAGCAGCAACATGGTCACGTGATGTTTTTCCGGATTCTGAGGCGGTTTGGCACCTTACGGGCGAGACTGTGATCGTCCAAGTGTACGGATACGAATACAATGGAACGACCGATCAGATTATTGAAAGCGGGGGTCTCCCGGGCGAAGTGGATTTTCGATTAGCGATTACTCCCCATCTTGGCAATATTCCAAGCGTCGAAGAGGTAACCGATGCAGATAACAGCCCTTACGAAGTCTATCGTTTCTACAACACGCTGATCGGAAATCATTTTTATACCACAAGCATCGAGGAGCGAGACAACCTCATTAGTAATAATTCTGCGATGAACTATGAAGGAAACGTATTCGATTCCAATGCCACCGCAGATAACGGTGGAGCAGCAGTATACCGATTTTATAACACAGCAACCGGAACACATTTTTACACAGCTAGTGCCGATGAGGCCGCCAATATTCGTGCGAACCTTCCATCAATGAATGATGAAGGCATCTCCTACTATGCTCATACGTCGGCCGATGGCGGGGGTGTTGCACTATACCGTTTCTTCAATACGCAGAACGGTAGTCATTTTTTCACGACATCAGAAAGCGAACGCGACAACATTATTTCAACTTTGGGTCACCTTAATTATGAGGGCGTCGCTTACTACGTTGATCTGGCTTAACTACCCTAGGTGTCGAGCCAGTTTCGTGCCACTCAAAGTGCCATCAAATTTGAAACTCAGGAAACGTTGATGTGTGAGCCCAAGCTGGATCTGCGATTGGTATCCATTACGCATTCAACACAATAACAAAAGTTGCCAACTCCAATATATTTGGCCTTCGATGTTCGGTTATCAAACCTTTGGGAGGCTAACGTGGCGACTGGATTGGAACGGCAGTCTCCGGTAAATTTGAACTCGTAGGCGACACTGATTGGTTCGCTGTAAACCTTACCGCTGGGAACACCTATACGTTTGATCTCGCCGGTTCCTCGACCGGTGCTGGGACGCTGCTGGATCCATATTTGTATCTTTACGATACCGACGGGACCGCTACGAGAGGTTCTGATGACGATTCAGGAACCGGGAACAACGCCAGTATTTCTTTCACACCTTCGACGAGCGGAGTTTACTACATCGAAGCAAAATCGGGTGGTGTGCCTCTGGATTTCTATGAAACCTACAAAGATGCTGCTGTAATCCAGGTCGCGGGTCTTAATAGACAAGATACTGACCCGGGAACTTACGTGCTCAACGTGACAGAGACCGGGCCGAACGTCTCGATCCCCAGTATTGCCTTAGGTGTGTATCGGTTTTTCAACAGCGAGACAGGGACACATTTTTATTCAGCGGACCATTCCGAAGCGACTTCAATCAACGATAATCTCGCCGCTTACAATTATGAAAGTGTCGCGTACCGCAGTGTGAGCAGCAGTGATGCAAATGCGGTCGAGTTTTACAGGTTCTTTAATACCGAAACTGGCACTCATTTCTTTACTGCAAGCTCGACTGAGCGGGACACAGTTATTTCTACGCTTCCGCAGTTTAACTATGAAGGCATAGCCTATTATCTTCACAGTACAGCAGATTCAGACGACTTCGCCCTGTACCGGTTTTTCAACACGCAAACGGGAACCCATTTCTACACCGCAGACGAGACTGAAAAAGACAATATTATAAACACGCTGTCTCAATACAATTATGAGGGCATCGTGGGGTACGTGGATATCGCATAGCACTCAGTTCTCGATTTGGCCATTTCGTTTGAATGAGCTAGGAAGCAGCTCATGAGAAACACTGAGAAACTCTGCCGCAAGACCGTCTACAAGAACCGGTAGATGCAGGTTCACGAGGACGCGGCGCGGTTTCCGGATGGATCGGAGGGCATCTATGGCGTTGTCGACAAGCCGGATTTCGCGCTGATCATCCCTCGGCATGACGATGGCCGGTTTCAGCTTGTTGAGCAATACCGCTACCCGGTTGGCGGCCGGTATTGGGAGTTTCCGCAAGGCTCCTGGGAGAGCGTACAAAGCGCGGATCTTGAACAGGTGGCGCTTGGCGAGCTGGAGGAAGAAACCGGCTTTAAAGCCAAGTCCCTGACGAAGCTTGGCCATCTCTTCGAAGCCTATGGCTTTTCCAATCAGGGGTTTTACGTCTATCTCGCCGAAGGGCTGGTGTCCGGCGAGGCCAGACGCGAGAGTACCGAGCAGGATATGGCAACGGCCGCATTTACCCGCGCTGAGATCACCAACATGATCCGCTCAGGCGACATCAAAGATGCTGCGACTGTCGCAGCGCTTGGTCTCTTCAGCTTGTCTGAACAATCCGGAGCGTAAGCCCGTTCCGGTTGGCACGCCTTTCGAATGCCCCACTCAACCGGCATATCGCGGCTGGCCAGGCCTTGTGAACTGCCGAGGCCAATCCGGCCTATGGCCTCCATTCCTACCAGCCCGCCTCTCCGGCCCTGAGCGTGGGCCGTATCATGTTCCAAGCTTTGGGCGGCCGCTTTGCTGCGCTCGGGATGATGAGCCGCAAACAGGGCCGAGAGTCATCCATTCACCGCCATTGCTCCTGCGAAAACTACGAATATTCCGTAAAGTAAATTCGTGATCCAAAACACAGAACAATACCGGTATTCGTGTATTCTCTTAGTGTATTCCAAACATAGGAGAAGAAAATGCCGAACACAAATACACCAACAGACGAAGACGACTTTGTTTCTGGAACAAGTGGTGCAGATGTACTGACAGGCGGTGCAGGTAAGGATCAATTTTACTTCCACACAGATTATCCAAATAACTTCAATCGTGACACGTTAGATGACGGTGATCGGATCACTGACTACGAATTCGAAGAAGATATTGATATCACTGGGGTGCGGCTTGGGCCAAGAGACGTCTCGCTTGAATATGACGCCGCCAACAATCAGACACGGCTCAAGCTTGACCTCGACAAAGACGGGACTGTTGACCGCACCATCATTCTTGATGGAGACAAGCGCGGCCAGCTTCAGGTCGATGCCAATTGCTGCACGACCCCGACAACGACGATCAAAATCAAACAGGCCGCACAAACCAGCGTAACATATGTCGAACCGGAGGTTACCGAGGCGACGATGATCGATCTGGAAGACATCGGCTTCCATGAAGGCACGGATGGTCTCGACATCATTTTTGCACTTGCGGGCAATGATGTTGTCTTTGCCGCAGCCGGAGCCGACACGATCATCGGCGGTGATGGCGACGACACGTTGAATGGTGGCGACGGGCCGGATCTGATCGGCGGTGGCCGCGGCAATGACACGCTGAACGGCGATGCCGGTGATGACGAGCTTCATGGCGGCCTTGGCAATGACACCTTGAACGGCGGTGCGGACAATGACTACCTGGCCGGTGAAGAAGGAGCAGATACGCTGAACGGCGGAACCGGCAACGATACGCTGCGCGGAGGTGCCGATGCCGATACGCTGACGGGTGGTGAAGGCGACGACACTTTCGTGTTCTTGGACGGCGATATCGCCGCTGGTGAAAAGATCACCGACTACGAATACGGCGAGAAAATCGATATCGGCGGCATCTCGCATGCGAACCAAGTCAAGCTGACAGCCAACGGCACCGGGTCGACCCTTGAGATGGACCTGGATAACGACGGAACGTTCGAAACGCAGCTTGGTCTTGATGGCGTAACCGGCGGCACGATCATTGTTCTACCCAATGAAGGCGGCCTGCGGATCTTGAACCAGCAAGCTGGAACAGACGGCCACGACAAACTCTATGACACGGGCCTTGCCTCCTATGTGGTCGGCGGCGCGGGCAACGACATCTACTATGCCCAAGGGTCGGTCAACGATGTCTTTGTCGATGATTGCAACGATCTCATTGCTGTCGGCGACTTCGGTGAACGGGATCTTCTGCGAGATGTTGAGTTTGTGAAGTTCGAAGACGGCCTGTTTGCATTGGCGGACTACAGCTGTGATCCGGTTACGGACACGGGTACTTCCGAAATCTTCCGCTTCTTCAACACCGAAACCGGCACGCATTTCTTTACGGCAAGTGCGGAGGAAAAGGACTATGTGATTGCCAACAATGAGGTAATGAGCTTCGAAGGTGCCGTTTTCAGTACCGATGCCAATGCCGACACCGGGATTGCCGTCTACAGGTTCTTCAACACAGACTCAGGCACGCATTTCTATACAGCGAGCGCGGATGAGCGGTTGAACCTGATCGAAAACAGCCCGTCACTCAATTACGAAGGCATTGCCTACTACGCTTATGCGGAAGACAATGGCTCCAACACCGAGCTGTTCCGGTTCTTCAACACGGAAACCGGCGGGCACGTCTATACCGCAAACCCGGAAGAACGCGAGAGCATCAACACCAATCTCCCGCAGTTCAATGATGAAGGCGTTGCCTATTACGTCGATTTCGTCTGATAGAATTGGTTAGACGGCCATTTCCTTAGCCATTCTGGCCCACGGGCCAGATGGCTGATGTTTTTTTTGTTTCTGCCTTGCCGGCAACCGTACGTTGACCGCATATCGCCTCAAAAAGTGGCGACCCTGCTTTCCTCAAAATAGCTTTCACAATACGCACTCCCGACAAGTCCGTCCGCCGGGTACCTATGCTTGTTTGCGTTCCAGCTTGTCGTTGGTCAGGGTCGGCACGATGGTGGAGAGATGCGCAACGCTTAAGGGCACATCGCCGTTTGACGCAGCGCCTTGAAGGTCGGTGACTAGGGTGGTGATCGTCTTCAATTCCATCTGGTTGGCGGTTGCCACGATCACGCCATCCGCGCCGGAGGGCAGGTTTTCCTCATTGCTCTCAAACAGCTCCTCGAACAGCTTTTCGCCGGGCCGAAGGCCGGTAAAGGCAAGGTCGATGTCCTTCTCCGGCTTCAGGCCGGCGAGCGAGATCAGGATCTTGGCAAGATCGGTGATCTTGACCGGTTCGCCCATGTCGAGGACGTAGATGCGGCCGCGCTGGTTGGAGTTGTCGACGCTGAAGGCTGCCGCTTGCAGGACCAGTTCGGAGGCTTCCGGAATCGTCATGAAATAGCGGCGCATGTCCGGGTGTGTAATGGTCACCGGCCCGCCCGCTTCAATCTGCTGACGGAAGAGCGGAATGACCGAGCCGTTGGACCCCAGAACATTGCCAAAGCGCACGGTGATGAAGCGGGTGCAGGTGCCGGACACATCAAGCGCCTGGCAGTAGACTTCCGCGGCCCGTTTGGTCGCCCCCATGATGCTGGTCGGCTTGACGGCCTTGTCCGTGGAAATCAGGACGAACCCTTCCGACTTCGCAGCAACGGCGGCATCTGCGACGTTCCGCGTGCCGATGATGTTGGTCTGGATGGCTTCCAGCGGATTGTCTTCGACCAGCGGCACGTGTTTCAGCGCAGCGGCGTGGAAGATGATGGCCGGTTTCTCAAACTGGATGACGTCAAAGATCCGCTGGCGGTCGCGCACGTCGGCGATCACAGCGCTGCGTGAGAGGTCGGGTGCCCTGCCATGCACTTCCTGATCGATCTTGTAGAGCGCGAACTCGGAATTCTCCAGAAGCACCAGTCGGGCCGGATTGTACTTCAGGATCTGGCGGACGACCTCGGACCCGATGCTGCCGCCGGCGCCGGTCACCAGGATGGTACGGGCGCTGATCAGATCGCTCATGCGGCTGGTGTCGAGCTTGACCGGCGGGCGGCCGAGCAGATCGTCGATGGTGAGTTCGGAAAAATCCGGCTCGCTGAGATCCAGCGGCCTTGGCGTCGCGCGCTTCACTGGGATGCCAAGATCTGCGGCGGATTGCGTCAGAGCCTTGGTAAAGTCCGCCGGGGGCCGGGGCGTGACGGACAAGATGGCCTCAACGGGTGTGCCGGAGCGCTCCAGCCGCTTTGCGAGATCGGAGAGTTCATCCACATTGCCGAGGATCGGAATGCCGCGGATGCTGTGTCCGCTCTTGGCGGAATTGGCGCAAATCAGGCCGTGGACCTTGTAAAGGCCCGAGCGTTCCAGCTGGTGCGTGCGGATCGCCTGCTCGGCGTCGCGCACATGACCGGCGAGGAGAACATGCTTGATGCCTTCCGGCGGTTTGCCGAGCCCGCCAAGACGTCCAAGGCCGCCATCCTTGTGGGCGCGGTAGGCAAGCCGCGGAGCGCCGATCAGCACCACCATGACAAACCAGGTGATGACAGGCACGGACCGCGGCAAGGCTTCCAGACGGGTGATCAAGAAGAGCACCAGAACGAAAATCACGATACTGATCAGCGAGGCGACAACAATTGCCCTGAGATCGGCGAGCGAGGCAAAGCGCCAGAGCCCCCGGCCGAGGCCCATGAACTTGAAGACGATAGCTGAGATCGCGACGAAAATTGCAATCCATGCGGCGACTGTCGGCGCTGGTGGCAAATAGTCGATGCCGTATCGCGCAACGAGAGCGGCAAACAGCGCCAGTCCAGACATGAACGCGTCATGGAGAATGGCAATCAGTCTTTTGTTCAAAAAGTTCATGCTGTTTGTGCGCAACTCAACGTGGATACTCCTGCGTCGGCTAACACCATACTGGAAAGAATGCAATTTGCCTTGGTGTGGCCCGCATATTTTGCTAATCAAAACAGGCTTCCCGGTTTTACGGATTACCTGGCGCGATTAATCAAAGTTTGAAACCGGATAGATGAACGTTTCCAAATATTTAAACCTCAATAGTGTTGTTGTGACAATCTTCGCAACACCGTTTTTGATGGTTCTGTCGCGCAACATTGCTACGCCCATTTTTGTTTTGGTCGCCGCGTTTTTGCTGCTGTGCGCGGCGAATGACCGGGGTCTCAAGGCGGTGCTGCAGTCCGGCATAAGCACAGGCCGAAGCCCGGCCGCGCTCCTGTTTGGAGTTCTTGTGGTTTTCATGGGCCTGTCGGTTGGCTGGTCGACATCGGTCGAGCGGAGCCTCGAGACAACGGTTCATTTTGCCGGAAATCTGGCGCTTTTTGGTCTCTGTGTCGCGGCGCTGGCAGTCTGTGCGTCCGCACAGTTGATCAGGTCCATTCTCTTTCCCCTTGCGATCATCGGGACGGCTTTGTTTCTCGTTTCCGAAGTGATTTTGGGAACACCTGTGCGTGCCCTCGTCGGGGCATCGCCAGAGGTCTTCCGGATGAACCGGGCAGCCGTCGCGCTGGTCCTGATGCTGCCGTTTGTGCTTTACGCCCTGCCGCAGGCGAAAAAAGTGCCGGGGTTGCGGTTGGCAGAGGTGTTGGCCGTCGGTGTTGCAGCCTTCATGTCGGACAGTGAGACGGCAAAATTGGCGTTCATCGCCGCAATTCTGCTGCTGCCAGTGTTTGTGCTCCTGAAAGACAAGGGCATCTGGTTTCTTGGGATTTTGACGCTCGGTACATTCATCTTGATGCCGGTGATCTCGCCGCATGTGATGTCGCTGATCCCGGATGTTCTGGCAAGCCGCCTCCCCTACGGCTCTGTTGGGATCCGGGCGGACATCTGGACCGCGTTTTCCAGCCTGATCAGCAACCACTTCTTCCTTGGCCACGGCGTTGATGCCAGCTATATGGCAGCGGTCGATTACAAAGACCTGGATATTGCAGCGCCGTTTTTGGGCTGGGGCCACCCGCACAATTTTGCAATCCAGGTCTGGTATGAGCTTGGGGTGGTCGGTGTGGGGCTCTTTGGGGCGCTGATCTTTCTGTTTTTCCGCGCGCTCCGCGCCGTGCCCGTGGATCTGCTTCCCGCTGTACTCTCAACCGTTGCAGCGGTTTGGACGGTGGCGCTGGTGAGCCACGGCGCCTGGCAGGCCTGGTGGTGGTGCCTGGTGGGCCTGGTCAGCGTCTTGTGGTTGATCGAGCTGAAATGCCGGCACGGGCTGGAAACACCGCAGGGCGATACCTGATCGCGTGCTGAGTACGAAATGACCGCAGCGGCAATAGACGTGCAAGCGGACTGTAGGTGGCCGGAAGGGCGATAAAGTGAAGTATGTGATCACCGGAGCATCCGGTTTTGTCGGCCGCCAGCTCGTGAGACGTTTAACGGGTGCGGGGCATCAGGTCGTTGCCATCGGGCGCACACCTTCGAGCGCTAACACTGTAGATCCGCAAGTCAGCTTTGCCGGTTATGATGACATGCCGGCGGCGGCTTCTGGGGCGGACTGCTTTTTGAACCTCGCAGCTGTCAACAACGATGCTGATGCGAGCGAAGAGACCTTCTTCAAGGTCAATACCGAGCTTCCACAACAGCTCGCCGCGCAAGCCAAGGCCGCCCACGTGCCGGTGTTTGTCAATTTCTCCAGCTTTCACGCACTTCCAGACGGGCCGGAGACGCCGTATGCCCGCAGCAAACGGGCAGGAGCTGAGGCGCTTAGGCAGGTCGCGGATCTGAATGCGTTCAATCTTTACCTTCCTGCTGTTTATGGCGATGATTTTGCCGGCAAGCTTGCGATCTTGAAGAAATTGCCGGGATTCTTGCGAACAGCCGGATTCGCGGTCGTCTCGGCTCTCGCGCCGGTGGTTCATGTCGACCGGATTGCGGCGTTCGTGGGTAAGGATCTGACGAAGGTTGCTTCTGATGAGCCGGTTTTGCTGGCGGACAACAAGGACGAGAACCTTGTCTACAGGTTTGGCCGCAAGCTGATCGACCTCGGTTTTGCGCTGGCCGTCATCCTCATTTTCTGGTGGTTGTTGCTGCTTGTCTGGGTCCTGGTCAAAACCGGGTCTGCCGGTCCGGGTATCTTTGCCCAAGAGCGTGTTGGAAAGGGCGGCAAGGTCTTCACCTGCTACAAGTTCCGCACCATGGGCAAGGACACGCGACAGGCCGGGACCCATGAGATTTCAGAAAGCGCGGTGACCCCGATTGGAGCGTTTCTGCGGAAGACCAAGATTGACGAACTCCCGCAGGTCTGGAACATCCTCAAAGGGGAACTCAGTCTGGTGGGCCCCCGCCCCTGTCTACCGGTGCAGGAGGAACTTGTTGCGGAACGCACCAAGCGGGGTGTGCTCGACATCCTGCCGGGAATCACGGGATTCGCGCAGATCCAAGGCATTGATATGAGCCATCCGGTGCGTCTTGCGCGAAAAGATGCCGAGTATATCGCGCGCCGCGGACTGGTATTTGACCTCAAAATCATCCTGGGGACTTTCATCGGCAAGGGCCAGGGCGACCGGACCGTAAAAAGCAATTGATATCAAGGATCTAGCGGCGATTCATGCGCTGGAAACGCGCATTGAAACAGCGCGGAAGACACTATGAAGTTCCTCGCGAAGGGTTACTTGGCAGATATTACGAGGCCCCCCGCTCTTTGCGTTAACCTCTCGTTAACCTTAAAAAACTTGACGTTAACAACGTTCCCCGGCTTTATCTACGCCAACGGTTCCTGAATTGACGGTTTTGCCGTAACTGGGGATCGTGGGCGCTGACAACAGTCCATGGCGTTGATCGCCGTTGCCGCATTTTGCGAATCTGCCGATACTGCGCAATATTGACGGCTCAGGACTGTGAGGAACACAAACGCGCAGCGGTAATCTGTGCAAGCCCCCTCCCCGCCCGGTCGTGATCCGGACACTTTCCGGATCGATGAAGAGATGATTTTGGGCCAAGGTAGGATGCTGCGGCCAGGAGGAAAACGGAAAGCCGACTGCAGCAGTCACCCTACGGCCATGCGCTAAGGGCACAACCAGTCGGACATTTCCGTTTTTCGAAAAAGCTGGCCTGTCCGGGTTTGAGGCAAGGATTGACGACACGATGATGGCTGCCGACCAACAAATTGCGCAAGACGCCGAACAGTTGTCTGTTCAGCTCGGGGAGCTGCGTGCCCGCCTGTTCCCGCCGTCGAGCTTGAAAGTAATGCGCTCGTTTACCTCCGGCGAGGCTGCGAAACTTATCGGTGTCTCCGATGGGTATCTGCGCCAGTTGGCACTGTCCGGCGATGGCCCCTCCCCGGCAACGGATGACCGCGGCCGCCGCAGCTACACACTGGCCGACATCAACGCCCTTAGAAGCCATCTCGCCAGCCAGCACGAGCCGGGCAGCGCGAAGGCGCGCAGCTATGTCCGCCACCGGGATCCGGAGCGCGGCGAACACTGCCAGGTGATTGCGGTCACCAACTTCAAGGGCGGCAGCGGCAAGACCACGACCTCAACCCATCTGGCTCAGTATCTTGCCATTCGTGGGTACCGGGTGCTGGCGGTAGATCTTGACCCGCAGGCCTCCCTCTCCTCCCTGTTCGGCTATCAGCCGGAACTGGATCTCACCGGCAACGACACGATCTATGGGGCAATCCGCTATGATGCGGAGCGCGTGCCGCTCGAGCAGATCATCCGCAAGACCTACGTCGACGGGCTGGATCTGGTGCCGGGCAATCTGGAACTTCAGGAATTCGAGCACACGACACCGCAATATCTGGCAAACCGGCCGGCCGGATCCGACCCGCAGGAGCTGTTCTTTGCCCGGGTCCAGACGGCGCTGAAGTCCGTGGAAGACAATTACGACGTTGTGGTGCTCGATTGCCCGCCGCAACTTGGCTACCTCACCCTCGGCGCGCTCTGTGCAGCGAGCTCCGTGATTGTCACAGTGCATCCTCAGATGCTCGACGTGGCCTCCATGAGCCAGTTCCTGTTCATGACATCGGATCTCCTCTCCGTTGTTCGCGAAGCCGGCGGTACGCTGAATTTCGATTTCCTGCGTTATCTGGTCACCCGCTATGAGCCGCAGGATGGCCCACAGACCCAGATCGCAGGGTTCTTGCGTGCGCAGTTTGGCGACCGGGTTCTAACCGCTCCCATGGTGAAGTCGACGGCGATTTCCGATGCGGGGCTCACCAAACAAACCCTGTACGAGGTCGGCCGGGAGAACTTTACCCGGGCCACCTATGACCGGGCGATGGAGTCGTTGACAGCTGTCAACTCTGAGATCGAAACCCTGATGCTCACAGCCTGGGGCCGTGCGGAGGCAGGGAAATGAACGTTTCTGAAAAACTTATCCACGGTCACCGGGGCGGCCTTACACTGAGGCTGCTTGATCCAATTCGTCCGGAGACACTGTGGCCATGACCAAACGCAAGGACCGCCTCAAAGCCCTGTTTGCTGGTGAACCGGAAACCGCACCGGGGGAGAGTGCGGCTGCGCCCGCTCCGGTACAGCCGCAAGAAGCCCGGCATGAGAAGAAGGCGGTGCCTGCCGCCCCTGCCCCCGCCCCCGCTCCCAAAAGCGATCCTGTCAGCGAGCGCCCGCGCTCGGCCTCCGGCGCTGTGAAAGCCATGGGGCTGTCGCTTGAGCAAATGGCGCAGGAGCTGAAAGAACAGTCTGGCGAGCGGGTGGTGACACTCGATCCGTCACACATTGAGCCGTCGCCCGTCGCCGACCGTTTGACCGTAGAAGCGCATCTTGATGCGGGATTTGCGGAACTGAAAGCCAGCCTTGAAAGCCGGGGTCAACAGGTTCCGGTTCTTGTACGCCGTCATTCCGATGCCGCTAAGCGCGCGGACGGCTGGTACCAGGCCGCATATGGCCACCGGCGGATCCGAGCTGCCAAGGAACTTGGTATCAATGTTCTGGCGATCGTTCGGGATCTCGACGATGACGCCCTGATCCTGGCGCAAGGTAAAGAGAACGCCGAGCGGCGGGATCTGTCCTTCATTGAACGCGCGTTCTTCGCCCGCTCGCTGATCGATCATGGATTTGAACGCTCCCTGGTCCAGGACGCGCTCGGTGTTCACAAGACGGAAATGACCCGGCTCTTGCAGGTCGCCGACAAGGTGCCCTACCCGATCGCCAAGGCTGTTGGGCCGGCGCCCAAGGCCGGCCGGCCACGCTGGCACCAGCTTGCCGAGATGTTCGACGGAGAGGCCGCGGAGGTTATTGCCCGCGACGAGATCACCTCCGAGGTGTTTCTCGCCTGTGATTCCGATCAGCGGTTCCAGCGCCTGTTTACACGGCTTGGAAAACGGAAATCGAAACCAGCCCAAAAACAGACGATCAAAAGCCGGTCCGGCAAACCGATCGCCGACATCAAGGGCTCGACCATTCAGCTCGCCAAGACGGCCCCGGATGGATTCACCCACTATCTCGCCAAACAGCTGCCAGATCTCTTGGCGGCGTTCGAGGCGGACAAGAACAAGGAGCTGCCAGACGGCTGAATTCAAGGCCGGTTGACAGCTGTAAACTTTCAGAAGGCGGAACTGCCGCGCTGAAGGATTTGGAAACAAGGAAGGGAAGGAAACAAGGCAAGAAAAAAGGCCCCCAAAGCAAATTGCTCCGGAAGCCCTCTTTGTATGTAGCAAACTGAGAGAATCACTTCCGCCCGAAATTGTCAAGACGTGAGCCCCTGTTTTGCGACCGGGAACGCCTTTTCATTGCCTTTTTGAAGGTGATGGACATGACGGATCGAATTGCAACGACGCCTTTCGGCGGCGGACCCTTTTCTCTTGCCTTGTTCAAGGCACATGAGAAGCTTGAGACCGACCGTGCAGCTCTCAAATCCTCCGGCAACCGGACGGGTAAAACGGACAAGTGGCAGTTCCTGCGCGCCCTGACAGAGGCCCGCGATGTCTATGCCTTGTCCGATCGGGCAATCACGGTTCTGGAGGCGCTCTTGAGCTTTCATCCGGAAAAGGAATTGGACGGGTCGGAAGACATCATCGTCTTTCCATCGAATGCCGAACTGTCCTTACGCACCCGCGGAATGTCCGCGCCAACCCTGCGCCGGCATATCGCAACGCTGGTTAAAACGGGTCTTCTGCTGCGCAAAGACAGCGCGAATGGCAAGCGTTTCGCCCGCAAAGGGCCGGGCGGTGAGGTGCGTGACGCCTTTGGCTTCAACCTGGCTCCTGCCGCTCTGATGGCCCCTGAAGTCTTCGAGCACGCCGAGGTGGCACGTGCGCATGCCGCGGAAGTCCGAAAGGTTCGGGCAGAGATTACGCTGCACCTCCGGGACATTTCAAAGATGATCGAGGCCGCTTTCGAGGACGGGCAGGGCGCACACAGCCCGGCACTCTGGCTGGGTTTCACGGACGAGCTTAAAGCGCTCTCCGGCCGGGTTGCGCGTAACGGTGCTCTCAGTGACCACAAGCAGCGCTGTGACGGTCTGGTGCGCTTACGGGCCCGCGTTGAAAGCGCGTTCTTGGCTGGAATGGACGAGGCGGATTTGCGCGAAAGAGACTGCGAAGAAGCATCTGCACAAACCGGGGATATCTCTCATTTAAAATCAAGAATGAGCGGCAACGACGCTCGTAATGAGCGCCACATTCAGAATTCAAACAAAGACGACTCATTTGAATATTACTCAGAAAAAAATGAAATAGATGATCGTGCAGCCGACATCAGGCAACGGCAACACCTTGATCATGGTAGACCGGAAGCCGGGCAGGGGTACCATCAAGAGACCGAAGCGCCTGAAGTCCGGGGAAGCGCCAATGGAGAGTCGGAACAAGTCTCCCTCGGAGATCTGAAGCGGGCGTGTCCGTCGTTTGCCGATTATGCGCTCGAAGGCCTGGGCAACTGGTCGGATGCCAGAAAGGCGGCGGAGCTGATCCGGCCGATGCTCGGGATTTCGAAAGATGCCTGGCTGCGGGCGCAACAGCATATGGGGCCAGCCGGTGCAATCGTGACGATGGCGTATCTGGTGGAAAGGGCGGAGGAGATCAAATCCGCTGGCGGATATTTGCGGGTTCTGAGCGAGAAGGCGGAAGCCGGGAAATTCCGGCTCCGGCCAATGCTCGACTCTCTCATGAACCGGTGAGGGCAGGGGGCTGCCAAGTGAGAGTTGACAGCTGTCAACAAACAAGCGCGTTCGGATGGCTTTGGCTCATGAGGTGCTTGTATCTGGTCAGAAGATCAGATCCGGGGTTTGGGTGCCGGTTCGACACCAGAATCGCCGGTGTTTGGAACGCCCTTAGGTTCGATGAGCAAGACCTTGGTTTCTTCTTCGGCGCGCGGCCGGTGGACAACGCCTTTCGGCACAATGAAGAGCTCCCCGGCTTTCACCACATGCGGGTCCTGGCCTTCGATGTCCATGACCATCTCGCCTTCAAGGACGAGGAAGAAGTCGTCGGTGTCTTCATGTTGATGGAAGGGAAACTCTCCCTTGAACTTCACCACCATCACGTCGTTGGTGTTGTAATCGGCGACCACATGAGGATTCCAATGAGTGGCAAACATTGAGAGCTTGTCGGAGAGATTGATGGGTTTCATGTCGGTCCGTCCTGTGAACTGCCAAGAAGGGCAGGGGCTATCTGTCTTCAATGCGCCCACGGTACTTCAATCCAACCGGACCTGTCTTGAACGTTTGTGCGGGAAACGACGGATCATAGCCGGGAGAGGACACCGTCGACTGTGTCGCATGTTTGAGAAGGGGGAACCGATGGAATTCCAATCAGACCGGCTGTATTCCAGGAGCGCAGAAACGAGTTGACAGCTGTCAACTTTGAAACAGCATTGAAAAAGGGCCGCTATACGTGGTAACGTGCATTTGTGCACAAAATAACGGATGATGGTTTCCATGTCAGTGCAGAATACCTCCAAGTTCGTTTCCGACAGTGCCGAAACCGCGTTCTTATCTGCCCGAGTGCCAGTGCCACTGAAAAACCGGTTCAAGGCACTGGCTGCGGAACGCGGCGCAAAGGTTCAGGATTTGCTGCAGCAGATCGTCCAGGAGTATGTGGATGACCAGTCATCCGGCCCGCTCGCAGCGACCGATGTCATTGCCCGGTTGAGGAGCGTTCGCGGGGATTTGGAAGGGCAGGGGATCGGCCATCTCTATCTCTTCGGCTCTCTCGCGCGGGGCGAGGCGCAGGCCGGTAGCGACATCGACTTGAGTTACGAGCCGAAACAAGGCGCGCAATTGTCTCTGTTTGATCTCGCGCGTTTGAAGGATGTTCTGGAGACCGCGCTCGACATGCCTGGCCGGGTGGATCTGGCGCCGCGCGCTCGTCTTGCTCCGCATGTGGCCGAGGCTGCCGCAAACGATGAACTCCGGATTTTCTGAAGCGCCATGCGTGACGCCCGCCACCGGCTGGAAGACATCCTGCGTGCCATTCTCGACATTCGCACGTTTGTCGCGGGCCTGGATCAGGCAGCCTTCCTGAAAACACCGCTGGAGGACCGCAAGACGTTCCGCGCCGTAACGGCCTGCCTTCAGGAAATCGGCGAGGCTGTAAAGGCGTTGCCGCCCGAAGTCACAACCCGCCATCCGGATATTCCCTGGCGGCTGATTGCCGGAATGCGCGATCACATTGCCCATGAGTACTTCCGCGTCGACGCAGATATCATCTGGGCAACGATCGAAAGCGGCGAATTGGAAGCTCTTTTGGACGCGGTCAGTGACGAACTGAAGTGACCGCTAACCGGTCAGGGAGCATGTGCAGAGGCCAATTCGAAGCATATAAAAGGCGGGCCTCAAGACTCGATCCCATAACGCTGAAGGATCCGGGCATGGGTGCCGTCATCGATCATGGCGTCGAACACCGATTGCAGGAGATCGACGAGGTCATCGGGCGTCTGGCGATGGAGGGCGAGATAAAGTTCGCCGCGGTCCAGTTCATAAACGGTTTCATACTCATCCAGGGCAACATCACGTGTTTGCAAAGCCCAACGGGTCACTCTGGTCTCATAGGAGATGGCATCCACACGGCCTGCTATGAGTTTTCGGAAATTCTGATCATTTGAGAGCACCGCTTCGATCCGGTCATTCGGCACGCCCCTGGCCTGCAGAAGGAGCTGCCCGACATCGTCCTTGACCACCCCAATCCGCAATTCCTCAAGGTCCTGAACGGTCTCGATGTTCAGGTTACGGCTCTTTTTGGCAATCAGCCCCACGACGGTCGGAACAAAAGGCCCGACCCATTTGAAAAGGTCCTCGCGGTCTGGTGTGCGGGTCGTCGAAAAGAGGGCGTGCCCGGACCGCTGAAGGGTCAGATTGTAGCCCCGCGCCCATGGCAGAAGCGCAATATCCGATCGGTTGTAACCGGACGCCGTGCGGTTGAAGATCTCTTCCATGATCTCAACGCTGAGCCCCAAGAGCTCGCCCCCTTCCTGGTAATTGTAGGGGGGGTACTCTTCTGTCATCACCTGGAGGCCTGCAAGGTCGGCACTCGCCCGGGACAAGCGGAGCGAGGGCAAGGGCGCTAACACAGCCATGCCTGCCAGAACGGTCCGTCTTGTCACTGCCTTCATCTGTTGCCCCTTGTCGGTGACATGGTTTTCAGTATGGCCTGGCTTCCAACTCTTTCAGGTCCGGCAAAGCGTATCTGCTTGACCGGCTTTTCAAAGGCCCATTGAGCCAAACATCAAGCGGTTTGGCGTCTCCGAAGAGGAAACCCTGACCAAACACTACATTCCGTTGTGTCAAGCTGCCAAGTTGTTCTTCGGTCTCGATGCCCTCGGCTATCACGGTCAGATCCAGCTTCTCCGCCAGGCCGACAATGGCTTCAACAAGTGGCGCGGTCTTGCCGGACGCATCTTTGTTGGAGATATCTCCAAGTCCTTGAACAAACGACCGGTCGATCTTGACCGTATCAACGTGGAGGCGGTTCATGTAGCTTAGCGATGAAAAGCCGGTCCCAAAATCATCGAGTGCCAGGGCACATCCGAGTTTCCGGATATCCTCGATCAGCCCGTCCAGGTCGGCGCTGTTCTGCATCAAAGTTGTTTCGGTGATTTCGAGTACCAAGCGGTCGCCCACCAGATCATGTTGCGCAAGGTACCGGGCCAATGTGTCCGGTAGTTCCCGCCTGAACTGGGCCGCTGACAGGTTGAGCGTCACATAGGCGTCCTGCCAGTCGGGTTGCTGCTCAAGCTCTTTGAGCGCCCGCATGCCGAGCCGCAAGACCCGGTCGCCAATTTCCAAAATGCTGCCGGTTTGTTCTGCAACCGTGATGTACTCTCGAGGCGGCAAGATGCCCATGTCCGGGTGCACGAGCCGCAAAAGGCCCTCGAACCCGACGATGCTCCGCTCGTTGAGATGAACGATAGGCTGGTAGTAAAGCTCAAACCAATCATGTTTCAGAGCCTCGGAAATGAGCTCCTTGACCTCCAATTGGCGTGCGGCTTCCTGGCCGAATTGGACATCAAAGACGCAGTGTCCGTTCCGTCCGCTGCCTTTTTGGCGGTACATGGCGACATCGGAGGTCTGCAGCAGGTCATCCGCCGTGTCCGCATTTTCCGGATAATAGGAAATCCCGATGCTGGCAGAAATTTGCAGCTGCCTGCCGGAAAGGCTGATCGGTTGCTTCAGGACCTGGTTGATACGTGTTGCAAGGTCAACAGCGCGCGCGCGCACATCGCCACCGGACAGCAAGATGGCGAACTCATCGCCGCCAAATCGGCCGAAACAATCATCGGTTTTCAAGAGCTTGGACACTCTTTGTGTGACCAGCTTCAGCACCTGGTCACCGGCAAAGTGACCGAGATTGTCATTGACCCATTTGAAGTTATCGAGATCAAAAAAGAGGACGGAGATCTCATGGTCCGCATCGGCTGCGTCGATCGCCTCGTTCATCCGGTGCGTGAAGCCGTGCCTGTTCAGCAAACCGGTCAGGAAATCCGTTCGCGCCTGATGGAGGATCTTTGCCTCTGCGGCTTTCAATTGACAGATATCAGCCATGACGGAGAGCGACTGCCGGCCGGTCGAACTCTTGTCGAAATCTCGGATTTCGGTGATCAGAACATCCAGCGGCGACCCGTCGGCCCTGATGAAAACCGAGGTGATTTCAAAAGACATGTGCTCCGCTGAGAAGAGGCGCTTGCGGCTGTCGAGATATTCCTCTGTGCAATCGGGTTGGAGGAACTCCCTGAATTTGCGCCCTATAACGGCCTCCCGCGCGTACCCCGTGGCGCTCAGCCAATAATCGGACACATTCAGGATCCGGTCTTCATGATCAATGGAGTAAAGCATCACCGGCGTGTTGTGATACAGAAATGCCAGGCGCTTGTTCGCCTTCAACAGCTTGGCTTCGTCCTTGTCGAGGCTGTCCTGCATCTCGTTAAAGGCTTCCGTGACGCTGCCGAATTCATCTGATGAGGACCAATCCACCCGTTTGCGGGTTCCCGACCGATGGGTGGTCTCGATGGCCTCATTCAGCCGGCTCAAGGGCCGGTTGATCATGATCCGGTTGGCAAGCAGGGCAACGATAAGTACAGAAATCGTCGAGACAACAAACAAAATGGCGGGGTAGGCAACCTGTTCGATGGCGGCGCTCCGCAGGCGTTCCGTCATGAACCAGACGTTCAGTGTGCCGACATTGTAGTCGTTCTCATCAATGACGTGGATGATGTCCTTTGAGAACAGCGTTCCGCCTTCTTGAGAGGCCGGGTTGCTGTCATCGGCGTTTGAAAAGAACGCGAGCCGGTTGTTGGTATCGTCCAGGACTTCGATGCTGAAAATGTCTGGCTCCGTGGCGATGGCCGCCGTCCATTTCTTCAGGTTTTCGTCGTCGAAATCCCAGATCAGCTTGCTCAGGACCTTGCTGTTGACGTCAACGAGAACCTGCTGTTTCGCGACCATTTCGCGTTCCAGCGTGTCTTTGGTGACAACGAAAAACAACAGCAAAAGCGGGCCGTTCACGGCAATCAACGTTGCGAGCATAATGACGAGAAATTTTCGCTGCGTTGATCCCCAGATGTACCCGAGCATTTTCGAAATAGATCCCTGTTTCAATCTAGGAAGCCATCAACTCCATAAAACACTAAATCACAATGTGCGAAGTAATTGAATAACCTCTTAATATCCTAGGTAATTTCCTAGAAGTTCTATTTAGCTTGGGTTGTATCGCTGCGCTGAAAAACAAAAACGCTATGTGAAGACTATTACCGGCCTAACGTCAGCAGTCCCAGTGAGACGTGTTTTTCGGCATGCCATCCACGGGCCGATGGCATGGCAGATTTCTGCGGTTTGGAACTCAGAGAAGAACGGCCTGTCAGAGCCGGGCGGTTGTGTCCAGGTAATACCGGACCGAACAGCGCCACCCAAGTTCGCTTTCGATCCGGTGCCGCAGTTGGTCAGAGCCATAGGGCTATCCGTTTGTGACAAATGTCAGGAGTGGTGGCCGCTCGAAATTGCCCAGCCAGCGCATGATCTCATTCGCGTCGGCATGGGCGGACAGTATGTACAGGTTGCGCTAAACGTTCCTGAAATCGAGTGTCGGCGCACTGGCCTTACATCTCCGTGCTGGGTCCTTCTCGACAAGTTCAATCGCGTCGAGATGGACAAGGACTATGGCTTTGTTTCCACCGAGCCTATCAGCTCGGTCATCGCGGCGTTTCTCCGAGAGATTTGCCACGACCATCAAGCAAGCAGCCCAAACTTCTCCCATCAAAGCCGTGAAGCGGACCTGACTTCGCTTCGTGCGCTCCCGGGCGGCAAGACCACCGTTCTTCAATGCCTCCCACTTTTCGTTGCGGTTGGAAAGGATGGCTGATTGTCCACTTCAGTCGTTGCCAGGATGCGTACAGCAACAGGCACATTTCACAGAGGCAATCTAATCCCGCTCTTTCCATGGATGGTATTCCTGGTGCGGCACGGGCAACGCGGGAGCCTGTGTCGGAGGCATTGATGCAATGTGCAACGGTTCGCCTTTCCGTCGCTGGCATTTGCCATCCCGACCTGCCGCTGGACTTACGCGGACAAAGCAGGGATTGCCGGTCTGTTCGGAGTTGAAAGAATGACAGTTCTCCAGACTGGCATCAACGTAAATCACGCAAGCTCATTCTCGCCTCGGGTGCTGCCGTAGATGGGTGGTCCGAACACGACGTTCGCAGGTCTTCATTTCCTTAATCTGTCACAAAGGCGTCGCCCTAAGCGGTCTCGATTAAGGCATGTCTGACCGGGACCCGGCTTCGCCTCGGTCGGCTTGACGCAACGGCGGATCGAAACTTTCTTCCCCTTCGAACCGGTGCTCGAATTCCTCGCGGGTAGCCAAGAAAGTATCTTCCCGCCGTCCTCCCCTTCGTTTCGGTTCCAAAGGAATGCGCGCCGACCGTTCCCGATCTCTTCGACAGCCATCGAGGCCGCGATGGTCGTGGCCCGAAACATCGAAAGAATGAAGACAATGGCAAACATCGGCACATTCACCACTACGAAGAACGGCTTCACTGGTCAGATCAAGACGCTGGCCCTCAACGTCAAGGCCCGCCTTGAGCGCATCAAAAAAGCCTCCGAAAACGGCCTGCAATTCCGCATCTACTCCGGCTCGGTTGAACTTGGAGCCAATCTCTCCGTTAAATAACACGGCTATCTGTTCCAAATACCCTGACGACGGACAGGCATGTGTACTCTTCTAACGATGCAGAAATAAGCCATTTGATTGATACTCTAGGCGCCTACAATGAAGGTGCTGCTTATTATTTGAACTCGTCTATTTCTTCCTCGGCCGCCAGCAATAGAGCGCTCGATCTAAATGAAATGAATAGGGCTGAAGAAATCGCTTTTGTGGGGATCGGGGATAACGACGCTGTAGCAACTTTGTAGGTTTTAATGATGAGCACTTCGGATATCGGTCTCACGGCTAAGAGGGAACTGTAAAAGAATTCGATAAAGCATTATCCTCAAGAGAGACCGCCAAAGGTTCATTTTTTACCTTTGAATTGTATCTGCTAATTAACCCAATCTTGGGCTTTGACCAACGGGCAGATGAATCTGGTTAATTGCCGTAGACCGTTCGAATACGGCGGCACGCTCCCGGTTGCGGCGGGCGGAACGAACCCACCAGCAGATTTAGAAACCCTAGAATTAAGGGTGGCCTTTTTTGACCAGCGCCCCCTTCCGGCAAGCCTAGTGCTTTCCAGGTGTGATTGATACCGCTATAAGAAATCGGTATTGTGCGGTGCTGAATTTATACCCACCAATTTACTTATTTCGCTAGCCGACATGTCTTCACTTAGGCCATATTCAAAAGGTGCGCTAGCTTCAGTCACTAGAGATGGATTGATATAGTATGCGGCACCCTCATTATTCGCGTCCAATGTGTCGAGTAGTATACTGATTTCAGTTATGTTGGATGAATAAACATGCCCCTGCAGGGCTGGCACATAAAGTCGGTAAACACCAGTCGTGTATCCGAGAGATGAGTCTAGGTCGAGCGTGACGTACCAAACACCGATCTCTTGTGTCGTCCAACCCTGTGTTTGTATGATTGAGATCTCAGTATTGTTCGCGGTAAAAAGATACCGACCAGACTGCTCATTATACATGCGAACTACAGGGACAGTACCCGACGACGCTGTTGTTGAAGCTTGAAAAGCAGCTCCTTCATCCGACCAGCCAGGGTTATTAATCGCCGTAGTCGAACGCTGGGTGTTTCCGGTAGCAAAAAAATGCGAGCCGGTATCTGGATTGAAAAACCTATAGACGTTTTCTATGGGAGCCAACACCACAGGGTCCGGGTCACCACTTTCATTGTTGTCAATCGGATCAGGGGTAATAATGACTTGGTTCGTTCCGGGAACGCTGGTAATCAAATGGTCATTGTTGTCGATGATGTTCGTAATCCACTCATAATGAGGGTCAATAGGTGTAATGACCCCAGCAAAGTCTCCGAAAGCCGCACTACCGTTGTAAATCCCTTGCACCCTCGGGGTGCCATCATGGTATACGAATGCGGGCCCGCCACTGTTACCAGAACCCGGTGCAAGAGATCTAATTACGCCGTCATCAAAGTCTTTATATGCCCATCCATTTGTTTGGATCAAATTACCGCCGGCGCTGCCCGGATAACCCAGTATTGTCATCGCCCCCTCGATAAATCCGGTTTTAAGCCCGAAGTATCCAAACTCCAAACCTGCAGCATAACTTAAGGAAACAATTGCAATGTCATTCGAGAACCTGGCCGTGTCATTGTTGTCAAGAACGTATTTGTAATTGACGCGTACTCCATTACGGAGTGGGTGAAAACCATCATCGACGTCATAAGAGAAATATACATCCACATATGATGCCGAACCGCCCCGATCGCGGTCATAGACTACATGAGACGCAGTAAGCAAATCATTGTTGCCAATAAGCGCGCCAGATCCCTGTGTCTTTGAACCGTCTGGAAATTCCGCGATTATGTAGGCAACGGCTTGATTGGGGTACAGGTCATCGTTTGCTTCAAAAAAACTCATACGAGCCTCTCAAATAAGAAATAAAGCTCCAATTTAACCGGGTGCAGAAAATTGGCCGGTAACCACGCACAGTTGAAATATACACTTCAAGGTACATCACCGGTCAAGCAAAAAATATTTTCGCACATCCTGTTGGTAAAGTGCTTGATAATCTTCCCTGGCATCGATGAGAGGTTATTTTTTAGAGTAAAAGACAGATAAGTACACGTCTTTGATGGAAAAGCCGGAAGATCTGAAAGCGCTTACAAGTCTGAGATTTGTTGCCGCATTTGCATTGCTTTTACATCACATGCGCGGTCATTTTGGTATTGCTTATGATTTTACTCACATTCCATTAGGAAGCGGTGTTTCGTTTTTCTTTGTGCTTTCAGGATTTATTCTAGCACACGTCTATCGATCAAAAGTAAACTGGAAACGATTTTATTTGGCGCGTTTTGCTAGATTGTGGCCTAGCCACTTGCTTTGCCTCGTTCTTGCCGCTGTGCTGATTGGCGATGTAACGGGTGCCCAAAGTAGTTTTGAGTATATAAGTCGGTTTATAGCGAGCGTTTTCTTAGTCCAAGCATGGTGGCCGGATTTCCGGCTAATTTTCAGCTTTAATTCTGTGAGTTGGAGTATTTCAACCGAGGTATTCTTCTACCTTTTTTTTCCACTTATCCTCTGGTCGAGGTTATTCGGGCTGCTGTTTTCGGTGCTCTTGTTGGTTGGAGCTATAGGCATTTGCATCTGGTTACAACTCCCGCCGTACACTTCTGCTTTGACAGGTGAGCTTACTAGTACTGCCGTGTTGTACATAAACCCGTTAGCAAGGGTGTTTGAATTCGCCTTTGGTGTAACAGCATATCCACTTTGGAGGTATCTGAAGGGACGATTGCGGCCTGCGTTATGGTACGCTTTACGGATTATCAGCGTTGCTTTGCTCGCGACATCACTAGTTTTTTGGAAAGAAATTCTACATTTTGTGTATATGTTTGGTGGTCGGTACACAGCGATCTGGTTTGCTCAGTCAGGTCTCTGCATTGTTGCCATACTTTGGGTTGTTGCCTTTGCAAATGCAAAAAGTATTTTTAGTTGGAAAGTTTCTGTTTTTTTAGGAAATATATCTTTTGCGCTTTATATGTGTCACCAAATCATCTTGCGATTCATTACTTCATTGAATTTAGAATTTTCTGATAATGTTAGCATTTCAATCTACCTCATGTTAGTCTTCTTTTTTTCGATACTACTATGGCGCTTTGAACTGACAGCTAAAAAGTGGGTTATGCAGCCAACACTCTTTCGAGACTGATGACTGTGTCAATTTAGGGTTCAGACTCAATCATATCCAGAATGCGACGAGTGTTGCGAGGGCGACAGCGGACAGGAAGTTCCTGGCGAGTTTGTCTTAGCGAGTTGCGACGCGCCGGAAGTCCTTGAGGCGGCAGAAGGCGTTTTCGATGAGATGACGGCTCTTGTAGCGCTTGGCGTCGTAGCGAATGACGCGCTTGCGATTTGAGCGGCCGGGAATGACCGGGACGATTGCGCGCTGGCGCAGATGTCT
>NZ_JASHII010000012.1:0-76397 GCF_030733765.1 Roseibium sp. MMSF_3247
ATCGACCAGTTTTCCGGAATTTAGAGCGCAGCGCCCTGTCGCCAGCGACGTTGCCGCCGTCGATGAACCGGGTTATAGGCCTGCCCTCTTTCCGGGTCAACAGGGAAATTGAAAGTTTTTGAAGTTTTTTGCAGCGCGGGAGGCTGCGGTGGATATTAAGTGAATATTAACCATGAAAACACCGGTATTCCGCCGATTTTAGCCAATGGGCGCATTTCCGAAGCCCATCAAACGCTGTCCGGCATCAACAACAAGGGTATGACCAGTCACCTGTCTGGCATTTAAAAAATACCGCAGCGCACCAACGATATCCTCCGGTCCAAGCCCCGGACCCAAAGGGGTCAGCTTCTGGCGTGCATCGAAGTTTTCCTGGGTCTGATCACTGGGCAGGATCAGGCCTGGCGCAATGGCATTAACCCGAATGCCCTTTGGACCAAGGTCATAGGCTGCCAGCTTCGTTGCGCCATCCAAGGCGAATTTTCCGCAGAAATAGCTGAAGCGTTCCGGAGAGGCCGACTGCATTTGGGTATCGAGCATATTGAGAATGAGCCCCCCGTCCGGAAGCGGATTCTGCTGGGCAAAAGCCTGCATCAAAAACACGGGCGCTGCGGCATTGACGTTCATCAGAAATTGCCAACTGTCGAGCGTCAGATCAGACAGGCAATCCGTGTTGAACGCAGACGCGGAGTTTACCAAAACGGATACCGGCCCACCCAAGGCTTCGGCCGCATCGGAAACTAACGTCCCGGCCGTTTCCGGGTGGCTCAGGTCTTTTTGCAAAAGAACTGACTGACCACCTTCAGCAAGAATACGGTCATGAAGTTCTTCAGCGCCGTCAACCGATGAATTGTAGTGAAGACCGACGGCGTATCCTTCGGCAGCTAGACCTTCTGCAAGTGCCTTGCCGAGCCGTTTGCCCGCACCGGTTACTAGTGCAATCTTTTGGTCCGCCATCGTTTCCCCTTCCAAAACTCAAGCGCTTTACGCGTAATCCTGCAAGTTCAAAACCGGCTGCACCCGCGGAACCTCATGGCTGCGCACCATGTTTGCTTTCGACAGGACAGCGAGGGTGGCTGCACTGGTCTGCGCCACACGAACCTCGTCCCGGAACAGGAAAACATGGCCGGTCAGCTGGACGGTCACCGGCCAGCCCAACTCGCGCAACCGGAAGGATTGCAGAATGCTGTCAGTCTGATACCGGATCCGGTCCGGACCATCCGGCAGATTGAGTGCGAAACCGAACCCGGGATCGACCCAGAGGCGCTCGATGCCCGCGTTCTCCGCCATGGTGACACGATCCTTGAAGAACAGCAGCTGCGCGTCAAAAACCTGGTCAACCGGTGGCAGATCATCGCTGGAGCGTGCGTTTTCTCCAGGCGTGTAACACAAGATCAATCCTGCTTCGTGTTTGGCAATCGCCTCATAGAAACTCTTGTCGTCGACCCGGCCGGTCAGGTTGACCACCCCGGCACCGGCTTCCAGCAGAGCAACGGCGACTTCCGGATGATAGGTTTCAACGGACACAAGGATGTTCTCACTCGCAAGTGCCGACACGGTCGGCCGCATCCGGTCGATCTGGCGTTCTATGGAAACAATGTCCGCTGTTTCACCTGTCGATTCGCCGCCAATGTCAACCATGGCAGCCCCTTCAAGCGTCATGCGGCGCCCCCGGTAAAGCGCTGCCTCAAGAGTGTGGCATACCGTTTCCCGATAGGAGCTGTCCGGCGACAGGTTCAAAACCCCCATTTGGTAGGTTCGGTCCTCGAATGTTTTTCCAAATTTTGGAAAGTCAAAGGTTCGGATCGGGGTATCCAGCGCCTCCCGGTACTTTAGCCAAAGGGGAAGAACGCGGTCTGCGGAAATCATCTAGAAGTATCTCCTGGAAGGAAAAATGCGTGTTCTGGCTGGCAGATAGTTCCGTGCATGGCACAGGCAAGGTCAGGCGCGTCGCTTACGTGAAATCCGGATGCCGACGCCGGCCGCGTCTTCAAAGATCTCAGGTTTTGTCACCTTGACCGTCACATAATCGGCAAGCGGGTTCTGCAAGGCAAAAGCTGCCACCGCCTCGGCCCATTCTTCCACCAGTTCAACATGGCCGCCGTTGGCGACTTTGTCCTGAATGAAAAATACAGTGTCCGCATAAGAGACATAGGATCCGGTCTCGGCGACGATCTTCCGATAGCCAGGCACGGTCCGGATGTCGACATCAAAGCGGAGCCCTTGTGTGCGGCCTTTTTCGCTGTCGAGGACTCCAATTTCGGCGGCCACGAGAAGGCCTTCGATCACAATCGTGTCCCGGCCATCCTCAATGATATCTAATGTGCTCTCGTGATCCGTCTGTGCAGATATGTCCATCGTGCCCTGTTCCTGCTTGCATGCTCGAGACAGGGATGGCGTTTTTAAGCCCCATCGGTCAAGCCGCACTTTCTTGCGAGTTTTCAGAGCGGGTTAACTAGGGGAAGCCTCATAGACATCAACAGTGCGCATGACACCGCGCAATTCTGCAAGTCCGCGCAGACGCCCGATGGCCGGGTATCCAGGTGTCGATGTCTCTTTCAAATCTGAAAGCATACGATGGCCATGGTCGGGACGCATGGGAATGGCCTTACCCCATTTGCGCTCAAGCGTCCGCAGTGCCCGTACGATTGCGACCATGTCGACGTCGCCCGCCAGATGGGCATCTTCATGAAAACTGCGCGGATCCGCTTCGCGTTTTGTGGCCCGCAGATGTGCGAAATGGATCCTGTCGTCCAGGGCGCCAATGATCGCCGGAAGATCATTGTCCGGATGAACGCCGAGAGAGCCAGAGCAGACCGTGAACCCATTGGCTTGAGATGTGTTCAGGCTCTTGATCCGGATGAGATCCTCGAGGGTGCCGACGATTCGCGGCAAGCCGAAAAGCGACCGCGGCGGATCATCTGGATGAATGGCAAGCTTCACCCCTTCTTCCTCCGCCACCGGCACAACAATCTCCAGAAAGTTCGCGAGGTTCTGGAAGAGGCTCGCCCTGTCAATTGTTTTGTAGGCTGCCAGATGCTCCCGGAATGTGTCGAGCGTGTAACTTTCTTCAGATCCCGGCAATCCCGCAATGATGGTTCGAACCAGGCGGTCCTTGTCTTCGTCGGTCCGCTGATCAAGCCACGCTTCAGCAGCTGCAACATCGTTCTGACTGTAGTCGGCTTCAGCGCCCTCGCGTTTGAGGATAAAGAGATCAAATGCCGCGTAGGCAACGAATTCGAACCGCAGGGCCGTCGCCCCATCCGGCAATTCATAATCGAGATCCGTCCGGGTCCAGTCGAGCACCGGCATGAAGTTGTAGCAGATGGTGCGGATGTTCTCACGAGCCAGTGCCCGAACCGTTTCAGCCCAGTTTTCCGCCCAACGCTCCCAACCCGATGCCCCGGTCTTGATGTCCTCGTGGATCGGGATGCTTTCACACACTTTCCAAGTAAGACCCGCTGCCTCAATCATGCGACGGCGTTTTGCGATTTCTTCTTCCGGCCAATAGGTGCCGTTTGGAATTTGATGAAGCGCTGTGACGATACCGGTGGCGCCGGTCTGACGAACATCGCGCAGGGAAATGGGGTCATCCGGACCAAACCAGCGCCAGCATTCGATCATCGCATCTGTCTTTCTTTTTGTTTCATGCCGCCGAACACCCCCCAGTGCCTCCCGTGAACCAGAATAAACTATCCAGCCACGCTAATTCGAGACAGCCGCGGGCTTGTAAAGATACCCGTCAAATTCGGGATCTCCCACATCTGAGAGCTCCAGCAGCGTCAACCGCACATTCTCAAGGTGTTGCCACATGGCTTTACGCGCAGCGTCCGAATTGCGGTGCCGCAGGGCCTCAAGAATTTCAGCGTGATCATCAAGCCACTTGGCGCGGTAACTGAGATCAAATATCCGATCATGCAAGCGGGCCCACATCGGGCTGTTCTCGCGCTTGCTCCAAAGCTCCTCCACCTGTGCCACAAGGACACTGTTTTGGGTGGCTTCAGCAATCTGAAGATGGAATTGCCGATCAGCCAAATAGTCTTCTTCGCCGTTTGCGATGGCTTTCCGCTCCAGTTCAAGCGTGTCCCGCAGCTGAACGATGTCGCTCTTGGTGATCGTGCTCGCTGCAAATCCGGCAATGCTGCTTTCCAAAAGCTGGCGGGCCTGCAAGAGTTCAAAAGGACCAAAATCAGGTTTCGGATTGCTCAGAAAGAGCTTCTCGCCGGTGGCAACATAACTCCCGGACCCTTTGCGCACGTCAAGATAGCCCTCAATTTCCAGCATAATGAAGGCTTCACGAACCAAAGACCGGCTGATGCCAAGTTCCTCGGAAATCTGACGCTCTGTCGGAAACTTGTCGCCTGGCTTGTAACCGTCATGGGCGATCCGCCGCGCAAGGATCTGCGCGATTTCCTGATACCGGCGTTTGTGAGTGTCGCTGGTCATGATGCTTTCCTTGCATCCTCCTGACCGGCCGCGATCTGATGATAGTACTCGGCCAGGATATGAAATGCCTTCTTCTTGGTCTTCTTATCGGCGGCGATCAGGCCTTTATGATTGTAGCCATTTTGAAAGATGTTCTGACGCCGTTCCACGCGGAAATCATACAGGATCCACGGCGACATGCCTTTGACATACGCAAGGCGCCGCAGGGTGGCAATCTGTTTGGTGTAGACTTCCGCCATGTAGTCTTCGCTGAAAAGTCCTGTTTTCGGTCCATTGTCGCCAATAACACCATCAGCCCCGGTCTCGGAGATGACCACCGGGCGATCCGGATCAGAGTTCTCGCCGATTGCCGCCAAATCCTCGAAGTCTTCCTCGTACCAGCCGTAGTACTCGTTGAGACCGATGACATCGATGTGCTGCGCAAGACGGTCTTCAACCCGGTTCCGGGCATGATTGACGAGACAGGCTGCAGACGTCAGCCGTGTCGGGTCGAGCCGTTTCGCTGTCTCAGCGAGGTTCTTCATGAAGTCCAGACGTGCATCTGTGTCCGGGTTTTCATTGCCGACCGACCAAATGACAACGCTCGCCCGGTTACGGTCACGCTTGATCAATTCGCTCAATTGGTTTTCCGCATCCCGGTAGGTTGCCGGGTTTTCAAAATCGATCGCCCAATAGACCGGAATTTCCTCCCAAAGGAGAAAACCAAGTTCGTCGGCCAATTGCGCGGCCAACTCATGGTGCGGGTAGTGCGCAAGGCGCAAGTAGTTGCAACCGAGTTCGCGGGCGTGATCAAACCGGGCACGCAGATCGGCTTCGGTTGTCACCTTGCCCAGCGCAGCATCATCTTCATGCACGGAAATCCCGCGCAGGAACAAGGGTTCACCGTTTAAAACAATGTCGGTCCCGCAGCGTTCGATTTGACGGAAACCAACGCGATCACGGATCTTGTCTCCGCCATAAACAACTTCCGCGTCATAAAGTACTGGTGTGTCCGGGCTCCACAATTGAGGGTTTGCTTCAAACTCAATCTTGCCGTTACTGGATGAATCGAGCGGTATTTCCAACTCCAAGCCAAGGCCCGGAATTGAAAGGCGCGCCGCTTCGCCGCTCGGGGGGCCATCAATGGTCACCTCGGCACAGAGTTTTTCGTAGCTTCCATCCGGCACCAGATAGAGAAAGAAATCCTTGATCAGGCTTTTTGGCGTCTGGAACAGACTGACTTCTCGGTAAATTCCACCGTAGTTGAACCAGTCCGTATTGCGCATTGGAACCCGGTCACGGGTACGGGTGTTGTTGACGCAAGCCATAATCCAGTTCCGGCCGGTTTTTAGCTTGCCGGTGAGTTCAACACAGAACGGGGTCGAGGCACCGTAATGGTTGCCTATGAACTCGCCGTTCAGAAAGATTTTACAGTCGTAAGCCGCCGCACCAAAGCGAAGAAACGTTCGCTTGGTCTCATCGACAACATCAATGTCCAGGGGGCGGGTGTACCAGGCACTGCCTTCGAAAAAATACCATTTTTCCTTCAGCATGGCCCAGTTGGACGGGACAGGAACGGTTTCCCCCATGTAGGGATCGTAGTCCCACGGTTCTGATCTGTTTTCCGGGGCTTCCGGCAGCATGGAAAACCACTTCTGCCGGAGGCCGGTGTCGAGGAGGTCGACGCAAAAGGTCCAATCTCCATCCAGACTTTCCGATGCTCGACCGCCCATGAAGATCAGGCCGTCATGGTTTAAAGACTGGGTGTTAAACGGAACATCATAGTCTTCATCATGCAGCGCTTGCAGCGCATTGTCGGCCAAATGGGAACGTTCGAGCATCGGTCGGTCCTGACTGCAAATTATTGAGGCGCGATCGCCTTGATGCGCTTGATGAGGTCCGCGACTTTTTCGGACTTGGCAGCGGCTTCTTCATGCATCGGCAAGACAGCTTCGATGAACGGGCCCTTGTCGACTTCGATGAACTTCACACCGAGTTCGTTCTTCGCGGTTTCGATGCCCTCTGCAACCATGGCATCCCACTGCTCGCGGTGGAAATCCATGGATTCACGCGCTGCTTTTGTCAGTGCACCCTTGTGATCATCGCTGAGTTCATTCCAGGACTTAGTGGAGATCATCACAACAGACGGGATCATGGTGTGACCGTCATTTGAGTAGACCTTGCTCACTTCGCCGTGGCGGGCGGACGTCAATGCCAGCGGATTGTTCTCGGCGCCATCAACAACACCCTGCTGAAGTGCGCTGTAAAGTTCACCCCAAGCAATCGGGGTTGGGTTACCACCAAGCAGTTCGACCATGCGGATCGCGGACGGGCTCGGCTGGACACGGATCTTCATGCCCTGCAGGTCTGCCGGAGAGTTGATTTCCTTGTTGGCGTAGAACGACCGGGCACCTTCAACATAGTAAGCAACGCCAATGAAGCCCTTGTCCTCTGAAGCCTTAAGGATATCTGCGCCGATTTCGCCGGACAGGACATCATAATAGTGATCATCGTTGACGAAGATGTAAGGCAGGTTCAAAGCGCCATAGGACTCTTCAAAGGCTTCCAGCTCCGAAGCATTGGAGCGGGCCATATCGAGCGCGCCGTTTTGCATCAGTTCCATGGATTCACGCTGCGTTCCAAGCTGCGCGTTTGCATAGATGCGGATTTTCAGATCACCGTTGGTCAACTCCTCCAAGCGATCCGCCATGAATTCCATGGACTTGTGCAGCGGATGGTCTTCCGGGTTGTTGTGATTGAGGCGCAGCGTTTTGGCGTTGGCAGCTGAGCCGAACGCGACGGCGCCCGCGGCCAAGAGAGCCGCAACCTTGATGAACTTCGACATGACTTCCTCCCAGGTGAGGGCTGGACCCGGCTCAGCTCCCTCATGGAACGTTCCGGTATACCCAATTCACGGCTTCAGACGCCGTTGAGGTCGAATTGTTCGTCCAATTTCAAAAATCAGTCAACCTTTTTTGCAAAATTGGTTGACCAATTTTATTTCCTGGCGCAAGTGTAAGGGTGCCAAGCGTGTGGGTGTCCAACTAACCATGCACGCGATTGACAGGCTGGGAGGATCATCGTGACCGCTTTAACCCGAGGGGTGGATTTCGTTCTACGCCTCGTCATCACATCGGCTTTCGCCGTCCTGGTTGTCTGTGTCGTTTGGCAGGTCTTCTCGCGATACGTTCTGGAAAGCCCGAGCACCGTAACCGACGAAATGGCACGGTTCCTGTTCATTTGGGTCGCCCTGCTGGGCGGCGCTTACACTCTCGGCCAACGGCGGCATCTGGCAATTGACCTTATGCCCGTTGTGACGACTGGCAAAGCCAGGTTCGCCGTCAACGCAGGCATCATCGGCGCGATTGCTCTTTTTGCCGGTCTCATCATGATTTACGGCGGCCTCGGATTGGTCAGCCGTACGCTTGAAACCGGTCAGGTTTCGCCAGCGCTCCGCATCCCGATGGGGTTCATCTACGTTGCAATCCCGTTTTCCGGATTTTGCATTCTTTATTACTGCCTGACGTTTTTAGCCGACCTCGTGCGCGATGGCCGCGGCCCCAATGAACAACTTGAACCGCCGGCCCCCGGCGGACCGCTGACCTAGGCCCTGAGGAGCTCATAAATGGATATCCAAGCCGTCGCGGTCCTGTTCGGGACCTTTGTGCTGCTCATGGTTTTGGGCGTTCCGATCGCGTTTTCTATCGGTCTTGCCGCCTTTGCGACTTTTCTCTTGTTCATGTCCTTCGACCAGTCGGTCTATATCGTCGCCCAGCAGGTGGCCTCGGGATTAGACAGTTTCACCCTGCTCGCCATCCCATTCTTTATTCTCGCTGGCAACATCATGAACCGGGGTGGCATTGCCCTGCGGCTAATCGAGTTTGCCAAGGTTCTGGGTGGGCGTTTGCCTGGGTCACTGGCGCACTGCAATGTTCTCGCCAACATGATGTTCGGGTCGATTTCCGGGTCGGCCGTAGCTTCTGCCGCAGCTGTTGGGGGTGTCATGTCGCCCTTGCAGAAAAAAGAAGGTTATGACCCGGCTTACAGCGCGGCTGTGAACATCGCCTCCTGCCCGACAGGCTTGCTTATTCCACCTAGCGCAACCTTCATCGTCTATTCACTGATCACCAACGGGACCTCGATCGCGGCACTGTTCGTGGCCGGTTATGTCCCGGGGATCCTAATGGGTCTCTGCCTCATGCTGGTTGCTGGCATCATTGCAAAGCGCCGCGGATATCCAATCGCGCCGCGGCCCAGCACCCGCGAAGTCATCGACAAAACCCTTGGCGCGGTCCTGCCGCTCGGCCTGATCGTCATCGTGATGGGCGGGATCATCGGCGGGATTTTCACTGCGACCGAAGCCTCAGCTGTTGCTGTCGTTTACACGCTCTTTCTGGCTGTCATCTGGTACCGCGAAATCACCTGGCGCCAGCTGCCCAGCATTATTCTGGAAAGCGCAGTTACCACATCTATCGTTCTTTTGATGATCGGCTGCTCCATTGCCATGTCGAAGGCCATGGCCTTTGCCGACATCCCATATGCAATCTCCGACATCCTTCTCGGCCTATCAGACAATCCGCTTGTACTTTTGTTGATCATTAACATCGCGCTGCTGATTGTCGGCACCTTCATGGATATGACCCCGGCACTGCTGATCTTCACGCCGATCTTCCTGCCGGTTGTCACAGACCTTGGCATGGATCCGGTGCATTTCGGCGTCATGATGACCTTCAACCTATGTATCGGGATCTGTACGCCACCGGTCGGGTCGGCTCTGTTTGTCGGGTGCTCCGTCGGCGGGGTCAAAATCGGGGATGTGATCAAGCCGATGCTTCCGTTTTACGCGGTGTTGGTCGGCCTGCTGCTGGTCGTCACCTACATCCCGCAAATCAGCCTGTTCCTGCCTCAATTGCTGCTCGGGTACTGAGTTCAGATATGAAAGCACTCAAACACTGGACACTGGCCGAACAGACAGAAACTGGCATCGCGCTCCTCGTTGAAGATCAGCATACGCTCGTGATCCGGGTTCTGGAACACGCCCTTATCCGGGTCTCGCTTCTCAAAGACAGGGTTCACCGGCTGGACCGGACCTGGGCGATTGCGCCGAAGGACGATGTTCCCTGGGAAGGACGATCTCGCGATGATCTCAGTGGGTTCACTTATCCGGAGTTCTCGCTCACCCAGGACGATACCCAGCTGCAACTCATGACAGACTGTCTGCGTCTGACCGTCGAAACACCATTGGCTCTCGTCTGGGAGAGCCGGGAAACGCCAAACGCAAAATGGCAGGAAATTGCGCGAGACCGCCCGCAGGACGCCTACATGATAGGCCGCCGCGATCACCGCAAATCTCACTTCATGCGCCGGTTTGATGGCGAACGCTATTACGGTCTGGGTGAGAAAACCGGCTCCCTGGAAAGGTCCGGGCGCCGCTTCGAGATGCGAAATCTCGATGCGATGGGGTATGACGCCCGAACAACCGACCCGCTCTACAAGCACATCCCCTTCACAATCACGGACCGCGGCCCGCTCGGCGCCTATGGGCTTTACTACGACACGCTCGCCCATTGCTGGTTCGATCTTGGGAACGAGAAGGACAATTATCATCCTGCCTTCCGCGCATTCCGCGCTTCTGATGGTGAACTCGACTACTATTTTTCGTGGGGCCCAACGGTGCTGGAGATCGTTAAGCGCCACCACTGGCTCACCGGAGGCACTGCCTTCATGCCACGCTGGGGTTTGGGCTATTCCGGCTCTACGATGGCGTATACGGATTCAGAAAACGCCCAGGAACGTTTGGAAGGGTTTTTGGCAAAACTCGCCGAAGAAGACATGCCGTGCGACAGTTTCCAGATGTCTTCCGGCTACACCGCCATCAAGGAAAAGCGGTATGTCTTTCACTGGAACACGGATCGCTTTCCGAATGTTCGAGCCTTCACCAAAGCTTATGCAGACGCGAACATCAATCTGATCGCAAATATCAAGCCGGTACTTCTGGAAGACCATCCCCTTTTTCCGGAAGCCGAAAAGGCCGGTCATTTCATCAAGGACAGCGAGACCGGCGCTCCAGAGCAATCGCCATTTTGGGACGGAACCGGGTCGCATCTCGATTTCACCAATCCAGCAACCATTGCCTGGTGGCAGAAAAATCTGAAAGAAAAGCTGTTCGACAAAGGCATTTCCAGCACCTGGAACGACAACAACGAATATGAAGTCTGGGATGACGAGGCCGTTTGCACCGGTTTCGGCAAGGAAATCCCCGTTGGTCTGATCCGCCCGTTACACAGCCAGCTGATGACCCGCGCATCCTACGATGCGCAGGTTGCCGATCAGCCGGCAAAGCGCCCCTATCTGATTTCCCGTTGCGCCGCACCGGGCACACAGCGCTATGCCCAAACCTGGACCGGCGACAATTTGACCAGCTGGGACACGCTCCGTTGGAATATTCCGATGGGGCTCGGGCTCAGCCTGTCGGGCTTTTACAACATTGGGCATGATGTCGGTGGTTTTGCTGGCCCGAAGCCGGAACCGGAGCTGTTTCTCCGCTGGGTGCAGAACGGGATTTTCCATCCACGCTTCACGATCCACTCCTGGAATGACGACGGCACTGCCAATGAAGCCTGGATGTATCCGGAGATCACCCCGCTGATCCGCAAGGCTCTCAAGTTTCGGGCCCAGCTAATCCCGTATCTCTACACACTTCTATACCGGGCCGTTACTGACGGCGAACCGATGTTGCGCCCCCTGTGGCTGGATTTTCCGGACGACCAGCTGGCGCAAGCCTCCGAGTTCGAATTCCTTCTTGGGACCGATCTGCTTGTCGCAACGGTCATTGAAAAAGGCGCGCAGAGCCGCTCAGTTCCCCTGCCCGCCTGTCCGGAGGGCTGGTGGGATTTTGCAGGAACAACCTGGTATCCAGGCGGGCAGATGCTGGATGTGCCAGTCACTCAAGACACTGTTCCGCTTTTCGTACGTGGCGGCACGGTGTTACCGATGGCCGGTCCGAATGCGCGCAGTACGGCACAGACTGACAAGACACGATCGTGGCGCATATACCCGCAGGACCCAGATGCCCCAGCGCGCGAGAACCGTGCTTATGATGATGACGGTGTCTCTGCCAATGCTCTTGTCTCAGACCATTGTCTGACACGCATGACCCTGTCACGAAACAGCACAACGGTTATGCTGAACTGGCATATGAGTGGCACTTACAAGCCCGCCTATGATCAAGTCGACCTCTGGCTTGCCGGGTCTTCTCCGCTAGTTGTCAACGGTGCTCCGACCAGCACGGAGACACCCCTTTTCTTTGTTTGAGCCTTTAAATTATGTCCGTAAACCTCTCACTCCCCGACTATGATCGCAGTTTACTTAAGACCCGCGTATTTCATATCGGGTTTGGTGCCTTTGCCAAGGCGCATACCGCGGTCTTTCAAGACGAATTATTGCGCCAAAACAAAAGCGACTGGGGCATGGTGGTTGCCCGATTGAACTCGGGTGGAGGCGAACTCTCCGCGCTTGATAAGGCGGACGGTTTGTTCACGGTTGGTGAAATGTCTGACGATACCCTTGCGCTCAGGCAAGTCGGCGCCGTAGTTAAGACACTGCATCCCCATCGCGATGGCATCGGCGCACTTATTGCCCAGATCTGCGATCCGGATCTACGCGTGATCACTTTGACGATCACGGAAAAGGGCTACGGCCTCACCCGCGGGCACATCGATCTTGAAAATGCTGGCATCGCGGCCGACCTCAAACAGCCAACCGATCCAAAGACGGCCACCGGCCTTTTGGTCGAGGGCTTGCGCCTGAGAAGCCAACAGGAGCTGCCCGGGCTCACAATTCTGTCCTGCGACAATCTCCCGTCTAACGGCAAACTCTGCAGAACGGCCGTTCTTGAGTTTGCCGAAAAACGGGATCTCGAGCTGAAAGACTGGATCTTTGAAAACTGCCGGTTTCCCAGTTCCATGGTCGACCGTATTACGCCGGCCATGACCGAGGCGTCATTTAAGAAACTAACTGGCGCGCTCGGCGCGCCCGACCCCAACGGCATCTTGTGTGAACCGTACAGGCAATGGGTGATTGAAGACAGTTTTGCCGGAGAAAAGCCCAGCTGGGATTCGGCAGGGGCAAGTTTCGTCCCCGACGTCGAACCCTATGAAGAGATCAAGCTGCGAATGCTGAACGGCAGCCACTCGTTCCTGGCGTATCTTGGCGCTCTTGCCGGCAAGGAGACGATTGCCGATTGTATGGCTGATCCTGTCTTCAAAACCGCGACCCAAAACCTCATGATGGGCGAGCAAGCCCCAACTTTGTCCGTTCCAGGTGGCTTCGATATCTCTGCCTACGGCGACGAACTGATCACGCGTTTTTCCAATCTGGCCCTTCGCCACAAAACCACGCAAATTGCATCGGACGGCAGCCAGAAACTGCCGCAACGGCTTTTGGTGCCAATCAGACGTCATATGGAAGCAGACCGCCCCTGGCAGTTGTCTGCGTTGGCCGTCGCCGGTTGGATGCGGTACTGCCGAGGTACTTCAGAGACCGGTGCAGACCTGCCCGTCAACGACCCGCACGCCGGCCGCATCAAGGAACTTGTCGCGGGATCAGACGATGATGATTATGTGCTGAACATGATGTTGCTGGCCGGTATTTTTGGGTCTGACCTTCCTGCCGAGCCCGCTTTTGTCCAGCAGGTGACAGACGCCTACAAAACACTGAAACAAGACGGCGCGCGCGCAGCACTGGCAGCGTAGCTCCAAGGACCTTTTCATGACTGCACCCTTTCTCGGCCCGGACTATCTGCTTGATACCGCGGCCAGCCGTCGCCTCTACCATGACGTTGCAAAGCATCTTCCGATCGTCGACTTTCACAATCATCTGGATCCGGCAGCCATTGCGGAAAATAAATCCTGGGGGTCGATTGGAGAGATCTGGTTGGAGGGCGATCACTACAAGTGGCGCGCCATGCGTTGGAACGGGGTACCCGAAGAGCTCGTGACAGGTACTGCGGACTATCGGGACAAATTCGATGCTTTCGCGCAAACCATCCCGCATTGCCTGGGCAATCCCCTCTATCACTGGACCCATCTGGAACTGCAGCGCTACTTTCAATGGGATGGCATTTTCGGACCCGACACCGCGGATGAAGTCTGGGAGCTCGCCAATGCTGCCATGGAGCAGCCGAGCCATAGTGCCCGGGGCCTATTGACCTCCATGAAGGTCGAATATGTGGGCACGACAGACGATCCGACAGACGACCTTGCCTCACATGCCACCCTGCAATCCGATCCGAACTTTCCGTTTCCAGTGGCCCCGAGTTTCCGGCCAGACAAGGCGCTCGTTCCCACAGCGCCAGGATTTGCCGCTTATTGCCGCAAACTGGGTGAGACCAGCGGCTTTGTAGTCGACAGTTTCGACACGTTGATCGCGGCCTTGCTCAAGCGGCTCGACTTTTTTGTGTCTCTTGGCTGCAAGGCGGCGGATCACGGTCTCAACGATTTGCCGGCCTTTGAAAAGCGGCCTCCGCGTGAACTCGATATCATCCTGCGCAGCGGACAAAACGGCTGGCCCATGTCGGCGCAAGATGCCGCTGACTTTAAAGCAGCGGTGTTGATTGAACTAGGTGAAGCTTATGCCGAGCGCGGCATCGTCATGCAGTACCACATTGGTGTCCTGCGCAATCAGAACAGCCGCCTGTTTAGGGCTCTTGGCCCCGATGTTGGAGGCGATTGCATGTCAGATGCCGGGATCGGTGCGTCGCTCAATTCCGTGCTCGACCTGATCAATTACCGAAAAGGTCTTCCGCGCACCATCCTTTATGCGCTCAACCCGATCCACAACGAGATGCTGGTGACGATTGCCGGTAACTTCCAGGATGGGTCTGAGCCGGGGAAAATCCAGGCAGGGCCAGGCTGGTGGTACAACGATCAGCTGGACGGGATGGAACGGCAACTCACGCAGGTCGCCCAGATGGGCCTACTCTCACGTTTTATCGGCATGCTGACCGATTCCCGGTCTTTCCTGTCGTTCCCACGGCACGAATATTACCGGCGGCTTGTTTGCCGGATGGTCGGTCGATGGGTCGAGGATGGATCTATTCCCGCGCATAATGAGCTGAGCGACGGCCTTATCCGCCGCATCTGCTACGAAAATGCCCGGGACTGGTTCTTGCCCGGAAGTTAGGCCCTTTACTCGATCTCTGCTGTCGCCTCGATCTCGACCAAGGCTTCATCTTCGATCAGACCGGCCACCACGACCATCGACATTGCTGGAAAATGACGTCCCATGACCTTCCGGTAGGTCGCGCCAATTTCGCGCTGACGGGCGAGGTATTCCTTCTTGTCGGTCACAAACCAGGTCAAACGGACGATATCCTCGGCCTTACCGCCAGCTGCAAGAACGACATCAAGTATGTTCCTGAGCGCCTGTTCCATCTGCCCGATGAAATCATGGGTCTCAAAAACCTGGTCGGCATTCCAGCCGATCTGACCGCCGATATGCAAAACGCCCTTGCGGCTTAAGACACCGTTGGCATACCCCTTCGCCGGGGCCCAGCCGTCGGGATGAATGATTTTGTGGCTCATAATGCGTCTTTCTTATTTGCCCGGGACTTAAGAAACAAACTCTCTAGATCCCGAGATATTTTTCTCCGGTCTCCGCGTCCAAATCCGCCATCCGGCCTGACCAAACCGTTCGGCCCCGTTCCAGAATGACACCCTGATCGGCGACCTGCTGCAGCTCTTTCAAAGACTTGTCGACCAAGAGGATCGACAGTCCACTGCTGTTCTTCAGATGGCTGATGGCCGCCCAGATTTCCTGCCGGATGATCGGGGCAAGGCCTTCCGTCGCCTCATCCAGGATGACGAGGATCGGATTGGTCATCAGGGCCCGGCCGATCGCCAGCATTTGCTGTTCACCGCCAGACAGCGAGGCCGCCTTCTGGTTCCGGCGCTCGGCGAGACGCGGAAACAGCTCGGCGATCTTGGCAAAGTCCCAGGCGCCGGGACGAGCTGCAGCGGTCAGGTTCTCCTCAACCGACAGATCGGCAAAGCACCGCCGGCCCTCAGGCACCAGCCCCACCCCAAGGCGTGCAACCTTGTGGCTCGGCATCCCGCCAATCACCTTGTCCTTGAACCGGATTTCTCCGCCGGACGGTAACATGCCGCAAATCGTCTTGACCGTTGTTGACTTGCCCATGCCATTGCGGCCCATCAGAGCGACCACTTCGCCTTCGCCGATCGACAAAGACACGTCAAACAACGCCTGACTGGGACCATAACTGGCCGTGACATTGGAGAGAGCCAAAAGCGCACTCATGCTTCGTCTCCAAGATAAGCATCGCGCACATCTTTGTTCGCGCGGATTTCCTCAACTGTGCCGGTTGCGATGACTTTGCCGTAGACCAGCACGCTGATCCGGTCGGCCAATGCAAAAACAGCGTCCATGTCATGTTCAACCAACAGGATCGGCGCCTGATGGCGAAGATCGCCAAGGAACTCGGTCAGCCGCTTGGAACCCTCCGTACCAAGGCCTGCCATGGGTTCATCCATCACAAAGGCTTTCGGTTTCAGTGTCAGGGCAACGGCCACTTCCAGCTGGCGTCTCTGACCATGGCTGAGTTCTGCCGTGCGTGTCTTTGCATGATCTTGAAGACCGACGCGCTCCAACGCCTCCATGGCCGTGTCCAGAAGATCCTTGTCTTTCAGAACCGGCTTGAAAAAACGCCACGGATTTCCCTGACCACCCAGCGCACCCAGCACCGCATTTTGAAGAACTGTGTCTTCCATCGCGAGTGCCGAGATCTGGAAAGTCCGTCCGAGCCCGGCGCGGGCCCGCAGTTCCGTCGGCAGATCAGTGACGTCCTCTCCCAACAGCTTGACCGTTCCGGTGTCCGGCTTGAGACCGCCACAGATCTGCTTGATCAAGGTCGATTTCCCGGCCCCGTTTGGTCCGATGATCGCGTGGATTTCTCCCGCCATCAGATCAATGGAAACGTCGTCACTGGCCTTCAGCGCTCCGAAGCTCTTGGAGATGCCATGTGTTGCGAGAATTGCCTCAGTCATGGGCCACCTCCCGGCCGAGCAGCATGCCGATAATGCCACCGCGTGCGAACAGCACGACACCCAGCAACAGAACACCCAAATAGATGTGCCAATAGTCAGACAAGTCGCCAAGGATGTGTTCAAGCGCCACAAAGACAACCGCTCCGACAACCGGGCCATAGAGCCGGCCAAGCCCGCCAAGGATGATGAAAATGATCAACTCCCCGGACATCTGCCAGGAGAACATGGTCGGACTGACAAACCGGTTGAGATCGGCAAAGAGAGCCCCGGCGAGACCCGTGATCGCACCGGACAACACGAATGCAACCAGACGCAAGCGCATCGGGTTCAGACCAACGGTTTCGACCCGGTCCGGCACCTGGCGCGCCGCGTTGAGCGCGAGGCCAAAAGGCGAGCGTTGCAATCGTGCGGCAAAGAACATCACTGCAGCAAGGATAACAAAGCACAAGGCATAGAACTGGATCGGAACGAGCGTGTTCACGCCCGGAAAGCCATTGCGGACATAGATCGACAAGCCGTCTTCACCGCCATAGGCACTCCAGCTGATCGCGAAGAAAAAGAACATCTGTCCGAATGCCAGCGTGATCATGATGAAGTAAACGCCGGAGGTCCTCAGTGACAGGAGGCCGATGAAATAAGCCACAACGGACGACAGAACCACGGCGACCAGCCAGATCACCGGCATGGATTTGGTGCCCTCGATAACGAAGGGCCATTCCATCAATGGGGTGTAGGTCTGCGCATGATGGGCAAGGATACCCATCGCGTAGCCGCCAATCCCGAAAAAGACAGCGTGTCCAAGGCTGACAAGGCCGCCAAGACCCAGGGCGATGTGCAGACCGACCGCCGCCAGCGCAAGAATGACAGCGCGGGTGGCAAGGGTCACGGTGAACGGCTCACCGGAAAAATGCGCCCAGAGCGGAACAAGGGCTAGCGCGGCGAGCGCGGCCGAGTTGAACAGTGTTTCCCGGGTCATGCACGCGCTCCAAACAGACCGGTTGGGCGCAACACAAGGACTGCAGCCATCAGGATGTAGATGGACATGGAGGCGATCGAAGACCCGATGGAAGTGGCCGTTGCCGGGCTGAAGAAGAGTTTCATCAGCTCAGGCAGGAAGATGCCGCCGAGCGTATCTGTGAGGCCGACCAGGATCGCGCCAATGAGCGCGCCCTTGATGGATCCAATGCCGCCAATGACGATCACAACAAAAGCCAAAATCAGGACAGGCTCGCCCATGCCGACCTGAACCGACTGGATGGCTCCGACAAGCGCTCCGGCAAGACCGGCAAGTGCGGCCCCCAGCGCAAAGACGATGGTGTAGAGCTTGGCAATGTCGACACCGAGCGCTGCGATCATTTCGCGATCGTTTTCCCCGGCCCGGATCTGGATCCCAAGGCGAGTGCGCGAAATCAGGAGGAACAAACCGGCTGCGACAAGCAATCCGACAATGATCAGCGTCAGCCGGTAAAGCGGATACTCAATTCCGCCGGGAAGTGTCACCGGTCCGGACAGCGCATCGGGAATATCCAAAAAGAGCGGAAAAGAGCCGAACAGCCATCGCGTGCCTTCAGAAAAGATCAGAATCAGCGCGAAAGTCGCAAGCACTTGATCCAGGTGATCCTTCGTATAAAGCCGCCGGATGACGACAAGTTCGACAAGGGCTCCGGCTATGGCAGCCCCGGCCAGCGCCGCAATCAATCCCAGCAGGAATGATCCGGTCGCTCCGGCAACAGCTGCGGCGCAAAAGGCCCCGATCATGTAGAGCGATCCATGAGCCAGATTGATCAGCCCCATCACTCCGAAGATTAGCGTCAGACCTGCGGCCATCAAGAATAACATGATCCCGAATTGGAGGCCGTTCAAAATCTGCTCTATCAGCAATATCAAAGACATGCAGTTCCACCCGAAAGCTGGCCCCGATCCAATGACCGAGGCCAAACATCACCTTACATGTTGCACTCGGACCAATAGGCATCTGAATGGCTGTTCAGCGCCTTGCCGATGATCTTGTTGGTGAAGACATCGCCTTCTTTGATGACTTCCCGCACGTAGATATCCTGAATCGGATGGTTGTTGGGGCCGAATCTGAATTCGCCGCGCGTGCTCTTGAAATCAGCTTCCCGAAGCGCTTCCCGGAAAGCATCCGCATCCTTCACGTCGGCTTTTGCCATTGCGGACAGCAGCAGATTGGCGGTGTCAAACCCCTGAGACGCGTAAAGCGACGGCAAACGGCCGTATTCCGCTTGGAAGCTCTCGACGAATGCATTATTGACCGGAGTGTTGATGTCCTTGGACCATTGGCTGGTGTTGCGGACACCAAGCGCCGCATCGCCAACAGCCTGCAGGATGCCTTGGTCAAAGGAGAACGCCGGGCCAACAACCGGCAGGTCGATCCCGCTGCCGGCATACTGCTTCAGGAATGAGATGCCCATGCCGCCTGGAAGGAAAAAGTAGACACTGTCTGCACCAGACGCGCGGATTTGCGCCAGTTCGGCCGCATAGTCGGTTTGCCCCAGCTTGGTGTAGAGCTCGCCTGCCAAATCGCCTTTGTAAAGACGCTTGTAGCCTGTGAGCGCGTCTTTGCCGGCCGGATAGTTCGGCGCGAGAATGAAGCTGTTCTTGTAGCCTTCGACATTCGCAAACGCACCGGCGGCTTCATGCAGGTTGTCGTTCTGCCAGGCCACATTGAAGTAGTTCGGGTGACACCCCTTGCCGGCCAGCATGGACGGGCCGGCGTTCGGCGACAGATAGAACTTTCCCTGCGCCGTTACGGATGGGATTACCGCCATGGCAAGGTTCGACCAGATGAGACCGGTCAGAACGTCCACATTTTCGGCCTGCACAAGTTTGTCGGCAAGCTTCACGGCAACATCCGGTTTGCGCTGATCGTCTTCGATGATGACTTCAATCTCTTCATTGCCGGACTGCTTGACCGCCAACATGAAGCCATCGCGAACATCGATGCCAAGACCGGCGCCGCCGCCGGACAAGGTGGTGATCATGCCGACCTTCACCGGCTCTGCAGACGCCGCAGCAACGCCGAGGCTGAGTGCGGCAACCGCCGCAAGTAGTGTTTGTTTCATGTTGGTTCTCCTAAAGAATTTGACCTGCTGTTCCCGAGTTACGTGGCTCTGCGGCGTCTTTGACCGTCTAAAACCACGGGGCCATGTGTGATCCCCGACGCTGCCCAAACGCCGGTTTATTCTGAGTGCTGTCCTACAGCTCTTCCCGAAGCCGGAACCTTTGAACCTTCCCGGTCGCCGTTTTCGGCAATGTGTCTGTGAAAATGACGGAGCGCGGATATTTGTAAGGTGCGATGACCGCTTTCACGTGATCCTGCAACGCCTTGGTGAGATCGTCCGTTGGTTCATTGCCGTCAACAAGGACAATGTGTGCCTGAACGATGGACCCGCGATCCGCGTCTGGCGCGCCGATGACGGCGCATTCCAGCACTGCATCATGCGCCAAAAGCGCGGCTTCCACCTCCGGTCCGGCGATGTTGTAACCGGCGGATATGATCATGTCGTCATTGCGCGCTGCAAAGTGTAAATGTCCGTCTTCGCTCATGGAGAAGCTGTCGCCGGTGATATTCCAGCCATCAACGACGTAGTTTTTCTGACGTTCATCCGCGAGGTAGCGGCATCCGGTCGGACCGCGCACGGCCAAGCGTCCGACTTCGCCAGGCGCGACAGGCTTTCCATCCTGACCAACAATCTTGACTTCGTAGCCCGAGACCGGTTTTCCGGTGCAGGCTGGCTTGTGATCGTCAAACCGGTTGGAAACAAAAATATGCAGCATTTCGGTGGCCCCGATGCCGTCGAGCATCGGTTTCCCTGTCTTTGCCATCCAGGCGTCATAGACCGGTGCGGGAAGCGTTTCACCCGCTGAGACTGCCGCCCGCAGGGACGACAGGTCTGCGCCTTCTTCCATCGCCTGCAACATGACCCGGTAGGCCGTCGGCGCGGTGAAACACACCGTTGCCTTGTAGGTCTGGATGATCTCAATCATGTTGGGCGGCGAGGCGTTTTCCAAAAGCGTCGCGGCGGCTCCGAAGCGCAGCGGAAACACAGCCAGACCACCGAGCCCGAAGGTGAAGGCGAGCGGCGGAGAACCAACAAACACATCGTCCGGTGTGACGCCGAGCACTTCCTTGGCATAGCCATCCGCAATGATCAGGATGTCCCGGTGAAAATGCATTGTCGCCTTGGGCAATCCTGTGGACCCGGAAGTAAATCCCAGCAGGGCGACATCGTCCCGGCCGGTATTGACCGCGTCAAACCGGACGGATTTGGTCAGTGCAAGACGGTCGAGTTCGGCATCATGGTTGGACGTGCCGTCAAAGCCGATGACTTTTTTGAGAAACGAAGATGTCTTGGCGCAGGCGACCATCTCGTCCATCAGCCGGGTATCACACAGCGCGAACTCGATTTCAGCCTTGTCGACGATCTTGGCAAGTTCCCCGGCGCGCAGCATTGGCATGGTGTTGACGACAACAGCCCCCGCCTTGGTCGCCGCCAGCCAGCAGGCCACCATCGCCGGATTGTTGGCCGAGCGGATCAGAACACGGTTGCCCGGCTTCACACCCAGATCTTCCACCAACGCATGGGCGAGGCGGTTGGTCCAGTCGGAGAGTTCCTTGTAGGTCCGGCGACGGCCATTGCCGATCAACGCCGTATGATCCCCGAAGCCTTTCTCAACCATCTTGTCGGTCAGCTCGACACCAACATTGATGTGATCGGGATAGTCAAAGCCATCCAGAAGAAACTCCGGCCATTGATCCTCGGGCGGAAGGTTGTCCCGGGCAAAGGTATCCGTATGAGCAGTGGGACCCAGCATTGGCTATCCTCCCTGATTGGCGCTGTCGGCGGCATAAGCGCCAAGTGTCTGGCGTGCAATGACGATTTTCTGGACGTCCGTTGCGCCTTCATAAATGCGCAAGGCCCGAATTTCGCGATAGAGCTTTTCAACGGTCTCACCGGAGCGCACGCCATCACCGCCATGCAGCTGAACGGCCTTGTCGATCACTTGCTGCGCTTGTTCAGTCGCGAAAAGCTTGGCCATCGCCGCTTCCCGGGTGACGCGCGGCGCACCGCTGTCCTTGGCCCAGGCGGCACGGTAGATCAGCAATGCAGCTGCATCCACATCAAGCGCCATATCGGCGATATGCCCCTGCACCATCTGGAGATCGGCGAGCGGTGCTCCCTGGATCTGGCGTGTGCTCACCCGCTCCAGCGCTTCGTCCAACGCCCGGCGGGCAAAGCCCAGTGCAGCGGCAGCGACTGTGGAACGGAAGATGTCGAGCACAGACATCGCGATCTTGAAACCATCGCCCGGATTGCCGATCAGGTCGGATTTTTTTACCCGGCAATCGGTGAAGCGCAGTGTTGCCAGCGGATGCGGGGCAATCGTGTCCAGACGTTCCGCAACTTCAAATCCTGGAAGATCCGGTGTTACAACATAGGCCGACAACCCCTTGGCGCCGGGCGCTTCGCCGGTGCGGGCAAACAGCGTATAAACGTCGGCAATGCCCCCGTTAGAGATCCAGGTCTTTTCGCCATTCAGAACGTAACTGTCGCCATCATCCGTCGCAGTCATGGTCGAGTTGGCGACATCGGAACCGGATTGCGGTTCGGTGAGCGCAAATGCGGAGATCGCCTCGCCGGACCGGGTTTTCGGCAGCCAGGCAGCTTTTTGCTCTGCCGTTCCAAACAGCGACAGGGCCCCAGTGCCAAGACCTTGCATGGCGAGGGCAAAATCGGCCAGCCCATCATGACGCGCAAGAATTTCTCGGGAGAGGCACAGGGTGCGGACATCCAGCGGTGTACCGTCCTCGGAGGCTGTCGGCTGAAGCCACCCGGCGGCCCCCATCGCCTTAACCAAAGACCGGCAGGCCTGGTCGGTGTCAGCATGATCGACGTGAAGATCCTTAGCAAAGGCCTCGAGGTCTTCGGCCAGTTTGCGATGCCGGTCTTCAAAGAACGGCCATGAGAGGAAACTCTTGTCTGCCATCAGTTGCCCTCGAACACCGGTTTTTCCTTGTTGACGAAGGCGTTGTAGGCCCGCTCAAAATCGCCGGTCTGCATGCAGATCGCCTGCGCCTGGGCTTCGGCTTCAATGGCCTGTTCGATGGACATGGACCATTCCTGAGCCAGCATGGTCTTGGTCATCATGTGCGCAAAGTTCGGCCCGGCAACGATCCGCTCAGCAAAGGCGACAGCTTCACTTTCCAACGTATCTGCGGAGACGAGACGGTTGAAAAATCCCCAGCGTTCCCCTTCGTCGGCGCTCATGGAGCGGCCTGTGTAGAGCAGCTCCGCCGCCCGGCCCTGGCCGATGATCCGGGGGAGGATAGCACAGGCGCCCATGTCACAGCCTGCAAGGCCTACACGGGTGAACAGGAAAGCCGTTTGGGCTTCTGGCGTCGCAAAGCGCAGGTCGGAAGCCATGGCGATGATCGCCCCGGCGCCAACGCATACCCCATCGATAGCAGCGATCACCGGCTTGCCGCAATTGACGATCGCCTTGACCAGATCCCCTGTCATCCGGGTGAAGGAAAGCAGTTCCTTCATCGACATCTTTGTCAGCGGGCCGATGATGTCATGGACATCGCCGCCGGAGGAGAAATTGCCGCCGTTCGGCAGGAACACCACGGCATGAATGTCGTCGCGATAGACCAGATCCCGGAACCAGTCGCGCAGCTCGGCATAGCTCTCAAAGGTCAGCGGGTTTTTCCGCTCCGGCCGGTTGAGTGAGACCCGCGCGATGCCGCCATCAACGGACAAATTGAAGTGTTTCGGGGCGTCGGTCATGAGCGGCCTGCCTTTTTCAGTGCTGTCTCCGGTTCGCCGGAAGATCCAAATTGTTCAAAAATCTCGTTGCAAGCGGCGATGGCACTGCGGTCGAGACCGCCCATCAGCTCATCAATCCAGCCCTCGTGCTTGGCGGCCAGATCTGCGAAAACCGCGTGCCCTTCCAACGTCAGCTTGACCCGGTTGGCGCGTTTATCTCCCGGAACCGCCATGCGGACCGCATGACCGTCTTCGACCAGACGCTCAACGATGCCGGTGACATTGCCGTTGGAGACTTTCAGAAACGCGGAAATCTCGCTCATCTTCAGCCCGTCCGGATAGCGTGACAGGGCCGAAAGGACATCAAAACGCGGCAGCGTGGTGTCACATTCATCGCGCAAACGCCGGCGAAGTTCGGTTTCAATGCCAGATGTTGCCTTGAGCAAGCGAAGCCAGAGACGCAGCCGGGATTTGGAGATCGGTTCCGGGGACGTGTCGTGTGCGGCCATCAGATCTCGCCTCCCGAAAGACTGAGCGCATGTCCGTTAACGCTGGCCGCTCCGTCGGAGCACAGCCAAAGCGCGGTTTCGGCAACTTCTCGTGGTTGGACGAAGCGGTTCTGCGGATTGATCTTGCGCAGCGTTCCAGCGGCCGCCTCCCGGTCCATTCCGGTCTTTTCCATGATGTTTTCAATGGAACGCTCCAGCATGGGCGTTTCGAGAAAGCCGGGGCAGATCGCGTTGACCGTGATCCCGGTGCGCGCCAATTCGACAGAAAGCGACCGGGTCAGGCCGACAACGCCGTGCTTGGCGGCGCAATAGCCGGACACATACGGATAACCCTTGAGACCCGCTGTTGAGGCAATCGCGATCATCCGGCCCCAGCCAGCATCCTTCATATCGTCCAGCGCAGCCTGGAAGGAGAATGCAACGCCGGTCAGATTGACCGACAAATTGGCGCTGAAGGCCTCGGGCGACATCTTGGCAAACGGCACGCTTTCCGTTGCACCTGCATTGGCAACAACAATTGAAATCGGACCTTGCTGCTCCCGGGCAGCCTCGAAAGCCAGTTTGATCGCGGCCGGGTCCGAGACATCACACACCTGATAATGCAGTTTCTGCGCGGCGAGCTTTTCCGCATTCCGGCCCATGATGGTGACTTTGGCGCCAGCCGTTACAAAAGCATGCGCGATTTCCGCACCTGCCCCGGATCCGCCGCCCGTCACGATCACATGTTTGCCGGCAAGCGTCATACCTTGCCCACCGTTTCGGCGTTCTTGTCCGCAAGGCGCCACAGCTGGTCGCGGCCTGCGAGATACGGCAGCGGCCAATCGGGTGCCGCACGATCGCCGATCTTCGCCCCTTCATGCAGCGTCCAGTAGGGATCGGTCAGATGCGGGCGGCCGACGGCCACCAGATCCGCGCGGCCTGCCATCAGGATCGAATTTGCGTGATCGGCCTCGAAAATATTGCCGACGGCCATGGTGGTCAGGCCCGCCTCATTCCGGATTCGGTCAGAGAACGGCGTCTGGAACATACGGCCATAAACCGGCTTGGCGTCAATCGTCGTCTGACCAGCGGAGACATCGATCAGATCGGCCCCAGCATCTGAGAACATCCGGGCAATCTCGATCGCTTCGTCCGGTGTAACGCCGTCCTCGCCAACCCAGTCGTTCGCGGAGATGCGGACCGACATCGGTTTTTCTTCGGGCCAAATAGCGCGCATGGCTTTGAGAACTTCCAGCGGATAGCGCATCCGGTTTTCGAGGCTGCCGCCATAGTCATCGGTCCGGACATTCGAGACTGGCGAAATGAAGGATGACAACAAATAGCCGTGGGCAGCGTGCAGTTCGATCATGTCGAAACCGGCGCGGTCCGCCATCTCAGCCGAAGCCACAAACTGATCGCGGATCTGGTCCATTTCCGCGCGGGTGATTTCGCGCGGGGTCGCATTGCGCGACGACCAGGGAATTGCGGAAGCCGAAACCAGATCCCAGTTGCCGTCTTCAAGCGGCAGGTCCATGCCTTCCCAGCCAAGATTGGTCGAGCCCTTGCGGCCGGAATGACCGATCTGGCAGGCAATCTTTGCGTCCGTGTTCTCGTGCACAAAATTGGTGAGGCGCCGCCAGGCGGTCTCGTGTTCTGGCGCATAAAGGCCCGGGCAGCCCGGCGTGATCCGGCCTTCCGGGCTGACACAGGTCATCTCGACATAAACAAGGCCGGCACCGCCCTTGGCCCGTTCGCCATAATGGGTCAGGTGCCAATCGGTCGGACAACCATCCACGGCCTTGTATTGCGCCATCGGCGAGACCACGATCCGGCTCTTCAGCTCCATGCCGCGCAGCTTGAATGGCGCAAATATCGGCGCGCGCGGCGGCGTGTTCTCATTGTCTGCGACCGGCAAGCCTGCGTCCTTGCGGGCCTCGCCCATAAACCAGCTTTCAGCGCTTGCCAGCCATTTCGGATCCCGCTCGCGCAGGTTCTCATGACTGATCCGCTGGGACCGGGTGAGCAGCGAATAGTTCAGCTGGACCGGATCGAGATGGAGGTAGCGCTCGACATTTTCGAACCATTCCAGCGAGTTGCGCGCAGCAGACTGCAGGCGCAAGACTTCCAGGCGGCGCTGATCCTCATAAATCGCAAAGGCCGAGGCCAGATCCGGTTCGCTGTGCAGCAGATCCGCCAGCGAAATGGCGGATTCCAAAGCCAGCTTTGAGCCGGAGCCGATGGAAAAGTGCGCCGTCGCGGCCGCATCGCCCATCAGGACGACGTTCTCATGGGACCATTTCTCACACAGCACCCGCGGGAACTGGATCCAGGCGGAACCGCGAATGTGGTTGGCGTTGGTCATCAGGCTGTGACCGCCAAGATGATCCTTGAAGATCTCCTCGCAGGTCTTGATGCTTTCCTGCTGGCTCATGTCGGCGAAACCAAAGGCTTCGAAGGTTTCCGGCATGCATTCAACAATGAAGGTCGCCGTGTCATCGTCAAACTGATAGGCGTGTGCCCAAACCCAGCCGTGTTCAGTCTTTTCAAAGATAAACGTGAAGGCGTCGGAGAAGGTCTGATGGGTGCCGAGCCAGACGAAGTGGCATTTGCGCACATCGATATCCGGCTTGAACGTATCGGCATAGAGCGTGCGGGTCCTGGAATTCAGACCATCGGCAGCAACGACCAGATCGTAGTCCTTGCGGTAATCTTCGGCGCTGCCAACTTCGGTTTCGAATTTCAATTCGACGCCGAGTTCACGGGCGCGCTCCTGCAGCAAAAGCAAGAGTTTCTTGCGGCCGATGCCGCAGAAGCCATGGCCGCTGGACAGCTGTTTTTCCTGGCCGACCAGCAGCGCGATGTCATCCCAATAGGCGAAATTCGCCCGGATTGTTTCCGCGCTGACCGGATCATTGGCAGCCAGATTGTCGAGGGTTTCATCGGACAGAACCACGCCCCAGCCGAATGTGTCGTCCGCCTTGTTGCGCTCAATCACGGTGATCTCGTGAGAGCTGTCCCGCAGCTTCATCGAAATGGCGAAGTAAAGACCGGCCGGCCCGCCTCCAAGACACACGATGCGCACGTTCATTCTCCCCGGATCTGATCTTAGCCAAAACGTCTAGGACTGATCCTGCGCTCGATTTTCATATATTTCAAGTATGAAATTTTATATTTAAAATATCTTGCGGTGCAGCACGCGCTGAATAAAGGAATTGCGGCGAGTTTGGACGCTTAGCCAAAAATGCTCTGCGAACGAGTGGATCCCGGATCGCCGCTCCGCTGCGTCCGGGACGACGGCCAACGGCAGCATCAGCCCACCCTTAGCCCATCGATAATAACCGCTTTGACGAAGCGCACAGGCGGTTCACACTTCCACAACTTCTGGGATTTATAGGACGAAAGACAATTTTTTGGATTTCCTTATGCCGGTTCATCTATCGCTTGAGTACCAAGACTATTCCACACCCATGTTCGAGTTCGTTACAGAGCCAGAGAATATGGCGCTGATCGGCCTAAGCGTTGGATATCCGGTCGATGCCGGTCGTTTTGCAACGGTTGCCCGGCAGCAAAAAAATAAGAAGATCCACGATGTTTTTCCTCTGCCCGGCGTCAATGCGGTCAGCGAACGGTTCAAAGAGATTGTCGAGTCATACGAGCCGGGGGTTCATCAGTTTTTTCCCGTTGAATTGTTCGACAAAGCGGGCGATCGCGTGCCGGCCAACTATTACATCTTCAATTGTACCGTTTGTGTCGATGCAGTGCTTGTTGAACACTCCGAGGTGCGCTGGAGCCAACGGCGAGTTGAGCCCTATGATCCATTCCCCCGTGTGAAGCATTTGGACGAGGAAATCCTCAGTGCTCAGGAGATATCTGAACATCATGTTTGGTGCGGCGGTCTCTTTGAAACCAATGGCATCTATGTTTCGGATGCACTCTTTGACGATCTGAAACGCGCCAAGATCAAATACTTCAAGGAAAAGCCTTTGGAGGCGATCGATGTCGCCTGGCGCCCTGAAGACAACATCCAACCGATCCTTGACTGGGTAAAACAGAACGGCCTGCCAACTGAGGGCCGAGTATCCCGGTTTTTGAAAAACTACGTTTAGCAGCAAGCCTGCCAGTTTCTCCGTCGCCACTGCCAGACTTGATCCACTGCTGTCCGGTTCAGCCAAACGACCCTTTATCGGCAGAGCCGGGCAATTTCCGCACCACTGCCCTCAAATGCACCGCCCACCATCAACTTCCATGGCAACGCCGGTGATCATCGAGGCTTCGTCCGAGCAGAGATAGCAGGCCGCGTTGCCGAGATCTTCCGGGGTGGAGAAGCGGCCGATGGGAATTGTCGAGAGGAATTTCGCACGCATTTCCGGGGTGTCCTCGCCCATGAAGCTTTTCAGGAGCGGGGTTTCGCCGGCAACCGGGCAGAGCGCATTGACGCGCACGCCCTTCGGTGCCAGTTCGACGGCCATCGTCTTCGTTGCGGTGACCATCCAGCCCTTGGAGGCATTGTACCAGTTGAGGTTCGGGCGCGGGCTGAGACCGGCCGTGGATGCGACATTCAGGATCGCGCCGGAGCCGCGCTCGATCATTCCCGGCACAAAGTGCTTGGCCATCAGATAGACCGACTTGCAGTTGACCGCCATCACCCGGTCGAATTCGTCCTCGGTGACGTCCTGCATCGGCTTCGGCAGATGGGTGATCCCGGCATTGTTGACCAGAATATCGACACCGGCGAGCTTGGAGGCTGCGGTCTCTGAAAGCGCCACCACGCTGTCGTTGCTGGCCACATCGGCCTTGGCGGCAAATCCGCCAACCTCTGCGGCGACTTCTTCAGCCAGATCGAGATTCAGATCCGCGATCAGTACCTTGGCGCCCTCAGTCGCGAATTTGCGCACGATGCCAGCACCAAAGCCGGACGCACCACCGGTGACAATCGCTATTTTGCCCTGCAATCTCATGGGTCCAACTCCCTTAAATCATTTATCGTTTTGAAGATCAGCCGTGATAGGCGGCGACCGTTTTCAGCGTGGTGAAGCCATAAAGCGCTTCAAAGCCCTTTTCCCGGCCATGCCCGGACTTGCCCATGCCGCCGAAGGGAAGTTCCACGCCGCCGCCCGCGCCATAATTGTTGATGAAGACCTGACCGGTGCGGATTTTTTTGGCAAGCCTCATTTGACGGGCGCCGTCCCGGCTCCAAATGCTGGCAACAAGGCCATAGTCCGTGCCGTTGGCAATCGCGACCGCTTCGTCCTCATCATCAAAGGGGATAATCACCTGAACGGGGCCGAAAATCTCATCGCGCGCCAGAACATGGTCCGGCTTGACCCCAGCGAACAGCGTTGGCGTCACGTAGCTACCGCCTTCCGGCGCATCCTGCAAAACGCCTTCAGCGGCTTTTTCCAGATCCGCGCCCCGGTCGATGAAGGTCGAGACAATGCCCTGTTGCTTTTTCGAGATAAGTGGCCCGACATCCAAATCGGAGAGCGCCGGTCCCACCTTGAGTGCGCCGTAGCGTCCAGCCATGCGCTCGACCACTTGGTCATAAAGCCCACGCTGAACCAGAATGCGGGAGGAGGCCGAACAGGTTTGGCCCGCGTTCTGAATCCCGGCATTCACCAGGAACGGCAGGGCCGCGTCGAGGTCGGCATCATCAAACACGAGCTGCGGTGATTTTCCCCCAAGCTCCAGGGTGACCGGAATGACGTTTTTGGCAGCTGCCGTTTGAATGTGCACGCCGGTCGCAACGGAGCCGGTGAAGCTGACATGATGAATGCCCGGATGAGATGAGAGTGCGGCGCCCGCCTCTGACCCGAGCCCCGGCACAACATTCAACACCCCGTCCGGCAAACCCGCTGCCTTGGCAAGATCGGCAAAAGCAAGGGCTGTCAGACAGGCATCTTCGGCCGGCTTCAGAACACAAGTGTTGCCGGTCGCAAGGGCAGCGCCAATCGACCGGCCGATGATCTGCATCGGATAGTTCCACGGAACGATATGACCGGTGACGCCGTGCGGTTCGCGTAGTGTGTAAACCGTGTAGCCGTCGAGATAGGGGATCGTTTCGCCGTGCAGCTTGTCCGCCGCACCGCCGTAAAACTCGAGATAGCGAGCAAGGGCAACCGCATCGGCGCGGGCCTGTTTGAGAGGCTTGCCGACATCCAATGCCTCGATCCGCGCCAGGTCCTCAACCTTCTCAAGCACCAATTCGCGGAGCTTGAAGAGGATCCGTCCACGCTCGACCGCTGTCGTTTTGCCCCAAACGCCGTGCCGGGCCGCTTCGGCGGCTGCAACGGCGGCGTCAATGTCCTCCGATGTACCCCGGGCAATTGCACCGATCTCTTCCCCCGTTGAGGGATCGAAAAGCGGCAGCATGCCACCGCCTGAAGGCGCGGTCCACTCACCGTTAATCAGGCACTTGGCCGGATCAAACCAGAGATCCAACTCGTTGCGCATCGTTCCTCCTCAGGCCGCTGTGATATCGGCCGGCAAAACCGGCGCGGCGGCGACCAATTGTTTTGTGTAGTCGTGTTTGGGCGCATCGAAGACAGCGCCGGTCGGGCCTTCCTCAACGATTTCGCCGGATTTCATGACCAGCACCCGATCGGTGATCGAGCGGACCACGGACAGGTCATGGCTGATAAACAGATAGGTGAGATCGAGCCGGTCACTCAAATCCGCCAGCAAATCCAGGACCTGCGCGCGGACGGAGACATCGAGCGCGGACACCGCTTCATCCAGAATAATCAAATCCGGTTTGATGATCAGCGCCCGGGCAATCGCGATCCGCTGGCGCTGGCCGCCGCTGAACTCGTGGATGTATTTGTGCCGGTCCTCAGCGGTCAGGCCGACGCTCTCCAGCGCCTCGGCAATTGCCCGGTCCCGCTCCGCGCCCTTCGGTGGGTTGTCCAACAAATGAAATGGCTCGGTGATCAGACGTTCAACCTTCCAGCGCGGATTGAAGCTGCCGTAAGGATCCTGAAACACCACCTGCATCCTGCGGCGGACCGCAAGGTTGGCGTGATGGTGGGTGAAGACCGGTTGGCCATCGAACAGGATCTCGCCGCCCTGAACTTCTTCAAGACCCAAAATGGCCCGGGTCAACGTAGACTTGCCGCAGCCCGATTCCCCGACAAGACCAAGGCTTTCGCCCTTTTTGATCTCAAAGCTGACAGTGTTCACCGCCCGGAAGTGGACGGTCTTTCCCCACCAGCCGTGGGTGTGTGTGACATAATCCCGGACAACATTCTGGACCTTCAGAAGTGGCGTCTCCTGTACAAGCCCCTCCCGGTCCGGCACATGACTTGAGGCGGCAAGCAAAGCCTTGGAATAGGGGTGCTGCATGGTGCGGAAGACCGTGTCTGCAGGTCCCGCTTCGACCACTTCACCGTCCTTCATGATCACCAGATCATCGGCAAGATCCGCAACAACCGCCAGATCATGGCTGATCAGCATCAGCCCCATGTTGTCTTCCGACACCAGCTTTTTCAAAAGCTCCAGAATTTGAGCTTGGGTGGTAACGTCCAGCGCAGTCGTCGGCTCATCCGCGATTAAGAGCTTTGGCCGCAAGGCAATCGCCATCGCGATCACCACCCGCTGCCTCTGGCCGCCAGAGAGTTCATGCGGATAGCGGCTCAAAGGAAACTTATCTTGCGGCAGCTCTGCCCGGCGCAGCGCTTCGGCGGCCCGGACCATCGCTTCAGATTTAGAAACGTTTTCGTGCACCAGAATGGTCTCAGCCACCTGCGCCCCGATGGTTTGCAGCGGGTTGAGCGCAGTCATGGGCTCCTGAAACACCATGCCGACATCCCGCCCGCGAATGCGGCAGAGTTCCGGCTCGCCAAGGGTTAGAACATCTTGCCCGGCGAGCGAGATCTTGCCGGAGCAGGCGGTACCATTTGGCAAAAGTTGCATGACGCTGAAAGCCGACATGGACTTGCCGGAGCCGCTTTCCCCAATCACGCCCAGGATGCGGCCCGGCGCAACCTGCATGGAAACATCTTTGAGAACCGGGATCCCGTGGATGGACAAGGAGAGGTTTTGGATATCCAGAAGGCTCATACGCGCGCCCTCCGCAGTTTCGGATCGAGAAGATCCCGAAGGCCATCACCCATCAGGTTGAGACCGAGCACCGTCAACAGGATCGCAAGGCCTGGAAAGAGTGCCAGATGCGGGGCCAGGGAAATCATCGTCTGACTGTCGGCGAGCATCCGCCCCCAGCTCGCTGTTGGCGGCTGAGCGCCGAGACCGACATAGCTCAATCCCGCCTCGGCGAGGATGCCGAGAGAGAACTGGATGGTGCCTTGCACGATCAGCAAGTTGGCAACGTTCGGCAGGATGTGTTCCATCGAAATCCGCGCCGGGCCTTTGCCCGCCACTCGAGCCGCCAGAATGTAGTCTCGGTTCCACAAGGACAGCGCGGCGCCGCGCGTTAGCCGGGCAAAGACCGGAATGTTGAAGATGCCGATCGCGATGATGGCGTTGAGCGCGGATGCACCGAAAACCGCTGTGATCATCACCGCGATCAAAAGGCTCGGGAAAGCAAACACCAGGTCGTTGGCGCGCATGATTACTTCATCCAACCAGCCGCCTTTGCGGGCGGCGGCGGCCAGACCAAGAGGCACCCCGACAGACATGCCGATGCCGACCGCGACCAGCGCGACGGCAATGGACGTGCGGGCACCGACCATGATCATGCTCAAGATGTCCCGGCCAAACTGATCCGTGCCCAGCCAATGCTCCCAACTTGGCAGCTTCATCCGGTTGGCGATGTTCAAGACGGTCGTGTCATACGGCACCCAGACAAGACTGATCAGCGCAGCAGCAACGAACACAAGTGACAAAAACAGGCCCGGCAACAGGGTGCGGCTGTGAAAAAGGACACTCATCAGCGGCGCCTCCGCAGGCGCGGATCAACCCAGGCATAGGCCATGTCGACCGCGAAATTGACGACGATTACCGCGAACACCAGAAGCATCACCACGCTTTCAACGACAATGAGATCGCGGGCGCTGATCGACTGGAACACCAGACGGCCGAGGCCGGGCAAAAAGAAGACATTTTCTATGATGATCGCCCCAGCCAGCAGGAAGGAGAATTGCAGGCCGAGGATGGTGAGCACCGGGATCAGGGCGTTGCGAACGGCATGCCGCCAGAGCGCCTGCCCTTTTGTCAGCCCCTTTGCGCGTGCTGTCCGGATAAAATCCTCCCCAAGCGTGTCCAGCAAACTGGACCGCATCACACGCGTCAGGATGCTAGCCTGAGGCAGTGCAAGTGCGATCGCGGGCAAGGTCAGAGCCTTCATGCCTGCGAAGACCCCGGCATCCCAGCCCGGAAATCCGCCCGCGGAAAACCAACGCAAATTGATGGCGAACACAAGCACCATCAGCATTGCAAACCAGAAGTTCGGGACTGCGACGCCAAGCTGGGTCACACCCATAACAGACGCATCGGCGGCCGAGCCTCTGCGGGAAGCCGCCCAAATACCAGCCGGAAACGCAATCAGTGTACTAAGCGTCAGAGCATAAAGCGCCAGCGGCAGAGAGACCCACAACCGGTCACCGATCATCTCGGACACGGGCGTCCGGTAGGTATAGGAAACACCAAAGTCTCCAACCAACAGCCCGCCGGCCCAGGACAGGTACCGTTGAAAGATGGAGCCCGTCAGTCCCAGTTCTTCGCGGAGCGCCTGGAGCGTGTCTTCCTGCGCATTGAGGCCGAGCATGTAAGCTGCCGGATCGCCCGGCACGACTTCGAGCGCCAGAAAAATCACAATCGACGCAGCGACCAGGCTCAAGCTCAAAGACAACAGACGTTTTAGAAAATAGTGGAGCATGGACTTTCTGTTCGGCAACCGGCAAAGGCCGCCCTTGCCATGGCGTTAACTTCGGCTAGGAACGCCGAGCCGGCGCTATGTCATCTGATTTCAATCTCTTCGCAAAACCAAGAGACTGAAGGCTCACCTTGAGGAAGCGTGGCACGGGTTTCACTGTGCCAAACCCCTCAAGGTGATGCTTAACCCCGCGTTCCGGTGGGTTGAAACGCTTGAGGAGTTAAGGTCGCGTCAGGATCACTCCTCCCAATATACAGCCGTCATATCTGCCGCAGGGGTTGGCTGGTTGACCCAAAGACCCTGTATCTTCGCATTTGCCACCGTCGGGAAGGCCAGCTGGAACAGATAGCCGTTCACATAGTCCTTAGAGAGCATTTCCTGAGCCTGTTTCAAAAGCTCGGACCGCTTTTCCGGATCGTTTTCGGCGGTGAGGTTTTCAAAGAGCTTCTGGAACTCGGGATTGTCGTACTGGAAGTAATAATCCGGGCGGGCATAGATACCGATATCCATCGGTTCTACGTGACTGACGATTGTCAGACCATAGTCCTTGCCTCGGAACACTTGTTCCAGCCACTGCGCCCATTCCAGATTGGAGATCTCGGTTTCAATGCCGACAGCGCGCAGCTGCGCGGCAATGATTTCTCCGCCCCGGCGGGCATAGGAGGGCGGCGGCAGTTTCAGGGTCGTCGTAAATCCGTCCGGGTAGCCCGCTTCCGCCAGAAGCTTTTTGGAGAGTTCCGGGTCGTAGGCGCTGTTGGCGGTCAGATCGACATAGTCGGGATTGTGCGGGGCAAAGTGTGTGCCGATTGGCGTGCCATAGCCGAACATGGCGCCATCAATAATCGCCTGACGGTCGATGGCATGCGCGATCGCCTCGCGTACCTTAACGTTGTCGAGAGGCGGCAGCTTGTTGTTGGTCGAAAGGATCGTCTCTCCTTCGGTCGATCCAACCAGCACTTGAAACCGCGGATCAGCCTCGAATTGCGGAAGGTTTTCAGGTGCAGGAAAACCAACAAACGCATTGACGTCTTCCGCCATCACAGCGGCGAAGGCTGCGGTCGGATCGGAAATGAACTTGAAGGTCACATTGTCCAGTTTGGCAGGCGTGCCCCAATAGTCAGCGTTTTTCTCAAGATCGATCCGGTCACCCTGAACCCAATTCGAGAACCTGAATGCGCCCGTACCGATCGGGTTGGTTTTGATGTTTTCAATAGACTCCGGCGCAACGATCACCGCATCGCCCCAAGCCAAATTGAACAACAGACTGCCATTTGGCGCTGAGAGCGTGACCGCCACGGTCTGCGGGTCGACAACTTCAACGGACTCAATGCCGGTGAACAACGCTTTTTGCGCATTCTGACTGTCATCAGATCGCGCGCGATCCAGACTGAATTTCACGTCTTCGGCCGTCATATCGGTGCCATCGTGGAACTTGACGCCGGACTGCAGTTTGAAAGTGTAGGTCTTGCCGTCTTCGGAAATCTCCCAGCTCTCTGCGAGGCCGGGCAAAATGGATCCGTCCGGTCCGAAGCGGGTCAGTCCTTCAAAGACATTTGAATAAAGGACCGAATCAATAGCGCCGGCAGCCGCACTGGTCGGGTCCAGGTGCGGTGGTTCCAGCTGCATGGCCACCGTAATATCGCTCTTTGCATGGGCCAACCCCATGCTGGCAGACAATGCCAAGGCACTGATCAGGCCTGTTCCGACTTTTCCCAAACGCATAGCTACTCCCCTTTTGCCGTCCCGCTTAGTGCGGCTGTACCAGCAGCTCGACCAACGAACCCGCGACCGCCTTCACTGACACAAGCGTATCAACTACTCCGGCACCGTCGTCCGGCTTTAGCGCCACACCCAGAGTGCCAGGTCCATAGCCTACACAATTTTTGAGTTTGCCGGTCCGGTCAACAAGCTTTTGATCCTACATGCCGCCTCTGATGAGGTGGCTGACCCGTTTGCCCGCGGTCATAGGGATCGCGCACTCCAATGCATCCGCCCACTGTGGCCTGCTTTCGGTCATGCCCGGGACCATCCGGTGAAAATCGCACACATTGTAGCAAGCTCATTGTTGGCAACTCATCGATAAACTATGCTACGAACTACCTACGGTTCCTACACCGTACAATCACGGTGACTTATGCTTGAGCTCGACCAAATAGCCTACGACCATGCCCCGATGGGTCTTGTTCTGACCGAACATCGGGTTATCCGTACCTGCAACTACACATTTGCGCAGATGTTCGGATATGAGAAGGAAGTTCTGATCGGCCAGAGCTTTCGGCTGCTCTACGGAACGGATCACGAGTTTCATCAGGTCCGAGACATCGGACTGGGACCCTTGCGACAGTCCTTACCGTATTCGGATGAGCGGCTGATGCGGTGTGCCGACGGAAACCGGATCTGGTGCCGGTTCCGCGCACGGACGCTGACACCTGAAGATCCACTGGCGCGGACCGTTCTGAGTTTTGCCCTGATAGAAACAAAGGACAGCGGCCCACAGCTCACCAAACGGGAGCGGGAAGTTGTCCTGTTGTTGTCTCAGGGCAAGACGAGCAAGGAAATCGCCCGCGACCTTGGCCTTTCGCCACGCACTGTCGAAGATGTACGCGCCCGGCTTTTGAAGAAATTCGAAGTCAAGAACGTTGCTGTTCTGCTCGCCCGTTTGGCAGGCCTGTCTGGGCTCTCAGGGCCTAGCTCTCCAATGAGCTAGAGGCGCGCGGCCTTCTCCGCTTCATAGAGCGAAAGGACGTCCGTCCGGCGGCAGAGTTCAGTGCCGGACGTCAAGGCCGTTGCAGCGCCAGCCGCCACCCCCAGCCGGAAAGCCTCCTCCATCGGGTGTCCTTCCGTCAACGACCAGACCAGCGCGCCAACAAAACTGTCGCCCGCACCAACGGCTGACTTTGCGGCAACATGCCGGGCCGGCACCCGCAAGACAGTATCCTTGTTGACAAGAAGCGCGCCCTTTGTGCCCAGCGTGACTGTGACGTTTTCTGCAGCGCCTTTATCAACCAGCTCCTTCGCGAAATTCCGCACGCCGTCTTCGTCAAGCGGCCGGCCTGCAAGCTTTTGAAGTTCGCCCAAGCTTGGTTTGAACAAAAAGACGTTTCCATGATCCAGCGCAGCCTTCAAGGCAGCGCCGGACGTGTCGATCACAAACCGCCCCCCACGCTGAACCACTGGATCAATCATCTTCGCATAGGTGTCTTCCGGGACACCGCGCGGCAAGGATCCGCTGGCCACCACATAGTCCGCATCGGTTTCACCAAGGAGATCCATGATCGGCTGGAGCTCGCCGCCAGCCACCTCCGGTCCTTCCGGTACAAAACGGTATTCTATACCTGACGTTTCCTCGTGAACCGCGAACGCCATCCGGACGGGATTCGAAATAGGAAACCGGTGTAGGGCAATTCCGGTTTCGGCCAGAAAAGCATCCAGCAGAATTCCCGTTGCACCACCGGAAAGATAGGTCAGTTCCGGATTTCCTTCGAGTTCGGAAATCACCCGCGCAACGTTGACACCGCCACCGCCCGGATCCTGCCGCTGATTGGTGGTGCGCGTCTTGTGCATGGACTGCACCCGATCTGCATCACAGGAAACATCGATGGTGGGATTGAGCGCGATGCAAAGAACTTTGGTCATGGGATCCGTTTCGCTGGTGTCCCACTTGTTTTGCAAAAGCTGGGGTCGTTCTCAAGTCCGGTGAACTGCGCAAAAGAAAACCCCTCTCCGATTGGGGAGAGGGGTTCGGGACTTTCGACTTCGGCTGTTGCTTCCCCGGCCGCGCGCCGGGGTTCAGCTTCGGTGAGGTCCCGGCTCACGGCCGGGACAGCACACACCGAAGGACTGAAAGCCAGTTATCACCCAGCCGCTGCCACAGCCCGTTTTGCCATGACCGTGACCAGATTGGCGCGGTAAGCAGCCGAACCATGCAGATCCGACAAGAGATCATCCGCATTCGGCGCAATACCGGAGACCGCGTCTGCCGACCAGTTGCTGCCAAGAGCCGCTTCCATATCGTTCATACGGAAAACGCCGTCTTGCCCGGCTCCGGTAACAGCAACCTTCACCGACCCATCTGAACCCTGTGCCACGAAAACACCTGCCATGGCATAACGGGATGCCGGGTTCGGGTATTTGGCATATGCGCTCTTCTGAGCGCCCGGGAACTTCACGGACTGAACCACTTCGTCTTCGTCCAGAGCGGTCTCGAACATCCCGGTGAAGAAGTCTTCTGCGGAAAGTTCCCGCTTGTTGGTGACAACAGTCGCACCCAACGCCACAAGCGCGGACGGATAGTCAGCGGCGGGATCGTTGTTGGCGATGGAACCGCCGATCGTACCCATGTGACGGACCGCCGGGTCACCAATGCCGCCTGCCAGAGACGCAAGGCCCGGCAGTTTGGATTTGACGATATCGTTGGACGCGACTTCCGCATGGGTGGTCGCCGCGCCGATGGCGACCCCGTCGCCGTCAGCGCAGATGCCCTTCATTTCGGCTATCTGAGTCACATCCACAAGATCGGACGGCGCCGCGAGGCGCTGCTTCATGGTTGGCAGCAGGGTTTGGCCGCCGCCCAAGATCTTGCCGTCGTCAGCTTTTGCAAGCAGGTCGGCGGCTGCGGCAGCAGAACCGGCCCGGTGATAGGTTGTTTCATACATTTCAGGGTCTCCCCAAAATAACTTCTCAATTAGGCGGGCGGCGCGAACCGCCCGGAATGATGTTCGCCAACGGCCTTACTCGGCTGCCTGCTTCAGGCCGGACTGCGCCAGCGCCCAGACCCGCTCCGGCGTTGCCGGCATGGTCAGGTCATTGGAGCCCAAAGCATCCGTGATCGCGTTGATCACAGCTGGTGGAGAGCCGATCGCCCCCGCCTCGCCGCAGCCTTTCATGCCAAGCGGATTGCCTGGGCACTCCGTGACATGGGTGGAAAGCTGGTAGGACGGAACGTCATCTGCACGCGGCATGGTGTAGTCCATGTAGGATGCCGTCAGAAGCTGACCACCTTCGTCATAGGCGGCATTTTCAAGGAGCGCTTGGCCAATGCCTTGCGTGATGCCGCCATGGACCTGCCCTTCAACGATCATCGGGTTGATGATCTTGCCGAAGTCATCCGCAGCCGTGAAGTTGACGATTTCCGTCTTGCCGGTTTCCGGATCGATCTCCACCTCGCAGACATAAGTACCTGCCGGGAAAGTGAAGTTGGTCGGATCGTAGAATGCGCCTTCTTTCAAGCCCGGCTCCATGCCCTCCGGCAGGTTGTGCGCGGTATAAGCCGCAAGCGCGACCTCGGTGAAGGTCAGCTTCTTGTCGGTGCCAGCCACCTTCAGCTCGCCGCCCTCGATCTGGATGTCACCTTCGGCGGCTTCCATCAGGTGCGCTGCGATCTTCTTGGCCTTGGATTCGACCTTGTCGAGCGCCTTGACGATCGCGGACATGCCCACGGCTCCGGAGCGGGACCCATAGGTGCCCATGCCGAACTGCACTTTGTCGGTATCGCCGTGGACGATGGAAACCGAATCGGTGTCGAGGCCAAACCGCTCACTGATCAGCTGGGCAAAAGTGGTTTCGTGCCCCTGACCGTGGCTGTGCGAGCCTGTCAGAACCTCAATGGTGCCGACCGGATTGACCCGGACTTCAGCCGATTCCCAAAGACCGACACCAGCACCGAGTGACCCGACCGCTGCAGACGGCGCAATGCCGCAAGCTTCAATGTAGCAGCTGAGGCCAATGCCGCGCAGCTTGCCACGAGACGCGGCTTCCGCCTTGCGCGCGGCAAAACCGTCATAGTCTGCTGCCTTCAAGGCCGCATCCAGCGTCGCATCATAGTCGCCGGCGTCGTAACACATGATAACCGGGGTTTGGTGCGGGAAGGCCCGGATGAAGTTCTTCCGGCGGAACTCCGCCGGAGACAATCCGACCTCACGTGCCGCCGTTTCCATCATGCGCTCAACCAGATAGGTCGCTTCCGGACGCCCAGCGCCGCGATAGGCGTCAACCGGGGTCGTATTAGTGTAGACCGCTTTCACGTTGGCGTGGATGGCCGGAATATCGTACTGGCCCGACAATAGCGTTGCGTAGAGATACGTCGGTACGGACGACGAGAACAGCGACATGTAAGCGCCAATGTTCGCAACCGTTTTAACGCGGAAGCCAAGGATCTTGTTGTCGGCATCAAGCGCCAATTCCGCCTCGGAGCGGTGGTCACGGCCATGCGCATCGGTGAGGAACGCCTCGGTGCGATCCGAGACCCACTTGACCGGGCGCCCCACGCGCTTGGACGCCCACAGGCAGACCATTTCTTCCGGGTAGATATAGATCTTGGACCCGAATCCACCGCCGACATCCGGCGCAATCACCCGAAGTTTGTGTTCCGGCGCAACGGCGTAAAACGCGGACAGCACCAAACGGGCCACATGCGGGTTCTGTGATGTTGTGTAGAGCGTGTAATGCTCTTCGGCATCATCATATCCGGCAAGCGCCGCGCGCGGCTCCATCGGGTTCGGCACCAGACGGTTGTTGTGGATCTCCATCTTGGTAACGTGAGCGGCTTTTTCAAAGGCTTCGTTCGTTGCAGCCTCGTCGCCAATTTCCCAATCGAAAATCAGATTACCTTCGGCTTCCGGGTGGAGCTGCGGCGCGCCGGGCTTCAGGGCATCGAGCGGATCGACGACGGCGTCCAGTTCCTCGTAATCGACAACAACCGCATCCGCAGCATCGCGTGCCTGGGCTTGGGTATCGGCGATAACAACGGCAACAGCCTGACCGACATGACGGACGATCTCCGGCTCAAGGGCGCGCCAGCCGCCCATTTTCATCGGTGTGCCGTCCTTGGAATGGATCATCCAGCCGCAGATCAGGTTGCCGATCCCGTCGCCAACCAGTTGATCTCCGGTCAGAACGGCATCAACACCGGGCATCGCCAAAGCGGCCTCGGCATCAATACCCGTTACTTTCGCATGAGCATGCGGTGACCGCACAAAAGCGGCATAGCCCATGCCCGGCATGGTCATGTCATCGGTGTACTTGCCCTTGCCGGTGATAAAACGCTTGTCTTCTTTGCGCAGGGCGCGGGCGCCAATCCCTTCTACTGCCATCACTCTCTCCCTAAAACTGTGTGGCTTTGGCCTCAACCATCTGTGCTGCACCGTTCCTCCCGGCAGCACACGGACAGTCAGGCCGTGTATCGGTCCCATGCACCGCAGTGCATGCGAGATTGCTGCGAGTAACTGGTGTTACTCGGCGGCCTGGGCCATTCCGGCCATTTGGTCAGAAGCGGATTTGATCGCCTTGACGATGTTCTGATAACCGGTGCAGCGGCAGATGTTGCCTTCCAGCTCGTGGCGGATGGTTTTTTCATCCAGATTGCCAGCACCATGGCGGTTGATCATGTCGATCGCGCTCATGATCATCCCGGGTGTACAGAAGCCGCATTGCAGACCGTGATGCTCGCGGAAAGCTGCTTGGACCGGATGCAGATTATCCGCACTGCCGACGCCTTCCAGGGTCACAACCTCGGCGCCATCGGCCTGAGCGGCCAGCATGGTACAGGATTTAACGGCCTTGCCGTTTACATGCACCACACAGGCTCCGCACTGCGAGGTATCGCAGCCCACATGGGTTCCGGTCAAACCGCGCACATCCCGGATGAACCCGACCAGAAGCGTGCGGTCCTCCACATCTGCCGAAACGGACTTGCCGTTCAGCACCATCGACACTTTTGCCATGAATTCTTCTCCCTCAGATACTTCCAGATCGGAACACCCGCGTCCAAAGGGTCTTCTGATCCGATTTCCTCCGGCTTAGCGCCGGTTGTTCGGCTTGTCCGGTCCCGCTCTGGTGTCCAGTTCCGGATCCTCCATCCAGAGACTTTCCAAAACACCGGACCAAACGTCAACTGCCGCCAAAAGGGCGGCAGTCAAATTCAGCTAGCCAAGGCCAACACGACAATGAGGCCTGCCAAGGCAATCAGCCCCCAGACCATGGGGCCACCAAAGGCACCACGCCCGGCCGCCGCTTCAATGTTTTCTTCCGCCTTGTGCAACTGGTCTTCGACGGCATGTTCAGCTTCTTCCAGAGCGTGAACGACCCCTGAAGGGGTGTCTTCAACGGCAAGCCGCTTGGCTTCTTCTGCAACGCCGGGATCCAATTCCTCCGCGTTTCCAGCAGACGCCTCTGCAACCGTTTCGGTGGTTTCTTCTGCTGCCGGTGCAGGACCGGCAACGGCTTCAGAGAACTTTGCGAAAAAGTCTTCCGCCATTTTCTTCGCAGTGGAGTCGATCAACCGGCTGCCAAGCTGCGCCAGCTTGCCGCCAACTTGCGCTTTGGCGGTGTATTCCAGCAACGTGCCGCCTTCGACTTCGGTCAGCTTCACGTCTGCGGAGCCTTTCGCAAACCCAGCGACGCCGCCCTTGCCTTCACCCACAATCGTATAGCTCTCCGGAGCATTGATGTTCTCAAGGGTGACCGCACCTTTGAACTTGGCTTTCACCGGACCAATCTTTGAGGTCACGGCTGCCGTCATTTCGGTGTCGGATGTTTTTTCGAGGGATTCACAACCGGGAATGCTGGCTTTCAAAATCTCCGCATTATTCAGTGCGGCCCAGACAGCATCCCGAGACGCTGCAATCACCTGACTGCCCGATATGTCCATTGTGGTCCTCCAAAGCCGATTTTTTTCTAAAATCGTTGGTTCATAGAAAAGAACAGAGTGCTGTCCCTGTACACTGTACTTTAGGTCACGCCCTCCAAATCCGATACCGCGACCAGAGCAGGAACCAGGCTCGCTTTACAAGTCTTCGTTTCAACAGCTACAAATTTATAGTGGTGACGGCAAACCCGGAGACAAGAGGCCGCTGTCATCCGGGAGGATACTTTGGACGCGAATGCCTGGACGCAATTCGGCTGCGGGGTCGTAGCTTTGACCGCTCGCCAGCCAGACGATGCTCGATTTTGGGCAGATCTGGAAGCCGCCGCTCAATCTTCGGCGTATTCCCTTGGATTAATCTTTTATTCCCAGGACAGTTTTCCGGCGGACCTGTTACGGTCGAAAATGGCTGAGTACGCTGTCGGTTTGCCCTATGCAGCGTGTTCAACAGCCGACGAAATTGGCGGTGTAGATGAGGGCGCCGGCCGGTGTCTGGCCATCTTGTTTCCGAAAGATCAGTTTGCGATCACGCCATTCAGGATCAACGGGATCCGATCCATCGGATTTGACCGCATCGTTGCCCAGGTGAAACGCGAACGGCAGGCCTTTGAACACGACCCGGCACCATTTCCAGGCACGGAAGACAAAGGCGACACCTTTGCCCTATGCCTGATCGACGGTCTTTCCGTTGTGGAGGAGATGGTCACCGCCGCCCTGCACTGGGCTTTGGAGGACATCCCTCTGCTTGGCGGCTCCGCTGGCGACAGCATGCATTTTGCAAAGACATCCCTGATCCTTAACGGGGCAGCCGGGGATGATTGCGCCATCGTCCTTTTGTGCCGCAGCCGCATCCCTTTCAAGATCTTCAAGACCGACAACTTCATTCCGACCGACCGAAAGCTGGTTGTCACCCGCTCTGATCCGGCACGCAGGATTATCTACGAATTCAACGCCGCTGAAGCCGCGTCCGAGTATGCCCTCGCTGTCGGGCTTGATCCTTCGTCGCTATCTCCGCTGAGTTTTGCGTCCCATCCGCTCGTGGTCCGGGTCGGCGGTGAGTATTACTGCCGCTCGGTGCAGAAGGTAAACCCGGACGGGTCGCTCTCCTTCTTCTGTGCAATCGACGACGGGATTGTCCTGACCGTTGCCGAGCCCACGGGCATGAGCCGGTCAACGCGGGAAGCATTCGAGAGTGTCGATGCGGAAATCGGCGGCATCGATTTTGTGCTCGGGTTCGACTGCGCCCTTCGCCGGATAGACGCGCAAAACCGGCAGGCGACGCAGCGCATCAATGCGATCTATGACGCTTACAATGTGCTCGGCTTCAACACATACGGTGAGCAGTATCTGTCGATGCATCTCAATCATACGTTCACCGGAATTGCCTTTGCGAAACCCCCAGCCGAACCGGAAACGCCATCATGAGCCTTTATGATATCGATGACCCGGTCCGGCTGAAAAAGATAAATGCAGCGCTGGTCAATCGCGTTGAGCAGGCGGTCGATCAACAACGCAACGCGTTTTCGCTGTTTGAAACGGCCATTTCCCTTGAGGGTCAGATCCGGAAGCGAACCGATGAACTGACATCCGCCTTACGCCGCGTGGAAGAAATCAACGTCGAGCTCGCCCGCCAGAAAGACATCTCCGAGCGGGCCAACCGGTCGAAGACACAGTTTCTCGCGGCTGCCAGTCACGACATTCTGCAGCCGCTCAATGCAGCCCAATTGACAATCTCGTCGCTCTACGACCTCCAGCAATCGGACAAGGCAAGAGCCATGGTTGCGCAAGTCGAGCGGTCTCTCGATACGATGAATGAGCTCTTGCGCACGCTGCTTGATATTTCGCGTCTGGATGCCGGCGTGACGATGCCGCGGTTCACTTCCGTGCCGATTCCCCCAATTCTGGACAGTCTCCTGTCCGATCTTCGGCCCATGGCCGAAAAAAAGGGTCTGCGGCTGCGGGTGGCCGTCACGAATGACTGCGTCTACACCGACCGGCTCATGCTGCGACGCGCCCTTCAGAACCTCATCTCCAACGCCATTCATTATACGGACAAAGGCGGTGTATTGATCGGCACCCGGCGGCAGGGAGACCGGATTTCAATTGAAGTGATCGATACGGGTCGCGGAATTCCGGAAGACCAGCAGGAAAAGATCTTTGAGGAATTTCATCGCGGACCACTATCAGAGGGAACCGCAGATCAAGGAACCGGACTGGGCTTGGGCCTTGCCATCGTCAATCGTCTTGTGACCGCGCTCAATCACGAGGTCTCCGTTCAATCCTCTCTCGGAAAAGGCAGCGTCTTCCGCATCAGTGCGCTTAGGGCCTCCACCCCCCCGGCGTTGCAAACTGCAGAAGCTCAGCCGTCGGCCCCGCCCGCAGCCAAGGGCAACCTGTCCGGGCGCAAGATATTGGTTCTGGAAAATGACCCGGCTGTTATTGAGGCAATGGAGGGGCTGCTTGCGAACTGGGGCTGCGAATTCAAGGTTGGGCGGTCCACACGGGATGCGCTGGAAGCATTGGAAAGCTTACGCTGGATCCCGGACCTGATCATCGCCGATCACCATCTGGATCATGGCAATCTCGGAACTGAAACACTGGCCCAGCTTTTTACTATCCTGCCAACCAAAGTGCCGGCAATCCTTGCGACGGCCGATGCCTCCGAAACTGTTGTTGAAGAAGCCAAGCGGCTTGGTGTTGAACACATGCCGAAGCCTGTGAAACCGGCGCAATTGCGGGCACTGGCAACGCATCTGATCAACGGCGGCGAATAGTCTCTATCAGCTATTGAACTGATTAGGCGGGCGCAGCCGCTGTTGACAGCTCGAACGGACTGGCGGTGCCCAGCGCCTCAAGGCGATTGACCTCAATGACGGCCTGCGTCCGGCTGGAAACACTCAATTTGCGCAAGATTTCAGACACGTGCGCCTTGACCGTGGTTTCGCCAACCGACAACTCATAGGCAATCTGCTTGTTGAGAAGGCCATTGCAGATCATTTGCAACACACGGATCTGCTGAGGCGTCAGGCTGGACAGCCGTTCGATCATCTTGCGAGTATCATCGTCAATTGGGTCTTCCGCACCATCTGCGTAGGTTTCCGGCACATAAACTGCCCCGTTCATAACCTGTTGAATGGCATCGGCCAGCGTCGTCTTCTTCGAGGATTTCGGAATGAAACCAGCCGCACCATAAGCCAGCACTTGCGCAATGATCGGCGGATCCTCAGCCCCTGAGACGACCACGACCGGAAGGCGCGGATAATGGGTTCTCAAATGCAGAAGCCCGTCCATTCCCTTGACGCCGGGCATCGATAGATCCAGGAGCGCCAGATCAAAGCCAGAATCGTCCTGCAAGAGCTGGTTCGCCTCATCAAGTGAGGCTGCATCGAGCGTATCTGAGTTCGGATAGGCAAGCTCAACGGCACTGTGCAACGCTTCGCGAAACAGCGGGTGATCATCGATGATCAGAAATTTACTGGCGCTGCCGGTCTCCATGGACATTGCTGCGGACCTCCCTTCCGCGTCTTGATATCTGCCGCCTCATGGCCACTGTGCTTGTTATCCGGCCACGGTGCGAACAGACCACCAGTCTTTCGCGGTCCCTGTCCGAACTCAACTGTTCTTTAGATCAAGTACAAGAACCGTGACGAATGCGTTAGCCTATAGATCCGCGACCTTGATCACCGTCGTACCGATTTTGGTGCCAGCTTCCACAAAGGCATGGGCTTCGGCAGTCTGGTCCAGTGAGAACGTACGGGCAACTGGATGCTGCAATTCGTTGTTGGTCAGCCAGCCGGTGATGTCCACAACAGCAGCGGTTCGCGCGGCTTCGGGCAGGACATAGACCAGCACCATCCGCAAGGTCTGCCCGGCAAACATCATTGGGTAAAACGGAAGTTTCGGTTCCGGGTCCGCCATGGAACCATAGGCAGCAACCGTTCCGTTCTGCGCCAGCACCTTTTGCGTGACGGAGAGATTGCCTCCGAACTCCACCTCGACAATCCGGTCAACACCCTTTCCATCCGTTGCGTCCAAAATGGCTGCAGCAACATCTTCGGTGCGATAGTTCAAAACGAAATCTGCGCCCATCTTCAGCGCGTGCTCAGCCTTTTCCTCAGAGCTGACGGTGGTGAACACCCGGGCACCGCGCAGTTTGGCCATCTGGATGGCATAAGACCCCACAGTTCCGGCGCCGCCGGTCACCAAAATATCCTGGCCGTCGATCGGACCATCGGCAAAGAGGCAGCGGTGCGCGGTCATTGCAGGAATGCCGAGACAAGCGCCCGCCTCGAAACTTGCCTCCGTCGGCAGATAAACCGCTTGCTCCTCGTGCAGGGCGACCAGCGTGGCGTTCGATCCATGTGGCCGTTTCCAAGCCGCATTCCAAAGCCAGACCCGCTCGCCGATACGCTCTTCATTCACACCTTCACCAACGGCCACGATCCGGCCGGCACCATCGCTGTGCGGAATGATGCGCTCAAAAGCCATCGCCCCCCGCGCACCTGCCCGAGATTTCACATCCGAAGGGTTGGGAGCTGAAGTTGCCACCCGCACCAGAACTTCGCCTGGAGCCGGTTTGGGATCGTCGAGATCTCCAACGATAATCACCTCGGAGGCAGGTCCATTTTTTTCGTAGTACGCAGCTTTCATGTCTTTGTTCCTGCTCTTGGTTTTGGCGGGTGACCGGTTTGCGGGTCATTGAGCACCAATATGGTGTGCGAATAGGACCTAGCCCGAAAATAAAAGTGTTTTCCCGGCATTTTTCTCATTGATCCACCCATCACCGCTCCTTCCTTGGAGGAGATCCGAATTCAAGCCGGTAGGCGCGGGTCATCGCACTGGCGTTTTGGTATCCGCAGCGCACGGCGATCTCCGCGATGGTCAGATCCGTCGACTGAACCAGACGGCGCGCTTCCCTAAGACGGATCGATTTATAAACCGCCAACGGCGTCATTCCGAACTCGGACCGAAACCGGGTTTCCAGCAGACGCTGGTCAACTTTAAGTCTTCCTGCAACAGCGGGAATAGCGAGCGGAGTTTCAATGTTCCGCCGCATCAACGCGGTTGCTTCGCGCATGAGGGCATCACCGGAACGTACCGGCAACAGGTCCGGACGCTCGCCGCTGCTGCCGTGCATGAACAGCGCAGCCACTTCCAGCGCAAAGAGCGGACTGTGGTCTTTCTTGATAATCTCCAGCATCAATTCAAATGTCGTAGACGCCCCGCCACAGGAGGCAATCCGGTCTTCCAGCACAAACCGGTCTTCAACGACATCGACATCGGGAAAGGTTTCGGAAAAACCTGCGAACTCGTCCCAGTGAATGGTGACCCGAGCATTCTCTAGGACGCCGGCGGCCGCGAGCATCCATGCACCCGTGTCGAGACCTCCCAGCAGCTTGAACCGCGCCCGGGCCGCCCGAAGGATCTGATGCAGCTTTGGCGTTGAAAAGGCCTTGAAGCCGTAACTTGGCATAACAAACAGGTAGTCGCCGCCCGGCGGCGCGTGCTGCCACTTGAGCGTTTCAACTGGCAGGCCGCTGGACGACGTCACCGTGCCGCCCTCGACGCTGGCATGCTGCCAGGAATAGAGCTGCTTACGCGCGATGGTGTTGGCGGCGCGGAAAGGCTCGACAGCGTTCGCCAGGCAATGGTTCGAAAAGTTGTCGAACAGCAGCACGCAAATTGACCGACCCTGCGGAATATTCTCGTTTTCAGTTTTTCTCAAAACCTGCATGATTTCTTACCAATACTGCACAGACGATCAGCTTGCTTTCTCTCACTCTCAATCCATCAAATCAAGAGAGGCGCTGGCGATGCATTTTGGCCTGACCGAAGAACAAGAAATGATCGTGTCCACCGTACGGTCGTTCGTTGAGAACGAAATCTACCCGCATGAGGAGATGGTGGAAAAGACCGGCCAGGTGCCCCATGAGCTTGGAGAAGAGCTGAAACAAAAGTGCATCGATCTCGGATTTTATGCCTGCAACTTTCCGGAAAGTGTTGGCGGAGCGGGCCTCAGCCACCTCGATTTCACGCTTGTGGAGCGCGAGCTTGGCCGTGGGTCCATGGCGCTTAACCATTTCTTCGGCCGTCCACAAAACATCCTGATGGCGTGTGAAGGCGAGCAGAAAGAGAAGTACCTGCTCCCGGCTGTGCGCGGCGAGAAAATGGACGCGTTGGCCATGACGGAGCCGGACGCCGGGTCCGATGTCCGGGGCATGAAATGTCAGGCCGTACGCGATGGCGGGGACTGGGTGATCAACGGCTCCAAGCACTTCATTTCCGGGGCCGAGCATGCCGATTTCTTTATCGTCTTCGTGGCTACCGGCGTGGACGAGACGCCAAAAGGACCGAAAAAACGGATCACCTGCTTTCTTGTAGACCGCGGCACGCCTGGTTTCGAAGTGCGCGACGGCTACAACTCCGTCAGCCACAAGGGCTACAAGAATTACATTCTGTACTTCGACCAGTGCCGTTTGCCGGATGCGCAGGTGCTGGGTGAAGTCGACGGCGGCTTTGAGGTCATGAACGAATGGCTTTATGCCACGCGCCTGACCGTTGCGGCCATGAGCGTTGGCCGCGCACGCCGCTGCTTCGACTACGCGGTGAACTATGCTGCCGAACGCAAGCAATTCGGCCAGTCCATTGCAAAGTTCCAGGGTGTTAGCTTCCAGGTCGCCGACATGATCACCGAGATCGACGCGGCGGACTGGTTGACACTTGCTGGGGCTTGGCGTCTCGACCAAGGCTTGCCCGCCAACCGGGAAATTGCCAGTGCCAAGGTCTATGCGACCGAGATGCTGGCACGCGTGACCGACACCACGCTGCAGATCTTTGGCGGCATGGGTCTGATGGATGATTTTCCGATCGAACGTTTCTGGCGCGATGCGCGGGTTGAGCGGATCTGGGACGGCACAAGCGAAATTCAACGACACATCATCAGCCGGGACATTTTCCGTCCGCTGGGAGCATAAGGATGCGGTCCTTGAACCGGCTGCTGAACCCGCGCTCGATTGCGGTTGTGGGCGGGGGCACCTGGTGCGAAAGCGTCCTCAAGCAGTGCCGCGCCTTTGGCTACACGGGCCAATTGACGGCCGTTCATCCAAAACGCAGCGAAGTCGCCGGTTTTCCGGCGATCCCGTCTCTTGATCAGTTGAACGAGGCACCGGATGCGATTTTCGTCGGCGTCAACCGGCATGCGACCATCGAAGTGATCCGTGAGGCAGCGAAACTTGGCGCAGGCGGTGCCGTTTGTTTTGCGTCCGGTTTCCGGGAAGCTGCGGCAGAACTGGAAGACGGCGCCAACCTCCAGCAAGAACTGGTGGCCGCAGCCGGTGACATGCCGATCCTCGGGCCCAATTGCTACGGGTTCATCAACGCGCTGGAAACCGCATCGCTCTGGCCGGATCAGCACGGCCTTGCGAAAGTTTCCAGCGGCGTTGCCATTATCTCGCAAAGTTCCAACATCGCCCTGAACCTCACCATGCAGGCGCGTGGCCTGCCGATTGCCTACATCATGACAGTCGGCAATCAGGCGCAGTCGGGATTGTCTCACATCGGCGAAGCTTTGCTTGATGATGACCGCGTCACAGCGATCGGTCTTCATATCGAGGGGATCGACGATCTCCCGTCCTTTGAAGCCTTCGCGAGAAAGGCCTGGTCCTGCGGAAAACCGGTCGTGGCGCTGAAGACCGGCCGTTCCGATCAGGCTCAGGCCGCCACGGTCTCGCATACGGCCTCGATTGCCGGCTCGTCCGCAGGCGCGACGGCCCTGTTTGACCGGCTCGGTATTGCAGAAGTCCAGTCACTGCCGGTGCTTCTGGAAACACTCAAGCTCCTGCACGTCCATGGACCGCTTAAATCTGCGCGGATCGCATCGCTCTCCTGTTCCGGTGGCGAAGCCAGCCTCATGGCGGATCTCGGACTTACCCATGATGTTGTTTTTCCAGACCTCACCCAGACGCAGTCAGACGCTCTGAGAAAAGCGCTCGGGCCCAAGGTCGCCCTCGCCAACCCGCTCGACTATCACACCTATATCTGGGGTGACTCGGATGCGATGACGGCCACGTTTGCCGCCATGATGGCCGGAGATCTGGCGCTTGGCCTCGTGGTCCTGGATTTCCCACGGGAAGACCGCTGCGATGGCGCCGAGTGGGAAAAGGTGATCGGCTCCATCGAAGCGGCCGCCAACCTGTCGAACAAGCCGATGGGCATTGTCAGCTCTTTGGTAGAAGCACTGCCGGAGACCATTGCGGTAGACCTTATCGACCGCGGCTTGGTTCCCTTTTCAGGCATGGAAGAGGCCCTTGCAGCCATCGCCGCGGCTTCAAATATGAGCCCCCCTCCGGCTGATAACGTCTTCACCTCACCACCATTGACGAACCCTGAAACCCTGAGCGAACACGAAGCCAAGCGACAGCTTGAAGCTTTCGGGATCCGCGTCCCCAAAAGCGCTTCCGCAGCCTCCCCGCAGGAGGCGGCAGAAGTGGCCGAACATGTTGGTTTTCCCGTTGTTTTGAAAGGGCAAGGCATCGCGCACAAAAGCGAAGCCGGGGCGGTGGTTCTCAATCTCAATTTCCAGGAAGATCTTCAGTTGGCAGCGGAAAAAATGTCTGTCGGGACTTTTCTCGTGGAGGAAATGGTCACCGGCGCGCAGGCAGAGCTCCTGATCGGCATCGTGAGGGACCCTGGGCACGGCCATGTTCTCACCATCGCTGCCGGGGGCGTTTTGACCGAACTCCTGCAAGACGGCGTGTCCCTCACCGTTCCCGCAGGCCGCTCAGAAATTGAAAAAGCTCTCGGAAGACTGAAAATCTCAAAAGTGCTCGCCGGCTACCGCGGCCGGCCTGCTTGCGACCTTCCTAAGATTCTCGATACGATCATGGCTCTCCAAGACTACGTTCAATCCGGAACGGTCGAAGAGGCCGAGATAAATCCCCTCCTTTGCGGCCGGGACTTTGCGATTGCGGCCGATGCCCTCATCAGATGCGGACAGAATCATGACGGATAACCCAATAAAGACAAGCGTCACCGGCCATATTTTGGAGGTCACGCTGGACCGGCCAAAGGCCAATGCCATCGACCTCAAAACAAGCCGGATCATGGGAGATGTCTTCACTGACTTTCGCGACAACCCGGATCTGCGGGTGGCGATCGTAACAGGCGCCGGTGAGAAGTTCTTCTGCCCGGGCTGGGACCTTAAGGCTGCCGCAGACGGTGATGCGGTGGATGGTGATTACGGCACAGGCGGCTTTGGCGGATTGCAGGAATTGCGCGGCCTCAACAAGCCAGTAATCGCGGCCGTCAATGGTATTTGCTGCGGCGGCGGGCTGGAGCTCGCCCTGTCTGCCGACATCATTCTGGCTGCCGATCACGCCACTTTTGCCTTGCCGGAAATCCGCTCCGGCACAGTGGCCGATGCCGCCAGCATCAAGCTGCCCAAACGCATCCCGTATCACATTGCCATGGAAATGCTCCTGACCGGCCGCTGGATCGAAGTCGAGGAAGCTGCCCACTGGGGTCTCGTCAATCACGTCTATCCGGCTGCCGACTTGATGACAGAGGCACGAAAGATGGCCGAGTTGCTCGCCTCCGGCCCACCGCTCGTCTACGCCGCGATCAAGGAAGTCGTGCGTGAAGCGGAAGACATGAAATTCCAGGACGCCATGAACCGCATCACCAAGAGCCAGTTCGAAACCGTCGAACGCCTCTATCGATCGGAAGATCAACTTGAGGGCGCCCGCGCCTTTGCTGAAAAACGCGACCCGGTCTGGAAGGGCCGATAAAAGGGGAAACCATGCCACTTCAAATGAATCGGGATGTCTTCATCACCTGTGCCGTCACTGGCTCCGGCTCAACCCAAGACAAATCGCCTCACGTTCCGCGAAGCCCGAAGGAAATCGCAGACAGCGCCATCGATGCAGCCAAGGCGGGTGCTGCAGTCGTTCACTGCCATGTCCGCGATCCGGAGACCGGTGCCCCCTGCCGCCGTCTGGACCTCTACCGTGAACTCACGGACCGCATTCGCTCGGCCGACGTTGATGTGATCCTCAATCTGACAGCGGGAATGGGCGGCGATATCGTTTTCGGATCAACCGAAGCTCCATTCCCTGTGAACGAGGCTGGCACAGACATGATAGGGGCGAGCGAGCGTATGGCGCATATCGCCGAGTGCCTCCCGGAAATCTGCACCCTTGACTGCGGCACCATGAATTTTGCCGAAGCCGATTATGTCATGACCAACACTCCCGGCATGCTCCGGGCCATGGGCGGCATGATGACCGAGCTCGGCGTCAAGCCGGAAATCGAAGCCTTTGACACCGGTCATCTCTGGTTTGCCAAACAGCTGGTCGAAGAAGGCACGTTGACATCCCCGGCCCTCGTTCAGCTGTGCATGGGTGTTCCCTGGGGCGCGCCAAACGATCTCAACACCTTCATGGCAATGGTGAATGCGGTTCCGCAAGACTGGACCTGGTCAGCCTTCAGCCTTGGCCGCGATCAAATGCCCTATGTCGCAGCTTCCGTTCTGGCCGGCGGCAATGTTCGCGTTGGCCTGGAAGATAATCTCTTCCTGGAAAAGGGCGTTCTTGCCACCAATGCCCAGCTTGTCGAAAAGGCGGTCGGCCTCATTGAAGGCATGGGCGCCCGAATAGCTGGCCCAGACGCCGTGCGAGAAACACTGGGTCTGACCAAGAGGGCACCAAAATGAAGGCGGCAATCATTGGCGGCGGCGTCATCGGCGGAGGTTGGGCCGCAAGGTTTCTCCTGAACGGCTGGGATGTTGCCGTTTTTGATCCTGATCCGGACGCGGAACGCAAGATTGGCGAAGTGATCGCCAATGCGCGGCGCAGCCTTCCCGCCCTTTATGACACGGCGCTGCCGGCCGAAGGGACCTTGAGTTTCCACTCCGCGATGGCAGATGCTGTTCGGGACGCAGACTGGATCCAGGAGAGCATTCCAGAGCGGCTGGACCTGAAACACAAGATCCTGGGAGACCTGAGCGCACTGGCGCCGGAGACCGCGGTCATCGGCTCATCAACATCCGGCTTCAAGCCATCGGAGCTGAACGAGAAAGGCGCGCGCGCAATCGTCGCCCACCCGTTCAATCCGGTTTATCTCCTGCCGCTCATTGAGCTGGTTGGAGAGGCTAGGGCCTGCGAGACGGCTGCGTCCATTCTCCTCTCGATCGGTATGTTCCCCCTGATGGTCCGCAAGGAAATCGACGCTCACATTGCCGACCGGTTTCTGGAAGCAGTCTGGCGCGAGGCCCTGTGGCTGGTCAAGGACGGTATTGCCACCACTGAAGAAATCGACGAGGCCATCCGGATGGGTTTTGGCATCCGATGGGCGCAGATGGGCCTGTTCGAGACCTATCGGGTTGCCGGCGGTGAAGCTGGTATGAAGCATTTCATGGCCCAGTTCGGCCCGGCCTTGAAGTGGCCCTGGACAAAACTGATGGACGTCCCGGAGTTCACCGAAGAGCTGGTTGACTTGATCGCGGGGCAATCCGATGCGCAATCCGGCCATATGTCAATCCGCGAGCTGGAGCGCCTGCGGGATGACAATCTCGTCGGCATGATGCGGGCGCTTAAAAAGACGGGTAGTGGCGCCGGAGGCGTGATCCAGCGCCATGAGGCAGAATTGCCAAAACCTGATGCCACGGATTTGCCGATCACCGCTGACCGGCAAATCCCTGTCAGCTGGACCGACTACAACGGCCATATGAACGAGACACACTATCTCGAGGCCGGGTCACTCGCGACAGACCGGTTCATGGAGCTGATCGGCGCGGACGCAGACTATATCGCGTCGGGCAAAAGCTATTTTACCATCGAAACCCATGTCCGCTATCTCAGCGAGCTTCACGCCGGTGACAGGCTGATCATCCGCACCCAGGTGCTTAAGGGTGAAAGCAAGAAGCTGCACCTCTTCCACTTCCTTTACGGGCCGGACGACACGCTTGCTGCGACCGTTGAAACACTGTTGTTGCATGTGGACCTGACAACCCGGGCAAGTTCGCTGCCGGATCAAAATGTTTTGGAGCAATTGCAGTCCTATCATCACGCCCATGCGGCGCTTGGACAGCCAGAGGGAGCGGGACGATCCGTCGGCCAAAAGGCCTGACTTCAACAGTATGTACACCGCACAACTAAAAAAAACCCGCCTCTTTGGGCGGGTTGATTTGTTGCTTTAGCCTGTGCCGAAATTCACGCTCAAGTACGTTGCTGTCCTTTGTGGTCGCTACAAGGCGGGCAGCCATAGCGCCAGGCCAGGAAACAAGACCAGCAATGCGACAACCAGCAGCGAGCAGCCAATGAATGGGAAAGCCGAGGTGTAAATGTCGCGCATGGTTGTGCCAGGGGGCGCGACCCCCTTCATCACAAACAACAGCAGCCCGAATGGTGGTGTTGTAAAGCTGATTTCCAGCGACAAGAGCATGATCAGGCCGAACCAGATCGGATCGAAGCCCAGCGTCAGAGCAAGCGGGAAGAAAATCGGCACGGTCAGCAGCATGATGGAGATCTGTTCCATGAACATGCCGAGGATCAAAAGAACCGCAAACATAACGAGCAGCATCGCGATTGGTGCCAGCTCAAAGGATGTTGCCCAGTTGACCAACCCGCGGGAGGCCCCCGAAAATGCAAGCAACTGGCTGAAAGTGGCCGAGCCGAACACGATCAGATAGGCCATCAGGGTGACCCGAAGCGCACCGGTGATTGATTTGCGCATAGCCTCCCACGTGAGGCAGCGGAAGACGGCAGCCAGAACGAGAACGCCCAGCGCGCCGAAGGCAGCCGCCTCTGATGGCGTGATGAAACCATTGATCATCAGCGTGATAATAATGACCATCACGCCCACCATCGGAACCACCTCGCGCACCAAGAGCGAGATTTTGGCACCGATCGACATCGGTTCCACGTCATAGGCCGGTGCAGCGGACGGATCGATTTTCGTCTGAAGCCAAATGGTGGCGATGTAGAATCCTGCCAGGATGAGCCCCGGAATGACCCCTGCAATCAGCAAGGCCCCAACATCAATCTGCGCAAGCGTTGCCAAAAGCACGGCAAGAGCAGATGGCGGGATGATGATGGCCAAACCACCGGTCCCAAGGATCGGACCAATGCTCATATGGGTCTTGTAACCGCGCCGGTTCATCTCCGGGACCATGAGCGAGCCAAGAAGCGCGGTCGATCCCATGGACGAGCCAGAGAGAGTTGAGAACGCTGTCCCGCCCATGACGGTGACATAGCTAAGGCGCCCCGGAAGCCGGCCGAGTAACTTGTCGATGGCCGTGAACATACGGTTGCCGAGACCCGTATGAAAAAAGATCTCCCCCATCAACAAAAACAATGGGATGGGGACCAGGGCGAACTTCGTCATGGACCCAAGGCCATTGTTGAGCAGCTGGCCAATGCCGCGCTCCCCGCCCATGAAAATCCAGGCTCCCACGATGTTCGCCGCGAGAAACGCCAAGGCGACCGGCATCCCGATCGCCATGAGGGCCACGATCACACCCAGCAAAAGGGCGAGCGCCTCATACCATTCCATTATTCGTGTATCCCTGCTTCACCGGTATGGAGGGTGTCCGGCCCGGCGACAAAGCGCGAAAACTCTATTGCCATCAGCCCGAAGCTGACGGGAAAGGAGATCGTGAGAAGCCAACGGGGGTAATAATAGGCACGCGTGTCATAATCACCGCGCTCGATATTTTTCAAAAACAGTTCAACGCCTTGCCAGGCCAAAATGAGGCATACAAGGACACAGGCGAGCGCAACACTCCGGCTCACAACGTTCCGGACGGCAGGTGGCAAGATCGACGTAATGAGCTCGATATGCACATGCCCTTTTTCGCGCACCAGCCACGGCGCACCCAGCATGGTCATATAAAGAAGTCCGTATTCGGCTGACGTAAACAGCCAGGCAAACGGCTGCATACCCATATTTCGCATGAGCACAGAGCCGACCACCGATACCATCAGCCACACAAGCGTTGCCCCGGCTGCAATCGCCATTGCATCGATCAAGGCGTTATAGGCTTTCTTAAGTGCTGTCATGAAGACCGCCTGCTCCAGCAAAAAAGAGGGCCCGCGGTCCCCGCGAGCCCATGTTTCAAATGCTTATTTTGCAGCGTCGAAATCGTAGAACAATTCGATCAAACGGTCGTAATTGTCGGTACCGCCCGGCTGTTCTGCCATCAGGCCCTTCATGCGCTCCCACGTCTTTTCGCGGGCTGCTGCGAGGTAATTCGCCTTGGCTTCGCCTTCCAATGAAACAGAGATCATGCCGGCAGCATCAAGAGCTGCAAAGTCCTCATCCCGCTTCTTGCGCAGAGCCTCAACACTGTCCTTCTCATGCTGAATGGCGACGTCCTGCAGGATCTTCTTGGATTCGTCAGAGAGGGAATTCCACTTCTCCAGGTTCACGATCACGCCAAGATCAGTGGAGAAGAAGCAGGGCTCGATCCGGTAGTTCAGGAACTCATTCCATTTCAGATCGATCAGACCGATCTGGGTCCAGCCGGTTGCATCGACAACGCCCCGCTGCAGGGCAGCATAGACTTCACCGGTCGGCAAATCGATCACTTGTGCGCCGAGGTAGTTGGAGAAAAACGCGTTGTAGACGTTGTTGCCGCGCAGCTTCAGGCCTTCCACTTCAAGATTGCCGTCGGCATCAAAGGTCGGCTCGTCGCGGGTCCAGAGATTGTAGCAGACACCACTGTCGAACCAGCCGAGATATTTCAGGCCCATTTTTTCCTGGTGGATCTGATCAATCAGCTCCGTACCGCCGTTCTGACGGGTCTCAACAGCGGTCAGATTGGAGCCAACCATCGCGTCTTTTTCCGGCAATGCACCGCCATAAAAGGAACCCGGCGTGTAAACCATGTCGACAATGCCGTCACGTACAGCATCCGGCTGCTGGAACATGCCGATGGCTTCCGGACCGCCGCGCACATCAATCTGGATCACGCCCTTGCCAGCTTCGTTGACCTTGTCGACGAAGGACAGGAAGCTTTTGGTGTAAATCAAAGTTTCCGGGAACGCATGAACCGCGGAAATCCTGTCTTCCGCATGCGCGGTCGCTGTGAACAGTGATGCACTGGCAACCAAGCCAGCTACGAGGATATTTTTCATAGTCTCACTCCACTTTGCGGGACGTCCCTCTGTTGGTCCCTATGTTTTCAAGGCTGGCCCCTCAGCTATTGGCTCTCATTTACTTGAGAGTTCTGGTCTTCCGCGTTGGGCCAAACCCAGGAAGAAGTTGTTCTGCGATCTTGCTTGTGTTTCTCGATCGCGAGTTCGTGCTGCAGTGTCAGATCGATGTCGTCCCACCCGTTGATCAGCTTTGTCCGCCAGCTGTTGTCGAGTGAGAACGGGACTTCGGACCCACCGACGATGATGTGTCCGTGCTCCAGATGAATGTGTGCCGAACCACCGCCTTCGTTGAGTTCGCCCGTCAAGCGCTCAAGATCGGCTTCGGAAACGAGCGCTGGCAGCAGACCGTTGTTGACCGCATTGCTCGCAAAGATGTCGCCGAAGCTCGGTGCCACAACGGCCCGAAAACCTGCATCCACCAAAGCGTAGACCGCAGCTTCGCGCGAAGAGCCGCTGCCGAAATTTCGGCCTGCGATCAGGACACTGGCCTGAGGAAACTGATTCAGCGGAAAGTCTGGACATTCCGATCCGCTCTCCAGACGCCTCAGATCATAAAGGAGGAACTGTCCATACCCCTCTGACCGTGGCGTCGACATGAACCGGGCCGGGATGAGCTGATCCGTATCGATGTTGTGAACCGGCAAAGCAACTGCTTGCCCCTGATGTTCCGTCCAGCCAGCCATCAGACTGCCCTCCCTTTCAAGAGAGGACGAACATCGGTGATGGTGCCGGTCACAGCGGCGGCTGCGACCATTGCCGGTGACATGAGATGCGTGCGGGCACCGGGGCCTTGGCGCCCGCGAAAGTTCCGGTTCGTCGAAGACGCACAACGCTTGCCCGGCGCAACGATGTCGCCGTTCATGCCGACACACATGGAACAGCCGGACGAAGACCACTCCAAACCAGCTTCCCGAAAAATCTGGTCCAGACCTTCTTGTTCTGCCTGGTGGCGGACAAGGGCTGAGCCCGGAGAAACCAGACCGGGCACCTTCGCAGAGCGTCCGGCAAGGACAGCTGCGGCCGCGCGGAGATCTTCGATCCGCCCGTTTGTACATGAACCGAGGAACACCTGATCGACCGGCGTGCCTTCGATCGGGCGCCCGGCGGCCAGCCCCATATAATCCAGCGCGTCGCGCGCAGCCTTTTGCTTTTCTTCTGACAAACGGGATGGATCAGGAAGCGTTGCCCCGACCGGCAAGGCTTGTTCGGGACTTGTGCCCCAAGTGACTGTTGGAGCGATCTCTTCTGCCGCCAGGCTCACATCCTTGGCAAAGATCGCATCCTCGTCCGAGCACAGTTTCTGCCACTTTTCATGAGCTTTCTCAAAAGCTTCGCCGGTTGGCGCGAAGGGCCGTCCCTTGAGATAAGCAAAGGTGGTGTCATCGGGCGCAACCATGCCAAAGCGGCCGCCGCCTTCGATCGAAAGGTTGCAGAGGGTCATCCGCCCTTCCATAGACAGGTCCCGGATGGCGCTTCCGGCATATTCGATCGCGTGTCCCCGTGCGCCGTCGGACCCAAGTTTTGCAATCCAATTGAGTGCAATATCCTTGGCGCTGATGCCCTCGGCCAGTTTTCCGTCGACGACGATGCGCATTGCCGCTGGCTTTTTCTGCCAGACGGTTTGTGTCGCAAGAACATGAGCAACTTCCGTCGCTCCGATGCCAAAGGCGAGTGCACCAAATGCACCGTGGGTCGATGTGTGGCTGTCGCCACAATTGATCAACAAACCTGGCAAGGTCAGGCCCTGCTCCGGTCCCACGACATGCACGATGCCCTGCGCCGGATCCATGAGATCGAACAGACGCAAACCGTGCTGTGTCGCATTCGCGCGCAGTGTTTCAATCATGCGGCGGATTTTGGGATCCGCAATATATTCTCGGTGGCGCGTTGGTGCATAGTGATCAACAACGGCAAAGGTCAATTCGGGTTCAGCGACGGCCGCACCACGCTCGGCCAGTTTGGCGAACGCATGATGGGACCCTTCATGCACAAGGTGCCGGTCCACCCACAAAAGCGATGTCCCGTCTTCACGGGTCAGCACTTCGTGCGACGACCAAAGCTTGTCGAGAAGGGTCGCGGCCGCTGTCATGCACCCTCCTCGGGCGTCTTGCCAATCGCTGGCTCCCAATGGCGGGCATTGCCGTCTCCAACCCGGGTCAGCGGCATCTCAAGCCGGAACATATCTGGGCGGTAGAGGCCCGCCAGATACTCCACACCGTTGCCATCGACGTCCTTGACCACGCGGCGCAAAGATAGAAGCGCAGAGCCGACCGCAACTTCGAGAGCGTCGGCAACTTCCGGGCCGGCAAGGGTTGCGGAAACCGACTGATGAGCATCCTTGATCTGGACACCGCCACGCTCCAGCAATTTGAAAAGCGGGGTCGTCGCCAGATCATTTTCCGAGTAATTGCGAGCGATTTCAGCCGGGACATAGGTTGTCAGGTGCGAAAAAGGTGTCTGGTTCGTGCTCCGGACACGGGTTGCGATCTGGACTTGTTCATCGCCCGGCAGCCCGAGAGCGGATGCCACGAAATCCGGCGCAGCATCGTATGAAAAGGACAGAAGGCGCGCCGTCGTGCTTTGACCCATTTCAACAAGTTGCGGCATCAGGGTCGCAAGGTTCATGGCGACCGGTTTGTCCAGCTGACCCGATGTCGAGACCGTCGTCCCGCTTCCAGCACGCCGGATGATGAGGCCTGAGGCGGCCAACGCATCAAGCGCCCGGCGTACTGTCACGCGCGATACGCCAAAGACCTCAGAGAGTTTCTGTTCGCCCGGGAGGGTTTGCCCGTCCTGAAACCTGCCATCGGAAATCTGATCACGGAGAGACAGGTAGACCTGCCGCGCCTTTGCGCCTTCCGGCAACACCGATTTCGCATGCTTGTTCACGTACGCAAGCCTCCGTGGATGAAGCTCAATGGTATCGCTGGATACTAAAATATCAAGTTGCCGGTCCGATATTATTTTCATTTTTTGTATTAGATATTTTTTCAAGCTGTATTATGTGTAATACAAATTGCTGTAGGGAGGCAGTATGCCGATTGTCGAATTGCACGTATTGCAAGGCTACGAGCCGCAAGAAAAATTGCGGCTTCATGAGGCTTTGACCGATGCCATACGTCTCGTCGTGCCGGCTCCACCCGAAGCAATTACCGTCCTGATCCATGAATTAAAGGGCGAGGACTACTCCCGCGGCGGCGTTCACCGGCAAGGCGCTGCGGCTTTGCCTGACGCGGGCGATCTTGTCCGGGCGTACTTGAGCGCCATGGAGGCGAGGGACCTGGAGCGTGCGCAATCGATGCTCAGCACAGACTTCGTAATGGAGTTCCCGGGCACCGGTCCACTCCGGACGCTTGACGAGCTGATCGCTTGGGCAAAGCCTCGCTACCGTTTCGTGAAAAAAACCTATGACGGCTTCGATGTCATGCAAAGCCGCGAAGCGGCCACAGTTGTTTATTGCCGCGGCACTCTCTCCGGCGAATGGCCGGATGGAGACAGCTTTGACGGCATTCGTTTCATCGATCGGTTCGAAGTCGTCGCCGGCAAAATTACCCGCCAGGACGTTTGGAACGACATTGCAGAAGTAAAGGCCACCGCATGAGCGAGATCGACCCGATAACCTTATCGGTTCTAGCCGGCCGCATGGAACAGATTGCGGACGAAATGGACGCAACGCTCTTCCGCGCAGCGTTCAATCCCATTATTGCCGAAGCGCATGATGCCAGCCACGGCCTTTATCACGCGGAAACCGGGGACACGCTGGTCCAGGGAAAATCAGGACTTCCGATTTTCGTCGGCGTGATGTCCTTTGCGGTCAAGGCCGTGATCGAAAAAGCCGCCGCCGATGGGGATTTGAAAGACGGCGACATCTTCATCTTCAATGACGCACATATCGGCGGCACGCACCTGTCGGACATGCGGCTGGTCCGCCCTTATTTTCGCGATGGCAAACTGTTTTGCTACCTTGCTTCTGTGGGCCACTGGCATGATGTTGGCGGGGCCGTTCCGGGCAACTACAATCCGGCGGCTACGGAAGTCTTTCAGGAAGCGTTTGTCCTGCCCCCGGTGCGTTTGGCGCGTGGTGGCGTGGTCAATCAGGACATCATCGACATTCTCCTGCGCAACACACGCCTGCCCCAATCGGCCATGGGCGATCTCAATGGCCAGCTGGGCGCGCTCGATCTTGGCGTCAAACGCATGGACGAATTGCTCGATGAATATGGAGTCGCGACCGTAAGCGGCGCTCTGGACGCTCTTGGTCATCGCGCAGAGGCGCTGATGCGCTCTGAGTTGACTGACCTACCGGATGGGCGCTGGGAAGCGGAAGACTTTCTCGACAATGACGGCATTACCGATGAGCCGCTGGCAATCCGCGTCGCGTTGGAAATCAAGGACGATAACCTGACCCTGGATTTCACCGGCTCCGCGCCACAATGCGCCGGCCCGGTCAACATCGCACTACCGACTACCGTTGCGACGGCCTACGTTGCGATCAAGCACATTTTCCCGGCCCTGCCCGCAAACGCCGGCGTGATGCGCCCAATCACGGTCAATGTGCCGGAAGGGTCGTTGTTGTCGGCTGAATTTCCGGCTCCAACCGGCGGCTATACCGAAACCATTCTCCGCATGATCGATGTGATCTTCTCAGCCTTTGCGAAGGCCGCACCGGATCGGGTTGTCGCGAACGCTTATGGGACGATCAACGCCCTGTCGATTGCAGGCAAGAAAAGCGACGGCAAGCCCTGGGTCATGTTCAGCTTTTATGGCGGTGGCCATGGCGGTTCGCTGGAAAGCGACGGCCTGAACCACGGCAACGCTCCGATTTCAACGGCGACCATTCCGCCAATGGAAATTCTCGAGGCCGCCTATCCGGTCATGTTCCGCCAGTGGGCCCTGCGTCCAGACAGCGCCGGTGCAGGGGCTCATCGGGGTGGCATGGGCGCAATCTACGAGATCGAAGTCTTGGAAGAAAACGGGGCCGAGGCCTTCCTTTTCGGAGAACGTGGCCGGTTTGCGCCAAAAGGCATTGCGGACGGATATGACGGAGAGCTCAACCAATTCACCTATGAACAGGATGACGGTTGGAAAACACCTCCGCTCGCCTCAAAAATGCGCGGAATCAAGTTGCGCCAGGGCCAAGCTGTCCGATTGGAAACGCCCGGCGGCGGCGGATACGGCAAGGCAGAAAACCGTCAACCGGGCGACATCGCCCGTGACGTGGCACGTGGTCTGATCAGCTCAGATGCGGCCGACAAGAATTACGGTACGGCTTGGCGGGAGGTGTCCCAATGAGCGGACGGATGATTGGTGTTGATGTCGGCGGAACATTCACGGACGTCTTTGTTCTCAATGAAGCCGATGGCACGGCCGCCGTTGCAAAAGTTCCGACGACCCGCCCGGATCAATCCGGTGGTTTCCTTGATGGCATCGGCAAGCAGGTCGATGACTTGTCAACGATTTCAGTGGTTGTTCATGGCACCACGGCTGGAACCAATGCACTTCTTGAGCGCAAAGGCGCGCCGACCGGGGTGATCTGCACGGAAGGTCTGCGGGACGTTCTGGAGATGCGCCGCCGGGACCGGCCGCGCACCTGGGGACTTCGCGGAGACTTTGAACCGGTTGTCGACCGGCGCAATCGTCTTGAGGTGCCGGAACGAACCCTGGCAGATGGAACCATTCGCACCCCAGTGGATCTTGATGCCGTCCGCGCTGCCGCACAGCAGCTCCAGGCGCAAGGCTGCGAGGCCGTCGCAATCCTTTTCGCCAACGCCTATGCAAATCCGGACAATGAAAAGGCCGCTGTGGCTGCAGTCCGGGAGATCTGGCCGAATGCCCATGTGTCCGCGTCCTCGGAAATCTTGCCCGAAATCCGCGAATTTGAGCGGTTTTCGACAACGACACTGAACGCTTACCTGCAGCCGGAAGTGTCCGGATATCTTGGCCGCCTGGAACAGGCACTCAAGACAGGCGGGTTCGACGGCGAATTCATGATCGTTCAGTCTAACGGTGGGGTCATGGCTGTTGATATGGCCTGCAAGCTACCGGTGCGCACGGCGCTCTCCGGCCCGGCCGCGGGAGTAATCGCCGCAGGTTACATTGCTTCATCAGCCGGGTTCGACAATGTCATCACCGGAGACATGGGCGGCACCAGTTTTGATGTGTCCCTGATTTCCGACGGGCAATCGATGCTGTCTCCCCAGACCTCGATTGACTTCGGGATGGTGGTCCGCACGCCCATGATCGAGATCACCACGATCGGCGCGGGCGGCGGATCCATTGCCTGGGTCGACAAGGGCGGTCTTTTGAACATTGGGCCGGAAAGCGCAGGTTCCAACCCTGGTCCCGTTGCCTATGGACTTGGAAATGACCGGCCGACTGTCACAGACGCAAACGTTGTTCTTGGCCGTATTGATCCGGAGAGCCCCATCGGAGGAAAGCTGGACCGGCTGGACGTCGAAGCGGCCGCCAAGGCGATCGATATTCATGTCGGAGAGCCCCTTGGCCTCGACACGTTACAGGCGGCAGAGGCCATCATGCGGGTTGCCAATTCCCGTATGGCTGGAGCCATTCGCCTGGTCAGCATTGAGCGCGGCTTTGATCCGAAGAACTTTGCCTTCATGCCTTTTGGCGGTGGCGGAGCGCTTCATGCGGGCGCAATGCTTGCTGAAGTCGGGATCGCCAAGGCTATCGTGCCTCGCTATCCCGGCGTCACCTCGGCCATGGGCTGCGTGATCGCGGATATGCGCCAGGACTTCGTTCAGACCATCAACTCGCTGGTAGATGCCCTCGACGAAAATGCGCTGGCGGAACACATGCAAACCCATGTCGATAGCGGCATGGGACTTCTGGATGCTGCACGCACAACGTTCGAAGCCCGCGACATCAGTTTTGAACTGGACATGGCCTATATCGGTCAGACGCACACGGTCTCCGTACCGATTTCAGTGACCGTGCGTGATGGCCAGGTAACAACTCCTAGCAAGGCAGATATCGAAGCCGCTTTTGATGCGGCTTACAAATCCGCCTTCGGCCGCCTCCTGAACAACGGCGTGCGCCGGATCTTGAACTTGCGCACCGCCGTCACCGGAAAACGTCCAAAATTCGATCTGAAAACGCTTGCCCCTTCAGCTGGCGGAAATGCGGAACCCAAATCGACCCGCAAGGTGCATTTCGGGGTTTCCTGGTACGAGACAGCGATCTACGACCGCCTTTCTCTGCCCGCGGGTACGGTGATCAATGGGCCGGCGATCCTGGTGCAGCCGGATACAACCGTTTTGGTTGAGCCCGATCTGCAAGCGCATGTGGACGCCTTTGGCAACACCATTCTCGAGCCCTTGGAGAGCACGTCATGATTGATCTGAAAACGTGGGATCCAAAGCGAACGGCGATCCTGACCATTGATCTGCAGAACGACTTTCTACATCCCGAGGGCGCGTATGGGCGCGCCGGGCAATCGGCTGACAGCATCGCGGCATTGCCAGACCGCATAGCGCCTCTGGTGAAGGCCTTACGGGCACGTGAAGGCCACTACATTTCGGCGCAATTCACACTGGTCCCGAATGCGTCGGGCGAGCCTTTGATCTCCCCACACCTGAAAGTCCTACGGCCCTTCCTCGGCAAAGGCGATTTTGCACCGGGCAGCTTCGGCCATACGCTGGTCGATGAACTCTTTCCAGCTGATTTCGTCGTTGAAAAAGTCGCCTATTCCGCCTTTTACCAGACACGACTGGAATACATCATGCGCGCTGTTGGCATCGACAAGCTGATCGTTGGCGGGATCGTCACCAACGGAGGTGTCGCGTCCACACTGCGCGACGCTCATCTGCGCGATATCGAGACCGTTCTTTTGACGGACGGGTCCGCTGCCTTCAAGAACGATGTGCACGAGGCAACCTTGCTGTCTCTGGCGACCGTGACCCATCAGATGGTGTGTGCCGACCTGCTGGACACCATGACAACCGATTGGCCGGAGGTGGCGGCATGAGCCTCAAGAAACGCCTGCAGCAAAACGAGATTGTCATCGCCCCCGGTGTTTATGACGGCCTCACCGCTTCGCTTGCCGAAGCCGCCGGGTTCGAAGCCCTTTATTTGAGCGGTGCCGCTGTCGCCTACACCCGTTTGGGCCGCCCGGACATCGGCCTCTCCTCCTTTACGGAGATGGCGGACACGATGGCGCTGATTGCCGATCGGACCAACCTACCGGTGATTATCGATGCCGATACCGGGTTCGGGAACGCGCTGAACGCTCAAAGAACCATGCGGCTTTATGAGCGCGCCGGGGCAACTGCGCTACAGGTCGAAGACCAGACCTATCCGAAGCGCTGCGGGCATCTTGCCGACAAATCCCTGATCTCTGCTGCTGAGATGGCTGGGAAGGTTCGGGCCATGGCGGACGCACGAGCCTCAGAGGAAACCCTGATTATTGCCCGGACGGACGCCATTGCGGTGGAAGGATTTCAAGCTGCCATCGACCGAGCTGGAGCCTATCTGGAAGCAGGCGCAGACATTCTCTTCATCGAAGCGCCCCAATCGCGCGAACAATTGACCGAAGTCGCAACCCAATTCGCAGGCCGGGTGCCGCTTCTGGCAAACATGGTGGAAGGCGGCGCAACGCCCATTTCCGGCGCTTCCGATCTGGAAGCTCAAGGCTTTTCCATCGTAATTTTCCCAGGCGGCATCGTGCGGGCATTGGCCAAGACAGCACAAGAGTACTACGCCAGCCTACGTGCAAACGGCAGCAACCGGCCGTTCAAAGACCGGATGTTCGATTTCGACGGCCTGAATGGCGTCATCGGAACCGCTGATATGCTGGCGAAGGGTTCAAGCTATGACCCAAGTGACCGTTGAGGTTTCACCGGCGCCGGCCGCGTTTGATCTGGACTGTGAGACCCTGATCATTGGGGCCGGTGCAGCCGGTCTCGTTGCAGCACTGTCCGCTCAAGAGACCGGGCAATCCGTTCTTGTGGTGGAGGCGGATCCCATCCCGCGCGGATCCACGGCGCTCTCCGCAGGGCTCATACCGGCTGCTGGAACCAGTATTCAAAAGGCAGCGGGTGTCGCAGACAGCGCAGACCTTTTTGCACAAGACATTCAAGCTAAGGCAAAGCAGGAAAATGATCCGGCGCTGGTAGATCTCCTGACCCAACAGTCTGGCCCGGCCATAGACTGGCTGAGTGAAACGCACGGCCTGCCGTTTTCGGTCATAACCAACTTCGATTACCCCGGTCATTCCCGGCACAGAATGCATGGCCTCCCCACCCGGTCCGGCATTGAACTCATCGACAGCCTGCGCTCAACTTGCGAGACCCGAGGCATCGACATCATCTGTGAACGGCGCGCGGTGCAGCTTCATACGGATCAGGGTCGGATTACCGGTGTGACCGTTCAACGCCCCGATGGCGGACTGGAGACCATCGGATGTGAAAAGCTGATCCTGGCCTGCAATGGTTTCGGCGGAAACCGCGATCTTGTCAGCCAGTTCATGCCGGACATAGCCGACGGACTTTGGTTTGGCCACGACGGCAATCGCGGGGAAGCCATCGTCTGGGGAAAAGACATCGGCGCGGATATGGCGCATCTTGGCGCCTACCAGGGCCACGGCAACGTTGCGCATCCGCACGGGATCCTGATCACATGGGCGGTGATCACAAGCGGCGGCGTCCAGGTGAACCGGGAAGCGGAGCGCTTCTGGGATGAATCTCAAGGTTACTCGGAAGCTGCCCGTGCGGTGCTGGCCCAACCAGGCGGGGAAGCCTTTACGATTTTTGACGGCCGGATTGCGAAGATCGCCCGCCAGTTTGAGGACTTCAAGAACGCCGAAGCGGCAGGCGCGATCAAGGTCAGCGAGACACTTGAAGGCCTTGCAAACCAGCTCGGCCTCCCGGCGGGAAATCTGACCGCCACAATCTCAAGCCTGCCAATGAATGAGACAGATGGCTTTGGCCGCAAGTTTGGCGACACACAGCTAACCCCGCCCTATTTCGGTGTCCGGGTGACCGGTGCCCTGTTTCACACACAGGGCGGCCTGCGAACCGACGAATATGCACGTGTCCTAAAGACAGACGGAACACCGATACCCAATCTTCATGCTTGCGGCGGCGCGGCGTGCGGCGTTTCGGGCCGCGGTGACAGCGGGTATCTGTCCGGCAACGGACTCTTAAGTGCCGTAGTCCTCGGCCGGCTCGCCGGACAGGCGCCACTCGCATAAGGCCGGGCTTCGCAATTCAGATACGGGTCGCCCAAGCGGCACTGGCGGAGACCACCATCCGCTCCATATAGCTGTCGTAATTGCTATTCGGCTGATCCGGCGAACGACATGTACGCCGGATTCGGCAGACACCAGAAATGGATTTGGGACAACCCAGCCGATGTTGGAGGCACAGAGACAAACATGCTCGGCTTGACCGGACCGGAAATTGGTCATTTGCTGTTGTCACTGGTCTTTGTTCTCATCGCCTTTGCCGCTTGGCGGAGTGTGAGCAAGGACAAGTAGACGTCGAAAGGCAGTCAAGATCCGCAGGACCTGTGATCGGACGAGACTTGCATGATTTCTTACATCACCAAGACGAGCTGGTCCGGAACCATCCTTTCCGTCCTTGCAAGCTTTCTGCTTGGCAGTCCGGAGACCAAAGCCGAAGAACTGTCCGGTCAGCCCGCGAAGACGGTCTTGGAACGGGCGATATCATCCGTCTGTGCTGACACGCCTCCAACCGGCTTTTCAATTCAAAACGCAGTTCCGCAAAGCTGGCTGCTCAACGAAACGAGCCTCCCAGCCTCCGGCCCGCCGGCACAGCAGGACATCCGCCTGGTTTTGCCCGCTGGTGATGAGCTGACCGTTGAAATCCGCCTCGCAGGAGGATCTCCCCGCCAAATCAGAGCCACCTACTATCGGAACGATAGCAATACGCTTCTTCCCAGCCTTCTTGCGATTGCAGATGGCAGCTGTGTGGTGCGGTCTGCCCGCAAGATCCGCTTCGAAGATGAGCCGTGGGTTCTGATGGATCAGCTCGAGGGCGACATGGAAACCCTTCGCTGGACAGAGACTCTTCAAGCCCCGTGGCCTGATGGCACAGATCCCGGCGGCGCGCGGGTGGCTTTTGTTGACTCCGGACTTGCCTATGACCTGTCCCTGTTTCGCAATCGGCTGGCGCGGGACGAAGACGGCGCTCCGATTGGATACGACTTTTGGGATATGGACCCCTGGCCTTATGATGGCGACACCTCCAGGGGTGCGTTTCTCCCGGTGCGCCACGGCACAGCGGTCGCCTCCGTATTCGCACGCGAAGCGCCAAATGCGGCTCTGGTTCCTCTCCGGTATCCGCGCCCGGATATGAGCCGGATGGCCGATATTGTTGCCCGTGCACTCGACGACGAGATCCGTATTCTTGCGATGCCACTCGGAAGCAATTCAGAGAAAGACTGGACGGACTTCGCCGAAGCAATCAAAGACCAGAACATCTTGGCCATCGTGTCAGCTGGCAACAATGGCCGCAATATCGATGCACAACCGGTCTATCCCGCGGCGCTCGATCTGGACAACATTCTGACGGTCACCTCGGCAGATGGCTTTGGCCGATTGGCGCCGGGGTCAAACTGGGGCAGAGCCAGCGTCGACCTGATGGTCCCTGCGGAAAACATCGCGGTTACCGATTTCCGGGGAGCCGCTGGCGTCACATCCGGCTCCAGCTATGCCGTCCCGCGCCTTGCCGCACTTGCCGCCCGGCTTCTGGAAAAAGACCAAGACCTGACCGCTCTGGAGCTTAAAGCGTTGATCACCGCGCGTGCCGTGGCCTCTCCCTTTGAAACGGAGGGCCGTGTGGCTGTCGGCTGGATCCCGGATCCGGACAAGGATTGATTTTCCACGGCGATAACCTGCACTCGCGACATACCGACCAGGTGGATACTCAATAAAGGTTTGCGCTAGTGAAACGGCTTTGGGCTCAGAGACTGCCGCTTTTTTCTGCAGTTGCGTTCAGTTGGCAGCTGGCTCCAGTCCTTGTGCAAAGCAATTTATCTCTGCCATAGTACAGGTCACCTCCCGCGCGACACGAGCACTCCATGGCCATTCATGCAAGTCTTTATCACCTAACCCACTATGCCTATGACCGGCCGGTGACACTTTCACCGCAGATTGTCAGGCTGAGACCGGCGCCGCACAGCCGGACGCGGGTGATTTCGCACAGCCTGAAGGTTTCTCCGGGTGGCCATTTCGTCAATCATCAGCAAGACCCATACGGCAACTGGCTCGCCCGTTTCGTGTTCCCGGAACCGGTTCGGGAGTTCAAAATCGAAGTTGATCTTGTTGCGGACATGACCGTCTACAATCCGTTCGATTTTTTTGTTGAAGATCGCGCCGAGCATTGGCCATTCGAGTACGATGCGGACCTAAAAGACGATCTGGTCATCTACAGGACACCGGAGGCAGAGGGGCCGAAGCTGGCAAAGTTCATCGGGTCGATCGGTCTGGATGAAACCCGCACGATCGATTTCTTGGTTGGCCTCAATCACAGGGTCTCGGAGGAAATCGACTATACAATCCGTCTTGAGCCAGGCGTTCAGACGCCTGAGGAGACCCTCACCAAACGGTCCGGATCGTGCCGGGATTCAAGCTGGCTGCTTGTTCAGGTGCTCAGGCATCTCGGATTTGCTGCACGGTTCGTCTCCGGCTACCTGATCCAGTTGAAACCGGATCTGAAGGCTCTGGATGGCCCCTCCGGCACAGACCATGATTTCACGGATCTCCATGCCTGGGTGGAGGTGTATATTCCCGGCGCGGGATGGATCGGTCTTGATCCGACATCCGGCCTTTTGACCGGTGAGAGCCATATCCCGCTTGCGGCAACACCCCATTACAAGAACGCGGCTCCGATTTCCGGGTCGGCCACATTTGCCGAAACCGACTTCAAGTTCGACATGAACATCGCCCGTGTTTCCGAGCATCCAAGAATTACAAAACCCTTCTCCGATCACGCATGGGAGCGGCTTCTTCAAACCGGACGAAATGTCGATGAGGCTCTGACAGCCGGAGATGTCCGGCTCACAATGGGCGGGGAGCCGACCTTTGTCTCCATTGATGACTTTGAAAGTTCAGAGTGGAACACCGCCGCCGTCGGACCGACAAAACGGGGGTTGGCCGATCAGTTGATCCGCCGCCTGCGCGAACGGTTCGCGCCCGGCGGGGTCCTGCACTACGGGCAAGGGAAATGGTATCCAGGAGAGACCCTGCCACGCTGGACGTTTTCGCTGTTTTGGCGGACAGACGGCGCGCAGATCTGGAAAAACCCGGACCTGATCGCGCTTGAGGACAGCAAGCCCGTCAAAGATCCATCCAAAGCAGGAGCGCTCCTTGAAGCGATTGCCGAACATCTCGACCTGCCGAAGGAACATGTTCAACCAGTCTTTGAAGATCCAGCCGAATGGATCGTGAAGGAAGCAAACCTTCCGGAGAACCTCTCGCCACAGAATCCAAAACTAAAAGATGCCGAAGAGCGGGCCCGGTTTGCACGCGTCTTTGGTCGTGGCCTTGAAACCGCGGTCGGATATGTGCTGCCGGTCCAGAGCTGGCAGAGCAAAAGCACAGGGCCAAAATGGCGGTCTGAACGCTGGCGGTCGCGCCGGGGCCACCTGTTCCTTGTTCCAGGCGACAGCCCTGCCGGTTTCCGGTTGCCGCTTGGATCCCTGCCCTATATCCGGCCTGTTGATTATCCCTACACGTACACGGCGGACCCTTCCCTGCAAACTGCTGCCCTGCCGGACTATCAGGATGAGCTCACGCAGAAACGCCGGCGTGCCATTCAGGAGGAAATTGACCGGCTCGCCGCAGAGGAGAAGGAAAAAGCTGAGCTTTTGCCGGAGACCAGTGCTGAGCATTCCCAACCGGTACAGACACAACGGGAAACCGGGGAAGTTCAAACTGTTGTCCCGCAAGGAGGGGTCGATCCATCAGATGGATCCGTCCGAACCGCGCTGGCGATCGAACTCCGGGAAGGCCAGCTGTGCATCTTCATGCCGCCCGTCGAACGTCTTGAAGAGTATCTCGAGCTTCTCGCCGCCGCAGAGCTGAGTGCAGAACAGCTCGGCCTCAAGGTTCATATCGAAGGATATGGACCGCCGAATGACCCAAGGCTCAACGTCGTCCGGGTCGCTCCAGACCCCGGCGTTCTGGAGGTCAACATTCATCCCGCTGCAAGCTGGGACGATTGCGTCGCGACGACGGAGGCGATCTACGAAGAGGCCCGACAATGCCGCTTGGGGGCGGACAAGTTCATGATTGATGGCCGGCACACGGGTACCGGCGGCGGAAATCATGTTGTCGTCGGCGGTGCGACGCTGGAAGACAGTCCATTCTTGCGGCGCCCGGACCTCCTCAAGTCACTGATCTTGCTTTGGCAACGTCACCCGTCATTGTCCTACCTGTTTTCCGGCCTGTTTATCGGCCCCACCAGCCAGGCTCCACGGATCGACGAGGCCCGCCACGATACTCTTTACGAGCTGGAAATCGCTTTGTCCCAGATTGCCGGACCGGGCACTGGAGATTACACGCCGCCCTGGCTTGTTGACCGCCTGCTCCGGAACATGATGACGGATGTCACCGGCAACACCCACCGTGCAGAAATCTGTATCGACAAGCTCTATTCCCCGGATGGCCCAACCGGCCGTTTAGGACTTGTAGAGTTCCGGGGCTTCGAAATGCCGCCGCACCCGCGCATGAACCTTGCACAGCAGCTGCTCTTGCGCGCCATCATTGCACGGTGCTGGGCGAAACCGGTGACGGGCCAGCCGGTGCGCTGGGGCACGGTTCTTCATGATCGATACATGCTCCCGCATTTTGTCTGGCGGGATTTCCTCTCCGTTCTTGCGGATTTGAAAGACCATGGTTTCGAACTCGATCCTGCCTGGTATGAAGCCCAAGCCGAGTTCCGCTTCCCGTTCTGTGGTGCGGTCGATGTCGAAGGCGTTCATCTGGAGATCCGGCAGGCCCTGGAACCGTGGCATGTCCTTGGCGAGACCGGAGCAATTGGCGGAACGGTCCGGTATACCGACAGCTCGGTGGAGCGCCTTCAAGTGCAGATGACGACCGCCTTCAAGGACCGGTATGCCATCATGTGCAACCAGCGCCCCATACCGATGACCGAAACCGGTACGGCGGGAACCAATGTTGGCGGTGTCCGTTTCAAAGCCTGGCAACCGGCCGAAGCCTTGCACCCCGTTCTGCCAGTCAACGCCCCCTTGACCTTCGACATCTATGACCGGTGGTCATCGCGGCCGGTCGGCGGATGTGTCTATCATGTGGCGCATCCAGGCGGCCGAAACTACGACACGTTTCCCGTCAATGGCAACGAAGCGGAAGCCCGCCGGCTTGCCCGGTTCGAAGGGTTTGGCCATTCCTCCGGACAGTACGCACCTTTATGGGAAGCGCCGCATCCGGAGTTCCCAATGACGCTGGATCTGCGGCGGCAAGGCGGGTTGATATGACCACGCCCGCACAAGAAACCCTTTCGGCAACAAATCCCTTGTTGCGGGATTATGCCCTCCAGTCCGGTATCGCTGACGAGCTGCTTGACCCCAATGGCGTGATGCGCCCGGTTTGGGGGCCATTCATTGAGCAACTGTCGCAACTGTCGCAGCCGGAGATCACGGCCTGTTTCGCTCGCGGAGATCAATACCTGCGGGATGCCGGAGTGTTTTTCCGCCAATACAGCACTGACCCTCACCAAGAACGCGACTGGCCCCTGAGCCATATTCCGGTGATCCTGCATGAAAGAGAATGGGCAGAGATCTGTGAAGGGCTGACGCAACGCGCTGAGCTCTTGGAGCGGGTGGTGGCCGATCTTTATGGTGACGCAGCCCTGGTTCGCGATGGCCATTTGCCTGCAGAGCTTGTCGCACAAAACCCGGAATGGCACCGGCCGCTCGTCGGATTGACACCGGCTTCAGGCCACCATCTCCATTTTCTGGCGTTCGAAATCGGCCGCAGCCCGGACGGCTCCTGGCTGGTGCTGGGCGATAGAACACAAGCCCCATCCGGCGCTGGTTTTGCGCTGGAAAACCGGATGGCGACTGTACGGGTGTTTCCCGAACCGTTTCCTCAGTCCAGGGTACAGCGGTTGGCAGGCTTTTTCCGCGCCTTTCGCGATGCCATGGATGACTTGCCTTCGACTGAGGGGGGGCGCACTGCGATCCTGACGCCGGGTCCGGGCAACGATACTTACTTTGAACACACTTACATTGCGCGTTATCTCGGACTGACACTTCTGGAGGGCGCAGATCTTCTTGTGCAGGACGGCACGGTTCAAATGCGGACAGTGTCCGGCCCCAAACCGGTCAGTGTTCTGTGGCGGCGGCTGGATGCGTCATACGCGGATCCGTTGGAACTTGATGAGACATCTCACCTTGGAACACCTGGACTAGTGGATGCGGTTCGCCACTCGAATGTGAATCTGGTCAACAGCCTCGGCTCCGGGATCCTTGAAACCAGAGCCTTGATGGCATTCCTGCCGCAGATCGCCGATGTGGTATTGGGTGAACATCTCAAAATCCCAAATCTGGCAACGTGGTGGTGCGGACAAGCCGCCGAGCGGGACTATGTGAAAGCCAACGCAGAAGACTTGTTCGTCGGGGAAGCCTTCAGCAGAGCCCTTCCCTTCGATATCGGCCGGACAGATGGTCCAAGACACGACCCAGCTCTGCAAACGCCCGAGGCCCTCTCGACCTGGATAGACACCGGCGCCGGTCAGCTTGTCGGACAAGAGGCCGTAACCCTATCGACCACACCGGTCTGGGATGGCGACGGGCTTGTCCCCCGCCCCATGAGCATCCGTGTCTTTGCTGCCCGTACGGCCGAAGGGTGGGTATTTCTACCCGGAGGCTATGCCCGTATCGGCCGCGGCGGCGATGCCACAGCCCTCTCCATGCAACGAGGCGGGTCTGTCGCAGACGTCTGGGTCATGAGAGACAGCGCTGTCCGGCAGGAGACGCTTTACGACGCCAAAAACTTCCGGCGTCAAGGGCCGAGCGTCTTGCCCAGCCGGGCGGCGGACAATCTCTTTTGGCTCGGGCGCTACATAGAAAGAGCTGAAGGCGTGATCCGACTGCTGCGCGGCTATCACCTGCGGCTTGCCGAGGCAGGATATGACCAAGATCCGCGACTTGTTCAAATCGCAGAACAGCTTCGACTGCTGTCGCTCGATCCTGATGAGGCCGTCATCACCGCTCTGAACCCACCCTTGAGCGCTGCCCGGGTGTCTGCGGGCAAAGTCCGCGACCGGTTTTCCATAGATGGTTGGGCTGCCCTCGCCGATCTCACCAACAGTTTGAAAGATCTGACCCCGGACCTTGCCCGTGGAGACGACACGGCGAGAGCACTTGGCATTCTTTTAAGAAAGATCACCGGCTTCAAAGGCCTTGTGCATGAAAATATGCACCGGACCTCCGGTTGGCGGTTCCTGACGCTCGGCCGGGCGATAGAACGCGCAGATGGGGCGGCCGGCGTGTTGATGGCATTTGCGGGAGATGATGCAGGACCCGGTTTCCCGGATGTCGCTCTTGAGTATGCTGACAGCGTGATCACCCATCAGCGCCGGTATCGTATTGACCCAACAAACGAAACCGTCACCGACCTCTTGGCTCTCGATGCCAGCAATCCCCGCGCTATTCTCTTTCAGGTCACAGCCATGCGGCGCATTGCAGAGGATCTGCCGAATGCAAGGATTAGCGGCCGGGTGTCGCCGGTTCTCAGGGCCTTGCTGCCACTGGAAGCGCAGCTGTCTGTCGCCTCACCATCGGAAATGAACGCTCGGCGCCTTGAGCGCGTTCGCATACGTCTATCCGAAGTCTCGGACCGTTTGACAACTAATTATCTGATCTAGAGTCGGAACGAAAACTGATGCGCTACGAAATTCGCCTGACTGTCGGATATGATTATGGTGCGCCTTCTGAACACGCCCGAACCCTTGTCCGGCTTTTGCCCTCCGACGTCCCGGACAAACAGACCGTCCCCTCCAGATTGCTGACTATTGAGCCCAAGCCTCAGGAACGACACGATACCCGTGATTTCTTCGGCAATGTCATGACGGTCCTGGTGTTTCACGAGCCAATCGACAAGATTGAAGTGTCTCTCAAAGCGACTGTTGAACGGCTTCAACCTGCTGCCAGTCTCGATTTCTCACCGGATCTCCAAACGCTTGAACAGGAGGTATTGGCGAACCGGAACCTAACCGCCGTCGCACCGGCGCACTATACGGGTATTTCTCCAAGAGTTCCGGCGGATCCAGCCATAACGGCATTTGCCAAATCTCACGCAAGCACTGGGCTTTCCACCATGAGCATCGTGAAAGCCATTGGCAAAGCGTTGCACGAGGAAATGCGCTTTGATCCGGAGGCAACCGAAGTGTCCACACCACCTGCAGAGGCGTTTTCACAACGCCATGGTGTGTGTCAGGACTTTTCCCATATCATGATTTCAAGCTTGCGATCGCTTGGTATCCCGGCCGGTTATGTGTCCGGCTTCTTGAGAACAACACCCCCAAACGGTCAGCCGCGCCTCGAGGGCGCCGACGCCATGCATGCCTGGGTTTGTGCATGGTGTGGCATAGAGACCGGTTGGATTGAATACGATCCGACGAACGCCTGCTTTGCAGGTTCGGACCATATCGTCGTTGCCTATGGCCGCGACTATTCGGATGTCGCCCCCGTCAAAGGCGTTTTGCGATCTTCCGGCGACCAAAGCAGCTTTCACGCCGTAGATGTTCGGCCACTTTGATGCATTTTAGGTCTTGAATCGAAGCTAGGCCTTGATTCGAATAGCTATGTTTTCTGATTAGGCTTTGTTTTTATGCGCTTTAGCGTCAGGCGGAGTTCTGCTTGATGTGGCGGGCTGAGGGTCTCACCAGTATCGGCCGCCCGAATACACAAAAGGCCGCCCAAAAGGCGGCCATTTTTGTATTTGGTTGCGGGAGTAGGATTTGAACCTACGACCTTCAGGTTATGAGCCTGACGAGCTACCGGACTGCTCCATCCC
>NZ_JASHII010000013.1:0-44122 GCF_030733765.1 Roseibium sp. MMSF_3247
CCAACATCCCAAAGAACACGGGGAGCGTGACATTTTTGAATTGCGAATGTGAGACATTTTAGCCCGGCGCCTACAAGCCTTCCACCGATAATCTATCTTATGGAATATTTTTGATCTATTCGCCAAAGAACCAAGCGTCAGAGTTAGATACCGGAGATGAGAACATCGGTCGTACGCGTGATCAGTTCACTTTGATCCTTGATGTTCCCGGCTCGTCGCAAATTCGACCGTCGCACGGCTGCAATCAGGCGGGTTGCAAGAACCAATTGCTTACTTTCATGCTCCAGGACTGGATTCAGATATTTTACTGCTGGATAGTTAGACGGCAAATGAGCAACGACCACGGCCGGGTCAGGCGGAGGATGGTCGCTTTCGATAACAACCACGAACACACAATTGTATTCCGCTGCACCAAAGCGGTTCAGCTCTTCCAGGCCGCACTAACTGGACCAGCGACAATGTCAGCCAACGGGTGTCCGTTTTGCTCATGCCACTCACGTTGTGCGTCAAACGCGTCTGAATTCTCTTCTAGCCATCTCTTATGTTTCATCGCTGAGACCGCTTTTTCCAGCGCATCTTCCGCGACTTCTGTCACGTTGATCCCAAGTTCCTTTGCCTGATCAAGCGTTTCGGGATACAGCGGTAAAGATGCGCTGCGCCTAGCCGCCGCTACCATAAAAAGCTCCATATTATACTGCAGAACCGTAGCACGGGTATGTAGTGCGCGAAATGCCTATCAAGGGCGGCTTCACTTTATTGGGATTATGGAATTTTATTTTTGACCTGAAGCCATCGAGAATAGGCATACTTGGCCAAGGAGGTCCGAGTTTACACATTTGGGCGTTTTCAGGAACAAACAAAGATCATTTTCTTCTGCGTGATGAAGCCAGATGCAATGCGACGATGTCTGAGGAGAATTTATGCTTTCGCCGGTCCTAAAGGCGCTCGATATTGACCGGATGTATTCAGATTCGAGGTGCAACACCTGCTATTTGAGCAGTTGGCATGGGAAGACAGTACAGACACCTTGATTTGGAAGAGCGCTGCCGGATTTTTTCGAAAAGAGGCCTTGGTCACAGTCTTGATGACATTGCAGGTCAGCTGGGCCAGTCCAAGTCCACGCTTAGCCGGGAGCTGAAACGCTTATTTGCCGCCGCAGCTTCTCCGAGGAGCGCGTCGAAATTGTCAGTTGGGTTGCCGTCTTCCAACATTCCTTTGAACGTCGCATAGACATCCTTCTTGCTTCCGTAGGTGCGCAGGGTCTTGTCGTTGTTAACCCATACCACCACGATAACCTTCGAGCCGCTATTGAAGCGGTAGAATAACAGATATTGTTGGAAGAACTTTGCCCGGAACCAGGTCTTGCGCCGGCAGGCACCGCGACCAAAACGGTCCGGCCATCCGCCACACGCGCTATATAGTCCTGTGAAGGGATCGGCGCCGGGCTCCATGCTATGAGTTACTTAGGCGTGTAGTCCCGCGCAGCGATGGCGTGGACGCCTTCATGCATACTCCCAGTAAGATCGGGCGCATCGGTCGTCTTGCAAGATCTGATAATCAACTATGCCTTCCCATTGCAGAGAGAGAGCGATACTCCGGTTTTCGGAGAATCCTGTATCAAGCATCCCCCCCTATCCGTTTTGTTTAGCGTCGCCGACTTCGACACAGAGCATGAGTGAAACCCCACCTTGGCGCCCTCTCATGGCCACATACGTGTTGCCCATTTCTTTCTGCCGTTCGAGTATCCGACGACGACGAAAAAGCCGAAAGGTCCGAAAGTAGAACAACAAGGGACCGAGGATGGGGAACGGGCCGGCGGTAATAGACATTTTGTAGCCTTCATGCTACATAATCTGCAAATCTGTAGCGCGAAGGCTTCAAATTATGCCGACTCCACACCATCCCTCTGTTGCCGTGCGACGCACGCTCCGCAAATTGGGGTCGGACATCCGCGACGCACGACGTCGACGCAAACTGCCCATGGCAGTCGTGGCAGAACGCGCCTTCACGTCCCGCTCGACCCTTCAGAAGATCGAGGCAGGCGACTGGAATGTCGGGATCGGGATTTACGCCTCTGTCCTGCAAGCTCTCGGCCTGCTGGATGACCTTGGCAGCATCGCTGACATAAGCCGTGATAAAGTAGGTCAGTCTCTCGCAAGCGCAAACCTACCCCGACGGGTTCACCTCAAAAGCAAGTCCGGGCGATCCTCCCGTGAGTGATATAGAAGTTCATATTGATCTTCATGGACAAACCCGACCGATCGGGATCGCCCACGCCAACCTGGTTCGCGGGAACGAAACCGTTGTGTTCGAATATTTCGAGGACTGGCTCAATGACCCTGAGTGCTTCTCAATCGAGCCCGCCCTCGCATTGACACGCGGCGGGTTTGCACCACCGCAAGGCCAAGCCATTTTCGGATCACTCGGGGACTCAGCCCCGGATACCTGGGGGCGTCGCTTGATGCAGCGTGCGGAGCGACGACTCGCTGACCGCGAAGGCAGGCAGGTCCAAACACTTACGGAAACCGATTACTTGCTTGGCGTAGCTGATGAGACCCGCCTGGGTGCACTGCGCTTTCGACGCGTGGGCGAAGAAGAGTTCCAAGCTCCCATTCAGGCGGGCGTTCCAGCCGTCATCGAACTCGGCCGCTTGCTACAAGTCACCGAACGCATCCTACGAGACGAGGAGACCGATGAGGACCTGCAACTAATCTTTGCGCCAGGATCTTCACTCGGCGGAGCGCGCCCCAAAGCATCGATCATCGACCAACATGGTCATCTATCCATCGCGAAGTTTCCGAAAGAGACGGATGAATACAGCATGGAGACCTGGGAGGAGATCGCGCTTCGGCTTGCCGAACGTGCCGGGATCAACACCCCCAGTCACGAACTTGTCGAGGTCACCGGTAAGGCCGTGCTTCTTTCGAAACGTTTTGACAGGGAGGGCAACAAACGAATTCCGTTCCTTTCCGCTATGTCTATGACCGGTTCGAGAGATGGGGAACGCGGAAGTTACCCTGAGATTGTCGACGCTTTGGGAGGGCAAGGCGCGCAGGCAAAGACAGATGCCGCTGAGCTCTACAGGCGCGTTGCTTTCAATGTTCTGATCTCCAACGTGGACGACCATCTCCGTAATCATGGGTTCCTATGGGCAGGAAGGGAAGGCTGGACACTCTCGCCGGCTTACGACTTGAATCCAACGCCAGTCGACCTCAAGGCCCGCGTCCTGACGACAAATATCGACCTCGATGAAGGTACGTGTTCGGTCGAGCTGCTCGAAGGTGCTTCAGAATATTTTGGCCTCGGGATTAAAGCTGCACGCCTGATTATCAAGGAAGTAGCTGCAGCGACTTCTACTTGGCGGGAAACGGCAAAAGAACTCGGCGCGCGACCTGCCGAGATCAATCGGATGGCTAGTGCTTTTGAACATGATGATCAAAATAAGGCCCTCAAGCTCTGAGGGGGAGAAGCCAACCGATGCAGCTCGATACAATTGCCATAAAGAATTTCCATTGTTTCGGACCTGATGGCGTCTCCATTGAACTGGCAGACCCCGTCACCGCGTTGATCGGCGCTAACGGGTCCGGCAAAGCAGTGCAGGTCCATCCTGAGCTCTATTTTGCAAAGCTCGTCGCGCTCGGCGAAGGCGACACCGAACAGATCATTCTTTAAGCATCATTGATGTTTAGGTTTGAACGGCAATTCAGTCTCTGCACGCTTCAGTGTATTGATCCTGTTTATTTAGAATAGATATTGACAATAATACTTAATTCTTATTGATCGAATAGCCTTGCCTGAAGGTCAATTACAGTCCGTTGATTTTTTACTCTTGACAACCGGAAGAACATAAATTCAACTAGAGGCTGTCTTATTGGCTAAGCAAGATTTTCTCACCGGCAATAATCTCTCCGCGTAGGAGACTGGGGTTTTGTTATGCTGGTATTTTTATGTGTTGCTGTAATATTTTGGATCGGTGCGTATTGGGAGCTTTCAGTCAACAACCAGAGCGCGCTTAGAAGAGCAACTATTCCTTTTCTCAATGCTATTTTTTGGCCAATAGTTTTAGTGTTACTGATCTATGCCGCATTCGAACACTCTAAACATAGATATCCTGCGCCATGATCCGGGCCGCAAAGAGACGCGAAAAGCTAATGGGGCGGTTCAAATCCCCGCGCCAGGCGCAGCGGTTTCTTGACACCCACGCCTAGATCTATATTGCTTTCTGCGCTCGCCGCTACCGCATGTCAGCTAACGCCTACCGCCAAACCAGATCCGACGCTTTCGATATGTGGCACGGATACACCCTCGAGATGACCGCCTAACGCCACCACCTCTGGCTAACTGCGTCCAGTATCAGACAACTTGGCAAGACCGCAACAGGGTATTGAGAGCGATCATTTCAGGGTGAAGAAGAACATGCCGAAGGTTGGCCGGTTCCGATCGTTCAACTCAGCCAGAAAATCCATCGCCGGTTTCGAAGCCATGCTGTGGTTCAGAAAGGGCTTCGGATTGACCGGTCAGTGGAGCCTCCGCGAACAAAACGATCTGCTTGCGATGCTCTTCGGTATTGAAAAGTTAACGAAACCTGAAAATCGCTCCCAAAACGGGAGAAATCTGTTCGTCAGCGAAAGGTGCGACAGGCCTTTACCGCTCAGGCGCCGCTTGGAAGGATTTCTTGAGCCGCTTGTCGGCCACCGCAGCTTCTTTTAAGAGCACGTCAAAATTGTCAGGCGGATTGCCATTGTCCAGCATCCCTTTGAATGTTGCATAGGCATCCGTCTTGCTGCCGTAAGCGCGCAGGGTTTTGTCGTCGTTCACCCAAGCCAGCACGATGACCTTAGCGTCGCTGTTGAACCGGTAGAACAGCCGATACTGCTGGAAGAATTTGGCCCGGAACCAGTGCTTGCGGTGATCGCCGAGTGTGCCGCCTTGCCGGAAGGCCGCGGCACCCGGGTCTGCCGGTATGGCCTCCGTCACCAGCTTATAGATGGCGGCGAGCCGCTTCGCGCAGTTCTTCTTTTGCCAGGTTTTGGGATCGCGTGCCTTACGCGTCTCAACCTCTTCGATCAGCCCTTCGAGCTGATCTAGAAAGAGCGGATGCGCATAAATCGACCATCCGTTTGAGACGAGTGGCGCTTGAGCGGGCTCGGGCTCGCCAGTCATTCATCCTCGAGCGACAGCGGCGTATCGAGATCGACGTCAACATCTGCTACTAGCGCCGCAAGGCGGGTATGCAAAGCCCCATCGAACGCACGAATGCGATCCGGATGCGCCTTGATATCGGCCTCGACAAAATCGAGAAAAGCGCCAAGCGCGGGATCTTCTTCTTCGCTGCGCACGGGCTCGATATAGACCCTACCACTCGGCTCGGTGCAGTAGCGAATCTGGTCGCCCTTGCCCAGCTTGAGCTGCTTGCGCACACCAGCCGGCACGGTCGTCTGATACCGATCCGTGAGCTTCGATACATCTTGTGCGAGCACTGTCATGGCAGTCTCCTGAAAGGAAGGGGTCTTTACTACCTACGTTAGGTAATGCATTTGCATTGCCATGTCAAGATAAGCCGCAGGATCTGTTCTCACCGGGCAGACCGATCAACCGTCTGGCGCAGCACCTATTCTGGGCGTGTCGCAACTTTTGCTGACGGACAGATTTTCCCGGCTCGCCGCAAATTCGACCGTCGCACGGCTGCAATCAGGTGCATTGCAAGAACCAATCGCTTACTTTCATGCTCCACTACCGGGTTCAGATATCTTACCGCTGGATAATCGGACAGCAAAGGAACAACGACCACAGCGGCTCAGCTGTTCCATGCCGCACCAACTGGACCAGCGATTATGTCAGCCAACGGGTGTCCGTTTTGCTCATGCCACTTATGTTGTGCGTCAAACGCGTCTGAATTCTATTCAAGCCATATTTTACGTTTCATCGCCGAGACCGCTTTTTTCTAGCGCATCTTCCGCGACCGCTGTCACGTTGATCCCCAGTTCCTTTGCCTGATCAAGCGTTTCAGCATTCAGCCTTAAAGATGTGCTACGTCGAGCCGACGTTCCCATATAACGAGCTCCATTTTGTACCGCAGAAGTGTATCACGGATGTGTAGTGCGGAAAAATCTCGTCCAGTGCTGACTGGTTCAATTCTGAGCATGGAATTTTATTACCAAGATCAAAAACCTTGAAAGAGCATATCCAGGGCTCTCGTGATTTCAGATTGCTGTACGTCCAGGCTTCCGATGGGTTCGCTCAATTCTTGCACCTGTACAGCCGACAAAAACTGCGTCACCATCACATGAACCGCGCCATTGATCATGAAAACCGGGTTTAGAAAGTGCGCTGGAGTTGGCGCTTCAGATTCCGGCATAAGTGGTACAACAACGCGCGTGTTCAGGTCATCAAGCAGGTCCGCCTGGACGTCCAGAACCAGGCCATCGCCGGATTTAAGCCTGTAGATTTTATTGCGCGCCATTAAAACAGCCGGGACTTGGCCAGCGGCAAGCCATGTTCCTCGACGAATTCATTGGAGCTTTTGAGAGCAGACTGGTTTTCATGCCGCCACTGATCCGCCATTGATCTAGAGACAGCTAACTGTATGCCTTCTTCGGCCGCCTTAGAGATGTTAATCCCAAGCTGTTTAGCAGACTGCACCAACACAGGGTCGATTGTAAGATTTGTCGGCTTGCGCGCAGGATGCGAGGCCATTCAGCGAACTCCATGATTGCGGATAAGCAAAACAATAGGCCTGGAAATGCGCCTAACTAATGCGCACTGTAATACGTATGATCATTTAGCGCATCAAAATTTGAGCGAGCTCGAAAGATGACAGACTCGGGCTATCCAGTCCAAACAGCGTGCGGCAGTTCCCCAACTTTACCGCAATGAGGAAATTTCGAACCGGAAACCTTGTGCCAGCACGCTGTTATGGTGTTTAGAAGACACAGCACCGCACAAGAGTCGGACCTTGATGCCGCAAAGGCATAGCTCTCGGCCGGACAGACAACAATAACGACCTCACGGAGGCGCTTCAGTGACCCAAACCGAGCTGACAATCCGCCAACCTGACGACTGGCATCTTCATCTGCGCGATGGCGCCATGCTGGAAGCGGTGTTGCCGCACACAAGCGCAAATTTTGCGCGCGCCATCATCATGCCGAACCTGGTGCCACCGGTCGTGCGCACCGAGCACGCGCAGGCTTACCGAGAGCGCATCTTGAACGTGCTGCCGGCCGGTCACAGCTTCGAGCCGCTGATGACGCTGTACCTTACCGAGGCCACCGATCCGGCCGATGTGCGCAAAGGCGCAGAAAGCAGTTTGATCACGGCGCTGAAGCTTTATCCGTCCGGCGCGACAACGAACTCTGAAAACGGCGTCCGGGATTTTGAAAAGATCTATCCAGTTCTGGAAACCATGAGCGAGGTAGATGTGCCCCTGCTGGTCCACGGCGAGGTCACCGACGCTGACATCGACATCTTCGACAGGGAAGCCGTTTTCCTGGAGCGTGTGTTGTCGCCAATCCGGGAGAAGTTTCCCGAACTTCGCATCGTTTTGGAACACGCCACAACGTCCCATGCGATTGACTTCGTGAAGGCCGCAAAAGCGCGCACCGCGGCGACCATCACCACCCACCACCTGATCATTAACCGCAACGCCATTCTGGCCGGCGGGATCAAGCCGCATTATTACTGCCTGCCAGTGGCAAAGCGCGAAAAACACCGCCTGGCCTTGCGCGAAGCGGCAACGTCCGGCGACGCGCGGTTCTTCCTTGGCACCGACTCCGCCCCGCACACCGACACGGCAAAAGAAAGCGCCTGCGGCTGCGCCGGCATTTTCTCGTCAATCAATACAATCAACTGCCTGGCGCATGTGTTTGAAGAAGACGGCGCACTCGACAAGCTGGAAGGGTTTGCCTCACTAAATGGTCCGGCGTTCTACAAGCTGCCGCCAAACGAGCGCCGCATCCGCCTTTTCAAAAGCGCAGATCCGGTCAGCTTCCCGGACAAGATCCAGTTTCCGGAAGGCACAGTCACCGTCTTTGATCCCGGCTACCCGCTTCACTGGCAGCATGAACCGATCGCCGCAGCGGCTGCCGCCTAAAGCCAAGATGCCCAAACATTCGGCGGGCTTCTGCTCACCGAAAAAGGAAGGATCTGGACAGACACTCCGGGTCCTTTTTCGTGTTTGGGTCCCTATCCTTTACCGGCCAGAAGGGGCAGCAGCCGAATTTCCACCGCAAGTACCCAGGAATGATCTGGACAGGGCTGCATCCGGTGAATACCTAAGGCGGGCACCCTTCTTTCCGCCCTCGGCCCTGCCCACCGGACGCAGATCAATAAAGAGACAGCATGCTTCAAAAGAAACGCGCCTTTATCACTGGGTCTGCCGGCTTTATCGGCTTTCATCTGGCCGAACTGTTGTTGCAGGAAGGTTGGGAGGTTGCCGGCTTTGACGGCCTGACAGATTACTACGATGTGCGGCTGAAGGAACGCCGCCACGAGATCCTCCATCAGCACGGCACGTTTTCCTCCACCATTGCGCAACTGGAAGACACAACGTCTGTTTCTAAGAGCATTGCGGATTTCAAACCGGATGTGATCGTTCACCTCGCGGCCCAGGCCGGGGTGCGATACAGCCTGGAAAACCCGCGCGCCTATGTCGATGCAAATGTAGTCGGCACACTCAACGTCATGGAGGCTGCGCGCGCTGCCAATGTTCAGCATTTGCTGATGGCCTCGACCAGCTCGGTTTATGGCGCGAACACTGAAATGCCGTTCGATGAGAACCAGAAGACCGATACGCCGCTGACAATTTACGCAGCGACAAAAAAGGCGAACGAGGCGATGGGGCATGCCTGGGCGCATATTCATCAAATCCCGATCACCATGTTCCGGTTCTTCACGGTTTACGGCCCCTGGGGGCGCCCGGATATGGCGCTTTTCAAGTTCACCAAGGGGATCCTGGAAGGCACACCGATCGACATCTACAATCACGGCGAGATGTACCGTGACTTCACTTATGTGGCCGACCTGGTGCGCGGCATTCGCGGCCTGATGGATGCGGTCCCGGGAAGCGAGGGTGCCGCCTCGGATACAGACAATTTGAGCCCGGTTGCGCCCTACCGAGTGGTGAACATCGGCAACTCGGACAAGGTCCGCCTGCTCGATTTCATTGAGGCGATCGAAGATGAACTCGGCAAGAAGGCCATTCGCAACCTAATGCCGATGCAAACCGGCGATGTGCCAGCGACCTGGGCCGATGCCACGCTGCTGCAGGACCTGACCGGCTACAAGCCCGAGACACCGTTCCGCGAAGGCGTTGCCAAGTTCGTGCAGTGGTACCGCGACTATTACGAGGTCTAAAGCAGAGATGAGGAACCGGACCCCGGCACAGGCGAAGATTGCTGTCATTGGCCTTGGTTATGTCGGCCTGCCGCTGGCCGCCGAATTCGGCAAGACCCACGCGGTCATGGGGTTTGACATCAATCCGGAGCGGATTGCCCAGCTGAGTGCGGGCACCGACACGACGCTCGAAGTCTCAAAGGACGACCTGACCGCTGCGACACACCTGCGCTTTACCTCCGATCGTCAGGAGCTGGCAGAGTGCGACACCTATATCGTCACGGTGCCGACGCCGATTGATGCCTATAAGCAGCCCAATCTCGGCCCCCTCCTCCGCGCCAGCGAAACCATCGGCAAGGTTCTAAAACCCGGCGATCTGGTGATCTACGAAAGCACGGTCTATCCCGGCGCAACTGAAGAAGACTGTGTGCCGGTGCTGGAGCGGGTGTCCGGTCTCACCTTCAACGAAGATTTTTTCGCAGGATACAGCCCGGAGCGGATCAATCCGGGCGACAAGTCCCACCGGCTGCCGCAGATCTGCAAGGTCACGTCCGGCTCAACACCGGAAGCCGCCGACTTCGTCAATGAGCTCTATGCCGGGATTGTCACGGCTGGCACGCACAAGGCCCCCTCGATCCGGGTGGCGGAGGCTGCCAAGGTCATCGAGAACACGCAGCGCGACCTCAACATCGCGCTCATCAACGAACTGGCGATTATCTTCAACCGGCTGGATATCGACACTGAGGCCGTGCTGAAAGCGGCTGGAACGAAGTGGAATTTCCTGCCCTTCCGCCCAGGCCTCGTTGGCGGGCATTGCATTGGCGTTGACCCCTATTACCTGACGCACAAAGCCCAGGCGACCGGCTATCACCCGGAAATCATTCTGGCCGGACGGCGGCTTAATGATGGCATGGGCGCCTATGTGGTGTCCGAGATGGTCAAGGCCATGACCCGCAAAGCCCTCCCCGTCACCGGTTCCAGAATTCTGGTCATGGGTCTCGCGTTCAAGGAAAACTGCCCGGATCTTCGCAACACCGGCGTTGCCGGAATTCTTGAAGAACTGAAAGACTACAATGTCAGCGTGGATGTCCATGACCCCTGGGTTGATGGAGCGGCTGCGCATGACGAATACGGCATCCAGCCCGTGGAACACCCGGCGGAAGGTTCCTACGACGCCATCATCGTTGCCGTCGCCCACCAGGCCTTCAAGGACATCGGCATCGACAAGATCCGCGCCTTCGGCAAACCCGGTGCGCTGGTCTACGACCTGAAATGCATGTTCCCAGCCGAAGAAACCGACCTGCGGCTTTGAATTGGCTAGCAATTAGAGAATTCCGATAGTTGACGACTTTCGGCGCCTAAAATGCATTTGGCGCACCCGTGCAGATTTGTTGCTGAAACCAACCGGTTGCCCTGTTTCCAAAAATTGCAATCAATTTGCGCTCCACCGCTCAGTGATTTTCTGCTCTCTACCAATAGGTGTGGATAAGAATTTTCTCCCCCTTGAGATGGCACCGCCTTCCATGTTGGGTTGCGCCTCTTCGCAACGCAATCTGAACCTGATTGCTGTAGCCATATCTCATTGATCTAAAATATAAAAGGACCTCCGAATGACCAACGGAGAACCTGGGCGCCTCCCTACGCCTGGACCGTCAAACTGTGCCCTGGCACAATACAACCATTGCGTCAAAGCCTCCCCAACCAGCATGGGAGGGGACGTTGAGGAACGTTGAAAGCCGCCGCCGGCTTATCGCCGGACTGGAAGACTCGTTGGGGTCAACGATCCTCTCGGCGCTGACAGACTCGGCTGTTGTCGAAATCATGCTCAACCCGGATGGGCAGCTCTTTATCGAGCGCATCGGCGTGGGCATGGAGTTCTCCGGCGACATGACGCCCCACGACGCTCAGATCATCATTGGTAAGGTCGCACACGCGCTCGGCACGGAAATCACCTCTGGCAAGCCAATCATTTCCGGCGAGTTGCCGATAGGCGGTCATCGTTTCGAAGGCCTTTTGCCCCCTGTCGTCTCCAAGCCATCCTTTACGATCCGCAAGAAAGCTTCGCTGCTCATCGCACTCTCGAAGTACGTCGAGGACAGCGTGATTACGGAGGCCCAGGCCACCGTCATCCGGGATGCAGTTGCTAGTCGGAAAAACATTCTGGTGTCCGGCGGTACTGGCACTGGCAAAACAACGCTGGCGAACGCGATCATCGCAGAAATGGTCTCTATCGCTCCAGACCATCGCCTTGTCATTCTGGAAGACACCGCAGAAATCCAGTGTGCGGCAAGGAATGCTGTAATCCTTCACACGTCCGACACCGTTGATATGCAGCGGCTTTTGAAATCGACTATGCGCTTGCGTCCCGACAGGATCATTGTCGGGGAAGTCCGCGACGGTGCAGCGCTGACACTGCTCAAGGCCTGGAACACGGGCCACCCGGGAGGCATTGCCACGGTTCATTCCGACAATGCCTACTCCGCACTAACGCGCCTTGAACAGTTGATCGCGGAAGTCTCGCAGCAGCCTATGCCGCACGTTATTGCCGATGCCGTCGACCTCATCGTCTCGATCGAGCGCTCTTCGGAGCACGGACGCATAGTTCGGGACATCGTTAGCGTCTCCGGATACCGGGACAGCGCCTATGAGCTTCACTTAGCCAGTTCACCTCAGTTGCTCAATAAAAATTCCAACGACAAGCAAGGAACTCTTCATGTCGCGTAACTCTATGATTTTTCTCGCCCTCGTAGGTGCAGGACTTTTATTGATCGAACCAGCCTTTGCCTCCGGCGGCGGATCACTTCCCTGGGAAGGACCACTTCAACAGATCCAGGCATCTATCAACGGTCCCGTTGCTGGCGCCGTTGGCATGATCGCGGTCGCTGTTGCCGGCGCGATGCTGATCTTCGGCGGCGAACTCAACGACTTTGCTCGCCGCCTCGCTTACGTCGTTCTTGTTCTGGGTGTCCTCCTCGGGGCAAGCACGATCGTTGGTTTGTTCGGGTCTTCGGGCGCGTCCATCGGTCTTGCTCCCGAAGAGAATGCAGCTTCGGTGGAACCGGATGGTGACTGATGTGCCGGGTCTCAACAAAGCGCGGATCCATCGCGCTCTTTCGCGCCCGACATTGTTGTTCGGGGCGGACCGGGAACTCGTGCTCGTGACCGGTCTTGCCTCGGTCATTCTGATCTTCGTGATCCTGAAGCCTTATGCGGCTGTGCTCGGCGTTGCGATCTGGATCGTGGTGGTTGGCATGCTGCGGATGATGGCCAAGGCGGACCCTCTGATGCGCGCTGTCTATCTGCGGCACGTCAAATACCGCGCTTACTACCGGCCGACATCAACGCCCTGGCGGAAGTACTGAACATGGTTGCTCTCAAAAATTTCCGGCATGTTGCGCCATCCTTTTCCGATCTTCTGCCTTATGCCGCACTGATCGACAACGGCATCGTGCTCCTGAAGGACGGGGGCTTGATGGCCGGCTGGTATTTTGCCGGGCCGGACAGCGAAAGCTCAACCGCGTTTGAGCGGAATGAAGTTTCCAGGCAGATCAACTCGGTTCTCGCTCGCCTCGGCAATGGCTGGATGATCCAAATGGAAGCCATGCGCATTCCCTCCATCGGATATCCGCACAAGGAAAGCTCGCATTTTCCGGATCCGATCACAGCGCTGATCGATGACGAGCGCCGGCAGCGTTTCAAAGCCGGTGAGGGGCATTTCGAAAGCCAGCATGCCCTCATTCTAACCTATCGGCCGCCGGAGAAAAACAAGTCCAAGCCGGTGAAATACATCTATTCGGACGACGCCAGCCGCAACACGTCTTTTGCCTCACGCACACTTGAATATTTCAAGACCACCATCCGCGAATTCGAGCAGTACATGGCAAATGTCGTCTCGATCCGGCGGATGGAAACGCACGAGGTACCAGAAGGGCAGACGGGGAAAAAGAGGCGTGGCCGCTATGATGATCTCTTCCAGTTCGCCCGCTTCGCGTTGACCGGCGAAAACCATCCTATCCGGTTGCCCGACATTGCCATGTATCTCGACCATCTGGTGACCGCTGAATTCCATCACGGTCTCAACCCCATTATCGACGGCCGCTATGTCGGTGTGGTGGCGATCGATGGGTTCCCCGCCGAAAGCTGGCCCGGGATCCTCAACGCCCTTGATCTGATGCCGATCACATATCGCTGGTCGAGCCGGTTCATCTTCCTGGATCCAGTGGAAGCGCGCTCTGTTCTGGAAAAGACGCGTAAGAAGTGGTTGCAGAAGGTGCGGCCGCTGATGGATCAGCTTTTTAAGACCAACTCCGGATCGCTGGATCAGGACGCCATGGTGATGGTCGGAGAAACCGAAGATGCGATTGCCGAAGCAAACTCGCAGCTTGTCGCCTTTGGCCACTATACCCCTGTCATCGTTCTCTTCGATACCGACCAGGCGCAGCTACAAGAGAAGTGCGAGGCAGTGCGTCGGCTTGTCCAAAACGAAGGATTTGGCGGGCGCATAGAAACCCTTAATACGACCGAAGCGTTCCTGGGGAGCCTGCCGGGTGTTTCCTATGCAAATGTTCGCGAACCGCTGGTGAGCACACGCAATCTTGCGGATCTCACTCCACTCAACTCCGTCTGGGCCGGCTCTTCGGAAGCGCCATGCCCGTTTTATCCCATTGGTTCCCCGCCACTCATGCAAGTGGCGTCAGGCTCCTCGCCGTTCCGGTTCAACCTCCATGTCGGGGACCTGGGGCATACACTGATTTTCGGGCCGACAGGTTCGGGAAAATCGACGTTACTGGCGCTGATCGCCGCTCAGTTCCGGCGCTATGAAAACGCTCAAGTCTTCGTCTTTGATAAGGGCAAGTCAATGTACCCGCTCACGCTGGCCGTTGGCGCGGATCACTATAACGTCGGCAAGTCGGACACGCTGGCTTTCGCCCCGCTCTCAGCGCTTGAGGACGATACAGACAAAGCATTTGCAGCCGGATGGCTGGAAACCCTGATCGAAATGCAGGGTGTGAAGGTGTTGCCGGAGCACCGCAACGCCGTCACCACGCAGATTGACTTGATGTCAAAGTCGCAGCGTCGGTCGCTGACTGACTTCGTGTCGGGTGTTCAGAACCGGGAGATCAAGGACGCGCTGCAATATTACACGGTGGACGGTCCCATGGGATCGCTCCTCGATGCGGAAACGGATGGTCTCTTGCTCTCCAGTTTCCAGACCTTTGAGATTGAAGAGTTGATGAATATGGGCGACCGGAACCTCATCCCGGTCCTGCTCTATCTTTTCCGCCGGATCGAAAAACGCCTGACCGGGACCCCAAGCCTGCTCATTCTGGATGAAGCCTGGCTAATGCTCGGCCATCCAGTGTTCCGCGACAAGGTCCGCGAATGGCTGAAGGTGTTACGGAAAGCCAATTGCGCGGTGGTTCTGGCAACGCAATCGATCTCGGATGCCGAACGATCCGGCATCATCGACGTTCTCAAAGAGAGCTGCCAGACAAAGGTTTGCCTGCCCAATGGCGAGGCCCGGGTTTCCGGAACGCGCGACTTTTACGAAAAGCTCGGCTTCAACGACCAGCAAATTGAAATCATCGCCTCGGCAATCCCGAAGCGCGACTACTACGTCACGTCCCCGGACGGGCGACGGCTCTTCGACATGGCACTCGGCCCGATCACGCTGTCCTTCGTTGGTGCCTCGGGAAAAGACGATCTGAAGCGGATCGATGAACTTCATCACCAACATGGCGACAAATGGCCGATCGAATGGCTCAAGCAAAGAGGGATCGACAATGCCGACCAACTCCTTGGCTAAGTCTCTTGCCAGCGTTTTTTGTGTGATCGCCCTGGCTCAGCCGGCTTTAGCCGGTGGCGGTGGCATTACAGGGGCAACCGAGTTCACCCAAATCCTCAACAACAGTGAGCTGATTGCCCTCGGCGGCCAGAACGCCGAGCAGATCGCCAATCAGGTGCAGCAGATCGGCAATCAGATCCAGATGATCGAAAACCAGATCTCAATCTACGAAAACATGCTGCAAAACACGCTCTCTCTGCCAGACCAGATTTGGGGCGAGGTCGAGCAGAACCTGACCCAACTCCAGAGCCTGGTTCAAAAGGGTCAGGGATTGGCGTTCTCAATGGGCAATTTGGACGACACGCTGAAGCAGCGGTTCCAGAGCTACGCGCAGTTCGGCAAGAACGGCCTACCGGACGGGCAGTCATTTTCTACACTGTATCAAGGCTGGTCTGAAACGAACCGGGACACGATCTCCTCGACCTTAAATGCGGCCGGTTACACGTCCGATCAGTTTGCGACCGAGGAGGAAATCATGCGTCAGCTGCGCGAGCACTCCCAATCGGCAGAAGGCCAAAAGCAGGCTCTCCAAGTAGGTCACGAGATTGCCGCTCAGCAAGTCGAGCAGATGCAAAAGCTTCGCGGCCTTGTCTCTCAGCAGATGACCATGATGGGGACCTGGTACCAATCCGAGCAGACGAAGAGCGATCTCGGTCAGGCCCGGAGGGAAGAGTTTTTTAACTCAACAATTTTGCCTGTCACTGGCGGGAAAGAAATGGAAGTGGATTTTTGATAATGAAACCAATGTATTTAGTAGTCTTGTCGGCAATTCTGATCATTTCCGCTTCGGCATTCATCTATGTCTCACTAGATCGATCATTGATCCAAGCCGCCTCTGACAAATCGTACTATGAAGCTCCAACCTTGCTACCCACAACCGGCGGCAAGGAAATGAGCGTCGATTTTAACTGAGGCGTGTGATGTGCAAGCAAAAAGCATTTATCGTGCCGACCGCGATCTTTGTCCTCGTGATCCTGCCAGGTGTCTCCCTTGCGCAGGACGGCACGATTCTTACACATTTAGAGGATCAGATAAAATCCGCTTCCAAAAGCTGGGAAACAACAATATCCAACGCCGCTCAGTCGCTGTTTTGGATCCTCGCAAGCATTGAATTTGGCATTGCAGCTGTTTGGCTTGCAGTTCAGGCGGCGGCCCTGGAAGCCTGGGTTAACGAGTTGGTCCGGCGGATCATGTTCGTCGGCTTGTTTGCGTTTATCTTAACGAATGGCCCTCAGTTCGCGCAGGCCGTTGTAGATAGCCTGTTCCAGATCGGTGCGGGCGGTGGCTCAGCCTCACCTGCCAATGTGTTCAACTCAGGCATCAACGTTGCAAGCATCATGTCAAGCAACGTTCAATTCAGTCTGTTGGCAGACAACGGCCTTGCGATTGCGTCAGTCATAGCAATGGTGGTCGTCGTAATCTGCTTTTCGCTTGTTGCCGCCATTTTCGTGGCGGTGATGGTTGAGATGTATATCGGAATCCTGGCGGGCATTATCATGCTCGGTTTGGGTGGCTCCTCCCACACCAAAGACTTCGCTATCCGGTACCTAGTTTATGCCTTCTCCGTAGGGATGAAGCTGATGGCTTTGGTAATGATCGCAAGGATTGGCTCCGAAACCCTTATCGGTTTGGCTCAGAACGTTACTCCTGATGACCAATTCCTTGCGACCCTAACGATCGCCGGGATTTCTGTGGTCGTCTTCATGATCTCAATGTACGTGCCTCAGATCCTGCAAAGCGTTGTCCAAGGCGTGTCGGTCAGCAACGGAATGGAAGTCATCCGGCACGGGACCCAGACCAGTACATTTGCAGCCGGAACAGCGATTGGCAGCGCTCAAATGGCGGCTGGCGCCCGGGCAGCTTATGAGACAGCAAGGAACGATGGTTCCTCAAGAGGACACGCTGCAGCTCAAGCCGCTATGGCACCCTTTGCCGCATTCTCATCAGCTGCCGCAGACAAACTCTCTGGTGCCCCTCATGCGGGCAATGCCTCGGCACTCGGCCTTGCCAATCACAAGCTGAAGCAATCCGTTCCAACCAAACCACAGGGCAGCGGCTCGTCGCCAAAGTCATACTAGACAGCAGGCAAACAGATGAAAAAACAGACCTCAGTAAACAATCCATACCTTGCCGCGCGGATGGAATGGAACGAGCGATACGGGTCTTACATCCGCACCGCCCGCATCTGGCAGGCCGTAGGTCTGATTTCCCTCACGATGGCAACAATTGGTTTTGGGTTCGCTCTCTATCAGAGCACACAAGTCAAACTGGTCCCGTACATCGTTGAAGTCGACAAGCTCGGAACGCCTGCGATCGGCGGGTTCCCGGCTCAGATTGAATATGCGGATGAGCGGGTTGTCCGATCAATGTTGGGCGCATGGATCGCAAGCTTGCGCTCGGTCACGCCTGATACTGTTGTTGCAAAGGGCTACATCGACCGCGTCTATGCGATGCTCCGGCAGGCTGATGTTGCCACCCAGAAGATCAACAATTTCTACCGAACCAATTCGCCATTTGACCGTGCCCAATCACGAACCGTGTCCGTTGAAGTCACCAGCATTTTGCCTCTGTCCGATGAGTCTTATCAGATCGACTGGACGGAAATTGAACGCGATCGCAAAGGCAAAGAGCTTCAGACAAAACGCTGGCGCGGCGTTGCAACCGTGACGCTTTCGCCTCCGCAAGACGAAGCCATCATCCGGCTTAATCCAATCGGTCTTTATCTCAAGGACTTTGACTGGACCGCTCAACTCTAATCAGTTCCTCCGCTTTCAGAGAAAGAAAAATGTTTCCAAACAAAAGACTGCGCGGCGCTGTCAGCACGATCGCAGCCACGGGCCTTATTGCCACCGCCTTGCCCCTTCAAGCTTTGGCTGCCGATTACAGCGCGAAAGAACTGCGCGCGCTCGGTCTATCGAGCGACTGGCGCGATGGTCGCAGCGTTATCACCAAAGGTCCGGACGGCAAGGTGATCTATCTCTATGGCCAGGTTCAGCCGACTGTCGTCTGCGCCCCCCTTCAGGTTTGCGATATTGAACTCCAGCCTGGTGAAGTCGTGCGCAATGTGATGGTTGGAGACACAGTGCGCTGGAAGGTGGACCCGGCAACATCCGGTGGCCCTAACGGCAACACCGTTCATTTGATCATCAAACCAACGGAACCCGGGCTTGTCACCTCCATGGTGGTGACAACATCGCGGCGCACTTATCAGATCAAACTGCGAAGTGACGATCACCGCTACATGGCACGGGTCGGGTTCGATTACCCGGAAGACATCCAGGCCAAGTTCGAAGCAGCCAATCGTCAACTTGAGGCGAACATCATCCCCGGCGCTGGTGTCCCTGCGGAAAATCTGGACTTTAATTTCCATCTACAAGGCCAAGCCAGATGGCGTCCAACCCGTGTCTATTCCGATGGCACCAAAACATACATTCAGTTCCCATCAGGGATGGCGGCCGGTGATGCCCCGGTCCTCTATGTCACCTCTGGCGGAGAGAATCAGATCGTAAACTACCGCCTCAAAGGTCATCTGATGATTGTGGACTACATGATCGATAAGGCCGTGCTAATGTCAGGTGTTGGCAGCCGCCAACGAAAAGTTCGCATTGCGAAGGGAGGCTGACCATGGCGCTTTCCCGTCGCTTATTTCTAAAAGCCCTTGCCTGTTCGGCCCTTGCTGCATCCCTCTCAGGGTGCAAGACGACCCAGACCGGTTGGTTTAATCCGGCAACCAGCATGGACGCAGCAGAACTTTCCACTGAGACAGCAATCGCCATTGCCGAGGACATGGTTGCGCCCCTCTCCGAACATCTGGACGTTGGCACAACCACGATTGCCCTTCGAAGAGACGCATCAGATTTTGGCCGCGCGCTAGAAAAGTCTCTCCGGGCCTCAGGCTACGCCGTTATCGAAGCCGACCAGGAGGTTGTCGCCGGCAAAGTGGTTCCCTTGGCCTACACCATCCAATCTGACGCAGCTCAGATACTCGTGCGCATAACAACACCGACTGTCGAACTGTCACGGAGCTACCAAACCACAATGACCGGGGCAGCTTCTCTTAGTCCCATCTCCATTCTGACACGTTCGACTTGAGGCCGCGGCATTCATGAACACTTCGAATTCAGCGTCCTTTGAACCTGTTCAAGATGGTCAAACTCAATTTGATGAGGACCATCCTAAAATCCGCCGCCTGAACAAGCTGCCTATCGTCGTGTTCGTTGCGCTCGTGATCTTGTTCGGCATCGTGATCATCTATGGTCTTGCGAACCGCAGCTCCAGCATAAACAGCAACGAAGCGAATGATGGAGGCGGTGTGCCGGCAAGTGGGTTTGCAGACCAACTCAAAGCCGGCATCAGCAATGGTGTTATTGATCCGCCCAGTCAGATAATTGCCGCGGTTCAGCCAGAGCCGGTAAGAGAGGCAATTCCAGAAAAGGTGCAACACCGACGCCCCTTCGGGAATCCGTTCCAACCGCAGCCAGCAGCAACTGCGGAGACTGCCCGGCCGCAAGATAAAAAACCAGATTGGCGGGACAGTTTGGACCGACAGTTTGAAGAACAACAACTCCAGGAGATGCATCGCCAGCGCATGAAGCGGCTTCAGTCCATTGATGCAGCCAACGACAGCCCAACCGTGGTGAACATTGAGGACCTCCAGAAGAGCGCGCTTCACATTCAAACAGAGCAAAACCAGCTACACGGCAATTCGAGCTTCAGACGGACTTCTTCTTCTCCCGATCTCCTGTCTGCAGCGCTTCAGGCGGCTCAAGCCGGAACGCCCAACTCCGATCCGAATGGGCAAATCGGGAAGCAAGCATTCCTCAATCAGGACATAGCGAATGCCGGATACCTGGCGAACCGGGTTGTCCCTCAACAATCGGCATACGAACTGAAGCGCGGGTCCGTGATCCCGGCAACGTTGATCACCGGCATAAACTCCGACCTTCCAGGCCGAATCACAGCGCAAGTCAGACAAAACGTCTACGACAGCGCCACAGGCCATCTTCTTCTGATCCCGCAGGGAAGCAAACTCTTTGGTCGATACGATTCAGATGTTTCCTTCGGCCAAAACCGGGTTTTGGTCGTTTGGACGGATCTCATTTTCCCCAACGGCGCCACCCTAAATATCGGCGCCATGGCCGGTGTGGATACGCAAGGCTACGGGGGCTTAAAGGACAAAGTGAAAAACCATTATCTTCGAACCTTTGGATCCGCCGCGCTCCTTGCGGTAATTGGGGCTGGCATCGACATGGCAGTTCCAGAAAGTTCAACACTGTCCAATCAAAGCACAGCCTCCGATGCCGCCCGCCGCAATTTCGCAGAAGTGTTCGGAAGGGTTGCAGAGCGGACAATCAGCAAAAACCTGGATGTCCAACCGACACTGCAGATCCGGCCCGGCTACAAGTTCAACATTCTCGTCGATCAGGATATTATTTTTCCAGGGTCGAGCGGATAAGGAATCTCGATCCTGGTAGTACCGCCTGTTCTTAAGAGCGATCTTCGCCCGATGTCGTTGCCAGTCGTTATGTTTCGGGAAACAAGCATCGATGAGGAGAAAGTGCCGCAAACCGGAAGAATTTCAGACCAAGCTGAGGCTTATGTCGGACAGGAAATGACGTTGGGCGATTTAATCCTAGAATTTCCTGTAAACGGCTCAGTACATCGGGAAAATCAACTTTGAAGCAATTCAGCCGTCGCAGGCATGCGTCGCAGACTTGATAAAATTCTCTTTCGCCAGGCCGGACCAGGGTCCAATGCCGCTTGTGCGCGGTCCTTATGTGCTTTGAGTGCATCCGGTCCGTGCTGTCTTCTGTCTGCAACAATCAGCTTGTGAATTGCAAAGCGTTCCGGCCGGGGAACTTGCACCAACACGCCCGATCTATACATAATATGAACGCGAATTGGATCAGCAATCTCAGTTCGACTGGTCCGAAGACTGGGCAATCATCGGCGGCGAGCGGGCCCAATTGCAGGTCACCCACTTCTAGCTCAGTAACAGCCGGGGCCTTCGTCGTCTGTGCCTATCTCCTGCAAAACCACGAACGGAAGGTTAACCATCTCAAAGCGAGCCACATAACCACCAAGTTTTGCCCACTCCCCAACATCGTCGGTCGATTACCGGAGATCGATTTATGATCTGACATACCCAGCTTGCTGCGCAAAGAGGATCGTTTTTCACAAAAACACCTGCCCAAGAACAGTTTTCATGTATTAGGATCGGAAATCGTGGAGGCACAGCTTTCCAGCAAAAATTCATGCCAAGGAAACGGAATTCATGCCATCGGACCAACAGGTACTTTTTTCGGGTTCGAGGATCGTTTTTCAGGAACGTCGCCTTCCGGAGACCGCCACCTTGGCAGGCTACAGCCTGGACCTCTGACCCAAACGCTCGCCCTGCGGCTATCTCGTCTCTAAACCTTTTTTAATCAGATCTATCCGATAGTGCCCTGTAATATTTGCCGTTGGCCGAAGCGGGCACTTTCATGATTTCTATCGTTCAGCGCATGCTAGCTCTTCTGCCGGTGACTTTTGTCGTCTTCACGACGGCGGCTTTCTTCACAGCTGCTGCGATCCCGGTGTGTGCGCAAGACACTCTGACATCACACGTGGTTTCCGCGCCTTCACCGCTCAGCCCTGCAGACAATGCAAGTCCGCGCGCCTCCTTCCAAAATTTCATCCGCAATACCGATGCTCTCATTGCGCTTTGGCGGGCAAATGCGCCTATCCGCGAGCAGAAACTCTACCTGCGGGCTGCGGTTGAAAGTTTTGACTTCGAAACAACGCCTTATGCGCCCTCGACGTCAGAACAAATTGAACGGGTCTTGCTGGCGCGTGAGATTACCGCACGAACTTCTCTGCCGGATCCCAACACGATTCCGGACCTGGCTGAAGTAGAGGCCAAAGGCTTGACGAGCTGGACAGTGCCTGGAACCGATCTGCGCATGGTGCGCACGGCGAGTGGTCGGGACTCAGGCGACTTCAAGTTCGATCCGATCACCATTGAAGAGCTTGAACTCGATTACCGCCGAGCCCAGGACCTGCCGCGGCTTGACGGCGCAGAAGACGCCTATCAGCTGTACATGGCACGGGAGGAAAGGTTCGGCGTCACCGAAGACATCATCGCAACGCGGCTGCGCGGTGTTCGTACAACGAGCCCACGTGATACTCTCGAGGCTTTTATGTTCAACATGAATGCCGCCTTTGAAATCGCCATTAAAACGGAAGCTGCACTCGATGCGGTCCCACCGAAAATGAGCATCAAAGATGCGCTCACCCAGCAGATGATCGCCGATGATCATTTGTTCCAAGCCGTTGACGTTTTTGATTTATCACAGGTTCCCAGCGTTATCCGCCACGACAGCGGTGTAGAGGCTGCCTTCCTGTTAAAAGAAATCCTAGATCGAATGCCCCTGCCCCGGCTTGATGCCGTCCCAGATGCGGCCGATCTCGCCGGTCTGGCACCGGGTGAAACCTACCGCTGGCGATTGCCGGGAACACGGATTGAGATCGAGCGCATGCAGTCTGGCCCAAATGCCGGTAATTTCTTATTTGACAGCAACTCCGTTTCCATACTCTTGACGAGTTATAAAGCTCTAAAAGATTTACCATATCGGAGTGAAACTGCTCTGAACTTGTCGGATTTCCGGTCGGCCAAAATCACCCCAGGTTTCTATGAGTTCTACATATCGACACCCGGCTATCTTGTACCAAGCACGCACATATTAGGACGGATTGTCGAGCTGCTTCCGAAATGGAGCCTCGCTATGATATCCGGGCAGACAATGTGGCAATGGGCCGGGCTAATTTTGACACTCGGCGTTCTGGCCGGTGTCTGCTGGTTGACGTTCAAGTTGGTCGACCGGATTTCGAAAGGCCACGAAAATCCTTTCTTTGCGTGGTTTGCAGTTTCAGCGCCGCTGCTTGCCGCCTTTTATGTGCGCATGGCGACGGACTTTGTCGACAATGACATCAATTTTACTGGGGCTGAACTCGGCTATCTACTGTTTGGGTCAGGTTTCGTGGAACTCAGCCTGTACGTTTGGGCAGTATGGCGGCTCTTCAACGCCATCGGCAGCACGATCTTGGCGTCGTCTTTCATGTCAGGGCGGGGCTTTGATGCAAGCCTAGTGCGGCTGCTTTCTGGGATCCTGGCGGTCATGGCCAGCGTTGGCGTCGCGGCTTACGGACTGGAAAGACTCGGCGTTGATATCGTTCCGCTGCTGGCCGGTCTTGGTGTTGGCGGTCTGGCGGTCGCACTTGCAATCCGTCCGACCCTGGAGAACCTAATCGGCGGTCTGATCCTGTTCAGCGACAAACCCGTACGCGTCGGGGATTTCTGCACTTTCGGGGATATGAGCGGAACCGTGGAAGATGTCGGCATCCGTTCGACACAAATCCGGGCGACCGACCGCACATTAATCTCAGTGCCAAACGCCAAGTTCGTCGACATGGAAATTATCAACTGGGCACGCTGCGACAAGATGTTGATTAGCGGCGTCATAGGCCTACGCTACGAGACAAATGAAGATCAGCTGCGCTTCGTTCTTGTGAAGGTCCGGGAAATGCTTCACGCGCACCCGAAAATTGATGGCGAAACGATCCGCGTTCGTTTCACGGATTATGGACCGTCGTCTCTCGATATCGCGATGCGGGTATATGCTTATACCCGAGATTGGAACGAGTTTTATGCCATCAAAGAAGATGTGTTCCTGAGGATCAAAGAGATTGTAGAGGGCTCTGGCACCGGTTTCGCCTTCCCATCGCAAACACTCTATATGGCGAAAGACGATGGGCTTAACGATGAATTGACCTCTCAGGCGAATACCGAGGTTGCCGGGTGGCGCGATGAGGGCAGACTGCCATTCCCGCGCCTGTCTCCTGAGCGTGTAGGTGCTTTGCGGGACACACTCGATTATCCGCCAAAAGGATCTTCAGAATGGGCTCAAGCAAGGGCCAAGGCGGATCAGACCGCAGAACCTCTGTCAGGCTCGCAAAAATAAATAGACAGGTTCTCATGGTTACAAAAGAGTCAGAATTTCAACCTGCCGTAACTTCCGCACAATCTCCTCAAGCCTAGGCCGTTTGTTGGCCAGATATTTCCGTCGTTTTCCTAAAAGATAGCAGAGGATCCCTTCATTGGTGGAGAATCAGCCTGCAAAAACAGAAGTTAAGCGGCAACAGCCGGCACTGCAGATCCGGCCCGGCTACAAGTTCAACATTCTCGTCGATCAGGATATTTTTTTTCCAGGGTAGAGCGGATAAGGAATCTTAATCCTGGTAGTGCCGCCTGTTTTTAGAGCGATCTTCGCTCGATGGCCTTGCCGATCGTTATGCGTCGGGAAATAAGCATCGATGAGTAGAAAGTGCCGCAAACCGGAAGAATTTCAGACCAAGCTGAGGCTTATGTCGGACAGGAAATGACGTTGGGCGATTTATTCCTAGAAGTTCCTGCAAACGGCTCAGTACATCGGGAAAATCAACTTTGAAGCAATTCGGCTGTCGCAGGCATGCGCTGCAGACTTGCTAAAATTCTCTTTCGCCAAGCCGGACCAGAGCCCAATGCCGTGTTGTAGGCTGCAATCAGGTCGTCGGGCCTGGTTTCGCTCAAAGCTTCAATCAAAAATGCTGCTTGCGCTCGATCCTTGTGTGCCTTGAGTGGATCCGGTCCGCCTTGTCTTCTGTCTGCAACAATCAGCTTGTGAACTGCAAAGTGTGCCGGCCGCGGAATTTGCACCAGCACACCTGATCTCTAGAGAAAAGGAACGCGAATTGCATCGGCAATCTCAGTTCGACTGATCCGAAGACTGGGCGATCATCGGCGGCTAGCGGACCCAATTGCAGGTCGCCCACTTCTAGCTCAGTTACAGCCAGGGCCTTCGTCTGTGCCTATCTCCTGCAAATCTACGAACGGCAGGCTAACCATTTCAAAGCGGGCCGCATAACAACCAAGTTTTGCCCACTCCCCAACATCGTCGGTCGATCACCGGAGATCGACTTATGATCTGACATACCCAGATTGCTGCGCGAAGTTAAACGTTTTTCACAAAAATACTTATCCAAGAACAGTTTTCATGTGATAGGAACGGAAATCATGGAGGCAAAGCTTTCAAGCAAAAATTCATGCCAAGGAAACGGAATTCATGCCATCGGACCAACAGGTACTTTTTTCGGGTCCGAGGATCGTTTTTCAGGAACGTCGCCTACCGGAGACTGCCACCTTGGCAGGCTACAGCGCACTAATTGACGCATACGGATTGCATGTGCCCCTGCCCCGCAAACTTTCGGCAACCGGGAACCATCACCGGGTCGTTGAGGATGAGGTTTGGCGCATCCTCACGCCGCGCCACGCCCCGCGTGCAGACCTAGATGGCCACCTCACCTTCGCACTCAAGTACGAAGGGCTTGATCTCGCTGTCCTCACGAAGCTGTTCGAGGCCACCGGGCCTGACGACATTGTTGACATCGTGCGCAACAAGCCGACCGGCAGCTATGCGAGACGCATCTGGTTTCTGTATGAATGGCTAACGGGCAGCCGACTAAATCTGCCAGATGCAGAGGGCGGTCGCTACGTACCTGTCGTTGATCCCGACCAACAGTTCGCGAGGGAAGGGGAAAACGCTCCCCGATATCGCGTTAAAAATAATCTGCCAGGAACCAGAGACTTCTGCCCGCTGGTCTTTCGCACACAAAAGCTAGACGAATTCGTCGCAATGGACCTGGCCAGTCGAGCCCGCGCGGTCATCGCCGACGTCCCCCGCGACTTGCTCGCGCGCACGGCTGCTTTCCTTCTACTCAAAGACTCACGTTCCAGCTATGCGATCGAAGGCGAGCGTCCACCACAAGACCGAATTCAGCGATGGGGCCGTGCAATCGGCGAGGCCGGTCGCCAGCCGCTCGACCGCGATGAGCTGCTACGTCTGCAACGGATCGTCATAGGTGATGCCCGGTTCATCAAGTTGGGTTTCCGCGACGAGGGCGGTTTTGTTGGCGAGCATGACCGCGAAACAAGGATGCCGTTGCCCGACCACATAAGTGCCCGGCATGAAGATCTTCCGGCCCTGACTGACGGGATGATCGCGTTTGATCACGGTGCATCTCGGCACTCTGACCCGATCGTGTCCGCTGCAATCCTTGCATTCGGTTTTGTCTACATACACCCATTTGAAGACGGTAATGGCCGACTGCACCGTTACCTGATCCACCATGTTCTGGCGGAACGGGGCTTCAACCCGCCAGGGGTAGTCTTTCCGGTGTCCGCCGCGATCCTCGAACGTATCGACGAATACAGAACGGTCCTTGAGAGCTATTCAGCGCGGCTTCTACCGGTGATTGAGTGGGAGCCGACGGAGAAATTCAACGTTCGGATCTTAAATGACACAGGCGATTTCTACCGCTTCTTCGACGCGACCCCACACGCAGAATACCTCTATTCATGCGTCCAAAAGACAATCGAAGAAGACCTGCCGTCCGAGACAGCATTCCTTCGAAATTACGATGCATTCCGCAGCCAAGTCGAAGCCATTGTTGATATGCCTGACCGCACCATCGATCTGTTGTTTCGCTTCCTTCAGCAGAACGGAGGTAACCTGTCGCGGCGCGCCCGAACCGATGAGTTCAAGGCATTGACCGACGATGAAACGGCGCGGATTGAGCACGTCTTTGCTGAGACAATGATTTAGATCGAGGCGTCCTTGCATGCACTTGTCACGGATTTTGATTGAGAATTTCCGGAACTTTTCGAAACTGAACGTGGCCCATGATGGGAACGTAGTTGTGGTTGGCGAAAACAAGGTCGGCAGAAGCAACCTGATGTACGCCCTCCGGGTTTCTGTCGCTTTTAAAGTAGCATGATAGCGCAATGCAGCGGACACAATTATGCTGCCGGAGCTGCGAAGGTCTGGAAGGCCGATTTAATCCTAGACACTCCTGTAAACGGCTCAGCTCATCGGCCAAATCAACTTTGCAGAAATTCAGCTGTCGCAGGCATGTACTGCAGACTTGCTAAGATTCTCTTTCTCCAGGCCGGACCAGAGCCCAATGCCGTGTTGTAGGCTTCAATCAAGTCGTCGGGCCTGGTTTCGCTCAAGACTTCGATTAAAAATGCCGCTTGTGCGCGATCCTTGTGTGCTTTGAGTGCATCCGGTCCGCCCTGTCTTCTGTCTGCAACAATCAGCTTGTGAATTGCAAAGCGTTCCGGCCGGGGAATCTGCACCAACACGCCCGATCTATACATAAAAGGAACGCGAATTGGATCAGCAATCAGGTAATTGAGAAAATGCAGACTTTGGGCGTTGATGCCAAGCTCTGGAAGATCACGGATTACTTCGTCCTCTTCAAATGAAGGCGTCAGGAATTCGACCGGCGTCTGGCGGTTCGACCGCTGCCAACGCCAGGTTTTTCCACTTTCAACCGTTAGCAGCGGTTCGAATTGAAGTTCGGTGAAGACCTCTGTCAAAGGTGGTTCAACTGTATCCGCGAGAGCGAGGGACAATCGCTCAAAGCTCGCGATATCGACATCGTCCGTTGTTGCCGATTGATCGAAACCGATCCGGGCGCCTAGCTCGCCCTCATAGCAGCGAAAGGCGTGCGTGCCGACGATCGTTCCCCCGAGACGAAAGACGTCGGCTTTCGCCATCGCCGTGACGACCTGACCGGAACCGACGTCCGCAAACAGGTACCCTTCGGCTCGCAGCACGCGCATCAACCTGGCGCGCTCGCGATCTGCCTGTTTGGCTGCCGCCGCGATTTCAGTTTGCCGGTCCAACCAGTTGCGTAATTCAGGTGTGTCTTCGCCGATATACCGGTCTATAGTTTTGTTACCGACGCGGAAGTGATCATACCAGTAGGTCTTGGTACCGGCCCTTTTGGACCGCGGCACTCCGCGGAGCTCCGATACGGCACCATCGATCAAGGACCGCCGCAAGTCCGTCCAGGCAGAGACCCCGATTGGGCTGTGGTAGCTTATTGGCATTCCTACCCCACATTGTTTTATCTGTGGCGTAAGAATAGCACACTTTATACCCCGCAAACTATTTTTTGTGGGGTAAATCTAAAAAGGCAGTCCAAAACGGGTGAATAGCCCATCATTTTGAAGGCGTTTCATCACCGAGCCATTTCAATGTGCCCAGCGGTTTCATTGAGCGATAAAGTTGACTTCTATACCTCAATTGTGATCGATAATTGAGGTATAGCGAGGATACCTATAACTCATGGCTTGGAATTGGACACTGCCCGGCTGGCCGGATTTCCGGTATGACGCCTCCGCTCTCGAGCCGTTCGAGCAGAAGTTTCTGTTGTCGTCCGGAGAAATCCTCGGCGCGGTCCATCATGTCAGCCTGCCGGAGCGCGAGCAACTCCGCATCGAACTGCTCAGCGAGGAAGCGATTCAGACAAGCGCCATCGAGGGTGAAATCCTCGACCGGCTCAGTGTCCAGTCTTCGCTGCGCCGCCAACTGGGCCTCGATCCGGACAGATACCCTGCCAAACCGCGTGAACAGGGCGTCGCAGAAATGATGGTCGACGTCTATTCCGGCTTTGCGGACACGCTGACACACCAGACGCTGTACAGTTGGCATCGGATGCTCTTGTCCCATGACCGCCGGCTGGAAACCATTGGGGCCTACCGACGCCACGCCGAGGCGATGCAAATTGTTTCTGGCCGCCTCGACCGGCCGACGATCCATTTCGAAGCGCCTCCCTCAACGCAGCTCATGCTGGAGATGGAGCGATACGTGGATTGGTTCAATGTGACCGGGCCGAGGGGAGCAGAGCCGCTTCCTGCCCTAACGCGCGCGGGGCTGAGCCACCTCTACTTTGAAAGCATCCATCCATTCGAAGACGGCAACGGCCGCTTGGGCCGCGCACTTGCTGAAAAGTCGCTGGCACAGAACATTGGCCAGCCGACCCTCATCTCGCTCGCCTTCACCATCGAGAAGGAGCGCAAGAATTTCTACGACCAGCTCGAGCAGCATCAAAAAACGCTCGATGTGACCGAGTGGCTCCACTGGTTTGCGGAAGTTGTCTTGAAGTCCCAACAGGTCACTCTCGACCGCGTTGGCTTCTTCATCAGCAAGGCACACTTTTACGATCGTCACAGAGACCACTTGAACCAACGCCAAACCAAGGCCATCGCTCGAATGTTTCGGGAAGGCCCCGGCGGTTTTAAAGGCGGTCTCAGCGCAGAGAACTACCTCAAGATCACTGGAACCTCGCGGGCAACCGCGACCCGCGATCTACAGGACCTTGTTGAGAAAGGCGCGCTCAATCGAACCGGAGAGCGGCGCCATACGAGGTACTGGTTGAACCTCGACAAGAGGGGCGAAAATAAACGGTGACCCAAGGGTTGTTGCGACAAACCGAGATCAACAAACCAATGATGGCAACCGCCAAGAAGAGATTGGCACACTGTTCTATCAAGGCGGCATCAATCCTGACTTCACTCATTCATCGCCATCACCAGCGGCACATCGAACAGCTTCGCCCATGCCGTAACGCTGGCGCCTTGAATGTCGGTGATATTGCTGTCCCCCGTCCACCAAACGTTGCTGATCGCAACAATCATTTCTGACCCCATGGCCATGGATTGCAGCACTGGCCAAATGATTAGCTGCTCATAACAAATCAGCGGCGCAACGCGCGCGCCGCCAACCAGCGCGACGGGATTGTCAAAGAAGTATGCATTTGCACCACCGCCCTCGCTTGTAAGCCGCCGCCAAGGCTGCCACATCGAGACCGGAACTGGCATCCGCTCGCGGTAAAGGGTCCGCGTCTCCTTGCTTGAGATCTCCACCATCACGGTGTCGTAGCCGTTTCTTTGGATGATTGTAGCTCCCCCAATCACCGTCAGCGGTAAAGCGGACAAGGCGTTCGTCCAAAGCCTCTCGGTCGTTGGGGTCCAGAGGCCAAGTGCGCTCTCAGGCAGGACCATGACGCCCGCGCTGTGCCCGGCCGCCTTGCGAACCATGGCAATGGTTTCCTGCTGCTGTTCGTAACCGGCGTGCTGCCCACCCCCTTCATAGCGGAAAGTGGTGTTGATTCCGGTCCAGCCCTTAATGACCTTCGGCTCGGTCCACACTGCCGCGGACCAAGCAGCACAACCGGCTACCACCGGAACCGCGATCCGCCAAAGGCTTGTGGTCATCATAAGCAACAGGATCGCGGTCGCTGCCAGTCCGGACCAGCTCCACCCCGGAAACAGCACACCGGCCGCCGTGATCGGACTGGCCCAACCCATGATTCCGAACGGCGGAAGGCTCATCAGAACGCTTGCGATCAGGTACCGCAGCATTCGAGGCCATCCGGATCTGCCCGACCATAGCGTGGAATAGATAGCGACAAAGACGAGGGACGCCGCGAACCAAAATCCGATCCCGATAGCATATTGGGAGCCGAAAAATAAGCTTGCGCCCTGCGGCAAGCCTCGTGACGCTCCCAGAAAATGCGCGGCGGCCACCAGCGCCGCAACGGATCAGGACGGGGCATAGGCCCAGAAAGCCGGAAACAGCATTCCGGCCGGCAGCAGAAGCACGTTGCCCGACCAGCCGATTGTGCCGGTCGCTATGCCTCCCAGGACGCAAAACAGACCTCGCGCAGATTTAAGGCTGGAAGGCGAGCACTTCTCGCGCCAGGTCGAGAACACCGCCCGCCGGGGTGGGCGCGACATAGAAAGAAAACTCAAAATGAAAATCCTAGCCGATCAAAACCCCAGATCGCGCAAATGCCCGTCAATATTCATGCGCTCGTGGAAGATTTCAACGACCTCCAAGACATCCGGCTTGTCCCTCAAAATAAGATAATGACCGCCTTCGCGAATGTAGGTCAAACCGCCATCGTCCCGTAAACCCCTCATCAGCAGATCACAGGATCGCGGTTTTGAACCTATCCCGTTGGCCACGGCTTCTAGCCGCTCCGACAGTTTCCTCAAATAGGTCTCTGCCTGGATTTCAACAAATTGGTCCCACGTATAGCTGGCAATATCCGCCAAACAATCTAGCGCGGCAGGCGAATAAACTATCTGCTTCACGCTGAAGCTGGGCGATTTTGCCGGGCCTTTGCCATCACGCCGGAGACAAGCTCTTCAGAACCGAGTGTGATCCCCTCGCCGCGATCAAGCTGCTCCAACCCGACGGCGACGCGCATGCGGAGTTCCGCAAGTTCCACATCCCGGAGCTCCCGGCGCTCCTTCAAAACACGCAGACCTTCGCGCAAGACTTCGCTTGCATTGGCATATTCGCCGGACGCAACAAGTTCGTCGACAAAAGACGAAAGCTGCGCGGTCAAAGCGACATTACGGGCGTGAGCCGCAGGCATGTGAACCATCTCCTAAAATCCGGATTTGGACGATTTTAACACCGGGTGGCCAACTTAGCCATCCTCATTTAACATCGAAGATAAAAACCGGCGTCGCCAGTCCAAGAACACCGCTCGCCGGGATGGGTCCAAAATATCTTGAGTCAAAAGAAGCTACATAATCTGAATGAACAAAGAGTGTGCCGGCGGGAACAAGGCCCCCAGCGCTCACCGGCAAGGCCCGCCCCTGCCCGTCTGTTGCTTGGATGGTGGAATGTGTGAGGTTTACCCCGTCGATCACCACCTGGGCCCCTTCGATCGTGATGGTTTGCCCGGGCAGGGCCACAACGGTTTTGATGAGCGGTGCTATCCCGCCATCACAGAGACCCGCGGGAAGATAGAGGCGTTCGCGAGCCAGTTCGATCGCAGGCGAACTCGCCGGCGGACAGATGAACAGAGTGTCGCCCAGGCGAGCTTCCCTGGACAGTTCCTCGATTCGCCAAAGTCCGAGTGGGAAGCTCGGCGTGGAATTGATCCGGTAGCCGCCGAGGAAACCGGCGGCGGCAATGCCGCCGATTGTTAATCCGGCAAGCGACAGGATTGCCAAGGCTTCCCGCCTGCCCCGCCGCCGCGCGCTCTCTTTCACCGGGTCATGCCCTGATCTTTGGAAAGATCCTTTTTCAAGGCCTGCGCCTGAGCTTGCTCCTGAGATTGCCTTTTGGCGTTGATCTTCTGGATGGCATTGAACTTCGGCCATGCGTCGGCAAGCTTAACCCTATCGTCGCCGGCAACCCGGGCCGCTGCCTTCTCAAAGGCAACTCCCTCCGGCTTGGCAGTGCCCATGAACGCGCGCGCTCCGAACCGATGGTTTAACTTGGCAGCAACTTCGCCAAGCTCGGCCTCGACCTGTTTGTCCGCCAGAAGGAACGACAGGCCGCTCTTCAGATCGTTTTGGTCCATGGCATCGCGGATCCGCGACAGGGTTTCTTCGGTGGCCGGTGACAACGCCGGAATATCAACACGAGACACCTCACGCGCGCGCTCCAGCTCCACCGTACTTGAGGCAGTAAACTCGGCCCTCAGGCGGAGATATGTTTTCACATCATCACAGAACTGCGGAATGTTGCTCAATGCCTGTTCGCGGGACTTGCGTGCGCCCTTACCCACCAATATGCCGGTTTTGCCGCGCAGTACACCAAACCGCTCTGGCGCAGTTGCCAGATCGTCTGCAAGCTTGTTGCAAGCCGCGGTTTGTGCTTCGCCACCCAACTTCGCGATGTCCTCGATCCGCATCGCCTTGACGGCCTGTTCCGGCTGCTCGAACACAAACCGGGCGCGGTTCTGGATTTCGGCAAAGTGGGCTGTCAACGTGGCATCCGATTGCAATTTAGCCTCCACAGTTTCTGGAATAGTCATGGCCCATATCTTCACGCCCGCAATCCAGGGCTGTTTTGACGCGTCATGCTCGCGCCCACCGGTTTGAACGGTGTTCGTGCTCCCGACAAGACCGCGCTCAACACCGGCCAGCCCAATCCCCAGCTTTTCCCCGAAGGACACAAGCCGGGTGCCAAGACGTGTCAGCTTTGCCCGTTGTTCAACCAGCCAACGGCGCTGGTTCTGAACCATGGCCTTGGCAACCCGCAGCCCATAAAGCCCGCGGCTATTGGCGTAGCTCAGCGCCTGGGCATAGAGGTCCGAGCCCGCGTAATCGAGCGTTGTGTCTTTCGCGCCTTTCTTGGATAGGACGTCTGTCAATCCGCCGTTTTGGGCGAAGGACAGGCCGCCATGATAGAGTTTCACGTCCTCCCGGTGCCGGGTCATTGCCACATAAGTTAGATGCCGGTCCAAGGACAGCGTTGCCAGCACCTTCACCTGATCAACGGTCGCCCCTTGGGATTTGTGGATCGTCGTTGCATAGCCATGATCGACATTGCGGTAAGTTTTCTGATTGACCTCGATGCGCCGGGTCTGGACGGAGTCTTCAACCTCCGCGACGAAGCGCCCTTCTGATGCTTCAACCACGCGCCCGATCATGCCGTTCTTCACATTGAGATCACGATCGTTTCTCAGGAACACAATCTGATCCCCGGCGGCAAAGAACCGGTCCCCCTCTTCGGTGCGGAATTTTTCTCCCGTTTCGATCACACCACGAGCAATCAGGACGTCTCTAGCCATCTGGTTCAGCCGATGCACATCTTTGCGCAAATGCGCCAGCATCAACATCGACTTCGACGGATCATAATCCCGGGACCAGTCATCTATCATGGCCCCGAAGACTTGATCCTTGAGCGGCAAGCTGACGACATGGCCATTTGCTTCATAGGCATGAAGGGCCTTGCCGACATTGCCCCGCGCAAGATCCATGGACGCGTCGCGCATCCACTCAGCGCGCTGGCGATAGATCGTGCCAAGTTCCGCATATCCGGTCCGATCGCTTAAAGAGCGGAAGGCAGCACCGGCTTCAATCGGCTGTAACTGGTCTGCGTCGCCGATCAACACAAGCTTTCCACCTGACTTGGCGATCGTCTCGACAAAGACGCTCATCTGACGGCTGTCGACCATGCCGGCTTCATCAATCACGAAGACAGTCTTTTTGCCCGGAAGATCCTCGCCCCGCCCCCAAGACAATTGCCAGGATGCCAGGGTGCGGGAGGCAATCCCGGCTTCCTTATCCAAACCTTCCGCAGCTTTTCCTGCAAGCGCGGCACCAAAAACCTGATAGCCGTTTGCCTCCCAAACCTCACGCGCTGCTTTCATCATCGTTGTCTTGCCGGCCCCTGCCCGGCCGACGACTGATGCCATACGCCCCGCACCCGTAATGCGCTCAATCGCAACACGCTGCTCATCAGAGAGTTTTAGGGTTTTTTTTGTCAGAACGCGCGCGCGTGCATCTTGATCAACGCTATGGGAGGAGACAGAGACAAGATGATCTGCCCGCCGTGCCATCTCCGCTTCAAGGCGCACCATCTCCCGGCTGGTAAACTTCGCCGGTATTAAGTCACCGGTTTCCGGATCAACCGTTTCCACGGCAAGCGTCACAACGTCCGGAGAGGCCAAAACACGCGCAAGCAGATCCTGGAATCTTTTTGGATCGTCCACGTAGCGATGAATGTATTTCGCGATGTCCTGGGTCTCAAAAACGCTTTTCTCGCGCGTAATCGCATCAAGGACGATTTCCGGCCGGCGCGTGATCCGCTTCACATTCTCAAGACGGCTTTGCGCATGCCATGCCGCGCGTTCCAAACCCGCATCACGTCCTTGCGCTTGTGCTTGGGTCAGAATATTGCGCGCCTGCACACCGATCTTCGAGGTCGGCTGCAGGTCAATCCCTTGCGCCTCGTAACTGCGATGATCAATCCGCGCCTGATGCCCAGCAAGCTCCAGGCTCTTGTTTGCATGGGAAGCCCAAAGCGCACGCCATATTTTAAGTGTTTCTTTATCACCCGCCCAGGCCCGATACTGAAGCTTTCCATTTTTCTGACCGCCTTTGCGAACCGGCTCACCCTTCTCATCGAGAAGCGGTTCCCACTTCGACCCAAACCCTTTTTCCGTGAACGGCGCCATCGTCAGCATGACATGGACATGCGGATTCTTGTCTTTCTCGTGATAGACCCAATCCGCAACCATGCCTCGAGAAGTAAAAGCTTCACGCACATAGCCCTGCACCAGGGCGATGTTGTCTTCACGGCTGAGTTCAACCGGCAGTGCCAACACAATCTCGCGGGCAAGCTGAGCGTTGACGCGGGTCTCATGGGCCTCGACCGCATTCCAAAGGGCTTCGCTGGCACCCGTTACACTCTGCCCATCAATCAGCGTCCGGAACCAGTCCGGCGTTTGATCGGGCAGAGCCAGTTCTTCATGAACCAGATCGCCGTCCTTATGCACATAATCAAAACTCCTGTGATCGCTGTCGTTCGACACTGTCATTTGGGCACGGTGCCGGTAAGCGGCCGCTGCAACACTCGACCGGCCCTCACTCCTGGAGATCACCTGGGCATGGAAATGGTAGATGGCCATAGGTGCGGGGAATCCGGGTGTGAAGAGACTAAAAGAGACGAACAAAGGGCAGAGCGGAAGGACGAAGCGCCAGAACGGCTAGGGAAGGAGCTGCACGCAATTGAGTTGCAGCAATCGATGAGTACCTGCACAGGATTGTATTTGCAATCCTATAAGTGCGCTCTGCACACAACGATTAAAAATCGTTTCCGCTTGAGAGCTATCGCCGCATACGGCGATAGGGCGCCAGAAGCGCCATCCAGATATCAGCAAAAAAACCTGTTCTTTGCCGGCCTACCGTGCGGGCGATGTGGCAAGTCCTCGACCGCCCAGACCCGGTTTACCACAGGCTGCGGCTTTCTCTTCAGCGCTTTATGGGGAGCGCGTTCAAGCCTTCGCCCACTTCGTCCGGTTTCCCTCAAAACCGGACTGCGGCCCTAACGGGCTGGAAAACCGGATCCTCAAAGAGGCCTTCTGTTGGTTGAGAGGGCGCTGCACTTCTCTCAGTGAAGGCCCGCTTGGTTGTATCCACTGCAAGTTTTGCAACCGAACTCGACTTGCGGTGCACAACACGCTATGAGCGAGCCCCACAACTTTAAACAACCCATCTCAATTTCAAGGATAGTCTTATGGCACCGCGCCCGTCCAAATCCGCTTCCGAGCAGATCGATGACATCGAAGCACAGATCGCCAAGCTCCAGCAAAAGAAAAGACAGGTTCTCAAAAAGCAGTCCGAGCGCGTTGCCAAACTCGTTATGGAAAGCGGCCTCGCCGAACTCGACATCGATGAGGCCGAACTCGCCAAAGCCTTGAACGACCTCGCCGCCCGATTTCAAAAGCCGGCCGCGGCACAAGCTCACCCGGCAAGCCCGCAGACTTGAAGGGCAATTCAAGACATTCCAGAACCGGATAAGGCGAACGCGATTGCTCTCCCGCAAAAAAGACACCCGCGAGAAGATCCAGCTTGGCGGCCTCATCGTCAAAGCGGGCTTGCGCGAGACAGACAAGGCCATCCTTCTCGGCATTCTCATGGATGCTGCAAGCCGCCTTGGCGACAAAAAGGAGCGCGACAGATGGCGCGCGATCGGAAAGGCCGAATTTGAAGAGTACACCCAAAAAGGCATTGCTGGCCCTGATCCCGATCACCCTGATGCTCACAGCGCTCTGGGGGCTTACCGGGATTGAGAATAGCCTCGCCTCTTTCGCGACGACACAGAAGGCCTATTTGTTGCTCGGCCGGATCGGGCTCACCCTGCCCTGTCTCATCTCCGCAGGCTTAGGCCTCATCGTTCTTTTTTCTGCGCGCGGCAGTCTCGACATCAAATGGGCCGGCTTTGGTGTCTTCTGCGGGGGGCTGTTGGTCTTTGCCTTTGCAGCGGTCCAGGAGGCGCTTCGGCTCAATGGTCTTGTAAGCCAAGTCCAGTTTGGGTCGGTTCTGCAGTTTGCCGATCTCTATTCGATCAGTAGCGCGGTTGGAGCGCTCTTTATCGGTCTGTTCGGTTTGAAGGTTGGCCTCATAGGCAACAGGGCCTTTGGTGACACCCGGCCAAAACGGGTCTCCGGGCGCAGAAGCATTCACGGCGACAGCGATTGGATGGACACTCGAACCGCTGCGAAGGTGTTTCCCGAAGACGGCGGTATCGTCATCGGTGAGCGCTACCGCGTCGATCAGGACAGCGTTGCGGATATAAATTTCGATCCACGCCACACTGAGACCTGGGGCAAGGGCGGCAAGGCGCCCCTCCTCGCGTTTGATCAAGGCTTTGGATCAACCCATGGCATCGTCTTTGCCGGCTCAGGCGGATACAAGACAACATCCGTGGTCATTCCCACCTGTCTCCACTATCCAGGGTCAATGATCGTTCTCGATCCCTCGACCGAGATCGCGCCGATGGTCGCAAGCAGCCGCAACGCGATGGGCCAGAAGGTCATTTGCCTCGACCCTAAAAATCCGGAAGTGGGGTTCAATGTCCTTGACTGGATCGGACAGTTTGGATCCTCCATGGAAGAGGACATGGCAACGGTTGCCGCCTGGCTGATGTCAGAAAGGCCGCGGATTGCCTCCGGCGCCGACGACTTCTTCCGCACAAATGCCGAACAACTGATTACCAGCGTGATCGCCCATGTGGTCTTTTCCGATTTGGCCAATACTGCCGGAAAGCGATCGCTGCGCACAGTGCGCAGCATTCTCACCAAACCAGAAGAAAGCCTCAAAGAGTTCCTGGCGGACATTCACGACACGGCGCCGAACGAATTCGTCAAAGAACTGGTTGGACCCTTCATCAACATGACACCGCAAACCTTTTCCGGTGTCTATGCGACCGCTGCAAAAGAGACCCATTGGCTCTCCTATGACACCTATGCCGCGCTCGTCTCCGGCAATGCCTTCAAAACCGACATCATCGCCAACGGCCGGACAACAGTCTTCCTCAACATCGATCTTTCCACCCTGGAAAATCATCCCGGTATGGCCCGGGTGATCATCGGCGCTTTTTTGAAAGCGGTCTATAACCGCGACGGCGAAATCCAGGGTCGAGTTCTTTTCCTGCTCGATGAGGCTGCGCGTCTCGGCTACATGCGCATCTTGGAGACGGCGCGCGATGCCGGCCGCAAATATGGCATCTCGCTTCTGATGCTGTTCCAGTCGCTTGGACAAATGCGGGAGGCCTTTGGTGGGCGCGATGCCACATCAAAATGGTTCGAATCCGCTTCCTGGGTGTCTTTCGCGGCGATCAACGATCCGGACACGGCGCGGTATATTTCCGAGCGCTGTGGCATGACGACCATCGAGGTTGACCAGGTCAGCCGCTCTTCACGCGGCGGGCAAGTTTCTCAGAACCGCTCCCGCCAACTCTCCCAGCGCCCTCTCATTCAGCCGCATGAAATTCTGCAGATGCGGTCCGATGAGCAAATCATCTTTACCAGTGGCAACGAGCCGCTCCGATGCGGGCGGGCGATGTTCTTTCGACGGAAGGAAATGACCGGGAAAGTGGAAAAGTCGCGGTTTGGAACAGAGCCACGATAAGGATTGAACTACGCCGGGTTTGCCGGTGTCACTAGCTTGTGAGAATTAGGGGCTATGACAAGCAAGACAGCGAACAAATTCTCCCCTGAAGTGCGTGCCCGTGCCGTTCGGATGGTGACGGATCATGAAGCCTAGCATCCGTGGCGATGGGCTTGCAGCGCATTTGCTGAATGACCGTGACAACAATCATGTCACCGTGATCGAACTCCGGGGCTTTGCCTCGGATGATTTAGAAGACGCCCTGCAAGCGGCGTTCGCGGTCTCGAAGGCAACACGCTGCAAACAGTTTCTGTTTTCGTTGAGCCTGCATCCACCAAAGGAAACGGTAGCGTCGGAAGAGGGTTTGCCCCCGGCAGCGGATTGGGCCGAACAAGCACTTGGGCTTGAGGGCAGCCCCGTGCGGTCATTTTTCATGAGAAGAATGCGCGTCGTCATGCCCATGTGGTTTGGTCCCGCATCAACAGCGAATCTCTGACCGCCATCAACCTCCCCCACTTCGAACGAAAGCTAACGGAATTATCCCATGAGCTGTATCGCGATCATGGCTGGAATTTGCCGGACAGTCTTCGCCGCGATGGCGGGAAGAAGCCCTTCAATTTCACGCTTGAAGAATGGCAACAGGCAAAACGGAAAGGGGTTGATCCACGTAAGATCAAACAGGTCTTCAAGGAAGCATGGAGCCGTTTGTATAATGCATAGGTATTCGGAAAGGCCTTGGCGGAGCATTTTCGAAGAAGCTTACAAAGAGGTAGTCAAGGGCAACCCCTCTATTCCAGAGAAAGATTTCTAGCTTTGACTCATGACACGCTCCATAACTTGATGCTGATTAAGACATCAAGAAAGAAATTTGATAACTTATAAAACATCACCTTGAGAAAGGAGTCATAGTTTGATATCGCAAAAGATATCAAGAAAGAAAGTTGATGCAGTAATATATATCAATGAAATATGAAACCCAAGAGATCGCGGACCGCCTACGCGAAACCAGAGAAGCCAAACAACTCAGCCAACGCGAGTTGAGCCGGATGGCTGGCGTACCGCAAGCCCAGATTTCGCGGATCGAATCCAACAGCGTTGATCTACGCCTGTCGAGCCTCGTCGCGATCGCCAGTGCACTAGATCTGGAGATCGCCCTGGTACCACGCAAGGCGGTGCCTGCTGTCAAATCGATTACGCGTCAGACCACGAATAAAACCGTGGTCCAACCGCCTGCGATCGGCAAGGAAATGCAGCAGCTGAAAAAGGCGATTCGCGCCCTTCAGATCGAAGCTCCGACGTTACCGGAGCTAGATGAGCTGCGCAAAGTCACAGAATCACTCCAGCGCATACAAATCGACGCGCGGTTTTTGAACCATCTCCGCTCACTGCGCCAAAAGATTGACCACACTAAACTGACGGAGCACAGGAAGGGCATATTGGATGCGACCAACAGCATGAAAGCGCTCCGTAACCAGATCGCCCATTTCGAGCCAACGAGCGAACAACGCAGCGCCAACCGTCCAGCCTACTCATTAGATGAGGAGGACGACGATGCCTAATGTATCTGTTCTGAGTTTGCACCTTTATGGCGAAGAAATCGGCACGATCACCTATGTAGGAACCGAAAAGACGCTGTTCGCGTTCAATGACGCTTATGTCGAAAACCGTGAGAGACCGACGCTCGGCCTGCAGTTCAAGGATAGCCTCGGCGACCTGATCACGGATTTCCGGCCATACAAAATCAAGCTGATGCCCTACTTCTCGAACCTCCTGCCAGAGGGGCATCTGCGCCGATACCTGGCTGAGAAGGCAGACATTCATATCGACCGTGAGTTCTATCTCTTATGGGTGCTCGGGCAGGACCTGCCCGGCGCAATCACCGTCGTCCCAGCGACCGGCGAAGAATGGCCGGACGAAGCACATAACGTGCTTGAAGGGGAAGCCGCGAAAAAAGCTGCCGAAGATGCCATGCGGTTTTCATTGGCGGGTGTGCAGTTAAAATTCTCGGCGGTCCAGAGCGCCGGCGGCGGCTTGACCATTCCGACAAGCGGCGTCGGCGGCAATTGGATTGTCAAACTCCCTTCGCGCGAGTTTGCCAACGTCCCGGAGAACGAATTCTCGATGATGAGCCTTGCCAGAATGGTCGGGATCAACGTGCCAGCAATCGGGCTGATCGATGTGCGATCGATTGGCAATTTGCCAGACGGGTTCGAGAAGATCAGGCAACAGGCCTTCGTCATAGAACGCTTTGATCGCAATGACGATGGCAGCGTCACGCATATCGAAGATTTCGCCCAGGTCTTTAACGTCTACCCTGAGAACAAGTACAAGAAGGCAAGTTACCGCAATCTGGTATCGGTAATCGCATCGGAATCCGATCAGGATGATGTGGCCGAATTCATCCGCCGCCTGACATTTACTGTCCTAATCGGTAATGGCGACATGCACCTGAAAAACTGGTCACTGATCTATCCTGATCGTCGCAACGCCCGCCTCGCTCCGGCCTATGATTTCGTGTCCACGATCCCGTATATCGCGAATGACAAGTCCGCACTGACGTTCAGCCGGACGAAGGAGTTCACCGAGTTCACAACGGACGAGCTTGCGCACCTATCTGCAAAAGCCAACCTGCCGCGTAAGCTCGTCCTCGACACAGCCAAAGAAACCGTCGCGCTATTCATGGAGCGATGGGAGACAGAAAAGGCCAACCTTCCCATGCACCAACATGTTGCCGAGACCATCGACAAGCATCTTGCGACTTTGCCGATTGTCACCGGCAATTAGGAACTCGAATGCGAATGCTCGTGAGAACCGTTTTCACAGGGGGGGCATACCAGCGAATCCGGAGAGGCAATGTGCGGGTCGTCAAAGAAACCTGGGCCCAGTCGATCCGGGTCAGGCCTTTCAATAACGAACACGGGAAACGGCTGCCTTATAAGGGTGGCGCGCTTTCGATTGTATCGTCCTGATCCGCTGCAATGACCGCAAGCTCTGCTCTCAAGACCTCCAGCTCTGCCTTTATGTGGCGGCGCCCACTGGCGTCGACAGCACTACGGAGCTCTGCGCGAAGTTCTTCAATCTGGATTTCAAGGTGCATCGTCATCTCCTCTTGAGTGTTTTCGAAAGACGACGACCGAAAGTGTGGCGGTGAGGCTGGGTCAAGGATCGCACAATCGACCGGCGGCGGCGGCGCGCGGAGGTGCCGATTTTCTGGTGCCGCCGGGAAATTGGGGGACCGGGCGTCCTATGGGCAAACTTGCTGCGCACTACACTGGGGGTGAAGGGGTCGTCGGTTCAAATCCGGCCTGCCCGACCATTCTAGGCAGTTGATTTAATTGTCTAATTTAGTCTCTTCAAGTCATAGAATTCCGTTTGGACAAGCTGCTGGTCACACTATGGTCACAGCGGGTTCAATCATGGCTACTATCAGAAAGCACAGAGACAAATACCAAGTTCAGGTTCGACGGAAGGGTCATAGACCGATATCAAAAACGTTCCATCACCTGAAGGATGCACAGGAATGGGCAAGGTGGATGGAGGTCCAAGCTGACAGGGGAGAGTTGCCAGAACGAGAGCCCCCTACTCCGGAAATCAAACTGGCGGATCTGATCAAGAAATACATCAGTGAGATTGTTCCGACCAAAAAGTCAGCTGACAACGAAGTCATATTTCTGGGCGCATTCCTAAGGCACAAGATCTGTTCAAAACGTGTCGATCGATTACGAGTTGCGGATTTCGCTCCATACCGAGATGAACGCCTTAAGACGATCACGCCAAGCAGCATAAAGCGCCAACTGGCCCCTATTTCTCATGCCTTTGAGATTGCCAGAACCGAGTGGGGTATCCCGATCAAGGAAAACCCGGTTGAAGGCCTGAGACTGAAGGCACGGGACAACAGACGAGAACGACGCCTCCGGGATGGAGAATACGAAAAGCTCCTCGAAGCAGCTAGGACACGACAAAGCCCGTACATTGAGTGGATCGTCATATTCGCTATAGAAACAGCCATGAGACGAGGGGAAATCCTTGGGCTACACTGGGATCAAGTGGACTTCAAACGGCGCTCAGTGATCATCTGAAGTGGTCCCGGAAAACTGGACAGTCGGCTAAGGTGTATCCCAAACCTTTGAAGGGATGCGAGAATGGCGAAGCGCCGGAAATTTACAGAACAGTTTAAGGCGAAGGTGGCGCTGGAAGCGCTGCGTGGCGACAAGACGATCCAGGAGATCGCGGCGAAACACCAGGTGCATCCGAACCAGGTCAGCACGTGGAAACGCCAAGCCGTCGAGGGGATGGCTGATGTATTTGCCCGTGGCGGCAAGCCAGAGGGGCCGACCGAAGCGGAAATCAAGGAACTGCACGCCAAGATCGGAAGGCTCGCGGTCGAGAACGATTTTTTGTCCGAAGGGCTGAAGCGGTGAGCCCCGAGAAGAAACGCGCGATGATCAAACGGGACCACCCGCAGCTCAGTATCAGCCAGCAATGCAAGCTGGTGCGGCTCAGCCGATCCGCGTTCTACTACGCGCCGGTCGGTATCGGCGCGGACACGTTGGCGATGATGAAAGAGATTGACCGGGTGTTCACCAAGTATCCGTTCTTCGGCAGCCGCCAGATCGCAGCCTATCTGCGCCGGGAGGGCGTTGTCATAGGCCGTCATCGCGTCAGGCGATTGATGGCGCAGATGGGGCTGGAGGCAATCTACAAACGTCCCAGAACCAGTCAGCCGCACCGACATCACCTTCGTGCCGGTCCGGAATGGCTTCCTGTATCTCGTGGCTATCATGGATTGGGCGTCGCGCAAGGTCCTGAGCTGGCGGCTATCGAATACGATGCATGCCGACTTCTGCGTCGATGCCCTGAACGAAGCCATCGCCAAATATGGCCCGCCGGAGATCATGAACACAGATCAAGGATCTCAGTTTACGGGATCGGCCTGGATCACGACGCTGACCGAGGCAGGCGTGCGCATCTCAATGGATGGGCGTGGCCGCTATCTGGACAACATTTTTATCGAACGGCTGTGGCGGAGCCTGAAGCAGGAGGCGATCTATCTCGAAGAGATCACTGACGGCTTCCAAGCCCGAAGGGTCGTCAAAAACTGGATGGCATTCTATAACACCAAGCGGCCTCATTCCTCCCTTGAACGCAGAACGCCAAGGGAAGCATACTGGCTCGGTTGAGATCAGAATTTGGCGGCATGAAAACCAACCCGGATACACCTTAGATCCGCCGCTCAGCTGTCCGAAAAGGTCGGACCACTTCCCATGAAGGCACCAGCCACGTATGGGACGAACAGCTCCAATCAGACAAGGAAGCACTAAAGGCGGCCACGACGGCAATCGAAAGTGAAGGAACGGTTGCCTTTATAAGAGGCGATAACATGATCCAATTCGGCCCCTTTGATCCTACGCCATTGCATCTCACTGGAGACTGAGCCGCTGGATAGGGCCCAGGATTCACATAATTGGCCACTGAGAGCTTTTTAGAAACCTTGAGCCACAACAAAAGAGAATACCATCTCTCACAAACTAGGGTCAAAACTCATTGATGGCATTGATTTGAATTGGCAAATCAGATTCAAGTTTCCAAATCAGTGATTTGGAGGCTTGTATGGGACGCCTGTTTTGGCTGTCGGATGAGCAATGGGCGGCGATCGAGCC
>NZ_JASHII010000014.1:0-35196 GCF_030733765.1 Roseibium sp. MMSF_3247
CCTCTCGATAACGTTTCTGCCCTTGTAAAGGTATGGCGAGAAGCAGTTTTTCCATTTGCGTGTTTTGCGGGGCGGGATGTTTGGCAACGAACCACGCGCCTCGACGGTTCGGCGGATCCGGTCACTGTCGTAGCCTTTATCGCGATGCAGAACTCCGTTTGCCGGAACGAACGGCAAGAGTGCCTCTGCTCCGGTGAAATCGGAGACGTTGGCACCCGTCAGGTGGAAAGCGATGGGTCTGCCCTTGTTGTCGCTCAGGGCGTGAATTTTGGTTCCCGGACCACCACGAGCTCGGCCCAGGGCATGGGCTTGAGCCCCCCTTTGCCGCCATGGGCGACCCGATGCGCTCGAACGGCTGTACTATCGATCATCACTTCCAGAACAGGACCGCCGGTTTGGGACAGTGTATCGAAGATACCGGTCCAGACACTTTTCTCCGACCAGCGGACAAAGCGATTGTAGAGGGTTTTCCTCGGCCCGAAGACCTCCGGCGCATCGATCCAGCGGCCACCCGACTTCAGAACATGAATGATGCCGCTGATCACCCGCCGGTCGTCGACACGGGCCTTGCCGCGTGTATCGGTCGGCAAAAGCGGCTGCAACTTCGAAAACTGCTCATCGCTGAGCCAGAAGAACCCATCAGACATCATCAAACTCCTGCTCAGGAGTTTGAATCAGAATTCAACTGACTTGCATACCCATTTTATGGGTCTGAAGCCTAGCATTCGCGGAGCAATTTCAAGCTCGTGTCGACTTCTCTCCGCATATCATTTCCAAATCCCCGCCGTTTCCTTCGGAGCAATGGTTCCCCGATCCTGTCGGCTGCGCCGGACAGCGGGTGGAAAGCGTCTCCAAAGGCCTGCGGGGTCACTCCCAGTCTTCGCCAACCGGGGGGCGATCCCTTTGTTTTTCAGCTGCAACCACCTGGTCTGTCTCGGCCTTGTCCGCTGCAGTGGCCGGGGACGGCATCCGGTTGTCAACGCTGCCGCGAAACACCAGACGGTAGAACATCGGAAAGTGGTCGGACCCGACAAAGGGGAGCCGCCGCAGTTCCTCGATCTCGAAGTGATGAGAGTGAAAAATGTGATCCAGCGGCCACCTCAAGAACCAGAATCTCGCGTCGAAGGAGTTGTAGACTCCCCGGCCTTGCCGGGGATCCAACAATCTTGAAATCCTGAGAAACCGGCGTGTCGTGCGCGACCAGGCAACGTCGTTCAGATCCCCCGTCACAATCATTGGCCGCGTTTCCCGGCGGGCTTCCTGTCCCACCAACAGGATTTCCGCGTCCCTGGCTTCCGTATCGCGCGTGGGGACCGGTGGCTCGGGGTGCAGGGCGATCACCCGCAGGGCGGCACCGTTTCGAAGACGGATCACGGCGTCGATGCTCGGGACGTGGTCGTTGAGGCGATGCTGTATTTCATAGGTTTCGACAGGCAGACGGCAGGCGAGCATCATGCCGTAACTGTTGTCCATCGGGCACTCGATGCGCATGTAGGTGCCGGCAAACCCCTGCCTCAGGGCATCGACCCAGCCGGTGTCCACTTCCATGAAAACCGCAAGGTCGGGCTCAACGGCAGCCACCTGGGACAGGACCGCCTGATAGTCCCTGTTGCTTTGTTTCACGTTGCAAGACAGGATCGACAGCGCGCCGGCTTCATCCAGCGGCCCGGCAACCGTCGCCGTCTGCTTTGGCCAAAGAGGGGTAAAGGGCAACACATGCGCCGTTTGAATAAGCAGACAGGCGCCCAGGATGGTCAGGATTACGATTTCCAATTCCGTTGACGCGCCCGAAAGAACAGGTGTCAGACAGAGCAGGGCGGCAGCAATGGCAATGATTTGAAGGCGGCCGAAATCGAACATGCGGATCGCCCCATGCGCGGCCGGGACAAGGGGCAGGAGACTGGCGACGAGACATGCGGAGGCCAGGACAAGCAGCAAATAAGAAATGACGAGGGTCCCCTGCGCAAAGTGAACTGTTCGAAGTCTATCATATGGCTAAACTGCCGTTTGAGGAGATCGTTCCACGCTCCGCCAGCCGGTCTGTCTGTTTGCAGGGGCAATCCGTTTGTGGATACGCTGGGACAGATCGGGGACCGCCATGCCCATCCCGGGCAATCGTTTGCAGGTGGCGCATTCCATTTGACCAATGACGGTCCACGCGTTTGTTTTTCCAGGAGACCGGTGTGAAGATTTTTGAGTGTCCAGAGTGCTCCAGTCCGGTCTATTTCGAAAACATGCGGTGCTCCTGCGCTTCGGAGCTTTTCTACAATCCAGAAACTGCGGGATTTTCAAGCCAGGGCATTGCTTGCGCAAACAGAGAGCTGTTGTCCTGCAATTGGGCCGCACGGCCCGGTGAGGCGCTGTGTGATTCCTGCGTAATGACAAAAGTCCACCCGGAACCGGATGTTGTCCAGAACCTGGCGCTCTGGGCCAGGACTGAGGCCTCCAAGCGCTGGGTCCTTGCCAACCTGAAGCAGCTGGGCTGGTTTGCGGCAGCCGACACCGGGCCCCGGCCGTCCTTTGAATTGCTGTCGGAGACAACCTCCACCGGAGCAGACAGTCCGGTCATGGGGCATCTCGCCGGGAAGATCATCATCAATGTTGCAGAGGCAGACCCGGCGACGCTCGTAGACCGCCGCGAAAAAATGCAGGAGCCGTTCCGCACAATGGTCGGGCACTTCCGCCATGAAATCTCGCATTTCCTGTTTTCCAGGTTGAGCGGATCGCATCCCTTTCTCACCCGGTTCCGATCGTTGTTCGGTGACGAAACGGCGGATTACGGGGACGCACTTCAGCGCTACTACGAAACCGGAGCCGGTGAGGGTTGGTCAGACACCCACATTTCAGAATATGCCAGCGCCCACCCGCATGAGGACTGGGCGGAGACCGCGGCCCATGTTCTTCATCTCTTGGATCTGCGCGACAGCGCAAACGCTGTTGGAATGACCCTGCCTGGAACGCGGTTCGGGGCCCATGACACCCGGACAGCCCTGAATGAGGGTTTGGACCTCGGGGTGGCCCTCAATCACATGAACCGGTCCATGGGGCTGGACGATGCCTACCCGTTCGTCATTGCGCCCATCGTGCGGGACAAACTCGAATTCTGTGCCGAGCAGCTGAACCAAAAGAACCGGACCGGCAAGCTCCAACCGGGATAAACACGGCCGCCCGATCCCGGTCCAGTGATGTTTTCAAAACCATAAAAGCGAAAGCGGCGAACGGGCGCCGCTTCCAGATTTTCCGATCCGCAAGGCCGCAGGGCCGAAGGGTCAGGCGACCTTGCGCTCGTGCTCGCCTTCTTCAACTTCCTCCAGGATCTTGGAGACAAAGGCGTCAAGGTCCTCCGGGGTCCGGCTGGTGATGATACCGTTGGAGATGGCGACCTCCTTGTCGACCACGTTGGCCCCGGCATTTTTCAGATCGGTGCGAATCGACGTGAAGCCCGTCATTTCGCGCCCGGCGACGACGCCGGCCTCGATCAGAAGCCAAGGTGCATGACAGATGGCGGCAATGATCTTGTTCTTTTCCACGAACTCGCGGATCGTTGAGACAACCTTTTCATCCGTGCGCAGGACATCCGGGTTGATCTGACCGCCGGGCAGCACGAGCGCGATATAGTCGGACACATCGACATCCGCGATTTTCAGGTCCGCTTTCACACTTTTGCCCCAGTTGCCGCCGTCCCACCCGGTAATGTCCTTACCGTCCGGCGTTGCGATCTGCACGGTCGCACCATGGTCGGTGAGCTGTTTGAGAGGAACTTCCAGTTCGGACTGTTCGAAACCGTCCGTTGCAATAACCAGGATTTTTGCGTTCTCGATCTTCGGCATCAGTTGCACTCCCTCCGTGTGATTCCTTACGACAGAGCAACCGGTGACAGCCGGTTTGGTTCCGTTAAACTTTTTAAATGTTGATGCCGGCGACGGGTCACTCGATCGGGCGGACATCGCTCAAAAGATCCTCCTGATCCCCTCTTGCCCGCTCCTCGGCCACCTGGCGGCGGACATCATCATCCTGCGAGACATCGATGTGGTCAGGGACCATCGGCTTTGGGGGGCGTGGCCGTTTCGGCAGACGGCCGGCCTCCTGCTGGGGCTGCGCGGCCGGCAGAAAGCCGCCATCGCTGCCCTCAAGCCGCACGCGATAGATGGGTTCCGGCAGGGTAAAGCCCTGGTCTTCCAGAATGGTTTTCACCGCGTTGATTGCCGCACTGCGGGCTTTGAGGAAGTCGGTCCGTGTCTGATCGATCCAGGCTGCGAACGTGATGACGATATTGGAGTCTCCGACCTCTTCGATGAACGCAATCGGCTTTGGATCATCCAGCAGGAAATCGAGGCTCTTCATTGTTTCGAGCCCTGCCGCGGTCGCATCGATCGGGTCATCGTCGGCATCCACGCCGAGGTCGAAGGTCATGCGCCGCTGCGGGTTTCGCGTGTAATTGAGAATGATGCCCTTGAAGACCTCAGCGTTTGGAATCCTCAAGTGGTTGCCATCCAGGGTCATCAAAATGGTCGCCCGGGATGTGAGCCGGACCACGATGCCCTCCATGTCGTTGATGACCACATGGTCATCGGCGCGAAAGGGTTGGCGGACGCTCAGCATGAGGCTTGCGACGTAGTTTTCGATCGTATCCTTGACCGCAAACCCCACGGCAAGACCGATCAGGCCGGCGCTGCCCGCCGCTGCGCCGAACAGGGCCATGGCATCCAGGATGCTCAGGGCGAGAAGAAGCCCGGCGAGAATTCCGAAGAACCGAATGGATTGTGAAATCAAATCGCCGATGAACGGGTTTGGAGCAAAAAACCGCCAGACGACGTGCGCCGACGCGATCAAATGGGCTGTCAGCGACACGCCGATGAATGCGAGCGCAGCAATTGCGTAGAGCGGCCAGGCCTTGATGACCGCATCAACCGTGTTTTCCGTTCTCTGCAGAAACGGGTCCAGATTGTCTTCAACACTCAACGTCCGGTCGATTCTGTCCTCGACCGCAACAGCGCCTTGAAGACGCGTTGCAAGCTCGACGGCTCTGTCCGCCGCACTGTCATTGGCAGCGGCCCCGCTCAAAACGACCACACCTTCGTTCACCCGAACCTGCACGCCGCTCAAGGCCTCAATTTCCCGGAATATTGCCTGAAGGCGCGTGGTGATCGAGCGATCCTCTCCAATCGTGCGCTCTGTCTCAATGAGAGCGGTCGGCTCGGTCGCATTGCTGCCGTCCGTTTGCGCCTGTCCGGGGATCACAGAAACGCAGATGAAAATAATCAAAAGGCCGATTTGCCGGGCAAACACCTGAAATTTCCGACCGCTAAACCGGAGCGGTTTTTGCGCCCGCGCGATCCGGCCGCTTCCCGGTCCAGGCGAAAAAGCCGGAAGGGCCGGGGACAGCAATCCCAAGCGATCCGTGCGCCCGCGCGCACCCGGCCGCTCTCCTTGTGTTCGTCTGCCAGGCAGCCCTTGTTTGCCACCTCCAACGTCTTGTTCTTGCCCGTTTGCAGTCACGATTTCCAATGTCCTTCCGTCAGCCGAGCGGGAAATTCTTCCGCTGACAAGGGAACCTTTTGCGTTTGAAGAAGTTCCCATTGAAAGGAGAAAGTCATGCACAACATCATCTATCTGGTTGGCCTTGTGGTCGTTGTCGGAGCCGTTCTTTCCTTCGCCGGGTTGATCTAAGCTTTTGGACATGAGGCCGATTGAGCCGATCCGCGCGGATTGACCCGGACGGCACTGCCGCCCTTGCTGGAGGCCGTGCAACACGCTTCACAGAGCACCGAGCATATTCATGGATGTCGATATCGAACCCGTTCGCATACTCTCCGATCAGCTGGCGGGGATCGTCCGAACCGCAGTCGCCCTGGCGCCGAACCTTCTGGCAGCGGTTCTGGTCATCGCGCTGACAGGCGCATTTGCCTTTGTTGTCGGGCGCCTGTCGTCCTCGGTGCTCCACCGGTCGTCTCTGCGGCGCTCCCTTGTTGAAGCGATTACCAAAGTCAGCCGGCTTGCCGTGTGGCTGGCCGGTGCGCTCGTCGCAGCAACACTGCTGTTTCCAAATCTTACCCCGACCAAATTGCTCGCCGGACTTGGTCTGGGATCCATCGCGGTCGGACTGGCGTTCAAGGACATTTTCGAGAACTTCCTGGCCGGTTTCCTCATCCTCTTGCGCAAGCCGATGCGGATCGGCGACGACATCAAGTGCGGGGATTTGAACGGACAGGTCGAACATATTTCAATCCGCGACACGTTCTTGAGACAGCGGTCGGGCGAGTTGATCCTTGTGCCCAACAGCTTTCTTTATAAAAACCCGGTCAAGATCCTGACCGACCAACCGAAGCGGCGCGTAACGCTCGAGGTTGGCGTTGCCTACGGGGAAGACGTCGAAACGGCCCGGACCGTCATTTCTGAGGCAGTGGAGACATTGTCCACACGCGATACCTCCGAACCGTTCGAGATCTTCACGACCTCCTTCGGTTCGTCGTCGATCGACTTCCTGGTCCGCTGGTGGACCGGAAGTACGCCAAAGGATGAGCTTCAGTCCAGAAGCGAGGCCGTGTCACAGATCAAGTGCGCTCTCGATCGTGCCGGCATCGAAATTCCGTTCCCCTACCGCACGCTGACGTTCAGCGAGCCGCTCAAGATCTCGGCGGAAGCCCTGGAGGGGCCGGGCCCGCGGTCCGGAGACGCAGGGTAGGTATAGCGGCCGGCCGTGTGGTGCCCGATCGCGGGAGGCGGACGGCGAAAGGACAGCACACGGCTGACACCAGACCCGTGCGACGGCAGAGGGGCGCAATCAGCCCGCAAGGAAAAAGGGGGAGATGGCCGGTGAAAACGTCTTGGTTCAAACCTGCAGCGCGGGCCGGTTATGCCGCCCGAGGCGTCATCTACGGGACCGTTGCGGTCCTGACAATGGTCACCGCCTTTCTTGCCGGCGCAAGCGACGGTCCCAAAGACGCGATCTCGACCATTGCCCGGCAACCTTTCGGCAAAATCCTGCTGGTGCTGCTGCTGGCCGGACTTCTTGGATACGTTGCTTGGCGCCTCATCCAGAGCCTCCTTGACACGGATGATCATGGCTGGGGGGTTAAAGGCCTTGCCATTCGCCTGGGCCTCCTTGCAAGCGCCGGAACCTACTCGGTGCTGAGCCTGTTCGTTCTTGCGCTGCTCGGTCCGGGAAGCAGTGACGGCGGCAGTGGCGGCGCCGTCCAAGCCGCACTGGACTGGGTGACCGGTGTCCTTGGGGCATGGCCGGTGTTCCTGGCGATGGGGTTTGCTTTTTTGGGCATCGGGGGCGCGCATTTCTGGAAAGCCATAAAGGGCAAATATGAAGATCACCTGGAGGCGGACGCGGCGGCCATGGCGCTCATACATCCGATTTCGGTCACCGGTCTGTCGGCCCGCGGCCTCGTTTTTGTCATCCTCGCATTTCTGATCTTTAGCCAGATCGTCTCAGGAGTGCGGTCGCCGCAGTCCAAACCGGGGCTGGAGGATGCGCTCACCTTCCTGCAGGACATGCCGTTCGGCAGCGCCCTGATGTTCCTGATGGGGGCGGGCCTGGGCGCTTTCGCCCTTTATTCCTTCACCCTTGCGCGGTGGCGCCGGATCAACATCGACGACATTTAATTCGTTTGCTGTTCTGAAACCACTTCAACCGGTCAGTCTTTCGTCGTCGGTTTCATTCAACCTTTTTGAGCCGACAGAGGCCGTGAAGATCACTTTGCCAGTCATGCTGTGGTCCGAAGGAGGCCGGCACCCGGCCGCTCGCGTTTCGAGATCCGTCAGTCGGGATCCGGTTCACGGTTTCGTGATCGTTAACATAGGTTAGAGACTTCGGAAGCGCGCATGTGCAGGATTTCGAAAAGTTGAACCCGGTCGACTTTGGATGCCGTGAATGAATACAGCCGTGGGGCAGGGGACTGCCCTTGTGTTATCGATGGATGAAGCAGTCCGGGCGCGATTGTCCCGCATCCTTGCGCTGGCAGGGTATACGGCGGTGGTTGACGTGAGCTGCCTCAAAGACGCCACACAGGTGCTGTCGCACACCACCTTCACAGCGATTGTGCTGGACACAAACGAATGGTCGCAACTGCACGCCAGTTTCATGCAGCTTGTCAGTGTTCAAGGAAAATCAGTCTATCTGCTGGAGCCGACACTCAGAGAGTTGACTTTGCCGCTCTGTCCTCGCGTGGTCTGTCTCAACAGCACGATGGAAGACGAAGACATCCTGGAAAGACTGGGTGTTGCATCCCTTGCCTCATAACAGCCAGACCCTTGAACCGGACCGGCCGGTCATGAGCCGCTTAACGGTCCTGCGCATGCGGGGTTTCATCGGTCCAGCGTTTCATGGAGGGTTTCAGCGGGACGGCAAATCCCAAACGTCCGCGGCGGACCAGGTCGGTTGATTCCTATGGAAGAGCCCTTGTCATAAATACGGAAGTCACTATAAAAACTGATAAAATTGGCTTCAAGGAACAGTCCGGCCCAGGCGTTTCCTTGATCGGAGGAGGTCGAATTGAGGCCATGGAAACATTGCGAACGCGCCTGCGGCGGGACACGCAGACCGCTCATGCCAATCTGGACCGCGTCATAACCGCATTCGATATGGCATCGGTGCCGGGTCTGAAGGCTTTCCTGTCCCTGCAGCGGCATGCACTTACAACACTCACCAAGACCGATCCGGTCCCCGCATGTGCTCCGATGATACAGGATCTTCTGGTGCGGATCGACGAAGATCAGCGCAAGATAGGGGCAACGGGCCCGTTCGCCCCTGATCCGTTCCGGTGTCACTTCCACCCAAAAGCCGTCGACTACGTGATGGCGGGCTCTCGTCTTGGAACGACAGTGCTCCGGCGGCAATGGGAGGCGTCCAAATCGGATCTGGTGCAGCAGACCAATGCGTATTTTTCTGCACCGAGCTATGTTGAATACTGGAAACAGTTTTCAAAGGACGCTGCTGACATGTCCGGTGACACCGGCATTTCCGCCCAAATATGTGCGGATGCGGGGCTGATTTTTGAATTCTATACCTTTCATGCCAAGGACTTGCTGCCGGAGACAAAACGGATGCAAACAGATGCCTGATCCCAATCCCCAGAGCGGTCCGGCCGATGTCAACCTCACGAATTGCGATCGTGAACCCATTCACATTCTCGGCCGGATACAGGATTTCGGCTATCTTGTCGGCGTCTCGTCGGACTGGATCGTCACGCACGCATCAGAAAATTGCCATGTCTTTTTCGGCGTCGATCAGAACGCCCTGATCGGCCACCGGCTGGTCGACCTGCTGCCCGAAGAGACCATTCACCACATCCGGACCCGCATGCAATTGCTCGCAGGGCAAGATGATGTTGTCCGGGTCTTTTCCTATCCGGCGCTCGGCTCCGGGACGCTCTTTGACATCTCGGTTCATTGGAACGGCCGGCAGACCATCCTTGAATTCGAACCGCAGCAAAGCGGGGCGGATCCATCCGTCGATGCTGCGATTGTCCCGGCGTTGATAAAACGGGTCCAACGGGGGGACAGCCTTGAAAGGATGGCCCAGGAGGCTGCAAGGGGGCTCAAGAGCCTTTCAGGGTATGACCGGGTCATGGTCTACAGGTTCGAAGACGATGGCACCGGGAGTGTCATCGCGGAGTGCCTGGAACCGGGGCAAACCCCATATCTGGGATTGCGGTACCCGGCGAGCGATATTCCGAAACAGGCCCGGGCCCTCTATCTGAAAAGCGTGTTGCGCATCATCGCTGATATCGATGCTCAAACCATAGCAATTCAGCCGGAAATGGATCCCAACGGTCAGCCGATCGATCTGTCCCTTGCCGTAACACGCGCAGTTTCTCCAATCCATCTGGAATATCTAAAAAACATGGGCGTTCAGGCATCCATGTCGGTGTCGATCATCCGCAATGGCGAACTGTGGGGACTGTTTGCCTGTCACCATGGCAGCGCGAAGTATCTTGGATACGAACTGCGCAGCGCTATTGAGCTTTTCGCCCAGCTCTTCAATTACGAACTGGCGCAATTCGAATTGAATGCGGAACTCAAAAACGAGGATCGCGCCCGTGCCCTGCATGACGGCTTGATGTCGCAATTCTCGAGCGGCACATCCACTTTCGAAGCGTTTGATGCGTTTGTCTCGGAACTCGGCGGTATCATTCCCTTCGACGGTGCGGCGATCTATTCGGACGGGACATTCAAGGCCGTCGGATCCGCGCCGACCCTTGAAGAGTTTCTTGGTCTTGCAAGATTTTTGAACACGACACCGGCCGGGCAGATCTATGCCACCGAGGAGATTGCCGCGCGGTATCCGGCCGCTGAGCAGTTTGCTGATCGTGTTGCGGGGCTTCTTGCGATCCCGATTTCACGCACCCCGCGGGACTATCTTGTGCTTTTCCGGCGTGAAATCGCGCAATCGGTTGTTTGGGCCGGCAACCCGGAAAAGCCGGTCGAGGCCGGACCGAACGGCCAGCGGTTGACGCCGCGCAAGAGCTTTGAGGCATGGCAGCAAGTGGTGCACGGAACGTGCGCGCACTGGAAAACGGGGGAGCGGCGCGCAGCGGATGCTTTCCGGGTCACGCTCCTGGAAGTCGTCCTGAAGCTCACCGACGAGAGCAATCTGGCGCGCAAGCGGGCACAGGACCAGCAGGAACTTCTGATCGCGGAATTGAATCACCGGGTGCGCAACATCCTCAATCTCATTCGCGGCCTCGTTTCTCAGGGAAAACAGGATGCCGGCAGTCTGGATGCCTATCAAAGTGTGCTGGATGCCCGGATTCATGCGCTGGCGCGCGCGCATGACCAGTTGACAGAGACGGAGTGGGATTGGGTCTCGTTCCGAGGCCTTTTGCAAACGGAAGTTTCTGCTTTCCTGGGCGGCAATGCCGACCGCGTTCACCTGAGCGGTGATGAGATAGATCTTACGCCGGCCGCGTTCACGACGCTCGCCCTGGTGGTTCATGAGCTGGTGACCAACTCCGTCAAATACGGCGCGTTGAGCGATACGAACGGAACGGTGCTGCTGGAGGTCGATCTCACGGCCGACGGCACAGCGTCCCTGTCATGGCGCGAAAAAAACGGTCCTCCGGTCGCTGCGCCGACACGCCGGGGTTTTGGCAGCACGATCATTGAACGGTCGATCCCCTTTGAACTGAACGGCAAGGCGGAGGTCCGCTATCGCATGTCCGGATTGGAGGCCGATTTCCAGCTGCCAGCCAAACACATCCGCAAGGGCTCGCAAGGAGAACCAACCCGCCACGGCGACCTTCCGAAAACTGAACCGGCGCAGCTTCTTTCCGGGAGAGCGCTCGTGCTGGAGGACAACATGATCATCGCGCTGGACGCGGTCGACATGCTGACCGAGCTCGGGGCTGAAAATGTCCAGACCGCAAGCCGTGTCAGCGATGGTCTGGACGCGTTGTCGACGGGTCAGATCGCGTTCGCACTCGTTGATGTCAACCTTGGGGACGAGCTGTCCCTTCCGGTCGTGGAGCGCTGTGTCGAGGCGGGAGTGTTCTGCATCCTGGCAACCGGGTACGGCTCTTCGAACGATGTCATCGGGCAATATCCGGATGTTCCGATCGTTCGGAAACCCTACACGGTCGAACACCTTCGAGCGGCGCTGTCGGACCGGCCGAACCAAAAGGGTTCAGCATAACCGACCTCCGCCCGAGATATCCGGCCTCACGGCGGCAGAAAGGGAAGGGGCGGCGGCCCGTCAACGGAGCATAACGATATTGCCAAAGGAAACGCGCCCGCGGTGCGACCGCAATTTCATCGCACCATTTGTCCCCGACCCGCAGGCCCCTCCGCAGCTTTTGGACGTTGTCTGCGTACACTGCGGGACAACAACCCGGCGGGTTGCGGGACAAGGCCAGTTTGTCTCTAGCAAGCCGGTGACATCTAGCGGGTAGGCTGCGAGGGCAGGTCCTGCCGCCTTGCCGGAGACACGGCCTTGCGTGTCCGCAGCTGACATCCTCCAACCTGCTTCGTCAAACGCGCTCACCGCGAACCGGTTGCGCATTTAAAAATCAAGAATTTCCGGAACCTTGGACGTGCCGGACCGTTCAGTTCCTAGTGCGGCACTCCAACGCGCCGCACCGGTCACTGCGGTGCGACCCCTTTAATCCCGCCGCGTCCAAAGCATAGGAGTTCGTTCATGACACGTCTGATGACCATCGCAGCTGTTTTTTCCGGGGCCAGCCTGTTGGCCATTTCGGCCGCTGCGGACACCAAAGGCGCCGGGGTCAAGGTTGGCACGCTGACCTGCGCCGTTGAACAGGAGACCAATTTCATCGTCGGCTCCTCCGCATCCCTGGCCTGCACGTTCAAGCCTGCCAATGGTCAGGGCGCTGTGTTTTACACCGGTACCGTCAATGACTACGGGCTTGATATCGGCACCACCGATACGGCGACCATGGTTTGGGGCGTACTTGCCCCAAGCGCCGACATGGAAAAAGGCGCACTCGAAGGGACTTACGGTGGCGTGACCGCCGGAGCGAGCCTTGGCGCCGGCGTGAAGGCCAATGCCCTGGTCGGCGGATTCGACAAGTCGATCGCGCTCAACCCGATCAGCCTTGAAAGCCAGACGGGCACGAACCTGACACTTGGCGTGAGCCGGCTGACACTGGAAGCAGCGAGCTGACACCGCGCATGCAGGGAACGGGCCGGCATTTCGCCGGCCCTCTCTTTTGTCCGGCACCCCTCTTCTTTCCCGAGCCGTTTCATGGCCCATGACACACTCACCACAATAACCGGCGTTCTGGACAGCTGGGAAACAGAGATCGAAGACGGATCTGCCGATGTGGGCTCCATCTTGCGCGCCGTCGGAAGCCGGGCTGCCGGACCGCTTCTGTTCCTGCCGGCCCTTGTGATGATTTCACCCCTGGGCGCCGTTCCTGGCGTGCCGCTGGTTTTGTCCGCATGCATCATTCTCATCTCAGTCCAGGTTTTATCCGGCAACGGGTCCGTCGCGGTTCCGCGCAGTCTTGCCGAAACCTCGATCCCACGGGAAAAGGCCGCAAAAACCGTTGACTCGCTCCGGCCATATGCTGCGTGGCTGGATGGCATTCTCGGCCGGCGCCTGCAGCTGTTGACAGGCACCTGGGCAACAAGGGCTGTTGCCGCCTTGTGCGTGTGTCACGCCCTTACCGTTTTCCCGGCCGCGCTGGTTCCTCTTGCTGCTGCACTTCCGGGCGGCGCGATCATGGTCTTGTCTCTCGGGCTGTTGACCCGCGATGGCATCGTCACTGCAGCCGGTTTCCTGTTTTCGGCCGCGGCGTTTGCTGCGATCTGGTGGCTTGCGTTTTGACCTGCCGCCAAAAAGGAAAGGCCTGCCGTGACACCGTCTAACGCCACCCGTTTTTGCCGTCATACCGAGGGCAAAACAGACCGCGCACCGGAACGATTTGTCCCGTGAACCGTTCACCCCAGAGACACAAGGGAGACACACGGTGCCGAAAAACATCACGTTGAAAAACAAGGGTTGGGTGGTCGTCGCAGATGGAGAAAAGGCCCTGTTCCTGCGCAATGACGGCGACGAACAGCACCCCAATCTTTCCGTCTTCAAAAAAGAGTCCCAGGACAATCCACCAACACGCGAGCAGGGAACGGACCGTCCCGGGCGCATGTTCGACGGCGGTCCGGGCCATCGCAGCTCTGTTGCAAACGCCGATTGGCACGAACTCGCTGAGGAGGACTTCGCGTCGGATCTTGCAGACATCCTCTACAAGCGCGCCCACGAAGGGAAGTTCGATGAACTGGTTCTGGTGGCGGCGCCTTCGGCACTCGGTCAAATACGAAAGGAGTTGCACAAGGAGGTCAGTGATCGGGTTCTTGCCGAAGTCGACAAGGACCTGACAAACCATCCGGTAGACGAGATCGAGCGAATTGTCCTTGGCTGAGCGCGCATCAACGGGATCGCTCGGCACCCCATGCGCGCGCAGGACCAGAATGATCAAAAACATGCCTCTCAGGCTCACAAGTCCGGTTTGTCAACAGGACGCGCTCGGGGACGAGGCCTCGCTCGGCCAGCTGATTGATGCCGCCGACGGTCTCTTGAAGCACGGACAGGTGTCGGTCGAACAGATCATCGAGGCTTTCGGGGTGCGGAGTTTTGCTCCGGTCCTGCTCATCCCGGCGCTGGCTCTGGTGACGCCCTTGAGCGGCATTCCGTTGTTTTCCAGTGCGTGCGGCGTGTTGATAAGCCTCGTGGCCGGCCAATGGCTGATCGGCCGCCGGCGGATCTGGTTGCCGCGACAGATTGCCCGGCGGGGCATTTCATCTGACAGATTTTCGGCGGCGATTGACCGTCTCCGGCCGCTGGCCGGTTGGCTGGATGCAAGATCCGACAATCGTCTTGGATTCGTATTCAAGCCGCCGCTGAAGTTTTTGCTGCCCCTGACCTGCCTGATGATCGGTCTGGTGATCCCGGTCCTGGAACTTGTTCCCTTCTCCTCGTCCCTTCTGGGTGGGACCGTGGTTCTGATTGCCTTTTCCCGATTGGTCCGCGATGGGGTGTTCGCACTGCTCGCGGTCCTTCCACTCGGGCTGGCGGGACTGGCCGCAAGTGCATTTTTGAGCGGGTGACGGCTGCTGACCGGCGCAGGTTCACCAAACGGGACGCATCTTGCGCGCGGGCGAAAGGCCGTTTTCGCATCACGGTTGAGAGACCAAGATGGACAAGGACGTGACAGAGCAAATACCGAGGTGCAACGGTGCGGCCCCCGGCACGATCGGCCTGAAATATGTCTCAGACCAGGAACCCGGCATCACCCGGATCCGGCGTGGCCGTGGCTTCTCGTATCACTTACCCGGCGGTGATCTTCTGCGGGACGAGGAGCACCTGATGCGTGTCCGGGCGCTTGGCATTCCTCCTGCCTATTCGGATGTGTGGTTCTGTTTGTCCGCTGACGGACATTTGCAGGCCACCGGTCTGGATGCACGCGGGCGCAAGCAGTACAGGTACCACGCCGACTGGTTAACCTTCCGGGACCGGACCAAGTTTGATCAACTGCTGCCGTTTGGTAATGCCCTGCCAAGAATCCGAAACCGGGTCCGAACAGACCTGAAAGGGGCGGCGGACCGCGAACGCACGGTGCTTGCCGCCTTGTGCGTGTTGCTGGACAAGGCCCACCTGCGGGTCGGCAATCAGGTTTACGCAGACGAGAACGGGTCCTTCGGGGCCACAACGCTGCTCAAGCGGCACGTGCGCATCACCGGGGACCGGCTTCAGCTGAGCTTTACCGCAAAGGGCGGAAAACGTGTCCGGCGCTCGGTCAAACATGCTACCTTGAGCAGACAGCTTGAGAAAATCTCAGATTTGCCCGGCCGGCAGTTGTTCGTCTGGCGTGGCGAGGACGACCGCCTCCGGCCGGTCGATTCTGGAAGGTTGAACGCCTATCTGGCCGACGTGTCGGGTTTGGACATCACAGCGAAGACGTTCCGGACCTGGGCCGGGAGCGTGGCGGCCTTTGATCTCGCACGGCAAAGGGTTGCAGACGGCACACGGCCGAGCATCAAGGCGATGTCCGAGGAGGCTGCCGCGGTCCTTTTCAACACACCGGCCATTTGCCGGTCCAGCTATATACACCCGGCAATCGTCCGGCTCGCGGATCCGGAGACCGCTGTCGACGAAGACTGGTTTGTGTCTGCGAGCGGTGTTGAGAAACGGCTCAAAAAAGCGGAAAGCCTGATGCTGGATTTTTTGAAGACCGGCTGATGTCACGCTGTGCTTTTGAGGGCCGCCTGTCTTCAGGGTCTTCTGGTTTGACCCTTGCAGCTGCTCGCACCGTGCGCCGGCATTCCGGATCATCTGCCTGCCGGGCCTTCGTGCGCGGTGGGCCCGGCACCAAATGCGGCCGGGCCTTCCCGAACAGGTGCCCCGTCCAGGCGTGCGCAGCACTGCCCGGATCAGACCATTTCAGCTCAGAACACCCCGGCGCACAACACCTCCACCGTCCGGACTTCTTCCGGTGACATCCTCGTAAGACACCGGAGGAAAGCCGGCGCGGTTGGTGTCTCTTTGAGCCGACCGGCCGTCAGTCGCTCAAGCTGGTCCGGTTTTCCGAGATCCGGGTCAAGGCTGCGGCAACATGTTTTGTTGCGATGGCATCGTCACCGGACCTGACCCGCTCCAGATGCGCGTGGTGCAGAACGCTTGATGCTGAATGACCCGCCGGGGGCACGAACTTGTAGGAGGCGAGTTCGATTGTCAGCCCCAGCGGGTCCTTGAAGTAGCAGGAATTCATAAAGCCCCGGTCCTTCAGTGAACAGGATATGCCATGGGCCTCCAGTCTCTCTGTCAGTTCTTCGTATATCGCGGCGGACACCTCAAAGGCGATGTGATGCACGGCACCGAGACCCTGGGGCGCCTTGCCATCCGTCGGTTTTCGGCTTTCAGAAGTGAAAATCGTGATCAACCGGCCGTCGCCCGGGTCAAAATAAAGGTGTCCATCGTCCGGGTTGTCGAGGTTTGGCTGCTCAAACAGGAACGGCATTCCGAGAACGCCTTCCCAGAAGCCGATCGTGCTCTGCCGGTCCGCACCGATCAACGTGATGTGATGAACGCCTTGCGTTGGAATGATCTCGGGCATTGCCATCTCCCTTCATGTCTTGAGGGGGTCATGCCCCCAGTTCTTCAACGAACAGCGCCAAGCAGAGGTCTCAACCCCGTCTTCGGGGCCGCCTTGCGCCAGATGGCGCTTAATGTAACCGACCACCTTGCCCATATGTGCCCATTGTCCAGTGGACAGCGCGTCTTTCCTGGTCCTCATGATGTCAACAATGCGGCGGCCGGATGCGTGACCGGTGCTTTCTCCATCTTCCGTATCTCCCACGGACCTGGAGGCGTCTGTTTCCAGCCACTCTTCGAGCTCCTGTGGGGACATGTTCACCAGGTCCCGCCATTCGTTCCAGATTGTCTTTCTTGACTTGGACATTTGTTTATCTTTCCGTTTCCGCCGCGAGCTTCGGACGTACGATTTTTACAATCTCAGACAGTGTTTCCGCGAATTCACCCTGACCAAAACGCACCATTCCGGAATGCGCTGCATAGAGCGTGCGTGTCTGCGCCCACTCCCGAGCGATCTCCTCCATCCAATCGCAGAACGCCCACCCGGAGTCAGGCCCCTCCGTAAGCGCTGTTTGCAGTGTGGGATGGAGCCGGAGGCGCCGGATCCCGGTCATCTTTTGCAGGACCTTAGGGATCGGCAGAACATTGAACGTGTCGTCGACATAGAGCGTTCCACTCTCACGATGAAAGACGAGGAGAGATCCGGCGTGGACATGGTCTTTTTCATGGATGTAGGCAATTCCACGGGGCAGGGAGAACGCCAACTCCGGAAACCGGGCTGCAACGGCATTGCTCTCAACAGGGTCGTTTTCCCAGACGACTTCCGGCACTTGTGCGTGATGGCGTGCCGATCCAAAAAAGGCCGCGCCGGGAAAATCCCGGGCCATCTGGGCACAATGCGTGGTGTGATACGGATGCACGTTCAAGACGGCTTCGACCGTTTTGCCGTTGTCGGTCCTGGCCATGATTTCCTGCCGCACCGCGCCTTTCAACGGGTAGCTGTCAAGAAACAGGTGCGTGCCCGACGGGCGCTCTATCAGGGCGCACTGCGTCCCAATGTCGACGAAGCCGCCGAGCTTGAAACTGCCGCGCACACACCAAAACCGGGGGGCTGGTTTTACAAGGGTATCCGACATCAGAAGTCTCCCGGCGCATGCGCCCGGTCCCTGTTCTCCGGTGCGGGCGTGCCGGACTGCGCGCAGATCTCGCGCAAGGCGTCTTTCAGACCTTCTTCGAGGGTCGGGTGATAGAACGGCATTCCCAGAACCTGGTGGGCCGTCAACCGGTTTTCGATTGCCCAGGCGATAAGATGCGCCAGATGCTCGCCGGCGGGCGCGCATAGATCCGCGCCCGTCAGGCAGCCCGACCCATCCGCGTGAAGTTGCACCAGGCCATGGGCCTTGTCCTCGACCCGGGCCCGGCCTTGCTCTGCATAAGACACGCTTCCTGTGAGCGTTGCGGTGTCCGGGCCGTCTCCGATCGTGGCAACCGGCGGATCGGAAAAGGTCAGTGAAAAGGCGACCATCGGGTCCGAGGCGACCACCGCGGGAAAACGGGCGGCATTCCGTCCGGCAATCGTGCCGTCCGTGGAGGCTTCATGCAGCACCGGGCGATTTCCCGTTGCATCGCCGGCCATGAAGACCGGCAGATGCCCGATCTGGAACGTGGACGGGTTCACGTCCGGACGACCTTTTTCATCCAGTCTTGCGCCGGTTGCGGGCAAATTCAGCCCGTCCAATGTCGGCGGCCGGCCGGTGGCCAGCAGGATGTAGTCAAAGGTTTTGCATCGGTTTTCCCAGTGCATCTCCACCTTGCCGTGTTGCACCTTTGGTGCCGGATCTGCATCCAGATGGACCGTCATGTCCCGTTTCAAGGCGGCCAGCAGGGCGTGTTTGACCTCCGGCGTGCGCCCAGATGACAGCACGCTGCCGCGTTCGAACAGCGCAACCTCCACACCCAGCCGGGCGAAAGCCTGAGCCAGCTCTACACCAATGGCACCGGAGCCGACGACGGCAAGCCGGTCGGGGAGGCGGGGCAGGTCGAAGACCGTCCGGTTTGTAAGCAGCCTGTCTCCCAGATCCGTGTAGGCGTCTGGCACCATGGGGTGAGACCCGGTTGCAACGACCACGGATCGTGCCGAAATCGTCCGGTCGTCGTCCAGCAGAAGACTGTTCGGACTGGTGAAGCGGGCCCTGGCCTTGATCCTGACGCTTTCTGGCAAGGCATCAATGCTGTCTTGAACGCCGTCCACGAACTGATCCCGGTAATTTTGCACGCGCGCCATCACCGCCGGGCCATCGATCTCGGGCGTTGCACGGATCCCAAAGGTTTCCGCATCACGGACGGCTTCCGCCGCCCCGGCTGCCGCAATCAGAAGCTTTGACGGCATGCACCCGACCTCCGCGCAAACGGTTCCTGCAAATTCCGGGTCGATGAGGCGGGTTTCCGCGCCTTCGTCCCGGGCGGCGCGTTCAGCGGCGAGGCCGGCGGTTCCGGCCCCGATCACGGCCACATCACACGTCAGATCAGGCATCATTTGCCGCCGGCAAGGTGATCGCCTTTGCGTTCACGAACTCCTTGATCCCGAAGCCACCATGTTCGCGCCCGTAGCCGCTGTCCTTGACGCCGCCAAAAGGCATGTCGGGCGAAGCGAGATTGAACTGGTTGATGAAGACCATTCTCGTATCGAAGTGGTCTCTTGCAATGCGCACCGCTTTGTCCTCATCGGCGCTGAAGATGCCGCCGCCAAGTCCATACCGGCTGTCGTTGGCAATCCGTAGTGCATCATCGGTGTCCTTCGCCCGGATGATCGATGCAACCGGTCCGAACAATTCATCGTCATAGGCCGGCTGACCGGGCAGGACATTCGTCAGGACCGTGGCCGGATACCATGCTCCCTTGCGGTCCGGGATTTCGCCGCCGCATTCCAGCCTTGCGCCTTTTTCGAGGCTCTCCTTGACCTGGTCATGCAATTCGTCCCGCAGACCCGCATTGGACATCGGGCCGAGGTCCGTGGTCTCGTCCTCAGGGTCGCCGACCGTCAACGCTTTCATTCCCTCGACATATTGCCGGACAAATTCGTCGTAGACGCTGTCCACGACCACAAAGCGCTTGGCATTCACACAGGTTTGTCCGTTGTTGTAGACACGGCCCTTGATTGCCGTTTTCACAGCCATTTGGAGATCGGCGTCAGCCAGAACGAGGTAGGCATCGTTCGATCCCAGCTCCAGTACTGTTTTCTTGATCGCGGCGCCGGACTTCTCACCCACGTGGCGGCCCGCACCACCGCTGCCGGTGAGTGTGACGCCCCGGACAAGGTCGTGCGCGATCAAGGTATCCGACTGATCGTGGTCAATCAGCATCACCGTAAAGAGGTTCTCCGGCAGTCCCGAGCGCTCCATGATATCCCGCAGGAGGAGGCCGGACCCTGTGCAAATCTCTGCATGTTTGAGGAGAACCCCGTTGCCGGCCATCAGGCTGGCAATGGCATAGCGGATGGCTTGATAGGCGGGAAAGTTCCAGGGCTGGATCCCGTAAATGACGCCGAGCGGCGCATAACTCACGATGCCGCGGCGCCCGTCAACGAGGGTCTTGGTGTCATCGGCGAGCGCGTCCGGGCCGGTCTTCGCCGTCCAGCGGCAGATTGCGGCGCAAAGCTCCACCTCCTGACGGCTGTCGGACAACAGCTTGCCGGTTTCAGTGGTCATTAACCGGGCGAGGTCTTCGGCTTCCGTCTCCAGACCGTCCGCGATCGAATTGATGATTGCCGCGCGGTCTTCAAGCGAGACATGGCGCCAGCGTTCGAAGGCCGCGTGACAGGCCTCAAGGACCTCCAGCATCCGGGCATCACTAATGGTTTCGTAAGACGCGACCGGTTCGCCCGTCGCCGGGTTGACTGTTTTCAACATGGCTTTCCCTGTTTTCGGTTTATGCGGCCAGCCGGGGCATGAGCCGTGGGACCATCGCCCGGGTACGGCAGGTTTCTTGCGGGGCCGCATCTGCCTGCCGTCCGGCGTGGTCCGTATTCAACACTCCAGCCGGCTTCTAGTTCCCAACGGCCAGGAGGCTGGTTGGTTCCCCAAATCTCAAAATCGGCGGGGCGGCGGACTGGACAAGACCATGGGCGCGGCGGTGCCCCTGGCGAGGCGGCGGAGGGGTGCGCCTTTCAAGCGGCACAGGCGGCCTTGCGCGCCGGAGGTGGCGCAGAAATCCCAGGGTATGGGGCGCGAGAAACGGTCCGGTGCGGTTTCAAACCGGTTCACCGGGATCCGGTGACGGTGGCGCCAGAGACCGGGATTGCTGTGGTCTCCTTGCAGTATCTGGAAATTGGAGCGTAGGAAAAGGGGACTGAGTGGGATTGCCCGGGACGGCCTATCCGAACAGCAATTGCCGGTAGGACCCGGTTTCTTCCTGATGATGGGTGAGGTCGAGGTCGTCGACCACGTCTTGAATACCGAGCCGCAAGCCGGGCAGCTGGTTTTCATCGTCCGTCATGGCAGCGACTTCAACGAAAGACCCAAGACCGTCGACAACATCCAGTGTCACGTGAAAATCGCCAAGGAAGTAGATGTCGCGTTTCTTGCTGATTTTCCATTTTTCTTCAAACCCGAGGGACTTGAGCATCGATCGCGCCTTGCCGATGCCCGGGAGGTCCATCGCCACACATTCGTCCTTTTTCGGGCCCTTGGAAATCCAAAGCACGCGCCCGGACGGTTGCATGTGCCTGAGCGTGTGGACCTGATTGTTCCTCTCCAGCCGACTGTCAGACAGGTCGAGGAAGATATCGACTTCGGCATTTCCAAGGGTGAAAGCCACTGCGTTCCGCATCTCCAGCTCTTGCCGCACGGCTTCGAGATCCGCTACGCGAAATTTTCGCTCCACCTCGAAGCGCCCGACAAAATGGGTGCCCGGATCGGCAAGCATCCCCTTGGTCTCAAGATCGCGGGTTTCCTGAGGCATGGCTTGCTCCTTTCGTGCGGTGACCGGGCTCCGGTTTTTTTGCACCGGTGGGGTTCCAGCAGCAACTTTGCCCGGTAATTTTCCACCGGTAGATTTGCGCCGGCTGCCTTGCGCAGGCGCTTTTGCCCAATCGCTTTTGCCCAATCCCTTTTGCCCAGGTGCCTATGCACGGGCAGTTTCGCAGTGGCTACCAGTGTCTCTTGCGATATCGGTTCTGGTGCTTCCGGCGACCGGGGTACCGGGTGTGGAATTATCATCCAGCCGGCTAGCCGTGTGGTTCGGCCTGTTCGGGAGGTGAACCGGTTCTGCAAAAAGAACGGAGACGCAGGGCTGCGACGCACAGGTGCTATCCGATCTCCACGAAAAAAGTGTCGGAGCGTTCCAGTTTCCAGCCAAGTATGTTTTGAACGTTGTCTGCCTCAGCCTGAGACGCGGTGAACAAGTGCGTGCCGGTTTCTTCATTATAGAGCCGGAACACGCCCTGGTCGTTGCTGCCAGTCTCTTGCGTATATACGTACATGGCAACACCCTCATATGAGAACTGCAGAAAGCTGGCCTCGACATAGGCTTTTTCTTCTTCCGAGGTCGTGAAGAAATGCGCATCCGTCACAGTGTTGTCGAACCGGCTTCATGAAGCGGCCGCATAGGATGAGAAGACCTCAAACGATCCATTCCGGAAACCAAAAGGACGTCGTAGGCTTCCCGTTCTGTCTCTGGTCCCATTCCCGGAGATCCGTAGGGCATGCCAGGGACAGACAGGCCGACAGCATCCGGGCGGTCCGCTATCAGGCGCCGTACGTCGCGGGCCGGTACGTGGCCTTCAACAACGTACCCATCGATGAGCGCGGTGTGACAGCTCGCAAGTTGGGTTTGAATTCCGCGTGTGACCTTTTCCCTTGCCAGAAGGCCCGGCGGATGTCCTTCACAGTGCGATCAGCTGCATCCCGATGACGCTCGCTCTTCTGTCTCATGCTTCACTCCTGATCAGTGAAGATGAGCCAAAACCTCTCCCTTAAGCAATCAGCTTATCCGGACCCATAGGCGCTGACGGGGAACACTATTATCATCTAGATACCCCCGCCGCTTTTTGGTCCGCTCGATCCGCACCAGGGCTTGGGCGGCATTGTCCGGGCAGTCGAAAGTTTCCATCATGGTCTGTCCGCGGGTTCCGATACGCCCCCAGTTGCGAATGAGCGACGCGCCGCCAAAGAGCGTTGGCTGAACGGTGAGGCAATAGAACCGCCGCATGTTTTGGGTCTGGTCAATACGGCGAAGATGGACCGGTCTGCTTTGTTGTGCCTGCATGGCAATATTCTCGCTGCCGAGGCAGACCCTGTCCAATGAGTATTGTGAATCGATGCGTCCCAACCGATTCACGCTCCTCATCTTTTCTTTCTCTTCGACAGCCAAGAGTTCCCGAGTTCATTTAGCGCGGCAGGCTTCTTTTGTGCCGAAACCTGGCAAAGCCTGATCGGATCAGCCATCTGCCCCGGCTGGGTCCGACCGCCAAACTCCTACCGTCTCCCTTTTCCAAACCGTGACTTTTCCACTTTTTCAGTCATCTCCTTCCTTCGAAAGTACATGGCCCTCCCGCATCGCAGGGGTTTGTTGCCACTGGTAAAGATGATCTGCTCATCGGACCGCATTTGGAGAACTTCATGGGGCTGAATAAGAGGGCGCTGGGAGAGCTGCTTGGAGCGGTTCCGGGAGATTTGCCCGCTACGTGAGGAGCGGCTGACCTGTTCGACCTCGATTGTCGTCAGGCCGCAGCGCTCGGAAATATACCGGGCTGTGTCCGGATCGTTGATCGCCGCGAAAGACACCCACGAGGCGGATTCAAACCATTTTGATGTGGCATCGCGGCCGCCGAATGCCTCCCGCATTTGTCCAAGCGATTGGAACAGCATGAGGAGCGTGATGCCATATTTGCGGCCGGCATCGCGTGCCGTCTCCAAGATGCGCATATAGCCAAGACGTGCGGCTTCATCGAGCAGGAAGAGAATCGGGCCTTCGGTCGCGCCATCGCGGTTGTAGACCGCTTTTAGGAATGCACCGATGATGACCCGGGCCATGCCGGGATGATTTTCCAAGGTGGACAGATCAATGTTCAGAAAGAGCGTTGTGCGGCCGTTGGCAATGATGTCGGTTTTGAAGGTGTTGCCGGAGACGAGCGCGGCATAGGTGTCATAGGAGAGCCAATGGGTCTCTTTTGCGGCGGTCGCATAGACACCGGAAAAGGTTTGCGGCGTCATGTTGATGAAGGGTCCAACGAGTTCCTTGACGAATTCGTTTGGCGCTGTGTCGTGAATGTCAGCCAGGAACTCTTTGAGGCTTTCTTCGGGTTTGGTGAGAATGCTGCGCACGGTCCGCAGCGATCGCTTTCCGGCAGTATTGGCCAAATCGGAAAAGACTACATGGGCGATCACGCTGGTAATCAGCTGTTCGGCGTTGGTGCGGAAGAAGTCGTCGGCTCCGGAGGCGATCCGCGGCTTTTCTGACATCAGCCAGGCGGCAACTGTTGCCATGTCCTCTTCGATGGAGGATCCAAACTGACCGATCCAGTCAAGAACATTAAACCCCACTTCCGGTTTTTTAGGATCAAGAGAAATGACCTTCTGGCCCATCGCGTTGCGGCTGCTTGCGACCATCGGTGCGATCTCGGTTGAGGGATCGAGAACGATCATTGACCCTGGATAGTGGAGACAGGTGGGAATGACGACGGATGTTGTCTTGTATCCGCCTGAGCCGGCAAAGACGATGCCGTGGGTCGATCCAAAGCCTTGATCAAACGCGAGGAGGGGCGCCTTGCCGCCCTTGCCCCATGTCTCTGGAAGACGTGGATCGAAATTGATTTTTGAGACGCTGTCCTGATCGACGCGATAACGTTCGCCGATGACGATACCGCCGTCTTCGGGAAACACCTTCGCAGCGGTTCGAGTGTCCATCCAATCGCTGTCGCCGTGAATGCTTCTGCGCCCGGAGACGCGTTTTGGCTGGGTGTCACCAAAGGCCCTGTTGCCTTTGATGCCAACCTTCAAACCGAACAGACCGACAAAGAGCGCTCCAACTGCGCTACTGATCGAATAGAGATCGGCAAACTGCAGAACCGACCCAAATTGGATTTGTCCTACGAGACCCTTGAGCCGCATCGCTTCTTGGACTGCGGCCAAAGCAAAGACTATTAGGCCCCCACAAAAAACGCCGAAGCCAGCCCATTTGATGTCGAGACTGCCGCGTACCGAGAAGAGAACGATGAGGCCTAAGCCTGCAGAGATGAGACAGGGCAGGGTGAGTCCGATCCGGCCGAGCAACAAATAGGCCTTCTGCGTCGTCGCGAACGAGGCGAGGCTATTCTCAATCCCGGTAAGACCCCAGAACGCCGTGAGCATTATGGTGATCGGGATTAGGACTAGCAGCGCCCTTTTGAGTGTACTCTTCAAATGCGGCCTTTCCGATCGCGCGCCATCGGTCGCGCTCATTTTTGTCGCCAAGGCGTTCCGAAGCATCCATGAGAATGCCGAGAAGGACGGCCTTGTCTGTCTCGCGCAAGCCCGCTTTGACGATGAGGCCACCAAGCTGGATCTTCTCGCGGGTGTTTTTTTTGCGGGAGAGCAATCGCGTTCGCCTTATCCGATTCTCAAAAGTACTGAATTGCCCTTCAAGTCTGCGGAGTTGCAGGGTGAGCTTGTGCAGCGGCCGGCTTTTGAAATCGGGCGGCAATCTCACTCAAGGCTTTGGTTAGGTCTGCTTCATCAATGTCGAGTTCGGCAAGACCGCTGTCCATGACGAGTTTTGCAACGCGCTCGGACTGCTTTTTGAGAACCTGTCTTTTCTTTTGCTGGAGCTTGGCGATCTGTGCTTCGATGTCATCGATCTGCTCGGAAGCGGATTTCGACGGGCGCGGTGCCATAAGACTATCCTTGAAATTGAGATGGGTTGTTTAAAGTTGTGGGGCTCGCTCATAGCGTGTTGTGCGCCGCAAGTCGAGTTCGGTTGCAAAACTTGCAGTTGATACAACCAACCGGGCCTTCACTGACGGAAGTGCAGCGCCCTCTCGACCAACAGAAGCCTTCGTTGAAGATCCGGTTTTCCAGCCCGTAAGGGCCGCAGTCCGGTTTTTTAGGAAAACCGGACGGAGCGGGCGAAGGCTTGAACGCGCTCATTATCAAGCGCTGAAGAGAAAGCCGCAGCCTGTGGTAAACCGGGTCTGGGCGGTGGAGGACTTGCCACATCGCCCGGACAGCAGGCCGGCAAAGAAGAGGCTTTTTTGCTGAAGCCAGGATGGTGCTTCTGGCGTCCTATCGCCGGTAGCGGCGATAGCTCTCAAGCGGAAACGATTTTTAATCGTTGTGTGCAGAGCGCACTTATAGGATTGCAAATACAATCCTGTGCAGGTACCCATCAGTTGCTGCAACCCAATTGCGTTGAGCTCGTTCCCTGGCCGTTCTGGCGCCTTGTCTTCCCGCTCTGTTCTTTGTTCGTCTCTTTAAGCCCCTTCACACCCGGACTCCCCGCTCTTTATGGCCATCTACCATTTCCATGCCCAGGTGATCTCCAGGAGTGAGGGCCGGTCGAGTGTTGCTGCGGCCGCTTACCGGCACCGCGCGCAAATGACCGTGTCGAACGACAGCGATCACAGGAGCTTTGATTATGTCCATAAGGACGGGGATCTGGTTCATGAGGAACTGGCTCTGCCCGATCAGACACCGGACTGGTTCCGGACGCTGATTGATGGGCGCAGCAGTGCAGGTGCCAGCGAAGCGCTCTGGAATGCGGTCGAGGCGCATGAGAGCCGTGTCAACGCGCAGCTTGCCCGGGAGATTGTGCTGGCATTGCCGGTGGAACTCAGCCGGGAAGAGAACATTGCCCTGGTGCAGGGCTATGTGCGTGAGGCTTTTACCGCACGGGGGATGGTTGCGGACTGGGTCTATCACGATAAGCACAACAATCCGCATGTCCATGTCATGCTGACGATGGCACCGCTCACCGAGCAAGGCTTCGGGTCGAAGTGGGAACCGCTTCTCGATGAGAAGGGCGAGCCGGTTCGCAAAGGCGGTCAGAAGAATGGAAAGCTTCAGTATCGGGCCTGGGCAGGCGACAAGGAAACGCTGAAGGTGTGGCGTGCGCTTTGGGCTTCCCATGCAAACAAGAGCCTGGAGCTTGCTGGGCATCAGGCGCGGATTGATCATCGCAGTTACGAGGCGCAAGGGATTGACCTGCAGCCGACCTCGAAGATCGGTGTGCAGGCGCGCAATATTCTGACCCAAGCACAAGCGCAAGGACGTGATGCGGGTTTGGAACGCTCGGCCTGGCATGCGCAAAGCCAGCTGGAGAATGTGAGGCGGATCACGCGCCGCCCGGAAATCGTCCTTGATGCCATCACGCGCGAGAAGAGCGTTTTTGAGATCCAAGACATCGCGAAATACCTTCACCGCTACGTGGACGATCCAAACAGATTCCAGGATCTGCTTGCGCGTGTTTTGGCCTCTCCGGACGTTGTGACGCTTGCCGTGGAAACGGTTGATCCGGAAACGGGGGACTTGATACCGGCGAAGTTCACCACCCGGGAGATGGTGCGCCTTGAAGCGGAGATGGCTCGGCGGGCCGATCATCTTGTCTCTGTCTCCTCCCATGGCGTTGATCAAGATCTGCGTGCGCGCGTTCTGACAAAAACCCAAAAGCTCTCTGATGAGCAGCGTGTTGCGATTGAGCGCATTACGGGTGAGGGGCGTATGGCGTCGGTCGTCGGCCGGGCTGGGGCCGGCAAGACGACGATGATGAAAGCAGCGCGTGAGGTCTGGGAGGCAAACGGCTATCAGGTTTTTGGTGCCGCACTTGCAGGAAAAGCTGCGGAAGGGTTGGAAAAGGAAGCCGGGATTGCCTCCCGCACCCTGGCATCCTGGCAATTGTCTTGGGGGCGGGGCGAGGATCTTCTGGGCAAAAACACCGTCTTCGTGATTGATGAAGCCGGCATGGTCGACAGCCGTCAGATGAGCGTCTTTGTCGAGACGGTCGCCAAGTCAGGTGGAAAGCTTGTGTTGATCGGCGACGCAGACCAGCTTCAGCCGATTGAAGCCGGTGCTGCCTTCCGCTCTTTAAGCGATCGGACCGGATATGCGGAACTTGGCACGATCTATCGCCAGCGCGCTGAGTGGATGCGCGATGCGTCCATGGATCTTGCGCGGGGCAATGTCGGCAAAGCCCTCGATGCCTATGACGCAAATGGCCATGTCGTCAGCTTGCCACTTAAGGATCAGGTCTTTGGGGCTATGATTGATGACTGGTCCCGGGATTATGATCCGTCAAAGTCGATGTTGATGCTGGCGCATTTGCGCAAAGATGTGCATCGGCTCAACCGGATGGCGCGGGATGTTCTCATTGAGCGTGGTGTGATCGAACAGGGCAAAAAATTCCGCACCGAAGAAGGGGATCGGTTCTTTGCCGCTGGTGATCAGATCGTGTTCCTGAGAAACGATCGTGATCTCAACGTGAAGAATGGCATGATTGGGCGTGTGGTTGAGGCGGGCGAGGGGCGCTTCATCGCTGAGGTTGGAGACTCCGACCAGATCCGGCGCGTCGAGGTCAACCAGAAGACCTACCGCAATGTCGATTATGGTTACGCAACAACGATCCATAAATCTCAAGGGGCGACTGTTGATCAGGTGAAAGTGCTGGCAACGCTGTCCTTGGACCGGCATCTGACCTATGTGGCGATGACCCGGCACCGGGAGGACGTGAAGCTCTATCACGGGGCATTGTCCTTCGCGAAGAATGGCGGATTAACAGAAGTCCTCTCCAAGACAGGCGCGAAAGACACCACGCTCGATTATGCAGGCTCGGACCTCTATGCCCAAGCGCTCAGCTATGCGGGAAGCCGGGGGCTCTATGGGCTGCGGGTTGCCAAGGCCATGGTGCAGAACCAGCGCCGCTGGCTTGCTGAGCAAAGGGCAAAGCTGACCCGTCTAAGCACCCGACTTTTGTCCTTCGGGGAAAAGCTGGGGATTGGTTTGACCGGCCTTGAGCGCGGTCTTGCTGGGCAAACGAATACCATCCAAACAAGCGTGCGCGAACAAAGCCCCTTACCACAGCCCTGGATTGCGGGTGTAAAGGACTGGGCCCTATCCATTCACGACGCTGTGGAGGCCAAGGTGCATTCGGATGCAACGTTGACAGCTCACTTTGTAGAAATCCAGAACCGCGCCCGGTTTGTGTTCGAGCGGCCGGAAGAGGCTGTGAAAGCAATGCGCATTGAGGAGATTGTGAAGCAGGACGGCGAAGCGCAAATCGAAGAGGGCAACAAGCTTGCAGAAGATCTGGCGACTGCGCCGGAGCGGTTTGGTGTGCTGCGCGGCAAGACCGGCATGCTGGTGGGCAGATCAGCCCGTGAAACCCGCGAGCAGGCATTGAACAACGTTCCGCAGCTTTGTGATGATGTGAAAACCTATCTTCGTCTCAGGGCCGAGATCGTAACTTCAAGCACCGTGGAACTGGAGCGCGAACGCGATCTGTCGCGTGTTGACATTCCGGCGCTGTCACCAAACGCCGAAGAAACCCTGTCGCAGATCCGCAATGCCATAGACCAAAACGATCTGAAGAGCGGCCTGTCGTTCCTTTTGGCGGACAAACAGGTCGCGGCAGAACTCGGCGACATTGCCGCAAAGTTGAACCAACGGTTTGGAGAGCAGGCGTTCATGAGCGCTGGCAAGCCGGAGGGAGTTGCCTTTGAGAAGGCAGCGGCCCGGGTTGCAGATGGCGACCGGACCAAGCTTATTGATGCCTGGCCGATGTTTAATGCCATTCAGAAGATCGATGCCGTAAATCGAGCAAAACACCGGTCTGAGGAGAAAGCCCGGACACAGACCCTGGCTCAGACTCAGGCCCAGGCCCAGGCCCGAAAAAAAGATCATTCCAAAGATCAGGGCCTGACCCGGTGATAAGTGAGGCGAGGTGGAAGGGCCGGCGAGGGGCTCTGCTGATCCTGTCGTTTGCCGGCATGGTAATTGGCGGCATTGCCACAGCCGGTATCTTTGGCGGCTACCGGATCAACACCACACCCAGTGTTCCGCTTGGACTTTGGCGGATCGAGGCATTGCCGCGCGAAGTGCGCGTGGGCGACACCGTGTTTATCTGTCCGCCGTCAGATGCCCCAGAAATCAAACTGGCGCGCGACCGGCTCTACCTTCCCGCAGGTCTCTGCAAGGGCGGGATGGCACCGCTCATCAAAACCGTCGTCGCTCTGCCCGGGCAAACCATCGCGATCGAGGGGGGCCAGGTGGTGATTGATGGCGTAAGACTCACACAGTCCACCATCCAAACAACAGACGGGCAGGGGCGCACCTTGACCGCCCATGCCGGGGGCGCCGTTCCCGCCGGAGCACTCTTTGTTCATTCCGATTATGTGGCTTCTTTTGATTCAAGATATTTTGGACCCATCCCGGCGCGCGGCATTCTCGGCCTGGCGCGAGAAGTGTTCACCTTCCAAGCTTAAAATTGCGCGCAGTCTCATTTGTATTCTCGGGGGAATAGCGACCGGGACCATCGGTTGGTCCGGGTTTGTTCTCCTTTTGCCGGTCGGAATGCTGTTCCCGGCTTTCTGGGCATATGCGCCATCCAGAAAAGTTGCCGCCCTGGTGGCAGCTGGCCATTTTTTGGGAGCATCACGGGGCTTGCCGGAAGGCGCCAGTCTCTTCTTCGGATCTCAATATGCCATTGGCCTTGGGCTTTGGGTTGCGGCATCGCTTGTCTTTGTTGCCGTTCATTCGGTGCTATGGACCCAAAAGTTGGGGTGGGCGCGCGCGCTGCGCTATTTTTTTGCAACGGTTCTGATGAGCCTGCCGCCCTTTGGCATCATGGGCTGGGCCAGTCCGATCACAGCAGCTGGCGTGCTCTTTCCAGGATGGGGTTGGTTCGGGCTGGCAGCAACCGCGATCCTGTTGCTTGCCATGACGACAAGCCTTTGGCGGATCGCGGGTCCCGTCATCGCGGGGTTTGCTGCCTGGTCCGCGGCAGTGTGGACCGAGCCGGAAGTCATTGAGGGCTGGACCGGCATCAACACGACGTTCCGCTATGAAGAGGCCGGACAGCATGCCGGGTATGCACAGCAGCTGGAGACCATTGCCCTGGTTCGCAAAGCGGCCGGGAAAGGTGCGGACGTCGTCGTCCTGCCAGAGAGTGCCTTGGGATTATGGACCGCGACCACCGAGAGGCTTTGGACGGACGCCTTGTCCAATTTACCGGTGACCGTGATTGGGGGCGCCACAATCATCCAACGAAACGGCTATGACACGGTGATGGTGGAGATCTCCGGGAACGGATCGCGAGTTCTCTACCGCGAGCGCATGCCGGTGCCGGTCTCGATGTGGCAGCCTTGGCGGCAGCTCACGGGCGATGGCGGTGGTGCAAATGCTTACTTCTTTGACAATCCCGTCGCGCTGGTTGCTGGGACACGGGTTGCGCCGCTGATTTGTTATGAACAGCTCATCATTTGGCCGGTTCTGCAATCCATGGCCATGGGGTCAGAGGTTATCGTCGCGGTCAGCAACGGATGGTGGACTGGAGGCAGCAACATCACGGATATACAGCGCGCTAGCGTGACTTCATGGGCGAAGCTGTTCGGTGTGCCGCTCGTCATGGCGGTCAATGAGCGATGGCAGGGTGAATGATATGATCCAACAGTTGAATGAAAGACCAGAACACCAGCATTCAAAGGCAAAGCCCTCAGACCCCAGTTCGATCATTGATATTTGTATTGTCACGGAACACCCTGTTCCGTCGTGGCACGTCTCCTTCGGATCTTCGCCGTTCTATCAGATCTCATCGTATGAATGCACAAACCCAACGTAAATCCGTTTCGACAAGATAATTTAACATGAAATAGGTATCCTATTAACAAAGCTCCCCTACGTTAGGAATGCTGGTGTTTGTTTCATGGGTACGGTTGGATGCGTATGTTTCATCTATTTAAGAAAATAAGCGATCGCCCGACAATCTCTTATTGCGTTGGCTTGGGTCTCATTGCTTTCGCCGTGACTGCTATCTGGGTTGCGGATACAAGATTTCTGGCTGACCAGCATCGCATCGGTGCCGAAGTGAACCTGGCAGGCCGGCAGCGTATGCTCAGCCAGCGCATCGCGATGGTCGCTCAAGATATGAGCCGGTTCGAACGGGTGAACGGTGCCAGTCCGAACTTCATGCTGTTGGGCTGCGCCGACCAGATGATGCGCGCGCATACCGCGCTACTTTCAACTGATATCGACCGGATCAACAAGGCACTTGGCGAGGGCATCAGCTGCCATGTTGGTGCTGCTGAAGATGTTCCAACAGGCGATCTCTCGCCGGCTCTCCAGGGCGCGTTTTTTGGCGGCAATTATCCGCTTGATCCCTTGCTGCGGGACTTCATCAACCGGGCCGTCTCTGTTGCACAATCAGAACCGCCCCGGCAAGAGGACATCGATGCCATCGTGCGTATGGCCAATCTGGAACTGCCGGTGAAACTGAACACACTTGTCCGCGTGTTTCAGGATGAGGGAGAGGCGTCCCTTCATTCGCTGGATCGCTTCATCACGACAATGTGGGCCCTGACACTGCTTCTGATCCTTTTGGAGATTGTCTTCATCTTCCAACCGATGGCCCGCAAAATTCGTGAAACGATGGCGCAACTTCATAAGACGTTGGGTATCTCGGAAAAGCGCGGGATCGAGCTGAAAGAGGCCAATGAGCAGCTTCTGGAAAGCATCCACTACGCGCGCAAGATCCAACAAGGTGTGCTTGCCGATGTCACGGATATGCGCACATCGGTCAAGGATGCCGCGATGCTGTGGGAGCCTCTGCAGGTCGTCAGCGGCGACTTCGTCTGGTCTTCAGAAGTCGATGGCAAGACCGTGTTTTTCGTTGCCGACTGTACCGGGCACGGTGTTCCCGGCGCGCTTTTGACCATGGTTGTCTCTTCTGAGCTGAAAAAACTTCTGGACCTTGGAGAACTCGCAGACCCTGAGCGATTGATGCTGGATCTCGATCGGGGTGTCCGTCAACGCCTTGGTCAAGATCGGCCTTCGGATGCGGGGAACGATAACCAGACGTCCGATGATGGCTTTGAAGCCGCCTTGGCAATCTATGACCCCGCCAAAAACACCCTCACCTTCGTCGGGGCTGGCATTCCGCTCTACGTCCAATCCTCGGACGGCATCAAGCGGATCCCGGCCGACCGGCACCGTCTCGGTTATCGCAGCCTCCGGCGTCCGGAAAGCTTCAAGGTGCATCATTTGGACGTCGAAGAAGACGAAACCTTCTATCTGGCGACGGACGGAGCAACCGATCACATTGGCGGCGAACGCAAACGCGCCTTTGGCCGGAAACGCTTGTTCGAGGTCTTGGAGGCTAATGCCTACGCAGACCTCGAAACCCAACTCTCAAAGCTTAAATCTGTCCTGGAAGACTATCGCGGCTCAGAGCCTGCACGGGACGACTACACGGTTCTGGCGGTGACGCCACGTTCAAACAATCCAGCGCACAAGCAGGCAGCTGAGTAGGAGGCCGAAGTGCTCGCAAACGACATGTATTCATTCAAACAGGAACTCAGCGACCGGAAAATGCTGTTTGCATACTCGGGTTATCTTTCGGAGCATCTTCTTGAATCGCTCGGCAATTCCGTCAAGCAGCAAATGGAGTTGAAGAACGCCGAAAGTAAAGTGGCCAAACGGGTCTTTTCTGTCTTTGTGGAGCAGGTCCAAAACATCATTCGGTATTCTGATGAGCAGGAATTCCTCTCAGAAACCAAGGCCGACCGTCTTTCCGGCGGCGTCGTTGCCTTCGGCCATGAACATGAGCGGTTCTTCGTGATTTGCGGCAACCCGGTGCCCGGCTCCGAGGCCGACCAATTGCGGATCCGTCTTGAAGAAATTGCCAGCATGGACGAAGTGACTTTGCGCAAGCATTATCGAACAAAGTTGCGCGAAGAGCCGGAAGAGCAAAGCGAAGGCGGGTCTATCGGCCTTCTGGAGATCGCACGGCGGGCCACCCAGCCGCTGGAATTCGATTTCCATGAAATCGAAGGCAATCGCAAATTCTTCGTGCTCAAAGCATTCATCTAAAGAGAGAACGAGAACAAAATGACAGATACGTCTCTTAAGATCGAAGCAACCTCCCGCTCTCCGGAAGTGCATTTGGATGCTGCAAACGGCACGCTGTCCATGTCCGGTGAAAGCTACCCGGAAGATGCAAGCGCTTTCTTCGGCCCGGTGTTCCAGGCCGTTGCCGAACACGTAGCCGCCTCTGAAGGACAAGCGCTGACGGTCGACATGCGGTTCATCTATTTCAATTCTTCAAGCGCCAAAGCCATCATGAACCTCTTTCAGATGCTGGAAGAGGCTGCTGAAGACGGCAAGACCATCACCATCAACTGGTACTTTGATCCAGAAGACGACATGATGGAGGAGATGGGCGAGGACTTTGCAGAAGACTTCGAACATGCCACATTCAACTTGAAGCCGGAAACAGAGGACGCATGACCGATACCTCCAAAAAGGCCGAGACAGATTTCACGCTCTTCGACAGCGAAGACCGCGTGCTGGAACATGCCAGCACGATCCTTGACGGCCTGGAGGAAACGACTGACCTCATAAAAACGCTCACGACGGCTTACAAACGGGCAGTCAAGGACCAGAAGCGGATGGTGCGCCTTTGCGACCGGATGCAAGAGGAGCTGATCGCGGTCAAGGAACGCTTGGAAGGTGAAGTCAAAGCCCGCGCGGAACTCGCCGAGCAATTCCGCATGCAGGCGATTACGGACGGCCTCACGCAGGTTTTCAATCGCGGCCATTTTCTGGAACTCTGCAATCACGAACTTAAAGCGCGCAGCCGGACAGAAGCACCGCTAAGTGTTGCGCTCTTGGATATTGATCATTTCAAGTCCATCAACGACACCTACGGGCATGCCGCCGGTGACGAAGCGCTGCGGGTTGTCGCGCGTACTCTTGAAAACAGTCTCCACCAAAGCGACGTCGTGTGCCGGTGGGGCGGCGAAGAATTCAGTCTTCTGATGCCGCGAACAAATTCTGAAAATGCCTCGGGTTTGGCAGACGGTCTTCGCAAAACACTCTCTGAGATAGTTATCAAAGAAGGTGGCACGAACTTCTCTTTGACCGCGAGTTTTGGGGTAGCCACCATGGTGGGGCCCAATCCAGCATGCAAGGCGACCGGCGCTGACGCCATTGATCTGTTGTTCAAAGATGCAGATGACGCGCTCTATGAAGCCAAAGGCGCGGGCCGGAACAAGGTCATGACCGCGGAGGCGCGTGTTTTAGCATAAGTCGTCCTATGGGATCTCACCATTCGCCAAATGCTTCTTTTGAGCCAGTTCGACGTGTTGAGGGAGGTCACACGTTCGGCCCGGGGCTGCGCTACCTCAGCAGCCGTTATTTTTTCGGGGGACATTGCCGTAATTTTTAAGCGTGCAAATTCCTTCTTGGTATTGGTCTTGCTTTTTTTCTAAGTATCGTCTTCGTGAACGATCTCTGTTTTGAACCGCGGGCGCCGGATATGAAAATCGTTCAGACTGAAGTCACCGACAATGTCACTTACGAACAAGGCTGAATGCTCCAAGGACAACTGTACGACGATGACAGTGTCGCCTTCTGCGAGGGTCGGAAAATCAAACTGGGCTAAATCATCATCTTCCAGAAGCG
>NZ_JASHII010000015.1:0-28910 GCF_030733765.1 Roseibium sp. MMSF_3247
AGCTTGCGGCCGGACAGATTGCGTGAAAACAGCTGGCGACTGTCGCGCGCCTAAACCTCAAACAACGTGACAGCACTCCTCAAAACGATGGCCTCCTATGGGCAGCTCGCCGGAAATGATCGGCTTCTCAGAGGTGATTTCTGTGCCGAGCGCATGGGCGACCTTGCCTATGATGATCTGGGCGTCATGGGACGTCATCTCGCCGGAGGGTTCCATGCCTATGCCGACGCGTTCGATAAAGAGCTGCCCATCCGGGTTGAGCATGATCTCAACGACGGTATCGTCAGACAGCGCTGACAGGATTTTAGACCCAAGCGCGTCTTGCAGTACGGCAATCAGTCGGCGGCGGCTCTCAACGGTATTCAAAGACCCCTCCCCGGCCGTTTATGGGAAAGGAATAGACGTTATGATTGTATCGCGACGAGACACGGTTTGACGGTCCAGACGCAGGGAGGCGTCCAGGTTCTCCGGTGGTCATTCGGAGGTCCTTTTATATTTAAGAACAATGAGATATGGCTACTGCAATCACATAGAGATTGCGTCGCGAAGGAGCGCAACCCAACATGGAATGTGGCAGCGTATCAAGGTAGAGAAATTGTTTTCCACACCAAAAGCGTGTTTGATTAGCTTTTTAAATAATCCATGGGGTCGGTCAGTTTTTCAAACTTTCGAGTTGGCGCCCAGATCTGGAAGGCTTGCTGCGGGTGAGACGCAATTTGGCAAAGGCCAGTTTGCCGGTATGAGGATGGGGTTGTCGACGACATAAAAAATCAGGTGCATCTCTGCACTTTGACAATAGTTTGTGCAGGTGCCTTGATCGAATATATCGACCTGCTCTTGGCGCAATCGCAAGAGAGATCGCCCAACCATGAGCTTGCAATGGTTCCAGATCAACTGTAGCCAAGTATATGAGCCACTAGCCGCAACCGGCTAATCACATGATTGCGTGGCTATTGATCGCTGACGCCATGGATAACCGAAAGCACATCTTGGAGCTGTTGCGCAATTTGCAGCTTATTTGGCTTTAGCTCGCTTGGACTTTCTCCTCTGCTGGCCCAAGCCCATCTTTTTTGCAAGTTCAGAACGCGCAGCCGCATAGCCAGGAGCAACCATCGGGTAGTCGTGTGGCAGGTTCCACTTGGTACGGTACTCTTCGGGGGTCATATTAAAACGCGTTCGCAGATGGCGCTTTAGAGATTTGAATTTCTGACCATCTTCAAGACAAATTATGTGGCTGTCCGTTACCGACTTCTTGATCGGCACGGCTGGCACGAGTTCTTCTGTAACGGCCCCCTGCCCCGCTTGTACGGCCAAAGCTAGAGCCGAATGAACTGTCGCTATCAAGGTTGCCACATCACCTGACGCAATCGTGTTATTGCTCACATAGGCAGAGACGATGTCCGCAGTCAGATCAACGTATTCATTCTTAATGTGCAGTTGGTTTGGTGAAGTGTCAGGCATCGGGTTCTCGCTGAGCGTTGTAGACGAGGTATTCTCTGTGTGTAATCAGGTTCTGCAAGGAAGTAAATCCGATGGCCTGTTTTCGAGTGGCGAGATTTCGACGGAGCGCTTCCTGGTGTCTGCCGATATCGGTGTCTAGATGATCGATTACTAGTATGGCTACTCCGGCTCGGTTACGACTCCCCTCCCCTCCAGGGATTTAACGGGTGCATTGTTGGAGCGGCACTAACAGAAGAGCGCTGTCCGGGGGTATCTGCACTCATCAACTTGCTTTGGCATGGCTATGAGGTTGAGCTTCGCCGATTATGATTGACTAACTCACCACCAATAATTTTCTGGAAGCGTGGTGCTGGTCCGCCCCCCACGGCCCGACACCGCAGGTATTCGCCGGCAAGTAATTTGAAGGAACTTGTTGCGCTTCTGACTAGAATATAGCAGTTGCTATATTATTGGGGTGTGCCCTTGGGTCAGGCGGCCATCCAAAGGCAGCACAGTGCAAGCAATATAGCAGTTGCTATATGGGGAGCAGCGCAGTCTGAAATGCCCCTCCCCCGAAAGTTGGCTGGGAGGTATAAGTGGAAAACTGCTGCTGTGGCAGGGGGTATTGGTCGATTGACTGGAATGGGATTGTCAGTTGGCAGCAAGTTCTGCCTAGACTATCAGTGATTGGGATGCATACACAAAGCGAGGTCGCGGCGCATGGCGACCCCAAAGCTGTTGTTTGACAGGAGCTTGTATCAGGGTGGACGCCGGCCCATCTCAGCACGCCCTCTGCTGTCAAAAGGCCAACGTTTCATTCTGCGCTTGGCAAGGGGTCATTGTCGCAGGCTGCTTTGAGGTCGGTCGCCGGAACGCTTAAGAAATGGCCCTCTGAACTCGACACTAAAAGAAAGCGATTGACGAAGTTGCCCTGGATATCTCCTTCCGGCATAACACAAGAAATGCAGCCGCGCGGTCCAAGAGCATCCGATTAATGAAGATTGCGTAGGAATTCTGAAAATCTTCTAGCGAGCCAACCAATCAATTACGTTTCCCAGTTCGGTTCTGCTCTAGGGTTTTCAATATTGGCGAGATACTTCAATGTATCTCGGAATAGTTCTGGCAGCCCGGCGACGGCTTTGTCGAATAACACATCAATTGTGTTTCTCACGTCCTGCGGAAATGTGAAGTATGAGCGTTCGATTGCAGTAACAAGTTGGACGAGACCAGGCGCCGCGATCCTATTTCCCTTGACAGCAGTACGGCGCTTACTCCAGCGGAACAGGCTGTCTGTGACGATGCAGACGCCCGTTGCCTATGCAAAACTAATCGTGATCTCAGAATTCGGCGCAAGCTTGAAAAAATTCATAAGCCCACTGCCAGCTCCACCTTCTAACGAGTATTCCTGGAGTGCAGCAAATGGATCATCCTCCCGCATTTGGACGCTGACCTGCATAACCGTCTTGACTTCATCTTCACTGAGATCTGGATTGAAATTTCGTATATCCCTGCGCATCACGTCAAAAGTTATGAGCATGATGCTGCGCTGACCGTCCCCTTTCATTGTCATATGCAGACGGGGGCAACCTAATGGTCGAACTGTGGAGCTTGAGCCCGTGCCATTCTCGTCATCTGCTGGAGAAGTTGGAAGTCGAAGTCGCAGGGGGCGGTATTAAATTGACCAAGCCGAGATCGACGAGGGGCATGACGTCTAGAAAAACTAGTTCAGCTTCAGAAGCTCCTGCCTATAGGCCTTCGGGTTTCCGATCGGACTCATCTCCCTTTTCATTGTTTCGGGTGGGCGAACGGATGCGGCACGATCAGCTCGCCGAAGTGCAGGGGAGCCGCCGAGGCGAAGTCCTTGATCGACGATGCGTGGATCGACCCTGTGTAGATGGCGCGAGCCACGCCGTTTGGCTTGGGCAATAGCGCGAGCAAAATTGTTTCGAGTGGTCACAGCCCTTCATGTAGACTGTAAATCTCACCGATTTTCTCGTCGGTCTGCACGCTGCGAATTTATCGCCAGTCCTTTCTGGACTCAAGCTCCAGCATGTTCATGGTAGCGTATAGAGCATTAGACTGCGCGCGCGAATACTCATCTTGTTCCAAGCCGGGCATAGTGCTTCCGGCTTGGGCTGGCAGTACTTTCTATACGATTTCTCGCGCCCTCATCCGCAATAGTCTCCCGGCCGCAGCGGCCTGTCCAGCAAGCTCTTAATCAAATATTTTGCAGTTCCGCCGTCCTGCCGAACTCATCCTGATGACGGACATCGCTGCTCTCGTACTCAACGAGTATCTCGCCTATGGACTGGAGCATGCCGAACTCAGGCGGCATCAGTGTCTTCCGAAGCTCGCGCCACGGCCACGTTACGGTCTTTTCCGGGCACAGCCATTCTTATGCCCACCGCCAATAAAGCGGCGCGCACGCTTCGTGATGATGAAGTTGATGTTCGTGATTTCCTGCGCTGTGAGCGTTCGCTCGCGGATTACCGCGTCGATCTTGGTTATGAGCTGCCGGTAATTGCGCGCAAAGGTCCTTTTCTGGAGCGTGTCGGTGATCGGTTTCTTCGCATACTCCAGGTTTGTGAGGATCAGGCATTGGTTGCGGTCCATCGGGTAAAGCGTCTGCGATCCCCTGGTGTCGACGTCACCGAAGAAGGTCGAATACAGGTCCGTCTGGCGTAACGCGAAGAAGGTCGGTGTGCTGTTCCATTCGCAATTATTTGGGATTACGCGCCCACCTGGTAAAACTTTCTGGTCCGGTGTCATGTCGACACATGCAAGCGAGTTCCGACTGGTCTCGAATAATCCTGCTTGATACTATAGCGGGAAATAATGGTTGTCTCCTGTAACCGACATATCAATGTCTCTACCTGTTTTCTTTGCCTATCTCGGCGCATGTATAGCATCCGAGTTGCACGTCTCACTCGGATGTGTCTAGGTGCCAGGATCGAGACTGCCGCTGTTTGCGAGGTTGATTGATCGTGCGAAAGGGAACACGGCTCCAATGTCAGGCTAAGAACATGGGGTCCGCAGGAGGCGCTGCTGCAATTTGATTGGACCACAGCGAATGACCGCTCCCCGCGCTCTGTAGGCACTCGCGCGTACTGCATCAAACAGCAGCTTTGCTGCTCGGGCCTAGATCCTACGAGCGATCAGGGTAGGGGTGCTTTTTTGTCGTTCACAACGGATGTTCAGCGTTCGGTGCACAACAAAAATGCCAGGCGTTAAGCCAGGTGATTCTCTCATGGACGATGACAATCACTATGTAATTGCAAAGGGATCCGCGGTTTCCTAGAAAGAATTTGCGAGCCGGGCAATAGATCTGAATGACAACGGTTTCAGTATCGAAAGACTCCAATTCAGTATATTTTTGTCAGATTGAAAACTTGTAAAGTTTTGAAATAATGGGAAAAAACCAAATTCCAAATCGAGTACGCGCGGCATGAACCTGCCTTCCAATCTCGTTCGTTGGCGAAAATAAAACGCGTTGCCGAGCATTTTTCCGCGGTAGAGTAATGCCGTTAGGAAATCGTTAACTTAAAATGCCTTGCAGGTTCGGTTGGAATCCGGCATCCATGACGGAGTAATCCGTAAGAGCGGGTCATAAACCGTCAGAGGGCACCAATGGCCGTTACTGAACAAAGTTCCGGCGGACGCGATACGACCGCCAAGATAGAGAATTTCACGCACAGGCTGTCAGACCGTTTGCAGACTATGCGCGAAATGACTTATCCGCCAGAAGCGCGCAAGGTTTTCGGCAGGACGTTTTCAACGACTGATCTCGTGCGCCTGCTTGGCGTGCCCGAGAGCACGCTTCGCACCCTGACGCTGGAGGGGAAGGGACCCCAACCGCATCGGGCAGACAACAATCGCCGCATCTATACTGTGGATCAGGTCTGGGAGTTGCGCAGCTTCCTTGCGGACCTGCGCCCAGACGATGCCTTGCGCCTGGTACCGCACCGGCGCCTCGGCGAGAAGCTTCAGGTGATCGCAGCGGCGAATTTCAAGGGTGGTAGCTCCAAGACAACGACGTCCGTCCATCTGGCGCATTATCTTGCCCTACAGGGCTATAGGGTTCTTTGCGTTGACCTGGACCCGCAGGCCTCGATGACGACAACGTTTGGCATCCAGCCTGATCGCGACCTGAAGTCAGGGGAGGGGGAAGACGAGCGTACGGACACGGCATACGACGCCCTGCGTTATGACAATTATCGCATTCCTTTCGCCGACGTCATACGCCAAACCTACTTTCCGGGCATCCACCTTGCCTGCGGCAATCTGCGTCTCATGGACTTCGAATACGATACACCGACAGCTTTGGCTGAGCGGCGGACCGATGAACTTGGGCTTTTTTTCCAGCGTCTCGATGCAGTCATCCAATCGGTCGAAGATTGCTATGACATCGTGGTTCTCGATACGCCTCCTTCGCTTGGCTACACCACGATGGCGGCGTTGTATGCAGCTTCTGGTCTTATCATCACTGTCCATCCGGCGATGCTCGATGTTTCATCCTGCTCTCAGTTCTTGAAAATGATTGCCGATGTGACGCATACGCTTTCGGAAGGAGGTGCTGTCTTCGAACACGACTTCACGAAATTCCTGCTGACACGCGTCAATCCTAATGATGGGCCGCAGAAAATCATGTCAGGTACAATGCGGGATCTGTTTGGCACCGATGTCCTTGTTGCAGAAGCGATTGAGTCCACGGCTATCGCATCGGCCGGTGTTGCCAAGAAAAGCCTTTATGAAATCGAGCCTGGCGAAGTCGGTCGCGAAACCTTGAAACGGGCGCTTGAAAGTGCAGACCGAGTGAATGCAGAAATTCTTGACCTGATCAAAAGGGTTTGGGGCAGGGAGGTTTGATGATGAAGAAATCTATCGTCAAAATGATGTCCGATGCTGCCGCCGCAGCAGCAGATGAAAAGAGCGACGTCCAAACGCCGGCGCCGAGCCAAAAGGCGACGACGGCTCCTGTGGTAAATTCTATGGGTCGAGCGCTCTCGCATATGCGTGAGGATAGCATTGTCTCGCTGGATCCTTCCAAAATAGACCCGAGCCCATTTTCCGACCGGTTCGAGACAGATGAAGAGGCAGGTGAAGCTCTTGAGGAGCTTAAGCTATCCATTCAGGACGAAGGCCAAAAGATCCCTGTTCTTGTGCGGCCGCATCCAAGCGAAAGAGACCGGTACCAGCTCGCATACGGCCATCGGCGCTTATTGGCCATTCGGGCACTGATGACTGAAGCTGCTCGGCCCGAGACATTCAAGGTCAAAGCTTATGTCCGAAAGCTGAGCGATGCGGAGCTGATCAAGGAGCAGTCGCTCGAAAACGGCGTTCGCGAAAACCTGACCTTTGCCGAGTTGGTTCTGTGGGCCGAACAGCTCCGTCAGGCGGGGCTCAAGCAACGCGAAATGCAGCCGGTACTTGGCCAGGTTCAAACCGTTATTTCAAATATGCGGAAGATTGCGGACAGCATCCCGCATGACATCATCCGTGCGATCGGCCGCGCCAGAAACGTGGGCCGGCCCGCCTGGCTGGACCTTGCCAAACAATTTGAAAATCCGGGTGCCGAAAAACGCGTCCGTAAGCTCTTGGAAGGCGATGAGTTTAAAACGGCTTCTGCGCAGGACCGAATACTGATGGCATCGCGCGCAGCAAAAGGACGTGAGAAGAATGTAGCGCCTCCTATGGCATCTGTTGTCGATATCGTGTCAAACGGAACGATGTTTGCCAGGATGAAGACTACAGCTTCTGCAACAACGATTTCCATTCCGAAAGCGGAGGCTGATTTCAGCCAATGGCTCGGTGAAAACTTGTTGGAGCTTTACAAGGACTTTCAACAGCAACGGACCGATGAGAACAATTCGGAGTGCTAAAGGAGGCATTTAGGTGACAGAGACATTCATGCCGTGACGGCAATTTTTGTTGGGGAAACTGATCAAAGCGGGTCCCATATTCTCTGCGCAACCGATACGTGAAGTTTCAATCACAATCAAATGGAGGACTTGCAGAACAAGAAATTGGTAAAAAATGAAAAGAGACCGAAACGGCGGCAACCGTTCGATCTCTTTAATCACGGTTCAGCTGGGAAAGCCCAAACAGAAACCTCAACACTTTTCTGTTTTAGGTGAATTCCGAATCACACGCAAGATCCATCTTGTGTGAACAGTGGATTTGTGCCGATTTCCCATCGTTGAACCTCCTGAATTGATCGACGCCGTATGCTGTTAGCGACGGCGAACGGAGGTTTTCATGCCTACTGTTTCGAACGTCTCTTCCTTCAGGAAGGTGACGCCAGGGATTCTTGCATCTCAACGTCTGGCAATGTCCAACGACATCCCAGACATCGGAAAGTCGGAAGTCGCGATCGCTCTGAAGAGGGCTGCTCAGCCTCTCGGCCTTTCGTCTACAGCCTATCATGTGCTCGACATTCTGCTCGGGCTGTCGAAGTCGGAAGACTGGAAAGGCTCGGCCCGGCCGATCGTCGCGATCTCTAACGAAAAACTGGCATCCTATGTCGGCCGGAGCGAGCGCACGGTCATCCGCGCCATCAAGCAGCTCGTCGAAGCGCAGGTTCTGGCCTACCGGGACAGCTCAACAGGACGACGCTGGGTGCACCGGAACGGAACCGGTGACATTACTTTCGCCTACGGGCTTGATTTCACGCCGGCACGCGTCCGCTACTTCGAAATCAAGCGGATGGCGGACGAATGGCAAGCCGAACTCAATGCCAGACGGGAAGCGAAACGCACGGTCACGCGGGTTTCCCGGGCAATTGTCGATATTCTTGACGTCAATTCAGATCCGTCTCTGACCGACTTTCTGGGACAGATGGATGCTATCCTGGCAAATGGCTTGGATGTCCAGGAAAAGGCTATAGCCCTGATGGATCTGTACGATCTCCTCATTGAAGCCGTAGCGGAGGCTCAGACAGCCGAAAAAGCGCCTGAAAACAATAATATGACAGGCGAGCATGACAAAGCTGTCACCCAATTATCTATTACAAACTCACCAGACTCTTGCATAAATAATCGGACATCCGCTACCGCGAATGAAACTTATCCTTCCACTAACGACGCCTACGGCGCCGATATAGCTCCTGAATGGGAGCAAGCGGAACCGGGTGGGGGCAAATCTACCTCCAAACACTCGCAGAACCGCCCAGGTGGAGCGGATTTCCAAAGATCAGCATCCCTGGATGCGGTTTCGATATCCTTACTGGAAAGCGCCTGTACGGCCGTTCAAAGAGATTTTGGGCTATCACTCGGCAGTTGGCCGGAATTGATGTCGGCGGTTGAAGTCATGAGGGTGGGGATTGGCCTCAGCGAATCTGCATATGCAAACGCCTGTGGCCGGCTGGGAAGGCAGGCTGCTGCTGCAGTCCTGGCAGTGGTTGCCGAGAAGGCCCTACGCGATCCGGAGAAAATCAGCTCGCCAGGCGGATATTTCCGGGCGTGCTGCGACCGGGCTGCGGAAGGAAAGCTGGCGCTGGCGAAGTCACTGTTCGGACTGGCCGCGAAATAAGCTCAGTCAGGCGAAGGTGATGGCTTGCCGTCAGCTGCCATCTTGATGGCAAGGCTGCAGTTCGCTATAATTGGAACAAAGGAGATCCATCGTGGCAGAACCTCAACTTTCCGTACGCAGTGCCAAGGCGCGAGACTTGGCTCATCGCCTTGCTCGCCGGGAACACCGTTCAATCGCCGATATCGTCGAACGTGCGCTCGAGGCATACGAAGTGCGGGAGGCCGGCAAGGAACCGGCTGCGGACTTTTACGCTCGTGTTTCAGAAAACTTTGGCGCCGACATAGATCTTGAGGAAGTGATCCGCGAGAACCGTAAGGTCCATCCGGGGCCGGAGCTTTGATTTTCCTAGACACCAATGTGATGTCTGAAACGCTGAAAAAGGCTCCTGAACCGGCAGTGATCGCGTGGCTGGTACGGCATGATGCTGAATTGGTGTTGTCGACGGTTGTCATCGCCGAGATAGCGTTCGGCATACAGAAAATCCGTCCCGATCAGCGCGCCGATCGTCTGGAACAAGGGCTTTCGGACTGGCGGCGCAGATTTGCCGATCGGATCTTTGGACTGACTGAAGCAGCGGCACTGGCATATGGCGACGTCATGGGCGAGGCCACCCGTAAGGGCCGCGGCATGTCCGCACCGGACGGAATGATTGCCGCAATCGCACGTATCAACGGTGGCCGCCTGGCCACGCGAAATCTGAACGACTTTCAGACGACTGGTCTTGAACTTATTTCTCCCTGGGAGTTCTAATTCGGTGAGTAGGACATCGCACGAGGCTGAAGGAAATCGACTGTTTCACTCATCCAAGACTGTCAAAAGACCGGATCTGCGAGCGCGGTCAATTAGGTTTTTGATGGAAGACGGCGACCATTTTGTTCCGCTCCGCGGGGTACGTTCGTGCAGCCGTTCGAGCTGGCTTGGAATATCTCGCAATGTCAGCACCGGATTGGACGAATGGATGCCGGCGAGTGTGGCGGCTATTTCCGCACCATGATCGACAGGGCTGGGGACGGCAAACTCCACCTCCAAAATTTATTGCATGCGCTGCTTTGAGGCGGCGGACGTGCAAGTTGGCTTAAGTGGCACGAAGTTGCGCATTTAGGCCTCTTGCAGAGCAAATGGCGCCTTGCCGATGTAGATCAGAGCATCTACATTAGTTAGTGTATTTATCTACATGAGAAAAAGCCATGGCACTCAACGTCAATAATCAGGAGGCGGATGCGCTGACACGCAAATTCGCCAAGATGACTGGTGTGTCCATCACCGATGCCATCGTCATCGCCATGAAAGAGGCGATCGAGCGACGACGCAATGCCGAGACGCCGCTGGAGACTGCCAGACGGCTCCGCGAAAAGCATGGAATCGCGCTGAGTGATACCGCGCGCGAGCCGCTGCCCAGGGAAGCGTTTGACGAGATGTGGGACGAGCAGCGCTGATGTTTGTCGATGCCTGTGCGATCATCGCACTCCTGTCCGACGAGCGAGAGGCTGAACGTATTTCCGGCGCACTGGCAACAGCCAAGAAGCGATTGACATCGCCTGTCGCGATTCTAGAGGCAGTCATCGGCCTGGCCCGGCCGGATAAATTCAATATGACCGTTAGTTCGGTGGAACTTATCGTGATGGAGTTTTTGGACGAGCGCGGCATAGAGGTTCGAGACCTGCCTCCTGTTAAACGGGCAACGGTTCTCGCGTTGTCGGCTGCGGACAAGTACAGAACCGGAAAGAACAAACTCAATATTGCCGATTGCCTGCACTACGCATGCGCGAAATATTACCGCGTGCCGATCCTGGCCACCGATGACGAGTTTCGCGGCACGGATCTTGAAACAGTTCCATGAAACAGGCATTACATGAACCTGAAGGTCTGAGACTCGACTGGTTTACTCATCCAAGACAGTCAGAAGACCGGATCTGCGAGCGCGATCGATGAGGTTTTTGACGGACGAAGGTGACCATTTCGTTCCACCGCGCGGGGTACGCTCGTGCAGGCGTTCGAGCTGACCGGCGATTTCGCGCAATGTCAGCTCCGGGTTTGACGAATGGATGCCGGCGACCAGCGTCATCAACCGGTCTTCCGGCGGGCGAGGCGGCGATTTTCTGAGCAGGGCCTTGTCCGCCATTCCCTCAGCGACCATCCACTTCACCGCGCGCCGCAGCCGTTCGGGCGTCCAGTCAAATCCACGGTTTTTGAGAAACCGCGCGATATCGTCCCAGGTGTGATCGGGGCGCATGCGCCGGACAATTGGAAGCCATTGACTGGCAGTCGACTGGATGCGAGCGCCATAGGCTGCCTTTTGAGCGGCCGTCATCTTGGCCAGCACTTCAGGTCTGCGCTCTCGAATTCCTGGATTGCCGGGTAACCTCCCCTTGGCCTTAGCAGCCTTGATGCCGGCTTTTGTGCGTTCGGAGATCAGTGCGCGCTCGAACTGTGCAACAGCCCCCAAAACCTGAAGGGAGAACATACCCTGTGGTGTCGAGGTGTCGATCGGGTCGCTGAGTGATCGGAAATGCGCCCCTTTGGCATTCAAATCCTCTATTACTTGCAAAAGATGCGTTACTGAGCGCGCAAGGCGGTCAAGTCTAACGACCACCAGCGTCTCGCCCGCGTTGATGTCCCGAACCAACTTGGCAAGAGCTGGGCGCGCTCGTGACGCACCGGATCCATACTCCTCCACGATCATCTCGCAGCCGGCCGATCGCAGTTCTTGTTCCTGCGCTTCAGTCGCCTGGTCGTCCGTGGAGACGCGCGCATAGCCGATAAGCCGTCCCTCAGGTCGACGAGAAGTGCGATTGTGCGCTGATTTGGCCATTTGGGACGCCTGAGAGCCGATAAGAGAGGAAATTTCCAAATAAAGAACTTACAAATAACTGATCATTTGTAAACGTTTCTTGAGTGTCTTTTCCACGACCTGAAACGTTGAAACCCCAGGAAAACCGGGCACTTTTGTCGACCTGAGCACCGATTGCCAGGCCTTTGTTCAATCCACCATGCGTCAGACTGTATATGAGTGAGCTCGAGTTGAAGGAGTAATCTATGACGGAAGTGAATTTTGTGATAACTTCCGTATGGAAGTCGAAAACACAAAGAAACAATGCCTTATGAAATTGGAAAACTGAACCTCGAGACGCTCTTGACGCCGATATCGGCGGCGGAGGACGCGCTGGCGCGGCTTGATGAGCGTGTTGCCCGATCCGAGGTCGGACAGGGCTTTGCGGAGCGGGCCGATTTCTTCGAAGCGGTCTCCAGCATGTGGGTTGCCGGAGAACTCGTCCATCTGGAAGACCTGGTTCTGCACGATGCCAAGATGGATGTCCGTGCACCGAGCCATGAGCTCGTCATTGCGCACCGGATAGTTCGGGCGAGACGACGGGCAATGAGAAACGATCCGGGCTGGGCGGTCTCGCGATCCGGGATCCTGGCCTTTGCGGGGATTGCCGAGCAGGAGGATCATCTTCCTGGAAAACTCAAGAGGAGAGGGAAGGGGAGGGACCTCGAAACGAACGATCAAGCTCCGCTTCCTCCGGAATTGGCAGGGTTCGACGAGGTGCTTGCGGAAACTAGCTGGCTGGTGGAAGCCGTTCCCCCCGGATCTACCAGAACTCGGCAACCTGAACTCATTGTGGGCGAGTTGGTCATCCGGGATCCTGATTGGGACGAAACCGAACGGATCTCAGAATGGCTCGAGTTGGTCAGAAAAGTTGAAGCGCTTCCGGCGACCCTGGCTGCGGCGGTTCTTTGGGATGGTTGGGAGCAGCTCGAACCGCTGCAGCGGCAGCATTGGCTTGGACAGGTGCTCGTTTCGGATTTCCTAAGATCGCGAGAAAAGGTCCGGTCGCACCTCCTGGCTTACTCCGTGGGGCTACGAGAGATGCCTCGTGAGCGGCGGCGTGTGCGGGGTAGAAAAACCAGGCTGATCGCCTTTCTCGACGCGTTGAGAGCTGCTGCCAGTGCGGGGATGAAGGATATTGATCGCCTGACACTCGCTAAGCGACAACTCGAGCGGCGCGCTGTCGGCAAGAGATCAAACAGCAGCCTGCCGGCTGCGATAGAACTCATACTTTCGCGGCCGATCGTATCTGCGCACATGCTTGCAAAGGCGGCAGAGATCACGCCACGAGGGGCGCTGAACCTAATAGGTGCACTCGGTGTGCGGGAGGTGACGGGGAGGGGACGGTACAGGGCTTGGGGCGTTCTCTAACCGTACGCGAAGCCGCTAGATGAACTCGGATGGTGGCTTTAACAGCGCTGATCTAACCGCTTCGACAAAACTGGCATACTTGGTTTCGTCTTCCTTCATTAATCGACGAAGCCCTGCTTGAATTTCGAGTTGCACTCCTGCGCTGGTGCTTCCACGGTTGCAGATGTTCAACGGCTCCATGCCGCCATATGCTCCCTCAGTGACAACGGTGCTCTCAAAGCCTGAGCCTTGCAGAGCTTCATGAATACGGCCGCGCAGCGCTGCGTCTCGTCCTCCTATCTGCACAGATCTCGCACTCCCCGCCAAACCATGTACAGCAACTACCTTCTCGCAAGGTTCGATCAGTATGAGCGCCCTCTCTTCATCAAAGCGATGCGAGGTGATGTGCAGAACTTTATTCCCTTGTTTCTTAAGGCCGTTGAACGCGTAATAGTTATGATCCGTTCCTGCTATTGATTCCGCGAGTTCAGCAGTGAGCGGTTCAATGCCGCCGCCATGTGGTGCGACGATGGCGACTGTACTCCCGGCCACAGTGCGTGCCGTCACGCTAAAGTCCACGTCTTCTTGCTCATTCTGGCGGAGCGCTTCGAAGTTTTTGTATTCATGTTCGTGCGACATTTGTTCTCCTCCCGAACGGGGTGATTTTCGATCCTTTCGGGAAAGGAATACCATTGCCTCGAGATTGCCCCGTTGGGCAGGATACCTGATGCAAGGCTATTTCTTCGGTTTCATTTGCGGTCTCGCCGCTTCTGCAGCTTGGCTCTCTGCCTTCAGGTCGCTGATAAGTGTTTCAAGCTCAGCGATGTGTTCCATGAATTCTACTGGTGTCGGTACAGGCACCGTGTCGGCAGCAGGGTTGTCATGACTGTGCGTGTTTGCTCGTGTCATTCCCTCGTGAAATCGCACTGCCAACTCGTCTGAAAGACGCACAAAGCGGAGCATTTGGGTTTGGACTACGTCTACTCCACGCTGGACGATGTTGTTAAAGATGACTTCTTCGACGACTCTCTCATAGGTGTCGCGCAGCCTGCCGTAGAGGTTCTTCACGTAGATTTCGTAATCTGCCGGGCTGGACGTGTGCAGCTTCTGCAGCTTCGCAGCGTCGTTCTTAATCCTTCCAATGCGTTTTGTGACGTTCAGTCCTTTCCAGACCATTCCCGCTGGATCAACTTTCCCGGCAGCAGACTTGTCACTAAAAAGGGCAACGGTTTCTGCCTCGATGCCAACCGCATCGGCTGCACGGCAAAGCTCATTAAAGAACGTGATGTCGTGAGTGAATACGATGACCTGGCGAAGAGAGGCTTCCTGTGCAAGCCGCGCCGCAACCTTGGCACTACGGTCGCGATCAAGCGATGAGACTGGGTCGTCGATCACGACTGGTCCGGAGCCGTCTGTTAAGGCAACCTCCGTCAAGAAGCCGGCAAGAGCTAACGCTCGCTGCTCGCCTTCACTAAGAATCTCGGATGTCACCTTTGTTAGTTTGGTCTGTGGGTCGATTTGAAACTCGGCCTTTGTCTGGCTGCTTTTTCGGGCGAGCCCTACCTTTAGGTGCATGATGTCGAAAGTCTCGCGTTCTCCATCAAAATGCGAGGTGACCGCCTTTGTCAGATGGGTATCGACGAGTTCATTTGCGCGCTGTGTAATTCCTCTCGTTTGGAGGTCGGATAACGCCTTTTCAAACGCCGCGTCCATCACCAGAAGATTGCGTCGTGTGGTCAATTTTTCTCTGTTCGCCGCGATTGTCTTCCTGTCCTCAAGCTCGGATTTCTCAGCACTGAGTTTCTCTCTTTCTTCTGAATTTGCCGCTTGGGCCAAAGCTGTCTGCTCGGCTTTGACCTCATTTTCGAACGCGCTGATACCCTCGAGAGGTATTACTAGATCGGGCAAGCCATCAACTTGCTGGCCACTCAGGAGAGCAAGCCTGGCTTCCCGACGCTTCAATACTGATGTCCGAAGCGCTGACAAGCTATCGGCCAGTTGATCACTCCGTTTGCGAACCTGCTCAACGCGATCGGAAAAATCCTCCGCTCCAAGGCAAGCGAGCTGCATCAAGTTTCCGGCAGCCGCAGAGACAGAAGCTTCCAGTTTTTCAGCTGTCGCATCGAGTGTGTCATCCATGTACTTCTGAAACCGCTGCAGTCGAGCACGGCCGTCTTCGGCGAGCGGTTGCTGGCACAACACACATGCAGCGGGTTCATCACCGTCCCCAAGGACCGGAAATTCGCTTTCCGGATAGGCTTCGCTCAAAGAGTAATTGCGGGCGGCCGCCCAGAGCGCCCGCCAGGTCTCACCACCCACGCCCGGAAGCGGCTCATCTGTGAAAAGCGCATCCGCTGCCACTTTCGCCGCTTGGCGCGCAGCATCCGATTCCTCTCTGAGCCTCTTCGATGTTTCGAGGGCAGCGTCATCGAACTCAGCAGCGATTTTGGCACATTCGGCCTTAAGGGCGCTGGTCCAGTTCACCAAAGCGTTCACATCAGCAACTGCCGACGCACCTGCAGATAGCGCCGCCGTTAGATCTCCAAGACGCCTTTCATCCTCTGCAGTAAACGTTGTTGCAGCGACAATTTGATCATCGGTGGTGGTCTTGTTGACCGACCGGTCGAATATTTGCGATTTTGTGTCTCGCTGCGAGGGGAACGACACCGATGACAGACCAACTTTGTCGCCAATAACCTTCGCTCGCTCCCCTTCGAGCTTTTCCTTTAGTTCCATGCAGACGGTGTTGAGTTGGTGGGGGAGGGCTAGGCCAAAAGGGAGGTAGCGGATCTGGTTTCCACCGTCGACGTAAAGCTCTGCGGAAGCCGTGTCGAAAACGGCAACCTGGGTAAGCTCCGGCAGCGCGGTGGAACCTGACGTCCATTGAACTGGCGTGTCGCCAGATCCAGCATCAATTAGAATTTCGGCGGTCTGTGGTCCCGATGAGCCGCCATATACGTCGGATAGGACTTTCAGTTTGGCGACATTCTCCACCCGGGTTCGACACGCAGTGCGCAGGATTCGGACAAATCCGCTCTTGCCGCTTCCGTTGCGTCCGTAGATGACCGTCAGGGAGTTGGGCCCGAAATTGACTGACGCCTTTGGGGTCAAGCGGTTGACGTTTTCAACATTTGCTATCCCCTTTAGGACAATATTCTGTCTTTTTTCTTCGCCGCTGAAATCGGACTTAGCAAACGGAACGGGAGTTGGGGCCGGAGCGGTAAGCTCAAATCCGGCAGCGGATTTGACCATGGCCATCAGATCGTCGAAGTCGGCCTGCGTTAGCTTATTGCTCGTCGCCAACCGCCTGAGAGCGTCGCGCTTCCACGGCGAGAGCTTTGTCGACCATTCCTCGATATCGTCGATCGGTGTATTCGGCATTGTTGGCCCCTAACCAGCAATTGTGAACAAGTGGTTCATTGACACTGACAACCCTGTTGCCTGCCACACGTCTGGTTAGCACAGAAGGTGCTCTGGTCTAAGCTCAACTAAAATGTGTAAAAAGGATTTTATCACTCAACTCGTTTTAGGAAGCGATGTGAAATGCGATAGTTAGGCGTCGTTAGGGCCACGAAATCTCGTGAATTCGAACATTCGGAAGGACCTGCATTGCAATCTCGCACAGGTGCCGATGATGGGTGAGGTAGATGACCTGGCCCACCTGAGCCATCTGTCCGAATAGCCGGAATACCTCTTCGGAGCGCGGCTCGTCGAACGTTTCCATGATGTCATCAGCGATGAACGGCACGGATGGCCTGGCCGCCGCGAATTCCTCATATCCAGCCAATCGAAGCGCCAGATACAGCTGAAACTGCGTGCCCTTGGACATTTCGACTGCGAGCTTGGAAGCGCCATGCTGAGACAGTCCGATCAAGGCCTCGCGGTCCTTGTCAGGCCGCGTGGCAAGTCCGGTGTATTCATCGCGCGTGATCAGCCGGAACGCTTCGGACGCCCGGTTCATCATCTCGCTGCGGTGTTTTTCCCGATAGGCACGAATGCCGTGTTCAGCGACCATGCTGCCGGTTTTCAGGCGCAGATATCGCAGCGCCAAGTCCTCGATTTCCAGAAGCAATGTGCGTCGGCTGGCTTCAAGGCGGGCGACAGCGTCATCGCCTCCGATAGCGTTCAGGGCATCACTTGCTCGAGCCCTGTCGGCGAAAAGATCCTTCGCCCGACCGTCAAGGTCAGCAAGACGCGTTGCGAGTTCGGCTTGCTCCTGCTGCAAGTCACCGAGGTCGATTTCGGCGAGGCCGGCCATTGCGTCTTCGAGCGATTGCTGCTGCATCTCACCAACGATTTGCTGCTCGAGCTTACCCAGGTGCCCAATCAAGTCGTCTCTCTTCCTGCAGCGCTCCAGCGCTTGCCGGACATCGGCGAGCTCGTCGACATGGAAGAATTCAGTCATCTGCTTTTTGCGTGAGGCATGAACCGCGATCTCGCCATCCAGTTTCTCGCGTTCCCGTTCCAGGTCGGCAAGAGCCTGGTTCCGTTCCCGTCGCTTCGCGTCTGTCTGCCTGGCTTCATCGTGCCGTCGGATCAAAGCCTTGGCCGCGGCGAGCGGATTGTTGCCGTCAAACATCTCGTCGAGAGCGGCATGCAGCTGCCCGACGGTGTCGGAGAAAGTCGCCTGATCGGATTCCATGGACGCGATGCGATGCCGCAGATCCTCCTGCTCGCGTAATGCTTCGGGGAGATCGGCTATGGCGTCGAGGAGTTCTCGCACTGCGCCGATGCTGTTTTCCCGGTCGGAAAACCAGGTGGTGGAGAGGGTATCTACCCAGATACGCTGCCATTCTTCGAACGAGGCCACAGCTTCGTCCAATGCCGTCTTTCGCTGCGCGGCCGCGGCTTCTAGATCCCCAAGGCGTTTGTCGGCCTCCGTCCGTTTGGCCTGGAGCGCGGCGTGGTCTGCAAGAATGTTGTCGGCAGCCTGCATCAGGGCGGCCAAATCCAGTCCCTCGACGTCGATCTCGATGGAGGTCAAGGAGGTGGTGAGTGAACCTTGCTCTGTTGCCATCGCTGCCTTCACTTCGTCGAGGTCACTCAGAGCACTACGGAGGTCATCATATGCAGCCAGTGCTGAGGTGTGGCCCTCCGTCCATTTTCGGACCATTGCAAGCCATGCATCCGTGGGCGCTTCGGCCGGCAGTTCGAATTCGGCCGGCGTTTCCGATCGGATTACGCCGCGCAAGGTTTCCAGCTCGTTTCCGGCCTCTTGCATCAATCGGTCTTGCTGATCGAGGCTCGCTTTTGTGACCGATAGTGCCGTCGATAGAGACCGTAATTCCTCGAGTTCCTTGACGGCGTTGAGGCGCGCTTCAACGATCGCGTCAGTCTTTCGCATTTCTTGTTCGAAACGATCAGCGGTTTCTCGAACCAGGCTGGATAAATGGTGAGCCCACGCTTGGTCGCGTTCGAGGAGGGCAGCCTTTGCCTCCTCATCATTCATGATAGTGGACGCTTCGCGCAGGGCAGAGATCCTGGCGGTGCCTTCACTATTCTTTGCCGAGAGTTCCTGCTTCCGCTCGACGATCTGCGAACGGCGCTTCTCGATCCCCTCGAGGGTCGATTTCCACGCGTTCAGACGATCGGGATGGGGCAGCGACATTTTACGCAAGTCCGCAGCGTCGCCTGTCCACGGGTGGAGCTCGTCGATAGCATCCTCAAGGGCGCGCCTCTTGCCTGGAATGGCCCGCTCGGCAAGCCGGAGTTCGGCCGCAAGGTTTCCGTCGCGCAGGCGTTTCAGCACCGATTGAAGCAATGCGACCTTGCCGGCGTCGACCGCGGTGCCTTGAACTTCGAGCGCCTGCCGGGTGCGTTGTTCACTTTCCAATGCCAGCCGGGCTGCTTCCTGTTCCCGCTCTGCCGTTTGTCGCGCGACATCGATGCCGGACTTCTGAGCGATCAGATCACGAAGCGTTCCGATCGTGGCTGCAGGGACCAGCAGCGTCTTCGGATTGTCGATATCTGACTGACCCAAGGTTGCGAGGATCAGACCGATCTTTCGGGCCCAATCCGAAAGTGCACCCTTTCTTTTCGGCAAATTCTCATGGGCGGTCGTGTGGCGCGCGGCTGCATCTCCAAGCCGCTCGAGATCGTCGGCCATCTCGAGCAAACGTTCCTCGACAACAAACCCTTCGAGTTCGTCGCGGATCTTCTGTTCGCGCTGATTGAGACCGGCAACCCGTGTTTGAAGCCGTGTCTCTTCAACGATGAGATCCGGAAGAGCTGCCGCCCACTCGTCCGGAGGATGCGGCATGTCCTTGTATCCCGCCAGCTCATCCTGCCCTTGACGGTATTCTGATGCCAGGGGGTAGGCACGCAGGACGCGGGCAATCTCTTCATGGCGCACTTTGGCTGTCGCAATCTCCTTCATGGCGGCATCATAGGCTGTCTCGGCCTGTGCGAGTGCTGCCGTCAGGGTTTTGTAAGCGGACGCCTGTACATCGATTTCGTCGCGCTGAGACTTCAGGTCTGCGATCTGTCGCTTCAGACCTGCGATCTTGGTCGAACTAGCGCGCTTCCGGAAAATACCATCGGCTTCGGCGGCAGCAGTTTCGAGAATGGAATTGACGCCCGCCAAGCCTGCACTTGCCGAGAATAGCAGTTCGCCCAGATCGCCCTTGCTCTCGAGGATGGCGTTGCCCCCATCCTCAAGTGTCTGATCATCGAGTGAAAACATCATGCGATACGCGTCGCGTGACAGTCCGGCGAGCGGTAGGCTCAAAATCGCCTCGTTGACCGGCTGTCTATGCTCGTTCAGCAGCGAGTTGCTGCGCTGCTTGACGCGCCTGAACTCATGGGCCGATCCCTCAAATTCGAGGCAGGCACCAAGTTCCATGGCCTTACCTTGATGAAGAAAACTGTAGCGCGTGCGCTCCTCGATTCCGAACAGGAGATCGAGATAACCTGAAAGTGCCGTCGATTTACCTGCTTCGTTCAAGCCGTAGACGATATGCAAATCCGGTTTGCCGTTCTCATGCTCCCCGAATTCGATCGAATAATCGGTGAACTTGCCGTAGCGGGTGAGATCGAGCCGGCGTAGACGCATCAGTCGACCTCCGGAGCATTGAATTTGAGCCGGGCCAGCATGTCCTCGCTTCCTTCGGAAAGGAGTTGGTCGACCAGTGCTTCGAACGCGGCTTCGTCATCGCCGCTGAAACCACGCGCTTCTGGCGGCAAGTCATCGCGCAGCTCCTTGACGAGATCCTGCACGGCTTGCCGCACGCCGTGTTGGTGAATGATGTCGCCGCGTATCAGCTCGCCGAGTTCAAGGACTGGATCGGCGGTGGCACTGCCAACCGGCGTGCTCTCCGGCGCGTTTGTGTCGATCTCGATCTTTTCGATCCAGGTGTTTCCCAAGCTCTCCGCGCGCTGCTCGGCTTCCGCCAGCAGCAAATCGCGATCACGTCTCAGCCGCCAGGACAATCGTGTACTACCCGTCAACCGAACGCGTGCGACAAGGTGTTGCGATCGTGTTCGGTCTCGTGCTCCAGCTATTTCTTGTTCAACCAGGTCGGCAGCCTCCCGCCAGGTCTCGGCCGGGGACATATCGATCGAAACGCGTTCGAACTGGGCAATGCTGGACGGGCGTTCTTCGACGGTGAGGCTGCGATCATCATTGACGGTAACGAGAGTGACGGTCTTCTCGCCGGCTTCGTTGATGTCCCGCCCTTGAGGCATGCCAGGCATGATCACTATTCGATCGCCGGCATGTTGGGTCCGGGTATGAATGTGTCCCAGGGCCCAATAGTCGAACCCCCAGCCATGAAGATCCGTCACCTTGCAGGGCGCATAAAGGTCATGCCCGGGTGCCCCGGCAAGGCTTGTATGCATGATGCCGATATTGACCGCATCGGGAGTAGGGCGGTGATACTTCTCGAGAAGGCTTTCCGGCGCATGAGGCTTGGCGAAACTCAGGCCGTGAACAGAAAGCGCGAGGTCTCCCTTGGTGAAGTCGACGGAATGAGCGCGACCGCCGAATACAGTGACTGATGGCGGCAGGATGAGTTCCTGGGTGATGCGCGAAAGGGCGTCGTGATTGCCCCGGATGATGAAGGTCGCAATGCCAGCCTCGTGCAGGCGTTGCATCTGGCTGGCCAGAAACCGGGCGGTCTTCATCGATGTCTGGTCACCGTCGTAGAGATCGCCGGCAACAATCAGCGCGTCCACTTGCTCATCGACACACAAGTCGACGATCGTCACCACAGCCTGCCGCGTGGCATCGCCAATCAGTTCGGCGAGGTCACCATTGCGCAGTGCCAGTGAGCGCAATGGAGAGTCGAGATGAAGATCGGCGGTGTGGATGAATTTGAACGGCATAAACTTAGTATTCTAGGTCCTCCGATATAAAGTAAAGCCACCAATGAACCCGGGAAATTGAGAGCCGCGCGCAAGCCCTTCAACCACGATCATCACGTCTTTGACACCGTGTCCCCTGACCTATTTTCTCAGGTTGGCCTTCCTGGTTCCTACGCGCAATGATTCTTGCGTCTATCGCGCAAGTTTGCGCTTACGCTTGAAAATTGCGCCTAAACAACGATAATTGCGCCTACCCCCTACGCGCAAGAATCTCGGTAATGGCGAACAAAGTACCAGAAGACGCACTGAAAGAGCTGCAGGATATCGTTGCTGAACATCCTGATGGCATTTCCGCGCCAGATATCGCGAAGAGCCTCTCCGAAGCTATCCCACGCCGCACACTTCAGTACCGGCTAAAACAGCTCGTACAAGTCGGGCTACTGCGTATGACAGGCAGTGGTCGATGGGCGAAGTATCACCTTGCAACATCAGGACAACCTGCTGCTGGCGAGCCAGAACAGCAGGAAGATGACTATGGTCGTGTGATCAGGCTTTCGGATGAAGGGCAGGCGGTACGTGCTTATGTCACACAGCCAATAGCAGCCAGAAAGCCTGTCGGCTATAACGTCAATCTCCTCGATCAGTACGAACCAAATTCCACATTCTATCTTGAAGAGGAAGAGCGCGAACGTCTCCAGGAAATTGGCAAGCCCAAAACCGCGCCCCAGCCGGCAGGCACTTATGCGAAGCTCATTCTTAATCGGTTACTGATCGACCTCGCCTGGAACTCCAGCCGCCTCGAAGGCAACACCTATTCCTTGCTCGACACGAGGCGCCTGATCGAATTTGGAGAAGAAGCGACTGGTCGAAACCACATTGAAGCGCAGATGATTCTTAACCATAAGGATGCGATTGAGTTCCTGGTCGGCACCGCAGATGAGATCGACTTCAACAGATATACACTCCTGAACCTTCACGCCCTGCTATCCAACAACTTACTGCCGGATCCCTCGGCATCCGGTCGCCTACGCTTTGTCCCTGTTGGTATTGATCAGTCGGTTTTTCATCCCCTCGAAGTGCCTCAGCTGATCGAAGAAGCTTTTAATCAGCTGCTGCAAAAGGTGGCGGCAATAGAGGATCCATTTGAACAGGCATTTTTCGTGATGGTCCAGCTGCCATATTTGCAACCGTTTGACGACGTGAACAAACGGGTCTCGCGCCTAGCCGCAAATATCCCGTTGATCCGAAACAACCTCGCACCACTTTCGTTCACTGACGTTTCCCAGCGCGCCTACACAGATGCAATTCTTGGCTTCTATGAACTTAACGACGTATCGCTGCTTAGAGACGTTTTCTTCTGGGCCTATGAACGCTCAGCTGCAAAGTATGCGGCAGTCCGGCAATCCCTCGGCGAACCCGATCCGTTCCGGCTGAAATATCGCGCCGAGTTGCGCGAGATTATAGCTATGCTGATCCGTGCGAAAGTGGGGCGCAAGCAGATCGGAACCAAGGTGTCAGCATGGGCGAGCAGTCGAGTCGAGTCGGAAGATAGAGCCAGATTCACTGAGATCGTGGAGGACGAGCTCATCGGAATGCACGAAGGCAACTTTGCCCGCTATCAAGTAAGGCCATCGGAATTTAAGACCTGGCAAGAGGTTTGGGGCCCAAAGTGACTGAGAACGACCGAAGTCCGTACTTGATCGTACACCTGGCCGGTGCCGAGGCAGCGCGTTAAATCACCAAGGTCTGGCTGCTGGCGAAGCGTGACGATGGCCAGCTGAATTCTGCGTTCCTGATTGCAGGCCGGCAACACGAAGACAAACTGATAGTCGAGGCCTAGACATCGGCGGCCGACCATTGCATTGACGCGTCTCCGGTTGCTAGAAATCTGCTCGCAGTGTCCAGCAATGCCGTAACCGGCGGCTTTCGGTTCGTCCAAAGTGGACAGGTTGATCAAAGACACCTTAAAAGTAACCTTACGTCAATAAGTTTTCGGCTACGGTTCGAACGGCCAATAGTAACTTTATCCCGGTAACCCCTGCCTAACAGGTTGCCGGGATTTTCTTTATTTTAAGTTTTTCTGAGATTTTGCATTTCGTATGTGGTGACCACCCAATGGGGCTCACAACGAATAGACATCAGTCTTGATGCAAAACCTCCGCAATCAGTGGGTTCGGAAACTTCCGGCTGATCGTTACCGCTGCAAAGACTTCCCGCACTTCATCTAGCCGGGCGTACTCCTTGAGCCGCCCTGCCTCCAGTTCATCTTGCACGACAATTGCAGGAATGACCGCCACGCCCGCATCAGCGCGTGCCAATAGCCGCAACATCGCCATGTCATCGGCTTCCGCAGCAATCTTGGGGACAATGCCAAGCCGTTCGAGCAGCGCATCAAAGCCGGCACGAAGCGAGGTCTCGGGTGTCGGCAGTACAAGCGGCTGTGATGCCACAATGTCGGCTATGCCGGTTGCCTCACTGGACAAGCGCTCGGGGGATCCGATGAGGCTGACCGGTTGATCGGCTAGGCTGTGAACGAGGAAGGGGCTGGCGGCATCGCGCGCTGGAACCAGGTTGGTCAAAACGATGTCCAGCGCCTGGGCTTCCAGAGCCCGCAGTAGCATTTCCTGGGTTCCCGACCGCAAGATCACCTCGACATCATCCCGTCCGATGAGCGGATCCAGAAACGACATCTGAAAGTTACGCGATAAGGTGGCGCGCGCACCGATCCTAAGGATCCGCCGCTTGGTTTCCGTTCTTTTCAAAGTGGCCGTGAGGTTTTCGGCGGCCCGGAAAATCTCGTCCGCATGATCGAGCGCGATCCGTCCGGCCTCCGACAAGACCAGATTCCGCCCGCGCCGCTCAAACAAGTCATGTCCCAAAGTGGCCTCAAGAGACTTGATCTGGGCGGAGACGGCCGACTGGGAAATGTTGAGCGTCTTGGCCGCACCCGTCAGGGTGCCATCCTGGGCGACGGCACGAAACAGGCGAAGATGATGTAGATTAAGTGTCGACATTGTTCTATCAGATAGAATGGTTTCTCACTTTATATGTATTTTTCTTCAAATACGCCATGACCTAAAACCCATGCGACCCCGAAATGGAGAAGTCTCATGGTGTTTTCGATTTCGTTTCTTGCCCCCTTTGTCGTGCTGGCCGCCGCCTGTTTTGCGTGGCGCCGCCCGGGCGCGCGCCCGGAAGGGGTGCCCAAGCTTGCCGAGTATGCGGCCCTTGTCGCGCTTGCATGCGCCACATTGGGTGCCGTCCAATTCATCGCTGCCGGACCGGCAAAACTGGCCATCTTTTCCGGTCCTGCCGTTTTGGCCCTGCAGGCGAACGCGGTCACCGTTGCCCTTGCGCTTCTGGTCGCTTTTATCGGCTGGGTCGTCACCCGCTACAGCCGCAGTTATCTTGACGGTGAAGCGCAGGAGGGCCGGTTTCATGCGCTCATGCTCGCGACCCTGGCTGCGGTTTTGCTGTTTGTGCAATCGGGCAGCTTCGCTGTTCTCATCCTGTCCTCGGCGCTCGTCGGGCTGGGTTTAAAACGCCTGCTGCTGTTTTACCGCAGCCGTCCGGAAGCCAAGCGGGCCGCCACAAAATTCGCACTTGTCTGGCATGGCGCCGACGCGGTTCTGGTTCTGGCCGCGGTCTTGCTGGCGGTCAGTTACGGCACGGGCGACCTCGACGGGATGGCGGCGGCCGCCTCCGAGGACGGCACGAACTGGCTCTCGTCCGCCGCCATCGCCCTCGTTGTGGTAGGCGCCATTTTGAAAACTGCAGCGTTCCCGGTGCACGGCTGGCTGACCGAGGTCATGGAAGCCCCGACGCCCGTTTCGGCCCTGTTGCACGCAGGAATCATCAACTCCGGCGGCGTCCTTCTCATTGCGCTCTCGGGCCTTGTGCAGCTGAGTCCAGGCGCCATGGGAGCGCTCGTGATGGTCGGCGGGTTCACCGCGATTTTCGGGGCCGCCGTCATGTTGACCCAAAGCGCCGTCAAAACGTCGCTCGCCTGGTCGACGGTCTCTCAGATGGGCTTTTTGCTCCTGCAATGCGGGCTCGGCCTTTGGCCTCTGGCGCTTTTGCACATCATTGCGCACTCGCTGTACAAGGCCCATGCGTTTCTGTCATCCGGCGGGGCCGTGCAAGCGGTGGCGGGCCTGCGGCGTCCAGGACCGATCGCAGTTCCAAGCGTTGCTGCCGTGCTTAAGTCCTTTGCCCTGGCACTCGCCCTTTACGCCCTGATCGCTGCCCTCTTCACCATGGTCATTGGACCGAAGTCGGCCCAGGCCTTGGCTCTGGGAACCATCCTGATCTTTGGCGTTGCCTATCTGGTCGCCCAGGGTCTGGCGGACACTGCCCCGGCTGATCTGACCAAGCGCACCGCACTGGCCTCTCTTGCCGCCGCCTTTACCTATTTCGCCTTTCAGGCCATCGCGCAAGCCATCTGGGGGCCTGCGCTGCCCGCAGCGCCTGTGCCCGGCCCGCTTGAATGGGCGCTGATCGTGCTTGCCGTCGCCTCTTTCGGCCTGGTGGCCTTTGCACAAGCGCTGTTCCCGCTCTGGGCGCATCACCCCTCGACAGCTGGTTTGCGCGTTCACCTTGCCAACGGCTTTTACCTGAATGCGTTGCTTGACCGGGCCATCGGCGGCTTCCGCGTCGCAAAAGCAGACTGAGATCATGGAGACAGCAATGTTTATCAATCACGCACAGATCGCACCTGCTCTTATGTCCGCCGTTTTGAAAGCTGCGGAGACCGCTGCGCGGCGCATCCCGCCCGCTTTCCCCCTGGAAGCAACCGTGGCGGTCAATCCGTTCCTCGGGCAGACCGGCGAAGACCTTGCCAACGCGTCGGTACGGCTGAAGCGGGTGGCCGGTGTCCGGGCAACCCAGCCGAGGTCTGTCTATGCCGCAGCCATTGCCGCCGGTGAGATCACCGATGCGGATTTGGAAGCCGCACTTGCCGCTGCACATTCGCCGCTGAAGCCAGGGGACATCGCAGCGCTGAAAGCCTTTGCTGCGGCAGCGGACATGGACGAACCGGCCGCGTTGCCAACGGTTGCGGACCTTGCCGCCGAAGTGACCGGCACGGACTGGCCTTCGGTCATCGAAAAGACCTTCGGCATCTGGGCGGCTGGGCAGTTTGATCAGGGGCAAGCGCTCTGGTCGCCCGCGCCGGGGTCTCAGGCGTTCGCATCCTGGCGCGCTTGGGCCACCCATGACCTGACGCCCGAAATTGCGGGCCTGGCTGGCTTTTGTGCCCATGTGGCGGCCGCTCCGGACACCGCGGACCGGGCGATTTTCCGGGCCGCCGAAGCGCTTGGATTGAACGAAGCAGCAGCCGAGACCCTCTTTCACCGGCTTTACATGGATCTCGGCGGCTGGCCGCAGCATGCCCGCTGGCTCTTGTGGCAAGCCGAACTGAACGGGGACACCGACCCGACGCTGACCGATCTGCTGGCGATCCGGTTGATCTGGGAAGAGGCCTTGCTTGCGCATGTGCCGCAGGTCGCGCAGAAATGGGCTGAAACGGTCGCAGCCCATGCGGCTCCGGTCGAGCCCACACAAGACGATGTTGCCCTGGCAATTCTGCAGGAGGCGCTGGAGCGCAAGCATCAGCGTCATGTTTCGACGCTTCTGGACGGTCAAAGCGAAAAGCAGGCCCGTCCTGCAGTGCAGGCGGCGTTTTGCATCGATGTGCGTTCCGAAGTGTTCCGGCGGGCGCTGGAAAGCGTGGACCCGGGCATTGAAACGATTGGCTTTGCCGGTTTCTTCGGCCTGCCCGTGGCCCACAAGGGACACGGCTCGGATGTGGTGGAGGCTCATTTGCCCGTGCTGCTCAAGCCGGGTCTGGAAACCACGAGTCATGCCGATGCTGAAAATGAGCAGACAACGCGGATCGCCGCCCGGACCGCCCGCGCCTGGGGCCGGTTCCGGCAAGCCGCCGTCTCGTCCTTCGCGTTCGTCGAGGCGGCCGGGCCGCTCTATGCAGCCAAGCTGGTGCGCGACGCCCTGGGTCTGGGTGCCAAATCGGCAGACCAGCCCCATGCACCGCATGTTGCTGGGGGACTGGATGCCCGGAAAAAGGCCGACACAGCCGCCGCGGTTCTGGGCGCCATGAGCCTGACAGACAGCTTCGGTGAAATCGTACTGCTTCTGGGACATGGCGGGCAGGTGACCAACAACCCGCATGAAAGCGCGTATCATTGCGGGGCCTGCGGTGGCTATACGGGCGAAGTGTCCGCACGGCTTCTCGCCATCTTGCTGAACGACCAAGAGACACGGCAAGGTCTGGCCGAGCGCGGGATCACGGTGCCCGAGGATACGCTTTTTGTGGCCGGTCTGCACGATACGACCGTTGACGAGATCACGCTCTACGATGACGGCTTGCCGTCACATCGGAGCAAAGACCTCGACCGCGTCAAAGGCTGGTTGAAACAGGCTGGCCGGATCGCGCTTGCGGAGCGGTCAGGCACTTTGCCCGGCGCCACCCCGGACAGTGTTGCCGACCGCGCGCTCAACTGGGCAGAGGTCCGGCCGGAATGGGGCCTGGCCGGCTGCGCGGCGTTCATCGCGGCCCCGCGCAGCGCGACAGCGGGCAAGGATCTGGGGGGGCGGAGTTTCCTGCACAGCTACGACTGGCAAAAGGACGATGGCTTCGGCACGCTGGAACTGATCATCACCGCGCCCGTTGTCGTGGCGAGCTGGATCAGCCTTCAATATTATGGTTCTTCGGTGATGCCGGAGGTCTTTGGCGGCGGCAACAAACTCATTCACAACGTGGTCGGCGGCCTTGGCGTGATCGAGGGCAATTCTGGGCGGTTGAGACCCGGCTTGCCGTGGCAAGCCGTACATGACGGCGATCGGCTGATGCACGAACCGCTGCGCCTGTCCGTCATGATCGAGGCTCCGCAGGAGGCAATCCTGGACGTTCTAAAACGGCATCCGCAAGTGCGCGAGCTCTTCGACAACGGCTGGCTGCATCTATTCACGCTCAAGGATGGCAAGGTCGATGCCCGCTACCGTTCAGGCCTTGCCTGGAACGATGGAACCGCCGTGGCGGCTTGACAAAGCGCACGAAGCCGATCGGGCCTATGGCCTTGGAGAGTGAAGCGCCAATTTGCCTGATTTTGGCTTCCCGGGCGGCAATGCGAAGGCGCTGCTCGGGAAGCAACACCCTTCCCCATGTAAGACCAAAACTAGCAGAGTTACAGGCGGCAACGACGCATACTGTCCATACCGGGCGCAGCAAGACCCTTTTTAACTCAGGAAGCTATTTGTCTTGAAGTGCCTGATAACGGAAATGTTTGACGGGCTCTCGACATTGCCCATGCCGTTTGGAAAGACCAAATCGAGTTCGCTTGTAGGGGAGTTTGCTTTCCAGGACATCATGTTCCCCGTCAGCGCCTATGGGTCCGGATAAGCTGATTGCTTAAGGGAGAGGTTTTGGCTCATCTTCACTGATCAG
>NZ_JASHII010000016.1:0-28592 GCF_030733765.1 Roseibium sp. MMSF_3247
GATCAGTGAAGATGAGCCAAAACCTCTCCCTTAAGCAATCAGCTTATCCGGACCCATAGGCGCTGACGGGGAACACGAGTTTGCTGCTCAATAATGACAACGAAGTTTTGCATGTCTATGGTGACGTGTCTGCTTATGTGTCGGTCAGACAAGGGGACATGAGCTATGATATCGCGCGTTTGGTCAGTGCCCAAGTTTCGGCGGCTATCGCCTCCTTAAGCCGTCTTGCAGACAAGACCGGCAAGTCGGTCAAGTCAGCCCCCCTTCACTGTGTGACGGAAGATAAAGTCTGTCCAGTTAGCCTGCATCTGACCCCGCTTGAAACCGCGCCAAGCGGCGAGAAGATGAGAATTCTGTCCTTTTTGACAGCCGATCAGCAATCGTACGGAGTTGCGCTGGCTGAACCCCACATGCAAACGCTGGACGACCTCAATGAGACGCGGTTTGTGGCGCTCCAGCAAGAGCTGCTTGAAACCCGGGAAAGCTTGCGTAATACGATTGAGGAGTTGGAAACCTCGAATGAGGAGCTTCAAGCCACAAATGAGGAGCTTCTGGCTTCAAACGAAGAGCTGCAATCGACCAATGAAGAACTGCAGTCCGTCAATGAAGAACTCTACACGGTCAATAGCGAGTATCAGGAGAAAATCCGGATTTTAGATCGATTGAACAATGATCTAGATGCTATGGCGCAAGCAACCGGCATCCCCACAGTTTTCCTTGATGACCAGCTCAACATTTCCAGGTTTACCCCGTCCGTGAGCGGTATTTTCGAGCTTCGTGATGCAGATATCGGACGGCCATTGTCCGACTTCTCGAACAAAATCGGTTATGCAAATCTCATCACCGATGCCGAAAAAGCCCTGACCACCGCTAAACTTCATGAACTCGTCTGGGAAACTGATGAAGGCAAGCTTATCATCCGGCATGTGCCTTACATCGATGCAATTACGAAAAAAACTGCGCTCGTGCTGATGTTTCTTGATGTGTCTTCTCTTGACCGGCTCGACTTTCTGCAAACAGTGCTCGATTCACTTCCCGAACATATTGTTGTCCTCGATGGAGATGGTCATATTCGGCTGGTGAATGAAGCGTGGACTAACTTTGCACGGGAGAACGAAGGAGAACTCCACTCCATAGGTGTCGGCGCACAGTATTTGTCTGCGTGCCGGGTTAGCCCTCAGTCGCGGGATTTTGACACCGCAACCGAGGTTGAAACTAATCTTCGCCGCATGCTTGATGGCGAGATTGACGTTTTTTCGGTCGAATATCCGTGCCATTCAAAAAAAGAGCAGCGCTGGTTTCTAATGCACGCCAAACGGTTTGCAGCGAACCGTTCTGGCCTGGTCATCAGTCATATCAATACCACCTCCTGGCACCGGTCTCCCGCTGCTGTTTCAAGCGGTTCCGATACATCAGAGGCAACACACAGCAATGAGTGAACTCGACCCAACCCGACTGACCCCAGATGAATTGCGGAATGAATGGTCTATCCGCGAAGAAGAACTGCGCTTGCAAAATGAACAATTGCGCGAGACTGAGCGAAAGATCTCCGAAATCGCTGAACGGTTCGAAGTTGTGTTTCAACACATACCTCTACCGATCATTCTTCTGGACCGACGGGCGTTTGTTCAGGACGCCAATACAGCGGCGTACAAGGCCTTTCCTGCTATTGCGGCCATGAAAAACTACTTTTTGCCCCGTCTCATTACTGACGCCTCGAAAGCGGAGCTCATGAGCCTTTTAGAAGACGAATCCAGGCTGGATCCCACCCAGCACACCATTGAATTCAACTCAACCCATAAGACACACAGGTGCACCTTGCTCAAACTCCCAAATGATAGCCAAGTCCACGCGGCTCTTGTTCTTGATCCGCTCTGACGAGGCTGTTTCCAAGCAACGTTTCGGGGCACCCGCTGGTTATTCATTTCTGGATAGTTCGGTGGGTGAGTTCCCGTTGGCCGAAAGACCCAACTGGCCTTTCAGAAGCTCGTTATGCTAATCGCACAGCTCACGCGAACTCTCCCCATGTTTGAATAATTCGGTAAAGTTTCCTTTAGGGAAGTGTGTTCGGATCTACCAATCCTTTAATATCATCCTGGCTATTTAGCAGACCTGGAGCAATGCGGGGTTACGAAGCGATCAAGCCAATGCTGGGGAGCGCGGGAAAATAAAATGAGAGGTCGCTCGGTGACGAGTTTACTAGCAAAAGTGTCTATGGGTCTGGCCGTGATGGCCTTTGCTGCGGTCCCTGCGCTCCTTCCATCTCCGGTCTTAGCGCAGACAGCAGCGTTGCCTGCGTCCAAAGGGGAAGTTCTGCTCACGATTGACGGGGCGATTTCCACGGTTACCGACGGAAGCCAGGCGCGGCTTGATCGCGCCGCGCTCCAAAACCTCGGGCTCAAGGAGCTGAAGACGTCGAACCCGTTCACCGACGGGGTGCACCTTTACGAAGGGGTGCTTTTGGCGGAGGTCCTCGATCTTGTGGGGGCCACTGGTACAACACTCACAGCGCGTGCGCTCGATGGCTACTCGGTCGACATTCCCATGCAGGATGTCCGGGATTATCCGGTGTTGCTTGCGATGAAAATCGACGGACAGGTCATGTCGGTCCGTCAAAAAGGTCCTCTTTGGGTGATTTATCCCGTTGATCAGTATCAGGACCTCAAGGCCGAGTCCTACAGTGCGCGGTCTATCTGGCAACTGACGCATGTGACCGTTAAATGATCAAGACGGTATTTCCGACCAAGATCTCACAGTATTTCGGGGCTGCAAGTGTTGCCTTCATGGTCCTTGTTGTCATCGCAGTCTTGCTGATCCTTGCCAACAGCCGGGCTCTCGAGCAGGAAACTTACGATGAATCGGGGATCGGCAGCATTCAGCTCCGGGTTCATTTCGAAGCGCTTCAAGGCGCGCTGGCAATGGTCGAGGCCTCAGGTCCGAGCGCTGACCCCAGCCGTGCCGTGCTGCAATTCGATATCCTTTATGAACGTGTGCGTGCGCTTCCTAATCGCCCATCCTACCAAGACCTTCTTGATGAAGAACTGCTTGCCTTGAACCAGGAGATCCTCACCCGCCTGGAGCGGGAGGTGCCGTTCATCGATGCTGCGGCCTCAGGCGATGGTGCGGCCCTTGCGGGGATGGGGTCCCGGCTTGCCCCCTTGCGCCCGCAGATCGAGCGCCTGGCACACCGGCCCGTGCAAATCGCGTCCGAGTCGCGCGACCGGACGACTGCGGTCCGCAAACGGATTGCCGACGCTCTTGCCGGCGTGATCGCCGCTTTCATGATTACAGGAACGATTTTTGTCCTGATGATCCGGCAGCAGCGGAACATTGCTGATCAGCGGCGCCGTGACGCGGAACGGAGCCGGGACGCGCTATCCCAGAAAGTCGGCGAGCTGGAAATAATCACCCGACAACTTCAAGAATTGTCCGAGGCAGCTTATGCGACGGCAGATAAGCTCCGCACAGCGCAGGGCATCCAGATGGATGCTCTTCAGTCCATGCATGAAGGATTTGCTCTTTGGGACGCTGACAACCGGTTGATGATCTGCAATAGGCAATATGGCGACATTCATGAGGGGATGGATGATCTTCTGCATCCCGGGCTTCGCTACGAGGATTTTTTGACAGCTGGATACAAACGTGCGGTTTTTGACTGTCGATCCGGACATGAGCAAAAGGCCATCAGGGACAGACTGGATCGTTTTGGCACGCCGCGCGGCGCCCTCGAGGAACGCCTTGGCTGTGGCCGCTGGATCCGGGTCACTGAGCGCAAGGCCTCCAATGGCCGGACTGTGGTGGTGGTGGCCGATATTACAGAAGAGAAAACATCCGAGCTTGCGATCAAGCGCATGGCAGAGACCGACAGCCTGACTGGACTGGCGAACCGGGCCGTCTTCCTAGAGCGCCTTGACACGGCTCTGGCTGACGCCAGCGAGACCAGCAAGATTGCGGCCCTGCTTCTTGACCTGGATGATTTCAAATCCGTGAATGACACAATGGGGCACATTGCCGGGGATGCTCTGCTGCGCCAGGTTGCAGCGCGCCTGAAAACCTGCTGCCGGGCGGCGGACACCATCGCACGTCTCGGGGGCGATGAATTTGCCATAATCTGCAAAGGTCTTGCACAGGATGCTGATGCCGGTGTCCTCGCCGATCAAATTGTTGCAGAGATTTCCCGCCCTTATGTGGTGAATGGCAGACAAGTGCGAACGGGAGCGAGCATCGGCATCACGATCTGCGCGGAGGACCCGGGTGATTGCGAACAGCTGTTGCGCAACGCCGATGTTGCCCTTTACCAATCAAAAGACAGCAATCGCGGCAACTATCTGATCTTCGATGCCGCCATGGATGCCCAGGTCCGTGCGTTGCGCAGCCTGGAGCAGGATCTTCACGGGGCGCTTGAACGCGAGGAGTTCAAGCTGGTTTACCAACCCCAGATCGACCTCACGTCCGGCCGGGTTGTGGGCGCCGAAGCTCTTCTGCGGTGGCACCATCCCACACGTGGCGTGGTGCCGCCGCTTGAGTTCATTCCGATTGCGGAGGCGTCCTATCTTACCGTCCCGATCGGCGAATGGGTGATCCAGGAAGCGTGCCGTCAAGCCCAAGCCTGGCAGGCGCAAGGCCTGCCGCCTCTCACCATTGCCGTCAATGTGTCGCCCCAGCATTTCCGGCATCACCATCTGATCGATTGCCTGAGGCTAGCTTTGCAGGACAGCGGGCTTGCCCCTCGGTTCCTGGAGCTTGAAATTACCGAATCAGCAATTCTGGACAAGCGCAGTGTCAACGTCTTGCAATCGGCCCGGGATCTTGGGGTTAAGATCGCTATTGACGATTTCGGAACCGGGTATTCCTCCCTGGCGCGGATCAAGACCTTTCCGGTCAACCGGCTCAAAATTGACCAGGCCTTTGTGCGGGACGTGGACAAAGATCCGCGAACGCAGGCCATCTGTGCTGCAATTGTTTCCCTTGGCACGAACCTTGGACTGGAAATTGTCGCCGAAGGCGTTGAGACCCATGCCCAAGCCCGCGAGATGGCACGCCAAGGGGCCGATCTGGGGCAGGGATATCTTTATGCCCGCCCGCTTCACCCCGATGCCTTTGCTGCGTTTGCCAACCCGGATGCAGCTGCCCGACCGGCGGCGGTGGACCTCCGCTGAGGTAAAGCATGGTTGTCCCAAAAGCCCACCCCTCGCTTTTTCTGGCGCTGAGCGGACCCTCTTGGGTCGCGCCGGTTTCGGGCAGATGCGCCCAAACCCACGGATCTTTTTCCCAAGCCCGACCCGCTTGCACCCTCGGTTGCTCCTATCTCACCGGATCGCTGAAGGCCGCCCCAACCGCATCGTGGTTCAGGCCGGCTTTTGACGACGGCAGGCAGCTTTAGATCGGGCCAGGCTACGCCAAAACTGATGGTTCTCACCCGGGTGCGCGTGTTTTGAAGCTAGGCGGCCACAAAGCCTGTTCGCGCTGTGTCGTTCGCGGGACCTGTCAGTTTTGCGCTTGATCATTCCATCAGGATTGAACCGCGCCGTAACTTTCGTATCTCTCTTCGCGTGGTTGATGGGCCACGTGCACGTTTACTGAACGCCCGGCCAGCATTCCGCTACCGGGCTTTTTTTGAGAGCGTTGCCGGTTTGCCAGCACCAGGTGCGGTGTCCCGGGCTTGAAACGCGTCACTGTTCTCAAAAAAACACCGATTGTGAGACCCCACCCGTCCTTATGATTAGGTAAAAATCGCGAATACTTAAATCACGCCAAGTTAAGCCTCTGTTTGGTTTTTGACTCTACCTTGTCAACATCCTTTGACATCTTGTCGTTTCGGGGGTGGGACTTGTTTACTGAAATCCGTCTATCCAAAAAAATTCCGATGCTTGTTGTGGGGGCCGCTGCGGCCGTCAGTGTCGGCATTGGTCTTGGCAGTTATGTGTCTTCGGTCCAGAGCCTGGACGCGCTGACCAAACAACGGCTGTCTGCGGCCGCAGACGTTGGGGTCGGCGAAATCCATGCCTATCTGGAGGCGATTGAAGAGCAACTTGTCCTGATCGCCGACCATCCGGGCACCGTCACAGCAGTCCAAGATTTTGCCGATGCATGGAAAACCATGGCGGACGACGGGACCGACATGAAAACGGCGCTCCAAGCCGCCTATATCACTGACAATCCACATCCGACCGGTGAAAAAGACAAGCTCTACGATGCAAAAACGGGATCCTCCTATGATGCCGTGCATGCCAGATATCACCCCTGGTTTCACCAGCTGCAGCAAGACCAGGGCTATTATGACGTCTTCCTGTTCGATACCCAGGGCAACCTGATCTATTCGGTGTTCAAGGAACTGGATTACGCAACGAATTTCACATCGGGCGGCGGGGAATGGGCCGGGTCAGACCTGGGCGAGGTGTTCCGGACCGCGATGAAAGTGACCGGGACAACAGACGTCGCGTTTGAGGACTTCGCCCCTTATGGTCCAAGTTATGACGCGCCTGCCAGCTTCATGGCGCACCCGATTGTCACCGCTGACAATCAGACCGTTGGCGTTTTGGCATTCCAGATGCCGATCGACAAGATCAACGACCTGATGCGCCAGAATCTCGGTCTCGGCGAAACCGGTGAACTCGCGCTGATCGGTAGCGACGGGCTGATGCGCAATGACACGCACGCCACCCCGGATGTGAACGACATTCTGAAAACGCGGTTAGACAGCCCCGTGATTGATCAGGCGAGGTCGCAAGGCCAGGCATTTGGCCAAGACACGCTGCACCGGGGGGAAGATCTGAAGGTGCAGGCTGCGACGTTCGAGTACCAGGGCACACCCTTCACCCTTGTGGCCATGCAGAGCACTGCTGAAGCCACTGCGCCCGTGGTGGCCCTGCGCAACCAGATGCTGCTCATCGGGCTGGGGCTCCTGTCGATCGCGGGTCTGGCGGGCTATCTTGCCGCCCGGACGATCACCCGGCCGATCAGCAAGGTGGTCGATGCCATGAACCGGCTGGCGCATGGCGACATCAACGTCACGCTTGATGGGGCGGACCGGTCCGACGAAATCGGAGACATGGTTCAAGCGGTTGACGTTTTCAAAGACAATGCCATCCAGCGGCAGCAGCTTGAAGACAGTACACGCTCGGAACGGGATCGGGAACGCCAGCGGCAAGCCTTCCTGGAAGGGCTTATCAAAACCTTCAAGGACACCATGTCGGACCGTTTGAGCACCGTGAGCCAGCAGATGGATCTGATGCGGACGGCGGCCACAACCCTTGATACTTTGGCGAGCAACGCAAAATTCGAGTCCGATCAGGCCGGCTCTGCATCCAGCAGCGCTTCGGAAAACGTTGCCGCCGTTGCTGCGGCCACCGAACAGATGACCGCAACCGTTCAGGAAATCGCCAACCAGACGGAAGCAACGACCCGGATCGTCATGGAAACGGTGGAAGCCGCGGATGCGACCAATCAGAATGTCCAGGCTCTTTCATCCTCTGCCGACCACATTGGCAGCGTTGTCAACCTGATCCGTGACATTGCCGAACAGACGAACCTCCTGGCCCTGAACGCGACCATCGAGGCCGCCCGGGCCGGCGACGCCGGCCGCGGCTTTGCCGTTGTCGCTTCGGAAGTCAAGGAACTTGCCGAGCAGACATCCAAGGCGACGGACGAGATTTCCGCCCGCATCACCGGCATCCAGACCTCTGTCAAGGACGCAGCGGGTGCGATCGGGAACATAACCGAAAAGGTGTCCGAGATCCGGAATTTGACGAGCTCCGTCGCGGGGGCCATCGAGGAGCAACGGGCCGCCAATCAGGAAATCGCCCGGTCTGCAAAATCTGCCAGCGACAGTACGGAAAATGCCGCCTCCAGCATGTCGTCGGTGTCAGGTGCTGTCCTGCAAACCTCGGAAGAGGCGGGGTCGGTCAACAGTGCATCCGACCTGGTCTCTGAAGCGAGCAGCAATCTGGCGAAGGAGGTCGAGCAGTTCCTCGCGGATGTGACACGAGATGTGCAGGATCGCCGAAGGGCCGCGCGCAAGCTGATCTCCGAGGACGTGACCCTGACATTCCAGAGCGGGCTGAAAAAGACCGTCCAGCTGGTGGATGTCAGCACGACCGGCGCGCAGGTGCTTGACATGGAGGATCTTCCCCTCGGCGAGCGGGTGTCCCTGGATCTCCTGGATGGCACTCATCTCAGCGGGACGGTTGTCCGCCATACCGGGTCGGGCGCCGGCATCGAGTTCGACACCCCCATCGTCGAGGACCATCTCTTGCTGGCCGCTTGAGGTCATGACCGGAGGGATGCCCGTTCGATACAGATGGCCGGACATATTCAAGGGCGCAAGTCGCGCAAGGTTTCCAGTTGGGCCAGGAGGACGATCAGGTCTTCGGAGACGCCATCAGGGCCGTGCGATCCGCCTGCGCATTTGGGTCCTCGACGAAGGCGCCCTCAATGCGGGTGTGCACCTCATCCAAAGCGTCGGCAAGCCGGGCAAGGGCCGGGTGGCCTTCCAGGCTAAGAGAGCGGCATTCATCGATGAGGTCTTCGAGCAGAAAATCGGCCTCAACCTCATAAAGGCTGAGACCGTCCGGGGCGGCGTGCGGCGGAGGCCGGTGGGACATGTGATGCTCTTCCATCGACTGTCACTCCAAGTTGACGGTTCAGATCTACTGTGATCGCTCAAACATGTGTATCCGCCTTTCGCGGTACGCAAAGCTGCCAAGCGGCGGTCCGGTACGACTGTACGGCGGGCAAAAGAAAGGCCGCTCGTGGCGGCTAAAGCCAGCAAAGGCCAGTTTTTGAAGGGGAACACGCGGGTCCGCTGCACCCTCAATTTCAATGCAAAGCGCGGGGTCTGCACGTGGCATGGATCAACATAGACGGATCACCGTTTAAAAAAGACAACACGTCCCGCTTACTGAGGTGCGGGCGGAATGAACATGCCCTTATCCATTTGAAGGCGCTGGCGTTCCAGTGCTTCTTCACCGAACATAGCCTCTTCATTGGCCGAGCTGGCGGCATTCGCCTCACCGATCGCTACTCCTCTCATGCGGTCAAGTTCTTCAAAGTGCGGTGGAGCGTAGCCGTTTGAATATTGATGTATCGAACGGGGGTGCGTGGCGGCAATAATGTAACGGCCGGCCGCGTCCTTTCTGGGTGCGAATGTGCCCTGATCAACACACATTATAATGGGGTCGCTTTTGCCAAACGGCTGTATATCTTGTTTGCGGCTAACGTCATAAGTGGAGGTCTTATCGCTGATTGTAGGCAAGTCTGGACCTTCTCCGCGGAATTCGCTGCCGACGACGATATCGCGATAAGCGCAATCGGCAACAGCCGGATCAAGTAGCGAATAAACGCCCAAGGTGATGCCATCCGGCCTCAGCATCAGTCTGTGGTTCGCGTCCGACCCTTGTTCATAGTTCTTGACTTCATGCCATGTGAGGCTTGCCGGAAAGGTTGGGGTTTGCGGTTCGGCATCCAGGTAGGAGTAGGGCGGCTCGCCCGGATTGATGGAAACAACAAGCTGGATGTCTGACTGGCTTTCTGGAACATTGAAGCCATTGACTTCGAAGATCCATTCCGCCGGATTGCTGTCGCTTCGCTGGGCCCGGTCAAAGGTGACCCCTTGTTTGAAGCTGGCGAGTTCCGGCGCATGATCTAGATACTCGGAAAACGTCACGCGCACTTCCCAGCGGCCGATTTTTGCGGCCTCATCGTGGGAGATGACCTCGCTGGTTTTTATCTGCAGCTTGCGCGGCAAAAGTCCGTGATCTCTAAGTTTTTCAAGGGCCGAAATCTGCGCTGCGACCGTGTCACGTTCAGTTTTCAGCGCCCGGCGGGCTGTGGCAAGGCGCATATAGGTCTTCTGTTCAAGTGCGGCTTTCAGCGTGTTTTGGAACGCGCGCTGCTCTTCCTTCTCTTTCATGATGTCGGTGAGTTTTTGCGCCATAATCTTTGCAGCTGTTGTGGTGAGTGCAATACCAGCAGTGGTCGCTTCGGCGCCCTTGGGCAGGAACGATTTGACGTCCTTGTTCCAGTTGGCGAACGTAAATTCCAGATAGTCACCGACGGCAATACTTTGATAGGTATTCAGCCCCAGGAGGTTCTCGGTCCCGGTCGGGCCGCCGAGGGCGACTTCCGACCATTTTTTTCCCCGATGGGTGTCGCCAGTCTCAGACAGAAGCCTTCTTAACCCGCCCTCATCCATGCCCTGAACGGCCCATTTGTAGAGCGCGTTGTAGACTTCGTCCGGTTCCAGTTTCCAGGCTCTCGATCCGGCAGCTGACAGTGATTCAATGAACCCTATGGCTGCCGGAGTGGCAAGCCCGCCCGTAGCGACCGATGTGATGATAACGGCTGTACTCTCAGCAACGAGCGTAAATGCGGCCATGTCCCGGTCCCGCAGAATGATGGAGACCTGCGCATGGCCGGCGCGCTCGGATGCGTCCTTCCACTCAAGTTGAACCCGGTCCATCTCCCGGCTGGCAACTTTCAGGAGGTGGTCCAGATCTTCGAGGTCCATACGGGCGTTTTCGAGCGCATCCCGAGTGGCCTTTTGCAGTTCTGCAGATTGCGGATCTGGCGTGCCGTTGGGGTCTTCGACGAAGTCGGCCACGTACCACGGCTTGCCGTCGAAGCTGACATCGATCCGTTTGACGTAAGCCGGTTGGTTTTTCAACAGGGTTGCCAGAAGAGCCTCGGCCGCATTCTCGTGAGCCGTCGCAAGGTCCTCCAGCTTTTCCGGCAGAGGCAAGTGGCCAATATCGTCCAGCTTGTCGCCATAGGCTTGTTCGAGTTTGCGGACGTCAGCAAGTGTCGGCGTTTCTTCCTTAATTCGGGCTGTTTCGGTTTCAAACACAGCTTGGCGGTTGGCTTGTTTTTGCTCAGCATCGGTAAGTGCTTTTGTCGCCTGATCCAACGCAGTTTCCGCCGCGCGCAGTTCGTTGCGCTTGAGGTCTGTCTCGGCCACCAGCGTATTGATAAGCGCTTTATCGGATCCTGACTGAGCATCTCTCAGAGCGTGGAGCAAGCCAAGCAGACGGTCGTTCCGGCTCTTCACTTCCATGTCCGCGAACTCGCGGGCGGACTTCAAGTCGGTGATCTCATCCTTCAAAGCGCGGTTTTCTTCTGCGAACGCCCGGCGCAGATCCCGCAGAGCTGTGTCGCCGAGGCGTTTTTCCTCCCAGATGGCTGCCCAGTCGTTGAGGTATTTTGTCCGTTCCCGGTCACGTGCGTTTTGCGTCCGCGATTGCTCGGAAGATGTCTCGTCGTAACTTTGCCGGGCTTGTTTGTAGGCGCGCGTTGCAGCCTGAATTTCGAGGGTGGCCTTGCCGTCTGCAAGGGCGGTGCCGGGGGCAAGGGACCGCAAAGCCAGCGCGCCGGACAGGAACAGCGCCGTCAGGCCACAGGCGCTGCGCCGGGAAACGCCCTCGCGAGAGGATTTGCAGATTATCGGATGTGTCATCAGGCACTCCTGGGGCTTTGGCATGCCGGGGTCAGCCGGCCAGAAATTCGATCCAGTTTTCATGAACCCAGCCTTTTTTTCCGGGGTGGGGCACCGGACGGTCCTTTTCGATGGCACCGCAGCTCATGTCGTAGCCGACACCATAAACGATGCCGATCCACTTGCCGCGCTGATCGAACAGCCAGACAAGATCCTCGTTGTGGATCTCGTCGAGCTTCCGGTGGTTCGAGCCGGGGCCGGAGCGAACCGCAAGGAAGCCGTCGCCATCCGCCTTCAGACCGGCAACCTTGCCGAGCGCGCAGGTGTCGAGATCGTCGCTGGCGCGTTCCATAACCGGGACGTCGAGGTCCTGTGCTATGGCGGCGCTGATTACCGGGAGCGCGAAGGTGGATCCGGCTAGAGCGATCAAAAAGCTTCGAAACAGCGTCTTCATGGCGAAACCTCAAGGAATGGTGACATTGACGTTCGTGGTTTGACCGGCCGCGACGTCGAAAGGTTCGGTGTCGAAGGTTGTCCCGCCGCTGATCATGACCCTCAGAACATACCGGTCAGCGGGCAGGGCGAGCGTGTTTGAGGTTCCGGCATTGAAATAATGCACCCGCTTCCCATCGGATTGACGAACATAATCGATGTTGATGACGCGGTTGCCAGCCTGGCTCTTCACGGTGTGCGACAGCGCCCCGGCCTGCAGGTCAAAGACCGACGCGGTCACCTCGTTCGCTTTGACCTCAAAGGGGAAAACCCTGGTCATCGACGTCAGTCCGCCTTTGTAACCGACATGCGCTTTGACGAAATAGGTGCCAGGCTTGAGTGGCTTGCGCTCGCCAGCGGCACCGGTAAATGAGACGATATTATCGAGTGGGCTCGCATTTTTTGCTGCGTCTTCGGTGCCATAAACGAAGAATTCCACATCACCGCGGACGGTCTCGCCACCACCGGTCAAGACCGCAGACGGCTGGAAATAACCGACGCGCATGTCGAAGTCATAGAGGGTTTCCTGGCCGGCAATGATCTCGATCTCCGCGCTTTCGCTCACCCGGTCATGGGTCGCCAAGACCTTGTAGCGGCCGGCTGGCAACCAGGTGACGGCGTCGGAGGATGCGTTTTCTGTCAGCGCCTTGTCTGAGGCCTTGCCGTCGGTGATCGGGAAAAATTGGTAGAAAATCGGTGCCGCCGGGATCGTCTTGTCGTCGGTGGCATAGGCAAAGAGCTTGGCGCCGCCGCCATTCAAATTCAATGCACCGACCTGTTTGCCGTCCGGGCCGATTTCGATGGTGCCCTTGGCAGTTACAACACTCGATTTGTAGCGGACAGCGACCTCATAGGTTCCCGGCGTCAGGACAGGATCATCCGGATAGAGGACACCGAGGCCCTGGTAAAACGGTTCGTCGTCCTTGAAAATATTCCAACTGGCATCCAGGGCAGGGACCCGCTTGCAAGTTTCGCAGAGCTTGGCGAATACAAATTGTGACGGCTCCGGTTGGGCAGGCGTAGCGGCGACTTCGGCTGCCGGACGCGCGCCTGCAAGTTTCACTGTTTCCTTGAGTGCGTCTTGAAGTTCCTTGGCATTGTTTGCGCGAAAGAACTTTCCTCCAGTGTTGTCGGAAATACACTGCAGCGCCCGGGATTCTTTGTCTGTAACGTCGAAGCCGATGACATGGACGTCGGTTCCAGGGTCTGAAACCTCCATTTGATACGCTGTAGCACAGGGATCCGCGTTGCACGTCTCCAGCCCATCACTCACCAAAACTAGGGCAGTCTTGGCATCTCTGAACATTGAGGGGGTCTGAAGCCTTTGAAGAAGAAGCTGAGCCCTGGCCGTGCTCAACGACAGGCTGATCGGCGTCTTGCCGCGCGGCTTGATGGATTGAACCTTATCGATCAAGTTTTTGCGTCCGGCTTTCGCGGGTAGAGACACCAGTTCAATGTCCTGACAGTCTTTGGTGCGCCTGTGCCCGTAGATCATCAGACCGAGCGGCGTGTCGTCATCCCAGTCGCTGATGAGGTTGGTCATGACTTCCTTGGCAATGGAAATCTTGGCCATGCCGTCAATCTGTCCCCACATGCTGTTCGATCCGTCCAGGATCATCATGACCCGGTTGTTTGGGATTTGGGACGCTTGTTGCGCAAAGGAAACAGCGGTGCAGAACATCAGCAAAAAAAGGGAGAAGTACAAACGAATCATCATTAAGACCCTGCTCACTAGAACAATCAGATTTGCACCCGGCGCTCCAAGGAACCCTTGCCCAAGAAACCATGACAATCAATCAGGAAGTGTGACAGAGGTCACAAGAGTGCCGGCCGGCGACTGGAATTTCGTTTGTCCAGCTGCAGGGCCGGGCTACGTGGACCATCTGACATTTGTAAACCTATCAACGCAAGCACGCCTTATTCCAAGGGACCGGTCCGCCCGGCACATTGTCTTGCACTTTTAAAGAGATCCGTATGGTGTCTAGACAGGGATATTCGATAAGCTGTCCGCGACCGGTGGACCCTTCCTGGAAAACAACAAAGACCGCCCCATGGTGGTGGGAGTTCAGATCCGGACACAATACGTTATATTGTTCTGAAACTGGCGGGGCATGTTCCAAATACCTTCGCGGATTGTTTCATAAAGATGCCCCTATTATCGCGGCCGGAGGCCGTGCGATGCCTGTCGGTCTAGCCGGGCGGGATGTTCAAGAGAAAAGCCGCCAATGGCGGCTGAGGTCAGCAAAGGCCGGTTTACGGCGGGGAGCGCCCCAACCCGCTATACGCTCAACTTAAACGCAAAGAACGGGATCTGTCCGTGACGTGGATCAACGCTCACGGATCACCTTTTGCAAAAGACATCACGTCTCGCCTACTTTGGCGCGGGCGGGTTGACAATACCCGTTGCCATCTGAATGCGCCGGCGTTCCAGGCGTTTTCACCGGCATGGCGTCCTTTCAATCTGTTGCGATCGGCTGCTTATCCGGTGGCGCCGTGATCCGGTTTTAAGGAGCGTTTCTTGAAGGCTACCGTTCGTCTTCATGTCTTGCAGGCTATCGCGCAGCCTGCGAACGATCGCCGGTTCGCTGCCATTTGATATGGCTGCGGCAACATCAAATTCGGCCACATTTTCGCCTATACGAAACCTCGCCGGGTCCATCTCCTCCATACGCATAGCATTCACGGTGAGAGACCGTGCGGAGATGATCGCGTCAACGCGGCAGGCCTCCAGCATGCCCACGAGCAGGGCCGTGCTGTCAGAGCGACGGTGGTATTAATCCTACCGTCGCTCCAACGGAATTAACGATAAAATGGCTGAGGAGGCTTGCTAACCGGACCGGCATATTAACCTCTCGCACCGCCACCGGATTTCCTGCTGGCAGGTAGGCCGGACTTGTGCGCCGCATATTCCGGACCGTCGCGCAACCTTACCTTCCCTGACTTATTCACCAGCACAGAATGATCGAATGACTGTGCGTTTGACCGGTTCGCCGAGGTTTTTCCGCGACCGCGCTCAGGTCAGGCTCTTTGGACCCGCCCAAATCCTTCACGGGGCAGGATCAGGGACCGGAATGTGCGATAGAGATCCTGATCGATCTTCCTGTCCATCTTGTTCATCACGGCAATGGCCTGCCGCGGGGACAGTGTTTCCTTGTAGGCACGTTCTTCGGTCAAGGCAGAATAGAGATCGCAGATCGTCACAAGGCGCACCTTCAAACTGTTCCTGTCCGCGGACAAGCCGAAGGGATATCCGGAGCCATCCAGGAGCTCGTGGTGAAAGAAGACAATTTCCTTTGTCTCGTTGTCCACTTCCGTTCGATGCTTGATGATCTGGTAGCCGAATTCCGCGTGTTTGCGCACCAGGTCTCTTTCCGCCTCGTTCAAGACGTCCGGTTTGTCGAGCACGGCCAAGGGAATCCGCGATTTGCCAATGTCGTGAAGGAGACCGCCAGCGGTGACTTGAAGGCACTCGGACCGCGTCCAGCCGAGCTCGTTTGCAAACCAGCCCGCGAGCCCGGCCACTTCCAGAGAATGGCCAAAGGTGGGACTGTGATGTGTCTTGACCGCCTTTAGCCAGGCGTGGACGCCATCGCTCTCCAACACATTCAATAGGTCGCGCGCTGCTTCCTTGCTGCGGTCCACCGGAATGGGGCTGTCCGTGATGCTGGCAAGGTGCATGTCCTCCAGGACGGCACTGGTTTTTTCATATGCTGCTGCCAAGGGGCGGGAAAACCCGTCCGGCAACGCGTAAAGCGGCCGCGGTGCGCCTAGATCCCGCACGCGTTTCACAAGCGTTCCCACCGGATCATCGGCAAAGTGGATGTACGCAAACCCGAGGGCCTCAGCCTGCTGGATTTCTGTCCGATGCCCCCTGGTCACGATGGCAATTCTCGGGAACGCCTCAAGGGCTGCGCGGCGGGCCCGCAGCCGGTGCAAATCGCCGTCGCCTGCCTTGCACAGGTCCACTATGATCACATCAGCGGTATTGAGCCGAACCGGCGAGATGTCTTCAAAGCTCAGAATATCTGATGAAAAAAACAAGGCCAGCGCGTCGCACACGGTTTCCTGATCAAGTTCTTTACTGCGGATGATCGCCGTTCTCATTTTTCCAGCTTTCTGCGCACTAACTTGCTTTGAGTTCGGCCGTATTGAACCCGAGGACGGTTAACTTGAGGTATCATGACCGGTCCTGTTTCCAGGCTTTCGGCAAACAAGCCCGTCAAGCGCTCCAAAGTTGCCAACGCCCTCCCCATCATTCAAGCACTCTGGGTATCCTGGGCAACCTTGAGCGACTATAGACATGCGGGCCATTGGCCCCTCAGGATAACTGCGCGCAGAGGATCACGACACGCTACTTTGGGCCCTTCGCGGCGCGCGCTTGGCGCGCCATTAAGAGCGGATGGTTCGTTCGCGGTGCAAGGTCCTGAGAGCATTGGAAACCTCCGCTCTTGCCCAGGTTCCGGTCCTAGACCCGATTTCACTCCCTCAAGCAAGGGGCTTAGGAAAGACAGCCGCTGCCGCGGCAATTACTTCCTTTTCGCTATCATCGACTCTTGCTGGAGAGCAGGCGGAAGTGCCGATGCCGTTTCCTGGGCAAGCGCCAGCGGTGCGGGTCCAACAGCAAATCCGGCGAGGGCTGCGAGCAGGATGAGATGATATCTCACGGCAAGAGATTTAAAGAGGCGTGTTGTCATGGGAATTTCTCTTGTGTTCTAGCGCGCTGCAGGCCGGGTTTTCCAAGGTTGAACGTCTGTTGCCAAACGGTGCTTTGTTGGCGTCGAGGTGACAGGTGCCAGTTTGCAGCCAAAAAAACCGGGGTTCTGATCTTGCCGCCTGTGCGACCGGGGAAGGGTGGTTTCATGAACTGATCGCCAGTGAAAACTCTAGTTCGGGCTTTGCGCTTTCGGCAGGGAGACCGGCCAAATCGGTTTTTGACGCTTCGACCGTTGCCTATCTGCTTGTGTTGCCAAATCCGCCATTTGCTTGAACGTCGCCCGTTCGAGCTTGCTGGCGGCCAGGACGTAATCGGAATGAATCCTGGAGGTGCCATCCACCAAGGCCAGCTCGCTGACCGTGGGAGCCACTGATATGCGTCCCGTGATCACGACCGGGTCAAATCGTGCTCTGGGCACAAACCCGTCCCGCATTTCCACCCGCAGGATTTGATCCTTGGGCGGTGCCGGAACATGAATACAGGCGCCGACGTAGGGCACGAGCAGGAACAAGTCGACCGGTCCGCCGTCATCTGACAACGGCAACGCGTATCCCAAGATGCGAATTTCTTTGCCAGAAACCGAGGCTGCCAGGCGCTCGGCTTCCGCTGAACGCGCAGATTGCGCGGACAGTGTTTGCCTGACAAGCCTCTCGACCGGCACCCCGAGCTTTTCCAACTTCGACCTGAGATATGCAGCCACTTTCAGCTTATCCGACGACAGGATTTCGTCTCCGGCAAGCCCTTTTTCATGAATTGCATACAGTCTCAGGAAGTCCCGTTTTTGGCGAGAAGAGAGGCTGTTCATATGCCCGAGGTTTACATCCGGGCGTTTGAGGTCGCTCCAGGCTACATCTTGTGGTTCGGCTGCCGCGGGGAGTGCAATAAGCCAGGACACGGCAATCAGCGCGGGATAAAGTCTGCGTCTCATGATCCTCCTCTTCAGGCAACGGTTTGCAGTTGCCCCTCCTGCATACCGGTTTCATACGGCCAGCCGCTCGACCACCCAAAAGGTTGCCACCATGCCTATCCCATAGGCCAGGCCGGTGGTTGTGCGGGGCCACTGGAGAGCCCTGGGGCCAGAACCGGCCGAGCTGAAAATCAAGGAAAAGAGCGCACTCGCCAGAAGGATTGCGGACATGAACAGGATCTGGCCGAGCTCTACGCCGAGATTGAAGGCGAGAAGTGCCAGGAACAGGCCGTGCTCGGGCAGCCCCAGTTCCGCTAGAACACCGGCGAAGCCAAACCCGTGCAACAGGCCAAAGCCCGCTGCGACACGCCAAGGATAGCGGCTTGAAAACCCGGCCCTGCCTTGAACTCTGTGAACAACCTCCACGGCCAGCATGACAATGCTCAAGGCAATCAGCGGCTCAACCAAAGCGCCCGGCGCGCGCACCAGGCCCAGGGTCGCAAGCGCCGGCGTTATGCTGTGTCCAACGGTGAACCCGGTCACCGCCTGCAAGAGCGGCCAACCGACGGGAACGAGCATCATCAGCAACAAGACAAAAAACAGGTGGTCGATTCCGATCAGGATGTGCTCCACGCCAAGTGACAGGTACCCCAAGGACGGCGGTCTTTCCGGCTGCACACGGGTGGCAATTGGAACACGGTGCCCGTCAAGAGACCGTGGCCGTACCAGAGCTGCTGCGGCCGCCTCGCCATCACCGTTGAACAGGATCGTATTTCTCGCCTTCCAGGGAAATACAAGCTCGCCATTCACCGGCAGGCCAGCTGGACATGACAGTTGGAACCTTACCAGCAGATCTCCAGCGGGACCGTTGCTGACCGATCTGTGCGACAGGAGGCAGCCGACTGGGACCGACGGGAAAAGGAGGTCCTCTTCTGAAGAAACCTGCGCTTCGACCAGCACCACTTCCGCGTTTGCCCGTTCCAGCTTCACCTTGGCCAAATCCAGGCTGTGCGCATCCGCTCCTGACTGGTCCAAGGCCAGGAGCAAAAAGGTCAGAAGCGCGCGTGCTGCACCGCGAAGCGTCACTTTTTGCTCTCCAAGACCGAAGCGATCTGCTTTGCATGGTCAGCGGAGTTTTGGTCTTCTATGACGATGTCATAGGCCACGCTGATCCGGTCGAGCTGCTTCCGCCGCAACTCCTTCTCCTGCCATGCAATCCAATCGGCGCGCAGGCGCTCTGCAGCGACGGGCCCGGGAAGAGGTTCGGACTGGTGGAATGCCTCTATTCGAACAAGATGCCAGCCCCGGCCGGAGCGCACGGGCCCAAACCATGTTCCCGGCTGATGCTGTGCAAGCGTGCCCACAAAGTCTTGCCCAAGAACGTAAAGCAATTGCGAAACGGAATAGCGATCCATCTTGCGCCCCAGCCAGAACTTGTCCCCGACATCCTCGGGCATGTCTGCGGATGCAGGCGTTTGCGCCAAGAGTGCCTCGGCCGGTTCCGGCCCCGCCTTGAAGAAGATGTGCTCGAAACTCACTGTCTCCGGCGCCATGTAGCGATCCGGGTGCCGTTTTTGAAAAGCGGCCAGGTCTTCAGCCGTCGGCTCAGGGACCTTCTCGGACAAAACAAAAAGCATCTTGTTTCGAAGTTGTGACCGGACCTTGCCGTCAATCAGATGAAGGCCCTTGGATACGGCTTCCCGCACAAGAATTTCTTCATCAATCAATGCTCGCAAAAGGTCCGCCTCTTCGTGTCCGCTCAGACCACGTCCCAGTACAGCTTCGCGTTCAGATACAATCATGCGCTGGGTCTCTGCGGACACCACGATCTGAACAGATGGCTTCCGATCGTCCTGTTCAGAAAAGGCAACAGCAAACACCACTGCAAGCGCCGCGAAGATGATCAGGGGATCCATCTTCATGAGCAACGGATCAAGCCAACCGCGGGTCTTTGTTTCTGCCGTGCCACCTGGCTGCGGACCGGCAGCGCCGTCGTGGTTATCTGCCATCGTCAACAATATCCGGATGCAAGTAATTGTCAGGCAGACCCTTTTTGGCCATCGCAAGGCCGTTGAGGCATTGACGCAAGATCGCCTTGGAATTCAGGAGCGTGTTAAAGCTCGGATCGCGCTCCGGGCGAAGTTCAACAATTTCCATCCCCACAAGATTGAGTTCGTGGCACAGCCTGCGCACCAGGTTCATGGTCTCCCTCATATAGAGCCCCCCCCGGTTCAGGTGTGGATGTTCCGGGGATGAACGCCGGGTCAACCACATCGATGTCAAAGGACAGGAACGTTGGCTTGCCGTTTTCTTTCGCTTGACGAATCACGTCATCGACCACCGCCTGCCAGCCGCGGCTGTCGATCTCGGCCATCGTGTGATAGCGCAGCCCTGAAGACCGGTTCCATGCAATGCCGTTCATGTCTGTAGAATTGGGACCCCGCAGCCCGATCTGGACAATATCCTCCCCATCGACAAATCCACCTTCCACAAGCTGACGAACCGGGTTGCCGTGGGTGTTGAAGACACCGAACCCCACCGGAGCCTGGTCGGCATGCGCGTCAAAGTGTACGATCTGCAGATTGCCCTTCCCGTATACATCGGTCAGGCCAACGGCATCTGGGTACATTAGGACATGTCCCCCTCCGATGATGATTGGAATTGTGCGTTTGCCGTTTTCCAATTCGACGCCTGCGACTTCAGCTACCATCTTTCGAACTTCGGGGATGGAGGCTTCCATGCTGAGCGGGTGAATGGAAGCGTCGCCATAATCAACAATTGTCAATTCGGCCAGGGCGGCAAGGCCGGAATCGAGTTCCGGCATCACGAACGCGCCCCAGTTGTGATAGACTTCCGAGTGTACCGGCGACCGCATGCCGGTGGGGCCATATCCTTGAACCCGCATGCCGTTGTATAATTCGGCGCCAAAAATCGCGACCTCGACCTCTCCCGCCTTGAGATCTTCCTGTGTCAGCGCAAGTGGCAGGTGAAAAAAGGTTGGTATTCCACTCCAGGGAAAGCCGCCGACATGTCTTTGAACGTTGATTGGCCCCGGTTCCCGACCCTCACCAATGTCGTCGCGGATCTTTTTCCATACATCATATGTCGGATCGTCACGGTTCAGCCTGATGAGCGGCGCAACCCCCTCATCGATGCGATCAATTTCTTCAGGTGTGTCCGCGGCTCCCAGATTTTGAGCCTGTGCTGAGGCCTGCGGAAAGGCTGCCAATATGGCGGCGAAAAGTATGTGCTTCATCATGAGCGTCTTGCCTGTATCGCTTAGTAGAATTGTATGAGACCTGCAATTGCACGGTCGATGATTCCGGCCAGAAGCTGATCAGCATCGTCAGCACAGGCATCCGCGAGTGCATCTGCGAATTCCAGCCAAATCTCTTCTTCTTCCTGCTCGGTGAGTTGCTTGGACGGTATGTCGATCTGCCGGTTTATCAGGGAAACAGCAGCCATCTTTTCAACCACTTGCATGATGGCGGTTTCGTCGTTTCCGTGAAGATCTACGACACCCTTGCAGCTCAAATGCATCACCTGCTGCCCTTCAAGAAGATAGTCTTCAACAGACTTGTCTGCGGCCCAGGCCGCTTGCCCCAGGAAGATGCTCAAGACGCCGGCCACGAGCGGAGTGACAGTTGCGTTTGTTCTTGGTGACGCCGCCGATAATCGCGCCGGTTATCGCCCCTGTTGCCGTCCCGTTGCGCCCACCAACGATTGCCCCCACCCCGGCACCGATCACCGCACCCTTCAGGGCGCCGGCATGGACTTCTGCGGTCATCGCCAAACCAGAGATGACGGCTGCAACCAAAAGGCATGTCAGAGGTTTCACCATTCGCTCAGATCCTCTTTGAACGTGATTTCAAAGGGTGCCGCGCAGCCGCAGACCAGCAACCGCCTCAACGGACTTGGTCGAATTGACCGGATTGAAGACGAGTTGGACGTTGGGCGTGACTTCCAGAAACGGCCTGATCTGCGCCTTGTAGAAGAGCTCGGTTCCGGTTTCCGGCGCTTGGCCATCGTTTGCGGGATTTCCCCACCAGACACCAAAGCCGAACCGGTCGTGTTCATAGCCAAACGGTTTCTTGAGCTGAAACCCGGCTGCAAGTTGCTGATCGAAGGCCCGGAAGGTCTCATTGGCGACGTTGAACTTGAAAAAGGCACCGACTCGGTCACCGATATCCTGATCAAAGCTGAACCCGATCGTGGAAACTGCTGGCCGCATATCCGCTGCCTCATCGAAGGAATAGGTGATACGGTATTCCCCGTATCCGAGGTCGGGAATGGTTGGCGTCACAGCAAATTCTGCAACAAAGGCGAGATCGCCCCGGTTCAGGGCATCGGCGCTCAGTCCGGTTTCCGTGTCCGTAGCGCGCACCAGGCCCGACAGGTACCATGTCTTTGATTTCCATTGACCGAAGACCCCAAGTCCAAGCAGCGCAGTGTAGGGAGCGACCGTGTTGTTGCCGAGCATTTGCAAGATTTCGTTGGTGTTTCCGGGCCCGCCGTTGCATCCGCAAAGCGGAGAAAGGATTCCAAGATCCGCCTGGAATTCTGTCCCTGTGACATGGCCGACGCTCTGTGCAAACTGTCCCCAGACGCTGAGCGCATGTGTGCCTAAGCGTGGACTCGACACAGCTTCCCACCTGGCAATCAGGTTCAGTTCGTTGTCATTGATCCGGGCACCGTCGCCGAATGAATTGATGACCCGGTTTTCAACGAGATAAGTGAGGCCCATGGCTTCTGCGAGTTGCTTCTTCCACCTGACATAATTTTCAAAGACCGGGTCCAGGGGACCAAAACTGATGTGGCCCTCCTTGACCGCCTCATCTTCGAAAAGCGGTGCGATTTCGCCGTAGTCAAAGCCCGGAGGCTGTGTGTCCGCGTCCACCGGCTGGCTCCCAGACATGGATAGGACCACGCAAACCAATGATGTGATGCACCACAATGAACGCATTCTGACCGCCCTTTGCAAACCGGGCATACGATCGATCAATTTCAAATGTGTTGGAAGTTGCTAACCTTTTCCGTAACGTTACACATGACGTTGCATAACCTGGAATGAAGCGCGGGAGGCACCTGAATTGAAACACGCTCTGGCAAGTCATGTGGCCTGGTTGTGCGCGCATTCAGACTTTCGGGCATCCGGGCGGCTCAAAACTCTGTTGAGATTTTTGACGCAGCGCGCCTTGAGCGGGAAGCCTTCAAAGATCACCCAACATGACATTGCTGTTTCGGTCATGGGGCTGCCACAGGACTTCGACCCCTCGATCAACGCTCATGTGCGTATCGAAATGAAGCGGCTGCGTGACGCGCTCGATCTTTTTTACGCAGAGCGCAGGTCCCCCGACGGCTTGCGGGTTGACATCAAGCGGGGACAATATGTGCCCGAGCTTCGTCCGGCGGAGAAGGGGACGCCCCGTCGACATGAACCGTGTTTCGATGCCGCTTGTCTGGCAAACATTGGCGTGTGCCTCTTTGGTGCGAATGATCGCCAGTCAGCAACCCTGAATGCGTTGGTGCAGTCCCAGTTGCTTGTCCAACTGTCCGCCTATCCATTCTACGAATCCTCCGGGATTGTTTTTTCAGAACAGGGCGGATTGGAAGAGCGGAGGGGCAGCAAACTGCCCGGTGATTGCACCTACGTCATTTTCGGCAAGACCTTTCATCTCGAAGACGGGTTTCAGTGTTTTTTCTCGCTGCTGGATTGCCATCAGAGGCGTGTTGTCGCGCGTTATTCAAAATTCCACCCATCAGAAGAGGGACCCTTCAGCCGACTCAGTACCGTGATCGCCGCGCATATTGGCGCAACACTGTGCGATCCGATCGCAGGGGCATTGCCTCACATGCTTGCGCACCGGTTCCCGGGCAGCAGCTTTGCCGCACTCATGTGCGCGTTCAATGTTATGGGCACACAAAATGGCCGTTTGGTTGAAAAGGCGATTTTCAACCTAAAGGCAGCATCGATGCACACCAGCTGCGCAACGTCCAAAGCGTTGCTTGCGGACATGATGCATGTCTCGAGCAATTTTGCGATTGCCAAGTGTCGCTACTCCGACCAACAGGTTCTCGACCAGGCGGAAGACGCTCTTTTGGCCGGTCCGAACAATCCGGTCGCGCGGCTCGCAAAATCCTACGCTCTTTTGAAGGCGGAGCGGGCGCATGAAGCGGCAAGTCACGTCGCTTTGCTAAGGGCGGATGGGTTGCCTGAGTTCTTTCAGCATGACGTCCGGTTGCTGACGTGCCTTACAGCAGAGCGGGGTGCATTGGAGGATGGTGATCATGTCAAGGTGTCCTCGTCCAGGCATGTATTTGAGGAATGCGGCCTTTTAAGTTCGTTGTTCCGGACTGGCAGGTACCTGGATCTCATCAATGCAACGGCCCAATCTGCCAATCAGAACATTTTCTGGATTTCGCTTTTTGGAGCTGCAGCTCATGCGCTCGCCGGAGAGCAGACAAAGGCAAGAGACTATGCCGGACGATTGACCCGGCAAGTACCGCAGGCAGAGCAATGCCTGCACAGCCTCGTTGGCGGCTTCTTTCTCGGCGCGGATCGCGATACTCTTACCGAGGGCCTTGTGAAGGCAGGCCTTAAGCTGGAGCACGTCCCGGCTTGAGTGTTGCAGCAAGACTGGCTGGCGCATCAGAGGCTGGGATATACCAAAACGCTCAAGAACCGGTGTGTTGAACCTTTCTTGATTGTAGTAGAAGCCTCTTTTTTGGCGTATGCTCACGGGGCGGCGATGCCACCGGATGCCCGGGAAGACGGGCTCCGGGAGGCGCGGTGTCCACGGCCGGCGAAAAGGCGGGCGAAAAAACCTTTTTTGAGCGGGATGTCTTCTGACCGCTGCCACCCGGTGCAGCGCCCCCAGCTTTTTCAATCCTTGCGAAAGTACGATCTCATTTTTGATTTCGCAGCTGCGGTATCTTTTTCTTTAGGTTTCAAAGTGACGCTACGTCCGTTTGGTGGTTTTATAAGGTGCATTTGAATGGCCCGTCTGCTTGTCAATCAACCCATTGCCCTGCGCATTGCGCTTTTGTGTCTGGTGCCGATGCTGGCCTTGATCGTGATCAGCGCGTACAAGATCTACGACGAGTATCAAAGATCGAGCGAAGCAAAATTCGTGCTGTCCGTTCTGGACGCAACACCCTTTATTTCCAATCTGGTGCATGAGCTTCAAAAGGAGCGGGGCACCTCGGCCGGGTTCATCGGCTCCAAGGGCGCGGTCTTTGGCGATGCAATTCATGACCGGCGCGCCGACACCGACGCCAAACTGGCCGACTTCAGAGCCCGTGTTCCAGAGCCCGCAGGGCGGCTCGCAATTCCCGCTTATGCAGATTTCCACCAAGCCGCTTTTGCCGCTTTGGACCAACTCACCGCCATGCGGGCGAAGGTCGACGCTTTCGACATCACAGTGCCGCAGATGGCCGGATATTACACGCCCCTGATTTCCGATCTTCTCGACATGGTGGAAAGCGTCAACAAGGTCGTGGATGACGGGCGCACCATGCGGCCCGCGCTTGCCTTTACCGCCCTGCTGCAGGGCAAGGAACGGGCCGGGATCGAGCGGGCCATGGGGGCGGCCGGTTTCGGAAGCGGGACCTTCAATGAAACCGTTTACCGCCGGTTTGTCCGGCTCGGTGCCATGCAGGACACCTTCTTCAACAGTTTCAAAAGGTATGCGCCCGTTGAGATCGCTGCCCTGTTCGACCAGGCTCTCTCAGGGGCCGTTCAGGATGATGTTCTTGCGCTTCGGAAACTGGCCTATGCCGCGCCGTTTGGCGGCGACATTTCCTCGGTCACGGGGCCTCAATGGTTTGGTGCCAGCACAGCGCGCATCGATGCGATGAAGACCGTTGAAGATGCTGCGATGGACAGCTTGCGGGCGCATGCAAGGACCGTTGCGACCACGGCGGAAACCACGTTCTGGCTTTTGAGCGTGATCCTGATTGCCCTATGCGGGGGCGCGGTTGTGGTGTCCGTCTTCGTCTACCGGAGCATCGTGCCGCCCATTACGCGGCTGGTGGAGACCATGCGCCGCCTGTCCAACAACGATGTCTCCGTCGAGGTTTCGAACAGTGACCAGACGGACGAAATCGGGGCCATGGCAACGTCTGTCAAGGTCTTCAAGGACAATGCCATTGAACGGCTGCGGCTTGAACAACAGGCGCGGGAGGAACGGGACCGGGAGCGTCAGCGCCAGTCGTATATCGAGACCCTCGTTGCCGAATTCAGACGTGTCGTGTCTGCCGCACTGGATGCCGCCAATAGCAAGACAACCGACATGCGGGAAGCCTCTCAACTTCTGGCACAGATCGCAGGCAATGCGGCAAACGAAGCGGGGTCTGCTCAAAGCGCGACGGGAGATGCGTCGTCAAACGTCCAGATCATGGCTGCTGCAACGGAACAGCTGACCGCCTCGATCCAGGCCATCGCCGCACAGACGACCGAGGCCAACACGCTGATGAGCGAGACCGAGGCCAAAGCGGTTGCCACAAATGAAGATGTTGCCAAGCTGTCGGAGGCGGCCAATCAGATCGGATCGGTCGTCAATATCATCCGGGACATTGCCGAGCAGACCAACCTCCTCGCCTTGAACGCCACCATCGAGGCCGCGCGCGCCGGCGAGGCCGGGCGCGGCTTTGCCGTGGTGGCCTCCGAGGTCAAGGAGCTGGCCGGGCAAACGGCCAAAGCCACGGAAGAGATCGGGACGCAGGTGCAGGGGATCCAGGGATCGACCCAGGAGGCTGTGCAGTCCATCCAGGCCATCACAGAGGCGATTTCCGAGGTGAAGAGCCTTGCGGGTCAAATTGCAGGATCGGTGGATGAACAACTGGCAGCCACGCAGGAAATCACGACTGCTGTCGGCCAAGCCTCGTCCGGCACCTCCACAGCCTCGGGCAATGTGGCGTCTGTTGCCGAGTCCATTCACCAAACGTCCGGATTTGCAGCCCAGGTCGAAACCACATCAGCCGGGCTTGCAGAGGCCACAACGACGCTGGCCAGCGAAGTGGAGAGCTTCCTGAAAGATGTTTCACATGATGTTGAAGAACGGCGGAAGGCGGCGCGCAAGCAGATGCATCAGCTTCTTGTCATCACCGGCAAGGGCCAGCGGGTTGCCAGTGAAATGCAGGATGCGAGCCTGACCGGCGCCTTGATCCAGAGACCGGACGGTATCGAGATCAATGATGAGATTACCGTTCAGATGACCAACGGGCTGATGCTGAAAGCCCGGGTCGTGCGCTTCGAGGGCGACAACATGGGGGTTCAGTTCGCAGAACCGCTGAGCCGCCTCGACGCGCTGTTTGAAATTGCGGCCTGACGCTGCTGCCGCTGATATCGCTTTGGCCTGGATGCGGACTTCAAAGGTCCCTGCCGTCTGGACGTGGCGCAAAAGCTGATCCCGGGCTTGGAGGTTGCTCTTGATCAGAAGTGGTGGGGCCAAAAAAAGATCTGCCGGCATTTTTGCAGGCAGATCTCAAAAAGTTACTGTGCAAGAGGCCCAACCGTGGCCTCCGCCACTTTCGTTAATTTAAGACCCGGATTTTATCAAGCTGACAAGTTTGACAGGGCTGGGTGGGCCAAGCCGGCGGCACTGGCTGCAGACAAAAAAATCCCGGCACTGGAGGTGGGCAGGGTGCCGGGATGAGTTTCGATTGACCGCCACCACACTAGCCCGCAAACCGTTGACGCAAGGTTACGTTCAGTGGCTTTTGGGGTGACGTTTTTTAAATCCGTTCCGCAGGCGGCAGATCTCAATCCTGGTGTTCGGGGCCTGGTGTTCGGGGCCTGGTGTTCGGGGCCTGGTGCTCGGGGCCGACACAACCAGGCTGCCCGCCGGGAGTGGCAGGGAACCGGTTCTGTCTGTCTCAGGCAGGCTGGCGCGGCTCGAAGGACCGCGAGACGACCGCCCGGAGCGCAGCATTCCTGCACCCAGCGACCTACAAAGCTCAGGACCGTCCGGGATATTGCTTGTGCAGCTCAAGCAGGCCCAGTGTGCAAAGCGTGAAACCTGCGAGTGAAAAAACAGACAATTCGGTCGTTTCAGACGGAAAGGCCTGATCGATCAGCCAGAACAAAGTCACCAACAATACAAGTGCGGTGAGGCTTGCAAAGGCGATAAACCAATTGCGCCCCAAGGACAGTTGAAAACACGCCATGGCAATGATCATCAGAGCGGATTGATAAGAGACCGCGCCATGCAAACCAAGTGCATCCAATCCCTCAACCGTGGCCAAATTGCCAATGACGGTCGGCCAGGCCGGCACATTGATTTCCAACAGCCTTTGCACTGCAAACGCGAAAAACATCGCCGGTGCATAGGTGCGCCCGAGCGGGCTCAAGCCGTTTTCGTAAAAGAGGATGAAATAGGCGCCAAACAAAATCGATGCGGCGGTGAGCGGGTGGGTATAGGGACCTGAAACGGTGCCGGAAACGTGATCCACCAGGCTGGCAAAGGGGCCAAAGATCCCGAAGGCCATGCAGAGAAACGCAAAGGCGATCTGGGGCGACACCCCGGTTCTGAATATGGTCATGCTACGTAGTATTCCGTAACTCTGATCACGCGTAAATCATGAAAATACTCGCTACGTATTTGAACGTAGATTGCAGTATTTCGCCGGCAGGTGCGTGTCTGCCGAGCACGTTCTTTGGCTCTGCGCGTTCGGTTTTCAGTCCGGACAAGATTGGGCGGGCCAATGGCCGCCACACAGGGCGCTGCCGCGCCAGGCGGGGCGTCGGGTGCTTCAGAAGCCAGGGCGTTTTGGCGCTGGGGTGCTTTGGACGTTCCACGATGGGGCTCATGCCCACTCGATGGACACTGCCGTCGTCCGAGAGCGGACGCCTTGTCAGCTGTCGTCTTCGTGAACGATCTCTGTTTTGAACCGCGGGCGCCGGATATGGAAATCACCGAGACTGAAGTCACCGACAATATCACTTACAAACAAGGCTGAATGCTCCAACGACAGCTGTACGACGATGACAGTGTCGCCTTCTGCGAGGGTCGGAAAATCAAACTGGGCTAAATCATCATCTTCCAGAAGCG
>NZ_JASHII010000017.1:0-19971 GCF_030733765.1 Roseibium sp. MMSF_3247
GTTGAGCTGATCGTGCCGATCGCCATGGAAGACGGTCTGCGCTTCGCGATCCGCGAAGGTGGCCGCACCGTAGGCGCCGGCGTCGTCGCCTCAATCATCGAATAAGATGAGTTTTTGATTGCCGGGCTTCGGCCCGGCAATCTTGTCTTCAAATCACTTGATTACCATGTGTTTGAAGCGTATCAGGAGCTGGTCCTCAAAGAGGATCATCTGAAGGGGTATAGCTCAGCTGGTAGAGCGACGGTCTCCAAAACCGTAGGTCGCGGGTTCGAACCCTGCTGCCCCTGCCACTTTTGCTCTTGATTAATTGGCCTCGAGGGCTTAAAGAGTTTCCTCGAGTGAGGCGCGCAGAGTTTTCTGCGCGCCCACTCGTATTTAACGGACCGGAATCGGAATGGCGAAGACCAATCCCTTTAAATTCATCCAAGAAGTGCGCTCCGAAACGTCCAAGGTGACGTGGCCGACGCGCAAGGAAACAGCTGTGACCACCGTTATGGTGTTCATCATGGTGATGATCGCATCGATTTTCTTTCTCGTTGCGGATCAGCTGATGAGCCTTGGCATCGGTTACATTCTCGGGGTTGGCGGTTAATCAGCCGCTGGTCTGTCTAAAGACAAGAACAACAAACGGAACTGAGATCTATGGCCAAGCGCTGGTACATTGTGCACGCCTATTCGAATTTCGAGAAGAAGGTCGCCGAGTCCATTCGCGAAAAGGCTGAGCAGAAAGGGTTGTCCGATCTGTTCGAGGAAATTCTGGTTCCTATGGAAAAAGTCGTGGAAGTGCGCCGCGGCCGGAAAGTCGACGCTGAGCGCAAGTTCTTCCCAGGTTATGTCCTTGTGAAAATGGATATGACCAATGAGGCGTTCCACTTGATCAAGGATACGCCGAAAGTGACTGGCTTTTTGGGTGCGGATCAAAAGCCGATGCCGATCCCGGAAAAAGAAGCTTTGCGGATTATCAATCAGGTTCAAGAGGGCGTTGATCGGCCGAAGCCGTCGGTCAGCTTTGAAGTCGGCGAGCAGGTTCGCGTTTCTGACGGTCCGTTTGCGTCTTTCTCTGGTCTTGTCGAAGAAGTCGACGATGAGCGGGCGCGCCTCAAGGTTGCTGTGTCCATCTTCGGCCGGGCAACACCAGTAGAATTGGAATTCGGTCAGGTCGACAAGCTCTGACTGTTTGTCGCCCCGCGGGGCGGCGTGAGTGCCGGACGTGAATTGTCCGGAATTAAGTCGGTGGCAGGTTCATGCACTCTTCGCCGGGTGCTTTAACGGGCCACACCACCAACTCCCAGATGGTCAAATTGCCGTTTGGCCATGCATGATTGGAGAAAACTATGGCGAAGAAGATTGAAGGCTTCCTGAAGCTTCAGGTGCCGGCAGGCTCTGCGACCCCGTCCCCGCCCATCGGGCCGGCACTTGGTCAGCGTGGTCTGAACATCATGGAATTCTGTAAGGCGTTCAACGCGCAGACCCAGGATGTTGAAAAGGGTGCTCCGTGCCCGACTGTGATCACATACTACACCGACAAGTCCTTCACCTTCGAAGTGAAGACCGCTCCGGTTTCCTTCTTCTTGAAGAAAGCTGCGAAGCTGCAGAAGGGTTCCCAGACCCCGGGCCGCGGTACGGTTGGTTCCGTATCCAAGGCGCAGGTCAAGGAAATCGCGGAAGCGAAAATGAAGGACCTGAACGCCAACGACATCGACGCAGCAATGCTGATGGTTGAAGGCTCCGCCCGCTCCATGGGCCTTGAGGTAACGGAGTAAGATCATGGCGAAGGTTGGAAAACGCATTTCTGCAGCACGTGAAGGCATCGACCGGAACAAGCTGTACTCCCTGAACGAAGCCATCAGCCTCGTTAAGGGTCGCTCCAAGACCAAGTTCGACGAAACTGTCGAAGTTGCGATCAACCTCGGCGTTGACCCGCGCCACGCTGACCAGATGGTTCGTGGTGTGTGCGTTCTGCCGAACGGCACCGGTAAGAGCGTCAAGGTTGCAGTGTTTGCACGCGGCGACAAGGCTGAAGAAGCTAAAGCTGCTGGTGCAGACGTCGTTGGCGCAGAAGAGCTGGTTCAGGAAGTTCAGGGCGGCAAGATCGATTTCGATACCGTCATTGCAACTCCGGACATGATGCCGCTGGTCGGTCGTCTCGGTAAGGTCCTCGGCCCGCGTGGCATGATGCCGAACCCGAAAGTCGGCACCGTGACCCCGGACGTCACCAAGGCTGTGAACGATGCAAAAGGCGGCGCTGTTCAGTTCCGCGTTGAAAAGGCCGGTATCGTCCACGCTGGTGTTGGCAAAGTGTCGTTCTCTGAAGACAAGATCTCTGAGAACATCAAGGCTCTGCTCGACGCTGTTCAAAAAGCTAAGCCGACTGGCGCAAAAGGCACCTACATGAAGCGTGTCGCCGTGTCCTCCACGATGGGCCCGGGCGTTAAAGTCGACCTCGCGAGCGTTGCTGGCGAATAATCCGGTCATGCCGGATTGAACAAGAATTTCAGCCCTTGGGCTGAATAGATCCGGCGGTTCGCCGCCGGATTGCCCTGTCCGAGACTGCAGGTGCCGGGAAACCGGCTTAAGCCGTAACAGGCCTGCATAGATGGGTGAGAACCGAATTCTCCGCGACAAGCGGGCAACCGGTTCGAACCAGACCTTGCCGACACTTTTTGAGTGCAGGTGAGGGGACAGGACCCTGAGCGTCGTCTTTGCAGGCGGTTCCGGGTTCGGGACCACCGCTCAGGCGGCAAGGTAAACCGGTGGCGATTTTCGCCATCAAATGGAGAAGGCAAGTGGAAAGAGCGGAAAAGCAAGAGTTCGTGACATCCTTCAACGCCGAGCTGGCTGACACCGGCGTCGTTGTCGTCGCGCACTATGCAGGTCTTTCGGTTGCACAGATGACGGCCCTGCGGTCGTCCGTACGTGAAGCCGGCGGTTCTGTAAAAGTCGCAAAAAACCGCCTTGTGAAACTCGCCCTCAAAGGCACTGACCTTGAGCACATCTCCGACCTGCTCCAGGGCCCGACCGTACTCGTCTATTCCGACGACCCGGTTGCAGCACCGAAAGCAGCTGTCGAATTCGCTAAGGCCAACGCTCAGTTGGAAATCCTTGGTGGTGCTCTTGGAACGACAAACCTGAACCCGGAAGGGGTCAAGTCTCTGGCAACAATGCCGTCGCTCGACGAGCTGCGTGCAAAGCTGGTTGGCATGATCCAGACCCCGGCATCGCGCATCGCACAGGTTGTCAACGCACCGGCCGGGCAGCTCGCCCGCGTCTTCGGCGCGTACGCCAAGAAGGACGAGGCCGCATAAGGCGCCCCAAAACACTGTCTAATGAACCCAGATACTGGTTCGAACTGAAGGTAATGAAAAATGGCTGATCTTGAAAAGCTCGTAGAAGAACTGTCCGCACTGACCGTTATGGAAGCTGCTGAACTGTCCAAGCTTCTGGAAGAGAAGTGGGGCGTTTCTGCTGCTGCTCCGGTTGCAGTTGCTGCTGCCGCTGGCGGTGGTGATGCAGGTGCTGCTGCTGAAGAGAAGACAGAATTCGACGTCATCCTGGCTTCTGCTGGTGACAAGAAAATCAACGTCATCAAAGAAGTCCGCGCAATCACCGGTCTTGGCCTGAAAGAAGCTAAAGAACTCGTCGAAGGCGCTCCGAAAGCTGTCAAGGAAGGCGTTGCCAAGGACGAAGCTGAAGAGCTGAAGAAGAAGCTGGAAGAAGCTGGCGCTTCTGTCGAGCTGAAGTAATTAAGGCGGAAACGCCTTATACGGTCCCGGGGTTGCCCGGGACCGCTTTTCGCCCCGGCGGGTCTAACCCGTTTCCGGGGCAAACGTCCCACTAGGGGCCTGTTTTGCCTGATGAGTACGCAGGCAGGGTCCCTGGATCCAAAGTCCGATCAATTCTTCTCATGTGCACAGAAGGTTGATCTTGTTTGGTGGACGGTTTTCCGAAGCGCCCGGGCAGAGGCCCGATTGGACAAGGGGCGTTTCGGGAAGCCGTTTTCCGGCCGATACGAGGAGCGACAATGACCCAAACGTTCAACGGTCGCAAAAAGGTCCGCAAATATTTCGGATCTATCCGCGATGTCGCGGCGATGCCCAATCTCATCGAGGTGCAGAAAGCCTCTTACGACCAATTCCTTCAGGTCGATGAGATGCCGGGTGGCGGCCGCAAAGATGAAGGCCTTGAAGCGGTCTTCCAGTCCGTATTTCCAATCTCCGATTTTGCGGGCACTTCCCTTCTGGAATTTGTTTCCTACGAATTTGAAGCTCCAAAATACGACGTAGATGAGTGCCGCCAGCGCGACATGACCTATGCAGCTCCGCTGAAGGTTACCCTGCGCCTCATCGTGTTCGACGTTGACGAAGATACCGGCGCAAAGTCCGTCAAAGACATCAAGGAACAAGATGTCTACATGGGCGACATGCCGTTCATGACAGACAACGGTACGTTCATTGTGAACGGCACCGAACGCGTGATCGTGTCCCAGATGCACCGCTCTCCGGGCGTGTTCTTCGATCACGACAAGGGCAAGACCCATTCTTCCGGTAAACTGTTGTTTGCCGCACGCGTGATCCCGTACCGCGGCTCTTGGCTTGACATCGAGTTCGACGCCAAGGACATCGTCCATGCGCGCATCGACCGCCGCCGGAAAATCCCGGTGACGTCGCTGTTGATGGCACTTGGCCTGGACGGTGAGGAAATTCTCAACACGTTCTACAAACAGGTTGAGTACACCCGTCAGAAAGACGCTTCCTGGCGTATGCCGTTTGACGGCGAGCGTCTGAAGGGCACAAAAGCCTCTTATGACCTGATCGATGCCGACAGCGGCGATGTCGTTGTGGAAGGCGGCCGCAAGATCACTGCCCGCACGATCAAGCAACTGGCGGAAAAGGGCGTCACCGCACTTAAAGTGACCGACGAAGACCTCCATGGCCAATATCTGGCAGAGGACATCGTGGACATGAAGACCGGTGAAATCTACGCAGAAGCAGGTGAAGAAATCACCGGTAAACTGCTGGAAGAGCTGGTTGACCGCGGTTACCACGACCTGACCATTCTTGACATCGACCATGTCAATACCGGCCCCTACATCCGCAACACGCTGAACGTCGACAAGAACGAGTCCCGCGAAGACGCGCTGTTCGACATCTACCGTGTGATGCGTCCGGGTGAACCGCCCACCATCGACACGGCCGAAGCGATGTTCCAGTCGCTCTTCTTTGACGATGAGCGCTATGATCTGTCCGCTGTTGGCCGCGTGAAGATGAACATGCGTCTGGATGTGGATGCGGAAGACACCGTTCGTGTTCTGCGCAAGGAAGACATCCTGGAAGTCATCCGGGTTCTTCTGGAGCTGCGCGACGGTAAGGGCGACATCGACGACATCGACAACCTGGGCAACCGCCGTGTTCGCTCTGTTGGCGAGTTGATGGAAAACCAGTACCGCGTCGGTCTTCTGCGTATGGAACGTGCGATCAAGGAGCGGATGAGCTCTGTCGAGATCGACACTGTCATGCCGCAGGATCTGATCAACGCGAAACCGGCTGCTGCTGCCGTTCGTGAATTCTTCGGCTCCTCGCAGCTGTCGCAGTTCATGGATCAGACCAACCCGTTGTCGGAAGTCACTCACAAGCGTCGCCTCTCGGCTCTTGGACCGGGCGGCTTGACCCGTGAGCGTGCAGGCTTCGAAGTCCGCGACGTTCACCCGACGCACTACGGCCGAATTTGCCCGATTGAGACGCCGGAAGGTCCGAACATCGGTCTGATCAACTCCCTAGCCACGTTCGCCCGTGTGAACAAGTACGGCTTCATTGAGAGCCCGTACCGCAAGGTGAAAGACGGCGTTGTCACCAACGAAGTCGTTTATCTTTCGGCCATGGAAGAAGCGAAACACTATGTTGCACAGTCCAACGCCGAATATGACGACGAAGGCCGGTTCACAACCGAGCTGATCACCTGCCGTCACGCTGGCGAAAACATGATGGTTCCGTCCGACAAGGTCGACCTCATGGACGTGTCGCCGAAGCAGCTCGTGTCGGTTGCGGCATCGCTTATTCCGTTCCTGGAAAACGATGATGCGAACCGCGCACTTATGGGCTCGAACATGATGCGTCAGGCCGTGCCGCTGGTACGTGCTGAGGCACCGTTCGTTGGTACTGGTATGGAGTCTGTCGTGGCCCGGGATTCCGGTGCTGCGATCGGTGCACGCCGGGCAGGTGTTGTTGACCAGGTCGATGCGACCCGTATCGTTATCCGGGCAACTGAAGAGCTGGATCCGGGCCGGTCAGGTGTCGACATCTACCGCCTTCAGAAGTACCAGCGTTCCAACCAGAACACCTGTATCAACCAGCGTCCGCTGGTGCGGGTGGGTGATCGCGTCCACAAAGGCGATATCATCGCCGACGGTCCGTCCACCGATCTCGGTGATCTGGCACTCGGCCGGAACGTGCTCGTCGCGTTCATGCCTTGGAACGGCTATAACTTCGAGGACTCCATCCTTCTGTCCGAGCGCATCGTGTCTGACGATGTCTTCACCTCCATCCACCTTGAAGAGTTTGAGGTGATGGCCCGTGATACCAAGCTTGGTCCGGAAGAGATCACCCGTGATATTCCGAACGTTTCTGAAGAAGCGCTGAAGAATCTCGACGAGGCAGGTATCGTTTACATCGGTGCCGAGCTTCATCCGGGCGACATCCTCGTCGGCAAGATCACACCGAAGGGCGAAAGCCCGATGACGCCGGAAGAAAAACTTCTGCGAGCGATCTTCGGCGAAAAAGCCTCTGACGTCCGTGACACGTCCCTGCGCTTGCCGCCGGGTGTTTCCGGCACCGTCGTTGAAGTTCGTGTTTTCAACCGCCACGGCGTTGAAAAAGACGAGCGTGCGATGGCGATCGAGCGTGAAGAAATCGAACGTCTTGCAAAAGACCGTGACGACGAGCAGGCAATCCTTGACCGCAACGTCTATGGCCGTCTGGCCGAGATGCTGATGGACAAGACCGCAGTTGCTGGTCCGAAGGGCTTCAAGAAGGACACTGTGCTGACCGGGGACGTTCTCAACGACTTCCCGCGCTCGCAGTGGTGGCAGTTTGCCACCGACGACGAGAAGTTCATGTCCGAGATTGAAGCTCTGCGCGGTCAGTACGACGACAGCCGGAAGCGTCTCGAGCAGCGGTTCATCGACAAGGTCGAGAAGCTGCAGCGCGGTGATGAACTGCCGCCAGGCGTCATGAAGATGGTCAAGGTCTTCGTTGCCGTGAAGCGCAAGCTTCAGCCGGGCGACAAGATGGCCGGCCGTCACGGTAACAAGGGCGTGGTCTCCAAGATCAACCCGTGTGAAGACATGCCGTTCCTGGAAGATGGCACGCACGTCGACATCGTTCTCAATCCGCTCGGCGTTCCGTCGCGCATGAACGTTGGCCAGATCCTTGAAACCCATATGGGTTGGGCCTGCCGCGGCATGGGCTTGCGCATCGGCGAAATGTACGATGAGTACCGCAAGACCGGTGAGATCGAAAAGCTTCGTGGCAAGGTCATCGAGATCTACGGCGACAACATGAAGGGTGATGCGGTCAAGGAGTTTGATGACGAAGGTGTCGTGAAACTGGCCGAGCAGCTGAAGAAGGGCGTGTCCATTGCGACGCCGGTCTTCGACGGTGCCCGCGAGCCTGATGTTGTTGATGCGCTGAAGATCGCGGACTTCGACACCAGCGGTCAGTCGACTTTGTTTGACGGCCGGACCGGTGAAGAGTTCGACCGCAAGGTGACCGTGGGCTACATCTATATGCTCAAGCTTCACCACTTGGTCGACGACAAGATCCACGCCCGCTCGATTGGCCCGTACTCGCTCGTCACCCAGCAGCCGCTTGGTGGTAAGGCGCAATTCGGTGGCCAGCGCTTCGGGGAAATGGAGGTCTGGGCTCTTGAAGCTTACGGTGCAGCTTACACGCTGCAGGAAATGCTCACGGTCAAGTCGGATGACGTTGCCGGACGTACGAAGGTCTACGAGGCCATCGTTCGCGGTGACGACACCTTCGAGGCGGGTATTCCGGAAAGCTTCAACGTGCTTGTGAAGGAAATGCGGTCCCTGGGTCTCAACGTTGAACTTCAACGGACTGACGCACCCATGATTGGCGAGGAAGAAACTGCAGACGCTGCAGAATAACCCCGCCAACGGACCCCTTTAGACTGAAATGCCGGTTTGGGGGAGGTAAGCAGCACTTACCTCCCGGCCGAGCATCGAAGGAGATGGATCATGAATCATGAGGTCATGAACCTGTTCAACCAGCAGGCTCCCGCACAGACCTTCGACAATATCAAGATCTCTCTGGCCAGCCCGGAGAAAATCTTGTCCTGGTCATTCGGTGAGATCAAAAAGCCGGAAACCATCAACTACCGGACGTTCAAGCCGGAGCGTGATGGTCTTTTCTGCGCGCGCATCTTTGGCCCGATCAAGGACTACGAATGTCTTTGCGGCAAATACAAGCGCATGAAATACAAAGGCGTCATCTGCGAAAAGTGTGGTGTTGAAGTCACGCTTTCCCGTGTACGCCGTGAACGTATGGGCCACATCGAGCTTGCAGCTCCGGTGGCGCACATCTGGTTCCTGAAGTCCCTGCCGAGCCGCATTGGTTTGCTGCTCGACATGACGCTGAAGGATCTGGAACGTGTTCTATACTTCGAAAACTATGTCGTTCTGGAGCCGGGTCTGACCCCGCTCAAGCAGCACCAGCTTTTGTCTGAAGAAGACTACGTTGCTGCCCAGGACGAGTACGGCGAAGACGCCTTCACCGCGATGATCGGTGCAGAAGCGATCCGCGAGATCCTGATGTCGATGGATCTAGAGCGCGAGTCTGAAAAGCTCCGCCAGGAGATTGCTGAAGCAACGACAGAGCTGAAGCCGAAGAAACTGGCCAAGCGCCTGAAGGTCATTGAAGCCTTCATGGAATCCGGCAACCGTCCGGAGTGGATGATCATGACCGTTGTTCCGGTCATCCCGCCGGATCTGCGTCCGCTGGTTCCGCTCGATGGTGGCCGGTTTGCAACGTCTGATCTGAATGATCTTTACCGCCGCGTGATCAACCGGAACAACCGTCTGCGCCGCCTGATGGAACTCCGTGCTCCGGACATCATCATCCGGAACGAGAAGCGTATGCTTCAGGAGTCCGTTGACGCCCTGTTCGACAACGGCCGCCGCGGCCGCGTTATCACCGGTGCCAACAAGCGTCCGCTGAAGTCTCTGTCCGACATGCTGAAAGGCAAGCAGGGCCGCTTCCGTCAGAACCTTCTCGGGAAGCGCGTTGACTATTCCGGCCGTTCGGTGATCACCGTGGGTCCGGAACTCAAGCTGCACCAGTGTGGTCTGCCGAAAAAGATGGCGCTTGAGCTGTTCAAGCCGTTCATCTATTCGCGCCTCGACGCCAAGGGTTTCTCCTCGACCGTCAAGCAGGCGAAGAAGCTCGTTGAAAAAGAGCGTCCGGAAGTCTGGGATATCCTGGATGAGGTGATCCGCGAGCACCCGGTTCTCCTGAACCGTGCGCCGACTCTTCACCGTCTTGGTATTCAGGCGTTCGAACCGACCCTGATTGAAGGCAAGGCGATCCAGCTGCACCCGCTCGTCTGTTCCGCGTTCAACGCTGACTTCGACGGTGACCAGATGGCTGTTCACGTTCCGCTGTCGCTCGAAGCACAACTGGAAGCGCGGACGCTGATGATGTCCACGAACAACATTCTGCACCCGGCAAACGGTGGCCCGATCATCGTGCCGTCGCAGGATATCGTTCTCGGTCTCTACTATCTGTCGATCATGGCAGAGAAAGAGCCGGGCGAGGGCATGGCTTTCTCCGATATCGGCGAGATCCACCATGCGCTGGCCAACAAGGTCATCACGCTGCACACGAAGATCAAGGGCCGGTTCCGTTCGGTGGATGCCGAAGGCAACCCGACCTCCGACATCTTCGAGACAACACCGGGCCGGATGCTGATTGCAGAACTTCTGCCGAAGCATCATGAAGTGCCGTTCGATGTTGCCAACAAGCTGATGACCAAGAAGGACATCTCCAAGATGATCGACACGGTTTACCGTGCTTGCGGTCAGAAGGAGACGGTTATCTTCTGTGACCGGATCATGCAGCTCGGCTTCAAGAACGCCTGTAACGCCGGCATCTCCTTCGGTATGGACGACATGGTTATCCCTGACACCAAGCAGAAGCTTGTCGGGGAAACCGCGGCACTCGCGACCGAATACGAGCAGCAGTACAATGACGGTCTGATCACCCAGGGCGAGAAGTACAACAAGGTTGTCGACGCCTGGGCGAAATGTACCGACAAGATCGCTGACGAGATGATGGCCCGCATTAAGGCCGTTCAGATTGATGAGGAAACCGGACGCCAGAAGCCGATGAACTCGGTTTACATGATGTCCCACTCCGGTGCGCGTGGTTCGCCTCAGCAGATGAAGCAGCTGGCCGGTATGCGTGGTCTTATGGCCAAGCCGGACGGGTCCATCATCGAGAACCCGATCATCTCGAACTTTAAAGAAGGTCTCTCGGTTCTCGAGTACTTCAACTCCACCCACGGTGCCCGTAAGGGTCTTGCCGATACGGCGTTGAAGACTGCGAACTCCGGTTACTTGACCCGCCGTCTCGTGGACGTTGCGCAGGATTCCATTATCCTTGAACCGGATTGTGGCTCTGAGCGCGGCATCACCGTGGCGCCGATTGTTGACGCCGGTAACGTCATCGCCTCCCTCGGCATGCGTGTTCTTGGCCGGACAACGGCGGAAGACGTCATCAACAACGCCACCGGCGAAGTGATCGTTCCGAAAGGACGTCTCATCGACGAGAAGGATGTTGATGCGATCGAAGCGGCGAAAGTTCAGCAGATCAAGATCCGCTCGGTTCTGACCTGTGAAACGGAAACCGGTGTTTGCGCGACCTGCTACGGCCGTGACCTTGCACGTGGTACTCCGGTGAACATGGGTGAAGCTGTTGGCGTTATCGCCGCGCAGTCGATCGGTGAGCCGGGCACCCAGCTGACCATGCGGACGTTCCACATTGGTGGTACGGCGCAGGTTGTCGACTCATCGTTCATCGAGTCCAACGTCGACGGTACGGTCAAGATCCGGAACCGCTCTGTACAGCGCGACTCGGAAGGCAATCTGATTGCCATGGTCCGCAACATGTCCATCGTTGTCATCGACAGCGACGGCAATGAGCGTGCCGTGCATCGTGTTGCTTACGGTTCCAAGCTGCATGTCGATGAAGGTGACGCGGTCAAACGCGGTCAGCGGATCGCAGAGTGGGATCCGTACACACGTCCTATGCTTGCCGAGGTTGACGGTGTCGTGGACTTTGAAGACCTGGTTGACGGGGCTTCTGTTCAGGAAACCGCCGACGAGGCGACCGGTATCACCAAGCGTGTTGTCATCGACTGGCGTTCTTCGCAGCGTGGCGCGGATCTCAAGCCGGCGGTTGTCATCAAAGACGCCAAAGGTTCCGTTGCCAAAAACCAGCGTGGATCCGATGCCCGCTTGATGCTGTCCGTGGACGCGGTTCTCTCGGTTCAGCCGGGTGCATCGGTCAAGGCCGGTGACGTGCTTGCACGTATTCCGCTGGAAAGCGCCAAGACTAAGGACATCACCGGTGGTCTGCCGCGCGTTGCGGAACTGTTCGAGGCTCGCCGTCCGAAGGATCATGCGATCATCGCAGAAATCGATGGTACGATCCGCTTTGGCCGCGACTACAAGAACAAGCGCCGTGTCATCATCGATCCGGCAGAGGAGGGCGCCGAGCCCGTCGAATACCTCATCCCGAAAGGCAAGCACTTCCACCTTCAGGAGGGCGATGCCATTGAAAAGGGTGAGTACATCCTCGACGGTAACCCGGCACCGCACGACATTCTGGCCGTTAAAGGCGTTGAGGCACTCGCTGCCTACCTCGTCAACGAGATCCAGGAAGTCTATCGTCTGCAGGGCGTTGTGATTAACGACAAGCACATTGAGGTGATTGTCCGTCAGATGCTGCAGAAGGTCGAGATCACCGATCCAGGTGAGACCGAATTCTTCTCAGGTGAGCAGATCGACCGGATCGACTTTGAAGAGGCCAATCAACGGGCCATCGACAATGCCAAGGACCCGGCGAAAGGCACACCGGTTCTGCTCGGGATCACCAAGGCGTCGTTGCAGACACGCTCGTTCTTCTCCGCCGCCTCCTTCCAGGAGACGACCCGCGTTCTTACCGACGCGGCGGTCAACGGCAAGACCGACCCGTTGGTCGGCCTCAAGGAGAACGTCATTGTTGGCCGTCTGATCCCGGCCGGTACAGGCGGGGTCATGAAGCGGATCCGCAAGATTGCAACTCATCGCGACGACCTGATCCAGGAAGCGCAGCGGGCTCAGTCTTCGGAAAGTGCCGCGGAAGGCCTTCTGGAAGACATGACCGGCGCTGCGGAATAAGCTTCGGCAACAGTCAAATCATGAAAGGCCGCCTCCGGGCGGCTTTTCTCGTATCGAACGAGTTAAGGAGGGTTGCCCTCATGAATGATAATGACCTGGAACTGGACCCCGTGGTCTACATCGTCATCGGCCGTGTCTGGCAGGATGAAAATACATCTCCGGATGCAGCGATCACAATCCATGCTCTTTTGACAGCACCAGATGATGACGATGCCGTGCGCAAGACCCTGGAAGCTCTGTCATCGCAAGGCTTCACGGAAGCGGAACTGGATCAAATCGGTGTCATCGACGGTGAACCGGATGAGCCGATCTATGAAGGCGCCTATCATGATGCTCTGTCGGGCAACGTGGCAATTGTCACGCTTGCCGACTAAGACATGGTGTAGGTAGTTCCGTTAGGACAATTAAATAATATTGTCATCTGTCCTTATATTTTGCCTCCGCCGTCAAAAGCGGAGGCTTATTTTATTTATAATCTAAGTTGTCTGACGGAAAATATCCACTTTTCGTTTACGTAACTGGAAAACACTAAACTTTGAATTGCAAATCGGAGGTTATACATGTTTTCTAGAATTTCAGTTGGCATGCGATTGGGCATGCTCATGGGGCTGGTGGTTCTTTGCTTGATCGGAATCCTCGGCGCGGCGGCTTACCAGGATCGCGACCGGTCGTATGCGGAGCGGCGCATTGGCCTGACCCATCTTGTCAATGCGGCCACGAGCACGATTGAGAGTTACCATAAGCGAAGCATAGCCGGAGAGTTCACTGAAGAGCAGGCGCAAGAGTTCGCCAAGGAGGCGATCCGCGGCATGCGCTATGACAACGGCAATTATCTCTTTGTCAACCTGCGCGGCGACGCGCTGATCATGCACCCCGCACGGCCGGATCTGGAGGGCATGACCTCCCAGGACCTCATTCGTGACTTCGGGTCGTCCAGTTTACCGACTTTCTATGACATCGTGCAGAGCCAGGGCAGTGGTTTTCATGATTACGTTTGGCGCAGGCCGAATTCTGACGATCCGGCAGGCAAGACAGCATATGTGACGATGTACCAGCCTTGGGAGTGGGTGATCGGGACCGGCGCCTACGTGGATGACATTGAAGCCGCATTTCAGAAGAACCTTGTTTGGCTTGCTGGGATCGCCCTTGGGTTGGTTCTGCTCCTGGCAATCGCTTCCCACTTCCTGATCCAGTCGATTACAAAGCCACTGGCACGGACGGTCCAGGAAGCTGAAGCGCTTGCAGCCGGTGACACCGAGATCCAGTTCACTGATGCGGATCGCAAGGACGAGATCGGGACCGTGGCCCGGTCGATCGCTGCTTTCCGGGATCGAATTTTTGAACAGCAGCGCCTTGCCCGGGAAGCTGCGGAAACGGCAGATGCTCAAACCCGCCGCCAGCATCTGGTGGAAGGTCTTGTGTCGCGGTTTCGCGAAAATGTCTCCCATTTGCTTACCGCGGTTGGTGACCGGATCGGTACTGTGAAGACAACGGCGACCGAATTGTCCGGTCTTGCAAGCGCATCTTCAGAGCGGGCAGCTGGAGCGAGCGGATCAGCGGACTCGGCCAACGGCAGCATTGAGACAACAGCCGCCGCGGCCCAGGAGCTCACTTTCGCAATCCGGGAAATCAACTCGCAGGTGTCCAAAACCACGGAGGGCGTCCAAGGGGCGACGGAAGCTGCGAACAAATCCAGCCAGCGGGTCACCAGCCTGTCTAATGCCGCGATCAAGATCGGTGAGGTGGTCACGCTTATTCAGGCGATCGCCGAGCAAACCAATCTTTTGGCCTTGAACGCAACCATTGAGGCTGCGCGGGCCGGGGAGGCTGGCAAGGGGTTTGCCGTTGTCGCTGCTGAAGTGAAAGAGCTCGCAACACAGACGGCAAAAGCCACGGAAGAAATCAGCAACCAGATTGCCGACATCCAGGGCTCCACCAATGAAGCGGTGGCCGCGATCGACGAGATCACATCTCGCGTGGAGGAAGTTCGCAATTTCACCACAGCGATTGCTGCCTCTATCTCTCAGCAGGAGTCTGCAACAGAGTCGATTGCTCAAAGTGTGGTGCAGGCCGTTGAGCAGACAAAATCGGCCAAATCCGAAATGGAGATGGTTGTGACCTCTGCCCGGGAAACCGACGACGGATCACTCGTCGTTTTGCGCGGCGCTGATGAAGTCGCCGACTATGCCGAGAAACTCCGCGGTGAGGTCGACACCTTCCTGGACTCTGTGGCTGCGGCATAAATAAGCACAGGACCAAGAGTGAATGATCCAGGCGCGGGGAAGCCGGTGCCTGGGTCTTCATTTGGGATCTACTTATTCGATCCACCGAGGCGCAGGGCAGTGTCCCGGACCGCGTCCGCGATTTGGTGTTGGCGCGCCGGCCAGGGTCGGTTTCGGAGCGTGCACATCCAAAGGTCCTGAAAGAGGGGTTTTTCCAACTGAGCCACAGCGACTTGGCTGCGGTTTGCGAAAGCATCGATGCCACTGCGTGGCAGCACCGTATAGCCGAAACCTGATGTCATTGGCATCGGGATTTGGCCGATCTGATTGACGCTGCCGCGCATTCGCAAATTCGCGATTCCTGAATATTCGTCGGGGTAATTCAGGCCGAGCAGGCGGTCGGCATAGGCGTAACCATCCGGATGCCCAATAAAGCCAAGGTCCTGCAACACGTCAAAACCAGGCCGGTTTGTTGCGCAATCTGAAGGCATCAGGAGGCACAATTCTTCCCTTGCCAGATACTCCACTTCAAGTCGGGGGTGGCTTGGCTTCTGGCTGACCACGCCAAGGTCAATCGAATTGTCCACCAGTCCATCAATGATCCTGTTTTGCGGCATTGATTGAAGGTGGAGCGTCAGGGACGGGCGGTCTTCCATAAGGGGAAGAAGCCGCGGGTAGAGGAAGAGGGCGAAGCTGCCGGAACACGCAAGGGTGCTCGTCCCTGCACCGGGATCATCATGGTTAAGTGTGTCGAACAATTCCTGTTCGCGTGTCCGCCATCTTTTGCCGAACTCCAATACAGCCGTCCCGGCGGGGGTGAGCGTAAACATCCGGCCCGACCGGATGACCAGATCATGTCCGATCTGACCTTCCAGCTTCTTCAAGTGCTGTGAGACACCGGGCTGGGTCATGTTCAAACGTTGAGCTGTTTTCGTAAAGCTCTGAGTTTCGCAAAGAACAGTGAATGTCGTCAGCCAGTTCGAGTTCAGCACGATATCCTCGAGGATAACAAAAAATAATTTCAAATATCATATATGATAATTATCCAAAATGTCTGATGGGGCCTATCTTTGTAGTCAAACAAGGAGAGACACCATGAAAATCACCCCCCGTTCATTTTCCCACATCGGTTTGTCGGTCCCGGATGTTGATGCCGCAGTCAAATTCTATTCCGAGGTTCTAGGATTTTACATCATCATGCCCAGCACTGAGGTGGTCGAGGACGACAGTGAAATCGGACGCATGTGTACCGATGTCTTCGGAGCAGGCTGGACCAAACTCAGGATTGCCCATTTGGCCACTTCAGACAGAATTGGCATCGAGCTGTTCGAGTTTGAAGGGAACAATCCGCCGGAGGACAATCTTGACTTCCGCAGGCATGGAACATTTCACTTCTGTATTCAGGATCCCGACGTTGAGGGTTTGGTGGAGAAGATTGTTGCTGCGGGCGGCAAACAACGTATGCCGATCCGGGAATATTATCCTGGTGAGAAACCGTATCGTATGGTCTATGTGGAAGATCCCTTCGGCAATGTTTTCGAAATCTACAGCCACAGCTATGAGCTCACATACTCTTCCGGCGCCTACGCAGCACCGACAGAGTGATTTTGGGGCCATGTTTGCTGCATAGCTGCCATGCTAATATTGGAATCAGTAGCCGGAATTCGGTGCCGGCCCTGTTTGCTTGATGAAACCTGCAGGATTGGCATGATTTGAATCACTGGCTTAACCATTTATTCACTGTTTGGAATCGGCCGATCTACCTGCCAAATCACAAACGAACAACAGAAGCTTGGTTGACGAAATAATCTTACAATCGAACGGAGCCTGGTGGAGAAAAATGACGCAGATTTCTGCGGTTTTGCGGAAATGCGGAATTTCCAACAAATCACTTGACGCAAAGGGTGCATCTGAGTAGGTTCCGCGCATCCCAAGGGCAGGCGGTAAGAGCGAACCCTCCAGCGCTTCACGAGAGCGCAGGACACAGTCCTCTTAAACGCTGCCGGGTCACATAGGCGAATACGCGTCGATTGCATGACCGCGAGGCAACTCGTGGTCCTCTGGTTTTTCGCAGCGCCGGCCGCTCCAAATGGAGCGCGCGGGCGCGATTCTGCATGTTTGAACACATGCGGCGTCAGCGGGGGGCTGCAGTTGAACAAAAGTTTTTGGATGGACAAGGTAAAGGGCACAGAATGCCGACCATCAACCAGTTGATCCGCAAGCCGCGGAAAGATCCGCCGAAGCGGAACAAAGTGCCGGCCATGGAGGCCTGCCCGCAGAAGCGTGGTGTTTGCACCCGCGTATACACAACCACTCCGAAGAAGCCGAACTCGGCTCTGCGTAAAGTGGCGAAAATCCGTCTGACCAACGGCTTCGAAGTCATCGGCTACATCCCGGGTGAAGGTCACAACCTTCAAGAGCACTCGGTTGTGATGATCCGTGGCGGCCGTGTGAAAGACTTGCCGGGTGTCCGCTACCACATCATCCGTGGTGTTCTGGATACCCAAGGCGTCAAAGATCGTAAGCAGCGTCGTTCGAAATACGGCGCGAAGCGGCCGAAGTAAGGAGCACATTAGATGTCCCGTCGTCACCGCGCCGAAAAACGCGAAATCAACCCGGATCCGAAGTTCGGGGATATGGTCGTCACAAAGTTCATGAATTCCATCATGTACGACGGCAAGAAGTCCACTGCAGAGCGCATCGTTTACGGTGCTTTCGACGTGGTCGAGAACAAGACCCGCGAGAACCCGATCGAAGTGTTCCACGCTGCTCTTGAGAACGTTATGCCGCAAGTGGAAGTTCGTTCCCGCCGCGTTGGTGGTGCGACCTACCAGGTTCCGGTTGAGGTTCGTAGCGAACGCCGTCAGGCGCTTGCAATTCGCTGGTTGATCGCAGCTGCGCGCAACCGCAACGAAACCACAATGGTTGATCGTCTGTCTGGCGAATTGCTCGATGCAGCAAACAACCGTGGTACCGCAGTTAAGAAGCGCGAAGACACGCACCGGATGGCAGACGCCAACCGCGCATTCTCGCACTATCGCTGGTAATTTCGACTTTGAAGGGCTGACGCTATGTCGCGCACGCATAAAATCGAGGACTACCGTAACTTCGGCATCATGGCGCACATCGATGCTGGTAAGACGACCACCACCGAGCGGATCCTCTACTACACTGGTAAGAGCCACAAGATCGGCGAAGTTCATGACGGTGCCGCCACCATGGACTGGATGGAGCAGGAGCAGGAGCGTGGCATCACGATCACCTCTGCTGCAACAACCGCGTTCTGGAATGAAAAGCGCCTGAACATCATCGACACCCCGGGCCACGTTGACTTCACCATTGAAGTTGAGCGCTCCCTGCGAGTTCTTGACGGTGCGGTTGCTCTTCTGGACGCAAACGCTGGTGTTGAGCCGCAGACCGAAACTGTTTGGCGTCAGGCCGACAAGTACAACGTCCCGCGGATGATTTTCGTCAACAAGATGGACAAGCTCGGCGCCGATTTCGATCGCTGCTGCGAGATGATCAAGTCCCGTCTTGGTGCAACTCCGCTGGTCATGCAGCTGAACATCGGTGCGGAAAGCGAATTTGCCGGTGTTGTTGATCTGCTGAAGATGAAGGCGCTGATCTGGCAGTCCGAGAACCTCGGTGCTGCTTGGGATGTTGTCGACATCCCGGCTGAACTTGCCGACCGTGCGCAGGAAATGCGTGATGCCCTGATCGAGACTGCTGTCGAGATCGATGAAGAAGCTATGGAAGCTTATCTTGAAGGCGAAGAGCCGTCCTTCGAGAAGATCCAGCAGCTGATCCGCAAGGGCACCATCAACGGTGACTTCGTTCCGGTATTCTGCGGTTCTGCATTCAAAAACAAAGGCGTACAGCCGCTTCTTGATGCAGTTGTTGATTACCTGCCGAGCCCGGTCGAAGTTCCGGCCATTAAGGGTATTGATCCGAAGACCGAAGGCGAAGCGGTACGTAAATCTTCTGATGAAGAGCCGCTCAGCATTCTGGCATTCAAGATCGCTAACGATCCGTTCGTTGGTTCTCTGACGTTCTGCCGCATCTATTCTGGTGTTTTGAACAAGGGTGTTTCCTTGCTCAACACCGTGAAGGATAAGAAAGAGCGCGTCGGTCGCATGATGCAGATGCACTCCAACTCGCGTGAAGACATCGACGTCGCATATGCTGGCGACATTGTTGCGATCGCAGGTCTCAAGGATACCACAACAGGTGACACGCTCTGCGATCCGCTGAAGCCAGTCATCCTGGAGCGGATGGAATTCCCTGAGCCGGTTATCGAGATCGCGGTTGAGCCGAAGACCAAAGGCGACCAGGAGAAGATGGGCCTCGCCCTGAACCGTCTGGCTGCTGAGGATCCGTCCTTCCGGGTTAAGACCGACGAAGAGTCCGGTCAGACCATCATTGCTGGTATGGGCGAATTGCACCTTGACATCCTTGTTGACCGCATGAAGCGCGAGTTCAAGGTTGAGGCGAACATTGGTGCGCCGCAGGTCGCCTACCGCGAAACCATTACCAAAACAGCAGACGTGGACTACACCCACAAGAAGCAGTCTGGTGGTTCCGGTCAGTTCGCTCGCATCAAGCTCACGATCGAACCGGCAGAGCCGAACGAAGGCTTCGTCTTCGAAAGCAAGATTGTCGGCGGTAACGTTCCGAAAGAGTACATTCCGGGCGTTAGCAAGGGTATCGAGAGCGTCATGTCGTCTGGTCCGCTGGCCGGCTTCCCGATGCTCGACATCAAGGCAACTCTCACCGATGGTGCCTACCACGATGTTGACTCCTCGGTCCTTGCGTTCGAGATCGCCGGCCGTGCCGGTTTCCGCGAGGGAATTGCCAAGGCCGGACCTAAGCTCCTTGAGCCGGTCATGAAGGTCGAGGTTGTTACCCCTGAAGATTACATGGGTGACGTGATTGGTGACCTGAACTCCCGCCGCGGCCAGATCGCGGGTACGGAGAACCGGGGCATCGTGACTGTCATCACCGCAATGGTGCCGCTGGCCAACATGTTTGGTTATGTGAACAACCTGCGTTCCATGTCTCAAGGCCGCGCTCAGTACTCGATGGTGTTCGATCACTACGAGCAGGTGCCGCAGGCTGTCGCCGAAGAGGTTCAGGCGAAATACGCCTGACCCCAACCTCTTGAATTAATTAAGAATTAGAGAAACGGAGTACTCCGATGGCGAAGGAAAAGTTTGAGCGCAACAAGCCGCACGTCAACATTGGCACGATTGGCCACGTTGACCACGGCAAGACGACGCTGACCGCTGCAATCACCATGAC
>NZ_JASHII010000018.1:0-14281 GCF_030733765.1 Roseibium sp. MMSF_3247
GCCTCGAACTCTAGTGTAGCCCCGGCGAGCAAGAAGAATAAAATCATAAAGGGCCACTGAATGTGTTCGATTTCATAAAAGGGTCGATCATGATGACGCGCAAAATTTGCAATAATTGCTCCTACAGTCATTCCGGTGATTAGAAAAGATACCTCTAATAAAAGTGCAAGACCGGCCGTAAGAAACACAATCCCGATTGCCTCTGCTTGCATCGGTTCACCAGGCTTCAGACGCCCAGTCAGAAAAGCCGATGGAAATCCAATCACACAGCCTAACATTGCTGCGCCTCCGAGGTCCCAAGAAGCTCTTGCAATGAAATCGGGCCACCCATTTGCATGGCTAACCAGAACCAATGCAAAACTGAAGAAAATCAACCCCCAAGCGTCATCAATCGCAACGATCCCTTTAATAGAATCGACGAACCCACCGCGGAGACCAGATTGCCGGACAACGTCGGCTACGGCTGCTGGGTCAGTCGCCGTTGCAAGCGCGGCAAGCAGCACAGATAGTCCTATAGGTAAGCCGATTGCCGTCAAGCCGAACGAGACAATAACAAGGGTGCACACAACGATCGAAAGCGAGATCGCTAGAATCGCGCGCCCATGCTGCGCAAGGGTATTCTTCGTTAAAGAGTTTCCGAGCAGGAAGGCCACCATCGTTAAAGCAATGACTGCAAGCTCATCAAACCAATTCGCGATATAGTTCGGCAGTAGTCCGAAACCGGTGTTTCCGGCCATTACACCGAGCAAGATCAGCATGGTGACGCGAGGAAAACGCGTCATTCGGCCGAGCTGATCCGCTGCCAATCCCGCGAGGAAGACAACACCAAGTGTTACCAGAAGTTGGTCAAATTGCATTTGATATGCTTTATCCAGACCGAGCACCGATACTCATAATTGAGGCATATTAATTGATGTAATATGCATTAATTTATTGATATTGAGGTTGCTATATGATCACCTCTTCGCAAATTCAATCCGCCAGAGTGCTCCTTGGTATTGACCCGAAAACGCTGGCCGATCTAGCAGGACTTTAGATTCCGACAATCCAACGAACGGAAGCCAGTCCGGGGACTGTTCTTGCTTCTGTTCAACCGCTCGTGTAAAATGGAACGGAAAACGTCCAGTCTCAGCGATTGCGCAAGCAAGCTCTGTTTTTTGAGCGGCACTTTTCCAGTGCTTCCTTCAGGATTTCCTTCGGGGCCCCGAAAAGAAGAGTCGCCTGTCCATTCTGAAATACGGCCTCGCCGTGCGCACAGACATAGATTCTTTCTCCCGTTGCCCTGTCAAAAGGCAGTTCGAAGTCCCAGGGCCTATCGTCATCGAGACGCTTTTCCACCGCCTTTGTGATCGTCTTCCGGGCCTCCGGAGCGTAGAACGCGATCTACTCCGAGACACTCGGACAATAGTCGTTTCCCACACCATAGATCCGCCGCGTCTCTTAAGTCCAGAGCAGTTTATCTGTCTCTAGGTCGATTTCCCAGCCGCCAATACCTGCAGCTTGCCCCGTTCGGTCGAGAAGGCGCTTCATCCGCGCGGTTCCGCTGCTCGTCGATCGAGAAGTGTGTGCCGAACATCCATTCGGATATGCCATCGTCTTTCCAGGTCAAACCCGACCACGGTCATGCGCTCGACTGAATAATGCGCAGCCGTTTTCTTGGGTGAGCTTTCCAAATGTATTTCAGACTTTTCAGACGCTTGCCCCAGAGTCATTGTTCAGCACTTCCGGCCTTGAGCGGACATTCTTTTGAAATAAAAGGAATGTCCGCTTTCCACTAAGTGCTGGAGCTTGCCTTCGTCGGTTGAACCGGCCTTCAATGAAAGTCTAAAACGACATGACCCGCGTGTTATCAGCCATAATGGCAGCGGCCATTGCGGGCGGTTTTGCGACGCTGATCCCGTCCAGCAGCGCTTCTGAACCAGCTCCTTTATTGGGAAGGTAGATCGCGCAGACCTCAACTTTGCCACCGGCTTGCATGATCTTCTGCATCAGACCCTGCGGGCTCATGTCTTTCGGTGCCTGACCGGTTGTCGCGCTTGCGGGGGCGTCCTTGAGGGCCAAATCGCCAGCTGGGCCACACAACAGGATCTGGGCAGATTTGTCTTGCTGGATTGACTGCATGGTCAGCACCATGGCCATCAGTTGCGTTTGCGGCTCGGGCGCGGTCAGGATCGTCACCAGTTTGTCTGGCTCCTCGGCCTTGACCGGTGCAAGAGCAAGCAGGACGCTTCCTGCAAGAGCGGTTGCAAGAGTTTTCAGTTTCATCGGTTTCTCCTTTTCAAAGATAGATTATTCCGGCAAGCAGATTTCTTTGCGGGCGATCGCTTTGCCTGTGCGCACCAAAAGAAGCGTAATGATCGTAACGAGCAGAACGAGCACCAGGGTTCCGAGCACGCGGTAGGCGGCTGATCCTGTCTCCTCGGCATGGACGAAGCTCGCGATCGACAAGGCGGCAACAGGGAAGGACAAAGCCCACCACGACAGGGCAAACGGGATGTCTCGGAACCGCTGCGCCTGCGTCACGACAATCAGGAAAAAAACATAACCCAAGCTGAGAAGGATCTGTCCGAACGGCCCCGGATCCGGCACCAGACGGCTCCATGCCACGTAGGCGACCGCCGGAGGGGCAATCAGGATGGTCAGCGTCGGCACAAGCCGCCCGGGCAAGGGATCATGAAAAACCAGGCGGTTCATGACCAGGGTCAAAAGCACCAGCCAGAACACAAGGCCCGCCGAGAAGAACAGCCACGACAGGTCGACGTAGCCAAGTTCGACCCCAGCCACCGGCACCAGCACATTCCCGACCGCCGGGATGAACCAGGCCGGGGACAAATGCGGGGTCTGGAAGGATCGGCGGCTGATCCAACTGCCGATCACGGCCAGCGACAGCCCCCCTTGCACACTCACGCCAATCAGCCAGACCGCTTCGGCCGTGTCCGGAAAAAGCGGCAGGAGCGCGGTCGCCAACAAGATCATCGAGATTGAGATGGCTGGAAAGAAAGCAATCTTGACGGGGTGGTGCCACTCGGCGATCACAGCCGACGGCATGCGAATTGCCTTGGCCAGATAGCCTGCCGCAACAACCGCAAGCAGCAGACTTGAGACAAGCAGCGCAATTTCGGGTAGCGGCAGTGTAAGGCCCCACGCGCGCTCTGCGCCGCGCAAGGCCAGGGTCAAGCCCAACAGGCCCATGCCGATAGCAAAAAAGGTGACCGGGTAGTGCTCCAGACGGTTCAAGACCCCGTCAGCAGCCTGGGTGTCAGGGGTGGCGGTGATCATGGTCGCCTCACCAGCGCGGCTGAGGTTTACCAAGGATCAGAGACTGAAGCGTGTAGACCAGGATAGCCATTCCGATAGCGCCAACCGCCCCGACGGCGAGATAGACAATCACGTCGATCGGTCCACCAAGGTCGCTCATGCCCGAATGGGTCATCACCTGCACAAACCAGATCGCGGCCACAGCCCCGACAGGCATCGACAGTTGTGCAAGAAGAAACTTGCGCATGGACATCGACCGGTCGCGGATCAGGACATAGAAATAGGCGATTGTGATGACAGCGGCGACTGCGACCATGGCCCAGAACAAATACGGCCCGAAGATCTCTTCGAAAACCGCGATCATCATACCGGGAGAAAGTTCTTTCATGGGGAGCTCCTTCCTTGTCTTAAGCGCGGCCGCGCAGCATGGCGTTGTAGGTCGCCTTTAAAGCAACCTCCTTCATGAGCCAGGAAACCCATAGCTCTTCCAACGGTGCGATGAGGCCCGGAAAAGACGGTGTGAGATTATTCTGGTAATCGAACTCCACCAGCATGGCCCGGCCGATCTTGGTGATCAGCGGACAGGAGGTGTAACCGTTATAGGCTTCCGTGCCCTCCTTGCCCTGGATCTGCGCCACAAGGTGATCCTCGACAACAGGAACCTGCCATTTGACGCTGGCCGCGGTCTTGCCCTTGGGCACACCCGCCACATCGCCGACAGCAAAGACCTCCGAATAGTGGGAATGGCGCAAGGTTGCCTTGTCGACCTCTACCCAGCCTTCTGCGACCCACTTACCCGTCTTCCAAGACAGCGGACTCTTTTTGACCACATCGTGAGCGCGCATGGGCGGGATCACATTGGTGAAATCAAAGCCGATTTCTTGAGGGCCGTCGGGGGTCTGGAAGGTCGCGACCTTTCGGCCCGGATCAATGGCTGTCATCACGTGATTGTAGACACTCTTGACCCCGCGCTCGTCATACAGCATCCGCACCTTCTCATTCACGATGGGAACAGAGAAAAAGCTTCCGCTGTGGGCGGCATAGAGCATCTCGACCTTGCCGCGATTGCCCTTGCGCCGCGCGTAGTCGTCCGTCAGGAAGGTGTATTTGAGCGGCGCACCGGCGCACTTCATTTCTGTTGCCGGACGCGTAAACAACCCGGTGCCGCCTTCATCGGTAAAGCGGTCCATCGCTGCCCAGGTTTTGGCGGCGTACTCCGGCCCGGCATACACGGAGCCGATGCCGTTTGTGCCGATCAGATCCAGTGACATGCCGTCGATGGCATCGTAATCAAGCTTGAGACCGGTCGCGACAACCAGATAGTCATAGTCGAGTATCGTTCCACTGGTCGTCGTAACCGTTTTGGTATCCGGGTCGATCTCCGCGGCGCTTTCCGCAATCCATTTCACTGACCGGGGCAGCCAATCTGACGTCTTGGTTACGGAGTAGCCGGATGGCTTGAGACCGGCAGCAATCAGCGTATAGCCGGGCTGATAGTAGTGATCCTGACGCGGATCGAGCAGCGTGATCTCAGCCCCATTGAGCCGGTCCGACAGCCGGTTGGCCAGCGCTGTCCCGGCGGCGCCAGCCCCAAGAATGAGGATCTTGGCGCTCGTCTCAACCGGAGCGGCAGACGCGGGTTTGGCCGTCAAACCAGCTCCGGTGCCCGCAGCACCGGCACTGAGCGCGGTGAGCTTTAGAAAATTTCGCCGATCGATCGTAGTCTTATCCATGATGCAGCCTCCCATCAGCGGAGGACGCACCCTTTGACCGAGCGTTGGCGAAGACGGCATTGTCTTGTTGCAGCTCAAGCCACATCGCGTTTACGACGGCGAACATGGCGGCAGCGAACAACCCCAATATCCAAGCAAAATACCACATCGTTTTATCCTCCTTATTTAGTAAACGGTGTCCGTGTTCGACCGCACATCTTCCTCCGTGACCTTGCCCCACAGCACCTTGTAGACCCACGCGGTGTAGGCCAGGATCAGCGGCATGAAGATCACCGTCGCCACCAGCATGACAAATAAGGTCAGGTGTGATGATGAGCTGTCCCAAACCGTGAGCGAGGAGTTCGGGTCAATTGATGACGGCAGAATGAACGGAAACATCGTCAGTCCGACGGTTGAGATCATGCCAAGGATCGCAAGCTTGGATGTGAGCAGGGTCGAGACTTCCCGGCCAGCCCGCAGACCCAGAAAGGTCAGGGCCGCGCCGACAATTCCAAGAACAGGTGCGATTATGATCCAGGGCCTGACAGCGTAGGCGGCAAGCCAGCTGCCCCCTTTTGCAACATCGGAAAAGAGCGGGTTGGACGGGCCATCCGTCACGCTGGGGCTTGTAAACGCATAGCCGTCCAACCCGATGGCCAACCACAGACCGGCGAGGAGAAAGCCGAGCAAAGACCCGGCTGCCGCGTAGCTGCCATAAACACGCGCCCGCCCGGCAACGACACCGTCGGCCTTGAGCGACAGCCAGGCCCCACCATGCATGATCAGCATGGCCAACGATGTAAGCCCGGTCAGAAGCGCAAATGGATTGAGAAGTCCAAAGAAAGAGCCCTCATAGAATGGCATCAGATCCTCGGTGAACCGGAAGGGCACGCCCTGCAGGACATTGCCGACGGCCACGCCAAAAATAAGCGCCGGCACCGCACCGCCAATGAACAAGGCCCAATCCCACGTCTGCCGCCACCGCGCGTCATCGCGTTTGGATCGGTACTTGAAGGCGACCGGCCGCAAGATGAGGGCGGCGAGCACAAGGAACATCGCCATGTAAAATCCGGAAAAGCTCACCGCATAGAGCGGCGGCCAGGCGGCGAAAATCGCGCCACCCCCAAGGATGAACCAGACCTGATTGCCTTCCCAGACCGGGCCGACGGTATTGATGGCCACCCGGCGCTCGAGGTCGGTCTTCGCAACGAAGGGAAGCAGGGCGCCCACCCCCATGTCAAAGCCATCAGTCAGGGCAAAGCCGATCAACAGCACACCCAGCAACAGCCACCAGATGACACGCAGGACTTCGAAATCGATGAGTTCGTGCAAGATCATGGAACTTACTCCGCAGGCTGGAGACCGGCTGCCGGAGCAGACCGTGAAGCTGAAGGGGCGGAACCAGCGACCGCTGCCATTTCCGGCACGTCGAGATAAGGTCCCTTGCGGATGTATTTGATCATCAGACCCATCTCGATCAGGAAGAGAACGCTGTAGAGGGCAATGAAGCCGGCAAGCGTCATGGCGACCTGTGTGATGCTCAGGTGCGAGACGGAGAGCGCCGTCGGCAGAACACCGTCCACAGTCCAGGGCTGACGGCCATATTCGGCAACGAACCAGCCGAGTTCCGCCGCAATCCAGGGCGCCGGGATCATGATGACGGCCAGATAAAGCGCAGGGCGCGGAAAGGTCATCTTCTTGAAGCTTGCTACATAGAAGAAATAGGCCATGACACCGATGAAGGCGAAACCGAGACCGACCATGATGCGGAAGGCCCAGAACAGCGGCCAGACAGTCGGCACCGTATCTTCAGCCGCCTTGGCAATGTCGGCTGCGGTGGCATCCCGCGGATCATCCACATAGCGTTTCAGCAGATAGGCGAAACCGAGATCTTTGCCGTGCTGCTCGAACAGGGCAGTCGCGTCTGCCGGTGCTTGGGTCGGATCCTTGCGGATGTCCATGAGCGCATCATAGGCCTTGATGCCAGAGCGGATGCGCACCTCTGCGTCCTCGACAAGCTCGGCAATTCCCGGAATTTCTTCAGTGAGTGAGCGTGTTCCGATCAATCCCATCGCATAAGGGACATGGAGCGCATAATGTGTTTCGCGCGCCTCTTGGTCCGGAAAACCGAAGGCCGTGAACGACGCGGGCGCTGGCTCCGTCTCCCACATGGCCTCAATGGCGGCGAGCTTCATTTTCTGGGAATGGGTAACCGAATAGCCGCTCTCATCACCCAGTACGACCACCGACAGTGCCGAGGCCAGACCGAAACTCGCGGCCACGGCGATCGACCGGCGAGCCAACTCCGTATGACGGTCTTTCAGCAAATACCAGGCAGAGACACCCAACACGAAGACGGCGGCCGTCACATAACCGGCCGACACCGTGTGCACGAATTTCGCCTGTGCCACTTCGTTGAAGACAACATCGTAAAAACTCTTCATCTCCATCCGCATGGACAGCGGATTGAACTGAGCGCCGACCGGATTCTGCATCCAGCCGTTGGCGATCAGAATCCAAAGCGCGGAAAAATTGGACCCGATCGCGACCAGCCACGTGACCGTCAGATGACCGACCTTGGACAGCTTGTCCCATCCAAAAAAGAACAGGCCGACAAAGGTCGCTTCCAAGAAGAAGGCCATCAGCCCCTCAACGGCCAGCGGCGCTCCGAATACGTCCCCGACATAGTGGCTGTAATAGCTCCAGTTCATGCCGAACTGGAATTCCATCGTGATCCCGGTCGCAACGCCCAGAACGAAGTTGATCCCGAACAAGGTGCCCCAGAACTTGGTCATCTGCCGCCAGATAGGACGGTTGGTCATGACATAGACCGTCTCCATGATGGCGACGAGGATCGAAAGACCAAGAGTCAAGGGCACGAACAGGAAGTGATACATGGCTGTCATCGCAAATTGCAGGCGCGACAGCTCGACAACATCGAGTTCCATAGAAAGGCTCCGCTTGAATATGTATCTCAAATACACCTTTAAGAGCTTTGCTATCACTCACTGAAAAATTTGGCTATACGTAAAAACATTCATAAATATGAAAATATTGCGCGAAATTGACGCATGCTCACTTACTGAATTGTTTTTAATATACTTATTTCATTCTGACAGAAATTTCCTGGACGGAGCATAGACCGGAGTATTGCTGTCCATGAGCGTCAGTGTCTCCAACACCTCTGAGATTTGCGAAAGAACAAGAAAAGATGTATCCAGTTTATGCATTAAAGAGAGGGCGAAACCATGCGCTTGACGACAAGAACAAATCTGGCCATGCGGACCCTTATGTTCTGCGGGGTTCATCCGCAAAAGGTCGTCACAAAGGGTGAGATCTCCAGAGCCTGTCATGCCAAGGAAACCCATATCGCCCAGGTGGTGAACCTCTTGTCACAAAAGGGATATCTGAAAACAACACGCGGCCGCGGTGGGGGGATCTTGCTGGCGCGGACCGCTTCGGAAATCAATGTCGGTGAGGTGATCCGGGCTTTCGAAGATACCACAGCCTTCGCCGAGTGTTTTCAAGGCACGCAAAACACTTGCCCATTGACACCGGCCTGCCGTCTTAAATCGGCCCTGTCCGTCGCCCTCGGAGCTTTTTATGGCGCGCTCGACGGGCTTACACTGGAAGACCTTGTGGGCGGGAACTCCGCGCTTGCCGATCTGCTGGTCCTTGAGCCACAAGCAGGAGCCATGGCCTGAGTGCTACACAGATGCGCAGCATTCAAACAGCTTCACTGAGAGCTTTACGGGCCAGAGGCTTCCGTCATCACCTCTGCCAAGCTCGCAATATCCTGTTTCCGGGAAGACTGCCTTCGGCAGGCAAGCGCGACTGTCCGGGGCAAGGCACCTTCTAACGGCACAAGCCTGACATCATATCCGTGCGTGACACCTGCGCGGATCGCCAGATCCGGGAGCAACGTCGTCCCAAGCCCTTCTGCCACCATCGCAACAAGGGTAGGCAGGCTCGTTGCCTCGAAACTGTGGTCCTGTGCCGGTCCGTCGTTGCCAAACGCAGACAACGCATGTCTTTGTAAGCAATGCCCCTTTTCCAGAAGCATCATCTCAAGCTGAGAAAGGTCGCTCTTGGCAAGGCACGCGCAAGCAGCCAGCTCGTGTGATGCCGGCACTGCGAGTTGATAGCCATCTTCAAACATCGGAAAAACAGCCAAATCACCCAAATCATACGGCAAGGCGATCAAAATGGCGTCGAGCTGTCCATCTTGAAGTGCTGGAATTAAGTCATCTGTCACCCCCTCGCGGAGGTACAGGCGCAGGTCTGGATACCGGATCCGAATATCCGGTAGAACCTTTGGCAGGAGGTACGGCGCCAGGGTCGGGATGGCACCGACCCGGAAATCGCCGGATAAAAGCCCTTTCTGGCTGTGCGCATAGTCAACAAAAGCGCGGGCGTCGGACAGGATCGAACGTGCCCGGCGGGCCAACTCCCGGCCGACCGGGGTGAGTTGCACGCTGCGCTTGGTCCGTTCCGCAACACGGACACCAAGCCCTGCCTCCAGCTCCTTGATCCCCACACTCAAGGTGGACTGGGTCACGCGGCATCGTTCGGCCGCCCGACCGAAATGCGCCTCTTCATCAAGAGCTGCCAGGAATTCCAAATGCCGGATGTTTGGTCGATACATGAGAAGATTAATCGAGAAAGTCGATCACAGTAGTTCCTTATATTCGTTTCTTTTTATTTTCAAAATCCTGCAAGTTCAAGCCATCAATCTCAAGTGATGGAGTAACCTATGACGAACCACCCTGAAATCCGTCCCGCTTTCCCGGAGTTGAACAAGCCAGCCCCAGCGTTCACTGCCCCGACAACACATGGGCAAATCAGCCTGTCTGACTATCGTGGAAAATGGCTGGTGCTTTTCTCCCATCCGGCCGACTTCACGCCCGTATGCACAACCGAATTTATCGGTTTTGCGCAGGCTAAGCCAGAGTTCGACCGGTTGAACTGTGCACTGCTCGGCCTGTCCATCGACAGCCACTACGCACACATAGCCTGGATGCGGAACATCGAAGAAAAATTCAATGTTGAGATTCCTTTCCCGATCATCGCGGATTTGTCCATGCAAGTCGCCAATGCTTACGGCATGATCCAGGTTGGCGCATCCGACACATCGGCTGTTCGTGCCACCTTCATTATCGACCCGGACGGCATCTTGAGAGCGATGGCCTACTATCCAATGACCAACGGCCGCTCGGTTGCCGAATTCGTCCGCCTGGTGGAGGCCTTGCAAATCTCCGACGCCAACAAGGTCGCAACACCGGAAAACTGGCAACCGGGCCAAAACGTCATAGTTCCGCCACCGGCAACCGCCGATCTCGCAAAGACCCGGGCCGGGGAAGGCTACGACTACGTCGACTGGTACTTCTCCAAGCGGGCTCTGTAATCAAGCGACGTCCGCAGACATGGCTGGCATAAAATCCAAATGCTTGAGCGCGGGCATTCAACACTCTAACGTTGGATGCCCGTTGCATGTCGCCATTTTCGGCAAGGGTTCTAAGAACTAACAGCAGCTATGCTGGTCCTACAGCCAAAATTCACCATTCACTTACGGCACGTTTTAGCCATTCATAGAAATCGCAAAGAACGTCCGCTTTCCGTCCAGTCTAGTCCTTAATACGGGCAATCTAGCATTCGCTGCGGCTGCGCCAAGTCAGGCTTGTGTGCGGCGCATGAAAGCCGGTACTCTAGTTTGTATGGCGCAACCGCGATCTCGTTGGAATGGAACGCTAATGAAGTTTCTTTTGTTCACGGCAGTTGTTTTGCTCGCCATGCCTATGTCGACAGTTGCACAAGATAACGAGCACAATCATAGTGGTACACCTTATGCCGGTTTCGAGGCACGGGAGATCAAAAGTCTTTCCGATGAAGACATAGCTGAGCTTCGCCGTGGTGGTGGCTGGGGCCTGGCTCTTCCTGCGGAGTTAAACGGTCTTCCCGGCCCAGCCCATCTGCTGGAGCTTCAGGAAGAACTTGCGCTCTCTAGCAACCAAGTTGCTGCGATTACCAAGTTGTTTGAGGAGATGCGAGTGGAGGCCATCGCGGCAGGCGAGCGCTTTATTTCAGCCGAAGCAGCCGTGAGCGCTGCTTTCGAAGATGCCGAAATTTCGCAAGAAGAGCTCGCGAGGCTCTTAGCTATAGCTGCCGAAGCCAGAGCTAATTTGCGTTTGATTCATCTGTCGAGACATCTCGAAACACCCGCTCTTCTTAACGATGAGCAAGTCCGAAGATACAGCGTATTGCGCGGCTATTCGGATGACCCATGCACCAGAGTCCCGGAAGGGCACGACCCAACTATGTGGCGACGCCATAACGGTTGCGATGGGTAGGTCGACCTTCGTTCGTCTCCCAATATGACGTGCCTCGAGCTCGTTCCGGTCATTCGCCGCAATCGACTCCAATGTCCGCTCAGGGCCGTGTGCACCAATTGATGAGGACGGATAACGTCCGGAAAGTCCGCAAACACATTAGGAACGATGATCGCGGCAACCGGCTGCGCAGCGGTCGACCGAACAGCGATCCGCCAGACCTTGCCCACTGCCCGGATTGGTCGCACCTTGGTCCGCGCGGCGGTCAAGGCAGGAGCTCCACAAACAGCCTCAGGCCATACTTGTTGCCTAAGTCCCGCGCGCGGGTGCAAAAGGTGCTGGAAGACGGGAGATCCCCCGGGCCGGGCTTGAAACGCTCATGCAGCTCGAAACCAGGCCCGCTTAAGGCGGTGAGATGTGCCGGAGCGACAGCCAGAATGGACGGGGAGCGGTCTTTTGCTGCGCATTCAACGAATGGCCGCACTGCGGACCAAGCAGACTTGATTCTGAAACCGGTAATCCGTCGGAGTTTTTTGAAACAGCATAACTGCGCCTTTGCAATTTGCGAATCCAGTTCCAAATTGCAAATCTCTAGATTTGCAATCTTTGAAACAAGCTAATTTCCGGTCCCAAAACCTGAGAATCCATCGGCACGATACTTGCTTGATTACAGCTCAAACCAGCAGTCACTGATTTGCGAGAGAAAATGTCGATCTTAGAATTCACCGGACGACCCAAGGTGCTCCAATTCAAACTTGGATTCGTGAATGATTTCCTGCATGGCAACCGGTTCCGAGCCATGTTCTTCGTGGCGCTGCTCTTGCTCTCGTCGCTTCCATTATTAGGACTTACGATTTGGATTGAGCGCTCGGCTGTGAATAAGGAATATGCCGCAGTTGCAGAAAAGCATTTAGTTGTTGCAAAGAATCTATCGCTGGCGATGTCGCGTTATGTGCTTGACGTCAAAAACCAAATCAACATGTTTGCTCGGATGGCGGATCTACACGCCAGCGCGCTCAACCAGCGCAGGTCAGACTTGACTGGATCGATTGGCCTTGAAGATTTCGACCTGGAATATGTCGCAGTTCTTGATTTCAACGATGAAGTGCAGGTCGCATTCACGCGGTCCAACGATCGACCTCAATTACCCGATCCGGACCTGCTCAACGAAATTCGTTCTCTTGCAGAAGGCTCCGAAGGCGAGGTTGTATTTTCCGATATTGAGAGATTCGCTGGTGAACCATACTTTTTCGTCGCCAAGAGCATTTCCAACGGTCGACTGATATTAGCCCCCATGGCGACTGACTACCTGCAATACATTCAAAGATCCGTTGCCTTCGGCAACAAGGGGCACGCGATGATTGTCGACGCAACTGGCAGGGTGATCGCACACCCCAACAGCGATTGGCAGTCTCAGTCAAAGGATGCAAGCAGCGTTCCCGCCGTTAAAAAAATGATGGCGCGGTAAACCGGGGTAAGCGTTTTTTACGCACCTCCATTGAAAGCTGACGTAATTGCAGGGCACACTTTTGTTCCCGAAACCGGATGGGGAGTCATGGTTCCGCAGCCTGTCAGCGAACTGATCGCGCATGCCAGAAAGGTTCAGTTAACGGGAATATCAATCGCCGTCATATCTTTGCTTCTGAGCGGGATTGCTTCTTGGTGGTTGTCCATAAAGTTCGCCGAGCCAATCCATTCCCTCTCCAAAGTCGCCAATCGAATTGCCAATGGTGACAGGGTCGCCAAGGCCGAATTTACCGGGCCCGGCGTACCAAACGAGGTTCGGCTGCTCGCATACTCCTTCAATGAAATGGTTCGGGAATTGCGACTAAAGTCGGAGCAACTATCGGCCGCATTGGAAAAGGCCGAAAAAGGAAACCGGGCCAAGTCGAGTTTTTTGGCAACCATCAGTCATGAATTGCGAACACCCATATCCGGCGTGATTGGTACTCTCGAAATCCTGGAGGACACCGAACTCAACGATGAACAAAGATTATTTATAACCACCTGCTTGGCCTCGGCACGACACTTGAACAATATCGTTGACGACGTATTGACCTTTACCCGACTGGAGGTCGGGAAAACGACGCTATTGTATGCGTCGACACATATCCACGACGTGATTTCCGACGTGGCAACCCTGTTCAGGCCCGACGCAGCCAGGAAAGGCGTTCAACTGAGCAGCGATATTTCCGCGGAGGTTCCACGGACATTTCAAACCGACCCTCAGAGGTTGAAGCAAGTTTTGATGAATCTGGTTGGAAATGGAGTGAAATTCACAAATGAGGGCAGTGTGGCCATTTCAGCTGAACTTCGAGTAGACGACGAACGGAACTCATGGATTGAATTTTCAGTCACCGATACCGGCATCGGAATCGCGGCGGATGTCGGCCAAGACCTCTTCCAGCCCTTCAATCAAGGCGATAATTCGCTGGCAAGACAGTATGGAGGCAGCGGCTTAGGATTATCTATTTCAAAGCAACTGATAGAGCTTTTGGGCGGCGACATCTGGTTTGAAAGCAAGCCAGGATTGGGTTCGACATTCTCATTCAAATTACCCGCAATTCCTGACACGTACCGATAATCTTGGAATCAGGCGATGACAGCACCTCCACCAAATGAAAATAAGGGCAAGCATATACTTGTGGTCGATGACAACGCGACGAACCGACTGGTTCTCAACCACAAACTATCGAAAATGGGCTTCTTGGTGAGTTGTGTCGTAAATGGCAAAAAGGCCCTTGAATTTGTCCGGCAACATAAGCCTGATTTGGTCGTAATGGATCTTTCAATGCCGGTTATGGACGGAATGGAGGCTACACAGCGGATCAGAAAGATCGGTTCGGAAATCTCGAGTGTTCCCATCGTTGGTTTTTCAGCCCATAACTACGATGAAATTCGTCAAAAGTGCTTAGACGTTGGGATGGATGATTTTCTGTGCAAGCCGGTCGACGATAAGAAGATGCTTGCGAAGCTTAATGCCTT
>NZ_JASHII010000019.1:0-13581 GCF_030733765.1 Roseibium sp. MMSF_3247
CTTGCTTGACCTAACGGCAGCTTTTCGACGTTAGTAATCCACCACCTTATGAATAGTTAACGTGGTTTATGAATTCGCCGGGCCGGGTGTTTTTTGAAGGATGTCAGATGGACGTTTTGTCCGTCGATGGCGACGGTCTGACCCTTTGGCGCTTGTTGCCGGCGTTTGCACGCCCGGCCTGTCACCTACCGTCCCATCTGGGCCCAATCTGGCCCCCATCTGGCCCAGTGTGCGGCCTTTTGGACCCAGATGCGCGATCAGGTGACGTGCCTTAAGGCCGGGGGGTTGCCTGCCAAGGCGTCCGCAATTGCGCTTCGGAAGTCGCCGACTGTCACAGCGCCTTTTTCCAACGCCCCGACCGCTCCGTTCGCAATCAGTTGTTTCTCGTAGTCAGGGTTGAGTTCACCGGTGACGACCAGGACCTTTTGGGCCGGAAACCTCCTGACCAGCCGTTGCAGCGTTTCAAGCCCGCGGCTGTCCGGCAGGTTTAGATCCAAAATGACGAGATCTGGCCGTTTCTCGAACACCATCCGCATACAGGTGCTCAAAAGCGGGCAGGTAAAGACGCTCAAAACAAAATCATCATGGGGTGCCAAAAGATTGTGGAAGATCCGGCGATCGTCTTCATCATCTTCAGCCATCACGATTGTCTTGATCATGATGATGCCTCATTGGCGCTGGAGAGGGCGGCCGCAGACGGCTCCGGCTCGAACCCAATTGAAAAACAGGATCCCACGCCCGGATTGCCATCTGCCGTTATCGACCAGCCGTGGCGCTTGCAGATCGTTGCGCAGGTGGCAAGGCCGACGCCCGATCCGGGGAATTCCTTTTGTGTGTGAAGCCGGATGAAGGGGTCGAAGATTTTTTGCAGGTCGTCCTTGTCCAAGCCAATTCCGTTGTCCTCAATGTGCAGACAAGTGCGGCCTGTCTCGTCCGTCCCGGTCGAGACCGTGATGTGACTTTGTCTATCGTTTGACCGGTACTTTGCCGCGTTCGACAGAAGATTGACCAAAAGGATGTCGAGCAAAACGGGATCACAGGTCAGTGTCGTGGGCGTCGTGTCATTGCGAAAGGTCAGCGTGTCCGTTGTCCCGGCCACAGACACCGACTGCCAAGCCTGATCAACGGCCTTGGCCAAGTCGACGAGCGTGGTGACCAGGGGACGGTCCTGCGATTTTGAGAAATTGAGAAGGGCGGTGATCAACGCATTTGCGCGGCCGAGTGCGCGCTCTATGACTTCATTGGCATAGGCGGCCGTTTGCGCGTCATTTTCGTCTCTTGCCTTCAACAGCATCGGCAGGAACGTCTCGATCTTTCGAAGGGGTTCCTTCAAGTCATGGGAGGCCGCATGAGAGAACTTTTCCAGACGGGATTTCACGTCCCTTAATGTGTCGACTGTTTGTTCCAAATCGCGGCGGGATTGATTGCGTTCTGTCACTTCTTCAATGACGGCAAAACTGACCTGATCTTCCGGAGCGTTGCCTGCATGGCCAAAGGTGACAGCAGACAGTTCACCCTCAAATGTCGATCCGTCGCGGCGCTTATACGTGAAAGGGAGCCTGTTACAGCGACCGTCTCTCCAAAATGCAGGAAGCGTGACATCGTGCGCATAGGCCTTGCTTTCTTCAGTCATTACATCGACGTTGCGCAGTGTTAAGGCTTCCTCCCGGGCATACCCGAAAGCCTTGCACCATGCATCATTCACCTGGACCAGCTCACCTTTTCCATTGATGGATTGCATAATTGCCGGTGTCTGGAGATAAAGTTGCTCAAACTTCTGCTTTTCTCGCTCCAGCTCCCGCTCGATCAATTTGAAATCTGTAATGTCGTTGAAGCTGATCACAATGAGATCGGAAGAATGCGGGGTCGCGACAATGTCGTACCAGTTGTCAAGACCGTCATGCTGATAATGCCGGGTTAGCTTCACCGGTTGGCCGCTGTTCAAGGCCTTGCGATAGGCCTCAAACAATCCGTCTTCAAAGTTGCCGGGAAAGGTTTCGCTGAGGTAACGGCCAACCAAAGACTCTTTTAAACGACCCACAAGTTGGCAGGCCGCTGCATTGGCCTCAACCATCTCCAGGTCGATGATCGTTCCGTCGCCGTTGCGGATGGCTTCAAACATCATCAAGCCGTGCTGGACCGTGTCTAGAAGGGTTTTCTGGACGGAGTTCAGATAATCAAGTTGTGTTTCCCGCGACTTTAACGCCGTAATGTCGGTGTGCGCCCCCAGCATCCGGATCGGTTTGCCGGTCTTGTCGCGGATGATCTTGCCGCGGCACCGCACCCAAATCAGATGACCATCCTTGTGACGATAGCGCACCTCCACGTCATAGGGGATTGATGGATTGCTCTCATGCGCCTGAAACGCACGTAACGTTTTCTGCAAATCCTCGGGAAAGATGTTTTCCTGCCACCAAGCGCTGGTGTGCGGGATCTCTGTTTGATCGTAGCCAAAAAGCGTTTTAAAGCGTGGGCTCAGCCATTCGTGGTCCGGATACTCCAGATCCCAATACCAGAGGCCGTCGAGCGAGCCTTCTTCCAGGAAGTTGATGATCTCAGGATCGGAATGAACACGGTCATAAAATTCGGTTTCGAGGTAGTGCTCCGAAGGTTTCAAATCCGGCTGCATGAACGTCTCCAAATCATCTTCAGCGGCAGGGTATATTTTTGACGATTGACGTTGCGTTAATCCAAAGGCCTTAATGAAAACGTCATGGCGAGAAACAACGGACCACGCGATGCAGCGCATGAACGTCCTGATTGTCGATGATGACGAAGATGATGTGTTCCTCATGTGCCACGCGATTGATTCTCGCGCCGGGGAGTATCCCTTTGAGATTTTCCGGACCGTTGCCCATGACGGGGTGGCCGGCATCGAAATGGCCAAGGCTCTCGTTGGCACCGATGCCGCACCGGACCTCATATTGCTTGATTTGAACATGCCCCGGCTAGATGGGCTCGGTGTCTTGGCGACAGTCAGAGAAACGCCAGAACTGCGGCACCTTCCTATCGTCGTAATCACGACAGCGTCGGATCCGGACATCCATGACAAGGCGATGGCCTTGGGCGCGAACGCGGTGGTCACCAAACCAAGGTCGGCCGCAGCCTTCGACCGGATCATCGATGCGGTCTTCGATACCTGGCTGGTTTGAGTGACCCAATCGTGTGCAACGATCGGATCCTCGTACGTCCTGCAGCCCCGTTGGCTGCAGCAAGCGTAACAGCTTCTTTGGGGCGTTGGGCCTGGTTTCGGACACAGGACAGCTGGAAGGATGGCGTTGCCGAACGCCCGGGAGGGGAGGGGGATCCCGCTACGGTTAACCGCTGCTCAGTGACGAGTGCTCCAGATCACGAAAGACGGGTCTCACTCGGTTTATCAACCCATACCCCACGCCATCTGGAGGTGCGTCTGCTCAGCCAAAGAAGATGAGGTTCTGGAGATCGGCCTGCACGTTGCCCATGGTGGATTTGATCGAGCGGGTTTCCGATTTCAGGACATTTGTCGAGGCCTTGATGCTGTCGGTCTCGCAGGCGAGCGTCGTGATGTCGTTTTTAAGGGCCGCCAGTTTTGCATCCACGGACACAGCGCCAAACACTGTTTCGTTCAGATTGATTTCCTTGCCGGTCAAACTGATGTCGAACGCGGTGATGCCAACGTCAAAGAGGCCGATGTTGATGTCGAGCGCTGTTGCGATGTTGAGCGAGGCAGCAGCCCGGTAGGAAAAGCCCGCGCCGAAATAAAACTCCAGGAACGTGCCGCGGAAGATCGAGGTGTTGTGGCCCCAGATGTCCTCGAAATTGTCGGCGCGCATGATGGTCGAATTGTCTTCCGTGATGTCCGCCGTGCTGGTGCCGTTGACCTGCAGGTAGAGCGACTTTCCCTCAATATAGACATCGGACTTGCCCTCATCGGCGATGATTTCAATCCCGTTCTCGCCGGAACTGTTGACGCCTCGCGTGGTGTAATTGTCATTGCTGGCGACACCGGAACGCAGGCTGATCTTCTTCTTGGCCTTGACGGTGAACTTGTCCCCGGACGTGTTGTCGATCGCGCCATTGACCGTCACAAGCGCCATGTTCTGATCACTTTGGATGTGGATCTGTTCGGCCGCATGCACATAGACCTTTTCCCCGGAGCGCAGGAGAATGCGCCCGTCGCAGGCCAGCAAGATCCCTTGCCGTTTGGTGACGTCGCCGTTTTCGCCCGTTGTCTGCTTGCCCGGTGCGTTGAGGTGTGCCTCGGCGCTTGTCTCATCGGAAATATGCTGCGCCGGATAGACGTCGGATTGGACCGTTGCCAAGACCCCCGCGCTGTGTCCGGCCCCAGTATCTGCCGGCTCTTCCAGATCCGAGTATCCGCCCAGCCGCAACACCGCGCCCAGACCCATATCATCGGCGATTGTTGCGTCGGAGCCAAAGTCTGCCGGAACATAAAAATAGGTGTAGGTGTTCTGGTGATGGGTCCCGGAGCCCTGTGGTTTGACGTTTTTCTTCTCGGGCGTGCCGATGACTTCACGGATCCTGGAGATTTCATCTGCCGTCAAGCTCATGGTTGTCTGCCCTCTTTGAAAAAAACTTGAAAGTTCCCTTGCGGTAGATCCTATCCTTCTTGAGCCGGGAAACAATGTTTTGTTTCATAAGACTGAAATAATTGCCTTTGCTCCGTGGTCTGTAAGCTCCGCACTGTCCTTCCGGCCGGGGGGCTATCTGGACCCAAAGGCGGCTCCCTCAGAGGCCGAAGGGGTGGGATGTTGCAGGCGGTTTGGTTTGCTTCGGGACCGGTGCGCTCTGTCGCCAGGTGCATGAGATGCCGGAGGTCATCGGCGCAGAACATCCGGAGGGGCGGGGCCTTTATCGCAGCTCTGGAAACGAGTGGATCCCCGATCAGGTCGGGGATGACAGCGGAATTGGGAGCGGGGTTTGGCTTTCCAACTTCGACTGCTGACCTGTCGTGACCCAGTGCTCAGGTTCTTGGTAAATAATTGGTTTTTTTGGAATTTGGGGATCGCGAATAATGCTGATCGCGGTGTCCCCAACTTGTGCCCTCAAGGGTCTGGCTTGTAGCCTTAAGGAAACGAATGAGGCGGTCGATGGTTGTTCATTACATTCCAAAACACAACAGGCAGAAACTCTTGAGTGCGAACGTCCTTCTCATCTCTGCCGGGTTGGTGCTCATCATTGGTGCAATGGTTGGGCTCTATCAGGCCGTGTCGGCCAACAGCAGAGAAGCCGAACTTGATCGCAAGGCGTTCGAAGCCGGGGCTTCAACGTCCCGCTTGACTGATCTTTACATCGCTGATGGCAGTCGCCTGGAAAAATGGGTGCTTGATGCGGACACCGGCCGGCGCAAGTTTGCCGGTCACACGGATTGGAGCGCCTTTACCGACGACGGCCGCCGCCAACCCTCCGATAAGGAAGCACCAGACGGTTTTAAATGGATCGACAAGCTGACCAATCCGGAGTGAGGCAGCGCCGGCGCTGTTGAGACACCGCGGGCCCCCTCTCAACCGCTCTCGTCAAAGCCTGCGAGGTGCCGCAAACCAAAGCCATCGCTCAAAAGTGTTGTCCTGCCGTTGCGAAAAACAGGCTGCTGAGCCGGTCTGCAGATGACGGAAAAACTGTCCCCGTCAGCATCGCGTGCATATTTCATGAAAGACTGCCCGGCGGACGCGTGCCCTGATGTCAAAAAACAGATGCCCTCGTCAATCACGCGAAAAGCAACGGGCGTGGTTGCGTCGCCAGATTTCTCGGCGGGGCCTTTTTCGCGGCTCTGGAAATGAATGGATCCCCGATCCGGTCGGGGATGACATCAGAAGGGGCGGGGCTTTCCCTCGTGGGGGCCTCATCGTCACTGGACGCCGGACGTGCCCGCGCATCGGCTCAACCGGGATGTCCGATTTGCTGATCACAAGGCCAAACCCGTCCGTCGCCGTCCGGCCCCCCAAAACCGGTCATTGGACGGAAGCCCGATGACTGTCTTGTTTGGTCGGAACTGGCTTTTTTAGGGTCAATCAGTCTGCGAGACTCATCAGGTATTCCGCCACTGCTTGGAACGCGGGCAATGATGTTGGATCGATGTATCCGTTCTTGGCTTGTGGGTGGGATGCGAAACGCACCAAAACCATCTCTGCTGTCGGATCTACGTAGATGGTTTGTCCGTGGACGCCACGGGCAGCAAAGGCACCATGATCGTTGTGCAGAACCCACCATTGACTTCGGTAGCTGGCACCCGGAAGGGTTGGAAACCCTGCGAATTTATCCCGATGCCCCCCAGACCGTATGTTTCGAACAGTTTGCTCCGGAAACACTTGCTCACCGCCAACCTTGCCGCCGTTCAGCATCATCGCGCCCAGTCGCCCGAGGTCTCGAAGACCTGCACTTAAGCCTCCCCCGGCGAACGGTACGCCATTTCCGTCTACCGTTTGGTAGGCAGATTGCTCTGCGCCCATCGGGATCCACAGACGTTCGGAAGCAAGGTCGGTAACCGCCTTTCCAGAGACACGGCTGATAATCCATCCCAGCATGTCCGAATTGATGGTCTTGTAGTGAAACGCATCCCCGTGGTTGCCCTCTGGTTCGACTTCTTGAAGGTATTCCCAATAGCCGTTCGGCCCAATATACCCGTCCGGTTTTGGGAGAGGACTTGCGGCTTGAGAATATTTCCAGATATCGGCATCCGGGTCCGCGTAGTCTTCGGAGTAGGCGACGCCTGTCGTCATGTCCATAACTTCACGCACCGTGGCATTGGCAAAAGCACTCCCACCGATTTCCGGAATAATCTCTGATACAAGTGCGTTCTCATCCAACGCACCTTCAACAACCAAAATCTCTGCGAGCAGGCCGGTAATTGACTTGGTCATAGACATGGCAGCATGCTTGCCGTCTTCATTTAAGCAGCCAAAATAGCGTTCATAGACGACCTTCCCCTTATGCAAGATCAGAAGACCGTCCGTGTAATTTGCGAAGAGAGACTGCTCCCAGGTCATTTCTTCTGAACTGCCAATCGGCAGAAACGTCAAGCCGTCAATTGCAATCCGGAGTTCTGCAAATTCGTGCGCTGGGGCGTAGGTCAGCGGCAACGGCGCCTTCAATCCCCGGCTGATTTCTTCTGTCGGCAGAAACTCACGGAGGTGACAGACCGACCAGCGCAGTTTGGGGAAGCTGAAATAAACGGAATCCGGTTGTGTAATGAGCTTGTCAGCGGGCGGAGGAAAGCCCTCCATCCATCGCAACACGCGCGGATCGGATTGTTGCGCGCTTAAAGGCTCTCTCATTTCTGCCAAAGCAGTGTTTATCGGCGCGGATACTGAGACACTCACCAATAGCGAGAAAAAGATTATCTGTAGCGACTGCATCTTAATCGTGTCTCCTTGCCCTTGGATTGAAAGCACCGTGGTCAGTAATTGATTACAAGGTTCAGAAAGCCACCGTACCATACAGGCAGGTCCCGGTTGGCAGCCAGATCAAGCCCTTTGCCCGGGAAAGAAGCGCTCAGTCCAGCGGTAAGAAACGCATTTCGGTTAAAGCCGTGACTAAATTCCAGAAAGAAATCGTCAGCGAGATGGTGGTCGGTGACCCCAGCCACGATATTATCTCCCCCGGCGATTTCAAATCGGGTCGCCTGTCCAAACTGGATCGGGCTGCGCAATTCATTGGCGCGAATGTGCGCATATCTGAGAGTAATCGAGTTTTTCTTCGTCGGTTTGATATTGAAGGCGATTGCGTGGGCCTGGACGTTTGAATTGATGAAGGTCATCGACGATTTGGAGCCAGTCGCCCAGCTGCTGGGAGAGCCGTCATAATAAAGCGGATCGAAACGTTCTTGTTGCGAGGTCGCCGGATCATCACCCGAAAAGGTTTTGTAGGTATAGGTCAAAGACGGCAACCAGGAATGTTCCGACCAAATATGTCCGGCCTGCAACCGACCGCCCCAAGCAAACATATCGATTGTTTCATTCCATTCGGCGGCGCTGTTGTCACTAGCGAGAATGGTCACGATTTGTGCCAGGCAGAACGGTCACAACAGGGACGTGAAACGGGCATAGCAGAAGTAAGGCTGACCGCCCGCAGACCCCACATATCGAAGGGCAGGGAAGCCTTGCGGGCGAGGGCACATTGATCACCCACCAACTTACGCGTAGCCTTCCATTCATGGATCCGACAATCGCTCTCCACAAACCCATAGATCCTTGCGAACACTCTCCCCTGATCCGGGGTCTGGTCCTGTCGCTAAATTATGCGGTTGAACACGGCGGTATCGGCCTGACCCAAACCGGGGCGATGAACCGCAAATTCGTGACCGTTGCTCGTGCATATAGGGACGACTCAGAGTCGTTCATTTTTGAGCCGCGTCCGCGTTTCAAGCCCGGCCAGGGGGATCCCCCGTCTTCCAGCGTTTTTTGCACTCGCGGGCAGGCATTTTCGTTGGGTTTAAGCTGCGCGGGCTCGGTTTTTTGTGCGCGTGAAAAACGGCAGGGCATCGGCGCCGAACATCCGGAGGGGGAGGGCGGGGCCTTTCTCGCAGCTCTGGAAACGAGTGGATCCCCGATCAAGTCGGGGATGACATCAGAGGGGGTGGCCGGGGTGTGGCTCGCCAACTTCGACGGGCGTGCCGCGCAGGTATCAGCAGGCCGTGATTGGGATGTCGCCGGTTGATGCTCTCGGCCCTAAACGGTCATTGATGTCGAGAGCAGCAAAGGACTGCTTCGAGCTCTTCCCGGACGTTGGGCACTAAACTCGAGACATGGCAATTTCTGGACCTTCGCTGCATGGCGAACCAAGAGCCGTTTTGAGGACACTGTGCAACACACCGCTGACTATCCACCGCACTCGGCTTTGACATGACGCAAGGCAAAATAAGGCGGAATTTGTAAGCCTTTTGCAAGGCATGAATTGCTTAAGGGTTTTCAAGAACATGAATATCTTCAGGCTGTTTCTGGCTCTTGCGGCCGCACTTGTCCTGGCGGCGCCGCCCGCGTCCGCGCAGGACGAGAAGTATCCGGCGAACAAGTTTGATCCACATGCGGTCGACAAATACCGGGAGTTCCTGCACAACAACGAGAAGCTGGCCGCCGCCAAGTACGACGAGGCCGTGAAGCTGGTACAATACCTGAACGAGATCCGGGTTCCCATGTACCAGTGGAACCACCAGGTCAACATCCTGAAGTTCGAAGGTGTTTTTCTGAACAACCCGACCTGCCGCAGCACGGGTGGCGGCTATGGCCCCGTAATGCGCGTGACGCCCGGGCACCAATTTCCCATGCAGGCCATCGACGTCTATTTCTTCGGCATTTTTTCCGGGATGATCAACTTTTCCGGCGGTGGCGTGCTGGAGTCGCCCCAAATCGGCGGCAATCTCTTCGCGGGCAAGATCCGCGGCGGGGAAAGCTTCTGCTACGCGAACACGACCCTCGGGCTGTGGTCCCACACGACCCGCAGCGAATATCTCATACCCCAGGCCGGCAAGCCCGCGATCATGGGCAACGCGATCTTCTTCGTCATCGCCGACGACTTCGGCAAGGCGCCGGAAGGCGCCCACGCCAGATTCCTCGAACTGTTCGACGCGCTGCTCACCCTGTGAGCGTCCGTAAAAAAGGACCCGGCACATGCCTCTCATCGTCCGCGCCCTCGCAGGGCTTTTCCTGTCTCTCTTTCTTGTCGCACCGGCAATGTCGGAGCAGATCCTTTTGAACATCCGGCCGACGTCGGGCGTCGGCCCGCTGTCCCTCGGGATGGCGATGGAGGATGTCAGGAAGCAGCTCGGCCAGCCTGACGAGGAGCTTTCCGACGGGAAAGTCCTGGGCGCGATCGCGGATCCGTCGAAATCCTTCTACAGCCTGGTCCGCTTCGACACGGAGTGGGGCTACACCGGGTCCGGCGCGCCGTTCTACAAGGTGCTGTTCAACAAGGGAAAACTGGTTTTCATCCTGAGCACCTACAAACGTATGGGGTCCTTCAAACTGGCGAAAAAAGGCCGGGCTCTGCCGCCCCTGACCAAGGCGATGGTCGAGGATGTATTCGGCGCCCCCTCGGAAGTAAAGCGATATGGCAAGTTCAAACACATGATATATCTGAGCGCGGACGGCAGTGGCATGGGCTTTGCCCACGCCGGCCCCGGCGAAGACCCGGTCGGCATGCTGATGTTCGCCGGACCGTCAAGCCAGGCGCAGACGAACGTCGCGCAAGCATCCACCAGCCCGACACCCGCGAGCCCGGCACTACAACCCGCCCCTGCCCTGCAGCCTTGTCTCGCCAGGGGTGAGACGGTCGAGGACGCGCGCGCCTATGTGGAGCGTTTCTACCGCTGCGACAGCCTCGCAGACGTTGGAGACCTCGCCCTTTCCGATGAGCTCGCCCGGCTCTGGAAGAGCGCGGTGGACAGCGGCCTGATCGACCAGCCGTTCACCATCATGGGCAACGACTACGAGATCACCGGCCTTTCGGTCGTGGAACACGCGCTCGATGCCTACAACCCGCGTTCGATCGAGCAGACCATTCGGGTAACCTTTCGGAACTTCGGCGAACAGCAGACGATCGACTGGGTGTTCCAGGACGACCTGAGCGACCGTGAGCCGATGACACTGGTCGATATCCGCGGCGTCAGCCCGGCCGCCTATGGCCTGCTCGACAGCCTTCGATCCGTCCTGCCGCACTTAAGCGCCGCGGCGGTAACGGCCCCGCAAACGGCGGGTGTGCCCATACCCTCCCCGCGTCCGCAAGGCGCACCGGCTTCCATGGAGGCCGTGCCCGTGGTTACCGGCCAGCCGGTCACGGGCCAGCAAGTCACCGCGCCGTCCGTCACGCCCCCGTCTTCTGCCGGGCCCGCCGGGCCCGATGTCACCCGCCAGTACATGGCGCTGATGAAAAGCGGCATCGCGCCGGACCTCCGCTATGCGATCCGCCTGGACGCCGGGCGCTGGCTGACCACCTCGCCGGACTGGGAGACGCCCATGCCCGTCACCGTTGATGCGGCCAAGGGCACGATCCTGATCCTCGACGAGGGCACCGGCGGCGGGTCCTTCGAAACCCAGGTTGCCCTGTGGCCCGGGTCCGGCGGTACACCGCTCCTCGGCATTGCCGAAACCGCGATGATCCAGCCCGGACAAGAATCGTCTCGCGTGCGCTTCTTCGAGCCGATTGCCGGAAAATGGACCGAGCAGACCGGCTACGTCTGGCCGGACATCTCGCTCGCTGACTTCATGCCCGGCGAAATGACAATCGCTGACCTGCGCGATCTCAAGGCCATCGGTTCTTCAGTCCAAGTCCGCTTTCCCCAAGGCGGCAAGGACGCCGAGGCCAGCCTGATGGTGCCGCAAGAGACGGTCCAGGCGGTCTGCGAGGGGGAAGACTGGTTCGTTCCTGCCGACAAGGGACCATACCTGCGCTATTGCGAGCGCATCGCCGAAGGCCTTTTCAGGTCACTTCTGCTGAAGTGGTCTTCCGACAAAGGCCGGTTCCAGAAAGGCACGCCAATTAAAAGGGTCCAAAAGCCCAAAATCTGTGACCAGACCGGAACCCTTATCCAGGAGAAAGAGGGGGCAAAACAAGCCGCCACGATCTTTGAGTTCGACTGCGGCGGCACTAAAACCCTGATCTACCAGTATCGTGATACAAGCTCTTTCCGCGTCCTTCAGCCGCCTAACTGGGCCCGCCCGATTGGCGATTTCAAGACGTACAGCGAAGCGCTTGCTGCAGCTGTGGCAGCCGGAGGAGGCTGAAGCCTCGGTCCTTCAAGATCCACGTGCGTCAGATGGTCGATATCTCGTCAAACGGGATTACCGGCGCATGCCGGGTCTCATTAGCCGGCAGCGCGACCCGTAGTCCATTCGATGCAACCAAGCCCAATACCCAATCAGGGCCGTAATTACCATTCGGTCAAAGATCCGAAAGGGTCCGTAGAGGGGACATTGATTTAATCTGCAGCGAAGGTCCGCAACCCGCCCATTCGGGCCATTGCTCTGCCACGCATCAACGCCCTAAGCGGGTGCGTTCTTGAGCTGTGACCGGGTTTCAAGCCCAGCCAGGGTGATCCCCCGTCTTCCAGCATTTTTTCACCCGCGGGCGGGCATTTTCGTTGGGTTCAGGCTGCGCGGGCTCGGTTTTTGAGGCGCAGGACAAACGGCAGGTCATCGTCGCCGGATGACTGGACGGGGAGGGTAGGGCCTTTATCGAAGCTCTGGAAACGAGTGGATCCCCGATCAAGTCGGGGATGACATCAGAAGGGAGGCGGGCTTTTATTGCCTGAATGCGCGGGCGTGTGGCGTGAACATGGGCCGTGATCTCTGCGGATCCTCAGCCGTCCTTCAACACCTTTTACACCCGTGCGCGGGCAGTTGTCCCGGATGCGGGATGGGTAGGTTCGGGCTGTGAGGCGCAGGACACCTGAAAGGTTGGCGGTGTCTGGAGGGCGAGGGTGGAGCCGTTATCGCAGCTCTGGAAATGAATGGATCCCCGCACAAGGCGGGGATGACATGAGTGGGCGAGGCCGGGGCTTGGCTCGCCAACTTCGACGGGAGGGGGACGTGGGCTGCGGACAGAGCGCTGGTGCCGTCTGGGCCGACGGTGTTGTGGGATTGCCGGGGCCTTCAAAGGTCTTGGGGAGGGGGGTAACGCCGCCTTCTGGACGGTTTTCCTGCTTGCCGCAGATGCTTGATGCTTGACCAGGCGTTTCTCTTTTTGGACGATGGGTTTCCAGATGGTCTTTCTGCCGGTTTGTTCAAAGGCGGGGGTGCGGTTTGGCAAAGGAAATCGAGCGCAAATTTCTGATTGTTTCGGACGACTGGCGTGCATTGGTGACCCGAAAGGTCGAGATCGAGGACGGCATACTGGCCGTCCACGAAGGCCGGAAAATTAGGGTGAGACTCTGCGATCAAAAAGCCGCGCTGACTGTGAAGGGCCCGCGAACTGGTGTTGTCCGGGATGAATTTGAATATGAGATACCGTTACAAGACGGACGGGATCTGATCAGCAAGCACCGGGTTGGAGAAATTCTGAGAAAGACGCGTTATTTCGTGCCGGCTGACGACGGGTTATGGTCTATCGACGAGTATCACGGGGCACTGACCGGCCTGTTTTTCGCCGAGATAGAACTTGCAACTGAAGATACAAAAATCATCAAGCCGACGTGGGTCGGACGGGAAATCACAGGCCGCAAAGACTACAGCCAGATGAGCCTGATAACAAAAATCCGCGATGACGGTCGGATGGACCAGAGGTTTGGTTCAGATATTCGTTCCGACTAGCACGCTGCGTGGGTCTTTAGGCCCGCGCGTGCAAGAGACAGATCGTCGTGGAGCCGCTTTTGCTTCAAGCGCAGACAGCGATCTATCCGGGCGGGGCATCAGGATCAGCGGGCCGTGCGTGCGACGCCGTCGAATGGCGCTCTTTGACTTGAGCCGACGTTGTCCGTAGGCGCAATCAAGGTCTGCTTTAGCCGAGAACGAACGTCAGGTGCCTGGTTGTCTTCCATTACGTAGCCCGGCAATTTCCAGCTACATGCACTGAGCTAGAGCCCATCCACTTTATGATGGTTCATACCCCGCTGCGGCAAAATAGTTTGCGCATTCTTGTGGTTTGAACTGG
>NZ_JASHII010000001.1:0-1214526 GCF_030733765.1 Roseibium sp. MMSF_3247
GGGATGGAGCAGTCCGGTAGCTCGTCAGGCTCATAACCTGAAGGTCGTAGGTTCAAATCCTACTCCCGCAACCAAATCCCAACAAAATAAACAAAACCTCGCTCTTTAGCGGGGATATGCGCGTCTTCAAACAGCTGCGCGGACATAACCGCGATTAAGCGTCAACTAACCTAAAAACCAACGCGCGATATCAATCTGTTAGACGCTGCGGAGCCGCATGCACGCCCGTCTCAATCCGTTTGAGCAACTGCTGCCGTTCCTGGCTTCCGTCTGCCGCATAATTCAGGTTTTTAAATAGAGATGTTTGTTCGGTGAAAAACTTGCGAGCCGAATCTTTGTCTTCGAATTCAAATGGTATCCGGGCAATCTTGTAGACAAGATCAAAGGTTTCCTGCTGGCGGGCCAAAGGCGCGGAGACATCCACGTCGTCAAACGCATCCTGCTGCAGATAGACCATGTCCAGAAAGAGGGCCTTTTGTTGCAGAATAAAATCTTCGGTCGACACGCCCTCCTCACCGGTCACTTGCATCATGCGCGTGATTTCATCTCCCTTGGCGAGGAGATCGATCATTTCTTCAACGCGCGGCACCCAATCCGGCCCGATGTTTTCATGATACCAGTCTCGCAATTGGGTGTGATAGCGGGACCAGGACAACAGTGGATCCACGGCGGGGTAAAACCGCTTATAGGCGCGCTCTGATGAGAGACCAAGGAAGGTTTTGACAGTACCAAGCGTTGATTGTGTCACCGGCTCTTCAAAGTTTCCGCCGGCCGGCGAGACCGTGCCGATCATGGTCAGACTGCCCGTCTCGCCGGTCGGAGTTTTCAGGACCCCCGCGCGCTCATAGATTCCCTTGATCGCGGAATCGAGATAGGCCGGGAAAGCTTCTTCACCGGGAATTTCCTCCAATCGCCCCGATGTTTCACGCATGGCCTGAGCCCAGCGGGATGTACTGTCCGCGATCAGGAGGACGTCATAGCCCATTTGGCGGTAGTATTCGCCGAGCGTGATGCCGGTGTAGATCGAGGCTTCTCGCGCCGCGACCGGCATGGACGATGTGTTACAGATAATGACAGTGCGATCCATCAAGGTGCCATCACCAGACGGATCCGGCTGATCGGGAAATTCGGTGATGGTTTCCACCACCTCACCCGCGCGTTCGCCGCAAGCTACCACGATCACAATATTGACCGCAGAGAACCTCGAAATCAGTGACTGCAATACCGTTTTGCCGGCTCCAAAGGGTCCTGGAATACAGCCCATGCCGCCGCGGGCAATCGGGAAGAACGTGTCGATCAGACGCAAGGTGGTAATTAGAGGCTCGCTTGGATAGAGGCGCTCACTTTGACCCGCTTTTACCAAAGCATCCGGGATTGCGCGGCGTACCGGCCAGTGCTGCACCATGGTTAAATCGCGGGTATTGCCGCGATCATCTTTCAAGGTGACGACAACCTCTTCTATGGTGAAGGTTCCTTCACGGATCCGCTCAACAGTCCAGGTCCCCTTAAGACCAAACGGCACCATGATCCGGTGATTGAAGCGTCCTTCTGGGACCATGCCGAGCGTGTCACCTGCATTGACTGGAGCGCCCGACGTGACTTTGGGTTCAAACGACCATTTGCGGGTCTGATCAAGCGCATTGGTCAAGACCCCGCGCGGCAGGAAAAATCCGTGTTCCGCTGCTATATCCGCTAAGGGGTTCTGCAGACCGTCAAAGACCGTGCTCAAGAGGCCAGGTCCCAGAGCAACGGACAACATCTCGCCGCTTTGGATGACCTTGTCCCCAACGCGGACACCGGCCGTGTTTTCAAAAACCTGCGCTTCGGCTGATTTGCCGCGAACCCGCAACACTTCGGCTTTCAGGTATTCGCGGGGCTTTCCTTCCCGTTTCGGACCGTGCGGGATGATATAGACAACCTCGTTCTTGATCAGAGGGGCCTCCCCGAGAGGCGCCAGTGTCACAAGGTCGTCCTGGACGGCAATGATTTCAGCTGTCGGCTCTGGAAGCTGGACGTGACTGGTCATGGGAGAACTCCCTCAAGAGATGGAGAAGTATCGGTAAAAAGTTCGGCAGAAACGGATTGAACCACGGCTGCCGTGTCAGATGGGGTCAGTGCTTCAGCAACGAGGGCTTTCAGGCGATCGCGGGCTTGATCAGCGTTGTAGCGCGACCAGCGCTCCACAATGATCCAACGCAACACGTATATCCCAACAGCTTCAAAATCGAATTCATGGGCAATCGAATATTGGTCCAGCTGGCGGAACACCTCGGTCAGCACCAATCGCTCCATGCCAATGTGATCTTCTGCCCGGATCAATCGATGCGCGTCTGCGACCCAAGGCATGAAATGCCCCAGACCGAAGGCCGGGTCGGCCCAATTGTCCTTGATCAACGAACACCAGCGGCCGTATCCCCAAGCCTCTATCGCGCCTGCAGCATCTTGGCCGTTCCGCCGCCGCCGAAGTGCAGCAATCAGGGTTCGCGTTTCCATACGCCCGGTTACCAGGTGCTGGAGATCCGGGTATTCAGCCAGATCACGTATCACTTCGCGCGCCCGCTGGATGACCTCAAAGTCATCTTCCATGTGTGCAACGCCGGCCCAGGCCGTCACTTCAACCATTTCTTTCAGCAGGCGGGCATGCCCAAGTTCCAGCATCGCCATGCGCTGGCGCAGCCGGTACTGGGAAATCGGCACCTTCTTGCGGCTGAACAACTTGCCAAGATGCGGCAAGCTGGTGATCAGCGCGATGTACTGGTGGGGGTTGGACATGGATTTAACGCAACACCCCTTCCATGACGGCTCTGAGCCTCGGCTGGAGGTGGCGCTTTAGGAGCGTTGCGATGGCCTCTTCGGTCAGATCAATGGAAACGTCCCGCCCGGTCAGCTTGATCTTGATGCCGTCAAACCCAGGAGCCGTGGAGAATGTGACGCCTTCCCGCAAGACATCCCCGGCGAGCGCAATGACGAAATGTGTCAATGTTCCTGGTTCGACCGCTTCCGGAGACTGTTTCAGTTCCTCAAAGGTCACGATCTTTTGCGGAAACACGATCTCCATTGGCTCAGCATCACTCACGGAGGCGCTCTCTTTGGCATTGGCCGCCATCGCAAGGATCAACTTCTGCAAAAAGGCCTCGTCGGCGAGCGTTGTGGCCACCAGTCGCTTGGCTTCCTGCTGGATGCGTTCGCCGAGTTCGTTGCGCATATCAAGCACAAGGTCTCGGGCGGCTACTTTCAGGCCATCCTCGGTGGCAGCTTTCTCCTGTGCAGCTTCTGCCCGGGCGGCTGCCTTAAGCGCAGCGGCCCTTTTTTCAGCTTCTGCGACCAGGGCCTCTGCCTTTGCTTTGGCGTCTGCCAATATGGCTTCGGCTTCCGATTGACCGGCCTCAACCCCTTCCGCTTTCAACCGGTCGATCAAGGCCTGCACGCCAGCGCCTGCGGCAGTTTCAAGCTCTCCGGCGGTATTGGTTTCTGACATGGTCGCCTCCTAGCTCGGCATTGTTCCGGCGAGCACCAGCGCAAACACCAGCGCAAAGACCGAAAAGCCTTCCAGAACTGCTGCCGGTGCGAGCGAGATGCCGAAAATCTCGGGTTTTGCCTTGGACGCGTGAATGGCCGATGCCAGAACCTCGCCCTGCCGAATGCCGGTGAACAGCATGGTGAAGCCCGACAGAACACCGATGCCGAACATGGCAGCCCCGTTTGCTGCATCGACGGTTGTTTGCTGGAGCGAGAACATGATGACGATGCCGTAGATCACCTGAGAGGACGGCATGAGAGACACACCGATGAACCGGCCGTAACCGCCATCGCTGTCGAGCATTGCGCCGATCGCGGCGCTGCCTCCCAGAGCACAGCCCCAGGCACTCCCGATCGCGCCAAGAGCCACCGGCGCATAAAGCCCGAACCAACCGAGCGCCACAACGAATTCGTTCACAGGCGTGTCTCCTCTTTCTTGAATGGACGGAAGGCCGTGCCCTCGTCTTTCAAACCCCAATTAAAAAATTCAATCACGTTCAGGCGCAGGCCATGGACGCACCCCGCAATCAGTCCAAGGCCGATGTTGATAGAGTGGCCGATTATCAGAACGAGGATTGCAATCAGCAATCCAACGCCAGGGACCGAGTCATTCAACTGGCCGGAAAGCGTGTTGATGGTTTCTGCGAGCGATGCAGCCGCCAGGCCCAACGCAAAAAGCCGCATGTAGCTGAGCACATCGGAAAAGATATTCACGACCCGTGCAAGGGAGGCCAAGCCATCGAAAACACGCATCCCGCCGGACGACAGCGAATTGACCTTCCGATCACTTCCGAAGAAACCGACGGTCAATAGCCCGGCAACAACGGCGCCGGGGCCAAGTGTGGCAAAGGCCGTGCCTTGTCCTAGGAATGTCGCGAGCCCGCCCAAAGCGACAAGACACCAGCCAAGTGGCTGAAACCGTCCGCTTGGGGTTGTTTCATTAAGGCTGCGCATGAGGTTGGCCAGGACAATGTGCACCACACCGATGATCAGCGTGATCTTCATCATCGTATCCACGTCTTTCAGATGCAGGACCTTGAGTTTCGCCAGGAAACTGCCGTCCGGCGGCGCAACACCAAAGTAACTGCCCGTTGCGACACCGAACGCGGCTGTCGAGACCATCAGCCACATGGCCATGCGTAAGAGCCGCCGGCTTTGTTCAGAATTGCTGAAGCGGTTTCGGAAGAGGTATAGCAGTGCCAGGATCAATAGGCCATATCCAGCATCTGTCATGATCATTCCGAAGAAGATGACAAACGATATGTAGACGATGACAGACGGATCCCAGTCTCGATATCCCGGTGTCTGGTAGAATTCAACGAGATCCTCGCCCGCGGCTAACCCCGGCCGGTTTTCAAGCAAGGTCGGTGGCTGGTCTTCTGCGGTTACGTCGTCAAAGACAGCCGCAACACCGATCTCTCCAGAAAGGTCCTCGATTTCTTCAACTTGGTCCTGCCGTGCCCAAGCCTGGAGCACAAAAACCCGTCCGGCATCTCCGGTTTCCAGGCCTGCGCGATGACGTGCGGCTTGATCTCTCGCTGCTGCAAGGTTTGATGCCAGCAAAAACCGCCACTTTGTCAGCGCCTGCCGCTGTAACTGCAGCTCTTCCAGTTCAATCGCAGCTTCTTCGTAGTGTTTTTTGAGCGTTGAGAGAGAGACCGCGCCGACATGAACCCGGGGGACGGGCATGTTGCCAACCTCCGGCTCGTCCGGTGACAACACCACCACATAGGCCCTGTAGGCATCGGCGTGCACGACCTCCAGGACCTTATCCGACGGATCAATTTCTCTGAGCTTTCCTGTGGGGACAACGTAGAACCAGAGGCGATTGCCTTTCAGGTTCTCCAGGTCGGTGAAATTGAACTCGCCCCAGGGTTCGACATCGTGAATACGTTTCTTCAGCCGCGCCAAGCGATCTTCGCAGTCTTTGATCAATTGCCGGTTTTCGACTGATCGGCTGACAGTTTCATTGAGGTCAAAGCTGCTCGGGTCTGTGACCTGCAACCGCTGCACAGGCGCATCCATCAGCCAACGAAGAGCCTCCACGGCTTCCCGGCCTGTCCCGGCTGGCACCGCTTCAAGTTCCTTTTGCGCATCACTCAGGGGAATGAGATGCAGCGCTCCAAAAGCCTGAGTGGCTTCCAGAACCTTTTCCTTGTCTTCCAGAACGCCGATGAGGCTGACTTTTGTGAGGGGCACAATGCTCATAGCTCAGCCATCCCCTTTACTGCGCTTCGCGCCGCTGTCTTTCGTTTGGAGATTTTAGCGCGGACCACGGCATCGCGTTCAGCATCGGCCAAAGCCATACGGATCTTTTTGATGTTCTTCTGGGCTTGCGGGATGAGAACCTTCTCGAAGAGGTTGACCCGCCGCGAAATCACCGCTTCGGCTTCAAGCAGCTTTTCGATCCGCTCCCGTGCAACCTCGCGTTCCAGGTTGAGCTTCAAGAGCTCTTTCAGCCCGTTGACCGCAGGATCCACCCAGTGCGGCCGAGCGAGAAGAGAATAGGGCTTGACGTCGACTTCGATATTCTCAAGCGTCGGCAGCCGAGTGCCGGACAGGTTCTGTTCACCCCGTTTGACAGATTTGAGGGTCACGATCCCTTCGACAGGAACCTGCTCGTTTGCGAGCATCGGCAGAGATTTTGCGATCTCGTCAAAGCGGCGCTCATATTCCGCATCAAGCCGGAGTGCGGTTTCTTTGGCTTTCGCCCTCTCGGCCATGATCTGCAGACGCTTCAGCTCCAAAGACGGAAGGAAGCGTTTGTATTCAGAAAGATGTGCGCTCTCCCGGGCAAGGGATGACTTGTTGAGCGCAAGCTTGGCCATCAGGCAGCCTCCCCGTCCGCACCATCTTGAGCCGCGCCCTTCGAAGCGGCTTTCTCGCCGGGGAAATATTTGTCGATCAGCCCCTGTTTCATCAAAAGCTGTTCGGGCAAGAAACACTCGGCGAGCGTTTGCCAGCACAGGTCCAGCGCCTCTTCAAGGGGAATGGCCACCTCGATATCCATGAACCGCTTGCGGAAGAGCGCGCCGAATTTCAGAAGCTGGTGGTCATAGTCGGACAATTCAAACGCCATCGACTGCTTCTGTTCTGCATCCCGGGCCCCCGAATAGAACCGGATCATGGTGTTCATGATCTGGTTGTGATCTTCGCGCGTCACCTTGCCGATAACGTGCTGCTTCAAGCGCGAGAGAGATCCGAACGGATCAAGCATCCCGCTGTGCAGGTAGAACTGCCCCTCCGTGATGTAGCCCGTGTTGTCCGGTACCGGATGTGTGACGTCATTGCCCGGCATGGTCGTCACCGTCAGGATCGTGACGGACCCAGATCCCTTGAAATCACAGGCCTTTTCATAGCGCCGCGCAAGTTGGGAATAGAGGTCGCCCGGATAACCGCGGTTGGCTGGGACCCGTTCCATGGCGATCGAGACTTCTTTCATGGCATCGGCGAAGGCGGTCATATCGGTCATCAGGACCAGAACGCGCTTGCCTTCCTCAACCGCGAATTTCTCGGCAACGGCCAGAGCCATGTCCGGAACCTGGAGGCGTTCAACAACCGGATCAGACGCCTGATTGATGAACATCACCGTCCGCGGGAAAACACCCGCATCTTCAAACTGTTTCCGGAAAAAGGCGTAGTCGTCAAAAATCAGTCCGAGCCCGCCAAAGACGACGATATCCGCATCCGCCTGAATGCCGATGCGCGCCAGGAACGCGTTATAGGGTTCGCCCGAGACGGAGAAGATCGGGATCTTCTGGCTTTCGACGAGACAGTTGAAAATGTCGATCATCGGCACGTCCGTGCGTATCATGCGCGAGGCGAGCACCCGTTTCATCGGGTTCGCTGAGGGACCGCCGATCGGAACGGTTGGATCGGTCGAAAGGTCCGGTCCTTGATCAATCGGGGTGCCGGCACCATCAAACACACGGCCAAGGATGTTGTCCGAGTACGTAACTTTCGCCGGTTCTCCGAGAAACCGGACAGACGCATTGTTGGCCAAACCCTTGGTGCCGGAGTTGACCTGCAACGATACCATGTCCTGGTCGATGTTGATCACTTGGGCGAGGGAAGACGTGCCGTCGCCGGTTTCCACAATAGCCAAATCCCCGAGACAGGGCCGGCCTTCGGCCTCACTCTTCGTCGAGGACACCATGATCCGGATGATGTCTCCGACGATGTCAACGATCCGGGTGTGTGAGACAAGCATGCGGATCCTCGCGTCTGATGACCAATGACAAACCGTGGTTGTTGAAACAAACTTGAACCACTTCAAGGACTTTTCGCAAGGCAAAATTCGACGATGATATGTGTCGAACCCCTTGAGCGATTATCCTGGATCCGGTGAATCTCAACCGGAGATCAGTTAAATTCAGTTTCAATTACGCGGATATGACATTGATCAAGAGCACGCGGTTTCAAATCTGATCAGCCGGATACGGAAGACCGCTTCCGGAGCAGATATCGATGCTCGCCGGTCAGAACGGTGACGCCATCCTGGTTACGGATCGTTGCGGTCATGACCACGACACCGGTGGTGTTTTGTTCAATCAGTTCGGAAATCACCAGTTCTGAATAGAGGGTATCGCCGACATAGACCGGTTTCATGAACTTGCACTCCAGTCCGATGAAACCGATCAACGCATCGGCGACCTCTTCGGGGAACGTGCCGGCACCGGCGGCTGATTGGATGAGGACCTGCATGCCATGCGCCAGCATGTCCTTGTGGCCGATCGATTGACAATACACCCGGTCGTAGTGGATGGGATCGTTGTCGCCGGAGGCCAGTTGAAACGCAGCAAACAGGGCATCGGTTTGCGTGCGGGACGGCAGCCCGTAGCGGCGGCCGACCTCCAGGTCTTCAAAATAGAGAGAAGGTCCTGGCCGATGGTTGGCGGGCGTCCAATCGGGTGCGGTCGCTTGATCTGCCATTGAGGATCCTTTCGATTGAGAGTTGAAACATCGGGAAAAAGCCTGTTGCGGGTCTTTCAGGGGACCTCTGAAACCGGATTTGGATCAGGCCAGCGCCCGGCGGAGAGCGGCTTGATCAACCAGAAAAGCGTGATACCGATCAGGGAGGTGGCAATAGACAGGGTGAAGCCGGCGCTGTAATTGCCGGTCCAGTCAAAAAGCGCGGATGATAGCCAACCGCCAACGGCCCCGCCCAATCCCAGACCGATGGTTGTTGCGCCATAAATCGCGGCGACATTGTTGGGATAGAGCCTTGCGACAAGGGCGGATACGGCCGGACCGCGCGAGCCCATTGCGGCACCAAAAACTACAACAAACCCAGCTAGCACAAGAAGGTTTGGTGTTTCATGGAGCTGCCACAACAGAGCCACGCCGATGGCCGAGAGAATGTAGCCGACTGTCACGGAATTGCGCTGGCCGAACCGGTCGCTTGCCCATCCGAAACAAACAAGGCCGACGACAGACATCGCGCCGACAGCCCCATAACCGAAGGCGGCAATAACCGGGGTAAACCCAGCAGAAATAAGGTAGGCGACTGCCTGCAGCATTACGGACCAAACGGTCACTGATGCGAGAAACAACGTTGCAAACAATCCCCAAAACGCGGGATGCCGCAAAACACCCGCGCCCAGACTGAAGCCGCGGTTTGCCTGGCGAGGTGGTATATGGTCAGCGCCGCCGCCCATTGTTTGCCATGGCAAGAACCAGATCACGGCGACCATTGCAAGGCTGGCCCATCCCAGGACTCCGTAGGCCGTTCGCCAGTCTGTCGCCTCAATCAGGATCTGGGTCAGGGGAACGATGACCACCATTCCCAGAGGGATCCCGGTGTAGGCAAGGGCGTTTGCCAATGTAATCCGGTGGGCAAACCAACGGCTCACCAGGCCGGAGGCGACCGTCATGCCAGTTGCTGATATGCCGATACCGGTCATGATGCCGAGGCCGAGAATGGCCTGCCAGAGATGTTCCATCATGCTCGCTAACAAAAAGCCCAAGCCAAACAGGCAAACCCCTGATGTGTAGACCGGACGCGGACCAAACCGGTCGAACAATACTCCGATCACGGGGGCGGAAAACCCGATGGTGGCCATATAGGCGAAGTAAATGGTTCCGTAGGTGCTCCGGCTCCAGCCAAGGTCGGCGGTGACCGGCAACAGGAATACGGCAAAGGTTTCACTGACGCCGCGGGAAAAGAAATTCATTGCGGCACAAAAGACCAGAACCGCGATTGCGGATTTGGTCATTTCGTGTGTGGCCGGGTCTGGCCGTTTCAACATACTTGAGGCTCCAATCGGTCCACGCGGCCTAGTTCATCATGCTCGGCAACCAGGTGATGATTTGGGGAAAGAAGATGAGACCCGCGATTGTCAGGACGTCAGCGATAAAAAACAGGAAAATGCCGCGAAAGACGTCGGAGAGCGGGATGTCCGGGCGCACGCCATTGACCACGAAACAATTGATGCCTATCGGAGGCGTGATGAGGCAGACTTCGGCCATTTTCACCACGATGATCCCGAACCATATGCTGGCCTGCGTCCCACTCATGCCGAAGGCGCTATCGGCTGCGGTGACATCCGGACCGCCATTCAGAGCCATAACGGCGGGATAAACAACGGGCAAAGTCAAAAGCAGAAGCCCGATGGCATCCATGAACATGCCGAGGATCACGTATCCCAACAAAATGGCGGCAAGGATCAGATAAGGATCGGCATCAAAGGACAGGATCCAGTTGGCAAACGTTTCCGGCAGGCCGGAAAACCCCAAAAATCGGCCAAAAATTAACACGCCCCAAATCAATGAGAAGATCATCACCACCAGCTTCGACGTTTCCATCAGGGCGGCCTTGAGGCTTGGCCAGCGCATCCCGTTGATCCAGGCCATGACCAGAACCACGAATGCCCCAAGCGCTCCGGCTTCGGTAGGGGCAGCCCAGCCGGTGTAGATCGCGCTGACGATAATCCCGACCACGGCTGCGATCGGTAAAACGCCCGGCAAGGATTGAAACCGTTCCCGCCAGCTTACGCCACGCACGGCTGGCCCGGCTTCGGGGCGGAATTTGGCCCAGAGCACAATAATCGCGGCATAAATCGCTGCGGAGAACAGGCCAGGCAAGAAGCCCGCGAGCAGCAGCGCTCCGACCGATTCTTCAACGATGATCGCATAGATTACCAAGATCGCTGATGGCGGGATAAGGGAGGCGAGCGTTCCCCCGGCTGCGACAACGCCGGCGGCGAGCGGACGGTCATAACCGGCCTTGAGCATTTCCGGGATCGCGACGCGGGCAAACACCGCTGTCGTTGCGGTCGAGGCACCGGACACGGCGGCAAAGCCTGCCGTTGCAAAGACGGTTGCAACAGCGAGACCACCCGGCAGCCAACCAATCCAGGCTCGTGCGGCTGCAAAGAGCTGCGCCGTCATGCCGGCATGGAACGCAAGATACCCAATAAGGATGAAAACCGGGATCAGCCCGAGAACAAAACTGACGGATTTTGAGTGCGGGATGGAGCCGATACTGCCGGCCGCCGCATGCCATCCGATGAGTTCGACAAGCCCGATCAATCCGACCAGCCCGGCCGCGAAGACGACCCGGACACCGATCAGAACAAAAACCAGCAAAAGCCCCATGCAGATAACGCCGACAAGCGCCGGATTGCTGTAACCAATCCCGAAGAAAACGCCGGGTGCACCGCTTGTGAGGGTTTCAAGGAAACTCATTTTCCGCCTCCTGTACTGGAGGCTTCATCCTGGGCGTGATCGGCAGTGGTCTTGATGACCGGCACCGCGACCGGATCCACCTTGGGCCAGATGAACAGGCGCAAAAAGCCGATAAGTTGCAGGCTCAAACGCAGGAACCAGATGGAAAAGGCGAATGGCACCAGGAGTTTCGACGGCCACGTTGGAATCCCGTAGTCGTATGTGACGTCGCCAACCTCGAAGGAGCTGTAAAAAAAGCTCCAGCTGTAGCGGATGAGAACAGCAATGAGGATCATGCCGAGCAAGGTGGCGACCGCCTCCAGAAACCAGCGCATGCGCCCGTGTGCAGCGCCCACCAGCATGTCCATCCGGATATGCGCGCCATACCGCTGTGCATAAGCCACACCGAGGAACGCAAATACGGCGATTGCCTGCTCGGATGCCTCCAGAAAACCCGGGATTGGATACCCCGCGAGCCGGCAGAAGATCTGGAATGTCGTCACCAGCATCACGATGAAGATCGTCAAAGCCGCGATGATATTGAGCGTGTCTTCAATCGCACCCAATCCGCGGTTCATCGACAATAAAAGGGCGCCGCCGCCATGTGTTACTGTCATGGGAAATCAGGTTCCGAAGCTGGTCAGATTGCGGGAAGGGGATGGCTCTCGCGCGCCGGAGTAGAGATCCAGCCTGCAGGAATGAAAGACCGTGAAGGAAGGCACCGGCTTGGACACGGTGCCTTTCAAGGTATGTTAGCTGCCGTTGCCGGCATTCAGAATCGTGTCGAGAACGCCTTGTGCATTAAAGTTTTCTTGATTGTCTGAAACCCATTGCCGCCAGATCGGCTCGCCAGCAACGTTTTGGAACTCTTGACGGGTTGCGGGATCGTAGGTGACTTCAGTCAGAGCTTCCTGAAAAATAGGAAGATATCTCTCGTCCGCTTTGCCGTAGACCTCGCGATAGACTTCATCGACTTCGGGTTTCAGAGACGCGAGCAGATCCTTGTATTGATCTGGAAGGCTTTCATAGGACGTCTTGTTCAGAACGATCGGGCAATCGGCCGTGCCGGGCTTCAGATTTCCTGTGAACCAGCTCGCCACTTCCTGAAGTTTGTAGGCGCCATGCGCATAAGTGAAAGGAAAGGACACTGCGTCGGCAATGCCGCGCTGCAGCGCGGTGTAGACTTCCGTCGCTGGCATGGACTGCCGCACTGCGCCGAGTTTTTCCATGGCCAGGCCAACACCGCCGCCGGCACGCACCCGCAGGCCGTTCCAATCCGCGAGGGTTTTGGGAGGTTCACCGGTTCCCATGAACTCATACTGGGGCAAGTGCGTCGACGCATAGCTGATGGCGTTCCACTTCTCCAGATCGGACACGGTAACCGGATGCTGATAAAGCGCATCGCGCACGGCAATCGATGTGTCGAAATCCTTGATCGGCAGGAATGGCAGGCTCATGACCATCAAGGCAGGTGTCTTTGCCGGATGGTAGAAATTGCAGACGATCGCAGCTTCAAAAGCATTGACCCTCATGCCGTCGAGGTTTTCTTTCGCCTTGGACAGCTGATCGCCGTAAAAGATCTTGAGTTGGAACTTTCCGCCAGTTTCTTCGGCAAGCCGTGCTGCAAGGTGTTCCGGACCGGCTGTCAGGGCCCGCGATTTGCCCCAAACCGAAAACTTCCAGAAGACTGGTGGACCGTCGACATTTGCGGCCATGACCGGTTGCGCCATAGAACCTGCAAATAAACCGGCGGCAACTGCACCACAGACCGCGTTTTTAATGCGTTTCATCATATTTCCTCCCAATTGAGATCCACCCAACGCGGGTGCCCGGGCTCAGCGCCCGTTCTCTTGCCTGCCGGCCTTCTCCTGAGGCGGATATCGGCTGAGCAAGGGCAGTATCTGAATTTTGTTCTTATTTGTGGACTAAATGACCATATATTGAGACATATGTCTAGCCAGCTTTTTTTGGCCTTCAGTCCGTCCGGTCACCGGCAGGGAGTATTTTCCGCAGGATTGGGAATTCGACTTTGGCAAAAAATGAAATGAAAATAGCAAGTTATGGGATCGATAAGAGCGTAGCCCCGCCCAATAAGCGGAATGCGTGAATGTACCGGCCGCTAAAGCCTATCGTTCGTTAGGAGTGGTGGCGGGTGCAGGCGTGGTGCGCAGGCGGCAAACGGTCGGTTCTTCGAACGTGCCTGTTTCCGGCGGTGGATCGCCTGGATTATTTGCTGGCCGCAATCGGGTCTGACGTGATCTCGTTGCTTGAAAAGCCGAACTCTGCCGTCAGCCTTTGCAAAGTGGCAGCAACATCAGCGCACTTGTCTTCAAGCCGGTACTGCGGGCCGGCAACAACAACCGCAAATCTACGGTCATCGACCATCACTGGAATGGCAATGGCTGCGAGGTCCGCGCTGTATTCACGAATGCTCTGGTACCAACCGCGGTCCCTGGATTTTGCAAGTGCCGCTTCAACGTCTTCAGCTGTCATCAGGGCGTTTGCGCCATACCGGTCAAAGGAGACCTTGCTCAAAAGGGCCGCGCGCTCGGCTTCTGAATAGAGAGATAAAAGCGCGCGCCCGGAAGCCCCGGCATGGATCGGGATCCGCATGCCCACATGCGCTGCGTAGCGGATGGGGGACGGGGATTCGATGACATCGAGATAAACGGAAAACCGTCCTGCAGGCGCAGCCAGGATGGCCGTTTCGCCGGTTTCATCAGCAAGTTTCCGCAACAGTTCTGCCAGCCGTTCATTCAGAGGGTCCGCCGACATGATGCTTTCAGCAACACTGGCAAGCCGGGGCGTTGGATAGTAGCCGCCGCGCCGCGCAGGCTCATACATGTAGCCGCGTTCCACCAATGTGTTCAAAATATTGTAGGCGCTCGATCGCGGCCATCCGAAATGCTGCTGAAGTTCCGCCAGACTGGCCGGTTTTTTGGTGCGGGCGAAATACTCGATCAGATCGAGTGCATTCTGGATCTGTTTAACAGCCATGGGGCACGGTCTTTTGTTGCAAGGCGTTGATTCCGCAGCGTGTCGGCGCAACCGGGCAGCCTGTCGAAGTCTTCATTTCTGGTCTCGGTCTTCTATCGCGCTTTCCCACAAAACGCGAGCAATCATCGACGATTGGCTTGACAATGTTTCAATATATGGACTTATTATTCATATATGTAGACATAAGCCAAGGTTTTTCGCATGGGCCCTTTGGAAGGCATACGTGTCATAGACATGTCGGCGGTGCTCGCCGGACCGGTTGCGACGCAGACGCTGGGCGACTACGGCGCCGACGTCATCAAGATTGAATCCCCGGCAGGTGACATGTTGCGCCAGGTGGGACCAATGCGGTCAGCGGCCATGGGCCCGCTTTATATGAATGCCAACTACAACAAGCGTTCCGTTTGCCTTGACCTGAAAACGGAAGATGGCCGCGAGGTCTTGCTGGGCCTGATCCGGACCGCCGATATCTTCGTCACCAACAGCCGTCCGAAAGCGATGATGCGCTTGGGCCTCTCCTACGACACCATTCAGGCGGTCAAACCGGACATAATCTACACGGCGCTGCTCGGATTTGATGAGGATGGCCGGTATTCGGGACGGCCTGCCTATGATGATCTCATCCAGGGTGCTGTCGGGCTGCCGTTTCTTCAGGCCAAGGCGAGCGGCGGGGTGCCGCGCTATTTCCCGAATGCAATTGCCGACCGGGCATTTGGTTTGGCCGCTGCCAACGCGATTCTTGCGGCGCTCGTTCACAAGGGCCGGACCGGTGAGGGGCAGCAGATCAGCATTCCGATGTTTGAGACTGTCGCGAATTTCGTTCTCGGGGATCATCTGGGCGGCCTATCTTTTGAACCACCACTAGATGCGAGCGGATACCATCGTCTCACGTCGAAAGCCCGCAGGCCGTTGCGCACGAAAGACGGCTACATTTGCCTGCTTCTTTATTCCGATGCGCAGTGGGGCCGGTTTCTGGATGTCACAGGAAAGCCAGCCGTTCTGTCGGCTGACAACAGGTTCTCCTCTTTCACCGGGCGGCAAGAGCACTTTGACGATCTCTGCAAAGCTGTCAGTGAAGTCACCAAGACGAAAACCAGCAGCGAATGGCTCGCTCTGCTTGAGACCGCGGACATCCCGGTTATGCCGATGCACTCCATTGAGAGCCTGCTGGACGACCCGCATCTCAACGATGTCGGCTTTTTCGAGACGTACGATCACCCAAGCGAAGGCCGAATGCGGCGCACGAAAGTGCCGACCAGATGGTCCCGGACACCGTCAAGCAAACGTCGGCCACCGCCAAACCTTGGCGAGCATACCGTTGAAGTTCTGAAGGAAACCGGGCTCAGCGAAGACACGATCTACGAATTGCTGCAGTCGGGGATTGTTTCCGCTCCTGCGTTTGAACCGGTTCCAGCTTGAGGCGACAATGGATATCCAGCTTTCCCCCGATAGAACGGCCATTCAGGATGCAATCGCGAGCCTCTGCAGCCAATTCGATGACGTCTACTGGCTCGAAAAAGACAAGACTGGCGGCTTTCCAACCGAGCTTTTTCAGGCCCTGGCCCAGGCGGGCTGGCTTGGCATTTGTATCCCTGAAGCTTATGGCGGCGCAGGTCTTGGGATTACTGAAGCTGCCATCATGATGCGCACGATTGCCGAATCCGGAGCCGGGCTCTCTGGCGCCTCTGCCGTGCATATGAACATCTTCGGTCTTTCGCCGGTGGTTGTATTCGGCACCGACGAGCAGAAGAGGCGCATGTTGCCGCCGGTCGTCGCGGGTCAGGAACGTACGTGCTTCGCTGTCACCGAGCCCAACACCGGTTTGAACACGACTCATCTGAAAACGGCCGCCCGGCGTCAAGGAGACCGTTATCTGGTCAATGGTCAAAAGGTTTGGATCTCCACGGCGCAGGTCGCGGAAAAAATCCTTCTTCTGGCCCGCACTACACCGCTTGAAGAGGTCGAAAAACCGACACAAGGGCTCAGCCTGTTCTACACCGATTTCAACCGTGACCAGATTGCGGTCCGGGAGATCGACAAGATGGGCCGGAAGACTGTCGATTGTAACGAACTCTTCTTTGAAGATTTCGAGATTCCGGCAGAAAATCTCATTGGAGAGGAAGGCGAAGGGTTCCGGGCGATCCTGCACGGCATGAACCCGGAACGGATCCTGATCGGATCGGAAGCCATTGGTCTGGGCCATGCGGCGCTGCGCAAAGCCTGCGCCTATGCCAAGGAGCGTATCGTCTTTGACCGGCAGATCGGTCAGAACCAGGGCATCCAGCACCCGCTCGCGCGCAACTGGATGATGCTGGAATCCGCCTGGCTCATGGCGCTGGAAGCTGCCTGCCAATATGACGCCGGTCTGCCCTGCGGCCCGGCAGCCAATGCCACGAAGTATCTGGGATCCGAAGCCGGGTTTGAAGCCTGCCAGCAGGCGGTCATGACCCATGGCGGGTTCGGGTATGCCCGGGAATACCACGTCGAGCGTTACATGCGCGAGGCCATGATCCCCCGCCTGGCGCCGGTTAGCCAACAACTCATCCTTTGCCATATCGCCGAACGGGTTCTGGGGCTGCCGAAGTCCTATTGAGTACAGATTTTTTTGCCGCGCCCTTTTGTTTTGGAGACTGCGTTCATGAATATTCACACAGGCCAGCACGTTCCTTTGCCTCAAGGCGAACTCGCCGGGCTGGTTGCGCCGGATTGCCATGGACAGAACTTCTTTGAGATCGACCGCAGTCTTCAGGATCTGCTGACGCTTTATCTACCTGAAGATTTGCGCATTCATCTCTGGCCGAAACTGCAAGAGTTCGGGGCTCTGGTGGGCGATGAAATTGATACGCTTTCCAGAGCGGCCGACCGGCACGTGCCAGTCCTCCATCACCGTGACGGGCGCGGACGGTTTGAAGACTGGATCGAGTTTCATCCGGCCTACAAACGCATGGAGCAGATCACGTTCTGTGACTTCGCAATGGCCGGCATGACGGGGAAGCCGGGGGTGTTCGGCTGGCCTGAACCGATGCCGCATACGGTCAAGTTTCTCTTCCAGTATTTGCTCGGGCAATCCGAGTTCGGTCAGCTGTGTCCAATTTCGATGACCGAAACCACCGCTGCGATGATCAAGAAATTTGGCGACAAGGCGCTTAAAGAGCGGTTTTATGATCGGTTAATCAGCCAGGATCCGGCGACCCGTATGGCTGGCGGTCAATTCATGACCGAACGCCATGGCGGGTCAGATGTGTCGCAACTCGCCGTCGAGGCCCGGAATGAGAACGGCACATGGCGGCTCTATGGTGAAAAGTGGTTCTGTTCCGCCGCTGATGCCGATGTCGTGCTGGTGCTTGGCCGCCCGCAAGGCGCCCCGGCAGGAAACAAGGGCCTTGCGGTTTTTGCTTTGCCGCGCCGTCTGGAGGATGGCAGCCGGAACGCCTACCGGATTGTGCGTCTGAAAGATAAACTCGGCACGCTCTCCATGGCGTCTGGCGAGGTGGTTTTTGAGGGCGCAGTTGCCTATCCGCTTGGGGATGTCGGAGCAAAGGAAAACCCTGGCCTCAAGATGATGATGAACCAGGTGTCCTTGTCACGCCTGTCCCATGGGGCGCGTGCCGCCTCCATGATGCGCCGGTGTCTCAACGAGGCCATGACTGTTGCCAGGAGCCGAAAGGCATTCGGGGAAACAATCATCGGAAAGCCCTTGCTGCGCCGGCAGCTGATGAAACTCATGGTGCCGACCGAACAGGCGTTGTCGATGACGCTCTATCTCGGCACTGTTTTGACCGCAGCCGGTGACGGCGACACCCATGCCGAGCGCGTCGCCCGGATCCTCACCCCTGCCCACAAATACCGTACCGCGCGCGACAACATCCGCGTCGCGACGGGGGCGATGGAGATCCGCGGCGGCAACGGGTACATCGAGGACTTCGTCAATGCCCGTCTCGTCCGGGATGCCCATGTTGGCCTTCTGTGGGAAGGCACGTCCAACATCAATGCGCTGGACATCACAACGCGGGCCATCGGACGGACAGAGGCCCACACGGACCTGAAGTCCGCACTGCTGGCGCAGATCGACGGTTGTTCAGGGCTTCCTAACTCCTTTGCCGGCATCTTGAAATCATCGCTGATCAAGTCGTTGGATCTCGCCGAAGAAATTGCCCGGCGCGGGGAGGAGAGCCTTGCCCGCCAGGCCGCCAGTGCCGTCTACCATTCCGCGACCGCCGTTCTTTTGGCCTGCGAAGGTGCGCGCCTTGGCACAGATGGTGGCGATGCGCGCAGGCTGTTGCTGGCGCGAATGGTTGTCGCGCACCGTCTGTCGCCGCAAGATCCCCTGTCCAGCGACGGCAGCGCTTTCGAAACAGCCGCAACAGATCTTCTCTTGAGCGACGCCCCGGTTTCGATCGGGGCAGCTGAACAGACCTTATCTCTCTGAATTTCAATTCAACAGCCCGGCCGGAAAATGCCGACGCCAAGACCCTATTGGGAGGATTTCTAAATGAATGTTCAACCGCAACACCATACATTGCCAACCCCAGAGCTTGCCAACCTGGTGGCGCCGGATTGCCATGGGTTGAATTTTTATGGCATCGACAAGAGCCTGCAGGATCTTGTTACCCTCTACCTACCGGACGATCTGCGGGCCCACCTTGAGCCGCATCTGGAGGCATTCGGTGCGCTGGTTGGTGACGAGGTTGATGACTGGTCCCGCATGGCGGACAAGCACATACCCGTTCTCCATCACCGGGATCCATGGGGACGGTTCGAAGATTGGATCGAATTCCATCCGGCCTACCGGAACATGGAAGACGTTGCGCTGGGCGATTATGGCCTGGCCGCGATGATCCATAAGCCGGGAGTGTTCGGCTGGGACAAGCCAATGTCGCATACCGTGAAATTCATTTTCCAATACATCTTCGGCCAGTCGGAGTTCGGCCAGCTTTGCCCGATCTCCGCCACAGAAACGACGGCGACCTTGATCAAGGATTATGGGGACGAGGCCACCAAGGCCCGCTTCTACGATGGACTGATAAGCCAGGACACCAAGACCATGCTCAAGGGTGCCCAGTTCATGACGGAGCGCACCGGAGGATCGGACGTCTCCAATATCCAGCTGGAAGCCCGTTTCGAAGACGGCAACTGGAAGCTCTACGGCGAAAAGTGGTTCTGCTCCTGCACGGATGGCGATGTCGCCCTTCTGCTTGCCCGCCCGCAAGGCGCTCCGGCTGGCAACAAGGGACTGGGGCTCTTCGCCCTGCCGCGCCGCCTGGACGACGGCAGCCGGAACTCCTACCGGATTGTGCGGTTGAAGAACAAACTTGGCAGCCGCTCCATGGCGTCCGGCGAGATCGTCTTTGATGGCGCCGTTGCCTATCCGCTCGGTGAGGTGGGCCCGCATGAAAACAAGGGCCTGAAAATGATGATGGATCAGGTGTCCCTGTCGCGCCTGTCCCATGGGTGCCGGGCCGCCGCCATGATGCGCCGCTGCCTCAACGAGGCGCTGGTCACAGCCCAGAACCGGCATGCGTTTCAGGAAAAGATCATCGACAAGCCACTCCTGCGCCGCCAGTTGATGAAGCTGATGTTGCCGACAGAACAGGCGTTGTCGATTACACTCTATCTCGGCAATCAGATCAGCCTGGCGGAGGCTGGTGATGAGCGGGCGCAAATGATCACCCGGATCCTGACCCCGGCGCACAAATACCGGACCTCCCGCGACAACGTTCGTGTTGCAACGGGTGCGATGGAAGTACGCGGCGGCAACGGTTACATCGAAGATTTCGTCAACGCCCGTTTGGTGCGCGATGCGCATTTGGGTGTCTTGTGGGAGGGCACCTCCAACATCAACTCGCTCGACATCACGACACGTGCGATTGCCAAGGTCGGTGCGCACAAGGACCTCAAGGAAGAGCTGATGGATCAGATCGACACCAGCTCCAACATGCCGGGCCAGTTCAAGGGCGAATTGCGCAGCACCGTCCAGCAGGCCATCGATTTTGCCGAGGATGTTGCCATGAGCGGCAACCAGACACTGGCGCGCAAGGCCTCCAGCGCGGTTTACAACTCAGCGACAGCCACATTGCTCGCAACCGAAGGCTCGGCGCTGGGCGCAGCTGGCCGCGATGCCCGGCGACTGCTGCTTGCCCGGATGGTGATCGACCACCGGCTGCGGGCGCAAGACCCGCTGAAAGTTGGCGAAACCGGCTTTGAAAAGGCGGCGACCGATCTTCTGCTCGCCGACGCACCGGTGTCGCTCGACATGGCCAGCGATGTGCTGACGCAGTAACCGCATGCGGGAAAAATCTTTTATGGCACTGAACACCAAAAAACCGCTGGACGGGATCCGGGTCCTTGATTTGACCCGGATCATCTCCGGCCCCTACTGCACTCGTCTCCTTGCCGATTGCGGCGCAGAGGTCTTCAAGATTGAGCCGATGGGCGGAGAACACATGCGGGTCAAGGAACCGCTGCGCAACGGAAAGAGCACCTATTTCGGCCATTTTAACGCCGGAAAAAAAAGCATTGAGATCGATTTCCGCTCTGAACGCGATCTGGAGGCAATCCGCACGCTTGCCGCATCTTGTGATGTGGTGGTTGAGAATTTCCGCCCGGGCGTCGTTCGCGATCTTGGGCTTGACCACGCATCCCTCTCCAAAGGCCGCAAAGATCTGGTCTATTGCTCGATTTCCGGCTTTGGCCAGGAAGGGCCACGCTCCCGGCACCCAGCCTATGCCCCCATCCTGCATGCGCTTTCTGGTCATGACCTTGCCGCGATGTCCTATGCCGAGGATGTGGACAAGCCGTTCCGGACCGGGATCTGGTACGCTGATTTGATTGGCGGCCTGTTTGCTTTCAGCGCGATCCAGACCGCCCTGATTGGGCAGCTCCGCCACGGGGCTGGGCAGTACATCGATGTTGCCTTGATGGACAGCATGATCAATCTGCTCGTCCTGGAAATGCAAGAAGCTCAGACGCCAAGTTCGTTTGACCGCTGGCTGGCGACACCGGTGAGGGCGTCCGATGGGCATGTGATCGCCGTGCCGATCACGAGCCGGATCTTTGAGCGGCTCGCAGACCTTCTGGATCACCCGGAATGGAAGGACGACACCCGTTTCAACACCCAGCTGGAACGTGAAAAGAATTGGCCGGCCCTTATGTCATTGGTCGAGGACTGGACGCAATCGCGGACCGCCGCTGACTGTGAAGCGACCTTGATGGGCGCTGGGATACCTTGTGCCCGCTATCAGACAGTCGCCGAAGCAATCTGCGACGAACAGGTCACGGTGCGGGACCTGATGAGCACGGTCGGAACCGGTGCAGAGGCTTTTAAAGTCGCGAGTCTGCCATTTCAGTTTTCCGGAGCTCCTTTGCCGGTCGGTTCCCATGTTCCAGACGTTGGCGAACACACTGATACCGTTCTTGGCGCAGCCCGCGCGCTGGTGGGTGCCAAGGTGCCAGCAATGAATGGGACCAACGACAATGCTGAAGAGGCCCGCCATGTCTGACACGGTTTTGTACAGCGGTGAACGCTCAACCTGGCGGTCGGACTGCGAACGGCGCGCTCATCGCGCGGCCTCCGGTCTGCGGGACTATGGCATCAATCGCGGTGACAGCATTGCGCTGTTGTTGCGCAATGATTTTGCCTTTTTTGAAGCTGCGCGGGCGGCCACATTGCTCGGCGCAAGCCCGGTGGCGGTCAACTGGCATTTGGCTCCACCGGAAATTGATTATGTTCTGCAGGATTCCGGCGCAAAAGCGCTGATCTCGCATTCTGATCTCCTGCAGGGCTTGGGCGGTGCGATTCCAAAGAATATGCTTGTTTTTGAGGTGGACACCCCGCCGGAACTGCGCGTGGCCTACCGGCTTCCGTCCATGAATGGCGTTAAAACCGTTGAAACGGTGGCCTGGGAGCACTTCATTGAAACACACCCGCCACTGACAGATCCGTGCCGGGACTTTACCGACACGATGACCTACACCTCCGGCACTACCGGAAAACCCAAGGGTGTGATCAAGCTGCCGCAGGAGCCGGGGCTGGCGAAAGAGTTTCTTGCGGTCCGCGACCGGATTTACGGGATCAAGCCCGGCATTCGGGCGCTCATCTGCGGCCCGCTCTATCATGGGGCGCCGAATTCCTTCGGGACGCGCACCTACGCTGTGGCCGACAAAGTCTTCCTGATGCCGCGTTTTGATGCGAAGGATTTTCTGGCAACCGTCGAACGTGAACGGATCACGACCGTTTTCATGGTCCCGACCATGTTTGCACGTCTCTTGAAACTGCCCCCTGAAGTCCGGGGTCGCTATGATGTGTCGTCGCTGCAGTATGTGGTGACCGCTGCCGCGCATTGTCCGCCGGAGATTAAAACGGCGATGCAGGCCTGGTTTGGACCGGTGGTCCATGAGTTCTACGCAGGCACCGAACAAAACTATGTGACCTTTTGCACTCCGGAAGAAAGCCTCCGTAGGCCAGGCACGGTCGGCCGTGCGCTGGATGGCGTGATATTGCGGATCATGGACGGTGACCGTCAGGACGTGCCGGCCGGAACACCTGGCGAGATTGTCTCCCGCCTCGATACGGCCCCTGAATTCACCTACGCCAACAATCCGAAAGCGCGGGCGGATCTCGATGTCGGCGGCCTCATTGCCACGGGCGATGTCGGGTATCTGGATGAAGACGGATACTTGTTCCTGTGCGACCGGTCAAAGGACATGGTGATTTCGGGCGGGGTCAACATCTATCCGGCAGAGATTGAAGCAGAACTTCATGCCATGCAAGGCGTCGACGATTGCGCTGTCTTTGGTGTGCCGGATGCGGAGTATGGTGAAGCGCTGATGGCGGTTGTGCAGCCAGAGCCCTCCAGTGATCTCACGGCAGAAGAAATCATCGCCCACCTGAAGAGCCGGTTGGCCGGGTTCAAGTTGCCGCGCCGGATCGAATTCCAATCTCTTCTGCCGCGCGATGACACCGGCAAGATCTTCAAGCGCAAACTCCGGGATCCCTATTGGGAAGCAACGCCGGATTTCCGGGAAAAAGCGGTTAGCTGATCCCCAATCTCACACCGAAACAAGACAGTCGCCGTTTCAGCGGAAAAGTGAAAGCATCGCAAATGGATTTTACCCTTTCAGAAGAACAGACCGCTCTCCAGGAAACCGTGCGCCGGTTTGCCCAGACGGAATTGCCGGACATAGCCCGTGAGGTTGAAGAAACGGATGAGTCGCCGGGACCGGATGTCATGCACCGGTTCGCTGAGCTCGGACTTTTAGGGGTGAACCTGCCGGAGGCCTATGGCGGCGGCGGCATGAGTCATTTCGAAGCGGTTTTGGTGCTGGAAGAAGTTGCCAAGGTCTCCATTGGCGTTGCTTTTCCGGTCTTTGAATCCTGCTTCGGCCCGGCACTTGCGATCGCCAATTTTGCCCCGGAAGCCATGCGCCAGAAAGTCCTGCCGAAGGTCTGCTCCGGCGACATGATCGTCGCAGTTTCCATGTCCGAGCCGGGTGCGGGATCAGCGCTGACCGATCTCACCACCAAGGCGCGGGTCGAGGGCGATAGGGTGATCATCAACGGTCAAAAGCGCTGGTGTTCCGGCGCAGGCCACTCGGATGCCTATGTTGTCTATTGCCGCATGTCCGACGATCCCGGAGCGAAGGGCATCGGGGCTGTTCTGGTCGAAAAAGGAGCTGATGGCTTCACCTTCGGCAAACGGGAGCACCATATGGGCTTTCGCGGTGTGCACAGCGCAGACATGTATTTCGATGATGTCAGCGTTCCGGCCGAGAACATCATTGTTTCAGCAGGCGGATTCCGGAAGCTCATGGAGGCATTCGATCTGGAACGCTGCGGCAACACCACCATGAGCCTCGCCTGTGCGCAGTCGGCCTTCGACTACGTCCTGAATTATGTTCAGGAGCGGGAGCAGTTCGGCAAACAGATCATCGATTTCCAGGCGGTTCAGCTTCAAATCGCCGACATGAAAATGAAACTGGATGCAGCGCGCCTGCTGCTCTACCGGGCTGTCGTGAACGCAGAAAGCGGTCTTCCGTCGGTTGGGGAAAGCTCGATTGCCAAGTGTTTTGCCAATGAGATGACCCGCGAAGTCACCGGCAAGGCCATGCAGCTGATGGGCGGTTATGGGTATTCGCGCGAATATCCGATGGAACAAAAGATGCGGGACAGCTGGGGCTGGGGCATCGCCGGCGGGTCCATCGACATTCAGAAAACCAACATTGCAAGCGCCCTCGTCGGCCGCCGGTTCAACCAGCGGGCCAAATAACAGGCAGCGCGCAATACGGCCCCCTCGACACTCCCTGCGCACATCACCGGAGTGTTTCTTGCCCGGACGTTTTGTGGCGTCCGGGTCTTTTCTTGCCAAATGCCCATTCTGCCGGAATGAATGGGGCAGAAATCAGTTGATCCGGAGTGCCCTGCGATGAAGATCCGGCCTGCCATGCCAGACGATGTATCGGCTGTTCGAGCCTGTGCGGAAAAGGCCTATGCGCCCTATATCGCGGCAATTGGCCGGAAGCCGGCGCCCATGGTTGCTGATTTTGAGAGGCAGATCGGCGCTGGGCAGGTTCATGTTGCAGAAGATGAGACCGGCAGTTTCCTGGGCTTCATCGTCTATTCCCCAAGGGCCGACCACATGTTCCTGGAAAATGTCGCTGTTGTCTCGGCCGCAGCCGGTCGAGGCATCGGCAGGGCTCTGATATCCCACTGTGAGGCTGAAGCCCGTTCGCTCGGTCTTTCCGACATCCGCCTTTACACAAATGAAAAGATGACCGCCAATCTCAGCATCTATCCGAAACTCGGCTACAAAGAGGCCGGCCGCCGAACGGAAGACGGATTCAGTCGCGTCTATTTTGAGAAGTCTCTAGTCTAGAACCTTTAGCATTAAACTGTCAGCCGTCCCGGCCTTGAGCCGGGACCAAATACACTCCGGCCCCGGCGCAAGACCGGGGCAGTGCCTTATGTTGATCAGAACATCAAACTCGGCAGGCCGAGTGACAGGATCGGGAAGGCCAGAAGTGCCAATAGGACAACAATGTCCAGCACCAGGAACTTCATGATCCCGAAGAAGATCGTGTGAACCTGTATCTCCCGTCCAACCACCGAATTGATGACGAAGACATTGAGGCCGACCGGCGGTGTGATCAGGCCGATTTCCAGCAGTTTGACGACGATGACACCGAACCAGATAAGATCAAATCCCATGCCTTCAATAAGCGGGACCGTGAAGGGTAGGGTCAAAAGCATGGTGCCGATCGGATCCAGGAACATGCCCATCACCAGGTAAATCGCGACGATACACAACAGGATCATCCAGGTTTCCAGGCCCGAAGACGACACGATATCGACCAACCCGCCCGTCACCCCGGTCAGGGAGACGAAGGAAACGAAGATCTTTGCGCCGACCGCAATGAAGAACAACGACCCAGTCTGATAGGCGGTCTCGCGCATCGACAGGACGAAATCCGCCCACCGCAACCGGCCTGAAACTGTTCCGTAGATCAACACGAAAGACAGGCTGACGGCAGCTGCTTCCGTGGCGGTGAAGATCCCGCCATAGATCCCGCCAATGATAATGATCATCAGTGTGGCGGCTGGCCAGGCTTTGATCGCGGCCGTAAACCGGTCGTCTCCGGAGATGTCTCCTTCGGGGACGGGGGCCGCTTCCGGCCGGAGTTTTACCCAGACCAGAACGGTGATGATGAACCCGGCAAGGCTTAAGAGGCCAGGCACCACACCGGCCATGAACAGCCGGCTGATCGATGTCTCGGTGAAGGTGCCATAAAGGATGAACAGAACACTGGGCGGTATGAGGGCGCCAAGTGTACCGCCCGCGGCGACACTGGCGCTTGCCAGCTGCTTGTCATAGCCGTAGCGCAACATTTCCGGAACGCAAATCCGGCCCATGGACGAGGCACAGGCGACGCTGGATCCTGTGATCGCCGAGAAACCGCCGCAGCCGATCAGCGACGCAACGGCCAAGCCGCCCGGGAGGCGGGACATCCAGACCCGGACCGCGTCGTAAATATCTGTTGTAATGCGCGTGTGATAGGCGATGTGACCGGCTGCAATGAACAGCGGCACCATCGACAGGGAATACGAGTGAATGAACTCAAAGGCGTTAGATTCAATGAGCGCCATCGCCGGACGCAGGCCGCGGTCGAGATTGAATTCAGCGCCCGGGCGCCAAGCATATGTGACCAAAGCGCAGATAGAGGAAACGCTGACCAGCGTAAATCCAATTGGAACGCGCAGGATAAGCAGTGTGAGCGCTGCCGCAAAGCCGATGATACCAATTGTTGAGGGGTCCACTAGAGTGTCTCTCGTTCGGGGTGAATTATGAACGAGGTGGCCGCCTGCCTGAAATCAGGCAGCCTCCTCCCAGCTTGGATCTTGTGTCTTGCCGGGATTCCCTCCGCCGCCGGAGCCGATGGCGGTCCAGACGTCTTGAAGGAACAAGACAGTCAGGCGGATGAAGAACAAGGCGTAGCCTGCAAAGAAGGCGACCCGCCCCGGCCATTCAGGCACTTCCAGAATGCCGAAGAAATAGTTGCCGCTTTCGATCGCGTGGATCATGGCAAGATATCCGGCATAAGTGATCGGGATCACCGCGCACAGTCCGATTATGGCCGCAAGCACATTAAGCCAGACTTGGGCAGCTTTCGGCAGCAGGTCCGTTATCACTTCAACGGCAATAAAACCGCGATCAGCCGCCACATAGGCCAGTGGCAGGATCAAGGCGCCGATCATCAGGTCTCCGACAATCACGACTTCATCCGGGATTTGCATTCCGACAAAGGTGCGCAGGACAATGCCAAGCGTGATGTAAACGCACATGCCCAAAATGGCGACAGCAGCAATTGCTATGAACGCTGTTTCCAGCCCGGCCAGAAGTCTCAAGGGGGAGGAGAACCGGCTCCGCCCGTTGCCAGGCGGGACCGGTTTGCCGGGCGTCACCGTGCCCATGGATAGCCTTTGGTGTTCAGTTCATCCGCATACTTGTCGACGAGAACGGCGTACTGATCCCAGATCGCCTGGCCGTCATACCCCCGTTCCGTCATGTCGGAAATCCATTCCTGGACATATTTGTCCGTCATGGCGAGCAACTTTGCGCGCTCAGTGTCGTCCAGCGCTACAACGGGCACCTGACGGCCGATTTCGCCGCTCGCAAGCCCGGCTTTCACGTCGTTAATGGTCTCGATTTGAATGCGAGCGAACTCGTCAATCATCTGGGATCCGGCGGTCATGATCGCGTTCTGATACTCCGCAGGAAGGTCTTCCCAGACATCCTTGTTCATGACCAAGGCAAAGCCGCCGACCTGGCCCCAATTGGCTTCGGTGATGTGATCGACAATCTCATAATGCCGGAACGCGCGGTTGGTGTAATAGTAACCGGCGGCACAGTCGACCAAACCGGAATCCAGTGCCTGATACACCTTGTCGAAGGTCATGTTGACGACATTGGCACCAAGCTCATTGAGCGCCTTGCCGACCGTCCCGGTCGCCCGCACGGTCAGGCCCTTGAAGTCGTCGGCCGTTTCGATCTTGTGATCGCCGGTGCACTCAAACTGGGTGCCGGTAGAGGTGAAGTTGCTGAGGAAGACGACGTTTTCTTTCGCAAGAAAGTCCTGGAGCTGTGCGTTCGTGGTCATCAACTCGTGCATCGCTCTCAGGCCGACCCAGGTGTCGGATGAGGAAATAGGCAGATCCCCGATTGCAAGGCCTTGAAGCTGCTTGGGCGAATAGGGAGCAATGACGGTTCCCATGTCGGCAGCGCCAGCGGCAACTCCGTTCAGCACGGCTGACCATTTCAGGAGCGCGCCGCCCCAATGCACGTCGAAGGTCAGCTGGCCTTCCGTCATACGGCTCGCTTCATCGAGGAAATACTGCAGGGCCTTGGCTCTGGCGCCCCGGTTTGGGCCGGCTTCGGAATAGCGCAGCATGGTTTCAGCGGATGCCACGCCTGCCATGGCGATGGTCAAGCCCAGACCCAAAAGGGCCGACTTCATGGAAATCATCTTTATCTCCTCCCGTGTTCGGACCGGGCCAGATAGGTGCCGATCCATGCGGCCTGCGTGTGTTCGCCGCGTTTCGCTCCCTCACAACTCAATACAATTTGGTCTATTATTATAAGTATACGAATTATACGCATATTATATAATTACGCAAGTGCGGCTGATACCCGACCCGGCGTTGCGGGTTGGGATCTGTTGTCAAACTGCGCTGCTTTTCTTTAGAGCTGATACATCATCGTCAGCCACTCCCCAGTCCCGTAAGATAGTCTCGTTATGTTCGCCGATAAGCGGCGGCCGGGACGGCAATGTGGCTTTGGCATTCTGAAAACGCGGGGCCGGCGCCGGTTGAACGATGCCATCACGTTCCACGAAGGTCTCCCGCGCCGCATTGTGTGCATGAAGCGGAGCCTCTTCTAGGTCCAGAATTGGCGCGAAACAGATGTCCGTTCCTTCAAACAGCTGACACCAATACTCGCGTGGCTGTGCGCCGATGATGCTTTCAAAGCGGCGCCGGATGTCCGGCCATTGGCGGGTGTCATGGCGGTCGCCGATGTCTGCTTCGTCAAGCTTCAGCAAATGCAGGAACAGCTGCCAGAATTTTTCCTCGATCGGTGCGATCGACACCCATTTGCCATCGGAACACTTGTAAACGCCGTAATAGGGCGCCGTGCCGTCCAATCGGTTGCTGGCCCGGCGGTTTTGCCAGCGATTGTTGGCGAGCCACATATAAACCGGCGCCATCAAAGCGGCAGTTCCGTCTGAAATGGCGGCATCAATCACATCGCCTTCACCGGTTGTTCTGGCCCTCAGCAAGGCGCACACAATGCCAAAAGCGAGGAACATGCCGCCGCCGCCATAATCTCCGAGGAGATTGAGCGGTGGCACCGGATCGCGCCCCTCCTCTCCAAAGGACCAAAGGGCCCCGGACAAGGAGATGTAATTCATGTCGTGACCGGCCGCATGTGCCAAGGGGCCGGTTTGACCCCAGCCGGTCATGCGGGCGTAAACAAGCGCCGGGTTGCGGGCAAGACATACGTCCGGGCCAAGACCGAGCCGTTCCATAACGCCGGGGCGAAAGCCTTCGACAACAGCATCTGCCTTTTCGATCAGCTTGAGAGCGGTTTCAACGGCTGCAGGATCCTTCAGATCAAGCGTGATGGATTTACGGCCACGGGCAACACTGTTTTTCCGCTGTTCGTCAATGCCTTCAATGTCTGGAGCCCCGGTCGGTTCCCGGTCAATCCGCAGGATCTCGGCCCCCATATCGGCAAGCATCATGCAGCCGTAGGGGCCCGGCCCAATACCGGCAAATTCAACGATCTTCACACCGTGAAGTGGCCCCATCCCCAGTCCTCCCAGACTCTATTTTCGCCGCGCTCAGCCGGCATCTTTGTTCAGTGTTTCAAGCAGGTTCTGCCGCACCGCTTGCAGGTTGGACAGCAAAACGTGAATGCTGGTTTCCGGCAAGCCCTTGAAAGATGCGCCATCTACTTCGGCGCTGCATTCATCCATGATTTTTTCCAGAGGCCGGGCCTCGGCCGTGAGACACACCCGCTTCGCGCGCCGGTCGATCGGGTCCGCCCGGCGCTCAACAAGGCCGCGAGCTTCCAATCGGTCAACAAGACCCCCGACCGTTACTGTTCCGACATCCATGCGGCGCGCAATGTCCGACTGGGTCAGCTTGTCTTCGGCAAGCAGGTGCAAAAGCACCCGCGCCTGGGACATGGTCAGTCCGTAGGGAGCGATGAGGCGATCGAACAGAAGGCCGCGAAACCGGGCAATGTCCTGAAAGATCGATTTGCAGGCCGCGAGCGTTGCATCCATTTCGCGTCCCCCCTCGTTGTTATCCCAGCTCGACGCATCCATTGTTCAACACCACCGTATCGCGCTCCAGAACCTTGGACCGGAAAGAGATGACGTCGCCATCCTGCCACATCTCCGTCCGGATGGTTTCGCCTGGATAGACCGGGCTTGAAAACCGCAATTTCAAGGATTTTAAACAGGTCGTGTCATATCCGCAGAAGCTGCGCAGAACCGCATGTCCGGCGATCCCCAAAGTACAAAGGCCATGGAGGATCGGCGCTTTGAACCCCGCTGCCGCGGCCACCCTTGGGTCGGCATGCAGCGGATTGGGGTCGCCGGACAAGCGGTATAGCAGCGCTGCATGCGGCCTTGTGGGGAGGTCACACACAGCGCAGGGATCGCGCTCGGGCACGTCGTGCGGTTGCGGCTGTGGGCCTGGTGCCCCACCAAAACCGCCATCTCCGCGCGCAAAGGTGGTTGACGACAAAGTGGCGAGCTTGTCGCCGGTGGTTTTATCGACGAGATCACGTTCGGAATAGATAAGGGCGCCCTTGTCCGCCCCCTTGTCGAGAATGCGGGTGATGCGAGTGCGTGCTGTGACAGTCGCTGATTTCGGCAGTGGTTTGTGCCAGCGGATGCCTTGTTCCCCATGCAGGATCTTGCGCCAATCAATGCCGGTCGCAGGCTTGCGCAGCCAGAAACCTGGCCCGGCCAGCACAACGGCCATGGTCGGCACAGCCTTGAAATCGGCTTCCTCAAAAACGAAGGGCAGTTGCCCCTCGTCGATCGGGTCATGGCCATATCCGACGCCAAGGGCATAGATGATGCTGTCCTTGATTGAGTAGGTTTGTTCAACCTCCTCGAACGGCCAGGCCATCAGCTTGTCATAGTCGATGGCCATCAGACCGGATCCCAGCAGAACACGTCGGCTGAGCGCTCAAGGGGCACAAGTGTGCTGGTAAAAGCCGGGAATGCGTGTTCGAGAATGGATTCCGGCGTCCAGCCGTCAGGGCGCGCCATGGACCGGATTGGCCGGGGTTGGCTGAGTAGCATGACCTCGCTGCCCCGGGACACAAACACCTGGCCGCTAACGTTCTGGGCGGCATCTGAGGCAAGAGCTGCAACGAGAGGCGCGACTTTTGCCGGTGTCATGCTCTTCAGGCGCTCAACCCGGATACGCTCTTCTTCGGACTTGATCGGGATCGTGCCGATCAGGCGGCTCCAGGCAAAAGGTCCAATCGCGTTGGACGTCACATTATAGCGCGCCATATCGAGGGCGATGGACCGTGATAGGCCGACCATACCGAGTTTTGCGGCGGCATAGTTGGCCTGACCGAAGTTACCGATCAATCCGGACGTGGATGTCATGTGAATCATGCGGCCGGATTGCTGCTCCCGGAACACGGTCGCGGCGGCGCGGCTGACATTGTAGGCACCTTTCAAGTGGACGGCGATCACCTGATCCCACTCGTCTTCGGTCATCTTGTGAAAGATCGCGTCCCGGACAATGCCGGCGTTGTTCACCACGATGTCGAGCTTGCCGAAGTTTTCGATTGCCTGATCAACCATGCCTTGAGCTGCTGCTGAATCCGTGACGCTGTCGAAGTTGGCAACGGCCTTGCCGCCAGCGGCAGTAATTTCGTTGATGACCTCGGTTGCCGGGAGCGCATCCTCGCCTTCACCGCCGCCAGTTCCGCCAAGGTCATTGACGACAACGCAGGCACCCTTTTGAGCCATCAAAAGGGCAATCTCGCGGCCAACACCGCGGCCCGCGCCGGTGACAATTGCAACTTTTCCATCCAGCAAAGCTTTGTCAGACATTCCCATCCCTCAGTATTTCGGCCTCAAAATCGGGCAATTGCGGCGCGTAAGTAGATATGACGCCAAAATTGTATCGCAGATTAATAATACGCTTGCGAATAATAATCAAGACATATAATATCCGGCTGGAAGGCAATGCTTCGGACGGCGGCTATCTTGAATCGTTGCGAAGGCCGGAGCTGTGAGAGCGGGAGAAATCATGACCCTTGCCGAGACATCGGGGCCAATAGGGGAGTTCAACAAGCATGTCGGGTTTGAGCTGACCGAATGGCAGCGCAATCATGCGTGTGTTGCGGTCGAGATCGACAGCTACCATACCAATGTCATGGGCGTGACCCATGGCGGTGTTTTGGTGAGTGCGCTCGATTTTGCATGCGGCATGGCCGGCTGTTATCGCCCGCCCCCGGAGCCGCGTTTTTATTGCATGACATTGACATTAAACACGAATTTCATCGCGCCAATGCGAAAAGGGTTGCTGCGGGCGCATGGCCGCCGGATTGGCGGGGGGCGCTCCGTGTTTTTTGCCGAAGGAGAAATTGTGCTGCCGGACGGCACTCTGATCGCCACCGCCTCGGGCGCGTTCAAGCTGTTTGACCGGAAGCCGAAAACATAAGCGCTGAAAAGCGCGGGAGGAGGAGCATCATGGATTTGGGAATTCTGGCCTTCGGCGGTTACTTACCGCAAAGCCGGTTGCAACGTGCTGAGATCAGCAAGATGCACGGCTGGTACAATCCCGGCTTGAAGGGATTGGCAAAGGGCGAGCGTACCATCGCCAACTGGGACGAAGACGCCATCACTATGGCGGTCGAAGCGTCCAGAGACTGCCTGACCGCGCTCGATCGTTCCGAGATTTCTGCAGTCTTTATGGCATCGACCAGCTTTCCCTTCGACGACCGGCAGAATGCCGGGGTGGTCGCCGACGCGCTGAACCTCAAAAGCCAACTGATGACTCTCGATCTGGCAGCCTCTCAGCGCGCGGGCAGTTCCGGATTGTCAGTCGCCTTGCAAGCGGCCTCTGGTGCCGAGGGACCAATTCTGTTTACCGCCTCCGAACAACGCAAGACCAAGGCCGCGAGCCCGCAGGAAATGACTTATGGCGATGGTGCCGCGGCGGTTCTGGTCGGCAAAGGCGAAGTGATTGCGAAATTCATCGGGGCGCACACCGTATCTGCCGACTTTGTCGATCATTTCCGGGGATCTGGTCACGCGTATGACTATGCCTGGGAGGAGCGCTGGCTGCGGGATGATGGCTATTTGAAGATCGTGCCTGACGCGATCAAAGCCGTGCTTGATAAAACAGGCACTGCGGCAAGCGATGTCACGACGTTTTGCTTCCCGGCCGCCATGAAGCGGGTCGCCAGCATGCTCGCCAAGAAGGTGGGCCTTGCGGACGAGGCCGTTGCCGACAATCTCCAAGCGACTTGCGGGGAAGCGGGGGCCGCCCATCCGGTCATTATGCTGGTGCACGCTTTGGAAACCGCAAGACCGGGCGACAAAATCCTTGTGACCGGCTTTGGCCAGGGGTGCGATGCTTTGATCTTCGAAGTGACGGACGCCATCGAAAAGCTTGCACCGAGAACCGCTGTTTCCGGCCATCTGGCCCGCCGCCGGGCGGACACCAACTACGCCCGCTTTCTAACCGTCAACGGCCTGGTCACGATGGAAGAGGGCATAAGGGCGGAGGTCGATAAACAGACCGGCCTGTCCACCCACTATCGAAACCGGGATATGGCACAACGCATGATCGGAGGGTGCTGCAGTGAATGCGGCACACTGCAGTTCCCCAAAAGCAATGTTTGCGTCAATCCGAATTGCGGTGCCATCGGCACGCAGGAAGACCACGCGTTTGCAGACAAAAAGGCCCGGCTGAATTCCTTCACGGCCGACCGGCTGACCTTCTCTCCGGACCCGCCCGCCTATTACGGCATGATCCAGTTCGAGGACGGCGGCCGGTTGATGGCCGACTTCACAGACATTGATCCGGACCAGGAACTGGCCGTCGGCATGCCCATGAAGCTGATGTTCCGAGTGAAGGACTACGACAGGAACCGTGGATTCCGCCGGTACTTCTGGAAGGCAACGCCAGACAATGATGATCAGGCCAGCGCGCCCGCCGAAGCGGCCGAATAAGGAGGAAAAAACATGGCATCTGGAATTAGAGACAAGGTCGCCATTCTCGGCATGGGCTGTTCACAGTTTGGCGAGCGCTGGAGCGACAATGCCGATGATCTGATGATCGAAGCGTTCACCGAGGCGCTCGGCGACGCAGGCATTGAGAAAAACCAGATCGATGCCGCTTGGCTCGGGACGGCCATTGAGGAGCAGCACGTCGGCAAGTCCGCCGTTCCCTTGTCGATGGCGCTGCGTTTGCCGAATATTCCGGTCACGCGCGTTGAAAACTACTGTGCCTCCGGCTCGGAGGCTTTCCGGGGTGCCGTTTATGCTGTCGCAGCCGGGGCGGCCGACATCGCGCTGGCTCTTGGTGTCGAGAAGCTGAAGGATACTGGTTACGGCGGTTTGCCTCAGCGCAACCGCGGCTCGGTGAATGATCTTTTCTGGGCCAACGTGTCCGCGCCTGGATCCTTCGCACAGCTCGCATCCGCGTATCGCGCCAAACATGGCATTGACGCCGGTGATCTGAAACGCGCGATGGCGCATATCTCTGTCAAAAGCCACGACAATGGCGCGCGCAATCCCAAGGCCCACCTGCGCAACCGGATTGATGAAGACAAGGTGCTGAATGCCCCGATGATCGCAGAGCCGCTGGGTCTGTTCGATTGCTGCGGGGTGTCTGACGGCTCAGCCTGTGCCATCGTGACCACACCGGAAATCGCCAAGTCCCTTGGTAAACATGACCTCATTACCGTGAAGGCCTTGCAGCTTGCGGCTTCGAACGGACTGGAAGCGCAGCACAATTCCTGGGACGGCAGCCACTTCGTGACGACGCGCAAATGCGCCGAGCGGGCTTACAAGGAAGCCGGCATCACCAACCCGCGCGATCAGATCAGCCTGTTTGAAGTGCATGACTGCTTTTCGATCACCGAGCTGGTGACAATGGAAGACCTTTTCATCTCACCGGAAGGCGGCGCTGTGAAGGACATCATGGACGGTTTTTATGATGCCGACGGCAAGGTCCCCTGCCAGATCGATGGCGGTCTGAAATGCTTTGGCCACCCGATCGGAGCGTCGGGTCTCCGGATGATTTACGAAATGTATCTGCAGCTTCAGGGCCGTGCCGGTGACCGCCAGCGCAAGGAAGAACCCGTCTTCGGTATGACGCACAATCTGGGCGGTTTCCCGCACCAGAACGTCTGCTCCTTGGCAATCGTCGGAAAGATGGGGGCATAAACACCGCCATCGCGATGGCAGGGCCCGGTGATTGATACCTAGCCGGGCCTTGTCACAGCAGAGCGGTAGGAGGTGCCGGCTGCAAATGCATCCTGGGGAGGAGCAAATGAGCGATTTACTTGTAAAGCGGGACAGCGGTGTGCTGAGCCTGACCCTCAACCGACCGGACCGGTTGAACGCCCTGTCAACGGACATGCGCGAGGGCATCTTGTCGGAGCTTCTATCGGAGTTGCATGCTCCGAGTGTGCGCGCTGTTTTGATCACAGGGTCGGGCCGTGGCTTTTGCAGCGGTGCCGATCTCGATCTTGAGACGATCCTGGCGCGCCGTCAGCATATAGAGACGCAGATCCTCGGCGGCATCAATCGGGTGGTTCAGGCTTTGCGGGATCTGCCGGTTCCGGTTTTTGCCGCCGTCAATGGTCCAGCGGCCGGTGCCGGGTTTTCCATCGTCCTGGCGTCCGACATCGTCATTGCAGCCAAATCCGCGAAGTTTCACCTGTCTTTTGCTCGGATCGGCGCGGTTCTGGATGGCGGGGCCTCCTCGCTCCTAACCCACCGGATCGGTGCGTCGCGCACCACGGCGCTGGCGATGCTTGGCGGGTCGATGGACGCAGAAACGGCAAAAGACTGGGGCCTGGTGCATGAGGTTACGGAAGACAAAAGCCTTTTAGATACCGCAACCGCACTTGCGCAGCGCCTGGCTTCCGGTCCGACGGTTGCGCTTGGACTGATCAAGCGCGAGATCGCAGCCGCGCAATCGGCGACCCTCGACGAGTCCTTGCGCCTGGAAGCAGCCTGCCAAAGCAAGGCCTTCAACACTCAGGATTTCGAAGAAGGCGTCCGCGCCTTTGGTGAAAGCCGTAAGCCCAATTTTCTGGGCCATTAAAACGGGAAGAGTACCGACCATATGCCAAAGACACTGTTTTGCGGGCCGCGGTCCATGGCTCAAACCGATGTACGTACCCTTGCCCGAAGAGCGGCGAGTGGTTTCCTGAAAGTCGGCGTCACGGAAGGGGGTACAGTTGCCACCATGATGCGGAATGATTTTCCGCTGGTTGCGATGGATCTGGCGGCCGCCCTTGTGAAAGCAGCAGCCGTTCCGGTCAACTGGCGTTTCACAGCTGAGGAAGCCGCCTATATTCTGAAGGACTGCAAGGCTAAGGTTTTTGTCATTCACGCGGATCTTTGGAACCAGATCGGCCCGGACCTTCCGGTTGATGTCATTGACCAGCTTCAGATCGTCATTGTGCCGACCCCGGCTGACATTGCAGCGAGCTATGGCCTCTCAGGAGATGCCTGTGCTTTGCCGGAGGGGTTCCCGGTCTGGGCGGACTGGCTCGCAGACCAGTCTGTCTGGGACGGACCGGACGCGCATGGTCAGGCTGCGATGATCTACACCTCCGGGACCACCGGATACCCCAAGGGCGTGCGCAGGCTAACAAATCCCACCTTGGTCAGCACCGGGTACAACAGGATTTTTACCGAACACTGCCGGACCCTGATGGTGGCTCCGATGTATCACTCGGCCCCGAACCGGTTTGCCATGCTGACCGTAGATGTGGGTGGCGATCTTGTTCTTGTCCCGCGATTCGATCCGGAAAAGATCCTTCAGATCATTGAGGAGTACCGGATCACGACGGCCTTCATGGTACCGACCATGTTCATCCGGCTCTTGAAACTTCCAGCTGCGGTGCGCCGGCACTATGACACATCCTCCCTGCGGCACATCGTTGCCGCCGGCGCACCGTTCCCCCCGGATATCAAACGCGCGATGATCGACTGGTGGGGACCCGTGATCTTTGAGTATTACGGCGGCACTGAAACCGGTGCGGTGACGTTGTGTTCCAGCGAAGAGGCACTTCAGAAGCCGGGCACGGTGGGCCGCGCCGTTGAGGACGCGACCATCAAGATCTTTGCCGAAGATGGGGCGGAGTGCCCGCCGAATGTGCCAGGCGAAATCTTTTGCCGTCTGCATTCCTTTCCTGATTTTATTTATGAAGGGCGCCCGGAGGACCGGGCAGCTGTGGAGCGGGACGGGCTCTTCACCGTTGGCGACATTGGCTACCTCGATGACGATGGCTATCTGTTCATCTCCGACCGCAAGCGCGACATGATCATCTCCGGTGGGGTCAACATCTATCCAGCGGAGATCGAGGCCGCCATGTTCGGCCATGATCAGGTCCATGATTGCGCGGTTTTTGGAATTCCCGATCCCGATCTAGGCGAAGCCATCGCTGTTGCCATTCAGCCGGAACCGGACACCACCATCGATACCGGTCAATTGCAGGATTACCTCCGGTCCCGGATTGCCAGCTACATGATCCCCCGTAAGATCCTGATAAAGGACAGCTTGCCGCGGGACGACAACGGCAAGATTTTCAAGCGCAAGCTGCGCGATGCTTTTTGGGCCGATGCCGGCCGGCGGATTTGAACAAGGAACATTTCATGGCCGATGTATTGCCTTCCACCAACGCCAGCCTCGATGTTCTCCTAAAGCCTCAATCCGTTGCAATCATCGGGGCGTCGGATGATGCAACCAGGATTGGCGGGCGGCCGGTCGCCAGCACGATAGCCGGCGGGTTCAAGGGACGGATCTATCCAGTCAACCCGAAGCGGCCAACGGTTCAGGGTCTCAAGGCGTATCCGTCAATCACCGAGGTGCCCGAAGCGGTGGATTGCGCGATTGTTGCCGTGCCCGCGCCTCTTGTTGAAAAGACGGTTGCGGACTGCGCCGCCATGGGCACCAAGTCCACGATCATTTTCAGCTCCGGTTTTGCAGAACTCGGAGCAGGGGGCGCCGAAGTACAGCAACGGATTGCGGCAGCGGCGCAGAAAACCGGGATGCGGCTGATTGGTCCGAATTGCATCGGAGCGTTCAGCGTCAGTGCCGGCTGGTTCGGCACGTTTTCCAGTGTTCAGGCCAGCTTGCGCCTTGCTCCGGGGAAAACGGCAATCGTCAGCCAGAGTGGTGCCTATGGGGCGCACATGTTCTACATGGCGCAGCGGCGCGGAGTCGCGACGGACCTTTGGGTAACCACTGGAAATGAATGCGACATCGATGTCGCCGAGGTCATCGCTTACTATGCGGATCATCCGGATGTCTCGACCATCATGGCCTATACCGAAGGCGTGAAGAACCGAGACCGCATGTGTGCGGCCCTTGATCTGGCCCGCGCCGCGAAGAAGCCGGTGATTATGATCAAGGTCGGGGATACGGATGTGGGCGCAGAAGCTGCGGCCACACACACGGCTAGTCTCGCTGGTGATGATGCAATTTATGATGCCCTTTTCAAACAATACGGCGTTTACCGAGCGCACAGCTGCCAGGAAATGGTCGATGTCGCCTATGCCTGCCAGACAGGGCTTTTCCCAAAGGGCCGGAAGATGGCCATTCAGACCGTCTCCGGCGGTATTGGTATTCAGATGGCCGACGAGTCTGTCAAAAACGGCTTGGAGGTTCCGGCCATGCCGGAAGCCTTACAGCAAAAACTGCTGGGACTGATCCCCTACGCAGGTGTGCGTAATCCGATCGACATAACAGGGCAGGTGCTCAACCAGCCGGAAGTCATCGGTCAGGGCATTGATCTATCAATCCGCGAAAGCGGCTGTGATGCCTATGCAATTTATCTTGCGAGCGCCCCTCAGGCGCCGGGGCTTAAGGACTTCTGCCTTCAGACTTTCAAGGACCTGCGAGCAAAACACCCTGAAACACCGCTGGCGCTCAGCATGATCGCCACACCCGAAATCATTGCCGAGTATGAAGCGCTCAACATCGGCTGTTACGAGGATCCTGTGATGGCGATCCGCGCAATGGCGGCCCTTGCCCAGTTTCACAAGACCTTCGAACGCGGCCAGCCGGATACACCTTCAGATCTTCCGGCTGATGTGGCCAAAGCGCCGGATGAACGGGTGTCGGAAGCTGGAGCAAAAGCCATTCTGGCAAGCGCCGGTATCCCGGTGACCCGTGATTTCCTGACGGCAAGTGCCGAAGAAGCGGTCAAGGCATGGTACGCAATTGGCGGCCCGGTGGTCTTGAAAATCGCCTCGCCGGATATTCTGCATAAAACCGAAATCGGCGGCGTTTTGATCGGTCTCAACGATAAATTGGCGATCACCGAAGGTTTTGAGGCCATCGTGAAACGCGCGCGGGAAGCCCAGCCAGATGCCACAATGGAGGGTGTGCTCGTCTGTGAAATGGTTTCAGGAGGTGTTGAAACGGTTCTTGGTGTAACGAATGACCCGGCGCTCGGGCCGGCGGTGATGTTTGGTCTTGGCGGGGTTTTCGTTGAAGTGATGAAGGACGTGACCTTCCGCCTGGCCCCGTTTGGCGTTGATGAAGCGCATCGCCTGATCGGCGAGATCAAGGGACGGGCGATGCTGGATGGTGTGCGCGGTGCACCGCCTGCGGACATTGAGGCATTGGCGCAAGCCCTGTCCCGGCTCTCGGTGTTTGCCGCAGAAAATGCCGACCGGTTGGACTCAATCGACATCAATCCGTTTGTCGTCCTGCCGGAGGGCGCTGTTGCCCTGGATGCGGTCATTGTGCCTAAAGCCACAATGCTTGCCGGCGATCCGGCGGTAAAGTGACATGCGGGCATTCAAGGGACTGCGTGTCATCGACTTTACCCGTGCGTTGTCAGGGCCGATGGCTGCGCAAATGCTGGCGTTGCTCGATGCTGATGTCATCAAGGTCGAACCGCCCGGTGACGGAGACCAGCTGCGCGGGGTGCTGGCCAGTCCTGAGATGGCGGCACAACGCCTCTCACCGGCGTTCCTTACCGGCAATCTTCGAAAGCGAAGTCTTGCCCTTGATTTGAAATCGGAGCTTGGACGCGAGGCGGCTGGCCGATTGGTTTCTGGCGCGGATGTTGTCATCGAAAACTTCGTGCCGGGAACGGCACAAAAACTCGGCATTGACTACGAGGCGGTTCGGAGAGCCAACCCGGATGTCATCTATTGTTCCATCAGCGGGTATGGTCAAAGCGGACCGAGGTGTTCTGAAAAAGCTTATGATTCTGCGATACAGGCAGATTCTGGAATGATGTCGCTGACCGGATTCCCCGAGACAGGGCCAACCCGGATCGGGTTTATGCTTGTAGACGTCACCACCGGCGTTTCGGCAGCCTATGCCATAGCCGCTGCGCTCTATCGGCGGGCGATGACCGGCAAAGGCCAGTTTCTGGACGTTGCCATGTATGACACGGCCCTTCAGCTGATGTGCTGCCAGGGGGCGGATTATCTGGTCCGAGGGTGTCTGCCACCGCTGATGGGCAATGAATCCCCAATGACCCAACCGACTGCCGGAACGTTCGAAACATCGGATGGCATGATCTTGATCGCTACCTTGACCTCAGATCAGCAGGAAGGGGCGTTCAAGGCGCTCGGTCTTGCAGCGCTATTGGAGGACCCGCGTTTTTCCTCTGAGCTCGCCCGCCACAAACATCTTGAAGAAGGCCGGGAGCTAATCCGGCCTGTCTTGCGAAGCCGTTCGACGGAGGAATGGCTGAAAATCCTGAAGGCGCATGGCGTTCCCGTTCAAGCCGTTCGTGATCTGGGGCAGGCGCTGTCCGACCCGCAGCTTGACCATCGCGGCCTGCTTGTGGAGGCAGGGAAACTTCACGACACGTCAGACCCCGTCACTTTGCTCGGTGCGCCCTTCGTGGCGAACGAGGACGGGCCGTACCAAAAGGCAGAGCCACCGTTTCAGGTTGGGCAGCACAGTCGTGAAGTTCTGGAAGAACTCGGTTTCTCTGCGTCAGAAATCACAAAGTGTCTGGCAACAGCTCCGTAAGTTTACCCTCGACCAACTGACGATTGTTCGCATGTACATATTTTGCTAAGGATCGCGCGCCGTTAAGGCAGGGATAAAGACTTTGGCCGGTCCGATGGCAAGCAGTGGGAACAGAAAATCCTCTGAAAAAATCGGTTTTGGCAAACCTGAAATTGGACACCTATGCACGATCTGGATCGCAAACTCGGAACTTTGTTCAGCGACATTGCCCGTTTCCGCCGGATTCTTTTTGATCAACTGGCAACCGAGTACGACCTGACCCATGTGCAGGTGTTCCTGCTCAATCATCTTCACAAGGATGATGGCCTGACGCAGACGGATCTTGCATCCCGGATGGATATCGGAACGGTCACGATCAGCGGTCTTGTTGACCGGCTGGAAGCCAAAGGCTACGTGGAACGCCGACCGGATGAAAAGGATCGCCGGGCCAAACGTGTTTGGCTGACGCCGAAGATGCAGGAAGTCTGGAAGAAGATCGGCGAAAGCATGCGCCAGATGAATGAAGTCACCTTTGAAGGTGTCGATGAAGCCGACATTGAGCATCTGATTACGACCCTGCGCAAGGCACGGCAGAACCTTCAGGGCCGGTTGAGCGGAGCCGGCGCTTAGGCCTGGTTGAGTTATTCCTTCATAACTTCATGAAACCGGGTGCTGGCCTTCAGAGCTGGCGTTCTCTTCAAGCGCCGTTTTGACTTGACCATGTAAAGAGCGTTGAGCCCGCTAGATCGATTTGAACGCTTGCCAGAAATTTAGTTCGCAATATAATAATAAATATACTTATGAAAACGTGATCGGGTGTTCCTGAACCCCGGCCACGCACTTATGAGAGTGTTTGGACGCATGACTCAATCTCCACGGCTCGTCGGACCGGGGTTCTACTGGCAGGATTTTTCTGCCGGGGACCGGTACCGGACCCTGGCACGCACAATTACGGAAGCAGACATCATCGCCTTCGTCGGTGTGACCGGCATGACCGAAGTCCTGTTTACCGATCAAACTTTTGGGCAGGGTGTCGCGGCTCGCGGGCGGGTCGCACCTGCGGCACTGACCTACACGTTGATCGAGGGCATCCAGTGCCAGACCCTCATCCAGGCGACGGGGCTGGCGCTTCTGGAAGTCGACAAGAAGGTTCTGGCGCCCGTCGCGGCGGGCGACACCGTTCACGCCATCGTGGAAGTTTTAGAGGTCCGCCAGACCAGCAAGGGAAACCGTGCCGTGGTGACCACGCGCAACGACATCGTCAATCAAAATGGGGAAACGGTGATCACCTACACCGCCAAACGGCTGGTCGCGGGACGGTAGGCACTATTGGCGTCAAAGCCGCTTGGGGGAGCGGCCGGCGCGTAGAGGCAAAAAATCAAATTGGGAGTGAGGCATGGACATCAATTATACGCCGGAAGACGAGGCGTTCCGGACTGAGGTAAAGGCTTTCCTGGAGGCGGAGCTGCCAAAAGGTCTCAGTGACAAGGTCAAGGCAGGACAAAAGCTCGATGGCGAAGACTTCATGCGCTGGCAGCAGATCCTTGGGCAAAAGGGCTGGCTGGTGCCCCGCTGGCCCGAAGAACATGGCGGCTGCGGCTGGACACCGGTGCAGGTGAACATCTTCGATGAAGAAGCCTACCTTGCCGGAGCGCCCCGCGTTCTGCCGTTCGGCGTTAATATGGTCGGCCCGGTGATCATTGAATTCGGCAGTGAGGATCAGAAAGACCGTCACTTGCCCGGGATTGCCCGCGGTGAAGTGCCGTGGTGCCAGGGTTTTTCCGAACCCGGATCCGGCTCGGATCTGGCGTCCTTAAAAACGGCGGCGGTTCGCGACGGCGACGATTACATCGTCAATGGACAAAAGATCTGGACCTCATACGCCCATTTTTCCGATTGGATGTTCTGCCTCGTGCGCACCGATCCCGATGCGGCCAAGAAACAGCAGGGGATTTCGTTCCTTCTGATCGACATGAAAACCCCCGGCATCACAGTCCGCCCGATCATCACGTTTGACGGCATGCATTCGGTCAATGAAGTCTTTCTGGAAAATGTCCGGGTCCCGGCGGAAAACCTGGTCGGCGAAGAAAACAAGGGTTGGGACTATGCCAAGTTCCTGCTCGGGCATGAACGCACCGGAATTGCGGGCGTCGGCGGCTGCAAGGCCGAGTTTGAGAAGCTTCTGGATATCGCCCGGACAGAGAAGAAAAACGGCAAGCCTTTGATCGAGGATCCGCTGTTTGCGGTGAAGATCGCGCGGCTCGAGATCGACCTCAGGGCTTTGGAACTCACCAACATGCGGATGCTGAGTGGCAGTGGAACGGGTCTCAACGGGGCCTTCCCGTCTGTTTTGAAGGTCAAGGGCACCGAAGTGCAGCAGCGCATTGCCGAATTGCAAATGGATGCGGTCGGAACATATGCCTTGCCATGGCAGCAAGCGGCTATGGATCCTGCGTGGAACGGCGACACAGTCGGCCCGGATTATGCAATCCCGCGCATGCCGGCCTATATCGATCGCCGAAAGGCAACGATCTACGGCGGTTCGACCGAGATTCAGAAGAACATCATTTCAAAAACACTCCTGAGCTAAGCGGACCGGCATCATGAATTTCAATTATTCTGAAGAACAATCCCTGATTTCCGACAGTCTCGGCAAGGTGTTGAGCGACGGCTGCAGCCAGGCCACGCGCCGGTCTCTCATAGCCGGTGATCAGGACCATGATCCCGAGATCTGGTCGGCGCTCAGCGAGCTTGGAATGCTGGGCCTGCCCATCGCAGAGGCTTATGCGGGAGTTGGCGGCACCGCCGTTGACACGATGGTCGCGGCCGTCGAGTTTGGGCGTCACCTTTCGCTCGAGCCGTTCACGGCAAGCGTTGTTTTGGGCGGGGGCGCCCTTCAACTGGCTGGAACGGACGACCAGAAAAACGCTTTTCTGCCCGGTATTGCGGACGGCTCCAAACGCGCCGCGGTCGGGTTTTTGGAACCGGAAAGCCGGTTTGACCTTTCAAGTGTTGCGACCCGTGCGGAACCGGACGGCGATTGTTACCGGCTCTCCGGCCGGAAAACAGCAGTGATCGGCGCCCCGTCAGCGGACATTCTGATCGTGTCGGCCCGAACCTCAGGACATGCGGCTGATCCGGATGGTCTTACCTTGTTCCTCATACGGCCGGACGCAAGCGGTGTGGTGATGAAACCCTACCGGTTTGCAGATGGCCGGACCGGTGCGGACATTGTGCTTGAAAATGTTCCTGTGGCGGCATCTGAGATGCTGGGTCCGAAAGACAAGGCGGCAGACCTCATCGAACATATCGCAGATCTAGGGACCGCAGCACTTTGCGCAGAGGCTTTGGGAGCGCTCGAAAAAATCATCGCCATGACGACCGAGTATTTGAAGGTTCGCACCCAGTTCGGCCGTCCGATCGGCGAGTTCCAGGCACTTCAGCATCAGCTGGCCGAAATGATGATTGATTTCGAGCATGCAAAGTCGCTGGTGTTTGAAGCCGCCATGACCGCCGATAGCCCGGAGGCCCTCATTCGGAAGAAAGCTGTCTCTGCCGCCAAAGTCTACCTTGGCGAACGCGGGCGGGTGATCTGTCAAAATGCGATCCAGATGCATGGCGGCATCGGCATGACGGATGAATATGAGCTTGGTGACTATGTGAAACGGGTCATGGTCGCAGAAAAAGCGTTCGGCGATACCGACCACCATTTGGAGCGCTACGCCCGCCAGATGGCTTAGATATCGTGGCTGCTGAGCAACGCGATCGGGAGGATAGTCCTCCCGACTGCGTTAACATGTTAGCCGAAAGACATATTTTTCGCCGGGCTCATTTGAAGATCGGATCGGACAATCCGATGCTCTCGGCGTTTGGTCCGCTCCAGTAATCCTTGTGAAACGCCGTAAACGGCACGTCGAAGTCACTCACGGTATAGAGCCCGTACTTGAAATAATAGCCGTCTACCTTGTCGTTGGAATAGCCGGTTGTACCTTCAAACTGAATCATGTCCTGCCAATCGCTGTCACAGGTCTCCCGCAGGGGCGGACACTGCCGCATCCAGGCATCGATCCGGCCATCATTTTCTGGCGACCACACAATACGGTAGACATATTCGTGGTAGACGCCCTGGTCGATCCGTGGCTCCGAATAAAGGATCTGGCCGTCCCCTTCGATAGTGCCAAACCGCTCGATGACGTCGTCGCTCCAAAGGGTCACGACAAATCGGCCGTTCCAAAGCCGGTGTGAAATGTTGGGCCGCAGACTATGGCCACCTGCTCTCAGCCGTTCGTGCCACTGAGACAGGACCAGCCGGTGGTCTGCTTCCATGGGAAACGTCTCCGGGATCAATGTGGAGATCCGGTACCAGACTTCCTCGCCATTTTTAGCTACGTACATGTCGCGCAACTCAGCGCGGATCCCGGATGAAATAGGTTTGTCATCCGGTGAAATGGTGAACTTTACGGCGCGCAGATCCTTGCCCGGCATCTCAAAATCAATGAGTTCGGCGGATTCACAGTTCGCCAGCCGTTTGATGCTCAGATCATCCGGGATTTCCTCAGCGGTCATGTCACATTTGTAAGAATCTTCCTCGACAGGTACGGCTTTACCACCGATTACGATCTCGTCTTGAGCGAGTGCGGCTGACGCGCCGAAGAGCGTTAGAGCTCCGCAAACTGAACAAGCTTTTGCTTTCGATATAAGTTTGGTGCCTGTGTCGCCTGCTGTCATAGGGAAGTCCTTTTTTGCTTTCATCCATCAACTAAACGAACGCGACGGCGTGCTTATCGTTCCGTAAACACAGAATTGTGATCACAGTTATTTGGGGCCAATTGCACTTTTATCTGGAAAAGAAGGAAGTTGCTTTTTTATGCGAATGATCAAATTCGGAGCTCACCCTTCATAGATATCGGCAAAAATACTTATTATGAACAAAAAATAGGCAATAAAACTGCGTTCAGGCAAGTGTAACCATATCTAATTTATTTATTCAGATTAACTTTATAGAAGTGGTCGGATTGTTATTTCAAAAATACTATGCCGTCCACTGATCAACCGTGAACTGTTCAGGGCGAGAAAATTGGTGCCACCGCTGTAAGGCATTTCTAGAGTACGGATTTCGCAATTGCGCTCACTTCTTCAAAAACTTGCGTCCCGTTTTTCCAACTTGGGGGCGGATCAGTCCGGTAATGTCGCCATTCTTACAGCTTTGGCGTTTGTGCCGCTCATGCTGATCACGATTGGCAGCCTCGATGTCGTCCGGATGACGACCGCTCAGGCAAAACTCCAATCCACATTGGACTCAGCGACGCTTGCGGCCGCTTCTTTGAGCAACACTGCGAGTATCGAAGATACGGTAGATGAGTATGTCCGAGCCAACCTGCCCGACACCGCACCTTGGACAACTTTGAACCTGACCATAGGGAATGTCACAGATAGCCTCAACGCAAAGTCTGTCGAGATCAATGCGACCGTTGACATCGAAATGACGATTTTGAAGCTGGCCGGGATCGACACGACGAGTGTTTTGGCATCTTCAGTCGCTCAGCAAGCTGCAACAAATGTCGAAGTGGCTGTTGTGCTTGATATCTCCTCGTCCATGGGGGGGTCGAAAATTACGAACCTGCGTTCAGCTGCGAAGTCTTTCATTGACACAATGCTGAACGAAGACGATCGGGAATACACGTCCCTGAGCATTATACCGTTTGGAGGAACCGTAAATATCGGGGATTTCTACGATAGATATGCTGTGAACTCATCGACCCCGGGGGTTATCGACTCACCAAGTCCGGCTGATTACTACGTGAACAAAAACGTTCCCTACGGCAAATTCATGTTCTCTACGGAGAGAGAAGGGTGCATCGAATACACGGATGACGACTTCGACATGACCGCGATTCCGGCGAACAGCCGCCCGCAAATACCTGACTTTACCAAATGGGTCGCGACCAATCCCTGGTGTCCGTCTGACGACACCGCAATGCTTCTAAACTCAAACAACACATCCGACTTGAAGGCGTTGATTGATGACATGGACCTGTCCGACGGTACCGGCATGGACATCGGAACGCTGTGGGGTGCAAAGGTTCTGTCCAGTGACATGAGGGGGCAACTGGGCGGTGATTTTTCGGACCGGCCTGCCGATTTTAATGATGAGGACACGCTTAAGGTTGCTGTGATCATGACTGATGGCGCAATAACTGCGCAGTTTCGACCACGGGACTACACAACGACTGGTAAAATCAAAAACAGTACTCAGCAAACCATCGTGTCGAAGGGCGGTAAAAATACCTCTTCGTCCACAGCCGATAATGCGGTTGCTTACTTTAAGCGCATTTGTGAATATTTGAACGATAACAATGTTCAAGTATATACGATAGGATTTCAAATCAGTAGTGGTTCACTGCCAGACGAGCTTCTTCAATACTGTGCATCAAGTCTTTCAAATTACTATTTTGTCGAGGGCTTGAACATCGATGATGCATTCAATGCTATTGCGGCGTCGGTGAACAGTCTTCGCATCTCCGGCTAGGTTGATTTCAATGCGTGTCCTGCGAAGTCTCCTTAAAAAGAAAGACGGTGCGACTGCCGTAGAGTTTGCGCTGATCGGCCTGCCGTTTTTTGCGTTGTTTCTGTCCTGTTTTGAGATGGGGCTTTTGTTCATCCGCATGGCAATGCTGGATCATGCTGTAAACACAACCTCAAAATCAGTCTATATTGGGACAGTCACACAAGGATTGGCGAACAATACGGTTTCCAGCGATGACCTTGAGCAAGATATCTGCGATCTTGTAGGTGTTGTTGTTCCGAATTGCGCGAATAACATCACTATCGAGCTCACGGAAATCGATAACCTAGTCGATCTGCCGGACACGGACGCAGTCTGTCGCGATGAAGGTGATGAATTCGAGCCTGTTGTGAACTTCAATCCGGGCGCTGGGACCAGCATCGTGTTCATGCGGGCGTGCGTAACAACGGATGTCTATACACCGGGGTTAGGATTTGGCCTGGAGCTCTCGAAAACCGACAACAATCGGTTTGAAATAATCTCTTCAATGGCCTTCATGAACGAGCCTTTTTAAGATGCAGTTGTTCTTTAAAAGGATCCGGAGCTTTCGGGCGGCTGCAGAGGGAGCTGCCGCGGTCGAGTTTGCGCTCATTTTTCCCTTGTTGATCCTGATCTTCTTGAACACCGCCAGTTTATTTGATGGGTTCCGTGCTTCCCGTCAGCTTGAGCGAGCAGCAAGTGTGACAACAGATCTCGTTACCCGGTTCAATGGAGATACGTTTACAGAGGACGATTTCGATCTTATTGAAGCAACGGCAGTGTCGATCCTCGGAAACTATGCGACCGACAGCAATTTCATCATGACAGTTTCGAGTGTCCGCAATTTCTTCGATGATGAGGATGAATTGGAGGTTCACTGGTCAGAAAGCAATGATGACGATGCGCTTCTGGAAGATGATGATTTGGCCCAGTTTGATTTTCCGACCCTCGCAGAAGGCGACACTGTCATCGTCGTACAGTTGTCGTTGGAGCATTCAGCCTTGTTTGTAAGTGACATTGTCGGTGACTTCAGTCTGAACGATTTCCATATCCGGCGCCCTCGGTTCAAAACAGAAATAGTGCACGAAGACGACAGCTGATTGTGGCGCAAACGCCGGAATAGCGTAGTCCATGAGACAGATCTCAAGTTGCCCATTTTTCCCGAACTAAGCCTAGGTATCAAACACGCTTAGGATCTCTTTGAGAGGCTTTTTGATTTTGGCGGCGGCAGGAACAGTGGCGTTTGTTGCCGGATGGCCGACAGCGAGGATCATGACGGGCTTTTCGGCTTCCGGGCGGTCCAGAACATCGTTCAAAAACCGCATCGGATTTGGCGTGTGGGTCAAGGTGCTGAGGCCAGCATGGTGCAAAGCCGTGATCAGCACACCAGTCGCGATCCCGACGCTTTCAGGAACATAGTAGTGCTTGTAGCGTGTTCCGTCTTCATACGTGCCCCAGCGCTGTGCAAAGATCACAATCAGCCACGGAGCGATTTCCAGATGCGGTTTGTGCGCGTTGGTGCCGATCGGTTCGAGCGCCTTGATCCAGGCATCTCCCGCGCCGCCATCATAAAACTTTTGCTCTTCTACTTCGGCTGCCTCTCGAATTTGGCGCTTTAGGTCCGGATTACGGATTGCCACGAAATGCCAGGGTTGATGATTGGCGCCGCTTGGAGCGGTGCCGGCTGCGCGTATGCAGGTTTCGATCACGCTGCGCTCTACCGGTTTGTCGGAAAACTGGCGAACCGTATGCCGGGTGCGGACGTCTTCCAGAAACTCATTGGCGCGCTGGCGCATATCTTCATCGGAAATAGCCCGCCGATCCGGCATTGGCAGAGCCGTATAGACGAGGTTTGATTTGTCGATCATGGAAAGACCTTGCGCGTTCTGGCTGTTGTCCATCAGAATGAGGCTTGCCTGAGTTCCATTCAAAGGCAGCATGATTGATACTGCAGGAATTGCCAATATCATGGCAATGCAAGCTTGAGTGGAAATTGGAAAATAGAAACAATATGAGCGAATTAACGGGTCAACAGAATTAAAATTCCGCATGACTAAAAAATAGTCTTGACCAGAGAGCTGGCAGCTTTCTAGATTTTCTTGACCATTTGGTCAGGCTGACTGTGAAGAAGGCGACACGCCCGCACAATGCAGCGCGGCCATATTGCGGGGAATGTGCAAGAGCGTGAGGGAGATGCTCATTCCTTTGTTCCCGGCAAGGTTTGACTTCCAGAGACGGGCGGAGCCAGCAAGGCACGCCCATAACCAATAGGGGAATGGCAATGAAGGCACTCAAAAGTCTGGCACTGGCTTCGGTCCTTGGCGCTGGTCTGTTTGCGACCGGTGCTCAGGCTGCCGACGAGCTGACGCTTCAGTTGAAATGGGTTACGCAAGGCCAGTTTGCAGGTTACTACGTCGCTAAAGACAAAGGCTTCTACGAAGAGGAGGACCTGGATGTCACAATCAAACCGGGCGGTCCGGACATTGCGCCGCCACAGGTGATCGCCGGTGGTGGCGCAGATGTCATCATCGACTGGATGCCGTCCGCTTTGGCGTCGCGCGAAAAGGGCGTGCCGCTCGTTAACATCGCCCAGCCATTCCAGAAGTCCGGGATGATGCTGACATGCCGGAAGGAAACCGGAATCTCTTCTCCGGAGGACTTCCGCGGCAAGACGCTTGGCGTGTGGTTCTTCGGCAATGAATATCCGTTCCTGTCCTGGATGAGCCAGCTTGGCATTCCGACGGACGGCAGTGACGGTGGCGTGACGGTTCTCAAGCAGGGCTTCAATGTGGATCCGTTGCTACAGAAGCAGGCCGACTGCATTTCCACGATGACTTACAACGAGTATTGGCAGGTCATCGACGCGGGCATCCCGGCGGAAGAGCTGGTGGTTTTCAAATATGAAGACCAGGGCGTCGCGACCCTTGAAGATGGCCTCTATGTCCTGGAGTCCAGCCTGGAAGACCCGGCAATGGTCGACAAGCTGGCGCGCTTTGTAAAAGCCTCTATGAAGGGCTGGGCGTATGCTGCCGAAAATCCGGAAGAGGCAGCTGAAATCGTTCTGGAAAACGACGCCACCGGTGCTCAGACTGAAAAGCATCAGATCCGGATGGTTGGCGAGATCAACAAGCTGGTCGATGGGTCTGACGGCAAGTTGGACATGGCCGCCTATGAGCGGACCGTGAAGTCTCTCCTTTCCGGTGGGTCTGATCCGGTTATTACCAAGGAGCCGGAGGGCGCGACCTCAACGGCAGTGACAGACAAGCTCTAAGCGAAGCATCTGTCGCTCAAATAGTTCTGAAGTCGGGGCGGTTCATCCGCTCCGGCTTTTTCGTTGTTTTACACGTATTGAGAGAAAATTAGAGAATTACCTTTAAACACTACTTCATATCGTCCAGATCTGGATAGAATATGGGTATTATTGACGATAAAAATGACGAAACGATCTATGATGACGGAAGTGAAAACCGAGAAGGCATCGTAAAAAGACGCATTGGAATAAATACGCTATTTGTCGCGCCAGTCGCCGTCGTGCCTGTTTTATTCACGATCGTGTTGGTTGTTTTCGGCGCAGTCTTCATCAAGGTCTGGATCGCCGAAAAGGAAACCGCGCAGCGTGAAGTCATGGCGGTTTCTCGGATTTTTGACAGCTACCAGCAATCGCTTGTCGACGAGATGGAGCGGTACGCTGCCTCCAATGCCGCTTATATCAATGTTGTTTCCAAACCAGATGCGAACTGGATATCAGACCGGTTTGGCGTCGATATGGCCGGCGACTTTTCCCCCGACTTTTCCGGGCTGATAGAGCCGAATGATGGCCTGACATTTTCTGCCAGCCGGTCAGGCGAACCGGCGCAACCGGTGTTTCAGCATATCCTGAGCAGTGACTTTGCTAATGCGTTGCAGATGATACGTGACAATTATCTCGCCGGGCTCAGCGCGAATGAAGCTGGAGATATACTGTTCGTCGGTGATTTGGCTGATCTGAATGGATCGGATGTCTTCCGGATTAACGGCATTCCAAGTCTTGTAACCGCTTTTGCGATCGTCCCCGATCCTGGCGGTATTCCGATGGTCTATCAGGAGCCCTACATCCTGATATCCGTTTTCAAGCTGAACGACCGCAGACTGGCTGAGTTGCTGTCCATCCTGCCTGTCGAACAACTTGAGTTGTTGGATGAAGTTCCAGAAGGGATGATCGGAATTCCGTTGAAGAATGCAGCGGGTTCGAGTGTGGCTCTGCTTGTTTGGAATCCGATCAGCCGTGCAACCGGGGTTATCGTGTCTTCGATCCCGGTGCTGTTTTTATCTCTTGGAACCATTTTGATCATGGTTCTGGCGGCTTTACGTCAGATCACACAGGCCAAAAGTGAACTGGCGGTGCAGGAGCAGGAAGCGCGTCGGGCAGCGTCTCATGATTCCATGACCGGGTTCACCACACGTGCCCAATTTTACAAGGAAGCCGGCAAGCGCTTGTCATCCGAAGATGTGCGCATAAACGGCGCCAGTCTTGTTTATCTGGACCTGGATAACTTGAAAGAAGTCAACGACATTCATGGGCATATGGCTGGAGATTGGCTGATCATGAGCCAAGCCGTCCGGATACGAAAGTGTCTTGGGCCGGATGCGCTGATCGGCCGGATCGGTGGCGACGAATTTGTTATTCTGGTAGAAGGCCGGGTCGGGGAAGACCACTTCCCGAGCAATCTGGTTGGATTGTTTGATGACCTGATCGAACCAATTGAGTTTGAAGGACGCCTGATCGATGCATCCTGCAGTGCAGGGATCGCGCGGTTTCCGGACCATGGCCGAGGTATACTCGACATCATTCGATCCGCTGATGTTGCTCTTCAAAGGTGTAAAGCCGAAGGCAAACGGTCTTACAGGCTGTTTGACAATAGGATGGATGAGGAGCGCTGCGAACGCCGACAGCTTCGCAGTGAGCTGGCGACTGCCCTTCAGGACGATCAGTTTGAATTGTTTTATCAGTCGATCGTGGTGTCCGAGACGGGCGAACGGGCACACGCTGAAGCTCTTATTCGCTGGCGCCATCCCGAACGCGGGCTTGTTTCTCCAGGGTTGTTTTTGCCCATTGCCAAGGAAGCTGGGTTTACATCCGAAATCGACAATTGGGTGTTGGAGCGGGCGATCCGCGACGCCAGCAATTGGGGCGGAACCGGTGTTTCTGTCAACGTGAGCTCAAGCCAGTTTCAGAAAGAAGGGTTTGCCGAGCATGTGGCTGACCTTCTGATGACCTATGGTTTGTCTGCTGACCAATTGCTGCTTGAGATCACGGAAGACCTGGTGCTGGAGGAGGACCAATGCACCCAGAAGGTGTTCGCAGAGCTCCGTGACATGAACATCGGCCTGGCGATTGACGATTTCGGAACCGGGTATTCCAGCTTGAGTTACCTGCACAAATACCCCTTCAACACGATGAAGATCGACCGAAGCTTTGTGGCGCGCATTGGCATCAGCGAAGAAAACGACATGCTGGTCCGCACGCTCCTCGGCATTGCGAAGGTGATGGGAATGAAAACCATTGGCGAAGGTGTTGAAACCCAAGAACAGCGGGAGTTTCTGGTCAATGCGGGCTGCGAATATCTACAAGGCTATCTGTTCGACCGGCCGGCGCCGTTGGCCGAAAGCGGTTTGAAACGCGCCAGCTGACGCATTCCGTATTCAAGTGTTTAGCTTTTCGGCGTTTTGCGCATCAGGATCCAGGCGAGGAAGCCGATAAACGCAAAGGTCCCCAGGTTCATGAGTGTATCGACGGGATCACCGATAAGCATTTTCAAGCCTCCTTGGGATTATCGAGGATGAGCGCTTTTATCAGGCAAACCAGCAGCAGCATCGTTATAAACACGAAAGGCAACGCACCGAGGGCGATAAGTGTCCTCACGGCCGACATGGATCCCGAGAGGATCATCGCTGCCCCGAGTATGCCCAGCAATCCGCCCCAGATAACCTTGATCTTTGTGCTCGGGTTTTGATTTCCGCCGGTTGAAAACATGCCGAGGACAAAGGCTGCACTCACCACGCTCGTCACAATGAAGAGGAAGGCCGCCAGAATGGTTGCCAATGTGGTCAAGGTGGCCAAGGGCAGGCGATCGAGGAGTGCGAACGTCATGCGCTCTACGTTGGTCTGTGTCAAAGCCAGTAACTCGCCCTTGCCGTTGATGGTCTCAAAGATACCAACTCCGCCAAAAGCGCCAAACCAGATCGTGGAGAACAGGGTCGGGCCGATCAGGACGCCGAGAACAAATTCACGGATCGTGCGGCCCTTGGAAATCCGCGCAACAAAGACCCCGACGAACGGACCCCAAGCGATCCACCAAACCATGTAGGTGAGTGTCCAGTCCTGAAACCACCGGCCGATCTCGTCACCGTAAAAGGTAAAGGTGCGGAAGCCGGCGGGGATGACATCGGCAATGTACATGCCGATACCGCCAATCACCGAATTCATCAAGAATTCGCTCGGGCCCATGATAACTGTGTAAGCGACTAGGGCGATCGCAAGGCTCATGGCGATGTTAGAAAGCTTTGCCATGCCGGTACTGAGATCGACCATCAGGGGCGGAATATATGCAATGACCATGACAACAAAAATCAAGCCGACAAGCCACGGCGCCGCCGTCTGGGTGCCAGCAAGCACCGATACGCCATCGGCAACCTGAAATACACCCATTGCAACCGATCCACCAACCCCGATCGCGATTGCAGCAATTGCCATGAAGTCTGAAAACCAGCCAACAAGATTGGCCCACTTCTCGCCCGGGAACAGGCTTTTGATAGGCGCACTGACCAGCATCGGCGTGCCCCGCCGGAAGCTGAAATAAGCAATCGCCAGCGCCGTCGTGCCATAAATCGCCCAGGCATGAATGCCCCAGTTAAAGTTCGTTGCCAGCAGCGCGAAATCGGCAGCTTCCGGGACCGACGTCTTGTCTTTCAAGAACGCAAAATGAGTCAGGGGCTCCGCCACCGCCCAAAACAACAGTCCGACACCCATACCGGCGGCAAACAGCATGGCGATCCAGGTCGGTGTTGAGTATTCCGGCCGGTCATCATCGGCACCGAGGCGGATGTCGCCAAAACGGCTGAAGGTCAGACCAAGACAGAACAGCAGCATGATCGTGACAGACAGCATCACGAACCAGCCGCGGCTAATGAAGTACTGATCAACGATCTCGCGCGCGATAGCCTGTAGGCCTTCCGGGTCGATGACACCCCACAAGCCGACGACGGCACAAAGGCCAATGGAACACGTGAGAAGCAGGCGGTTTGAATCCAATGGGGCCTCCAGACAGAATTTGCGAACGCTAGCCCATCTTGTGATCCATGCCTAGGCCGTCAGAAGCGCGCCCGAGTATTCTAATTGCGCGAAGAAAAAACTGAGGCTCACTTCAGCCGCAGAAGTGTTCTGCCCCTCTTGACGCCAAGCCAACTCAAGTCTTCAGTTGGAAAGCCGTACTCATAAAAACGTCCAAATGAAACTCAGATTTCGCTGTGGCGCAGTTTGGCAGGATGCGATTTCTAGAGACGCCTTGGGAGGGGATGTGCTCAATCATAGTCAACCGATGGTGGAGACGTCTCCGGCTGTCTCCGATGAAATACGAAAAACCACCTGTTACATGTGTGCCTGCCGATGTGGGATCAACGTCCATTTAAAGGACGGGAAAGTCGCATACATCGAGGGCAATCGGGATCATCCGGTGAACAAGGGCGTGCTCTGCGCCAAGGGCGCATCCGGGATCATGCAGGTCACTGCACCGTCCAGATTGCGCAAACCGCTCAGGAGATCAGGCCCGCGCGGGTCGGGTGAATTTGAGGAAATCAGCTGGGAAGAAGCGCTGAAAACAGCCGTTTCCTGGCTGGAGCCGATCCGCAAGGCCGCTCCTGAAAAGCTGGCATTTTTCACCGGTCGCGACCAATCCCAGAGCTTCACCAGTTTCTGGGCGCAGAACTTCGGTACCCCCAACTATGCCGCTCATGGCGGCTTTTGTTCGGTCAACATGGCAGCCGGCGGTATCTACACGATCGGTGGCGCCTTTTGGGAATTTGGGCAGCCGGATTGGGATCGCACGAAGCTCTTCATGCTGTTCGGTGTGGCCGAGGATCACGATTCCAATCCGATCAAGATGGGCCTCGGCAAACTGAAGGCGCGGGGCGGTAAGGTCATCGGTGTGAACCCGGTCCGGTCCGGCTACAACGCCATTGCCGATGAGTGGGTTGGAATCACTCCGGGCACGGATGGACTGTTCATTTTGTCTCTCTGCCATGTGCTTTTGAGAACTGGACATATCGATCTAGACTATCTGGCAGGCTTCACAAATGCGCCCTGTTTGGTGATCGACAATCCAGGGTCTGACGACCACGGATTGCTGCTGAAAGATGCTGACGGCAAGTCCCTTGTGATCGACCGGGTGACCGGAAAACCGGCACCATTCGACCAGAAAGGTGTCCGACCGGATCTCGGTGCAGAATATGACGCAGATGGCGTGTCCTGCAGGACCGTCTTTCAGCATCTGGCGGAGCGCTATCTGGATGATGCCTACGCCCCGGAGGCGGTCGCCGAAGCCTGCGGCGTAACTGCCGGCAAGATCCGGGCTGTTGCCGCAGAGCTTGCACGCGTGGCGTTCGAAGAAGCATTCGAGATCGACCAACCTTGGACCGATTTCCGCGGGGAAACCCATCAGACCATGCCGGGACGGCCGGTGAGTTTTCACGCCATGCGCGGGGTTTCTGCGCACTCCAATGGGTTCCAGACCTGCCGGGCGCTGCATGTGCTGCAGATCCTGCTTGGAACGGTCGAGGTTCCGGGTGGTTTCCGGTTCAAGCCGCCGTACCCGAAGCCGGTCACGGCGCACCCGACGCCCCATTGCAAGACCCAGCCGGATTGTCCGCTGGATGGCCCGCATCTTGGCTTCGTCCGCGGCCCGAACGATCTGGCGTTGAAAGACGATGGCACGCCGGCACGCATCGACAAGGCGTTTTCCTGGGAAAACCCGATGTCGGCTCATGGCCTTATGCACATGGTCATCTCCAACGCCCATGCGGGCGATCCTTACAAGATCGACACGCTGTTCCTTTACATGGCGAACATGTCCTGGAACTCCTCCATGAACACCCGTGGTGTCATGGAGATGCTGACGGATAAAGATGAGAACGGCGACTATGTGATCCCGAAGATCATCTATTCGGACGCCTATTCCTCGGAAATGGTCGCTTATGCGGATCTGATCCTGCCGGACACCACGTATCTGGAGCGTCACGACTGCATCAGCCTGCTGGACCGGCCGATCTGCGAAGCGGATGCGGCAGCCGATGCGATCCGCTGGCCGGTGATTGAGCCGGACCGCGATGTCCGGGGCTTCCAATCCGTCCTTGTGGATCTCGGAGCACGGCTTGGCCTGCCCGGTTTCGTCAATGAGGATGGCAGCGCCAAATATGCAGACTATGCCGACTACATCGTCAATCACGAGCGCCGGCCGGGGATCGGCCCGCTCGCTGGTTTCCGTGGGAATGGCGAGCAAGCTGGCCGCGGTGAGGTGAACCCGGCCCAGTTGGACCGCTACATTGAAAACGGCAGTTTCTTCGTCGAACATATCCCGGAGGAAGCGGCGTTTTATAAGCCCTGGAATGCGGCCTATCAGGACTGGGCGGTGAATCTGGGTCTGTTCGACAGCCCGCAGCCCTATCTCTTTGAGATCTATTCCGAGCCCATGCGCCGGTTCCAGCTGGCCGCAGAAGGGCGCGGTGACCGGCAACCGCCCGATCGTTTGAGAGATCAAGTCAGGCAAGCCTTCGACCCGCTCCCAGTTTGGTATCCACCACTCAGCGATACCATTGCGGACCCAGACGCCTATCCGGTTCATGCGCTTACCCAGCGGCCAATGGCGATGTATCATTCCTGGGGCAGTCAGAATGCCTGGCTCCGGCAGATCCACGGCCGGAACCCGCTGTATGTGCCGACCCGGATTTGGGAAGAAAATGGCTTCTCAGAAGGTGATTGGGCAAAGGTAACCTCGCCCCATGGGGAGATTGTTGTGCCGGTTGCTCACATGGCAGCGCTCAATGAAAACACCGTGTGGACATGGAACGCCATCGGCAAACGAAAAGGCGCTTGGGCGCTGGATGGGGATGCGCCGGAGGCAACCAAAGGCTTCTTGCTCAATCATCTGATCCACGAGCTGTTGCCGCCTAAAGGCGATGGCCTCAGGTGGTCAAACTCCGATCCGATTACCGGACAAGCTGCCTGGTTCGATCTGCGGGTACGGATCGAGCGTGCGGAGCCGCCCCCGGAAAGCCAACCGGCTTTTGATCCCATCAAGTCCCCGGTTGGAACAGGCCCGAATACCGTTCGACAGCAGGTGCGCTCATGACCCAGTTGCCGGAAACCACAGACAAGAAGCTCGGTCTCGTTATCGATCTCGACACCTGCGTCGGCTGTCATGCCTGCGTGACCGCGTGCAAGGGTTGGAATACGGAAAACTATGGCGCACCTCTGAGTGACATGGATGCTTACGGCAAGGACCCGGTCGGGTCTTTCCTCAACCGCATCCATTCCTTCGAGGTTCAACCGGAGAATGGGGCAGCGCAGACGATCCATTTTCCGAAGTCGTGCCTGCATTGCGATGATGCGCCGTGCGTCACCGTATGCCCGACCGGCGCAAGCTACAAACGCCGTGAAGATGGGATTGTTCTGGTCAATGAAGATGCCTGCATTGGCTGTGGCCTGTGTGCCTGGGCGTGTCCTTATGGGGCCCGGGAACTCGATCAGGCCGAAGGTGTGATGAAGAAATGCACCCTTTGCGTTGATCGGATCTACAACGAGAACCTGGAAGAAGTGGACCGAGTGCCGGCCTGTGTCAGAACCTGTCCCGCTGGCGCCCGGCATTTCGGGGATCTCGGCGATCCGGACAGCGATGTGTCCCGCCTTGTTGCCGAGCGCGGTGGGTTCGATTTGATGCCCGAACAGGGAACCAAGCCGGTGAACAAGTATCTTCCCCCGCGACCGAAGGATAAGCTCGCGGAAGTATCGGCCGGTTCGGACACGATGCAGCCAGTTGCCGAAACGCCAAAGGGCTTTTTGCGCTGGCTCGACAAAGCATTGGAGGCGCTCTGATGCATCCTGCTCCCTCAGTCATCATTTTCACGGTGTTGTCCGGGCTCGGATTCGGATTCCTGGCCTGGCTGGGTCTTGGTCTTCCGGCGGTCACCGGCTGGACAGCGTTTTTCGCTTATCTGATCGGCTTTGCGCTCGCAGTCGGCGGGCTGCTTTCGGCAACCTTTCACCTTGGCAATCCGCAGCGCAGTCTTCTGGCCTTCACCCAGTGGCGATCAAGCTGGCTGTCGCGTGAGGCCTGGCTGTCCGTGCTTGCGCTTGTCTTCATGGGGATTCACGGCTTTGCAGCCGTTTTCTTCGACATAACGCTGGCGCCGATTGGCGTGACTGGTGCATTGCTTTGTGTTGCAACAGTGTATGCCACCGCGATGATCTATGCGCAGCTCGCCACCGTGCCGCGTTGGAACCATTGGCTGACACCTTTGCATCTTGTGTCCCTATCCCTGGCGGGTGGCGCTATCCTCGCCGGACAGGGTTTCGGCGCCGTTCTACTGCTTGCAATTGCCGGGTTGGTTCAGAGCCTTTACTGGATCTTCGGAGACCGCCGTTTTTCCGAACGCGGACACACGATGGAGACCGCGACCGGACTTGGCGAGCGCGGCAAGGTGCGCCTGTTTGAGCCGCCTCATACCGGCACGAATTATCTTCTGAAGGAGATGGTGTTCACGGTTGGCCGGAAGCATGCGCAGAAGCTGCGGATCATCGCATTTGCGCTCAATTGCGTGCTGCCGATCGTACTGATCGCCCTGTTGCCTGCCAGCCTGTCGGTTGTCGCTGTTGCAGGAATTGCCTTCCTAATCGGAACGTTTGCCTCGCGCTGGTTGTTCTTCGCCGAAGCGGAACATGTCGTCGGGCTTTATTACGGCAAGCGGTAACAAAAACGCAGGCAAGGAAGCCTTGCCTGCGTTGATTTTCTGACACTGTAGTCGGAGTTATTCCGCAGCTTCGGGCACCGCCATCGGGTTGTTCGGATGGGTTGTCCAGTTGGCGTATTTCTCCTCGACCACCTTGTTGGTGCGCGGATCAATGGTGCCGGGGGCCATCTGCTCCATGGTGATGCAGTTCTCAACCGGGCAAACGTTGACGCAAAGGTTACAGCCGACGCATTCCTCGTCGATCACCTCGAACTTGCGCGCGCCATCCACCATGTTGGTGATTGCCTGGTGGGACGTGTCCTCACAAGCAATGTGGCAACGGCCGCACTGGATGCAGAGATCCTGGTCGATCTTCGCCTTGGCAATGTAGTTGAGGTTCAGATGCTGCCAGTCTGAGGCGTTCGGAACCGCCCGGCCGACGACCTGATCAACCGACGTATAGCCCTTTTCATCCATCCAGTCGCTGAGGCCCTCAATCATGTCCTCAACCACCTTGAAGCCGTAGGTCATAGCGGCTGTACAGACCTGCACGGACCCGGCACCAAGCGCCATGAACTCCGCCGCATCGCGCCAAGTGGTCACGCCGCCAATGCCGGAAATCGGCAGGCCGTGTGTTTCCGGGTCGCGGGCGATTTCGGCCACCATGTTGAGCGCAATCGGTTTCACGGCCGGGCCGCAATAACCGCCATGAGCGCCCTTGCCGTCGACCATGGGGGCCGGTGACATGGCATCTAGATCGACGCTAACGATGGAGTTGATCGTGTTGATCAGGGAAACCGCGTCCGCACCGCCCGCTTTTGCGGCCTGCGCCGGTTTACGGATGTCGGTGATGTTCGGCGTCAGCTTGACGATACAGGGCATGCGGGAGTGCTTTTTCACCCACCGCGTGACCATCTCGATGTATTCCGGCACCTGACCTACAGCGGATCCCATGCCGCGTTCGCTCATGCCGTGCGGACAGCCGAAGTTGAGTTCCACACCGTCTGCCTCGGTGTCTTCAACTGCCTTGAGGATATCGATCCAGTTCTGCTCTTCGCAGGGAACCATCAGCGACACAACCAGCGCACGGTCTGGCCAATCACGTTTGACCTGTTTGATCTCCCGAAGGTTGACCTCCAGTGGGCGGTCGGTGATCAGCTCGATGTTGTTGAGCCCGATCAGTTGCCGGTCCTTGCCGTGAATGGCTCCGTAGCGCGGCCCGTTGACGTTGACGACCGGGTCGCCATCGCCAAGCGTTTTCCAGACAACGCCGCCCCAGCCTGCCTTGAAGGCGCGGACAACGTTGTATTCCTTGTCCGTCGGTGGCGCGGAGGCCAGCCAGAACGGGTTCGGCGACTTGATGCCGATAAAATTTGTCGTCAGATCAGCCATGTGTTTCTCCCTCGGCCGTTCAGGCGCTCAGCGCGGCGTTGATGGCTTCTGCGGCGATCTTACCGTCTTCGACGGCTGCGACCGTAAGGTCTTCGCCGCCAGCAACGCAGTCGCCGCCCGCCCACACATCATCGAGGCTGGTCTTGCGGTCCGCGTCCACCACAATCCGGCCCTTATCGAGGGTCAGGGCGCCACCGAGATCCGTATCCACCAGTGTCTGGCCGATGGCCTTGAAGACCATATCAGCTTCGAGTGTTACGATTTCACCGGTTCCGGCTAGGGATCCATCTTGATCCTGTGTCCGTTCCAGTTCAATCCCCGTAACCGAGCCGTTTGCAGCCACAAGTGCCTTGGGCTGTGCCCAAGTCATGATCTTGACGCCATTGGTCTGCGCAAGGTGTTGCTCATATTCGGATGCGTTCATGCGATCCTGACCGCGCCGATAGGCAATGGTGACATCATCGGCACCGAGCAGCTTGGTCTGAACTGCGATATCGACCGCGGTCATGCCGCCGCCGATAACGACCACCCGCCGGCCAACAGGAAGTTTTCCAAGATCGTCAGCCTGGCGCAGGTTGGCGATGTAGTCGACAGCATCCAGAGAGCCGCCCTTGTCTTCACCGTCAAGGCCAAGCGCGTTCACGCCGCCGAGGCCAATGCCGAGGAACACGGCATCGTAGGACGCGCGCAGATCGGCGAGGTCCAGATTGTCGCCAAGGCGGGAGCCGGTCTTGAGTTCGATGCCGCCGATCGAGAGAACAAACTCGACTTCACGGGCCGCAAAATTGTCGACGGATTTGTAGGATGCAATTCCAAATTCGTTCAGACCGCCTGCCTTTTCGCGCGCGTCGAACAGGGTCACATCATGACCGTGCATGGCGAGGCGGTGCGCACAGGCAAGACCAGCCGGGCCGGCGCCGACCACGGCAACTTTTTTGCCAGTGCTGGCCGCCCGTTGATACGGCTGCGTTTCATTTTCGGCCATGTAGTGATCAGTGGCATAGCGCTGGAGCTGACCGATCTGAACCGGCTTGCCTTCTGCGACTTCGCGCACACACACCTGTTCGCACAAGGTTTCCGTTGGGCAAACCCGGGCGCACATGCCGCCGAGAATGTTCTGGTCAAAAATGGTCTTCGCCGATCCGGTCGGATTGCCCGTTGAGATCTGGCGGATGAATTGCGGAATGTCGATGCTGGTCGGGCACGCTTGCATGCAAGGTGCGTCGTAACAGAAGTAGCACCGGTCTGCCTCGACCTGTGCCTCGTGCGGTTCCAGCAGCGGATGCAGATCGCTGAAGTTTTCAGCGTAAGCTTCCTGAGGCAAGCGTCCGGCGGCAATATCGGGGCCGGCTTTGGTCTGGGTCATGAAGATCTCCGGAAGGTTGGCGATCGTTTTTGGGAACGGCATCCTTCGTTCTTTTGAGGCTGCTCGTTGGGGTATTGGGCAAAAATTTGAACAGTTAGTCAAATATTTTTAGAACAATTAAAAACTGGAGGCAAAAACTCAGCAATAATATTACTGAAACATCAGTGGTTTAGTTTATATTTTGGGCGTGATTAAATTTGCGCCATAGGGCAAAATAGTGCCAAACAAGCCGGTTCGGCTGGAGTGTTTTCAATCAGATATGCCGATTTGCGGCAGTTTTGCGGATCGAAAAACACACCGCATGGCGGTCAGGTGGAGTCATGGTGAGAGGAAAATACCCTTGAGCGGGAATGTCGAGACTGACCGATTGCTGCTCACGAGACCCAGACTTTCCGAGGTACCTGAGTTCTACGGTTTTCTTGGGGATCCGTGGGCAATGCAATTCACCCAAATCGACAAGGATCTGGCGTCATGCCGAAAGCGGATTGCGGTCCATGAGTGGCGCCGCCGGCGGGACGGATTTGCTCCTTGGACATTCCGGGTAAAGGGAGAGCCGGAAATTATCGGTTGGGGTGGACTGTATGATGATCCGTTCGACCCCGGATGGGGGCCGGAGCTCGCGTTTTTCTTTCATCCCAAAGTTTGGGGCCAGGGATACGGCGTGGAACTGTCGTTGGCAGCGCTTGAGGTCGCCGACATCAAGATTGAATTGCCTCTGGTGTCGGCGTTTGCGCACCTGGAAAATGTAGCATCCCAGAAACTGTTGCAGAAGGTCGGGTTTCAGCCGGAGCGCCATGTTGAGAGCATGAACCGTATACTCTACCGACGGCGCCGCCCGGCCCGCTAAACGAGGTTCACTCCGGATACCAGAAGCGTGCCCTTTCCGCGCCCCGGTCTATGATGACGTGGGAGTTCGCGAAAACGCGGTAACTGTGGCTCCAATCGCCGTCCGGCCATTTGATTCGCACATTTGCCCGTTCGGCAACGCCGAGGCCAAAATGAACAAATCCGAGTTGTCCGGAGGCATGCCCCGCACCGACTTCTATGTCTTTGACGACGGTTCGATTGCCCGTTTTAACGCTTATTTTTGCGCCGACGGCGCGGCTATTCGTCGTGCCGGGCTGGCGGACGTCAATTGAGAGCCAGTTGCCGAGCGGGCGAGGCTTATCAGTGGAGCCAGCCCCGGCATTGCGGAACAGGCTGACCGGCGCGGACCGGTTCACCACCACGAGATCTAAAAGACCGTCGGAGTTGAAATCTGCAAGACCCGCTCCCCGGCCACGCCGGTCAAGCGCGATGCCAGAGACTTTTCCGGTCTCGGAGAACTTGCCGTTCCATTGGCCCAGCAGGAGGTTGTCTGGGTCGAACGCGGCAAAGTCGGGCATCGCCTCGACATTGCCCTTGGCGATAAAGAGATCCCAGAGCCCGTCATTGTTGACGTCCTGGAACTCCGAATGCCAGCCGGTTGAAGGCTTCAAATCATCGCCGGTGTATGGACGGTGTGCTGTCACACCAAGATCAAAGGCGATGTCCTGGTAGACGGGGACGGTTTCGTCCGCCTCGTCATCCAGTTGTTGAAGCTTGGTGTCGCCCATGCTGGTTAGCGCATATTCCGGGAAGCCATCGACATTTAGATCGATGGAGGCGATGCCCATTCCCCAGATTTTCAAATGCTGCCAACCGTCCGTCTTGCGGTAAGGGCGTGGCGGCCTGCCCGGCGGAACAGCCCAGAGCTGTTCCTGGCCGCCGCGATAGTAATGCCGGTCATTGGAAACGCGCAGGGACGGCTCGCCCGAACGGTTCCAGTCTGTAAACAAGATCGAGAGGCTGCAATATCCGGGTGACAAGCGGATCGGCTCCGGGTAGCTGACGCCGCCGTCCGCAGATACTTCCGGCCGGAACAGAAAGTTGTCGTGGCATGTCCCCCAGGGCGAGCCGGGCGCGGAACGATCGACATAGTTCCCGAAGGCAAGGGTCGGATAGGCGTTGCCGTCCTCAAAGGTTGCCGAAAAGGCTGTTGTCCATTCCCGTCCACCGTCGAAGCCGAGCGCGCGGTTTGCAACGTCGAAGGTGCAGTCGCCCGTGCCTTTCAGGATCAGGTTTTCACCCAGTCTCAAGAGAACAAGATCAAGAATGTCATCGTTATCGACATCCAGCGGATAGGCGCCGAGCACCTTGGAGAGCTGCTTGTCGTTTGGCCCGTAATTCGAAATCGTTTCGAAATTGAGTTTTCCGCCCGTGAGGCTTTGGTTGCGGTAAAGCTTGGCCGGGTTTTTGCCGCCCGCCAGAAACATGTCGGGACGGCGGTCGCCGTTGCAGTCAAAAATTGCAACCCCGCCGCCGACGAAATACTCCCAGGCCCCGTCGTAGGTGTGCGTAATGCCAGCATTTGCGGCTTCTTCGACAAAAGAGGGGATAGGGGCGAGCGAGGTCTGACCGTTTGCCAAGGCCGCGCTTGTTAGACCCGTACAAATGCCTGCTATGCAGACTAGCAGTCTGGACCGTCTAAAAATCATTGGGAGATCTCCAGACTGCGCAGGAAGGCGATGATGGACTGGCGGCCACCTTCATCGAGACTGGCATAGGCCTTGCGGCTATCGGAGGCGTCCCCGCCATGCGCAAGGATCACCTCGTTCAAGGTCGTCAGGTCGCCGCGATGCCCATAAGGGGCCGTGCTTCCGATCCCCCAGAGTTCCGCCGTGATGAAGACATCCCGTGCCACAAACCGCTGCGCCAGGAGCTCGTTGCCGAGTGTGTCATTGGCCGGGTCAGCGATCTTGTGGCGTTTCAGGTCGCCGAAGAGCGGGACCAGAACGCGCCCGCTGTCATCCCTTGGCAGGGTTTTCACCCACTCCAGTGTTGCAAGATCGAGGGCGAGCGGCTGGTCCACATCGCTTTGACGCAAGGTGCCTGCTGTGTCGAATGGACCAGGATCTTGAAAGACAAGACTGTCGAGTGGCAAGGCCGGGACATGGCAGGAGGTGCAGCCGATCTCGTCAAAGATTAGTTCACCTCGTGCAGCGGCTTTTTCCCAGATTTCCGGCATGTCCTGTTTTCTGCCAGGCGGTGGCAGGGTTGCCTGCCAGGCAACAAGGGCCGAGATTTGCCCATCGCTGAATTCGTGGGCGAACCCGTCTGCATCGAAATCATCTGTCCCGGTCCAGCGGGCACCGAATCGTTCATCAGCCTGAATGCCGTGATGATCATTCATCGCATTGACGGTGAATTGGCGCAGCGACGCAAAGACACCTTTTTGACCGAAGGGCCGGAGAGTTAGATCGTCGTCGATTCCGTCCAATTCAGACACATCGAGAGTTCCGTCCGGATGTGCGGTGAGGCGCCCAAACGAAATTCCTTTGGTCTCTAGGTCCGTGGTAGCAGTGGATCCGGTTGTCCTGGCGTCTTGAAGGACTGCGCTGCGCTGGGCGCGTAGATCTGTTGTCATTTCCCGGGCGAGCAACTCGATCAGGCCCGCGCCCTGCAAGGCGTTGGTGTTGCGCTCGTTCGAAAACTGCGGGTCGATCGTGTCGAAGTCTGCACTTTCAAAACCTTCGGACACGAAGACATTGACGGCAAAGGATCCTGCACCGCCCATGACCGGTTCATTATGGCAAGAAGCGCAAGCGTTGGCGTCCGGACCAGCCAGCCGCTGAAAAGTCAAATGAGACTGCCGCCGGACTTTCGTTGGCACGATGGCACCGGTGGCATCCGGCCGGCCGGCTCCGTCGAGGCTGGTGAACTTTGCTTCGAAAAGCGTTTCGCCAAGCGGCTGCAGCACAGGTATTGGATCTTTTCCGGACTTCGCCAGAGCGTTCAGATCCACATCTTCCAGGATGGTTCGTTCGCTCCACGGGGGCAGCGTTTCATCAGCGAGCCCGTGTACGGGGAAAGCCGCCAGAGCCGCAATGCCGATCAGGAGAAAATTGCGCCGGGTCATGAAGCTTCCCGCCTCGGCGCTTTCACTTGCGCTCCCAGAAAATCCATATCGAGCCGTTCCATCGATTGGGCCACCAGACCTGTCCTGATGAAGTCTTCGTTCCAAGGCATCACATCAAGTGTGAAGTTGTTGCGCAAGTCCTCGACAAGCGCATCTTTCAAGCCTTCCCACACGCCTTTTTCCATGAACGTGTAGGCCCGCATCGCAGCGCCTGTCAGCACGATGCGTTTCGGGTCGATCAGAGCAATCACTCTGGCGAGCCCGTATCCGAGAACGCGCCCTGCCTGGTGAAATGCCTTTCGGGCGTTTTCATCGCCTGCGTCCGCAGTTTCAATCAGTTTTTCAAGACCTTCGACGCCCGCCTTAATATCCGCCGGTTCGGTATCTTCGGGCAGCTGTGATGCGGATCGCACCAGCGCATAATCGGAAAGATAGGCTTCAAGGCACCCTTTCTTTCCGCAACGGCACAAAGCGCCGTCCGGAATGTGATTGGCATGCCCGAATTCCGCAGCTGTGCCGCTGGCACCGGAAAACAAATGGTTGTCGAGGTAAAGGCCCATACCAACGCCATAATCGAGCATGATCACCGTGAACGTCCCGCTGTAGCGCTCCGGATCCGACCAGTGCAGGGCCTCGGTGATCATATTGGTATCGTTGGAAATATAGCAGTCTGCGCCAAAGGCCTGATGCAAGGGGGCAACCACCGGTATCTTGCGGCCCGAAAATGCCGGGCTCCAGGCGACCAGGCCCGCTTCGGTTTCCACAACGCCTTGTGCTGCCACACCAATTTCCTGGACTTGCGCCTCGGAGATGCCAGCATCTGCAATGAATTGGCGGATGGCAGCAATCAGGACCGGAGGAAAACTGTCTGCATCGGCGGTGGCGCTGTCGTACTGCGTTCTCAAGCTCGCTGCGATTGTGCCGGCAAAATCAACGAGCGAGAGATCCATCGTGTTCACGGAGAGGCGGATACAGACCGTGTAGGCGGCTTCAGGATTGAGCCGCAAAAGCGTTCGCGGACGCCCACGGGCCTGATGCGATTTCGGTTCATCGCTCTCCACGCTGATGATCAGTTTCTGATCGAGCAGATCAGAGGTGATTGCTGTGACGGTGGCTGGGCTCAGCCGTGTTATTTTGCCCAGATCAATCCGGGCTGTTGGACCATTCCGCCGAAGTGCCTGTAGAACAATGCTTCTATTCTGCCGCCGGATCTGATCCCGGTCCGCCTTGCGTGTCATGATGTTTGCGCTCGCTCCCAAATCATTTTCTTACGCCGCGTTTTCCGGGCTTTTTGGCGATTTTTTCTTCGAAGTCCTCTCTTCGAAGTCAAAGTTTCGCAAAACCATGTTGACAGGAGCCGCGCTTTAGAGCAACTTTTTTTCGGGGTCCAAAAAAAATAACAATAAGGCTGTCCCATTTTTTACCGGATCCGGTCCGGCCACAAACAAACGTGTTTCAGGTGCTGCGCTTCGACATCATGCGGCACCGATGGGAGGAATGATAACGATGCGCAAGTTCACCACATTGCTGGCGGGCGCCCTTGTGTCCGCAACTGCTCTGACCGCTGCCCACGCTGAAGACATCGTGGTCGGTGTCAGCTGGTCCAATTTCCAGGAAGAGCGTTGGAAAACTGATGAAGCCGCGATCAAGTCCGCGCTGGACGCTGCGGGCGCGAAATACATCTCCGCTGACGCTCAGAGCTCATCTGCCAAGCAGCTCTCCGACGTTGAGGCATTGATCGCGCAGGGCGCAAACGCTTTGATCATCCTCGCCCAGGACGCACAGGCAATTGGCCCGGCGGTTCAGGCTGCAGCTGATGAAGGCATTCCGGTTGTCGGTTACGACCGTTTGATCGAGGATCCGCGGGCATTTTACCTGACCTTCGACAACGTTGAAGTTGGCCGTATGCAGGCAGCTGCCGTTCTGGCGGTGCAGCCGAAGGGCAACTACGTGATGATCAAGGGCTCCCCGACCGATCCGAACGCAGACTTCCTGCGCGGTGGTCAGCAGGAAGTTCTTCAGGCAGCAATTGACAGCGGTGACATCAAGATTGTTGGTGAAGCCTACACTGATGGCTGGTTGCCGGCGAACGCTCAGCGCAACATGGAGCAGATTCTGACCGCCAACGACAACAACGTTGATGCGGTGGTCGCGTCCAACGACGGTACCGCTGGTGGCGCAGTTGCTGCTTTGACCGCACAAGGCATGGAAGGCACACCGGTTTCCGGTCAGGATGGCGATCATGCTGCCCTGAACCGCGTTGCGCGCGGTACGCAGACCGTGTCTGTTTGGAAAGATGCACGGGATCTTGGCAAGGCAGCCGGTGAAATCGCCGTTGCGCTCGCCAACGGCGGTGAGATGTCTTCGGTGGACGGCGCAAGCAGCTGGACTTCACCAGGCGGCACCGAGCTGACTGCGAAGTTCCTGGCTCCGATGCCGATCACCAAGGACAACCTGACTGCTGTTGTTGATGCCGGCTGGATCTCCAAGGACGATCTGTGCCAGGGCGTCGAAAACGGCCCGGCTCCTTGTAACTAAGAAAAATAACGAAACGGTCCGGGCTATGAGCCCGGACCGCATGATCGGGGCGCCGGAAAGGTCAGTCCCCATGGGCTGGCCACCCGGCTTTTGAAAAAGCAAATGGTCTCCAAGCAGGAGTAACCGCAATGTCCGATACGGCACTGTCCGGCTCTAAGAGCCCGACGGCACGAAACTTCTTTACCGCGTTGCAGCTGGATACGCGCCTTTTGGGCATGATTGGCGCGTTCATCGTGCTGTGCCTAGTGTTCAATGTGTTCACCGAAGGCCGGTTCCTGACCCCGCGCAACATCTTCAACCTGACGATCCAGACCGTCTCCGTTGCGATCATGGCAACAGGCATGGTCTTCGTCATCGTCACACGCCACATCGACTTGTCGGTTGGCTCGGTGCTTGCCACCGTGGCGGCCGTGATGGCAGTGGTCCAGACGGATATCTTGCCGCAATTCATGGGGCTCGGACACCCGGTAATTTGGGTGTTGGCCATCCTGTCCGGTGTTGCCGTCGGGGTGATCATCGGCGGTTTCCAGGGCTGGATGATCGGCTACCTAGGCATTCCGGCCTTTATCGTCACCCTTGGCGGGCTTCTCGTCTGGCGGAACGTTGCCTGGTTCATTACCTCCGGTCAAACGATCGGGCCGCTCGACGACACCTTCACGATGATCGGTGGTATCGGCGGGACAATGGGCGAAACCGGGTCCTGGATCTTCGGCATTCTGGCCGTTGCGGCCGCCCTCTGGCTTCAGATCGCTTCGCGCCGCCGCAAGTCCTCGCATGGGTTCCCGGTCAAACCGGTCTGGGCGGAAGTCACCATGGGCGTAATCACGACCGCTGCCATTCTCGGGTTTGTTGCAATCCTGAACGCTTACGACATTCCGAAAGCCCGGTTGCGTCGTATGTTTGAGGCATCTGGAGAAACACTGCCGGAAGGCCTGACCATGGGCTATGGCATTCCGTATTCCGTCGTTCTTCTGATTGTTGTGGCTGTGGTCATGACTGTTGTTGCGCGCCGCACGCGGCTCGGCCGCTACATCTTTGCGACCGGCGGCAATCCGGATGCAGCGGAACTCTCCGGCATCAACACACGGTTCCTGACGGTCAAAGTGTTTGCCATCATGGGCGGCCTCAGTGCTCTCGCTGCAGCCGTTGCCGCAGCCCGCCTTGGGTTCTCCACCAACGATATCGGCACGCTTGACGAACTTCGCGTCATTGCGGCCGCGGTTATCGGCGGAACGGCGCTGGCCGGTGGTGTCGGTACGATCTACGGCGCAATTCTCGGTGCCTTGATCATGCAGTCACTGCAATCGGGCATGGCGATGGTTGGTGTCGATGCCCCGCTTCAGAATATTGTTGTCGGTACGGTGCTTGTGCTCGCCGTTCTGGTCGACATCATCTACCGCAAGCGCACGGGAGAGTAACAATGACCGCCCCTCTCGTAGAAATGAAAGACATGTGCATCTCCTTTGGCGGGGTGCGCGCAGTGGACCATGTCTCCGTTGATCTTTTTCCCGGTGAAGTGGTCGGTCTTCTGGGCCACAATGGTGCCGGCAAGTCGACACTGATCAAAATCCTGTCCGGGGCCTACAAGGCCGACAGCGGTGAGATCCGCATCAATGGCAATGAAGTCCATATTCATTCGCCGCGTGATGCGCGGGCTCAAAACATTGAGACCATCTACCAGACGCTTGCGCTGGCAGACAATCTCGATGCCGCGTCGAACCTGTTTCTAGGCCGGGAGCTGACGTCGCCACTCGGGTTCGTCGACGACGATGCCATGGAGGCGGAAACCCGCAAGATCATGGGCCGTCTCAACCCGAACTTCAAAAAGTTCCATGCGCCGGTGAAAGCCTTGTCTGGTGGTCAACGTCAGTCCGTTGCGATTGCCCGGGCCGTCTACTTCAACGCCAAGATCCTGATCATGGATGAGCCGACGGCGGCGCTCGGGGTGCATGAAACCCAGATGGTGGCCGAGCTCATTCAGGAGCTGAAGAAGCAGGGCCTCGGTATCTTCCTGATCAGCCACGACATCCACGATGTCTTTCAGCTATGTGACCGGATTGCCGTCATGAAGAACGGTCAGCTGGTCGGGACAGCCAAGACTGGTGATGTCACCGATGATGATGTCCTCGGCATGATCATCCTGGGCAAGTGCCCTCCCGGTGCGACACCTGGACCTGGCGCGATTGTTGACGACACGGTCGTCGGATAGACTTTTTGGCCCGCGCCATGGTGCGGGCCATCCCTCGAATTGACCGCAATCATTGTTTGGGTCAGTTCGGACGATTTGCCAATGCCGGGCCTCAAGGTTGAGGTTTCGGCATTCTTTTGAAACCAAAATGAGGAACGCACCTCATGTTTATTGGCCTTGATATTGGTACCAGTTCGGTCAAAGCGATCTTGCTCGATGAAAATCAAGTCCTTGTGGCGTCCGCAACGGCGGAGTTGACAGTCGAGCGTCCGCACCCAGGCTGGTCCGAACAGGATCCGGAGAGCTGGTGGACCGCCTGCGAAACGGTCCTCGACAGTTTGAAGCTGCAAGTGCCTTCAAAGATGGCCGTCGTGAGAGGCATCGGATTGTCCGGTCACATGCATGGGGCGACGCTGCTGGATGCAGACGGCAAGCCCTTGAGGCCTTGCATCTTGTGGAATGACGGGCGGTCCGCAAAACAATGTGCGGATCTTGAAGCGGTAGAACCGAAGTTCCTGAGCCTTGGCGGCAACCGAGCGATGCCGGGTTTCACGGCCCCAAAGTTGCAGTGGGTGCGTGAGAACGAGCCGGAAGTCTTTGTAAAGACGGCCATGGTTCTGCTGCCCAAGGACTATGTGCGTTTTAAACTCACCGGGATCTATGCAGGGGACATGTCCGACAGCGCCGGAACACTCTGGATGGACGTTGCCAAACGTGACTGGAGCGACGATCTCCTGGCCGCCACAGGTTTAACCCGCCAAAACATGCCGCGCCTCGTGGAAGGGTCGGACGTCTCAGGTGAAGTGACGCCGGATTTGTGTGCCCGCTGGGGATTTGACAAGGCTCCGGTTGTTGCCGGCGGCGGTGGCGACAACGCCGCATCCGCCTGCGGGGTCGGAGCGGTGGAGCCGGGCTCCGGGTTTGTCTCGCTTGGCACGTCCGGGGTGCTTTTTGTCACCAATGATCGCTTCTCGCCCAATGTGGAAAATGCTGTCCATGCCTTTTGTCATGCCGTGCCAAACACCTGGCACCAGATGGGCGTGATCCTGTCGGCGACCGACAGTCTCAACTGGCTGGCAAGCCGGCTGAAGAAAACCCCGGGGGAGTTGACGGCGGCGCTTGGGAGCGCGGCTGGGCCGTCAGATGTGTCTTTCCTTCCGTATCTCGGCGGCGAGCGGACGCCCCACAATGACGTGGCGATCCGGGCAGGGTTCGCCGGGATTTCCCACGAGACGGGCGATGCTGAGCTGACCCATGCCGTTTTGGATGGGGTGGCCTTTGCCTTGAAAGACTGCCTCGTTGCGTTGACCGCTGCCGGCACGAAAGTTGACCGTCTGCTGGCTGTTGGCGGCGGGTCCAGATCTGAGGTCTGGCTGGAGATCATCGCGAGCCTCTTGGAAGTGCCGATTGATGTCCCAATCGACGGCGACTTCGGGGCCTCTCTTGGGGCTGCGCGCCTGGGTCAAGCTGCGGCTCTCGGTTCCACCGAGGGTGTCTTCAGCAAGCCCGCGCTTCGAACAACCATTGATCCCAACCCAACCCTTATTCCCGCTTATGCCGATGCTTATCAGCGCTGGCAAAAACTGTATCCGGCATTCAAGCAGGCCGGTTTTTAAGGAGATACTTTCATGAGCACTGGATTTTTTGGCGATCTGCAGCCAATCCAATTCGCCGGACCCGACAGCCGCGATCCGCTGACCTACCGCCACTACAACAAGGACGAAGTCGTCTTTGGAAAACGGATGGAAGATCACCTGCGGCTGGCCGTGTGTTACTGGCACAATTTCTGCTGGCCGGGCTCTGATCCTTTTGGTGGCGAGACCTTCAACCGCACCTGGATGGCAGCTGGCGGCGACCCAATGGAACAGGCAAAGCTCAAGGCCGATGTGTCCTTTGAGATGTTCCAGATCCTCGGAATGCCGTTTTTCACCTTCCATGACCGCGACATTGCGCCGGAAGGCAAGACGCTGGCGGAAAGCAATGCCAATGTGAATGCGATTGCCGACATCTTTGAAACGAAGATGGCCGAGACCGGCGTGAAACTTCTTTGGGGAACAGCCAACATGTTCTCCAACCGCCGTTACATGTCCGGGGCTGCGACCAATCCGAACCCGGATGTCTTTGCCTATGCGGCAGCCCAGGTGAAAAACGCCATGGATGTCACTCAACGCCTGGGTGGCGCGAACTATGTTCTATGGGGCGGGCGCGAGGGGTATGAGACCCTGCTGAACACAAACATCAAACAGGAATTGGACCAGCTTGGCCGCTTCCTCAATATGGTGGTCGAATACAAGCACAAGATCGGTTTCAAGGGCGCGATCCTGATCGAACCCAAACCGCAAGAGCCCTCCAAGCACCAGTACGACTATGATGTTGCAACCGTTTACGGCTTCCTGAAAGCTTATGGCCTTGAAAATGAGGTCAAGATGAATATCGAACAGGGCCACGCAATCCTTGCCGGCCATTCGTTCGAGCATGAGCTGCATATGGCCCGCTCACTGGGTATTTTCGGGTCCGTTGACATGAACCGGAACGATTACCAGTGCGGTTGGGACACCGATCATTTCGGCATGAATGTGCCGGAGCTGGCGCTGGCCTATTATGAGATCCTGATGGCGGGTGGCTTCACGACCGGCGGTACAAATTTTGACGCCAAATTACGGCGTCAATCCCTCGACCCGGTTGATCTGATCCAGGCACATGTTGGCTCGGCGGACGCTATCGCGCGTGGCCTCAAGGCGGCTGCGGCCATGATCGAAGATGGCCGTATGAAAGGTTTTGTCGAGGATCGCTATGCGGGGTGGAAGAAGCCGGAGAACCAGGAAGTTCTGAAGGGCGGGAGCTCTCTTGAAGCGCTTGCCGAACGGGTACACGCCCGGGATCTTGAGCCGCAACCTGTGTCCGGCAAACAGGAATATCTGGAGAGCCTCGCGAATCTTTTTGTCTGAGTTTCCAGACGTTTACGTACCGGCCTTGCGCCGGGACCAAAACCATAGCGTCCCCGGCCCAAGGCCGGGGACGCGTTCAGGGAATGAGTGTCACATTTTCTTCCGGTCGCGTTTGCAGCGCTCGGAACAGTACTTCACCTCTTCCCAGTCCCGCGCCCATTTCTTGCGCCAGGCAAATGGCCGCCCGCAGGCCGCGCAGATTTTCTGTGGCAGATCGCTTTTGCGGCGCATTTTCATGTCGCGTCCCCAAAAAGATCGGCCTGATCCGGATGGGCAGCGGCTTTCCGGGCGCGGCGGCGGGGTTTTTCCTGCCCGCGCATCGGGATCCCGCTCTTGCGGCTGCCATGCTTGGTCTGGATCCCGGAGGCTTCCGATCGAAATGCTTGACCCTTGCGCACGGCCCAGACCTTGTCCCGTGCCTCCTTGGCAGCCGACAGATAATCGACAACGGGGAAGGGATAGGTCCTGCCGAGGACCTTGCCGGCGTTTTCCGCTTTCCAGGGTTCATGGATATGGGCCGGATCGATGTCTTTGAGTTCCGGGATCCAGCGTTTGACGAACACACCGTCCGGATCCTGATCCTTGCCCTGTTTCACCGGATTGTAGATCCGAATTGTGTTGATCCCGGTGGTGCCGGATTGCATCTGGATCTGGGACCAGTGAATGCCCGGTTCATAGTCGGTGAAGAGGCGTGCCAGATGCAGGCCGGGTTGGCGCCAGTCGAGCCACAGGTGATAGCTCGCAACTGCTGTCAGCATGGCGCGCATTCTGAAATTCATCCAACCGGTCGCGGTCAGCGCACGCATGCATGCATCGACAAAGGGCAGTCCGGTCTCACCGCGTTGCCAGGCTTGAAGCCGCTCCGCGTCTGGCGTTGAAGGCCGCAAGCCGTCATAGGCGCGATGCAGGTTTTTAAATTCGAGGCGCGGCTCGTCCTCAAGCTTCTGCATGAAATGGCAGTGCCAGTGCAAACGGCCTGAAAAGGAGTGCATTGCTCCCTGCCATGTGCTGCGGCCTTTGAAATCCGCCTGCTTTAACTCAGCTTGCCGCGCCCATGTCGCCTGCGCCACTTCCCGCATGGAGACTGTTCCGAAGGTGAGGTAAGGCGACATGCGTGAGCAGGCTTCAAATGCCTTCACCGGCGTCGCCATGGCCGCACGGTAGGGTTTCCCTCGGGCAAAGAGGAAACTTTCCAGGGTTTCCAGGGCGGCCACGCGACCCCCAACCTGCCGATCCGGGCAGGGATCCGCGTCAAGTCCGAGGTCAGAGGCTTTTGGCAGCGGATCTGAAGACAAGCCGGAAAGGGGTTTGAGTTCGGGTGGATCAATCGGTTGCTCCGCCATAAACCGGTCCCATTGTCCGGCCCAGCCATTGCGAGACTTCAGCCGCCGGATGACGCCTGTCTGGCGGCACTCTGTCCAGGGGACAGCATTGGCCCGGCACCACGCAGCAACCTCCCTATCCCGTTGAAACGTCCAGCCGTTGCCAGTTTCTTCGTGGGACCAGAGACCGGCGATCCGATAGCGCTGGGAAAGGGACGTCAGCACATCTGTCACCGAGCCGGTGCGAAGCATCAAGGGCTGTCCAAGGCGCGAAAGCTCCTGGTTCAGCTCCTGCAACGATTCAGACAAAAATGCATAGTGGCGGGCCGACATGTCCGGTAGGCGCCACAGGTCCGGCTCTATAACGTAAAGCGGCAGAACAGGGCCCTGCAGGCTCGCACGCTTCAGCGGCGCGTGATCGAAAACACGCAGATCTTTCTTGAACCAGGCGATGTGGATTGGTTCTAACACGGGTACCCAGGTTATTTGTTTCCGGAGTTATACGTGGCAACAGAATGCTGGATTTGTAGGGCTAGCCTAAAGTCCGTCGTTCAGGTGGCGGACCTCCGGATCGACAAGAGCGTGCAGCCTGTGTGCCGTATGCTGGGCAAAACGCAACGTGACGGCTTTTCGAGTTGCAGCAGCAACCTTGTGTTCGGGTGCATCGCGCAAGATCTCTGCGCCGTATCCATCAGAGACGATAAGACCAGCTTCTTCAGGAAAAATATCCAACGGAACATCTGGATGGGTAGCGAAGAAGAACCGGTCGCAGTGTTGACGATAGTCCGGCCATTTGTGGTCGGCGCGAAAGTCGGCCACCGACGATTTCACTTCGATAATCCAAAGTTCGTGTTTCGGGCCAAGGGCCAAAAGGTCTGCCCGGCGTGCGGAAGCCAACGTGACTTCCGCAGCGCAGGCAAACTTGCGTTGCCGCATCAGCCGCGCCGCGCCGCGCCATACCTTCAGTGCTGTTTCCGATTGCCGCCCGTCCGCGAGCGGATCATCGAGCTCTATTCGGCGGCCTTCTGAACGAATATCGGTTTTCATTCCACTTTTGTTCCATTTATGTTCGAAAAATGCAAGCAGCGGAATCGCAGAAGTTGACGTGGCAAACGAAAACTGTCTCCATCATGCTTGCGAAGGGAGCTGCGCGGACGGAGGAACAGCTCTTAAGGAGGGAAAGTGGTTATGAACCGTTGGGTGATCGCTGCGTGTTTTTGTGCTGCCGCAGCTGTGGCAGCCGCGCCAGCCATGGCTGGCAAGGGCGATCTCAAAAGGTCTGTTCCACGCTCTGCACCGCTTCTTAAGGGCAAGACCCTGGACCTGAGATTTGCAGATTTCGCGCAAGGCATCTGGGTGCGTGATTTAAGCAATTGTCCTGCGCCCCGGATCGACCGAAATGACCCCGGCGCTGCCATTGCGATTTATCGCGGGCTTTTGGAAACGCCGAGCCGCATTTGTCAGGTCTATGGGGCTGAAAAGGACAAGCAGTTCACCCAGCGGGCGGCGATCAATTGCCTCTTGAATGATGGCGGTGAGGCGATCGAACTGGTAACCGTACAGCCGCGTGGCACCAATGGCCTCATCGTGCAGGAGGGCGAGCGGGCTCCTGTGCATTTCCGGTTCTGTGAAGCCATTCAGCCCGTCCTTCAGTCGGCCCAGAATAACGACGACTGATCGGCCAAAATCGAAGAAACCTGGTTCAGATTTCCGGTCCGGCCCAAACATCGGACCGGGCGGCCTTCTTTGGAGTGCGCGATTCTGAAATATGCGCCGTCAGAGGATCCAGTGTGACCAGCGCATCATACTGGCTGAGGAACACTTGGCCCGTTAGATGATCAAGGAAATCCGTCCGTTTCAGCCGGTCCATCACAGGCCCCTTGACCTCGGACAGATGAAAGGAAACGCCGGAATCGGACAGCCGGTGATTGATTTCTTCAAGACTTTCGAGCGCGCTGGCGTCAATTTCATTCACCGCCGGGCACATCAGCACAACGTGCTCGATATTCGGCCGGTCCGCGACCAGAGCGTATATTTTGTCTTCCAGGAACCGGCTGTTGGCAAAGAACAGGCTTTCATCGACCCGTAAGGTCAGGACCCGTTCTCCAGTCACGACCTTGTGCCGATCGATATTGCGGAAATGCTCTGTGCCGGGCACCACGCCAACAATGGCCATATGCGGTCGGCTGTTGCGGTAAAGATAAAGCGCGATGGACAGCCCGACCCCGGCGACCACGCCCTGTTCCACGCCGAAAAACAGCGTGATCAGGATGGTCGCGGCCATCGCAGTGAAATCGCTTTTCGAGTAGGCGAATGTCCGCTTTACGGCGCCGAAATCGACCAGCGACAGCACGGCAACAATGATCGTCGCGGCCAATGTCGCCTGCGGGAGATGGGTGAGGAGCGGTGTTAAGAAAAGCGTGGCGAGCGCAATGCCGACGGCGGTATAGGCGCCGGCCGCCGGCGTGGCTGCACCCGCATCGAAATTGACCACAGACCGCGCAAAACCTCCGGTGACCGGATAACCGCCCGACAGCGCGGAGGCGATGTTCGATGTTCCAAGACCAATGAGTTCCTGATCCGGTTCGATCCTTTGGCGTTTCTTGGCCGCGAGGGTCTGTGCGACGGACACGGATTCCACAAAGCCGATCACGGATATCAAAAGCGCTGGGCCAGCAAGCGCCAGCCACAACTCGCTGTCGAAACTGGGCAATTGCGGCATGGGCAGGCCGGATGGGATATCACCGACGATCCGGACGCCCTTGTCGCCAAGGGAGAACACTGCCGAGGCGAGTGTCGTCACAGCGACCGCCGCGACGGGACCGGCCTTGGTTAGAATATCGGCGAGAAACGGTTTGAAACCGAGGCCGAGCAGCAGTCTTTTCAGACCCTTGCGCACCCAGAACAGGAACGCGGTCGCGCCAGCGCCAATGATAAGTGTGATCCAGTTCACTTCATCGAGATGTGCAGCGATCGAAAGCAGGATCTCGTAAAGTGTATGACCGTGGGCTGGAACACCCAGGATATGTTTCAACTGGCTGGAGGCAATCAAAAGCCCTGACGCAGTGATGAAACCGGAGATCACCGGGTGGCTCAAAAGATTTGCCAGGAACCCGAGCTGGAAAAGACCCATAATGACCAGCATCAATCCGGAAATGAAGGCAAGGGCAATCGCAGCGCCGAGATATTCGGGGGTCCCTTGAGCCGCGAATTGACCGACGGCAGATGCCGTCATCAGAGAAACAACGGCAACCGGACCCACGGCGAGCGCCCTGCTGGTGCCGAATACGGCATAGGCCACCAGCGGCGCGATCGATGCATAAAGTCCGACTTCCGGCGGCAGTCCTGCCAGCAAGGCGTAGGCAAGCGATTGTGGAATGAGCATGATGGTGACAATGACCGCAGCGACCAGATCGCTGGTTGCTGTCGTCTTGTCGTAGGTTTTGCCCCATTCAAGGATGGGGAAGTAACGCTTCAATCCGCTCATTTTCTGCCTGATGGTATCAAGAACTCTGGCGTGGTCATGCGACATCGCCGGGAAGACTGCATAAAGAAATCGAGCCGGTTTCCCGGCTCGAAAGAGAGTTAGGGGCAAGCCTTGTTGGAAGGCTCTTTTGGTTAGGCTGCCGTGACTTTTTCCGGTCTGGCCATCCACTCCTTACCGCGCAGCATTGCGCGCCAATAAATCGGAGGGAGAATCCGTTCCTTCAAAAGCCACGCGGTCCGCGTTGGCTTGGTCCCGTCCACCAGCCAACGCGGGAAGCTCGGCAACAGCGTTCCGCCATAGCCGAATTCTGCAAGAACAATCTTTCCGCGCTCGACGGTGAGAGGACAGGAACCATAGCCGTCGTATTGCGCCGTTGCGCTGTGACCGTTGATGTCTGAGATTATGTTTTCCGCCACCACGGGTGCCTGCTTGCGCGCTGCTGCCGCGGTCTTCGCATTGGGCGCGTTCATCACATCGCCAAGCGACCAGATGTTGTCATAGGTCTTGTGACGTAAGGTCGCCTGATCCACGTCGACCCAGCCGGCAGCATCGGCCAGCGGCGAGACGCGAATAAAGTCCGGTGCCGTCTGCGGTGGCGTTACATGGATCATGTCGAACTCAACATCGACCTGAAGCGGATCCGTCCCAGGTTCTTTGATCTCAAACCGGGCTTTCCTGGCGGGGCCATCGATCGAGATCAGATTGTGGAAGAAATTTAGGGTCGCATCGTAGCGCTCGACATAGTCCATGAGGGCGGGGACATAGTCCTTTACGCCAAAGAGGACCCCGCCAGCATTCATGAACTGGATGTCGATGTTTTCGATGCGCCTTGATTTGGTCCAGTGGTCCCCTGAAAGGTACATCGCCTTTTGAGGGGCGCCCGCACACTTGATCGGCATTGGCGGCTGGGTGAACACGGCCCGGCCTGACGTCATCTCCTGCACCAGTTTCCAGGTGTAGGGCGCAAGGTCATACCGGTAGTTGGATGTCACGCCGTTTTTGCCGAGCGTGTCGACGAGACCTTCAATGCCGTGCCAATCCAGTTTCAACCCCGGGCAGACCACAAGCCGGTCGTATTTCACCACGCGGCAACCATCCAGAATGACAGCGTTGTCCTTCGGTTCAAATGCTGCCACGGCAGATTTCAGCCAGTGAACGCCTGCGGGGATCAGCGAAGCCATGGTTTTAGCCGTGTCGGAGGCATCAAAAATGCCGCCACCGACCATGGTCCAGCCCGGCTGGTAGTAATGCACATCGGCCGGGTCGATCACGGCGATATCGAGATCATCGTCCCGGGACAGCAGGCTGGACGCAACCGATATCCCTGCAGCTCCTCCGCCGACGATGACGACATCAAAACGGGCATCTTCCGCAGTTTCCGTCGGTGTCCGACCGCCATTTGCGATCCGGCGGACAACACCTGCCATGTCGTAACCAGCGGCTTTGGTTTTTATCAGAATACCAGCGACCGGCAAGGTATTGGCCTGAGACAGAGACCAAAGCGTTGCCGAGCGGGTCCCGGTTCGGCAGTAGGCAAGAACCGGTTTTGGCAGCAAGGCCAGATGCGCGCCGAAGGCATCGGCATCTTCATCCTGCACCTTGCCGGCCGTAATCGGCTGGTACCGGACTTCAAGGCCGAATTTCTTGGCCGCAGCCTCGATTTCCTCAAATGTCGGCTGGTCGGCGGCTTCTCCATCCGGCCGGTTGCAGATGATTGACCGGAACCCTTGCTGTGCAATGTCCGGCACGTCCTCCGGCATAATCTGCGGGCAAACCGAAATCTGCTTGTCGATGGATGCCACCTGCATGGCTGCCGCCTCCCGTTATTGTCAATCAGAGCCCGTTAACCGGCACTTTCAGGAATGTTTTTCCGCTCTCATCAGCGGGCGGCAATTTTCCGGCGCGCATGTTCACTTGAAGGGACGGAATGATGAGCTTTGGCATATCCAGCTGGGCGTCACGCTCGGTCCGGAAACGGACGAACTCTTCCCGTGTCTTGCCGCCGCCGACGTGAATGTTGTGCGCTTTTTCATCGCCCACCGTGGTTTCCCAGGCGATGTCTCGGCCGTTCGGGCCGTAATCGTGGCACATGAATAGGCGCATGTCGTCCGGAAGGGCGAGAACCTTCTGAATGGAATCATAGAGTGTACCGGCGTCCCCGCCCGGAAAGTCTGCGCGCGCAGATCCGCCATCCGGCATGAACAAGGTGTCGCCTGCAAACGCCGCATCGCCCATGACATGCACCATGCAGGCCGGTGTGTGGCCGGGTGTATACATGGCAAAGGCGGTCATTTCGCCGATCTGATACGTGTCGCCATCCTTGAACAGGCGATCGAACTGGCTGCCGTCACGCTGGAATTCGGTGCCCTCGTTGAAAACCTTGCCGAAGGTTTCCTGAACAACTGTAATCTGTTCACCGATGCCGAGCTTGCCGCCCAGCTTTTCCTGAATGTACGGCGCGCCGGACAGGTGATCGGCATGAACATGCGTTTCAATCAGCCATTCAAGATCCAGGTCTTTATCCTGAATGTAGGCGATGATTTCATCGGCATGGTCATATGTGATGCGGCCGGCCGCGTAGTCGATGTCCATCACACTGTCGACGACCGCGCAGGCGTTTGAAGCCGGATCCTTGACCACATAGCTGATCGTGTTTGTGGCCGGATCAAAAAACGCTTTGACCTCTGGAATAATGGCCATATCGACCGGATAGTTCGAGGAACTCATTGTGTGTCTCCCGTTGTCTGGCTTCGCCAGTTCTATTCTCAGGCTTGGGCCGGACTGGGGCGTGAACCCAGTGTTGTGATCCAGCGCGCCACCAAAATCCCTGCGACAATCGCTGCACCTGTCAGCAATGGACCGCTCAGTCCAAGGCCGAGGACCGGAACCAGTCCGCCCGGGCAGAAGCCGCTCATGCCCCAACCTATGCCGAAGATAGCCGATCCGCCGATCAGTTTCATATCCAGATCTGTTTTTGTCGGCAGCGAAAACTCGGCGGCCAGGACCGGAGAGTTCATGCGGAAAGCGAGCCGGTATCCAATTGCGGCAACCGTTAGGGCACCGCCCATGACGAAGGCCAGGCTCGGATCCCACGTCCCCGCAACATCGAAAAAGTTCAGAACCTTGGCCGGATTGCCCATCCCGGAAATCAAAATGCCTGTCCCGAAAACAAGGCCAATCGCGAATGCTGAAAGAAGCCGGATCATGATTAACCTCCAAACACGTGACGGATGAGGAAAACGGTCACAGCGCCGGTTGCCATGAAGGTCATGGTCGCAACGATAGAGCGGGCGGACAGGCGGGACATTCCGCAAACGCCGTGTCCGCTTGTGCAGCCCGAGCCGAGCGTGGTCCCGACACCGGTCAAGAACCCTCCGGCAAGCAAAAGCGCAGGCGAAGATGGGATGCTGATTTCTGGCAGTTGCCCGGTAGCGCCAAGCAGAACCAGCGGGCTTGTGACCATGCCGGCGATAAAGGCTGCGCGCCACGCCCAGTCGGAATTGATGTTCAGGCTCAGCAGCCCGCCGACAATGCCATTGATCCCGGCAATGCGGCCATGAACAGCCATCAAGGCGACGGCGGCAAGTCCGATCAGCAGGCCGCCTGAGAAGCTGAGTAGGGGTGTGAATTCGGTCATGGGGATCCTCATTACGTTATTTTCGAATATATGAATATAAGACAAAAGATGCAAGCGGGGAATTAAGTGCCTGCCCAGAGTTTCCTTAGGGAAAGCGCGTGCTGGCCAAAGGCTGGAAAATCCGGCATGGTCAAATGAAACCTGAGTGCCGGAGGGGCTATGAAAACGCAAAACTTGTTGGCCGTATTGGTGTTTTCCACGTGCGCGTGTCTTCAGCCGGTGCAAGCCTATGCAGATGAGGATGCCTACAAACTGCCGTTGAAACTATTCGGCAAAGACGAAATTGTCGGTGGAATTTCTCCGTGTCATTTGTCGTTCTGGCAGCAGAACCGCGACCCTGAGACAAACGATTATGCGTATCTGTTCCATGCCAATCAGGAGAGCGATGGTTTTACCGGACCGGGATTGGTGGAGATCGGAGACAAGTTCTACAGCGTAAACGAGCTCGTCTATGGCGGCGAACCCATCGAAGGCCATGGCACTCAATATCTGTTTGCAAGCGATGATCGGGAAATAAAAGTCCAGATCGAACTTCTCGACGTCACGTTCCGAAATGACGCCTTTTATTTCGACAAAGCCAAGGTCACTGTCATCCAGAAGGGCAAACTGCCTTTCACAGCAAATGCCAAAGGGGTCAGCGGTTGCCCGAAAACCGCATCGCAACCACAGACAGCCTCGGCCAGCCCGGACTTGCCTGCAGGTATTCCGATCGGTTACGAGCGATACTTGGCAGATATGTCCGAAATCCCGGCTGTTTTGCGCCAGCAAATGCGCGATTACGCGAGCGATGCCTGCGACATCGATGGCCAGTTTGCCTGGTCGGGCGCGCGTTACGTGATCAATGACTATTATCTGATGTGGCAAATCCCCTGCTTTCAAGGTGCCTATCAGGGTTCCGGTGTCTTTGCAGTAACTCAGAACCCGCCGCAAGACTGGGGCGAATTGTTGACCTTGCCAAATCCCCCCGGATTGGAGGGCAATCAGAACTATTCAGCGATGAATGCCAAGGTGTTGGGATCGTCCGGCCACATTGAAACCACCGAATTTGGCCGGGGCGCGGGAGACTGCGGCGTCTATCAGGTGTTTCGCCTGATCGATGGGCCGGGCGAAGTCCTTGAGTTGGAACTTCTCGAGTATCGGGAGAAGATCGACTGTGACGGCAATGCGCCTGAACCCAAAACCTGGCCTTTGGCCTACCGGGCGCAATAACTCAGTCTGCAGCCGGAGTTGAAAGGCCGGGAGGTTCGGGCAGACGTGCCAGCACAACATGCGAAAGGTTCGTGCGCTGCCGGGTCTCGGCACCCGGTATGAGACGGGCCGGATTGACTTCAATACCGGGAAGCTCCCGGTCCATTTTAGGGCCGGAGAACTCACCCATTGGCCTCAGAATGTCCTCGTGGACGACGCTGCCAAGATAAAGGGGTTCCAGTGTCCCGCCTTCGAGAACTTCGTATCGGCTGGGCCACAAACGCATGACCCAGCGTCCGCCCTCCGCGCCATCGGCATCGTTGCGGATCAGGACCAGGTCCGGTTGGCGGCCGTTCTGGCTGCGCGGTAGAATCGGCAGAGAATCTGGCGGCGTTTCGCCTTCCACAAAGCCGCCTGCTGTCGACAGTGACCACTTTGGCGGATGCACCCAGCCGTCTTTCGCAGCAATGTCAGCAAAAGCTTGGAGCGGACCTGCGTATTGAATGACGAGCGGTTCTTCGGTTTCCCCGTCAATTCCGATCCGGTGTGCCGGTAGGCTTTGCCAGGTTCCACCTCTCCAGTCGCGCGCCTGGATGATCTCTTTGTGAATTTGCGGCGCGTAAGTGACCAGCCCAGCATCGAAGGAGCGGGCCACATGCCAGCCACCGAACCCGGCAAGCATGCCGCAAACAATCGCTGTGAGGGTCAAACGCCCGATTTTCTCGTTGTGGATCGGGCCGAAAACGAAGGCGAAGGCGGACACGATGGCCGTCCCGAACAAGAGCCCGGCCAATACATCCGACATCCAGTGCGCACCAAGATAGATCCGCGAGAACCCGATGGTGATGACATAGGCGACAGTGACTGTGAAAATACCCGCTTTTACCCAGCGACTGCGGTCATGGGCAATCAGAACTGCACAGATACCGAACAGGACGGTGTTGAGCGTTGCATGGCCGCTCGGAAAGCTGAAAGAGTCGGCTCCTGTGTAAAGCTCCATGGGCCGGGAGCGGTGCAGCATCAATTTCAGCAACGGCACGAAAATGGCCGTGCCGGCAATCGCGATGACAAACCCGATGCCGCGGCGCCAGGCCTTTCGGAAGAACAGATAGGATGCCACGGCAAGTGCAATCGCAGTCACGACGATGCCGTCCCCCAGTGTGGTCATGAAGACCATGATCTTGTCGCCGACGGGCGTTCTGAGGCTGTCAAAGAGGTTCAGAATGGCAAGGTCCGCGCGAACCATCGGTTCGTTTGGAGCGACTTCACCAATCAGCCAGAAGAAAGCCGGCATCGTGATGAGGATAAGCACCGTCGAGGCCAGCATTCCCGCAGAGCGGGGGTGAGCCGGATCGAAGTTGCGTCCAATCCATTGCGAGATCCGGTCAGGCCGCCGGGCAAACCAACGGGCGATTGCCGCGTGCGCGTTTGGAAACAGGGGCAGAATAATGAGGATCAACCACCGCCCCAGCATGACCGCCAGGAAGATCACCAGCAGAAGCGCGCCCAGAACCAGCGCAAGGCGGCCGCTGATCTGACCGATCGCATGAAGCGCTGACCCGGCAATAACGCCCGGCGCAATGTGCGCCACGCTCCATGCAATGGCAGAGGTGAAATTGACCACCGAAAACCGGGTGAAATTCATACCGGCCATGCCGGCAATGCCTGGAACCACGGATTTCACACCTGGAACGAAGCGGCCGATAAAGACGCTTTTGCCACCATGTTGTTTGAAGAACTCCTCGCCGCTTTCGACCACATTGCGGTACTTGTTCAGCGGCCACATGCTTTTGATCTTGTCTTTGAACGCCCAGCCAATCCAGTAGGAGATCGCATCTCCCGCGGTTGCGCCAAGTGTCGTCCAGATGAGCAGCGGCATCAGATCAAGCTTGCCCAGGCCAACAAGGGTGCCGGCGCCCACCAAAACAACAGTGGTGGGAACAAACAATCCGATCAGGAACAATGCCTCGCCCATGGCGGCCAAAAAGCAGATCAACCCGGCCAGCGACGGGTTTTCGGCGATGAAATGCAGGATGGGATCAAGGAAGTCTGTCACGGAAATCCGGCGGTCTCTAAGAAGGTGCTGGCACTGTTATAACCCGGCTCCATGAAATTCGGATGCGGGCAGGGTTTCATATATGTGCTGATCGCATCCTCCAACAGGGAAAATGCAGTTTCCCTTGCCGCATTATGCCCGTCTTCAGCGACGGAGTGGTTTTTTCAAGTTTGCTGTTTCACAATGTGGCTTCATGGTTCGTGACCGGAGGACGCAATGTTCGAATCTGCCCGCATGCCGCAAAAAATGACCAAAAAGTCCTTCAAGAAACTTGAACCGGAACTTCGCGAGGCGCTGTTGGCGGCGCAGCTTCCGGTGATCGAGAAGCAGCAATTTTCCACACTCATCCTGGTTGATGGCCTTGATGGGGCGGGCAAGGGCGAGGCGGTTGCCCGGCTTTATGGCTGGATGGATGCACGGCATCTCGTGTGCAACGCTTATGGCGAACCCATGGATGAGGCCCGACTGCGCCCGCCCTTGTGGCGCTATTGGCGGGATTTGCCGGCCAAGGGAGAAACTGCGATTGTTTTCGGCAGCTGGTATCAGTCCCTGTTGCGCGACCGCATTTACAAAAAGATCGACGAGGATGCTTTCGAGAAGGGCCTGGTTCGGATCCGGCGTTTTGAGGAGATGCTGGCGAACGAAGACGTTCTCATCCTCAAGTTCTGGTTCGTCCTTCCCAAGGATGTTCAAAAGGAACGCTTGAAGAAGATCGAAAAGAAAAATGCCGGCCGGCATGTCCTGGCAGACTGGGCGGCCTTGAAGCACCATAAGAAAGCCAGTGAAACCGGTGAGAAGATTATCCTGGAAACCAGTATGGGGTTTGCCCCCTGGTTTGTGATCCCCTCGCAAGATCCGGAGTACCGCGACGTAGCTCTTGGGCAGACAGTCGCAAGATCCATGCAGCTCAAGCTTGAGGATGGCGAGCCCACCTCGGTCGCAGCGCCGCCTGTGGTGGGTGGACTGAAGCGGGAAACCGCGGTCGACGCAATCGATTTGACCGAGACACTGGAGAAGACCGAATACGAAGAGCTCAGAAAAAAGTATCAGGACCGGCTCTCCGAACTCTCGGACCGCAAGTCGATGTCGAAGACCGGTGTTGTCCTTGTTTTCCAAGGCAATGATGCGGCTGGCAAAGGCGGGGCCATCCGGCGTTTGATCCGGCCGCTAGACCCGCGGATCTACAAGGTGCATTCGATTTCGGCGCCAACCGATGAAGAAAAGGCACGCCCTTATCTTTGGCGGTTTTGGCGCCGCGTACCGCGAAAAGGACACTTCGCGATTTTTGACCGGTCTTGGTACGAGCGGGTTCTTGTTGAGCGTGTCGAGGGTTTTGCCGGTCACGATGACTGGCTGCGCGCTTACAACGAGATCAACGAGTTCGAGCAGGAACTCACGGACTTCGGATACACTGTGTGCAAATTCTGGCTGGCCATTTCAGAAGAAGAACAGCTCCGGCGGTTCAAGGCCCGCGAGGAGACCGTATACAAGCAGCACAAGATCACTGACGAGGATTGGCGTAACCGTCTTAAATGGGACCAGTACGCCATTGCCGCCGGCGATATGGTCGACCGAACTTCAACCCACTATGCACCGTGGACGTTGGTTTCTGCAGAAAACAAAAAACACGCGCGGGTCAAGGTTTTGAAGACCATCTGCGACCGTCTGGAAGAAGTGCTGTAGTTTTGGCCGGGCTCGCTTGGAGCCCGAGCCTGGATTGTTGCGGGGCGCTCTAAAGAGCCTCGGCAAGAGTGTCGATCGCGGCCTGAACGCCGCCCGGTTCATGCGCGATGCCAAGCTTCGCAAGACCGAGCTCGATCGCGGACAGCGTACCGAGCGTCATGACAGCGTTCACGTGACCCATATGGGCAATCCGGATGCCTTCATTAGAAAGCTCTCCAATTGTCCCTCCGATGGTGACGCCGCAAACTTCCTTGGTGAAGTCGCGCAGTGGTTCGGGATCTGTATCCTTGAGCCGAACCACCGTGACACTGTCGGAGCGGTGGCGCGGATCTTCGATATTGAATTCCAAAACACCGCCTTTGGCCCACTGGCTTACGGCCGCCCTGGTCGCATCAGCCAGGAGCGTATGGCGGTTCCAAACCTGCTCAAGGCCCTCGTCGAATACAAGATCGAGCGCTTTCCGGAACCCGAACAGCAGGTGCTCCGGCGGCGTGCCACAGTATTTCTGGTAATGAACAGGGCCTTGTCGGAAGGTCCAGTCAAAATAATTGGTCCGCAAGTTGGCGGTTTCGTGTGCCTTGTCTGCCTTTGGCCCGGCGGCGACAAAGGAAAGGCCTGGCGGTGACATCAATCCTTTCTGAGATCCGGTCAAGGCGACGTCGATCCCCCATTCATCCATTTCGAACGGAATACATCCGAGCGATGCGATGGTGTCGACCATGAAAAGAGCAGGGTGCTTGGCGGCATCAATCGCTCTTCGCAGAGCCTGAATGTCATTCCAGACCCCGGAGGCTGTATCAACCTGGACAACGAGGATTGCCTTGATCTCGTGACCGGTATCCTCCTTCAGGCGCGCCTCCAGCTGGTCCGGATTGACCGCTGTACGCCAAGTCCCGGGCAGAACCTCGACATTCAGATCCAGGAGTTTTGAAGCCTCGCCCCAACCGGCTGCAAATAAACCGGAGTGAAGCGCCAGGATCTTGTCACCGCGGTTGAGTGTGTTGGAGAGGGCGGCATCCCAGGCGCCATGTCCGTTGGCCGCGTAAATGTATGTCTTGCCCTCTGTCCGGAAAAGCTGCTTCAGGCCGGAAAGGCAAGCGTCTGTGGTTTCCAGCAAGGGGCCTTCATAGATGTCGATCGCTGGCCGATGCATGGCCCTCAAGACTTCTTCAGGGACATTGGTCGGTCCCGGAATCATCAAAAATTCCTTGCCATATCGCAGCGGCATGGCGGCATCCTTTTAAAATACAGGGGCTAAGCCCCGAATGAGCTGAAATGTGTGCGGCCGGACGGGCCGGGCGGGTCAGTATTCACAATTGCGCGCCAGAGGCCTTCGGTCAAGGGTGCATGTTTCTTGCTCCATTAGAAGCATAGATGCAAGTTGAGGGCAAAAAAGAGCCAGATGATGAATGAAGGAGATGAAAGTCGAGCCTTTTGTGGCTATTTTGGTCGCGCAGGTGCCAATGTTCATTTGCCGGAGGGGCTGTGATTGCTTCGTAAGACAAATTCAGGGGCTGTTTCTTCGGAATCTGTCTTGTTTCCGTAAAGGAAATTATACAAGCTGGTCTCTGGACGAGATCGTCAACTGGGCGGTGCAGTATGATTGTGGTCGAAGAGGGGGCCAGCCCTCTCGTTTTGTGTTTGCCGCACACCGGTACAGATGTGCCGGCAGTGATCGGAAAACGGCTGAATGCGACTGGTCGGTTGCAGACGGACTTGTCCTGGCGTCTTGAGGACGTCCTGCGGTTATCCTCCGATCTCAATGCAACAATTGTCAGCTCAACCATCTCCCGTTATGTCATTGACCTTGATCGCGATTTGGAAACTCCTCTGAGCGCTTCCGAAGACCCGAAGACTGCGCTTTGTCCGGTGACCACCCTCGACGGCAAGCGCATCTATTTGGATGGAGAGGAGCCGGGAGCAACCGAAGTCGAACAACGGGTCCTTTTGTTTGCAAGGCCATTCGAAAAAGCTGTGCAGCAGCAGGTGTCCAGGCTGTCCAGGATGCACCGCAAGGTGATCGTGATCGATTGCCAATCAATGCGGTCTCATATCAAGGGCGTGACGGACAAAGGCTTGCCGGTCATCAGTATTGGCAGCGCAGAAGGGACGGCTTGCGATCCCGATTTGCTGAACCTGGTTGTCGGTTCCTTCAAAAGCCAGCAGGGATACACGGTCGGTGTCGATGAGCTTATGAAAGGCGGTCATTTGACGCGGACCTATGGCCGGCCGGAGCGCGGCCTTCACGCCTTGTCGCTTTTGATTGCTCAGAGAGCCTATTTACGCCACGAATCCCCGCCCTTCGAGCCAGACAAGAGCCGGGTGCAGCGCTTGGGGAACTTGCTTGAGGACACCTTCTCGCGGGCCATTGACTGGGCGCGCATGGAGAACAGTCAGTCTTATCCAAGCCATCCGTCGGCTGCTCAAGAACAGGAGGAAACTGTAAGCCCTCCGACGGAAGGCGAAGCAGCCAATGACACCCACGGGCCCGCAGGCGAACGCCCTGGCCAGCCACCCACAATGCTCCAGGTTGCCGAATAGAAGCTGATTGTCCGCAGGGAGAAGATCTCAGACGACGTTTTTCTCGACAATCGGACGATCGGCGGCCAGGCGATCGAACGCCAGCGGTGTGAGATCCAGCGTCTGATAGGTGCCCGTAGCAATCAGCTCAGACAGCCCGCGGCCAACAGCAGGCGATTGCTGCAGGCCATGGCCGGAGAAACCCAGCGCCATATAGAACCCGTCAACGCCTGCAACACCGCCCAAAAACGCATTGTGATCAAAGAGGTTCATGTCATAGGTGCCGGCCCAGGCGGCACCCGGTTTGATCGCTTCAAAGGCGGGCACCCGGTTGGCGAGAACGGGCCAGATATGCTCTTCAAAAAGTCCGTAGTCGACATCGAAGTCAGTCGCGTCCGGGTCCTGATTCTCGGGCGGCGCGGACCCACAGATAAAGCCCGTACCCTCCGGGCGGACATAGGTCCCTGTCGGGTCGATGAGAAGCGGGAAGTTCGTAAGTTCATCCCGGCATTCAAATGTGAAAACGCAGCGTTTTTTCGGAACGATCGGCACCTCAATACCGGCTTGCCGACATAGGTCCGCGCCGCCAGAGGCACCGGCGCAATTCACGACAAGCGGCGTTGAGATGGTGGTCCCATCCGGGAGGCGCACAGACCAGTGTCCGCCGGTCTCTCTCTCAATTGCTGCTTTTCCGGAAAAGTAATCCACGCCGAGAGACCTGGCTTTCTTGCGGAAGGCCTGCATCAAGCCGTAGCCGTCGAACCAGCCTTCTCCCGAGAGGCCGTGACACCCTGCAGTCAGATCACCTGTATTGAGCCATGGAAATTTCGCTACAAGGCCGTCAGCATCATAGTATTCGATGTCTGCGCCCAGCTGCTGCTGCAGTTGGTGGTTTTCCTGGAGGATGGGCTGCTTGTCCGGCGTTGCCAGAAAGAGATACCCGCCCTCGTGAAGGTCAATCGCCGGGCGGTCGCTCTCAACCGCGAGCTGGGCACCGATCTCCCGGAGAAACTTTATGCCATAGAGCGAGATCTCGATGTTAATCGCGCTGGAGAATTGCTGGCGAATGGACGCCGCGGAGCGCGCAGAGGCGCAGATCTCATATGAGGGATCTGCCTCAACAACAATAATGCGTCCTGAAAAGTCCTCGCGCTGGGCAAGATGACAGGCAACGGAAGAGCCCATGACGGCTCCGCCAAGGATCACGACATCCGCGGTTTGGTGCGCCATATAGCCCCCAGAAGAAGGAAGCGGGCCAAACGGCCCGCCTCAAAATTCAATTCTTAGAAAAATGCTTGCAAGCCGGTCTGGGCGCGGCCAAGGATCAGCGCATGAACATCATGCGTGCCCTCATAAGTGTTGACCGTTTCTAGGTTCTGGGCGTGGCGCATGACATGGTATTCCTCGGAAATCCCGTTGCCGCCATGCATGTCGCGGGCCTGGCGGGCGATGTCCAAGGCCTTGCCGCAGTTGTTGCGCTTAACGATGGAAATCATTTCCGGAGCCATCTGACCGGCGTCGAAAAGCTGGCCGACGCGAAGCGCGGCCTGAAGGCCAAGAGCAATTTCGGTCTGCATGTCGGCCAGTTTCTTCTGGAAGAGTTGGGTTTGTGCTAGCGGACGGCCGAACTGTTCGCGGTCGAGACCATATTGGCGTGCGCGGGTCCAGCAATCTTCAGCGGCACCCATCGCGCCCCAGGAAATGCCGTAGCGGGCCCGGTTGAGGCAGCCAAACGGGCCTTTCAAGCCGGATACATTGGGCAGCAGCGCATCTTCACCGACTTCCACGTTGTCCATGACGATCTCGCCGGTGATGGAAGCGCGCAGCGAAAGCTTGCCGCCGACTTTCGGGGCACTCAGGCCTTTCATGCCTTTTTCCAGGACGAAGCCGCGAATTGCGCCGTCATGAGCTTCCGATTTTGCCCAAACTACGAAAACGTCCGCGATCGGCGAGTTGGAGATCCACATCTTGGAGCCGGTCAGCTTGTAGCCGCCGTCGATCTTTTCAGCGCGCGTGCGCATGCCGGCCGGATCAGACCCTGCATCCGGTTCCGTCAGGCCGAAACAGCCGACATATTCGCCGCTGGCGAGTTTCGGCAGATACTTGTTCCGCTGCTCTTCAGATCCGTAAGCGTAGATCGGGTACATGACCAGGGAAGACTGAACGCTCATCATGGAGCGGTAGCCACTGTCAACGCGTTCAACTTCCCGGGCAACCAGACCGTAAGCGACATAAGAGGCGCCTGCCCCGCCATATTCTTCCGGCAGGGTAACGCCCAGCAGGCCGAGTTCACCCATTTCGTTGAAGATTTCGCGATCGGTCTTTTCTTCGCGATAAGCCTCGATGACCCGCGGCAGCAGCTTTTCCTGAGCGTAGGAGCGGGCCGTGTCCATGATCAGCTGCTCGTCCTCTTTCAGCTGATCGCGAAGACGGAATGGGTCTTGCCAGTCGAAAACGCCGCCGCCAGCTGGGGCTGATTTCACATTTGCCGGTGCATTCATAACAGATCTCCCGGGCCAATCAGGTGCTGGCCGCAATCGTTTCAAGGCGCCTTGTTCAAGGCAGATCATTCTGTTTCAGACAGAGTTGCCTGATTTGTGTTTGCAGAAAAGCGAATTCTCCTCCATCATTCATTACAAAATGGAATGAACTAGGAAATTCGCAAGGTATGAAACGGGCATTTGTGCCGCCCGCGGACACCCTCATCGCGTTTGAGTGTGCGGCCCGCCATCTCAGCTTTACCCGTGCAGCGGAAGAGTTGCACCTGACCCAAGGCGCTGTCTCCAAACAGGTGCGTCAGCTCGAAGACCGGCTGGGTGTGGAGCTGTTCCGCCGGGTACGTCAGAGGATCGTTCTGACTGATGCCGGACGGCTTTACCTTCACGATATCCGGGGCGCTTTGGAACAAATGACCCTCGCCACGCGGCAAGTGATGTCGTTTGCAGGCAGTGCCGATGTGCTCAACCTCGCAGTCTTGCCGACATTCGGCACTCGTTGGCTGGCGCCGCGAATTGCCGACTTTATCCGCCGGTACCCGGATGCCGGTCTGAACTTGAGCGTTCGGCTGCAGCCTTTCGATTTTGACGAAGAACCGTTCGATGGGGCCATTCATCATGGCGATCCGGTCTGGGCAGGTGCGATCGCCGAACATCTGTTCGATGAGGAAGTCATCCCGGTCGCCTCTCGCGTTTTTCGGGATCGGCACAATATCCGTGTACCGGAGGATTTGAAGCGGGTGCCGCGTTTGCAATTGGCGACCCGGCCGCTGGCCTGGCGGCACTGGTTTGAAAGTGCTGGCGTGGAAACGGACACGGCTTTCCAGGGCGCCCGGTTCGAACAGTTCGTCATGATCACGGAAGCTGCGATCCACAACGCCGGTGCCGCACTCATACCCCGCTTCTTCATCGAGCAGGAGCTTGCGTCCGGGCGCCTTGTGCGTTTGTTTGATGTTCCGCCGGAGCACGAAACAGCTTACTTCTTTGTTTATCCGGAAGGTCGGACGATGCGGCCGGTTGTTGCAGCTTTCCGCAAGTGGCTGGCCGAAGAAGCCCGATCGGCGAGAACCGACCGGGAGACCATGTTGCCGGGGTAAGCTTGGCCAACTGTATTGGAGGGTCTTTTGAGCAAACGTCACCTGCGTCTGATTCTAAACGGTAAATCCGCAGGCCGGGCCGATGTCCGTGCTGCTGTAGATGCGGTTCGGAACATGGGTCACGAAGTCTCTGTGCGCGTGACTTATGAGGCCGGAGATACCGAGCGGTTTGCTCTCGAGGCTCTGAAAGAGCATCAGGACAAGAAGATCGATGTTCTGGTGAGCGGCGGCGGCGACGGAACAATTCATGCTGTGGTGGACGGTGTTCTCGATGGACTTGAGGCGGAGGAAAAGCCCCCGTTTGCGTTCGCGGTTTTGCCGCTCGGAACCGCCAACGACTTCGCCCATCACATCCGGCTGGACCCATCGGACATCGTCTCATCCTTCCGCTTTGCCGCAAGAGGCAAACCCAAGCCAACGGACATTGGAACTGTGAATGGCCGTGTCTTCGTGAACATGGCGACCGGCGGATTTGGGACGAGGGTGACCGCGGAAACGGATCCGAACCTGAAGAAGTTGTTGGGCGGGGCCGCCTATCTCTTCACCGGGATCAATCGGTTTTCAGAGCTTGCCGCCTGCGAAGGCCGTATCGAAACCGATGGGTTTTCGTGGGAGGGCGCGTTCATGGCGCTTGCCATCGGTAATGGCCGCCGCGCCGGCGGCGGGATCAGGTTATGCCCAACAGCCGAACTGGATGACGGATTTCTTGACCTCACCATTCTGCCGATGCCGGATCGAAACCGGGTGACAGAGTTCCTGTCCATCGTGCTTGAGGGGGACCCGGAACGTATTCCGGACATTGCCATCATGCGCAAAGTGAAGTCGCTGAGGATCGAGGCAGATAACCAGGTCCAGGTGAACCTCGATGGTGAGCCGCTGCACGCTTCCAAACTGGAAATCGAGACCCATCCGGCGCGAATTGAGATGATACGCTAGCGAACCGTTAGCGGGCTTTTTGTGAAAATCAATACGGTCCTTAGTAGAAGTGCGGTGCGGAATGATCGGCCTTAATGATGGATGTGAGGCGATCAAGCACCGATGCAATTGACAGCCGTTCGGGCAGATATTCGGCGCAAGTCAGGCCAAGAGTTCAAGAGGGCGTGCTCCAGATAAGAGGACATACGGCAAAGAGCTAAGCTGCAGTTGCGGAAGGTCATTTTTCTCAATGAGAAGTTTGTCTTGGTCTGAAAAACCTGCCTATGATCGCATGAAATCAACTTTGGTGTTTTTGGGAGGAAACACATGAAGGGACAGATGATGCATCGTCCGCTGAAAATTGCGGACCTCATCACTTTTGCTGCTGATACCTTTCCGGACAGCGAAATCGTTTCCGTACGAACCGAAGGTGATATTCACCGGACCACATACGGTGAAACGGCTAAACGTATTGCCCAACTGGCGCATGGCCTGCAGGGGCTGGGGATCGAAGTCGGGGATCGCATCGCGACCCTTGCCTGGAACGGATACCGCCATTTTGAGCTGTATTACGGTATCTCCGGGATTGGGGCGGTCTGCCATACGATCAACCCGCGGCTCTCCGCAGAGCAGATGATCTACATCATCAATCACGCGAAGGACCGTTTGCTTTTTGTTGATCTCACCTTTGTCCCGATCATAGAGAAGCTGCGCGAACACCTGCCTGCCGATCTGCGTGTCGTCATCATGACCGACCGGGCGCATATGCCGGAAACATCACTGGAGGGTGTTCTCTGCTATGAAGAGATCCTGGATGGTCAGCCGGATCACATGAATTGGCCGGACTTCCCGGAAGAGACGGCCGCTGGCCTTTGCTACACCTCCGGCACAACGGGCAATCCAAAAGGGACTTCGTATTCCCACCGGTCCACGGTCCTGCACGCCTACAGTTTGTGCGTAACTCTCCCGAAGGTTCTACAGGAAGGCAGCCGTATTCTGCCGGTTGTCCCACTGTTTCATGTCAATGCCTGGGGGCTGCCCTATTCTGCGCCGCTGTCCGGCGCCAGCATGATCTTCCCGGGCGGCGCGCTGGACGGCAAATCCCTCTACGATCTGATGGAGCGCGAGAAGGTGTTTTCCGCTTGGGGCGTTCCGACGGTCTGGCTCGGTCTCATGAATGAAATCAACCAGCGTGGCCGGCTGCCTGATGGCCTTGGCGATATCGTCGTCGGCGGGTCTGCCGCGCCGCGCTCCCTGATCGAGGGGTTTGAAAAGCAGGGTGTCAATGTCTGCCACGCTTGGGGCATGACCGAAATGAGCCCGCTCGGTACGCAAGGCAATCTGCCGCCGCGCATGGACGACTGGAACATGAAGGACCGGATTGACCGAAAACAATCCCAGGGACGCCGGGTTTTTGGTGTCGATCTCAAAATTGTCGACGATGAGGGCAACCGCCTGCCGCATGACGGCAAGACGCCGGGTCATCTCTATGTGCGCGGGAACTCGATTACGTCGGGCTATTTTGAGAACCCGGAAGCCTCAAAACTGGTGTTTGACGAAGAAGGCTGGTTCTGCACCGGGGATATCGCTGCGATTACATCCGACGGTTTTCTGGTTATCACCGACCGGTCGAAGGACCTTATCAAGTCCGGCGGGGAATGGATCAGCTCGCTCGATCTGGAAAACATCGTCATGTCCCATTCCGGCGTTGCCAATTGCGCCGTGATTGCCGTGCCGCATCCAAAGTGGGACGAGCGCCCGCTCCTAATCATTCAATCGAAAGACGACGATGCGCCGCCGCCAAAGGACGAACTTCTTGAGATGCTGGGCGAGCATTTTGCCAAATGGCAGTTGCCGGATGACGTCGTTTATGTCGATGCGCTCCCGCTGACGGCGACCGGCAAAGTATCCAAACTCACCCTCCGCAAAAACTTCGCAGAAGGCGCAGCATGACCCCGGAAAAACTGTTCGCTCTCGCTGGCAAGACAGCCCTTGTCACAGGTGGGGCAACCGGCATCGGCCGCATGGCCGCTGAGGGCCTCTGCGCGGCTGGCGCACGCGTCCTCATTGCCAGTCGCAAGGAGGAGGCTTGCCTTCGGGCAGCCGAGGATCTCAATGCGCTGGGCTATTCCGGCAAGGTGGAAGGGTTCGGCGGGGATGTCGCGACCGAGGACGGTATTGCGGCACTCACGTCTGAAATTGGTAAGCGCACGGAAAAACTCGACATTCTGATGAACAATGCCGGGACCAGTTGGGGCATGTCGCTCGGCCAATTCCCCTATGAAGCCTGGGACCGGGTAATGCGCCTGAACGTGACCGGCCTCTTCCATCTGACCCAAAGCCTGCTGCCGATGCTGGAAGCGTCAGCCTCAGATGATGATCCCGCGCGGGTGGTTAATGTCGGCTCGGTGATGGGCGAAACCCCGCATGGCGACCGGGCCTACAGCTATGCCGCATCTAAGGCAGCTGTTCATCACTTGACCCGGATCCTGGCTAAGGAACTTGCGGACAAGCGGATCACCGTCAACGCTCTGGCTCCCGGACCGTTTGTCAGCAAGATGACGGCTTTTGCAACTGCAGACGAAGACACCCGCAGCCGGGTGGGGGCGCAAGTGCCACTTGGCCGTGTTGGCAAACCTGAAGACATCGCAGCGATCCTGCAGTTTCTCTGCGGGGCAGGCGGCGGCTACATCACCGGAGCGATCATTCCGGTCAGCGGCGGCATCAATGTGGAAACCGGTCCGGACCTGTTTCAGGAGGCCTATAGTTGATCCCGGATCTGGATGACACTGACCTGCCTGTCGAGGCCTTGAGCGGTCTCGTCGGCAAGGACGTCGGCGTGTCATCGTGGCATCTCATCGATCAGGCCATGATCGATGCCTTCGCGGATGTCACCAGGGATCATCAATACATTCATGTCGACCCGGCGGCTGCTGCCAGGACACCCTTTGGCGGAACGATCGCGCATGGCTTTCTAACCCTGTCTCTTTTGTCCGCCATGGGCCTCGAGGCGCAGCCCAAAATCAGGGGTATGACCATGGGGATCAATTATGGATTTGACCGGGTCCGGTTCTTGAGCCCAGTGAAGTCCGGATCCCGCATCCGGGGCCGGTTTGTCTTGAAAGACGTCAGAGCGGTAAAGCCTGGCGAACTGGATATCACCTGGGCCTCGACCGTGGAGATCGAGGGCGAGAGCCGTCCGGCCCTGTCGGCGGATTGGCTCAACCGGTTCTATCTGGAGACTGGCGCACTTTAAGCCGTGCGAGTTGGGGAGGCATTTGTTGGGAGGCGAAATGCTTAAAAAACGCAAGCTGCCAAAGGCTCTGCAGAATTTGCGGCTGCCGGTCGTCGCGGCGCCGCTCTTTATCGTGTCCTGCCCGAAGCTGGTGATTGCCCAGTGCAAAGCGGGTGTAATTGGGAGTTTCCCGGCGCTCAACGCACGAGATGAAGACGGCGGGCCGGTCATGCTTGAAGCTTGGCTTCAGGAAATCACCGAGGAACTCGACCGCCATAATCAGGCCAATCCGGACAATCCTGCAGCGCCCTTTGCGGTCAACCAGATCGTGCGCAAGACCAATGAGCGCCTGGAACGTGACATGGAAATCTGTGTCCGCTGGAAAGTGCCGATCTGGATCACCTCGATGGGCGCGCGGGTGGATGTCAATGAAGCTGCGCATTCCTGTGGCGGCATCGCACTTCATGACGTGATCAACAACACCTACGCCAAAAAGGCGATCGAAAAGGGGGCCGACGGTCTTATTGCCGTGTGCGCTGGCGCTGGTGGCCATGGCGGACCGCAATCGCCATTTGCCTTGATCCGTGAAATCCGGGAGTGGTTCGACGGCCCGGTCCTTGCCGGTGGTGCGGTTTCAACCGGTGAGGCGCTGCTGGCCGCGCGAGTTCTCGGCGCAGACTTCGGCTATGTCGGCTCACCGTTCGTTGCAACGCATGAGGCGGATGCAGCCGATGTCTACAAGGACATGATGGTCGCAGGCGGTGCGGAAGATGTCATCACAACAGCTGTTTTTACCGGCCATCCAGCCACATACCTTAGGTCATCAATCACCAAGGAAGGCCTCGACCCGGACAATCTGCCGACGGACTGGAAGCCGTCAATCCTGCCGGATGGCGATGATTTACCGAAAGCCTGGCGCGACATTTGGGGCGCCGGCCAAGGGATCAATGCGGTGAAATCGGTTGGTCCGGCTGCCGAGGTCGTCAATCGTTTGGAACAGGAATACAAGGCGGCCATCTCCCGGATGCGCGCCGAGATTTGTTGAGGGATAGGTTATGGATCTTGGAGTAACGGACCGGGTGCGCCCGCTGATTGAGCAGGTGCGTCGCATGGTGGAAACCGAAATCGCGCCGCTGGATGCCGAATACCATGAGGAAGTCGGAAAACACCCCTCCGGCGATCGGTTCTTGCACACCGACCGGCAGATCGAAATTCTGGAAGGGTTGAAGGCCAAGGCCAAGGAACGCGGGCTCTGGAATTTCTGGTTGACCGACAGCGAGCGCGGCTTTGGCCTGACCACCGTTGAATACGCCTATCTTGCCGAGGAAATGGGCAAGGTCGGCATTGCCGCCGAAGTCTTCAACTGCAATGCCCCGGACACCGGCAACATGGAGGTTCTGGAGCGCTATGGCACGCAGGCACACAAAGATCTTTGGCTGAAACCGCTTCTGAACGGCGATATCCGCTCTGCGTACCTCATGACGGAGCCGGACGAAGCATCTTCGGATGCCACCAACATTGCTTTGTCTGCCGTGAAAGACGGCGATGAATGGGTGCTCAACGGTGAGAAATGGTGGGCAAGCGGGGCAGGAGATAGCCGCTGCAAGCTTTATATTGTAATGGCGCGCACCGACCCGGACGCACATAAGCACAGCCGCCATTCCATGTTCCTGATCCCGGCTGATGCTGATGGACTGGAAGTCCTGCGGCCGATGCATGTCTTTAATACTGATGATGCACCGCACGGCCATATGCACATCCGCTTCACCAATGTGCGCGTTCCGGAAGCTGATCTCGTTCTGGGTCAGGGGCGGGGCTTTGAAGTGGCGCAAGGACGTCTCGGCCCGGGCCGGATCCACCACTGCATGCGGGCGATCGGCCAGGCGGAGCGGGCGCTCGAACTCCTGTGCAAGCGGGCGCTGAGCCGGGAAGCGTTTGGCAAAAAACTCGCGGATCTCGGGGCCAACCACGACATCATCGCCAATGCGCGCATGGAAATTGAAATGGCGCGCCTGCTCTGTCTAAAGGCTGCGTGGATGATGGATACGCAAGGCACCCGTGCAGCGCAGCCCTGGATCAGCAAGATCAAGGTCATCGCACCGCTGATGGCGCTGAAAGTGGTCGACGAAGCGATGCAGGTCCATGGGGCCGCCGGGATCAGTCAGGACTTCCCGCTGGCCAGCATGTGGGCGCATTTGAGGACCCTGCGCTTTGCCGACGGGCCGGACGCGGTCCATCGGCGCCAGGTCGCCCGTGTTGAGCTTCGCAAATACACCAACGCCGGGTGAGGTTCGTTTGATGACCACTGCGGCACTGGATCTTGAGCGACTGGCATCCTGGCTGGAGCAAAACCTGACGGGGTTCGAAGGGCCGTTGACGGCAGAAAAGTTCAACCGCGGTCAATCGAACCCGACGTTCCGGCTTTCTGCACCCTCCGGCGCTTACGTGTTGCGGCGCAAACCGCCGGGTGTGCTTTTGAAATCCGCACACGCCGTTGACCGGGAGTTCCGGGTTCAAAAGGCCCTCGCAGCAACTGATGTTCCGGTCGCCCGGATGCATGTTCTGTGTGAGGACGACGATGTGATTGGCTCGGCCTTTTACATCATGGATCTGGTCGAAGGGCGGAACTTTGATGATCCTCGGATCCTGGACGTCGATACCGTCACCCGGTCGGCAATCTACGACGAAATGAACCGGGTGCTCGCCGCCATCCACTCCGTTGATTTGGAGGCGGCTGGCCTGGCCGATTATGGCCCGGCCGGGAACTACTACCGCCGCCAAATCGATCGCTGGACTAAACAGTACCGGGCGAGCGAAACCGGGACGATTGCGGACATGGACGAGCTGATTGCATGGCTTGACCAGAACATTCCGGAAGACGATGGCCGGCGCACGCTGGTGCACGGCGATTACCGGATCGACAACATGCTGTTCGCGAAAGATAGTCCGGAGTGTGTCGCGGTGCTCGACTGGGAGCTGTCGACACTCGGCCATCCGTTTGCGGATCTCGCAGCCCTCATCATGCAATGGCGCTGTCCGCCGGGAGCCGAGGGCCGGGGTCTTGCAGGCGTTGACCGCAAGGAGCTGGGCATTCCCGAGGATCAGGCTTTTGTGGGGGCCTATTGTAAGCGTATGGGGATCTCCGGCATTCCGGATTTCGGGTTTTATCTGGCGTTCTGCTTCTTCCGGATGGGCGCGATCCTGCAAGGCGTCAAAAAACGTGCGCTTGACGGCAATGCCTCAAATCCGGAGCAGGGGTTGAGACTCGGCAAGGCGGTACCGGGTTTTGCCAAGGGCGGCCTGGAGGCCATCCAGCATGGCTGATCAGCGTTTTTCAGGCCAAACGGTCATGATCACCGGGGCCGCTGGTGGCTTTGGTGCCGAAGCTGCCCGCAGATTTGCAGCGCTCGGTGCGCGGTTGGCTCTGTCGGACCGGGATGAGAGCGGGCTGGAACGCATCCGTGCCGAGCTTCAGGATACGGGCGCAGATGTTCTGATTGAAGCCTATGATGTCGGCAATGAAGACCAGACCAAAGCGCATATTGACCAAATCCTGAAGCGTTTCGGCTCCCTTGATATTGCTCTCAACAACGCCGGTGTTTGTCACGATCTCAAACCGTTGACCCAGCTCGCAGTCGAGGATCTCGACCGGATGTTTGCGGTGAATGTGCGCGGTGTCTTTTTGGGCATGAAGTACCAGATCCCGGTCATGGCCAAGGCCGGGCGCGGTGCCATCATCAACATGGCCTCAGCCGCCGGGCTTGTTGGGGCCGGAATGTTGTCGGCCTATGCGGCTTCAAAACATGCTGTTGTCGGCCTGACCCGCTCGGCCGCGGACGAGACGGGGCGCAGTGGTGTCAGGATCAACGCGGTCTGCCCGTCCTTTGCGCAAACCGCGATGTACCAGAACTTTTCCGAAGCCTTGGCGGAAAGCCAGAACAGGCCGGCCAGCGAGATCGATGCGGCTTTTACCAAACGCAGCCCGATGGGCCGTGTCATCCGGTCTGACGAAGTCATCTCGGCGGTGCTGTGGCTCGCGGACCCGAACAACACGGCCGTCCACGGTCAGGCCATTCCGGTCGACGGCGGCTTGACCGCTGTTTAGGACTAGCCGTTGTTCCTTTCAGCAAATGTGCCGCCGGTCTCGGCCATTTGGCGCAGGAGAGCCGGAACCTGCCAGTAGTAGCTGTCTTCCTCAGCAAAGGCTTCGATGCGTTTGACGAGTTCCGCTGCGCCGATCTGGTCCGCCGTGTGCATTGGCCCGCCACGGAACCGTGGGAAGCCGTAGCCGAAGAGATACACCGCATCAATGTCGATTGGCCGGAGCGCGATGCCGTCTTCAAGAACGCGGATTGCCTCGGAAATCATCGCGGTCATGAACCGGCTGACGATCTCTTCTGCCGTGAACTTGCGCGGTGTGATCCCGGCCTTGGCCCGTTCTTCATCAATGATTTTGAGGGCATCCGGGTTCGGGCGGGCACCAGTCTCGTCGTAGATGTAAAAGCCCTTGCCGGTCTTGCGGCCAAACCAGCCCTGTTCGCAGATCCGGTCGAGGATCGGGATGTAGCGCTCTTCCGCTGGCCGGGTGGCCGCGCGGCGCTTGTTGGTCGCCCAGCTGATATCGAGACCGGCGAGGTCGTAAACCTGATAAGGGCCCATAGCGAACCCGAAATCGGTCATGGCCGTATCGACTTCTTCTGGAGAAGCACCGTCCATCATCATGTAATCCGCAGCCTTCTTGTAGAAGGAGAGAATACGGTTGCCGATGAAGCCATCGCAGACCCCGGCCCGGACAGCGACTTTTTTCAGTTTTTTGGCAAGGGCAAAGCCGGTCGCCACCGCGTCTGGCGCGGTCTTGTCGGCGACGACCACTTCCAGAAGCCGCATGACATGGGCCGGCGAGAAGAAATGCAGGCCAATCACATCCTGCGGACGGCTCGTCACGGAAGCGATTTCGTTGATGTCGAGGTAGGAGGTGTTGGAGGCAAGCACCGCGCCGGGCTTTGCCACCTTGTCGAGCTCGGTGAAGATGCTGCGCTTCACATCCATCTCTTCGAACACGGCCTCAATGATGAGATCGGCTTCTGACAAGGCACCCAATTCGACCGCGGAGGACAGATTGCCGGAGAGGATCTGATCGCGTCTGTCGGCCGCGAGTTTGCCGCGTTTAACGGCGCCTTCGAGGTTCTTGGCAATTGTCGCCAGGCCCCGGTCGAGTCCGCCCTGGTCGCGTTCGGTCAGGGTAACATTGAACCCGGCCAGGAGGCACGCGGTCGCAATGCCGGAGCCCATCGTGCCACCGCCGATCACGCCGATCTTTGAGACCTGGCGGGGCGGTTCGTTGGCTTCCGGGATTTTCGAGACGGCCCGCTCGGCAAAGAAGGCGTGAATCAGACCAGCGCGCTGCGGGCTTTCCATGCAGTCCTGGAATAGGCTGCGCTCTTTTAGAAGCCCTTCAGTCAACGGCAGTGTGCTGGCCTCGACCGCATCCACGCACTTGTGCGGTGAGAACAAAAGCGGTTGGGTTTTTTGCAGTTTCTGCCGGTAGGCCTCAATGGCGTCCGGATCGGCAACCGTCGCCAATTCGCCGGTCTTGCGATGGCTCAACGTGCCGTCTGCAAGGGCCTGCGCCGCTTTGAGCGCAAGATCGCGAGGCGCGCCGTCTTCTATGGTGTCGACCAGCCCGGTCTCCAGAGCCTTTTGCGCCGAAATCGGCTTGCCGCTGGTAATCATGTCCAAAGAAGCAGCAACTCCGGCAAGGCGTGGTGCGCGCTGAGTGCCGCCCGCGCCCGGCAGAATGCCAAGTGTCACTTCCGGGAGCCCGACCTTGGCGCTGGGGACTGCAATGCGCGCATGGCAGCTCATGGCAACTTCCAGGCCGCCGCCGAGAGCCGTGCCATGAATGATGCAAGCGATGGGTGTTTCCGAGTTTTCAAGAAAGTTACACAGGTCCGGCAACCAAGGGTCCTGCGGGGGCTTGCCGAACTCACGGATATCCGCGCCTGCAATGAAGGTGCGGCCTTCGCCGTAGAGGCCAATGGCCTCGATCCCGGGATCTTTCTGCAAGTCTGAAACAGCTTGATGGATGCCCTGACGCAAGGCATGGGAAGCAGCGTTGACCGGAGGATTGTTGAGCGCGACAAGCGCAACATTGCCGAGTTTTTCGACGGAAACCACGTCGTTCACTTTGCTGGCTGCGGATTGCACCGGCGTATCCATTGAGCTTCTCCCGTATGATTGTTGCGACAAGCATTGGCAATCTTGACGAACGTCTGTCAAGCCACCCAACGGGGTAAGCGCGTTTGAACTACGCGCCGGACCGCGGTTTGTCCGTGAAGGCGCACCGATCGGGTTTCAGATCGATCAGAGGAGTGCCGTTGAGGCAGTCGAGCCCGCGCACGGTCAGCAACGGACCGTTGACGGAGATCAGTTTGACCAGAGAGGTGCCAATGGGGTTGGGCCGGTTGGGCGAACGCAGCGCAAAGGTCCCACGAACATCCCCGGAATGTGCCGGATTCTGGATGACCAGATCCCGCCGCGCACGGTCGAGCCAGTACAGCACCTCGATGCTGTCGAAGGTCTCGATGTTTTTCAGGGCCGGGACCCAGGGTTCAAACACCTCGATCCGGCAATCCGGCCCGTTTTCTGGATCGCCGCGCCGCGGACACTCCTTGCGCTCCACCCAGGGCGTGTGGATCCGCCCGATATAGCGCAGCTGGGCATCTTCGGGCGGCGTGGTCGGGACGAACACTTCATGAGGGCGAATATCGGTCATAAAAATCTGTCTGTTGCGTTCAAAGAGAAAGCCAGCGGACGCGGCCCAGCGGAGAGAGGTCATAGCCGCCCATATTGGCGGCTTTGTCCTGAAACTGCTGCGTCCGGGTGAAGTTCAAAAGCCGCTGAACGGGATCAGTGAAGTAGGACTTCCGGTCGATCAAAAGATCAAAGTGTTCATCGGTTAGCGGGACAAATCCGAGTTTGTACTGTTTGGCCATGGCTTCAACGCCAAGTGCTGCGTCCGCATCCCCGCTGGCAACAGCCCCGGCCGCCTCACTCTCGGTGTAGGCATATCCGCTAAAAGCCCGAAGATCCTCTTCGCTCAATCCGGCCGCTTCCAGAAGCCTTGAAAAAAGGGCCGCTGCACCGGCGCCCGGTTGACGGCGCACAACGCGCTTGCCTTTGAGATCGGCAACCGAATGAATGTCATAAGCCGCGTCGCTTGAGACCAAAAGCCCGCGTTTGCGGATGGCCCAGCCGATGAGTACAGCATCTGTAACGCCGAGTTTGGAGGCGGAGCCGATGTTCCAACCTGTTTCTTCAGGTATATGCAGGCCGGACAGGGCAGCGCGGTGATCGCCAAAACAGGCAAGACCCTCCCGGCTGCCATTGAACAGCGTGGCAAGACCGCAGCCGGAATCTCTGATGGCCCAGTCGAGCAACGGATCATGAGACCCTGTGATCACCGCAGGCCGATCTTCCGGTGCAAGTGATCCAGAACCTTCGATCCAGGCGCGGATTTCGGAAGCCGGAAACAGGAGTTTGCCCGTGATGCGCCGGTGCGGGATCTCATCGGCAGCTGCAAGGTCATAGACCTTGCGCTCTTTGACCCGCAACAGGTCGGCGACCTCGCGGGTCGTCAAATAGTCAGGTTGCTGTCCGGCGCTTTGTGGCACTTCAATCCCCATGTATGGAAGCTGAACTTAGCGGAGTTTCAAAGACTTGCACAGGGGTGTCAGCGGCCGAAAGAGCTAGGCTGGAGATCAGCTGGGTTGACCGTGCTGAACATCAGTTCACCTGAATAAAGACGATCACACAGCCGGAACAGGGGCAGGCAATGTTGTTGTGCATTGCCGCAAATTTAAATCGATCTAGTATGTTTTGAATGCGCACATAAACGTTTGGTCTTTCTGCCGCTAATGGATCCTTAGAGCGTTCTAGATCGCTGGAAATGCAGTTGGACAATAGGTGTTTTTTGATCATTGCTTGGCTCAGCAATTCTGCCGAAGTTGTTTCGCGCTGCAAAATATTCAATCAGCATGTGATTAAAAAATATTAGTTTTTTTTGATGCCCCCCCCTTTCAAAGGGCTTTGATTTTTGTTTTGCTACCGCTCGCAGCTGAAACGAAGGTAGGCGGCACGGAGGGGTGCGGTCGGAAATCGCTGAGGCTGATAAAAACAAACAAACCAGACTTGGGGACAAAATGGCGAATAATCGGGGCGCTGCTGTTAAGTATGACAGCGTTCAAAAAAGCTATGACGGCGAAAGCCTTGTCGTAAAAAATCTCAATCTGGATATCCCGCCGGGCGAATTTCTGACCATGCTTGGTCCGTCCGGGTCTGGCAAAACCACCTGCCTGATGATGCTGGCAGGATTCGAACCGGCAACGCACGGCGAAATCTATCTTAACGATCGGCCGATCAACAATGTCCCGCCGCACAAGCGCGGGATCGGTATGGTCTTTCAGAACTACGCCTTGTTCCCGCACATGACAGTGTCTGAAAACCTTGCCTTTCCGCTTCAGGTCCGCAAGGTCAGCAAAGCGGAGCAGGAAGAAAAGGTTCAGCGCGCTCTCGATATGGTGGAGCTTGGCAGCTTCGGAAACCGGCGCCCAGCACAACTTTCCGGTGGTCAGCAGCAGCGTGTGGCCGTTGCCCGTGCATTGGTGTTCGACCCGGAACTCGTTTTGATGGATGAGCCGCTCGGCGCGCTCGATAAGCAGTTGCGCGAGCAGATGCAGTACGAGATCAAGCACATCCATGAAAATCTCGGCGTGACTGTTGTTTATGTGACGCATGATCAGACGGAAGCGTTGACCATGTCGGACCGCGTCGCCGTGTTCAATGATGGCGTCATTCAGCAACTATCCACGCCGGATGATCTTTACGAAGATCCGCAAAACTCTTTCGTGGCGCAGTTCATTGGCGAGAACAACAAACTCAATGGCAAGGTCATCGATATTCAGGGCGAAGAGTGCCGTGTGGAGCTTGGTGACGGAACGCAACTTAAAGCCGACCGAGTGAATGTAAGCTCTGTTGGCGACAAGACCACATTGTCGCTTCGTCCTGAGCGTGTCGAGTTCGACACCCACGACAGCATGGACAATATTGTCAATGGCCGGATCGAAGAACTCATTTATCTCGGTGACCACATCCGCGTTCGCATGAACGTGGCTGGCAATGATGAGTTCATTGTAAAAGTTCGCAACCGCGGAGAGAAGCGCAAGCTGCATGTCGGCGAAACAGTCCCTGTGGGCTGGGCGTTGAATGACTGTAAAGCGCTCGACGCTGTTGTCTAAAGTCGCAGGGCGGCCGGTGTTCGGCCGCTAGCGAGATCGACGGAAGAAAACCGTTCAATCCTAAAAGAGGGAGCTACCAAACATGAAGCTCAAGACTTTGGTTCTTGCAGGAACTGCCCTGGCTATGGCCGGTGGCGCAGCAACTGCGGAAGACATGACGCTGGTATCCTGGGGCGGTGCTTATCAAGCATCCCAAAAGGCTGCTTATGCTGATCCTTATGTAGCAATGCATCCGGAAGTGAATGTCATTTGGGACGAGTCGTCTGCAGAAGCTGTTGCCAAGCTGCGCGCGATGAACGAAGCCGGGAACATCACCTGGGACCTCGTAGACGTTGTTGCATCTGACGCCATCCGTCTGTGCGACGAAGGCCTTGCAATGGAAATCGATCCGGACACCGACCTTGCGGCGGCACCGGACGGCACCTCTGCATCTGATGACTTCGGCGACCTTCTCGTCTCCGAGTGCTTCATCCCGCAGATCGTTTACTCAACGACCTTTGGCTATCGCTCTGACGTAGCCGACTGGGGTGGTAAGGAGCCGGATGACATCTGTGATGTGTTCGATCTCGAAGCTTTCCCGGGCAAGCGGTCGCTCGAAAAGCGCCCGATCAACAACATGGAGTGGGCACTCCTGTGTGACGGTGTTGCCAAGGAAGACGTCTATGACGTTCTGGAGACAGAAGAAGGTCAGGACCGTGCATTCGCCAAGCTTGATTCCATCAAGGACAACGTTGTCTGGTGGTCTGCTGGTGCGGAAACCCCGCAGCTTCTGGCTGACAGCGAAGTCGTCATCGGTTCTACCTACAACGGCCGTCTCTTTGCTCTGATCGAAGAGCAGAAGCAGCCGGTGAAAATGCTCTGGGACGCTCAGGTGTTCGACCTTGACGGTTGGATCATCCCGACCGGTCTGTCTGAAGAGCGCCTGGCGCGTGTCAAGGACTTCGTCAAGTTCGCGACCGATACGCAGCGTCTCGCCGACCAGGCAAAATACATCTCCTACGGTCCGGCACGTAAGTCGTCCGCACCGCTGGTTGGTCAGCACGCATCGCTGGGTATCGACATGGCTCCGCACATGCCGACCGATCCGGAAAACGCCAAAAACACCTTCCTCTATAACTATGAGTGGTGGGCGGATTACCGCGATGACCTGGACGCAAAGTTCCAGGCCTGGCTCGCACAATAATTGGCCTTTTGAGGCCTGCGGACGGGGTACGCCCCGTCCGTTCTTCTTTTCTTTTCACGGAAGTCAGTTTGCATGAGCGATACCACCTCTGACCAGGTGTTGACGACGCAAGACGGAAAACCGTTAAAAGCCGCGCTTGCGCGCGCGCTTCGGCGGGAAAAGCTGCGGTCATTTCTATTGATCGCGCCCCTCTTGATCTTTGTCCTGATCACCTTCGTCGCGCCGATCATCGATATGTTGTTCCGGTCTGTCGAAAACGAGATCGTTTCCGAGACACTGCCGCGGACAGTGGTCGCGCTGGAGGAGTGGGATGAGGCATCGGGACAAGCACCCGGCGAAGACGTCTACAATGCGCTCCTGTACGATCTGATTATTGCCGTAGAAAACAAGCGTCATACGCAGCTTGGAACCCGCCTCAACTATGAACAGACGGGTCTTTCGTCCATGTTCAGGCGGACTGGACGGCGGGTCGACGATTTCGGAGAAGTTTACGCCGATCAGCTGATCGACCTGAATGCAGCCTGGAAAGAGCCAGTGACCTGGGCGACCATGTTTGGAACGCCTGAGTGGATTTCAGCGCAAGAAACCTGGGCAGCAAATCCATCTGGCCCGGAACCTGCTTTTGTGGTGTCGGACGCGGCCCGCAATGCCTTGCCGGTAACAGCAGATCTTTACGGCGCATTCGCCCGCTTCATCCAGACAGAAGACAGCGACAGCCCGATGGCGGAAGATCCCTGGGTCCCTGTCTATAAGGCACTATATCAGGACCTGATCGCAAACCCGGGTGCTGCATCTGCGTTTTCCGGAGAAACGGCGACACTCGTTGGCCAAGCGGCAGCTGCCGCGCCAAACTTTGAAACAGTCAGCATCAAAGAGTTGTTCATCGACGCGGATGATGACTGGGGAAGCGCTGAAAACTGGGCCGTCATCAAGACATTCGCCCCCAAATTTACATCCGGCTATTTCCTGTCTGCGGCTGATGCGCAGTTGACACCAACCGGTGTTGAGTTGAAGCCGGAAGATGAACGGATTTACCTCTATCTGTTCTATCGTACGTTGCTGCTTTCGATCATGATTACGGTGTCGTGCCTGCTATTGGGGTATCCGATCGCGTTCTTGCTGGCAGCCTTGCCACTCAGGTACTCCAACCTGCTTCTAATTCTGGTCTTGTTGCCGTTCTGGACATCGCTTCTCGTTCGGACGTCTGCCTGGAAAGTGCTTCTACAGCAGCAAGGGGTGATCAACGATTTCCTTGTCTGGATAGGGATAATAGGGGATGCAAACAGATTGGTGATGATCAACAACCAGACGGGCACAATCATCGCCATGACGCATATCCTGCTGCCCTTTATGATCCTGCCGCTTTATTCGGTGATGAAGACGATTTCGCCATCCTATGTGCGCGCGGCCAAGAGCCTTGGTGCGAATGACTGGACTGCTTTCTGGCGGGTCTATTTCCCGCAATCGATCCCAGGCATCGGAGCTGGCGCGATTCTCGTGTTCATTCTGTCGATCGGTTACTACATCACGCCAGAATTGGTCGGCGGCACATCCGGTATCTTTATCTCCAACCGGATTGCGTTCCACATTTCCAGTTCGTTGAACTGGGGTCTTGCCGCAGCACTCGGCACTTTGTTGCTCGTCGCGGTGCTGCTCCTCTTTATGGTCTATGATCGTATCGTAGGCATCGACAACGTGAAGCTGGGGTGACGAATATGAGCGCTTTACCTCCATACGCCTCCCCGCTTCAAAGGACCTGGCATTACAGCTTCCGGGTCATTTGCGGATTGATCTTTTTCTTCCTGATCTTTCCGATCATGGTGATCGTGCCTTTGAGCTTCAACGCACAGGACTTTTTCACGTTCACGCCAGAGATGCTGGCTCTTGATCCGGCCGGGTATTCTTTGAAGCACTACCACGACTTCTTCACCAACCCGGACTGGCAGCAGGCCCTGCGCAACTCGGTGATGATTGCTCCGGCCGCAACAATCCTTGCGACGTTCCTGGGGACGCTTGCAGCGATCGGTCTGTCTCAAAGTCATGTACCGTATAAGTCGGCAATTATGGCGGTCCTTATCTCGCCGATGATCGTGCCGTTGATCATCTCGGCCGCAGGCATGTACTTCTTCTATTCCCGTATTGGTCTGCAAGGCACCTACTGGGGGGTCGTGCTGGCACACGCGGCTCTTGGCACCCCTTTCGTGATCATCACGGTGACGGCAACACTGGTCGGGTTCGACAAAAGCCTCGTCCGCGCAGCGGCAAGCATGGGAGCAGATCCGGTTACGACCTTCTTCAAGGTACAGATGCCGCTGATCATTCCAGGTGTCGTGTCTGGAGCCTTGTTTGCGTTCATCACGTCCTTTGATGAAGTGGTGGTGGTCTTGTTTCTCGGATCTGCCAGCCAGCAGACTTTACCCTGGCAAATGTTCACCGGTTTGCGCGAACAGATCTCACCAACGATTTTGGCGGTCGCTTCGCTCATGGTGGCGATTTCAATTGCGCTTCTGACAGTTCTGGAACTGTTGCGGCGCCGGTCGGAACGCTTGAGAGGCCTAACTCCGGGCTAAGAGACCATGCGCCATCTGTCCGGATTTGCGCAGCCTGTGACGGTTTTGAACATGACATGCGCACGTTTGCGCAGTAGGAAATAACCGAGCTGTTTCTAAAAGACCGGTGGCGGAACGCCAGTCACCGGGTGGACGGAAAACCGTCCCGGCAGCAAGACAATTTGGGTTTGGGCCTGGCGGGCCGGCTTCTTTTCAGAAGCCGGCCCGTTTTCTTTTTGAAAGGCTCTTTTTGGTGGTGACGCACAGGAGGACGCTATGAGCGACGACATGATCCGGATTTATGAAATGAACAATGGCGAAAAGGCATTCTCGCCATTTTCGCCGCAGGAGATGGACCGCCGGCAGGCTCAGCTCAGGACCTTGATGGTAGACCGGGGGATCGACGCCTGTCTGTTCACCTCATATCACAACATCTGCTATTACTCGGGCTTCCTGTATTGCTACTTCGGCCGGAAATACGGATTCCTGGTCACTCAGGACAAGGCAACCACGATTGCTGCCGGGATCGACGGCGGCCAGCCATGGCGCCGGACCCATGGTGACACCGTGATTTACACAGACTGGTGCCGGGACAATTATTTCTACGCCATCCAGTCGTTGCTTTGCTTGCCCAATGCCTCTGTGAAGCGTGTCGGCATCGAGTTCGATCACGTCTCTCTGGATTTATTGAAGCAACTTGAGGCGGCTTTGCCGGGGGTCGAGCTGGTCGACATTGCAGTGGATGCAATGACCCAGCGAACTATCAAAAGCGCGGAAGAGCATGTATTGATCCGCGAAGGTGCCCGAATCTGTGACGTGGGCGGCGCGGCGCTCGTCGATGCCGTTCAAGCGGGCGTTACCGAGCACGAGGTCGCGATCGCATCCACAAATGCCATGATCCGCGAAATCGCAAAATCCTTCCCGTTTGTCGAGCTGATGGACACGTGGACCTGGTTCCAGTCCGGTATCAACACGGACGGCGCACATAACCCGGTGACCAACAAGGTGGTGGAAGCCGGCGACATCTTGAGCCTGAACTGTTTCCCGATGATTTTCGGCTACTACACGGCTTTGGAGCGCACGCTGTTCTGCGAGCATGCCTCTGATGACCATTTGAAGCTTTGGGAAGTGAACTGTCACGTTCACCGTGAAGGCCTGAAGCTCATCAAACCGGGTGCGCGCTGCCGCGACATCGCGGCGGAGCTGAATGACATCTACCGCAGTCACGATCTTCTGAAATATCGTAGTTTTGGATATGGCCACTCATTCGGGGTCTTGAGCCACTACTATGGCCGTGAGGCTTCGGTTGAGTTGCGGGAAGACGTCGATACCGTCTTGGAACCCGGAATGGTTGTCTCCATGGAGCCTATGATCATGATCCCGGAAGGAGAGCCGGGTGCGGGTGGATATCGTGAGCATAACATCCTGATCGTGACGGAAGATGGTGCGGAGAACATCACCGGCTTCCCGTTTGGTCCGGAGCATAACATCATCCCGAAACGATAGTTGCGGTAGCCGCTGGGACAACGTGGGTTCCAGCGGCGGCCATGCAGGACGAATTGTGCTGCAATTCGAATTTTGAAGCCATTGGCTCAATGCGCATGACCGGGCATTATCCAGCCGCAACAAAAAGCGACATCCAGTTTGGGAGACAGTTGAAAATGATCAAGATCCATGGCCGCAAGACCTCGGCCAATGTGCAGCCCGTGATCTGGTGCCTGGACGAGCTGGGTGTCGAGTATGAACGCCTTGATGTCGGGGGCCCGTTTGGCGGCACGGACACCCCAGAGTTCTTGGGGATGAACCCGTTGGGTCTTGTGCCGGTTCTGGAAGAAGATGGTCAGGCGATTTCGGAAGCCGTCACCATCCTGCGTTATCTGATGAGACGCTTTGGCGGACATCCGAGCGACCCGATGGCGGCCGCGCAGATCGAAAAATGGGCCGACATGTCCCGTCAGCACATCTATGTGCCGTTGATCCCAACGATCTTTATCCAGATGGTCCGGGTGACTGCGGAAGACCGCAACGGGGCTGCGGTTGCTCAGGCAGAAGCGGCTCTGAAGCAGGCGATGGCTATCTTCGAGGCAAACATCAAAGGTCCGTTTTTCGGCGGTGATGCACTCAATCTCGTCGACTACCAGGTTGGCGGCCTTTTGTACCGGTACTACGAGCTGGATTTCGATCGTGCGGATCTGCCGCAACTAAAAGCCTATTATGATCGGCTTTGCGAGCGGAAAGCCTATCAGGAGAACATCATGATCGACTTTTCCGCCATGAAGGTTCCTGGCGCTTGAGTTCCTAATGCGCTTAAACTCAATGAGGCTTCAGGGAAACCTGGAGCCTTTTTTGTGTGCCGGATGCAGATCCTTTTTGGCACTACTGCACTTTTCGGCTGCGCTTGAACGTGCAATCACTTGGGCAAACTAAATAGGCTGTTGGGCGACGGGAGTTATAGGAATGAAGTTGTTGCGGCATGGGTCCCCAGGCGCCGAAAAACCCGGTCTTCTGGATAAGGACGGCAAGATCCGCGATCTCACGGGCATTGTTCCGGATATCGCGGGTGCGGTTTTGTCCGATGCCGGTTTTTCGGCCCTTCGCGGCATTGACGTTGAAAAGCTTCCGGAAGTCACGCCTGGAACGCGACTTGGCCCCTGTGTTGCCGGAATAGGCAAGTTCATCTGTATCGGTTTGAATTATGCAGACCACGCGGAAGAAGCCGGTATGGATGTGCCGCCGGAACCGATCATCTTCATGAAGGCAACGAGTGCGATCTGTGGTCCGAACGACCCGACACTATTGCCGCGCGGAAGCGAAAAGACGGACTGGGAAGCTGAACTGGCTGTCGTGATCGGAAAGACCGCGAAATATGTCAATGACGCGGACGCCATGTACCATGTGGCCGGGTATACGGTGGCCAATGATATCTCGGAACGCAGCTATCAGATTGAGCGGTCAGGCCAATGGACGAAGGGCAAGTCCTGCGACAGTTTTGGTCCGGTCGGGCCGTGGCTGGTCACCCGTGACGAGGTCGCTGACCCGCAAGATTTGAACATGTGGCTGACGGTGAATGGCGAGAAGCTTCAGGACGGGTCGACCCGGACGATGGTCTATTCCGTGGCGTATCTCGTCTCCTATCTCAGCCGGTTCATGACGCTGCATCCGGGCGACATCATTTCCACAGGGACCCCTCCGGGTGTCGGCATGGGCATGAAACCGCCGCGCTATCTGAAAGCCGGTGACGTTGTGGAACTCGGCATCGAGGGCCTCGGCTCCCAGCGGCAGGAAGTCGTTGCGGACTGACGTTTCCTGGTTTGCATAGGCTCGGTCTATAGCTTCCGGAAGTAGCTCAGAGTTTCTTTAAGACGCTGGAGCCGGGCACTTAAAAAGCCGGTTCCACCTTGTCTCGACATTTCTTCGGTATAAGCCGGATAGGCGATCTTGAAGGAGGCCGGCACCTTCTCCGTGCAGTTCTCGCCGAAGGTCGGCATCTGGGCGCGATATTCCGTTAAGAAGCGATCGGCAACGTCCTGAAGGGTTGCAGCCTGGTCACCGGGCAGGTTTGCAAATTCTGTCTGCGGTATGGGATTTCCCGAAAGTGTGCCGTAAACAACCGCAGCCATGAACGAGTTGCCCAAAGGTGTCAGGTGGACACTGTCACTGAACAATGCGGCAAGGACTTCCTGCCCGGACATGTCCTTGAAACCCGCTAGTCCACCTGGTGTAGAGACCAGCTGGTCCACCAGGTCGGCCAATGCCAGCGAAGCCGGGACCAGCATGATCCTGTCGTCTCGGCCGTCCTTTGCGAGCCCTACGTTTACGGTTGCAATTGCGCACTGCCAGATTGGCCAGGCCTCGCGTTCATAAGCGATCCATGAAGATGGGTTTTCAAGGTTCGCAACATCAAGCCAGGGCGCGTAGAAATAGCTTTGCCCGTTCGGATTGTGAGCATGAAACACATCCTGGTAGGCGCGGAGAAACCTAGGGGTTTCCTGCCACAAAAGAGAATCGAGCAGACGGTGTTGTTCGGTGATCAGGAGTACATCATAGGGCTCGATTTCATTTGCAGAACTGGGCGAAAGCTCGTCCCGGACATTGATAGGGGCACCGTCCTTATCCGTGCCGTCACCGTATCCGGACCAGGGCGACTGGCCGTCTGGTCCATGGCTGCGCTGTTTGATCGAGGATCCGCCGATATGCTGCATGTTCCAAGTGATCGGTTGCCCGGAACTCTCGGCAATTGCCGCCAGCATTTCCGGCATAGGGCGATCGGTCAGGCTGTGACCGGAAATGAAGATCTTTTGCACGGCTGGTGTCTCACCGTCTTCAGGCAGGGATGAAAAGCCGGTTGTCGTGAGTTCTTGTCCTCTGGAGAGGAACATGATCGCAACGGCAGCAATCGCAATCACGAATAGACCGCAGGCGATAGCAAGGACCAACTGGAAGCGTGTCATTAAGCATACTCTCGAATGAGGTCTGCCCTGTGGGCATAGAGGGTTTGTTCATCAAACCGTGATCCGTCGGCTGCGGCTGCCTTGATCAGCTGCGCCAGCTTGCTTCGGTTTTCATGTAGATCTTGGATTGTCGCACTCAATGCAGCCGGATCATTGAGCGGCGTACCGACGCCGCCGCCGTTCTGGCTCACAAGGTGATCCGAATAAGACGATTGATAACCGACGATCGGGCACCCGGAGACGAGCGCCTCAATCAGGCATCGGGGCGACTCCTGTGTCTTATGGCAATAGACGAAAAGATCGGCATCTCGCATTTCTGCGAGTATGGCCTCACGATCAGATGAAAACCCCGGCAATTCGATTTGGTCTTCCAGCCCTAGCGCTGAAACCCTCTGCTTCATGTCTTCCAGAAGAGGGCCGTCGCCGATCCACTTTGCTTGCAGCGGGACGCCCGATTGCACCGCCTTTGTCACGACGTCCACCCAATCGAGTGGTCCTTTCATCTCTGTCGCGCGTCCCACATAAAGGACTTTCAGCGGTGCACCGGAGCGTGCGCGCGCCGTTTTTTCTTCCAGTGCTGTCGCACTGATGAGGTCGGTGGACTGCGTGTGCACGTCATAAACACAATGCGGATTTGTCGAATGGTCCGCATAGGCCTTCAGCGTATCTTGCCCCTGAAACAAACCCAGATTGCTGTGCCGGATCAGATAGTGATGGTACCGGACCATCACGGGCAGCGTTGCAACTTCCTTGATCCGCCGCTTGAGCGGTATGGCGGGAAGCGTTCTGCGAATGACATCGTGCTCGACCCGGTCAAACCAAACGGCATAGTCCCGGTTTTGCCTTATCGCTTCAAGAGCGGCCACGGCGGCCCAGTCACCAAACAGGTATCCGAGCGTGAAACACAAGTGATCTGCCTTGGCGATCTCTTCGCCAAGCATCTTCCGGGTTGATTTATAGTCTTTGAAAAATCGTCCGATTTTATAGGCAAACGGGAGAGCAACGATCGTGAGTCGGTCGCGGCAGTCCAGGTCGACAATATCGATCCAAGTGACTGAGGTATCGTCTTCTAAATCGGCCGGCTGCTCAATTCCCATATAAGTGACATGGCCGAAACTTTCGGCCCATCTGGTGAGCCCGGCGCAGGTCTGATCATCCAGCTGTAATCCCCTGGGTCCTCTGCGCAACCGCACCGCTGTGACGAAAAGCACGCGTCCGCCTCGCTGGTCTGCGCTTCCGCTCATGACACAGCGCCTTTCTTGAATTGATCAGAGTCGACACAAACCGCTGACACGACATGCCCGTTGTAAATCACCTGGCGTCCCCGAAATTTTGTCCCCTTGGCAAAGCCTGGGACATTGCGCTGGAGCACTGCGAAGAAATCATGGCCATCAAATGCGATCTCCAGATCTTCAAACTCGAAAAACTCCTGCGTGAGCGGGTACTGCGCCTTGTAAGCACTTTCTTTGGCCGTAAACATTCGGAGCGCCTGGCGAGCCCTCTGGCTACTAGGCAGCCAGGCAAGCCATTTACGTTCGTTCGATGTACAAATGGTATCCCACATGTCTTTATGGAGAGGTGAATCGGGCTCAATATCGAGCCCGATCGACAGAATATCATCCGTCTGCCGGGCGACCGCTGCGAGACACACTGTTTTGCAGTGGCTGATGGTGCCAGTCAAACCGCGGGGCCAGATCGGGCTGCGATCGGGACCCACACCGATAGCAGTTGGCCGGAAGCCAAGGTCCTGCATCGCTTTGCGGGCGCATGCTCGTCCGGCAAAAAACTCCGATCGGCGTGAGGGAACCGCGTTGGCCACATGGATTTCCTCCTCCACATATCCGGTCGGTTTTCCGCCGCGCGGATCACCCGCGGCGATCTGAACCCCGTCCGGAAAGAGAGCCCAAAGCATTGCGGTGCAATCACCCCCGGTTCCCGGAGAGCGCTTGCCGTCTTGCGCTCAGCGCCGCGCGGCGCTTGGCCGCCCGGCTGGCAACTTCTCCGAGACGATCGTCAGCGCGTCCGCCGTCCATCAGGTGTCCGGCAAGGCCGCCAACGGTCGGAAAACGGAAGATGTCGGTGATTGTCAGATTTGGAGCCACACTGGCTTTCAGGTCCCGGTGGAGCTGGACCGCAAGCAGGGAATGTCCGCCAAGGTTGAAGAAGTTGTCGTTCTGCCCCACCTGACCCAGACCAAGAATGCGCTGATACGCGTCCGCGATGGATTTCTGCATGTCGCTCTCTGGCGCGACAAAAGTGCTTTGGGCCGTCTCGCGAACCGTTGCATCAGGCGCCGGCAGAGCCTTCCGATCAATCTTTGCATTTGGTGTGAGAGGGAAAGCCTCCAACACGACAAAATGTGCGGGAACCATGTATTCCGGCAATGTGTCTTGCAGCTCTGAGCGTAACACGTCTTCGTCGAGCGATCCGAACTGCGTCCGGACGTAAGCGACCAACCGGACATCATCAACCCGGTCTTCGCGTGCAGTCACAACGGTATCGACCACGCCGGGATGCGCGGCAATTCGGGCTTCGATTTCACCAAGTTCGATCCGGTATCCCCGCACTTTGACCTGGTGGTCCGTTCGTCCAAGAAACTGCAGGCTGCCATCTTCTAGCCTGCATACGAGGTCCCCGGTACGGTACATTCGGCCAGGGGCAAACGGGTTTTTCAGGAAACGTTCTTCAGTCAGTTCCGGGCGCTGGAAATATCCGCGGGTTACGCCTTCACCACCGATAAACAGTTCACCGGGTTGGCCAGGCGCTGCAGGCTGATTTCTGGCATCAAGCACGTAGAGTTGCGTGTTGGCAATCGGCCTTCCTAGCGGAATGGTCTGCTCAGCAGCACCCACTTCTGCCGTCGATGACCAGATGGTTGTCTCGGTCGGGCCATACATGTTGGTAACCGAGGCTGAAGTGCACGTCCGAATGTCTTTCAGAAGCGACCCCGGGAACGGTTCCCCGCCGACGTAAAGATGACGGATACTGGAAAACGCCGCGCGGTCTTCCTCGCGGGTGAGGAACATACGTGCCATGGACGGCGTGCACTGCATGTGGGTGACGTTGTGGCGCGCAAGGTCCGCAGCGAGGCCCGCGCCGGCCGGCGGTGTCTGCTCGGCGGGCATTTGTACTTCGCCTGCGTTTACGCGCCGGATGACCTCGGCCAAGGGCTTCAAACGGTCTAGGGCGATGTCCTGAGGCACGCCAAAATCGATCAGGCAGGCAACTTCGTTGACACCGATAGTACTGATTTGTTCGACACGCTTGAGCGCATCGGAGACCGTTCCAAACAGCCCGCTGTCTTCAAAGTAGCGCAGGAACGCAAACTCCAGGATAGCGTCCAGCTCATCTTCTGAAAGCGTCTGCAGGTCGATATCCATCGGATTGCTAGTGCCTTCCGGCTTCTTGAAGGCCGGAAACGCCCAGGCGTATTGCTTGATCAACGCTGCCGCACTGCGCAGATATTCCTTCATTGGACCACGTGCGCGATCCATCACCTCATCCCGGTCCTCTCCGAGAAGCGTGTGCAGCATCAGGGTGACCTTGTAGTCATCCGGATTGCGGCCGCATTCAATCAGGGTGTCCCGATAGATCTTGATCTTGCCAGCCAGCTCATCGATGGATTGCCCAAGAAGGTGGGTCAGAACATTGGCCCCGTTGCGGGCTGCATCCCGATAAGTCTCCGGGTTTCCAGCTGTGGTCAGCCAGACTGGCAGCTCGTTTTGGACGGGTCTCGGCTGCGTGACGACGCTGACGGTCTTATCGCCGGCTTCAAAGTCCACGGCGTCTCCGCGCCAGAGTTTCCGGACGGTCTCAATGTCCCGGTACATGGCTGCCTTGTTGTTCGGTGGCCTGTTTTCCGGGCGCAGCACAAAGTCTTCGGGCATCCAGCCGGATGCAAAGGCAAGGGCAACCCGGCCGTTGCTGAGGTTGTCGATCACCGACCACTCCTCGGCAACCCGTGCCGGGTGGTGAAGGGGAAGCACGCAGCTGCCGGCGCGGATGGACAGGTTCTTGGTGACGGCCGCAACTGCCGCACCTGAAACGGACGGATTGGGATATAGACCACCGAAGGAATGGAAGTGGCGCTCCGGCGTCCAGACTGATGTGAAACCGTTTTCGTCGGCAAATTTTGCGCCTTCCAAAAGCAGCTTGTAGAGGTCGCGGCCGGCGCCTTCATTGTAGCCCCAGAAAAACAGCCCAAAATCGACGCTTGCCGTTTTCCCTGAGCCTTGCGCGTCAAGTGTTGTGCTGACCTGCGAGGTTGCCGTTTCAGAGGAATGAATGACGACCTTGAAGCCGCGGGTCAAGGTCCAGAAAAGTTCGAGAACGGAGATGTCGAAGGAAAGACTTGTGACAGCAAGCCATGCCGGTTGTTCTTGCGGGTCGATTTCGATGCGATTATCCATTCCGGCAAAGAAATTGACGACATTCCGATGCTCGACCATCACCCCCTTCGGCCGGCCGGTCGAGCCTGAAGTGTAGATCACATAAGCGAGATTGTCTGATTGTACGCTGCTTTGCGGCTGTTCTGCTGAGGCAACGCGCGCCAGAACATCCTCGATAAACACGGTCTGTACTCCGGGCGCAGCAAGCGGCTCCGGAAGTGCGCGGCTGGACAGGATGACCGCTGCACCGCTGTCTTCGACCATGTAGGTCAGGCGATCTTTTGGGAAGTCGGGATCGAGTGGAACGTAAGCAGCACCAGATTTTAAAATACCAAGTGCGCCGCAGACCATCTCGATGGACCGGGGTATGTTCAATCCGACCAGCTTGTCTGGTCCGGCGCCAAGCGTTTGCAGTTCCATGGCAACGCGATTTGCGCGACCGTTCAGCTCCCGGTAGCAGATGGACTGATCGTGCAGGGCAACTGCCGGAGCGTCCGGCGTTGCCTCCGCCTGACGTTCGATCATCTGATGAACGCAGATCTCCAGATCCACATCAGCGGCAGATGCGTTCCAGCGATTGAGTACAAGGTCGCGCTCGTCGGCGGACATCATGGCGACATCTGCGGCCACTTGTTCCTTGTTAGACAGGGCAGCGGCAACGAGTTCAACGCGCTTGGCATATTGTTTTGCTGTATCGGTGGAGACCCGCGATGGATCGAAGATCAGCGCAGCCTCGCCCTGGGCAGAAACGTTAAATGTCAGCGCACAGTTGGCCAGAAGCTCCGGCCGCGTGTTTGCTGCTTCGGTTTCAACAATTCCGATTGTATATGCTGGCCGCGTCATCCCGGGCACCCGGGCGTTCAGATCGGATAGGGGAGCAGTCCTGTCCCGCAATTGCACCAGCTTGGCATTGGTGTCGTCACAAAGAGCGCTTAAGGGTCGCTGCCAATCGATATTGTTCGCAAATGGAAGGCTTTCCGAAAAATGACCGGGAAACCGGTCCGCGACCGCCGCGCTCTTTGGTCCGAGATAAGCGAGACCAAAATTGTTTTGTCCCGAGAACCTCCCGATAAACAGCGCGATTGCCGCAATCGTGTCCTGCGGTGCCGTCAAAGAGGGAAGTGACAACGGCACGACTTCTGGCGCAACCCCCTTTTCAACATCGTCCTTGATCCCGAAAAGGCCCGGTATCTCGAGCGTTTTGATCGTGGCAATGTCTGCGTCTTCATGACGGACGGCATCGAAGACTGCGGCATCAAGGACAGCCGCTTCTTCGACAGAATAGAGAGGCAATTGCTCATTGAGCGTTACGGACTGTGCCAGAATTGCGTCCGAGCCAATCGCAATACCGTCCAGCAAAATCGGTTGGTCGCCGGTGGCAACAAGCACGCCGTCTGGACCGATCTGCAGAACAGTGCCTGCGGGCCCATTTGGAGTGCGGGGCGGCGCTAAATCGAGCTTGGTAATCTTGAAAAGACCGCGATTGGTTCGCAGTTTTGGCGCGACCAGTGGGTTCGCGTACCCCTCTCCGAAGCTAAGGGCCCGGAAAAGCCGCGACAGCTCCTCTGATGTCCGGGACAGGTCGAGTGTTCCGGAAAGCGTTGGGCGCTTGTTTTTTCCGAAGTAGCTGCGTTTTGAATAATCCTGCGCAATTCCGTTGAGCGTATTGCCGTCTATTCTGGCGATGAGATCGACAAAACTTCCGTACCCGGCCTCAAAGCATTTGGCATTCAAGGTGAGGCTGGTATCGTCCGGGCTGATGTCAAAGTCAGCTTGCGTGTAGATCCGGCCCTTGTCCGCACCCGACACTATCTCATGCCAGGTGACACCGAAGTGCTGTTCACCACCGAGGATGGCCCAGGCTGGCGCATTGAGGCCCGCGTATCGAGGCAGGGGTCCGTCGTGAAAATTCACCGCACCGGATCGAGCCCGTTGCCAAACGGTATCGGGAAGCATCCTCAAATTGGCAATGCTAAACAGCCAGTCAAAGTGATAGTCTGCTGTGGTTTCCTCAAGAGAGCTGCCCCACTCGGCTGCTGGAATGCCGTGCGACGACGCCCAATTCCGAATTGCCGGGTTGAAGGATATGACCGCAACAATGCGGTGACCACGTTCTTTCAGGTGTTCACCACACTGAACGAGAAGGGATTCATCGCCTATCAGGAGACAATCGAGCATTTAAGTTCCCTTGGATGACGCATAACTGGACAGCAGCAAATTCTTTGTAAAAGAGCACGCAGACTAGTTTGCATATACCCTCGAAGAACCCGTTAATTTATCCGAGAATTTACGGATGTTTGTCCGAATTTTCATAATACACGCGTTAGAAAGTCCATTTATTAATATTTGTTAAGATTTGATCCCGAAATTTACGCTTATTTTGGTAATCAAGCTCGGGTCACGTGAAACCAGCTTTTCGTATGCCTCTCTCAGTTGGCCTAACACTATGCTAAATATTTACAGGTATGGTCCGCTTAATAATTTGAGGCGAAGTCCCGTTTCCGGAAACTTGAAATGACAATAGGATCAACCGATGCCGGCCTGAACGATGTTGCAATCGTCGGGATGGCTCTTCGTGTTCCAGGCGCACGGAACACCGGCGAATTCTGGGAAAATCTCAGAAACGGTGTTGAATCGGTGCGCACGCTGAGCGACGCCGAACTCGAAGCATCTGGCGAAGATCCGGTGAAGGCCGCACAGCCGAATTACATTCCCCGGACGGCGGATATTCCAGATATGGAGCTGTTCGATCCGGAGTTTTTCGGGTTGAGTCCTAAGGAAGCCGCGATCATGGATCCGCAGCACCGGCACTTTCTCGAGTGTGCCTGGGAAGCAATCGAAGATGCCGGGCGTCCGCCGGAAACCATCGAAGGTCCTGTTGGTGTTTATGCCGGTTGTGGCATGGGCAGCTATTTCTATTTCAACGTCTGCAGTGACCGGCAGCTGATGGATCAGGTGGGTATGTTCCTGCTTCGCCATACCGGTAACGACAAGGACTTTCTGGCGACCCGCGCCTCTTACGCTTTCGATCTCAAAGGCCCGAGTGTCAACGTCCAGACGGCCTGCTCAACCTCGCTTGTTGCGGTCCACTATGCTTGTCAAAGCCTGTTGAACGGCGAAACCGATATGGCTCTGGCGGGCGGTGTGACCATCGATCTGCCGCATCGCCGCGGATACGTTTTCCAGGATGGCGAAATCCTGTCACCGGACGGACATTGCCGGCCGTTCGATCATAGGGCTGCAGGCACGATCTTTGGCAGTGGCGTTGGGGTTGTCGTCCTGCGGCGTCTCGACGATGCGATTGCCGATGGCGACAACATCCATGCTGTGATCAAGGCATCTGCCATCAACAACGATGGTCACAGCAAGGCAGGCTACCTTGCACCGAGCGTGACCGGACAGGCGGAAGCGATCATCGAGGCGCAGGCGCTTGGCGGGATCGAAGCCGACACCATTCAATATGTTGAATGCCACGGAACAGGCACATATCTCGGCGATCCGATTGAAATCGAAGCCTTGACCCAAGCGTTTCGTCAAAGCACAAACCGCACCGGTTATTGCCGTGTCGGATCCGTGAAATCCAACATTGGCCATTTGGATACGGCTGCCGGTGTTGTCAGCCTGATCAAGACTTCTTTGGCGCTGAAGAATGGTGAAATACCGCCAAGCCTTGGATACGAGAAACCCAATCCATCGATTGATTTTGCGAACAGCCCGTTTGTCGTCAATGATAGGCTGACCCACTGGCCGGTGAGCGCCGGTCCTCAGCGGGCCGCTGTCAATTCACTTGGCGTTGGCGGAACAAACGCCCACGTCATCCTGGAAAAGGCGCCGATGATCGCCGACGACAGTGGGCAGTTTGACAATGAGCCTCAACTCATTCTCTTATCGGCCAAGGCAAAAAAGGGGCTAGCAGACACGGCCGCCCGGCTTGCGGATGCCCTGGAAAATGATCCGTCATTGCCTTTGGCCAGCATGGCCGAAACGCTCTTTCATGGCCGGAAGCCGTTCGAATACCGTCAGATCGCAGCGGTGCGGGGGCGTGCCGATGCGATTTCCGTCTTGCGCGGTGAACAGCCCAAGAGGCTCGCCCATCATCAGGCAGGGGACCATCCCGGCATCGCAACCTTCCTCTTTCCGGGGGGCGGGGCGCAACATCCCGGCATGGCCCGGCGGCTCTATCAGGAAGACAGTTCATTCCGTCAGTCTGTCGATGAAGGTTTGGCTTTCCTTCCCTCCGAAACGGCCGCCCGAATCCGGGAGCTTTGGTTCCCGCCGGAGGGCTCCGATCTTGGGCAGGCGGCCGAGGGGTTCCTGACGCCGTCCCTGCAATTGCCGGCCATCTTAATCCTGGAAGTCTCGCTGGCCCGCTTGTGGATGAGCTGGGGCGTTCAGCCGACCGCATTGATCGGCCATTCCATGGGCGAGAATACAGCTGCCTGCATCTCTGGGGTTCTCAGCTATCGCGACGCTGTTGGCCTCGTTCATCTCCGGGGCAAGCTCTTTGATACGGTCGACCCGGGCGGAATGCTCAGTATTCCATTGAGTGAGACAGAGGTCCGGGCGCTGATGCCGGAATCTCTTGATATGGCTTCCGTAAACGCGCCGGTGCTTTGCGTTGTTTCCGGGCGGGACGAGGACCTGGAAGACTTCCGGAAGGCGCTTCTGGAAAAAGACATCGATGCAACCCGGATCGCCATCGATATAGCGGCTCATTCGCGGATGCTTGAGGGGATCCTGCCCGAATTCGAACAGTACTTGCGCAATATTGCACTCAATCGGCCGCAGATCCCGATCATGTCCAATCTTACCGGAGACTGGCTCACCGATGCGGAGGCCCGTGATCCATCATATTGGGTCCGGCATCTGCGCTCGACTGTTCAGTTCGGGGCCGGCATGACCCGCCTGAGTGCAGATCCGAACCGGGTTTACATCGAGGTTGGTCCGGGAAAGACCCTGTCCTCGCTGGCCAAGCTGCAAGCGGATGTGGCCGCCAATCAGGTCTTCAATACGCTGCCGCATGCCGACGATGATGCAGATGACCGTTTGTCTTTCCTGACTGCCGCCGGACGGTGCTGGGCCACAGGTTTGAAGGCGGATGTTGCGCGTTGCTGGCGGGACTACGGCCCGAAACGCGTTTCGCTGCCACCTTATGCGTTTCAGCGGCAACATTATTTTGTTGAGCGCAGTGTTGCGCAGGGCGGTCAGGCCGGGACAGATATTCCTCTTCTGCGCCAAAAGGACTTGCGGGACTGGGGGTACCGTCCGGCCTGGAAACGGTCGGTTCCAGAACTTGTCACGGGCGCGGACAAGGAACCTCGGTCCTGGCTGGTTTTTCTCGATGATACCGGCACCGGAAAACAGCTTGCCGGCAGGTTGAAGAGCGCAGGGCATCAGGTGACCACCGTTCAGCGCGGCGATGTGTTCGCCAAGGTCAACCCGCACACCTACATCCTGTGCAGCGAGGAAGGCAGACCGGGCTACGATGCCCTGGTGGCCGGGATCCTCGAGGATGGCCCCTTTCCCGGCAACATCGTTCACGGCTGGCTGTTGACCCAGGACGAAAGCCACCGGCCCGGTTCCAACTTCTTTGAACGAATGCAGGAAGACGGCTTTTACAGTCTGCTTTACCTCGCCCAGGCGCTTGATGAGCAATCTGCCCTCGAAGAAGCGCACCTCACCGTTTTGACAAACGGGATGATGCGCGTTGGGGACGAGCCTGTCGTATATCCGGCAAAGGCGACGCTGCTCGGTCCGGTTCAGGTCTTGCCAAAAGAGCTTTCCGGCCTCTCGGTTCGCCTGATTGACTTGGAAATCTCAGCGGCTGCGAACAACCAGCAGCACGAGGGAGCGCTCGACGATCTGTGGGACGAGCTTTTCGCAAAAGCGTCCAGTGAGATTGTGGCCCATAGGGGAAGCCGCAGGTGGCAGCGTATCCATGAGCGTTTGCCCTTGGAAGACGGGCAATTCGAAGGGCGGTTCCGAAAGGGCGGCACTTATCTCATTACCGGTGGTCTTGGCGATCTGGCGATGATTTTCGCAAAGGCCCTTGTTGAAGACCATGATGCCAACATCGTTTTGGTCGGACGCCGTAGCCTGCCGGAGAAGCAGGATCGGGAAACCTATCTGCGGACGCATTCTGGTGAGGATCCGGGTGTCCAGGCACTGTCCCGCCTTGCAGAGCTGGAGGCGCTGGGTGCGAAGGTGCTTTATGTTCCAGCTGATGTTACCAACCCGGAAGAGATTGGCGCAGCTATTGCCGCAGCAAAGGCCCGGTTTGGGGCAATCAACGGCGTGCTTCATACAGCCGGCATTGTCGATGATGATCTCGTCCAACTGAAGACCCTTGAAAATACGCAGCACGTTCTGGCGCCCAAGGTCCAGGGCACGCGCGTTCTGGACATGGCGTTTGCCAACGAGCCGTTGGATCTGATGGTGCTGTTCTCGTCAACCAGCACAGACACTGCTCCCATTGGCCAGATTGATTACGTCGCTGCCAATGCGTTTCTGAACGCCTATGCCGAGAGCAAGAGCGAGGACAGGGGCCGCAGTACGGTCGCGGTTCACTGGGGTATCTGGAGCGAGATTGGTCTGGCCGCGCGCGCGGTTTCGGGTGAGGCGGCTGTTTCAAAGACGGCAACAACGTTTGGGGCGGCCAAGGGCCCCTTGTTCGAGCGCTGGATAACTGATGCTTCCAGCACGCGCTGGCTGGAATTCACGGCCAGCACGCAAAAGCACTGGATGTGGAATGAGCACAGGCTCGTTTCAGGCGATGCGATCCTGCCGGGCACCGGGTACATCGAGCTGATCGCGCAAGCCTATTCGGAACTGGATTTGGATCAGCGTCCGGATATCCGCGATCTTGTGTTCTTCAAACCGCTCAGTGTGGACGACGGCCAACCCCGGTACGTACGCGTCCGGTTCGAAGCCCAGGGAAATGGCATCTTGAAAGCCATTGTCGCGGCGACTGAAACAGATGATCCGTCCGCCGAGATCGAGGTTTACGCCGAAGCTCTGGTTTGTCCGCTAAAATCCGTCCCACTGCCTGTGCAACTTGAAGACCTTCAAGCTCAGCTGCGCTGGACCGATGTGCGCACAGCACCGGACAATGCAACGATACCCTCGGCTCAGGCGCATCATATCAAGTTCGGACCGCGATGGGATGTGTTGCGCAGTCTGTCGCTTGGGCACGGTGAAGCGCTGGCACGCCTGACGTCCCCGGCTGGCTTCGAGACAGATTACACGGAAACAACTCTTGCCCACCCCGGTCTTCTCGATATTGCGACCGGCTGTGCCATGGAACTTATCGAAGGCTTCAAGAGTTCAGGCGTACTTTGGGCGCCCGTTTCCTACTCCGCGATACGCCTTTATGAACCGTTGCCATCCGATGTGATCGCCCATGTCCGATTTGTTGATGAGAATGCCTACGGCGACGGTTTCGGCAGTTTTGACATTACCGTCATGCGGCCGGATGGAACGGTTGTACTTGAAGCTGATCGTTTGACAGTTAAACGCCTGTCAAATGACACCGGGTTTGCAAAGGATTTGAAAACCGGGGCAAGCCAGGATGCTGCCGCGCTCTACAAACTGGCGGCGCAAGTCAAGCAGGGCATTCCACCCGAGCAAGGATTTGAGACCCTGCAAAGGGCTTTGGCGACCGGCGAAACACAGCCGATCATCTCGACCATGCCTTTGGATCTGCTCATAAAAAATGCCGAGGCTGAAGCGCAATCGCGAGATGCCCAGGACGGGCAACTCTTTGAGCGTCCGGACCTTGACAGTGCCTACGAGGCACCTCGAAACCCGCTTGAGATCAAGTTGGCCGAATTTTGGTCCGAGCTGCTCGGAATTGAGAAGATCGGTGTTCACGATGATTTCTTTGATATTGGTGGGCATTCACTCATCGCGGTCCGCCTGTTCCGGATGATCCGCCAGACTTACGGTTTCGATCTGCCCATGTCCGTCCTGTTCGACGCTCCGACAATTGCCGAATGCGCAGAATTGCTAGCCTCGCATGGTGTTGCCAGTGACGGGGATGCCTCTGCGGAGGTACAATCCGAACAAACTGCGAAACCCGATGAAGCGGTGCATCTGGTCTCAATGAGCAAAGGTCCGGGAACGGAAGCCACGCCCTTGTTCATCTGTGCTGGCATGTTCGGCAACATCCTGAACTTGCGCCAGCTGGCCCTGCTCGTGGGGCGCGACCGGCCGGTGTACGGGTTACAAGCCCGCGGCCTTTTCGGAAATCAAGAGCCCCACGAAACCTTCGAAGAGATGGCGCAGGATTATCTCGCCGAAATCCGCCAGGTCCAACCACACGGCCCGTACATCCTCGGCGGCTTCTCGGGCGGTGGGATCGTTGCCTATGAAATGGCCCAGCAGCTGACTGCACAAGGGGAAGAGGTTGCCGAAGTCATTCTGCTGGACACGCCTGTCCCTGAGAAGGTTCATCTGTCGCTCGTCGATCGCGTGATGATCAAGTTGCAGGATCTTCAAAAGAACAAAACCAAGTTCTTCAGCGTTTGGCTCCGCAATCGGCGGGCGTGGCGTGCTCGAACAGAGGCTCAGCAGAATATGGCAGGAGATCAAGCAACGGCCGAAAGTTTTAACAATGAGCGGATCCGCGCTGCCTTCATGCGGGCGCATGATAAATATGAAGTTCGGCCATATAACGGGCCGGTTGTCTTGTACCGGCCAAAAGCTGAGGTGCTCTATAAGATTTCCGGCGGCCGCCGCCTTCAAGATGGTCTGAACATTCTTCGCGAAGACAACGGCTGGTCGCCGTTTCTTTCAGAACTGTCGATTGTTGAGGTGCCCGGGGATCACGATTCCATGGTTCTCAATCCGAATATTCAGGTGCTTGCCAGTAGAATGAGACAATCCTTGGAAGCAAGGACGGCGGCGACAATTGGCTCTGACAAGGCCGGGATTGCGGCTGAGTGATGCTGGATCAGGTGGTGCGATTGAAAAACGGTTCTGTTGCATATCAGGAGTAATCCCGGCGGTCTGTAATTGGCCGGCCGGCGATCAGGTCTTCGTAATAAGGGACAGTCAGCGCTGCCTTACGATCCCAGGTAAAGCAGTCTGTAGCGTACTCTACGGCTGAATTGGCCTTTGAAAGCTGGTCGGCTGGTTTGGTCACAGCCTCTTCCATCGCGTGCTGATAGCCGGCGACCATCTCATCGAGTGTGTTTAGTTCGATTCGAAAGCCGCGATCCTCAGATACGAGATCACCCGGCGCGCCATAGTTGGTGACGAAATTCACACAGCCTGACGCCATCGCTTCGACCACCACGCCCGCGCCAAGTTCGCGGATTGAAGGAAAAACGAACCCGTCTACGGATCGGAAGAACCGACCAACGTCCTTCTGCTCTATCCAGCCGTGAAAGATGACGCTATCGCTCCGCCCTGTTTGCTCGACGATCGCTTCTAGCCGTTCCCTTTCAGGACCGTCACCGACGATATGCAGTTTGTGCTCTGCCAGAATGGCGCTTTCACAAAAGGCCCGAACGGCCACCTCCGGAACTTTGTAGGGTACCAGCCGCCCGATGAATGCGAAGTTGTACGGTCCTTCTCCGGAAAATGCAGGCGTCCGGTCCGTTGCGTCAAACCATTCAGGGTCGAAGCCGACTTCAGGAAAGCTCACAACCTTCGAGGCCGCTCCTTCTGGCAAATCCCTTGCGGTATGATCAAAAGCAGCCAGGATCAGTGCGGCATTTTTGTACGTTGCAGAAGAATAGGGCAGGTATTTGTAAAAGTCCCGGAGTACCCGCGCCCGTTCTTTTTCCCGTGTTTGCTCGGAGCGAAACTCTTTTGGCCAGTCCAAATTGCCATTCAAGGGACCAATGAGAAACGGAACTGGCGATTTGCCCGCGATATAGCTGGGCATTGTGGGCGACATGGGTGTGATCCGGTGCACCAAATCAAATTCGCCGGATTGCAGCTCGTCCTTGAAGGTTTTCCAAACTTCCCACTCAAAAGCAAGGTATGTCGGATAGTGAAAAATCGTTCCTAGCGACCAGGCCACCTTCCCGCCGCCTCTGACCCAGGTTGAGAAGCGATGGATTGGTTTTGCCACGTATTCATTATCGACATAGCGGAAGTCGGCGCCTTTTGAGCGCGGATCCTTTTCGATGTTTTCCCTGTTTCGGACGTGGGTGGCGATGGTCACATCACAGAATTTTGCCAGGGAAAGTGCATACTTGTATCCAACAACCGGAAGCGATGGCCAATCCGGATTACAATCATCAGCAAGGATCAGAACACGGGGTTTCTTCAATTATAACTCCTGGGACGGACACTTAGTCTTTTAGCTGTAATCCTGCTAACACGCGGATTCTGATCGGTTTCGAACCAAGACCAATTACTTCATAGTACTGGCGGATTTGTGCCGCCATTTCAAAAACATCCAGATGATTTTAGGGCCATCCCAAAGATAACGCCGCCACATCCGTTTCGGGTTTGCCAACAAACGGAAAGCCCACTCCATTCCGCAGGCGCGAACCCATTCCGGTGCTCGCTTTTGCCGGTCAGTCAAAAAATCAATACTCGCACCGACACACAGGCCGATACCTGCAGTACTGCCCCGGCGTTTCAGATCCTGGGCAAAAAACTCTTGCTTCGGAAAAGACAGGCAAATCAGGAAAATGTCCGCATCGCAGGCCTCAGTAGCTGTCAGAGCTTTCTCCCAATCTTGTGCGCCTCGGTCCATGAAGCCAGACGGGATGTGCTGCAAATCCACCCCCGGATACCTGTTTCGCAGTATCTCTATCTGGGAGAGATCGGGGCCGACAACGGCAAAACGCAAGTCTTGAGCTTTGGGGTCCGCCAGAAGGTCCTGCACAATATCGGCACCAGGATAAACCCTGAGATTCATTTTCTGGGAATTCGCCAGGCGGCTCAAGATCTTGCTGTCGCAGACCTTCCAGAATGCGTCTTTATAAGCCGATGCCACCTCGTCATCGCGTTCCAGAAGGATGACATGATAGACGTTTGGAGTGACGAAATATTCGAACGTCTGAGGCTTCGAATTCAAGATGAGCGACAACCAGTCGGCCTGCTTGCCAATATCGAATTCCAATCCGATGAACTGTAGTTTGGAGAACGGCGAGGCAGGCGCTGCGGTCAGCGAATCCTCAGGTTTTTGCTCAGAACGGTTCGGCATATGGCTCGTCGGATGTCGGTTGAATCCTGCGATCATGAAATCTCAGAAATCTCAATATGTTGCGTATATGTGATCGAGATTAACAAACTGCAGGCGGGTCTGCTTTTTGATCAAAAAAGATCAATTTTTTAACCTGCTGAAAGATATACAGTCTTTGAGCCATCTTCAATCAGATCGCGAATGAATTCTTAACAACTTGCTACCTCGGTTCTAGACCGAAAAGCACAGTTCCATGAAGTAACAAGTTGGAAAATGCATGCGTATGTGTGACGGAGCTACTCGTTCGATCTATGAGGCGATCTCAACCGTTTTTCGAGGGGCCTAGCCCAAGTGGCGATTACGCAAAAAAAAGCGATGACCGGTGCGATTTGGACAATCGCTTCCTTTGGTGGAACGACAGGAATACGTTTCGTCTCCAATGTGGTGTTGTCGCGCCTTATCACGCCGGAAATCTTCGGCATCGCAATGGTGCTTTCAACGTTCAGATCAGGCATCGAACTGCTGACCGACGTGGGTATTGCACAGAATGTCGTCCGCAGCCGAAACGCCGATGATCAGTCTTTCCAAAACTCTGCCTGGACATTGCAATTTGTCAGGTCTCTCATTCTGTGTTCGATATTGTCGATCGCGGCCTACCCGTTGGCAAATCTATATGAGATACCGGCAACTGCTATTCAGCTGAGCGCGATAACGATCATTTTTCTTGGTCTGTCTTCGACGTCTATCTTTTATCTGCAGCGGAATTTGCAGTTTGGACGTGCGAATATGTTCGAGCTGTCATGCGATTTTGTGACGGCGGTTTTGATCATCTTTTTCGCCTATATGAGCCCGACAATCTGGTCGATCCTGATTTCGGGCCTTTTCGCGGCTGTGTTTCGGGTCGGGCTCAGCTATCTCTTACCGAGAGCGCGAAACTGGTTTGAGTGGAACCGGGTGTATGTGCGCGAGATTTTTTCCTTCGGAAAATGGATGTTTTTATCGTCCTTGTTGTCATTTCTTTGCATGAACTTCGACAAACTGTATTTGGCAAAGACCATTCCTTTGGCGACTGTCGGCATCTATGCCATCGCCCGAACAATAGCAGACCTACCGGCATTTTTGGCCGGAAGGCTGGGGTATTCGCTTATCTTCCCCATGGTCTCCTCGCAGCATGCAGCTACCCATACTGAGATAAGATCAGGCCTTTTGGCACTCAGAACAAAACTATTGACGCTCGCGGCCCTCGGGGTTGCTTGTGGCATCGCCTTTTCCGATGCGGCGGTGTGGATCATATACGATCCGCGCTATTCCGATGCAGGCTGGATCCTGGCCATGCTTCTCATCGGAACCTGGGGCGCAATTCTATCCGCTTTTTCAGAATACACGCTCTTGGGCCTCAGTAAGCCGGTCTACGGTGTCGTGGCAAACGCTTTGAAGCTGGCTGGAATTCTTCTTTTGCTTCCCATTGGCTATCAATGGATGGGACTTCCTGGGGCATTGATCGGCTTGGCGGTTGGTGAGGTCGTTCGGTATTTTCCGCTTGCAATTGGGTCTCTTCGGGAAAAGACATCCTTTCTTTTGCATGATCTGGCGATGACTGCGATTGTTGTCGTAGCGACGGCAGGATTGATGTGGGGCAGGAGTGCGGCGGGTTACGGCTCCTCGCTCGACGCCGTTTTACCGCTCCTTTCCGCTGGCGGAGTGTAATGGAGATAGGCCAGCGCAGATGACAATTGGGATCGTGATCATTGGCCGCAACGAAGGGGAGCGGTTCCGGAACTGCATAAAATCCCTTCAGGGGGTGTCTGATCGGGTCGTGTATGTCGATTCCGGATCGACAGACAATAGCGTCAGCTGGGCTAAGGAAGCAGGTTTTCAAGTTGAAACTCTGCCAGCAGACCGCCCGTTCACGGCAGCCCGTGCTAGGAATGCAGGCTATCGTAGGCTTGTTCAACAGTTCCCGGATACCGTTTTCATCCAGTTCATGGATGGTGACTGCCAATTGAATGCCGGTTGGTTAGATGCCAGCTTGGATTTTCTGAAAAATCACCCCGAAGTCGCAGTTGCTTTTGGTCGTCGGCGGGAACAATTTCCCGACGCCACCATCTACAACGCTATGTGCGACTTAGAATGGAATACTCCGATTGGCGAGCGGCAGGAGTGCGGTGGAGACTGCCTGATCCGCAGGGCAGCTTTCGACGAAGCTGGCGGATACCGTGATGACTTGATCGCCGGTGAAGAACCAGAGATGTGCCTGCGGTTGCGGGAGAAGGACTGGAGGATCTGGCGGCTTGATGCCGAAATGACCCTCCACGATGCCGACTTGCAGCGTTTTTCCCAATGGTGGAAACGCTCGGTTCGAGCAGGGCACGCATTCGCTGAGGTTTCTTGGCGGCACCGGAACTCACCGAAGAGGATCTGGCAACGCAACGTTTTCCGGGCGGTTCTTTGGGGGGGCGCGTTGCCAAGTGTTACTGTTGTTGCCGGGATGATCCATCCGGCGTTCTTACTGTTGTTCTTGCTCTATCCGCTGCAGCTTGTTCGGCTGATGCTCCGGTCATTTCGGGCGGGCCGTCCTGCGGCTATTGGGTTTTATGAACTGATCGGAAAGTTTGCCGAGTTTCAAGGTGTCCTAAAACATTATTGGAACAGATTTCTGATGCGAAATAGCAAAATAATTGAATATAAGTAGTGCTTGTGTGCAGATCGTAGTTGTTTGCCATTTTCAGCGACAAAAATTGAAAGAGCCTGGCTGGGGTTAATCTAACGGCGAAATTTGTCTTTTGGTTTTCATGCAAATGTTGGTCTTTAGAGGTATTGGGATATGCATTTTGTGACGTCGCGCATTACCGAGCCATTGAAAAAAAAGTTCACAAAACAGACGCGCAATTACCGGATGCAGGCTTTTATCGGTCACTTGGGAATACGAAATGGAGAACGCGTACTGGATTTAGGCGGTGTGCCTGAGTTTTGGGAGAATTGCCCGATTCCGTTGGATATAACGATCTTAAATCTCCCAGGATACAATCCGCGAACAGTGCCACAGTCCCATCATCGCATCACTTTGGTTGAAGGGGATGCATGCAACGTCGAATTTGCTGCAGACAACAGCTTCGATATCGTTTTTTCCAATAGCGTTATTGAACATGTCGGAGACAAGACAAAACGGTCTGAGATGGCCAGAGAAGTCCGCCGTCTGGCGCCTAGGTACTGGGTGCAGACACCTTCAATCTGGTTTCCTATGGAAGCGCATTGTCACATGTTTTTTTGGTGGTTTTACCCTGAATCCGTACGCCGTTTTTTCATGAAGCGTTGGCGCAAAAGCTTGCCGGCTTGGACGAATATGATGTTGGGCACCACGGTTGTTTTGCGAGGGGAGATGCTCGCACTCTTCCCAGATGCTGCGATATGGACTGAGCGGAAATTTGGGTTCACCAAAAGCTACAGTGCGTTTCGCAGTTCAGCGCCATGACGGTCCATAACAAACGAAATAGTTCATTGATGCTGGTCGTGCAGAGACGTCTTTGACAATTGCCGAGGCGCTTAACCCTTTAATCTGATCAGTTCAGAAACTTCTGGAGTGTCCGTCTGATCTTGCCAGTAACCATATCCATTTTCGGGATTTTGCTTTCAATGGTTTCCTTTACAACACCCAATCCGGCTGGATCCCAGGGCCGATTGCCAGCGTAGGCTGTGCGATCCAACACATCATAAAAGCGGTCCCAGATCTCGGTTCGATGATAAGGGTCGCTCAATTTTTCTTTGTATCTCGCGTGCCAAGGCTTCACCGTTCCTATCAAGTGTATGATGCGGTTCTCCACGGTATCCGGCCGTTCGTATTGTGACGTGTTCCAGACAGGATCCAGAAATTCGGTGTCGCCGTCGAAAAATACGTTTAATGCGTCCTGATCTTGCGAATGAAAAGTGTCAGCACGTTCGAGCGTCAGATCGACCAAACGGTTTCTGGCATCAAGTTTCCGCCAGCGATCAAGATCGATAATCAAAACACCGCTGTTAAAGTAGTCGTATGGATTAGTGAGCTGAAGCCGTTCACCAATGAAGAGGTGAGGATCAGCGGTCCGTACGGAAATATCACGAACAGAACCTATCGTCTTCCCGTGCATGTTGGCTGCGTTCAATTCAGCCAAATCGCGGAGCACCAACAGATCACAATCAAGATAAATGCATTTTGATTCTTCTCCCAAAAAGTCAGAAATAAAATATCGCGAATAGGCAGATTTTGACTTTAGATACATAGTTGAGCGGAATTTAGAGATATTCTGATAGTCAATGTCATAAAATACTACATCCTGGCACATCGGATGGGGTTTCCAGGAATTAGACAACTTTTGTTTATCTTGTTCTGAGAGCCGATCAGCTAAAACGTGGATGCGGCAAGGTATACTTGAGTGCTCCAATGACGAGCGAATAGTGACGGCCAAACCTGGAAGGACCTTTGTATCGGCGCATGCTGCAATGTTTGCGTACAAGTTCTTCTCCATGAAAACAGCGGCCAGTATCTCTGTGTTGACATCGGATGTCTTGCAAACTGTGAAAAATGGAATGCAAGACGTATGCGCTTGAGTCTTTAGATGTGCGGTGTCCTACGGACGTTGTCATGTTCATGTGATTTGAGGTGCTCGCACAGGGCCTGTGCCAAATCACTGATATCATGCATGGCGGTGACGCGCTGGCGCCCTGTTTCACCCATCTCCTGGAGTGTTTTGGGATCGGCTGACAGGGCCGAGCGAAAGGCTTCCGCCAACGCGTTTTCGTCGCCTGGTTCGATCAGCCACCCGCATGAGGCATTTACCAGTTCCGGTATGCCGGCAATGGTCGTCGTAATAACGGGCCGGGTCAGGGCCAAAGCTTCCATCAAGACGATTGGAAGGCCTTCCGCATAGCTGGGAAGAACAAGGGCGCGTGACGACTTTATGAAGTCCTGGACTTCCGAGTTTGAGCCCCACCCGTGCAAGATGACATGGTCCTCGACCGCATGTTCTTTGATCGCAGCTTCCACATCAGCGCGGCTCTCTCCGTCGCCAACCAGGATGACTTTGATATCGGGATAATCCGCTTTCAAAGCTGAAACGGCAGACGGAATATGGACTTGACCCTTCTCCGGACACAGCCGTCCAACACAGACAAAGGTGTTGTTTGTGGCGCTGACGGGGGGCTGCGGACGATAGTCATCCAGTTTTATCCCACAGCGCGCAATATGAATTTTCTCATTGTCTTCAGGCCTTTGGGTGAAGCTGGAGAGCAAGTTTTTGCAATAATCCGAAATAGCCAATACGAAGGCCGCATTCTGGATCTTCAGCGCAAAACTCTGAGCCTCCGGATTTTCAAACTCATTCGGGCCATGTGCTGTGAAGCTGTAGTTTGGTCCTCCCAGGGAATGCGCCAGCATCGCAATGGCAGTGGCGTTGGTTCCGAAATGTGCATGAAGATGCCGGATTCCGGACCGGCTCGCCTTTTGGTGGAGGCTCGCGGCTTGCATCAAGTAAGCTACGTGCCGGACGAAACCGCCGTCGGCGTTCGAGTGCAGCTGTTTCCAAATCGGCAGGGTGCGCCAAACGCCGGTAATGTTTGTAAAGATCTCTCGGATGGACGCCAGAAGCAGGTCGGCAAGTTTTCCATCAAGCAAATATTCAGTTCGCGCAGCCTCGCTCCGATCCTTTGGATCTACAAGATCACCGGCAAAACGCCGGCAGGCAAACGGCGTAACCTTGAACCCGAGATTTTCAAGTGCGTGAATCTCCCGCCGGATGAATGTCGCACTCGGAACTGGATATGTGTTTAGGATGTAACCGATGGCACCGTTGTCCGGCTTGGGGGAATGCGTCGATTGCGCTGTCACTTGGCGGTACCGGATAGAAAATTCCTTTGTTTCCGTAAGAAGTTTGCGACCGGAGAAAACAAAAAGATCAATGGGTTCTCTTTGGCATTTATCAACACAGAGCCAATGATTTTCTTATGAATTGAAGGGTTTAGTGCAAGCGCGGTCGCCAGATCCGTTTGTGATGTCTTTGCCCATTCTGCGACGAAAATGATTGAATCAAGGTACTTCGACGCCGCGCCCACGTCCGTTGACGCAAACAGTGGTGGCAGGTTGAAAATCACCAAATCATATTGCCGGAATGATGGCTTTAACTCCCGCAACTTGTCTGACCAGATCAACTGCCCAGCTCGTTGAGAGTTTTTAACTGTGCCAATGGAAATGGTCGAGAGTCCGGTGTCCGGTTCCCGTTTCACAGCTTTTTCGGACAGCTCGCCGTCGCCCATAATGATGTCGATCAGACCGCGCTGACCATCGGTGACTTGGTTTTCTGACGAAGCGGCACCGCTATATGCGTTTGCGTCGACCAGAAGAACTTTATGATCGGGTGTTGAAATGAGGCGAGCCAATTGTTCGGAGACCAAAGCGCTGCCGCTTTCTTTTTGCAGCGAAGTCATCCCTACGTAGCGCATTCGGCTGCCAGTTTCAGAGGTTGAACTTTGTATCAGCGAAGCGACATTAAACAAGGCTGAGTCATCAACCTCTGCTTTGGCAGAAGCCGGTCGGAGTTCCTTTTTGTTGCCCGCAGTTCCAGCCTTCTTTTTCGTGCGTGAACCGGTTTTGCCTACTCCAAGGCACGGCTGACCAATGACATTCGCGAGTTGCTCCGGGTTTCGGATGCGCGTGTCGAAGAAAGACAAGATCAGGGCTGCAAATAGCCCGATGAATCCACCAATTACCCCAGCGACGGCAATGATAAACAGACCTCGGGTGTTGCTCTTGTGAATTGGCGGGTAGGCTGCCGACACCACCGTCGCTCTTGGTCCGACAGAGCGAAGTTGCTCCTGAAGCCAGCCGCTTGCCGCTTCCGCGGTTTCCAACCGATCCTGCTCCAGTTTTGCCAGATACGCATCAACGACTGCATTTACAGTGTTTGCTGATGTTTGCGGATCGTCGGACCGAAAGCTGATGTTAATGAGGTTGCTCTGCCCGATGCGGGAAACAATCAGCCTCTGACGGAAGGCTTCCAATTCCTTAATATCCGAGACGGTCTTCACGTCATCGGCTTCATTATCTGCCGCTGTGCCTTCCAGCGTCTCGATTGCAGCTATAATGATTGAGGTGGACCCGATGATCTGTTGCTGGGTATCGAGAAACGTCGGCAAGGCTTGCGCTTCAGGTAGAAACACCCCGGAACCCCCGCCGGGCAAGAGGCGTAAGTTCACGACATCAAGTGTCGCGGTTGCCTGAAACGTCGCAGGCCTGACAAGCACATAACTGACTGCCAGTACGCCGAAGATTGCCGGGATGAGAATGACTACCCATAGGCGCTCGATTAAAGCGCGCGCCATCCATTGCCAGTCATACGTCGATCCGTTTGACACTGGCAGCGATCTGACGGCTGTTTTTGGAAGAGAAGAAACGTCCACTTTGTCTTATTCTCCAAGCCGAAGGCTGCCAGATGACACTCTCTGAGGTATGGCTCCGGACAGGTCGTCGTCTCCAAAGCGTGCGACCTTCACAATGTCGCCGGGGTTGACGCTTGTCGTTTCCTCAGCGTTCAGTGTTTGAACCTCACCGTCGACCGTCCGAATGATCGTGAAAGTGAGGCTTTGTGGCAAACTGAGCTCACTATTTGGCCGCTGGCGGTCTGTGAAGCCACTCGCGGAATTCACCAGGCTTTCCCGTGTCTTGACCCGCTCCTGATTGGCGCGCAACTCGGACCGTATCCTGACGAGTTGTGTTTCGGCCTCGTCGAGGTAATTCGACTCATGATCTCGCAGCTCGATACGTGCAGCTTCGAGTTCTTGTTCGGCGCGCAGGAGTTCCACTTCAAGTCGCTTCTTCTCCAGCTGTCCGTCTGCTATTTCGCGATTGAGCGGCAGCAAGCGGGGTGAGCCGTAGCCCTGTTTGATCAGATCTTGGATTTTTTCCAGCTCCGTCTGAAAAGAATCCAGCTTGAGTTTGGCATCTTCCAGCTGCTGATTTAGCAGTGTGATCTGGCCTTCAAAGAGGGTAATTGCCGTTGTCAGTGATTTCTTTTCATTATTAAAACGCTGCAGTGAGGCTCTAAACAGCTGAGCTTGCTCGGCGAGCGCCCGCGTAAGATTTGGCGGCGCATCTTCTGGGAGCGGCGGAAACACGGTTTCCCCTTTTGCTTGAGCCTCGTAACGGACCCTTTCCGCTTCTAGGTCGGCCGCCTCGCTTCTGAGGGTTCGCAATTCACCCAATGTATTGATGGCAGAGCTTTCAAGGCCCCACTCTGACTGACTTGGCGGACGATAAACGCCCCCGGCAATGCTCAAAGCGTTGAGCACCAGCATCCCGGGCCGATACGCGTATTCGCCCGGCGATGTGACTGCTCCAAGAATGTAAAACGGCCGGTAAGCGGAAATATCGACAGCTACATTTGGGAGTGAGCGAAGTTTGGCTTGCTCTTGGAGACGTTTAGCGATTTCTGTGGCGAGCTCCCGCGGTTCAAGCCCGGCTGCATCCACCTCACCCACGATGGGTAACACCACACTGCCGGATGCGCCGACCTCAAATTCATTGGTAAGGGCGGGCCACTCCGCCACATAGATGCGCAGCCGGTCCTGTATACCGAGGCGGTATTCGTCCGCCTTAGTCGGGATCGATCCGCTCAAAGCGACCATCGGTAGCGCCAGAAACAGCACCAATAGAACACCGATTATCCGCAGTGGAAATCGCCGTGCTGTTGTGTTCGGATAAAGCCGCAATTCCTACTCCACCACATGTCGTCTGGTTTGATCGTAGCACTCTGAGTGTCAGATTTAGTTCAAATTTGTAAAAACGGGCCAAATGAAATCTGACCATTGAAAATTGTGACAGTATATCGGTTTCTATGGTTACGGAAACCTATACACCCGTTCGCCCAACCCAGAGCCAATTGTGGCCGTGCCTATTTGCTCAAAGCCCCCGCTTTGAACGTGAAGGTGGCGACTGGATTTTCGCTTGCAACCTTGGTCTGTATAGACGTCTCGTCCGCATATCGACGGCTAGCAATGCCAAATGTCATTCCAACCACGATGGCAAACACGATCTGCACCTGCTTGATGAGGAAAATCCATTCAAACAGAGAATGGAGGTAGGCGATGAGCATTGCCGTGCCAAACCCCAGAAGTAACCCGCCATCGGGCATCAAGCGGCGGCGCCACCCAACAAAAAATGCGGTAACCAATGGCACTGCCAGCAAAGCGTAGAATGAAAGCAGGCCCGCCCGTCCGGTTTCTACACCTATCAACCTGTAAGCGTCATGGACGATGTTGTTGATGTTGCCTTCGTTTTGATGAACGCCAGCAAGCTGGGAGTAGTTATACCGCTTGAGCGTATAGGTGTAGTGATTGAAGCCAACGCCTGCAGGGAAATCGTCCCTGATGAGGTCTGCGGCCCTGTTGAACGCTGCGCGCTCGTCATAAACATCTTCGCTTAGAGCAGCGCTTTCAAATCTCTTTTCGAAAACAAGATAGGTTGCCGGTGCAAGCGCAAGAGCTGCGATCCCCGCGAGGGCGGCGGCTGCCATGATACGGTTGGTAAGACCGGTCAGAGCGACGATCATAAAAGTGAGGGCTATGCCGATGACCGTGAAACCGACTGCTCCGCGGGAAGCGGTGAGCAGCATGCAGCACAAGACGGTGAGAATAATCAGACCGTTCCAGATCGTGCCCCGGCTTTGGGTGAGGAGCATGTAAAGAAACGGGTAAAGGACGAAATGAGCGATCATCCCAAGTGTATTTTGGTGCAAGAACAAGCCAGGAGCCTGAGTATACCCTAACCCAAACCGTTGCCACAGGGACGCGACCAATTGGGCCATAATGCCAAGGGCCATACCGCGCAGGAGAAGATAGGGCACCTCTTCAAACGCGCAGGCACGGGCGACGATTGCTGCAACAAATGCCATTTTGGCAAATTGCCAGACCCCGAAGGAGGCGACTGTCGGGTTGGCAGCGTTCGGGACTGATGTTGCTGCAACGGCCGTGAAAACAACGAACGGCAAGAATAACAGCCAAGAGGTGCGGTGGCGTGGAAGTATGAAAAACGCCACTACCGCGAGGTAATCGACGATCGAAATCTCGATGCCGTAAACAAAACCAACCCAACCATCGGGGGCGTTAATAACGCCGATATCAAGTAGCGGTATGGTGGTCATGAAAAAGGCTGCGGCGCCAAAGGAAATCCAGAAGATGCGCGTGAGGATCTCATACCGCCGCACCAGAAGCGCTAGCGGCAGCGTGCAACACAAAACGATGAGAACGAACGCTATCTTCACTATTCGCACCGAACCTAATTCAGGCTTTTTTTGTCATTTCAGCTGATACTATCTGAACCCCGCTTTGGAATAACGAGATTCTGTTAATGGATGATGTGCTCCCGGTTTTTCGTCTGAGGCTATGGCTGGGAATTGTCTGGCTTCTTATGGCAACAGGATCTGGTTTTGCGAAAGATCTACGTATCGCGGAAGTCACGATTGCAACGCCCGATATGATCAGTGTTGAGATCAAAGATCCCAACTTCAAACGCGGTGCAATAATTGAGCTTGAAGGTTCGCTCCCCCAACCGGTGGGGGCATGGATTCCGCATGGCGACACTTGGGGGATGGTGATTGGTCCCGAGCGGCGCCATCTCAGGTTGGCCGACACGCCACCGGCTGAGTTGCTCGAGCGAGCGGTTATCGATAAGGCCGACGGATACCGATTAAACGGCCAGCCCGCCATCACGTCTGTCTACAGGAAATCGCTGCCCTACGATTCCGGCTTCTATCGGTCATCATCCGGTCGCAGCCAGACGGCAGCGGCGATGAAACACCAGGTGTTTCTGAAATTGAGCCATCCTTTGGAGCTCGGGACACACACCCTTAGCTGGCCTGGTGACCTGTTTCCCGAGACCACGTTCACCTATGACCCGTCAATAACACGTGCACTAGGCATCCGGTCCACACAAGTCGGACACGCCCCGGAAGATCACTCAAAAAAAGCGTATCTCGCATTGTGGGTTCCAGGAGGCCCAGGTGCCGGCGCGATTGATTTCCGCAGTTACGGTCTCGCCCGGTTTTCAATTCTGGATGATGAGGGCTCCATGGTGTATTTCGACGATATGCAACTCAAGTCGTTGCCGGACGCGAAAGAGCCATGGAATGGACCGGGGTCGCCGCTAATTGATTACGCAGCACTCGGAGAGCGGGCGGTACCCGTAACCGGGATCGAGACATCCGGGACTTCGTCAATCACTGTGCCAGGCCATGAATTTCAAACTGGCGAGCGTATCGTGCTTCAGAGACTATCCGGCGCCGAAGATGCTGCCGCGGTATTCGCCACAGTCGGGGCGGTTTCTTTGGAAACGATCGAAATTTTCGACAGTCGGTCTGCGCTGCCACCCACAGTGGCTCCAGGTGCCACTGCACGTCGCGCTTATTCGGCCAACCGGGCGGGCACTTACGTTTTTGAATTGGATTACAGCGACTGGGTGCCAAAGCAGAACGGGAGCTACCGGATTCGTGTGGATGGGCTCGGCGTGTCCGATGTGTTTCAGGTGTCTTCAGACCACTGGAAAGACATTGGCAGATCAGCACTTGGAGGGCTTTACAATCATCGCAGCGGGATCGCGCTGGATGGGCGGTTTGGTTTTAAGCGGCCGGCTGCTTTCGTTCCAGGTCTGAATGTGGAAATCGCCGAAAGCACCTTGCCTCTGTCGTTCTCCAGCCACGGCACGTTGGGGCTTGTGCCGTTTGAGGATGCGGCCAACAGCACATGGCGCAATGGAAAATCGGCTGGGGCCGACTATTGGGGAGGCTATATGGATGCCGGTGATTGGGATCGTCATATTGTGCATCTTCGCGTGTCCCGCCTGTTTCTTGATCTTCTCGACTATCTGCCCGCGGACCGCCTGAGGACATCCTATGGCATTCCGAAATCCTCAGAGTACTTGGATCCAGAGCTTTATGCCGGCACCGATGACCTACCGGACCTCCTTCATGAAGCCATATGGACGATCGACTTTTTCCGCAGACTGCAAGGTCCTGATGGAACAGTCCGGGGCGGAATTGAAAGCGCTGGACATCCAATGCTGGGCACTGCCAGTTTTCTGGAAACCCTTCCTGTTTTCACATATGCACCTGACATCAGCAGCACCTACACATATGCGGCAATCGCTGGAAGCCTTGCACGGCATTTGGAAGCCTACGGCCAACCGGATCTTGCCGATGTCTATAAAGACAGTGCTTCCCGGGCCTGGGACGCTGCCGAGGCTGGGTTCTCCGACCTGGATGCTTTTTATGCGGATGCGGTCGCAGGTTTGGTTGCCGGAGGCTACTCAGACTCTGACGGCTGGTCCGAAATACGTATAAAGTTGAAGGAGGAAGCTGAAACGCTCCGCGTTGTTGCTGCCAGTTCTCTCTATCGCACAACTGGAGAGCTGAGATTTCGAACAGCCGCAGAAGAACGGCTGAGGGAACACTGGGATTTGTATCTGGAAAAGAGCGATGCCGCCTGGGACTACATCAACAGCTCGGAAACGGACCAAGGCATACGCAAGACGCTGGAAAATCTCTTCAAATCAGAAACTGCGCTTCTGCTGGAGGCCCAGGAAACGAACACCTATCCCAGCATGAAACACCCTTACGCTCCTGCGGGATGGGGACAGGGCGGTCCGCCAGATTCTGGAATAGCGCAGTTGGCTATGCGAACGCACATGTTGACAGGTGACAACGCCATAACTGGGCTTGTGCTGGAAACCCTGAATGGTCTGCTAGGTGCAAACCAAACCGGGATGAGCCTTATGACCGGAGTGGGGGCACGGCAAATACTGCATCCACTTCATGAAGACCATCGTGCGATGGGCGTTCAAGCCCCGTCGGGGATCATCATCTACGGCTGGGCTCCGGCAAATGCTTTTGCCTATGGATGGATCTTCGGACCGTCGTGGTCTCCGCTTGCTGAGGTTGGACTGACATCTCAGTCCCAAAACACCAAGGTTGAACCATCACGGTTTGCAATTCCGTATTTTGAAAACCTAATAGAGTTTCCAGATGTGATCATACAGCAGGAATACACCGTACATCAGACGATCGGTCCGGTCGCTGCACTGGCACTCTATCTCGATGGGCAAGTCGATGCGGATTAGGCAAATTAGCTCCATCAAAGGCAAGACAGGATGACTGCCAGCGCTTATGACAGTGCAGATGCTTTGCGGTGACTTCCAGTTGCTGGAGTTTATGTCTTTTCATCCGCTAATTTTGCAGGAGCCTGCCGAATGCCGGCAACCGATACAATAACTCTGTTGGGAGCTGTGACCTACACCGGGCTTTTGGTTTGGGTGTCGATCACCCTTGTCATGACAGTTGTCTATTGCATTGAAGTTCTTGCAGCCGTTTTTTTGCCAAAGCGGCAAATTCAGTGTTCAGAAGAGCGCCCCCCGATGGTTGTTCTCATACCGGCGCACAATGAGGAAGCGGGGTTAACGGAAACCTTGAAAGCAAGCCAAAAGGGGCTTTTTCCATTTGATCGGATCCTGGTTGTTGCCGACAACTGCACCGACAACACCGCGTCGGTTGCGCGCCGGAACGGGGCCGAAGTGATCGAGCGAAATGATCCGGATCACCGCGGGAAGGGATTCGCTCTTGATTTTGGTGTTCGCCAACTCGAGCAAAACCCGCCCGGCTGCGTGGTGATTTTGGATGCCGACTGCGTACCCGAAGCCTCGGCGTTGGACAGGATCCGGCGGGTGGCGGGCCACTTGGGGCGTCCTGTCCAGGCGCGGTATCTGATGACTCAGTCTGAAGACACGAATGCGCAGAAAGTCTCGGTCTTCACCTTCCGTCTCAAAAATTGGGTCCGTCTGCTCGGTGTCTGCAATTTGGGCGGTCCCTCGCTCCTGACCGGCAGCGGCATGGCGTTTCCATGGGACGTTCTTGCAAAGGCTGATCTGGCGCATGGGCATCTGGTGGAAGATATGAAACTGGGGATGGATCTCGCATCCCAAGGCGCCCCTCCGATTTTCTGTGATGAAGCGATCATCCTGAGCCCTCTGCCATACTCGGTCGAGGGCGCCACCACCCAGCGGTCCAGGTGGGTACGCGGTCATCTCTCGCTCATGGGGGTGGCACTGTCGCGTTTACCGAAACACCTTGCTCAGGGCAGGTGGTCTGCGGCCGCGTTGGCCGCGAGTGTTCTCGTGCCTCCCTTGACGATCCTCATCCTCCTGCAAGGTGTTGCGGTTGTAAGCGCTTTGATCCTGTCGGCCCTTTTGAAGCTGCACTTGATCCCCCTCGGAATGGCTTTTGTGACACTGTTGGCGTTTTTGATTGCGACACTGGCAGCTTGGTGGGTGTATGGCCGGGATGTCATCTCCGCAAGAAATCTCTTGGGACTTGTGGCGCATGTTGTTGTGCGCATTGCCAAGTTTCCAGCGGCTGTGTTCAGACCAAAAAGGGCTGGTTGGGCCCGCACGGAAAGGGACGCTGACAGCTCCGAGAACTAGGGTTATGTCTCTGAACAGCGGAAGGAATACGTTCGACGTCCTCAGCGCATTAGATGACCGACGATCGTCAAAAAGTTGACGACCGGAAACCGCATGTAAGAGAGTAGTAAAACCGAAAAGATGGCGCACCCGAGAGGATTCGAACCTCTGGCCTCTGCCTTCGGAGGGCAGCGCTCTATCCAGCTGAGCTACGGGTGCTTGTCAGGCGCGCGTTTACCGCGCGGCGGATAGAAGGTCCTGATACAAGAGACCGCGAAAAGAGGCAACGGCTTTTTGATAAAAAGCAACAGCTTCACTCCGTGCTCCAATCCCAAAGCTGCACGCGTCCCCTTGCGCAGAAAAACCTGCCCAAGGTGATAGGCTCGAGCGTTTGCTGCGTATGGTTAGGAACCATCAACGAGCGACGTGAGATCACATGAGCGCCAAGACATGCCGCAACCTTATCTTGATCCTCGGGGATCAGCTCTTTGCCGATATCTCAAGTTTACGCCAGGCGGATCCAGAAGTTGATGCAATTCTTATTGCTGAAGTTATGGCAGAGGCCACCTATGTGCCGCATCACAAGAAGAAGATTGTTTTTCTGTTTTCCGCCATGCGTCACTTCGCGCAGGAGCTGCGGGACGCCGGTTGGACTGTCGATTACGTACAGTTGGATGACACGGACAATACCGGGTCCTTTGAAGGAGAGGTGAGACGGGCGGTCAGGCGGCTTGCGCCGGAACGTGTCGTGGTCACAGAGCCTGGGGAATGGCGCGTTCTTGAGAACATGAAACAATGGCAAGACGTTCTGGGTCTGCCGGTTGAGATTAAGTCAGATAGCCGGTTTTTCTGCGATGCCAGTACCTTTCGCGGCTGGGCCGAGGGCCGCAAGCAGCTGCGCATGGAAAACTTCTACCGCGAGATGCGCAAGTCAACCGGGCTGCTGATGGACGGGGACAAACCCGTTGGAGGCAAGTGGAATTATGATGCGGAAAACAGAAAGCCCGCCAAGCAAGATTTCTTTATGCCGGCGCCTCTTCAGTTCAAGCCGGATGCAATAACCCAAGAGGTTTTAGATCTCGTCGAAAACCGGTTTGAGGACCACATCGGCCAACTGGAACCGTTCTGGTTTGCGGTCACTCGCGCACAGGCCGAAGAGGCGTTTGATCATTTTCTGAAGGTGGCACTTGAGAACTTCGGAACCTACCAGGACGCCATGTTAAGAGGTGAAAAGTTTCTGTATCACGCGGTCATCTCGGCCTACCTGAATGCCGGTTTGCTCAGCCCGAGAACTGTTTGTGAGAAGGTTGAAGAGGCATATTACGCAGACAAATGTCCTTTGAACGCAGCTGAAGGTTTCATTCGTCAGATCCTTGGCTGGCGTGAGTATGTCCGCGGGATCTACTGGTTGAAAATGCCCGGCTACGCGCGCGAAAACGCGTTGAAGGGAAAACGCCGACTACCAGCATTTTATTGGACAGGAAAAACCTCCATGAAATGTATTGAAGAAGCCGTAGGACAGACACTGGAAGAGGCATATGCCCATCATATTCAAAGGTTGATGGTGACTGGTAATTTCGCGCTTCTGGCAGGTGTTGATCCAGTCGAGGTCCACGAATGGTATCTGGCCGTTTACGCAGATGCGTATGAGTGGGTCGAACTGCCAAACACGCTCGGCATGAGCCAGTTTGCAGACGGCGGATTGCTCGCCTCAAAGCCGTATATTTCCAGCGGCAATTACATAAACAAGATGTCCGATTATTGCGAGAATTGCGATTACAGCGTGAGAAAAAAGACCGGGGAAGGGGCGTGTCCGTTTAACGCGCTTTACTGGGACTTCCTTGATCGGCATGCCGACGAGCTGGGAACCAACCCGCGGCTTGGCCAGCCTTATGCGACCTGGCGGCGGATGTCGGATGAGACGAAGCAGGAATACTTGGACAGTGCGAAGGCTTTCCTGGAAAAGCTTGATGCTGGCGAACTGGTGTAATAAGGAAAAATTACATGGTAAATATTAAGTAAAAATTCTCGCTGATCGCACGGACGATTTCTCGACCATCTACCGTTAACAAAAAAAACGCGCAGCCATTAAAGACTGCGCGAAAAAAGTTACTGTGCACGTGGCCCCATCGACCACGGGCGCAACTCTAGCGGCATACCGGGGTCATGTCATTACCGTAAAATATTTTATTTTTTGATTTACCGAGATGCGACTGATCGTTATTCATTCTTGATCGTTATGGGTGGTATCTCGAAGTCAAAAAAATATAGTTATATGAAAGCCTTGAAGCTCGCCGAAAACGTGAATGAAGTGTCATTAGATTGGCCTGCACGCGTCATTTCACAGTTTTTATTGGCAGTTATCCGGAGTATTTTTTCCAGCTAAAGGTGTAGTGCTCGTCACTTTCACCTTTGCAATCCCCTGTTGTACAAAACCGAGTTTTTGAGCGGCCGCCTGCGTCACGTCGATGATGCGGCGTTTCACGAAAGGACCGCGGTCGTTGATGCGAACCACAACCGACTTGCCATTTTTCAGATTGGTAACCGTTGCCAGTGTTCCGAAAGGCAGGCTTGGATGCGCAGCCGCCAGCTTGTTTGGGTCCGCCTGCTCTCCGCTGGCTGTTGTGCCCCGCAGATTGTACCAAGAGGCCTTGCCGCATTGAACAAACGCTTCCTCTGCCTTTGTCGGAGCAGCCCAAGCGATACTGCTGAGGACAAGCGTTGCAAAAACGGAATTCCGCACTTTGAGCGAGGTTGGTTTTGGCATGAACTGATCCCGTACTATCAACAGGCGGATCTGTGCCGCCGCGTTTCGACATGAGCGGCTCTCCTAACGCTAAGGCATGATGAAACTGTGGCAAATACTAAATCGGCACTCAATTGAGTAAAATTTTAATAAAAATATATATCAAAATAGTAAAATCAAATTAACTATATTAATACGAAGTCCTGTGGGTAACGAAAGTGCGAGAAAATCCCCCGGATACTTATGCTAGGTAAGGCTATCGAATCTGACGCCTTAGTATTTCAGTTTCCGCGTCCTCAGTTGTTTGTTTGAGAGGGATGATCTGGTGCAGATCAGACAAGGATTAATGCGTGCTTCGAACATGGAGGTCACGGCCTCAGAGAAGCTCGACGAGACGACGCTTTACGCTGATCTACTGGAAGTGATGCCGGTCCCTGCTGCTTATGTCGGCTTGGATGGCCGAATTATTCTGCAAAATAGCCAGTTGCTGGACCTTTGCGAGACCGCCGCAGATCCAGGTCCTTATCAGTTTTTAACTGACATGATGACAACTGATGGATGGGACCGGGTTCAAGTCGCGCTGTCCACCTCTTTGAGTGGAGTGCCGATCCAGTCCAACGGCACACTGGAATTTCGCTGCGGAACCGTACTTTGCCGCAAGATTCTCTGCACATCTTTCGTCTCTTTCGCAAACAACCAACCGGCAGTGCTCATTCAATTCGAGCAGGACATCGCGGATGAGCGTGAAAAGCCGGACAATCTGAAAGCTGTGAAGGCTTCATTGGCGCGTTTGGAGGCGCAGGGTTCTCTCCCCAATGGCGTTGCACTGAAGCATTTCCCAGACGAGGTGCTGATCTTTGATGCCGTGGATCCAGCTGAGGTGCGTGCTGCGCGGATACTGGAGACGATTGGTGGCAGCTATAACGCAGAAGACCTTGCCGCTCAGCTGAGCGAGTGTTCGGTTGGCGTCGTTCAGACACTCTACATACCGCAAAACGGGCCCATGCCGGGTACCGATGCGGACAGAAAGATGTGCGAAATCAGGCTGGTTCCTCTGCCAGCCGATGTTGGCGGTGATGATGCCGGCATGATGGCAATCATTCGCAGGAATGTGGATTGCCCCCATGAAATCGCTGAAAACCGGCGTCTGGCTTATCAGGATCCGCTTACAAGTCTGGCAAACCGGCGGGCGTTTACCAGGGCGCTGGATACCGAGCTGCAACGACTGTCGCGAGATGAAAGCAGCGGGCTGGCTGTGTTTTACATCGATCTGGACGAATTCAAGAAGGTGAACGATCTCGGCGGCCATGATGCCGGTGACGACATGCTGCAAAGGGTTGCGTCAAGTCTGGCTCTGACCCTGGGCGAGTTCGGCACGGCTGCCCGAATTGGTGGAGACGAATTTGCCGGCATGCTCCCTGCGGTGAATAAAGAGGCCGCGATGGCCGTTGCCGGGGAAATACTGGACGCTTTTGCAAGGATCCGCCTGGAGGTGTCTGATCGGGTTTTCACAATCGGTGGATCGGTCGGCGTAGCGTATGCAGCAGATTGGTTTGCGGTTGAAGGTTGTGATGGTGCCGCGCTTCTTGGATTGGCGGACCGGGCGTGTCTGCGCGGCAAGCGTTTCGGAGGTCATTCGGTCCAGGTTCACACGGTGCGGCCGCAAGACTGGCCTTCGGTTGGGCAAGGCGTCGGCGTTTTGCCGGAGCCAGGCAGTTTTCAGGCCAGCGAACTGGCACTCTATTCCATGCCAATTATCTGCTTGAGTCGGAACAAGAAGTGCGGCGCTGAAATTTTGTTGCGTCTTCAGGGAGATCGGTCGCAGGGTTTGTCATCAAAGGCCTGGATCAGCGCCGCGGAACGGTCCGGCTTTATCGCACAAGTCGACAGTTGGACCCTGGACAAGGTCTTGGACGCTGCTGAGCGCTCCGCAAATCGCACCACGTTGACGATGAATGTGTCGGCTGAATCTGCAAGGGATGCAGGCTTCCGGGACAGCCTGTATCAACGGCTTTCAGTCAACCCGTTGCTCGCCTCCCGCTTGTGCCTCGAGATTTCGGAAAAAGACTTTCTGCGCGAACCGGCGGACATCTCCTACTTCATCAAGTTTGTATCCGATCTGGGATGTCAGACAGCGATTGATGATTTTGCCGGCCATTGGCCGGTGCTGTCCCGGTTGACCGGATTGCGGGTCGACTGGGTCAAACTGGCCGCAGGGGTCGCGCAAGAGGCGCTTGACGATCCGGCAAAAGCGGGCCTGCTAAAGGCGCTGGTGGGCGCCGCCCGGGAGCTGGGGCTGAAGACGATTGCAAAGCATGTCGAGACCAAAGCCGAAGCGGATTTTCTTCGAATGTTGGATATCGAAGCGGCTCAGGGTTTTTACTTTGGCCGTCCTGAACCGTGGCCCGAAGCCGCTTAAAGTGTGCCGGTGATAGTAAGTGCTAAAAAAAGCGGCCTTGGCCGCTTTTTTGATATCCGTAATAATCGATCAGATGTCCAGGTTGGCAACCGCCAAGGCGTTGTCCTGAATGAACTCCCGGCGGGGATCAACCTCATCGCCCATCAGCTTGGTGAAGATGTCGTCGGCATCGTCGGCCTCACGTACCTTGACCTGCAGGAGCGAGCGTACGTTCGGGTCCAGTGTAGTTTCCCAAAGCTGGTCAGGGTTCATTTCTCCCAGCCCCTTGTACCGCTGTAGAGAAATGCCTTTTTGTCCGAAGGCAAAAATATGCTGCAGCAGCGCGCGGGGGCCGCGGATCTCTGTTGGAACATCCTTGCGCTGCAAGACGGCAGCCTTGCCATACACCTCATTGAGGTGGTCGGCATGGGCGGCAAGGCGCCGGGCGTCCGCCGAGCCGAGCAATGCTGCATCGATCGTTGCAACTTCCTGAACGCCCCGGACGGTGCGGGTGAATACCAGACTGCCGTCGTCGCGGGCTTCTCCGGCCCAGCCACGCTCAAACTCATCGGCAAGAATATCCATCCGCCGGGCGATATAGGCAGCAGCTTCATCAGCCTTGCCTTGGTCTTCCAGGATTTCGGTGTTGAGGGCACCCGCAATGGCGGCTTGCTCGACCACATCCCGGTTGTAGCGTGAGTGAAGGCCGTCAAAGATGTCAGAGATCGCTCGCGCGGTCTCAACGACCTGCCGCAAATCCTGGCCAGTACGGACTTCGCCGTTTGCAAGCTTCAACGAGGTGTCGTCCGACCCTTGCGCGATGAGATAGTTCTCAAGCGCTTCCTGATCTTTCAGGTATTGCTCCGACTGACCACGTTTGACCTTATAGAGCGGAGGCTGGGCGATATAGACATAGCCGTTCTCGATCAGCTCGGGCATTTGACGGAAGAAGAAGGTCAAAAGCAGGGTTCGGATGTGCGCGCCGTCCACATCAGCATCGGTCATGATGATGATCTTGTGGTAGCGCAGCTTCTCGATATTGAATTCTTCCTTGCCGATCCCGGTGCCAAGGGCAGTGATCAGCGTTCCGATCTCGTTGGAAGAGAGCATCTTGTCAAAGCGCGCCCGCTCAACGTTCAAGATCTTACCCCGCAACGGCAAAACCGCCTGATTTTCCCGGTGCCGGCCCTGTTTCGCCGAGCCGCCCGCGGAATCACCCTCCACCAGGAAGAGTTCGGCCTTGGAAGCATCGCGTTCTTGGCAATCGGCAAGTTTTCCCGGCAAAGATGCAACATCCAGCGCGCCCTTGCGCCGTGTGAGTTCACGGGCTTTTCGCGCAGCTTCCCGGGCAGACGCTGCCTCAACAACTTTGGAGACAATGGTCTTCGCTGGTGCCGGATTTTCTTCCAGCCATTCGCTCAAGGTCTGGGAGATCAGGTTTTCAACCACCGGCCGAACTTCGGATGAAACCAGCTTGTCCTTGGTCTGCGATGAGAACTTCGGATCCGGAACCTTGACCGAAAGGACGCAGGTCAGGCCCTCACGGCAGTCGTCACCTGACAGCGAGACCTTTTCCTTTTTCATCAGCCCTGTCGATTCAGCGTAGCCGGTGACTTGGCGGGTCAACGCGCCGCGGAAGCCGGCCAAGTGCGTCCCGCCATCCCGTTGCGGGATATTGTTGGTAAAGCACAGAACCTGCTCGTGGTAGCTGTCGTTCCACCACATGGCCGCCTCGACGGTGATGCCGTCCTTTTCCGCCCGCACCGCGATCGGTGTTTCAATGAGCGGATGTTTGGCCCTGTCGAGATAGCGGACAAACGCTTCAAGGCCGCCCTCGTAGTAAAGTTCTTCAACCACATCTTCCACGCCGCGCTTGTCGGTCAGGATAATGCGGGCGCCGGAGTTCAAAAAAGCGAGCTCCCGAAGGCGGTGCTCCAAAGTCCCGAAGTCAAATTCAGTTTTAGTAAAAGTCTCTGGGGATGGCAGGAAGGTGACTTCCGTGCCTTTCTTTCCATTAGCTGGTCCGACAACTTCGAGCGGGCCCACAGCATCGCCATGGGCAAACGTCATGAAGTGTTCTTGGTCGTTCCGCCAGATGCGCAGATCCAGTTTCGTGGACAGCGCATTCACCACGGAGACACCTACGCCGTGCAAGCCGCCAGAGACCTTGTAGGAGTTCTGGTCGAACTTACCGCCGGCGTGCAGCTGGGTCATGATGACCTCGGCCGCCGAAACCCCCTCTTCAGGGTGAAGATCGGTCGGAATGCCGCGGCCGTTGTCGGAAACCGTCACCGACCCATCGGGGTTCAACGTCACGGTGACGTGGTCGGCATGTCCTGCCAGGGCTTCGTCAATCGCGTTGTCGACAACCTCATAGACCATGTGGTGCAGGCCCGACCCGTCGTCGGTGTCGCCGATATACATGCCGGGGCGTTTGCGGACCGCGTCCAAACCCTTCAGAACCTTGATGGAGTCGGCGCCATATTCGGCACCATTTTCTGCTTCGGGAGTGGCGCCGGGCTCGGGCGTAGACATATCGCTCATGCGAATCATTCACCAATCGGTTTTTGTTTCTTGGCCACGTTATACGGTGTTCCAACAGGCGTTCAACTGCACGCTCGCTGCAGGCCCGTTCAGGGCGGGAATATAGTGGAAAACCATAAGATTCAGGCGGATTTATGGGCTCCGGAAGCCCGGATCAGTCGGGCTTCGTTGTTGCCGACTTCAAACACTTCCGAATGAACCGGCAAAGCATCGAAGAGGGAGGCATCGGTGCCGGTCATAAACACCTGACCGCCGAGGGCATCCAGGCGTTCAAAAAGTGCTGCCCGGCGGTCCGGGTCAAGATGGGCGGCGACCTCATCAAGCAGCAAAACCGGTGTCATTCCGGAGACTTTTGCCGTGAGTTCAGCGTGCGCCAGAACGAGCCCAATCAAGAGTGCTTTTTGTTCTCCGGTAGAGGACTGAGCTGCAGGCATGTCCTTGGCGGCATGACGGACTTTCAGATCGCTCAAATGCGGTCCGGTCAAAGTGCGTCCTGCCGCGCGATCCCTACGCCGCCCTTGTTCCAGAAGCCGTCGGTAATGATCTTCCTGATCTGAAGCGCTCATACCGATCGTCTCGGCTTCAAACGTGCCTTCGAGCGAGAGTATTGCTTGCGGAAAGGTCGAGTTTTCAGCGGGCTGGCCGTCAATCATCTGCTTCAGCAGGCCGACGGTTTCCTGACGGGCAAATGAGACGGCTGTCCCGAGGCTTGCGACTTGAAGTTCGAGGGCGCTGAGGTAAGCATCCGACCCACCCTGGTCCAGCAGCTTGTTGCGCTGCCGGAGGGCGTTTTCAAAATCGCTGACACGGCGCCCATGCGCCGGGTCGATTGCAAGGGTCAGGCGGTCGAGAAACCGGCGCCTGTCGGATCCGGGGCCTGTAAACAGCCCATCCATTGACGGAACCAGCCAAAGCACCCGCATATAGTCGAGCAGGCTCTCCGAGGAGCGCATATCCTCACCATCGATCCGCACCTTGCGCCCGGGAACACCTGCAGTGGCTCCGGTCCCAAGACTTGTCTCCATATCATCAAGGTGGATCTTGGCAGAGACACTCCATGTCCCATCGCCGCCAACGCGGGCAATATCCGTCAAAGCCGCCCGGCGCAGTCCGCGCCCCGCCGTCAGAAAGGAGATCGCTTCCAGGATATTTGTTTTGCCGGCGCCATTTGCGCCGACAAAGGCCACCATGCCTGCCGACAAGCCGATGCCCATGGTGGCATAGTTACGGAAGCCGGTCAGGGTTAGACGGGTCAGCCGTGCCGACCGGGGTGCAGTCATGACCGGTTTCCGTTGGCGCGATTAGACCCGCATTGGCATCAGAACAAACAAACAGTCGTCGACTGTATTGTCCTGAATGAGGGTCGGGGATCCGGAATCTGCCAGACGGAACAGGGCCGTGTCGCTGCTGAGCTGGTTTGCAATGTCGAGCAGGTATCGGGAGTTAAAGCCGATTTCCAACGGATCCGAGTCGTACTCCACGGCCAGCTCTTCCGTTGCGCTGCCAGAATCCGGGTTGTTGACGGTTAAAACCATGCGCCCATCGCCAAGTGCCAACTTCACAGCACGTCCGCGCTCGGATGAGATTGTTGAGACGCGATCAACCGCTTCTTTGAATTCATCCCGATCAACGCGCATTTCCTTGTCGTTCCCTTGCGGGATCACACGGCCATAATCCGGGAAGGTGCCGTCGATGAGTTTCGATGTCAGAACAACCGTATCTGTTGTGATGCGGATCTTGGTGTCCGACAACTCAATTTGCACGTCCGCTTCCGGATTTTCCAAGAGCTTCTGGATTTCGCCGACTGTTTTGCGCGGCACAATAATGCCTGGCATGCCGGAGGAGCCGGAGGGTGCGGCGACCTCTGCCTGCGCCAGACGGTGGCCGTCGGTGGCAACAGCTCGGAATTGCTGGCCGTTGGCAGAGTCGACAGTGTGCAGATAGATCCCGTTCAGATAGTACCGGGTTTCCTCGGTGGAGATCGCAAACTGCGTGGTATCGATGAGTTTGCGGATGTCCGACGCGTTCAAGGTGAAGCCGTGGCTGAAATCACCAGCGGTCAGATCTGGAAAATCGGTTTCCGGCAGCATCTGCAGGGTGAATTTCGAACGGCCGGCGCGGATTTCCAGTGTGGTGTCGTCTCCGGTTGTTTCCAGAACAACCTGGGACCCTTCCGGCAGTTTTCTGACAATGTCATAGAACATGTGCGCTGGAACTGTCGTGGCACCTGGCATTTCGATCATGGCCGGCACGGTTTCGACAATCTCAAGATCCAGGTCGGTGGCCTTCAGGTTCAAGGCCCCACCATCGGCACGCAGCAAAACGTTGGACAAGATCGGGATAGTATTCCGGCGTTCGACCACCCGGTGCACATGGGTCAAGGACTTGAGGAGGTCGGTCCGCTCGAGGGTCGCTTTCATACGCTACATCCGTACTCGTGAAACACCAGACAGAACGTCCGGTCGACTGAATTCTTATGGGCTCCGGTGAGGGAGCGGGGGAAAGACACTGCCCTCAACCGGCTCCAAAAGCAAGGGGGCGCTCGCTTGGAACGCCCCCCTTTTTTGGCTGAAAAGACAGTCTATTCGTCTTAGGCGTCCAGCATGCGCTTCAGGAGTTCAATCTCCTGCGCGAGCGCATAGTCGGCACGGGCCATTTCTTCAATCTTGCGCACCGCGTGCAAAACTGTCGTGTGATCCCGATTTCCAAAACGGCGGCCGATTTCCGGCAGCGAGCGCGGTGTCATGACCTTTGCCAGGTACATCGCGATCTGACGCGGGCGTACGATCGTACGCGTGCGGCGCGCCGACAGCAGATCTGCCTTGGTCACATTGTAGTGCTTGGAGACCACGCGCTGAATGTCTTCAATCTTTACCCGGCGCGGTTCGCTGGAGCGAACCAGATCGCGCAAGGTCATCTCCGCCATTTCCTGGGTGATCGGCTGGTTGGTCAGCTGATTGTGCGCGATCAGACGGTTCAATGCACCTTCAAGATCACGGCCAGATGAGGCGACATGCCGTGCAATGTAGTCGAGCACGGAGTCCGGCACATCAAATTGCGGATAGGACTTGTGGGCCGCTTCAACGCGGGAGACCAGAATGTTCCTGCGCAGAACAAAATCCGGCTCCTGGATTCCAACAACAAGTCCCCCGGATAGGCGCGACCGTACGCGGTCGTCGAGTGTATCTAGGTCGGACGGTGCCCGATCCGCAGCAACGATCACCTGCCGAGCGCCGTCGATCAAGGCATTGAGAGTGTGGCAGAATTCCTGCTGCACCTGCTTGCCATGAAGGAACTGCATATCATCGATGAGGAGGAGGTCGATGGTGCGCAGGTTGTCTTTAAAGGCAAGGGCGGACTGCGATTTCAGCGCTGCAACGAACTTGTACATAAAGTGCTCGGCCGTCAGATAGAGCACTTTACGGCCGCTGTTGCGCACTTTCGATGCTACGGCCTGCATCAGATGGGTTTTGCCCAAACCCACAGACGCATGCAGGTAAAGCGGGTTGAACGTGACCGCTCCGCCAGCTGCGACTTGACGAGCAGCGGCCAGAGCAAGGTTGTTGGAATCGCCCTCAACGAAGGTCTCGAACGTGTATTTGGGATCAAGCGCTGCGCCCTGCAAAACATCACGGGCACTGTCAGATGCGCTGTCGCCCCGGCCAACGGCGGCTGTTGCCGCTTGCGCGCGGGTCACATGCGTCGCATCACCAATGTTTTCCGAGCGTGTGTCGATTGCCGCGTTCTGTGCGCCAGCCGCCCCTGCCGGCAGGCTCGGCTGAACAGCCGTCACCTGACGTGGCCGAATGGCGCCACGAACAGTCAATTCGATCCGATGGACGTTGTCGCATTCGCGCTGCCAAAGCCCCATCAGACGTTCATTGTAGTTATTTTGGATCCACTGCTTGAGAAACCGGGTCGGAACAGACAGCCGCACAGTGCCGTCCTGATGTTCTTCCAGATCAACCCGGGCGAACCAGCTGGTGAACACGTCGTCCCCCAGTTCCGCACGGAGTTGCTTTTTGACCCGCGTCCATTGTTCGGAGCCGCCTGCCTCCTGAACCTGCATGTTATCTGCCTCCTGTACTGGGAAGAACAGTCCGCCACAGCCGTTCTTCGTTCTAACGCCTTGCCGCTTTAGCAGCTTATGTGCCCCGTTTTTGGGGCGATTTTATTACAATCCGGGCACAGCCCGGTTATCTCCCCTGGTTACCAGGGGAATTTCTTAACCCTGTACCCAAGGCAATCCGGCGGCCTTCCAACCAGATTGCGTCCCGCGGTGGGCATGTGCATCAAGCCCGCCTTCGAAACCTTCAGATACATTGTAGCAATTTGTGTAGCCGGCTTGGGTCATTGCCTGGGCAGCCGCCTGACTGCGCGCGCCGGAGCGGCACAGAAAATAGATTGGCGTCTCCGGGTCAAGTTCTTTTTTGCTCAGGCGGTCAGAAAGGTCCTGAACGAACGCAGGATTAGGGCCGCTGGGCGGAAAGCTTTGCCATTCGGCAAAGATGGTTTCTTTGCCCAACGTACGCAGGTCCGGCACACCAACGAACGTCCACTCCGCTTGTGTGCGCACATCGACGAGGACTGCCTGAGTATTTTCGGTAAGAGCCGTAAATGCAGTTTGAACGTCAACGTTTCCCGCATACCCCAATTCGCTAAACACAATGCCCCCTTTCAAAGGCCGATCGGCCATTGAATTAAAGTTCTTATCAGTAGAATGAGAGTTTAAGTAGGTCCGGAGCGCGCCTAAAAATGATACATACTGAATACATCAATGTATTCATCTGCAACCCGGTTGGGTAAGTGCTCAGCGATGTGGAGTTTTGACTTTTTCATTGTTAGGTCCAAGCACTGTTTTTCGTGTCGCGCCGGTCTTTTCTCTGCCAGCACTGAGACAATATACAGCCAGCCCATTCGGTTCAACAGCCGTTCTGACGGATTATCGATTCCAGTGCCAAATGAGCCTAAAATGCCACATTGGGTGTGATCTGTGGGTGATGCTGCAAACGCTTTTTACTGCAATAACTTTTTGCCATTTTCGCATCCTGATTGGATGGATTTGAGCTTTGTTAAAAAAAATTTCGGAACTGATACCTTGACTCGTATCGAATCCGGTTTGAACCGGATTTGGATAGCCTACATATCTCTAAGGTGCTGAAAAATATAGATGTTCCTTGCTATAGAGAAGTTAAGCATTTTTTACAATCTGTCCGGGTGTCGCAGCTGATGTGGGCAATCCACAAAATTGCGCGGCTAAAAAAACCCGGCGCGATGGCCGGGTTCTTTGGATTGTCCGATTTGGGACGAATTTACGCGCTCAGTGCCTTGATCCGGGCATTGAGGCGGGAAACTTTCCGCGACGCCGTATTGGCGTGCATGGTGCCTTTGGAAGCAGCGCGCATGATTTCCGGCTGTGCTGCTTTGAAGGCGTCGTTTGCGGCAGCCTGGTCACCAGAAGCGATTGCTTCTTCAACCTTGCGCAGGTAAGTGCGCACCCGGCTCCGGCGAGCTTTATTCGTGGCCGTCCGGCGGGCAATCTTGCGGGCCGCCTTCTTGGCCGATGGTGTGTTGGCCATGGGCTCAATCCTGATCGGTATATTGGGACTCTTGTCCGGTGACGATCGGGACTTGAACGCCGAGGCGATGGAACCCGATCAAAAAACAACGGCGGCGGAAAACCGCCACCGATTGGGCGCTGCTTATAATCCTGACTTGGGCCGCCGTCAACGGCTTTGTCGCTGGTGAACCAAGATTATTTGTTGTTGAACTGTGGCGAACGTTTTTCAGTGAAGGCCGACATACCTTCTTTCTGGTCTTCCAGGGCAAACATGGCTTGAAAAACACGGCGTTCGAAGCGAACCCCTTCAGAGAGGGTTGTTTCATAAGACCGGTCGACACTCTCTTTTGCCATCATAACCACCGGCAACGAGAAGTCTGCGATCTTTTCCGCGGCTTTCAAAGCTTCTTCAAGGAGGTCATTGGCTGGCACGATGCGGCTGACAAGGCCGCTGCGCTCTGCTTCTTCCGCATCCATCATCCGCCCTGTCAGCACCATATCCATGGCCTTCGACTTACCAACAAAGCGGGTAAGGCGCTGGGTGCCACCTGCGCCCGGGATTACGCCAAGCGTGATTTCCGGCTGGCCAAACTTGGCTGTGTCAGCCGCAATGATGAAATCACACAGCATGGCAAGTTCGCAGCCGCCGCCGAGGGCGTAGCCTGCAACGGCGGCGATGATCGGCTTGCGGTTCTGTGATACCCGATCAAACGGGGTGATCAGGTCTGTCTGATAGGCGGTTGAGAAAGTGTGCGGCTGCATCTCTTTGATGTCAGCGCCGGCTGCAAATGCCTTTTCAGATCCCGTGATCACAACACAGCCGATTTTTTCATCTGCGTCGTAGGCATCCAGTGCGGAGCCGAGTTCCGCGATCAGTTCCGAATTGAGTGCGTTCAGTGCTTTTGGCCGATCAAGAGTGATCAACCCGACCTTGCCGCGTTTTTCAACCCGGATGTTCTTGTATCCCATCGTGTCTGCTCCCCGTGGCAGGATGTCTCGATTGCGTGCGCCATGGGTAGCCGACCGGGCCCGTGTCTGGCAAGGCATGACTGCCGTTTCAGGTGGAGTTCTACCTTTGGCAAATAGGGCAATAGAACGTCGATCTGTTCGACTGAACGATACGGCGCACAGTGCCGGTGCAGTCCGGTGTCCGGCAAGGCGCGCTCTCCCGGTCATAGACGGCAAAGGAGTGCTGGAAGTAGCCGAGTGTGCCGTCCGCTTGGGTGTGGTCCCGCAAAGAAGACCCCCCAGCCAAGATGGCATCTTCAAGCGTCTGGCGGATGTTTTGGGCAAGCAGGTCTGCTTTCTTCGTCGGCTTGCCTGACTTGGTTACAAGCGTGCTCGCCATTCGTTTGGGGTTGAGCCCGCTGCGCCAGAGCGCCTCACATACATATATATTCCCAAGACCGGCGATCAGCTTCTGGTTCAAGAGCGCGGCCTTCAACGGGGATTTACGGCCTGCAAAAAGACGCGCCAGGACCTCACCGCTCAGTGCATTCCCGAGTGGCTCCAGCCCAAGTTCCCGAAAATATGGATGCGCGGACAGGTCTGTGCGTGGAACAAGGTCCATGAAGCCAAAGCGGCGCGGGTCATTATAAATGATCCGTGCGCTGCCGTCGTTCGGAAGGCTTAAATGGAAGACAACATGGTCGTGTTTCGGATCCTTGTTCCGCTCGTGCGCAAACGCCCCGGGTGTTGACTGATCAATGTCGTTTTCGATGCGGAATGATCCCGACATGCCCATATGCATAATCAAGACATCACCGCTATCCGTGTCCACCAGCAGATACTTGGACCTGCGGGACAGGGCTGTGACAGTCCGACCGGTCAGTCTCTCCACGAAATCGTCGGGAAATGGAAACCGCAAGTCCGGCCGGTTCTGATCGACCTTGGTCAGGAGTGCTCCTTCGAATGTCGGCGCCAATCCACGTTTGACCGTTTCCACTTCGGGCAATTCAGGCATTTATTCTCTGGTCTCCGGTAAGGCAGCGCGATATAGGCCTGCGGCATATGGTGTTTTCGTGGCCGGCAAACATAGCGCTCTGAAGGCGCTTGTACTATGGTCCGGCCAAATTTTGGAAATGAATGACGCTTGGAGCCGCGCAGATGACGCAACAGGCTAATAGCCAGACCCGCACACCGGAAGATATGCCGACCAGTTTCGGCTTTACAAAGGTCGGCGAGGGGCAAAAGCAGGCCCTCGTGGACGACGTCTTCCACAAGGTCGCATCCCGCTATGACCTGATGAACGATCTGATGTCCGGCGGTCTGCACCGGGTTTGGAAAGATGCCATGGTGTCCTATCTGGCACCGCCAAAGTCCAGCGCGTCCGGATGGCGACTTTTGGACGTCGCGGGTGGCACAGGTGACATCTCTACGCGCGTGGTTGAGAAGTCTCACCGGTCTGCGAAGGCCGTCGTCTGCGACATCAACAATTCCATGCTCAATGTTGGCCGTGACCGGGCGGAAAAAGCGGGTCTCTCCGATCTGATCACGTTCTCGCAGGGCAACGCTGAAGACCTGCCCTTCCCGGACAAAAGTTTCGATGCCTATACGATCGCTTTCGGTATCCGGAATGTGCCGGACATTCCCAAGGCACTGCGTGAAGCGCATCGGGTCTTGAAGCGTGGCGGCCGCTTCATGTGTCTTGAGTTCTCGGAGGTCGACGTTCCCGGGCTCGATAAGGTCTACGACGCGTTTTCCTTCAATGCGATCCCGGCTATTGGCAAATGGGTGACCGGTGACGGTGAACCGTATCAGTATCTAGTGGAATCGATCCGCAAGTTTCCGAGCCAGGAACGCTTCGCTGAGATGATCCGCGAAGCTGGTTTTGCGCGGGTCACATATCGCAACTATTCCGGCGGGATCGCCGCATTGCATTCTGGTTGGAAACTCTGATCCATGGCATTTGCGGTGATGCCTTTCTTCCGCCTTGTGCGGGCTGGTTATGTCATGGCACGCGAAGGCGTGTTCGGTCTTGCGCATTTGCCCGACCTGCCGGCGGGGCCTCGGCTTGCGATCGGCATGGCGCGGCTACTGGAGCGCCGGGCGGTCAAAGACAAAAGTGCAGAACTGCGTCTTTCAGATGCAATGAACCGTCTCGGCCCATCCTATGTGAAACTTGGCCAGTTCCTGGCAACACGCGAAGATGTTGTTGGCAAAGAGGCAGCAAAGGATCTCGCGGCGCTTCAAGATCAGCTGGCCCCGTTTGATCACGAGGAAGCGCGGGCGGCGGTCGCCGAACAACTGGACCAGCCGATTGAAGATGTCTTCGTGGAGTTCGGCGAGGCAGTCGCTGCAGCCTCGATCGCGCAAGTCCATCCCGCGATCGTTCGCGATAAAGACGGTACCGAGCGCAAAGTCGCGGTGAAGGTTCTCCGGCCCGGTGTGCAGCGTCGGTTCCAGCGTGATCTTGAAAGCTATTATCTGGTCGCCCGGTTGGTTGAGCGCTTTCATGCGCCATCCCGCAGGCTCCGTCCCGTGGCGGTCGTCGACACTCTTGCGCAATCGGTCGCGATGGAAATGGATTTCCGCCTGGAGGCCGCGGGCCTCTCAGAAATGGCAGAGAACACCGTGGAAGATCCAGGGTTCCGCGTGCCTCAGGTTGACTGGATTCGGACCGCCAAGGGCGTCCTAACGATGGAATGGATCGACGGCCGCAAGATGTCGGACGTCGAAGGTCTCACAGAAGATGGGCAGGATCTGGAGGCACTTGGTGCAGCAGTCATCCAAAGTTTCCTGCGCCACACGCTGCGAGACGGCTACTTTCATGCAGATATGCACCAGGGAAACCTTTTCGTTGAGCCGGATGGCACCTTGGTCGCTGTCGATTTCGGAATTACCGGCCGGCTCAGCAAGCGCGAGCGGAGATTCTTGGCCGAAATTCTGTTTGGGTTCATCACGCGCAACTACAAACGGGTCGCAGAGGTCCACTTTGAGGCTGGCTATGTGCCAGCCGATCAGGATGTCGATCTTTTTGCGCAGGCGATTCGAGCCATTGGCGAGCCGATCCATGGCCACGATGCCAGTGAAATCTCAATGGCCCGGCTGCTGACGCAATTGTTCGAGGTGACCGAACTATTCGAAATGCGCACCCAGACGCAATTGATCATGTTGCAGAAGACCATGGTCGTTGTGGAAGGGGTTGCCCGTTCTCTCAACCCGCGGCTCGACATGTGGCGGACCGCAGAGCCGGTGGTTGGAACCTGGATCAAGGAGCATCTTGGGCCTGTTGGCAGGGTGCGGGATGCGGGGGATGCGCTGTCTGCACTAGCTCGGATTGCAACGGATATGCCGCTGTTTGCCGACCGGATTGGCCGCATGTCGGAAGAAATAGAAAAGATGACGACCCAGGGGCTGCGGTTTAGCGAGGAAACGGCTGAATCGATTGGAAAGGCCGAGGCCCGGCATACACGCTCCGGCCGCATTGCGCTGTGGGTGATCGCTCTTGCGCTGAGCGCGATTGCTGTTGACGCTCTCATTTAAACTCGGTGCGTGTTCATGAGATGAAACACCCGTATTGTTGACGAGGTAGAAAGATCATTCTACCCATGCAGTATTGTTTTGTTATCTGCATGGAGATCCGATGCCCGACATACCGAACCGCATGAGTGGCATGGTGCTCACTGCCCATGGGGGGCTTGAGTGTTTGCAATGGCGGGAGGATCTTGTCGTGCCGATCCCGGAGCCGGGACAGGTCTTGATCAGGGTCGGGGCGGCAGCCGTTAACAACACGGACATCAACACTCGGATCGGCTGGTATTCAAAGAGCGTCCGAGGCGATACTGCTGCGACTGCGTCGGAGGGATCTAGCGGAGCTACGAATACAGATGGTGGCTGGTCGGGAGCGCTGAACTTTCCTTTGGTGCAAGGCGCGGATTGCTGTGGGCAGGTTGTTGCCGTTGGTGAAGGCGTGGATACTGGTCGCATTGGAGAGCGTGTCTTAGTTCGGCCAATGCAGGTGCCCAAGAAACCTGAGCATGCGCATCTCCCGCTGGTGACCTTCGGCTCTGAATTCGACGGTGGGTTTGCTGACTATGCCGTTGCAAATTCTGAAGACGCCCTGGCAGTCTCCTCAAAACTCAGCGATGTGGAACTGGCGTCCTTTCCCTGCGCGTATTCAACAGCGGAAGGAATGATTCAAAAGAGTTCCCTCGGTGCGGAGCGTGTCCTCATTACCGGAGCTTCGGGCGGTGTTGGTTCGGCTGCAATTCAGCTGGCCAAGCGCCGGGGCGCCCATGTCACGGCCGTCACGACCCCGGTAAAGTCCGAAGCCTTGAAAGGGATGGGGGCGGATGCCACCCTTGACCGCAAGGATGAACTGCCTGAAGCAGCCTTTGACGTCGTTCTTGACCTCGTTGGAGGGCCGAATTTTCCATATTTGCTGAACTGTTTGAAAAACGGTGGTCGGTATGCGGTTGCTGGGGCCATTGCTGGTCCGATTGTCGAGTTGGACTTGCGGACGCTCTACCTTAAGGATCTGGCGTTTTTTGGCTGCACCAGACAGGATCCGAAAGTCTTTGAAGACCTGATTGGGTACATCGAGCGCGGTGAAATCCGGCCCATGATCTCAAAAACGTTTCCACTGAAAGATATGGTCGCGGCTCAAGAAGCGTTTTTGTCTAAGAGATATGCTGGAAAGATCGGACTTCTGGTCAGTTGATACTTGTTTCTTGGGCTCCGGCTCACGTCACCCTGTGATACTAGAACCGGTTTGTCACGGTATGGCGTCCAGTAATGTCTCACCCGCAGCTTCGATGTGAAGCTTCAAAACACGGGTGGCTCTCGCGGTGTCTCGGGTATGGCACGCGCCCACGATGTCTTGGTGGTCTTTAAGCCATTGAGCGGTCTGGTCTGGCAGGATGCCATATCCTGCAATATGAATGCGGCAGGTTTGGCGAAGCTGGTCGATCATGCCGATCTGGCGGGCTTTTCCGGAAGGCAAATAAAGTGCCTTGTGAAAGGCCCAGTCTCCATCTGACCAGTTTGCGGTTTCGGCATCGATCGATGAATGACGGAAAGCTGCGGAAATCCGCTCCAGGTCTGCGTCCCGCATCTGATCAATCGCTGTTGCAAGGCAATTGCATTCCAGCAGAACTCTTATGTCATAGATTTCACGAATTTCGTCACGTGTCAGCGAGATCACGCGGGCTCTGCGGTTTGGGACAAGATCGATCAGGCCGCGGGCGGCCAGAAGCTGAAGGGCGTCGCGGATCGGAATACGGCTCACCTTGAACCGCTCAGCAATCTCGCCTTGTTTCAATTCCGCGCCAGGCCGGTAGCGGCCCGCTATAATATCCGCTTGCAGGCTGTCAGCGATGTGTTCTGCGGACATTGTTCCCCCGAAAAAGGTCGTCTGATGACTGAGTTAAGGCACTTGACAAAGCTGTGCAATTTCAAAATGTATAAATGTATACATTTAGTGAGGGCGCATGACCAAAACCCATGAATACGTCTCCAACATCGTTTGGACGGGAAATCGCGGGCAGGGCACAAAGACGTACCAAGGGTATGATCGAACCTGGGAAATTCGCACACTCGGAAAGCCGCCGGTGCAGTGCTCGAATGATCCGGTCCTGGGAGGTGATCCGTCTCTGCATAACCCTGAAGATCTTTTGCTTTCTGCCCTCTCCAGTTGTCACATGCTGTGGTATCTGCATCTGGCCAGCAACGCAGGTATTGCTGTCATGGGTTATGAAGATACGCCGCTTGCCGAGGGCGAAACCGAGCGGAGCGGCGCTGGGCGTTTCTTGAGCGCGACGCTCAGGCCAACGATTACGGTGCCGGAAGGCACGGACTTGATTGCCGCGGATGCCATCCACGCTGAGATCCACAACGTTTGCTTCATTGCGCGCTCTGTGAATTTTCCGGTGCATTTTGAGGCCAGTTACAAAACAGCTTGAGACCTACGGCGCGGTCACCCGTCGAAGGGTGAGGTTGATCCGACCGCCGTTTTTCAAAAGTTTGGACGTGCCGCCGAGAATTCGGTCGATACCGTGATAGGCGAGGCGTGCATCTCCGCCGAGCACCACCACATCACCGGAATTCAACCGGAACGATTTCGTCGGATCCTTCCGGTTGGCTCCCCCCACGCGGAATGTTGCAGTGTCCCCAAGCGAGACCGAGACAACAGGCGCATCAAACATGGCTTCGTCCCTGTCTTGATGCAGGCCCATCCGGGCGCTGGGTTCATAGAAGTTGATAAGGCAAGCTTCCGGTTCGGGGGCGTCAGGAGCCACCGCTTTCCAGAGTTCAAGGAGACGCGCCGGAATGGCAGGCCACATTTGTCCGGTCACTGGATGGTTTGGCTGATAGCGGTAGCCGTTGATGTCGGACACCCAGCCAAGCGGACCGCAATTGCTCATTTTGACGGAAAACGGTTTTCCCGTTTTCGGCATGACGGGCAGAAAGAGTGGCGCTGTGGCAACGACCTCCCGAACGTCGGCAAGAAGAGCTTCCTGCGCCGTTTTGTCAAAATATTCCGGCAGGTATTTGAGGCCGGTCAGGCCGTTGATGGCGATGGTCTGCATAGGGACAGGTATACGTGAAAACTTTAGTCACCGCATCCGCCGCACCCGGAACCACCGCCACCACCGCCGTCAGACCCGCATCCGCCAGAGCCGCAACCGGATCCTTTGGTCGATTTTTTCGCCAGTGCAATCAGGACCAGCGCCACGGCAACGATCCCGAAGAAAAACCAGAGCGTATGCTGTGTAGCCCAGTGCCACATCATGTTGCGGAGCTGTTCCAGCACGGTGTCGCCCGCCGGTGTGCCATGGGCGAGGGCCAAACTGGTGCCTGCGAATAGCGCAAACAGCACCGCAGCGGCCCCTTGAATAGATGCAGGAACACGTCGCAGACAGTGTCCAGAAGTTTTGATCGTTGAGAGCCAGCCCGGTTTGCGGAGAACCCAGAAATCCTGTGTATTGATCCGGAGGAAATGCGGTGCCTTGCCAAATCGCTCGTGTGCAGGTGGCCAGATGTCGGGCGGCGGCTCCCCAAATTCCTGGCGATAGAGTGTGAGGGTCTGCTCATAGGCCCTATGAAATATCAGAGCCTGGTCCACACCGCCTTTTGTTGGCATGTGATGCAGCGCTGCTCCCAGGGCTTCTTTGAACGGTCCCCAATAATGACGCGTGTAGGTCAGATGCAAGTGCCAGGCCTGATCGACTTCATCGCTGGGCGTGACCATACCGGCCTTCATTTGGCTGAGATAGGCAAATCGTTGATACTCAACAACAACACGCGCTGCGAAACTTTTGGTCCATCCATTGTCCCTGGCCAGACGTTGGGAAAACGGGAACGATGCCTCCACATCATCCGGGTGGCATCGGGATATGCGGTGCCAGAGGTCGGGATTGCGCATAGTGCTGTCTCCGAAGCCAGGAAATTGGTCTGGAGCAGCTTATGCGAGGCCGTTAAACAAATTCCGAAGTGAAACCGTTGAAAACAACACTACCTGCTTAGCTGCAGTGTCGCCGGTAACCTTCTGCAAAGAAATATCGCCGACATATCCCAAAGCCTGCAATAGCCTGTGAAAAGGTCTCTTGCAGGCAAAGTTTCATCCACCTATATAGCGGTCAAGCGTCGCGCCAAATCCTGGGCATTTGCCCCGGCGCGGCATCCGGGAGGATCCCGGAAACCCAAAGAGGAGCCGGTTTGACGCCTTTAAGGGTCTCACCGGTTTGCTAGAAAGAGAGGCAAAAATGGCAAAGGTCATTGGTATCGACCTCGGCACGACGAACTCGTGCGTCGCTGTCATGGACGGCAAAGATTCCAAAGTTATTGAAAACGCAGAAGGCGCCCGCACTACCCCATCCATGGTGGCGTTCTCGGACGACGGTGAGCGTCTTGTTGGCCAGCCGGCAAAACGCCAGGCGGTCACAAACCCGACAAACACCCTTTTCGCAGTCAAGCGTCTGATCGGCCGCCGGTTCGATGATCCAACCGTGGCTAAAGACCAGAAGCTGGTTCCCTTTGACATTGTCAAGGCCGACAACGGCGATGCGTGGGTAGAAGCCAACGGCGATAAGTATTCCCCGTCCCAGGTTTCTGCATTCATTCTGCAGAAAATGAAGGAAACCGCTGAGAGCTATCTCGGTGAGAAGATCGAGCAGGCGGTTATCACCGTTCCGGCCTACTTCAACGATGCTCAGCGTCAGGCAACCAAGGATGCGGGCAAGATTGCCGGTCTTGAAGTCCTGCGGATCATCAACGAGCCGACAGCAGCCGCACTGGCCTACGGTCTCGACAAGAACGACGGCAAGACCATCGCGGTTTACGACCTTGGTGGCGGTACGTTCGACGTGTCCATCCTGGAAATCGGCGACGGCGTCTTCGAAGTGAAGTCCACCAACGGCGACACCTTCCTCGGTGGTGAAGACTTCGACATGGTTCTCGTCGATTATCTGGCTGCCGAGTTCAAGAAAGAACAGGGCATTGACCTGAAGAACGACAAGCTGGCTCTGCAGCGTCTGAAAGAAGCTGCCGAAAAAGCAAAGATCGAACTGTCTTCCTCGTCCCAGACCGAAATCAACCTGCCGTTTATCACGGCAGATGCGTCCGGTCCGAAGCACCTGACCTTGAAGTTGACCCGCGCCAAGTTCGAAGCTCTGGTTGAAGACCTCGTCAAGCGCACCGTCAAGCCGATGGAAGCCGCGCTGAAAGATGCAGGTCTGGCCGCTGGTGAAATCGACGAAGTGGTTCTGGTCGGCGGCATGACACGTATGCCGAAGGTTCAGGAAACTGTTCACAAGTTCTTCGGCAAAGAGCCGCACAAGGGTGTGAACCCGGACGAAGTGGTCGCCATGGGTGCTGCCATCCAGGCCGGCGTTCTGCAGGGCGACGTCAAAGACGTTCTTCTGCTCGACGTTACTCCGCTGTCTCTTGGTATTGAAACCCTTGGCGGTGTCTTCACACGTCTGATCGATCGCAATACGACGATCCCGACGAAGAAGAGCCAGGTGTTCTCAACTGCTGAGGACAATCAGACGGCTGTGACCATCCGCGTCTTCCAGGGCGAGCGTGAAATGGCCGCGGACAACAAGGTCCTTGGTCAGTTCGACCTGGTCGGACTGCCGCCGGCACCGCGTGGCGTTCCGCAGATCGAAGTGACCTTCGACATCGATGCGAACGGTATCGTAAATGTGTCTGCGAAAGATAAGGGCACGGGTAAAGAGCAGCAGATCCGGATTCAGGCATCCGGTGGTCTGTCCGACGCCGACATCGATCAGATGGTCAAGGACGCGGAAGCGCATGCGGACGAAGACAAGAAGCGCAAAGAGCTTGTAGAAGCCAAGAACCAGGGCGAGTCGCTTGTTCATTCGACCGAGAAGTCTTTGGCCGACTATGGCGACAAGGTTTCCGAAGACGACAAGTCCGCGATCGAAAGCGCTCTTGGCGATCTGAAGACCGCGCTTGAAGGCGAAGACCTTGAAGACATCAAGGCCAAGACACAGGCTCTGGCCGAAGCGTCCATGAAGCTTGGCGAAGCCATGTATCAGCAGGCCCAAGCCGATGCCGAGGCGAATGCTGAAGGCGGCGAAGCCGATGCTGAAAAAGCCGATGATGATGTCGTTGATGCGGATTTTGAAGAAGTCAAAGACGACGACGATAAGAAATCTGCATAACTGAAAACCTGTGCAGCCAGCCGTTTACCGGCTGGCTGCTTGATTTCCGGCGCCGGTTGCGCAGATGCCTGACTTCAGGCACATGCGCCCTGCGCCTTTGCCGTGATGGCGCTGAGTGATAGTGGCAGCCACCGGTAGGACAAGACCGAGAGATCTTGATGTCGAAACGTGATTTCTATGAAGTTCTGGGAGTTGCACGTGATGCGGACGACAAGGCGCTCAAGAGCGCTTACCGCAAAATGGCGATGCAGTTCCACCCAGACCGCAATCCAGGCGATGCGGAAGCTGAAGCGAAATTCAAGGAAGTCAATGAAGCCTACGACACGCTGAAAGACGGCCAGAAACGCGCAGCTTACGACCGGTTCGGCCATGCGGCCTTTGAAAACGGCGGATTTGGCGGTGGTGGCGGTGCCGGCGCCCATGACTTCTCTTCGACAATGTCGGATATCTTCGAAGAGTTCTTTGGAATGGGCGGTGGTGGCCGGAGATCCGGAGGCCGCGAGCGCGGCGCAGACCTGCGCTACAACCTCGATGTGACACTCGAAGATGCGTTTACCGGCAAGACCGTCGAGATCGAAGTCCCAACAAGCATCACCTGTGACATCTGTTCAGGCTCTGGCGCGAAACCGGGCACAAGCCCGACGACCTGCCGGACCTGCGGTGGCGCTGGCCGCGTACGGGCTGCGCAGGGCTTCTTTACACTTGAGCGCACATGTCCGAGCTGTCAGGGCAAAGGACAGGTGATTTCTGATCCATGTACTGGGTGTGGCGGCTCGGGCCGCAAAACTCAGGAACGGACCCTATCCGTCAATATTCCGGCCGGTATCGAAGACGGAACAAGGATCCGTCTTGCCGGTGAAGGCGAGGCCGGTGTGCGCGGTGGCCCCTCCGGGGACCTTTATATTTTCTTGTCAATCCGCCCGCATGACCTGTTCCAGCGCGACGGGGCAGACCTCTATTGCCGCGTTCCGATTTCCATGTCGACGGCAACTCTCGGCGGTCAATTCGATGTGCCAACGGTCGACGGTTCAACGAGCCGTGTGAAAGTGCCGGAAGGAACACAGACCGGAAAACAGTTCCGCCTTCGAGGCAAGGGCATGCCGGTCATGCGGTCCAGCCAGCACGGTGATATGTACATTCAGGTCACCGTTGAAACACCGACCAATTTGACCAAACGCCAGCGGGAACTTCTTGCGGAGTTTGAAAAGGAATCCTCAGGCGAAAACCACCCGGCGTCGGCTGGCTTTTTCTCCAAGGTCAAGGATTTTATCGACAATTTAAGCACATAACCGCCGCGCCCCGCTTCTGGTAACGCTGACCGAACACGCCTATATGTAAATTTCATGACAGGTGTGAGGGTGGATTTTGAAGCGGATCGGGATCAAGCGGGAAGCCATTCGGGACAAACTTGAAAAAGCGGATGCGGTCCGCATGAAAGTTATGGATGAAGTCAAGTTCATCCGTTCCTGGGCGCAAAACCCGCTTCGCACGGGGGCTGTTGCGCCCTCCGGACCCGAACTTGCTTCGAAAATGGTCTCTTTCTTGATCCCGCGGCCGCACTCAAAAGTCGTTGAGCTCGGCCCGGGAACAGGAGTGGTGACAAAAGCACTGTTTGACGCTGGATTTTCGAACCTCGATTTGAACCTTATTGAATACAGCACGGACTTTTGTGAACACCTTGGCGGACGGTATCCAGGCTTGCCCGTCCTGCAAGGTGACGCCTATGCTTTGAGGCAAACCCTTTCCAAACCGGGTGGTTTTTTGCATGAAGCCGCAGAAGCCAATCATGTTCTCGACGGTATCGTGTCGTCTTTGCCGCTGCTCAACAGGCCGGACGTTCACCGCCGAGCGTTCGTTGAAGAAGCTCTTCAGCTTTTGAAGCCCGGTGCGCCGCTTGTTCAGTTTTCCTACGGTTTGGCAGCCCCTGTGAAGCCACTCACACGGAGTGTGTCGGTCTACAGTTCGGAATGGATCTGGAAGAACTTGCCTCCGGCCCGCGTTTGGGTTTACCGGAAGGCCAACTAACCGTAGCTTAAAACTTCCCTAGCAGGTTGAATGTCTTTGGAGAGGGCTTCATGCGAAACCCAAAAATTCTCGTATTGTCTGGTTCCGCACGCGCTGGATCCTACAACAGCCAGCTTGCGGCTCTTGCTGCGAAGAAACTGGCGATTCTGGACGCGAAAGTGACGCGCATCTCGCTGAAAGACTATCCATTGCCTATCTATGACGGGGATCTTGAAGAGGCGGATGGTGTTCCGGAGAACGCGGAAAAGTTAAAGAAACTGTTCGCCGAACATGACGGCGTTTTTATCGCTTGCCCGGAGTATAACGCGGGAATCACGCCGCTTTTGAAAAATACGCTCGACTGGATCAGCCGAGTCAAAGGGCCAGGGGATGCCTATCGCGGCAAGATTTTCGCGGTGGGCGCGGTATCGCCTGGCGGCTTTGGGGGTATGCGCGGCCTGATCGGCATGCGAACGATCCTCGAGGTTGGGCTGGGCGCAATGGTCTTGCCGCAGATGATTTCCGTCGCAAAGGCAAGCGCGGCCTTCAATGAGCGCGGGGATCTCGCGGATGAGCGGGCATCCGCCAATCTCGACAATATGGTCGATGCACTTTTGCGGGCGACCCGGATAGAGCTATCTCACTGAAAGGGGCGAGTGAAAGCAGTCTCCTCGCTCTGGTCGCTTTTCAAACTGTGGCGGGATGCTTACATACAGCGCCGCACCAAAGACGTTATGAGGATTAGATGAGCGAATCGCGTGAGCCGGCCGTTTGGCACGGCACCACCATCATGATGGTCCGCAAGGGCGGCAAAGTGGTTATCGCGGGCGATGGTCAGGTATCGCTGGGACAAACTGTTATCAAGCACACTGCCCGCAAGGTCCGCCCGCTTGCGAAAGGCGAGGTGATTGCCGGTTTTGCAGGGGCAACGGCCGATGCCTTCACCTTGTTTGAGCGTCTGGAGTCCAAGCTTGAACAGTATCCGGGCCAGTTGATGCGGGCCTGTGTCGAACTCGCCAAGGATTGGCGGACAGACCGGTATCTGCGCAAGCTGGAAGCCATGATGCTGGTGGCAGACAAGAACACATCCCTTGTTCTGACCGGGACAGGCGACGTCCTGGAGCCCGAAGGCGGGATCATGGGAATCGGCTCTGGCGGCAACTATGCGCTTGCAGCTGGACGTGCCTTGGCGGATACAGACTTCGACGCGGAGACGATCGCTCGCAAGGCGATGGCCGTGGCCGCTGAAATCTGCGTCTACACTAACGAAAGCATCACGGTGGAAGTCCTCGAAACCGCCGAATAAGCAGGTCTTTCAGGCTCCTCGAACGATCCAGATCAATGCAAGGTAAAAGCAATCAGGCGAAATCGAAAAACTGATTGCTGTGCTTCTGTCTTGCTTGCACGACCGGCTGGCGGAAGCTTGAGAAATTCGGATAGACAGACTTCTTTGCATGCCGGACGGAGGATCCCTTGAGCGAGGCGAGCCACAAATTGAACGAGAAAGAAAGGCCGCTGGATTCAGCGCGGTTGGCGGCCGCCGTCTCCGAGGGCATCTTGACCGAAGATCAGGCTGAGCGGCTCACCGATTTCTGGACCCGCCGCGGCGTTACCAGTCCATTGGCTGAAACATTGCCGCACGCGGACATCGAAGAAGTGCGGTTCGTGCGCGGCTTCCATGACATTTTTATAAGTCTTGGGATCGGGATACTGATGGTTGGGCTGGTGTATGGTTTGCAGAACCTGTTGCCGGCTTGGGCAATCTCCGCAGTTGGCGCTGTGTCTATTTGGGGGCTGGCGGAAGTTTTCTCCCGCCGCATGCGGTTGGCTCTGCCGTCTTTCCTGCTCAGCCTTGCATTCACCCCCTTTTTCTTCATGGCGTGTTTCGGGCTGGTCGTTGATCAGGACCTGACCGGTTTCAGCCTCGGTGGCTGGCGGCAAAACTATGAAACTTGGCTGGTAATCCCCACCTCGTTTGTCGCCCTAGCCGGCGCGGTGCTGTTTTACCTCCGCTTCAAGGTTCCGGTTGGGATTGCAGGGATCACCGGCGGATGCCTGTTCATCGTGGCAGTGCTTATCGAGATGGCGGCCCCCGGGCTGATCGACCGCTATCATGTCGGTTTCTTCCTGGCTCTCGGGCTCGTTACATTTGCCTTGGCGATGAGCTTTGATATCAAGGATCCAGCCCGCGTCACGCTGAACTCCGACAAGGCCTTTTGGCTTCATCTGATGGCCGCACCATTTATCGTGCATTCGATCCTTGCCATGGTCTCCAGCTACTCAGGTCAAGGTTCGGTCGGTTACTCGGTTGCTGTCATTGCGCTCTTCATGATCCTGGCAATCGTGGCGCTGGTTGTTGACCGGCGGGCCCTTCTGGTCTCCGCAATGAGCTATCTTGGTTTTGCAATCGGTTATCTGATCCTCGAAGCCAATGTTTCGGAAGAGGCCGCCTTTGCCGTAACCCTGTTGTTGCTGGGTGGTTTTATTCTGCTTATTGGCTCCGGCTGGAGCCTGTTGCGGCGCGTGCTTTTGGCGCCCTTTTCAGGTCAGCCCTTGCTGCGCTACCTTCCTGCGACCACATAACCGGCAATGACCACCTACTTCTGTGCGAGTGAAACCCCTGAATGACTGATTTTTCTCCGCGTGAAATTGTATCTGAACTCGATCGCTACATCGTTGGCCAGAAGGACGCCAAACGGGCGGTGGCAATTGCCTTGCGTAACCGCTGGCGCCGCCAGCAGCTTGAGGGGCAGATGCGCGAAGAGGTTCTGCCAAAGAACATTCTTATGATCGGCCCGACCGGTGTCGGCAAAACCGAGATCTCCCGGCGTTTGGCGAAATTGGCGCGGGCTCCCTTTACCAAGGTTGAGGCCACCAAGTTCACCGAAGTTGGCTACGTGGGCCGGGACGTTGAGCAGATCGTTCGTGACCTAGTGGAAGCCGGTATCTCGCTTGTGCGCGAGGAAAAACGGGAATCCGTGAAAGCCAAAGCCCATGTCTTGGCAGAGGAGCGTGTACTGGACGCGCTGGTTGGTTCAAATGCCAGCCCGGCCACCCGGGAGAGCTTCCGCACCAAGCTCCGTGATGGTGAAATGGACGACAAGGAAATCGAGGTTGAAGTGCCGGCACAGGCACAAATGCCAAGCTTTGACTTGCCGGGCATGCCGGGAGCGAGCGTCGGTGTAATGAATGTCTCGGATCTGCTTGGCAAGGCGTTTGGCGGCCAGACGAAAACGAAGCGGACAAGTGTGCGCGATTCCCATCAGCTCTTGGTGAATGCGGAATCCGACAAGCTTCTGGATGAAGACAAGATCGTCGAGGAAGCCATCTCGCTTGTAGAGAATTCGGGCATCGTTTTTCTCGATGAGATCGACAAGATCTGCGCTCGGGAAGGCCGCGCCGGCGGTGATGTTTCACGAGAGGGCGTTCAACGCGATCTCCTGCCGCTGATCGAGGGCACGGTGGTGTCGACCAAACATGGCCCGGTTCGAACCGACCATATTCTGTTCATTGCCTCCGGCGCGTTCCATGTTGCGAAGCCCTCGGATCTTTTGCCGGAATTGCAGGGCCGCCTGCCGATTCGGGTTGAACTGCGGGCACTGACCAAGGAAGATTTCCGGGCGATCCTGACAGAGCCTGAGGCCAGCCTGATCAAACAGTATGTCGCCTTGATGGAAACTGAGGGTCTGAAACTGTCGTTCACCGAGGATTCCATTGAGGAAATCGCGTCAGTGGCCGTGGATCTGAACGGATCGGTCGAAAACATCGGTGCGCGGCGTTTGCAGACCGTCATGGAGCGGATTCTGGACGAAATCTCATTCACGGCACCGGATCGGTCTGGGGAGGAGGTCGAAATCACGGCAGAGTTCGTTCGCGAGAACATTGGCGATCTGGCGAAGAACGTCGATCTGTCGAAGTTTATTCTGTAATTAGAACCGGTACTGCAGGCTGCGAATTCGCCGCTTGCGGCTTGCCGGGACCGATGGCAGCATGCGGTCATGGTAGCAATTCGAAAAAGTAACGAAGAGGGTCACCGCCGGAAGTTTCTGGTGGTGGTTGACGACACACCGGAATGTGATCGCGCAATTGTCTATGCCGCCAAGCGGGCAGCGCGCACCAGCGGTGTGGTCACATTGCTGTTCATCATCGCACGCGGGGATTTCCAGCATTGGCTGGGTGTTGAGGACATCATGCGTGCCGAAGCGCACCAGGAGGCAGAAGCCACTCTGGCAAAAGCAGCGCAACGGGTGCGCTCAGTCGCCCGCACGGAACCGGAAACGGTTATCCGTGAAGGCACCATGAGTGAAGAGATCTTGGAGCTGATTGAGGCTGATGCCGACATAGCCATCCTCGTTTTGGCGGCAAGCACTAACGCGGATGGGCCGGGGCCGTTGGTTTCCTCGATCGCTGGCAAGTCCGCGGGAACCTTTCCGATCCCTGTGACCATCGTTCCGGGAAATCTGGATGATGATTCCATCGCTGCTCTAGCCTGACCTGCTGTGAGGAAAGACGCCTGAGGCGCTTGATCCCCGGCGACGAAAACCTATCTAGTTTTTAACGGTTCCAAACTGACGCAGGATCGGTTAGAAGATCCTATCGGTGTTTTGCGATGATGGAGAGGCCGCAAACACGTTTGCCACATTGGGCGCACAGGTGACACAGCGCGGACAGCGCAAGGACGGAAAACATGTTCATTCAAACCGAAGCCACACCGAACCCGGCAACTCTCAAGTTCCTTCCAGGACGGGTCGTCCTGCCGGAAGGAACGTATGATTTCCGGTCCAAGGCCGATGCTGGTGCATCGCCGCTTGCAGAGAAGCTTTTTGATGTGCCGGGCGTTGCCGCCGTTTTCTTTGGCCATGATTTTGTGACCGTAACCAAGGATGACACGGACTGGCAGCATATGAAGCCGGCAATTCTCGGTGTCATCATGGAACAGTTCATGTCCGGTCAGCCGGTCATGAATGCCGGTGAAAGTGAAGACATCGAAGAAGGCGAGTTCTTTGAGGAAGGCGATCAGGAAACGGTCGCGACCATCAAAGAGTTGCTCGAAACCCGCGTGCGTCCTGCTGTCGCACAAGATGGCGGCGACATCACATTCAAGGGATTCAAGGAGGGGATCGTCTACCTTTCCATGCGTGGTGCTTGCGCTGGATGCCCGTCCTCGACCGCAACGCTTCAGCACGGCATTCAGAATCTTTTGCGCCACTTTGTGCCGGAAGTTGAGGAAGTGCGTCCAATCTAAAGCGAATTTCCGCTTTGTTTTATTGGCCCGGCCTGCTTGCCGGGCCTTTTTATTCCCGCTGGTATTTCTCTGTGGGTTTCAAGCCCCCCATTGGACCTAGATCCAAAGCCCGGCTCGACTCTGCGAAGCGGCCGGGGTAGTGGCAAGTTATCATGCGTGTTCTGGCAATCGATACAGCACTGGCCAATTGCGCTGCCGCCGTTCTTGACGATGGCACCTCCTCAGCATGTTTCGAAACCTGCGGCGAAGAGATCGGCCGCGGCCATGCGGAGAAGCTCATGGACATGATCGGAACCGTGATGGCTGAGAGCTCGACAGCCTTTTCCGATCTCGACCGGGTTGCTGTAACCGTCGGACCGGGAAGTTTCACCGGTCTTCGTGTCGGGTTGGCCGTTGCCCGTGGCTTCGGTCTGGTTCTGGAAAAGCCGGTTGTCGGTGTTACCACATTGGCGGCGATCGCACGGTCCTGCGCATCCGGCGACAATGGCCCCCCGATCCTCGTCGCTCTCACGGGAAAAGGCGACGAAGTTTATTGTCAGCTTTTTTCTTACGATGGCGAACCACTTGACTTTGCCGGTGTCCAAACCCTGTCAGATCTTGCAAGGACACTGCCTGAGGACATAAGATTTGCCGGTTCGGCGGCAGACCGTGTTGCCGATGCAGTGGGAGCGGAAGACACGCGCGTGATTTCCAGGTGCGGGTATCCGGGAATACGGGCCGTTGCCGAGCTTGGTCTCATAACGGATCCGCGAGGGGCGTCTCCCTCCCCATTGTATTTGCGGCCGCCGGATGCGACGCCGCAGACGAAGGGAAGGATTGAACGGCAATGAGTTTTTGGTGGTTCTGGAGCCAGCCGCCGGTTGTTGAAGAGGCGCTGGACGAAGATCTGCTGAAGGTCGCCGAAATCCACGCAGCTTCATTCAAACATGCATGGGACGTGGAAGAGCTTGCCCGTATGAAAGCGCAATCCGGAACGTCCATTCTGGTCGCGCGGCGGGCCAGCCCTTACGGAACGCAGGGGCCACTTGGTTTTTTAATCCTCAGAACAGTCGCGGATGAAGCGGAAGTGATCACGATCGCTGTACATCCGCGCCAACGTGGTCGCGGCATTGGAAAAAAGCTGATGGAGGCCGGCTTGTTCCGCCTCTATGGAGAACGCTGCAAGAGCTTGTTTCTGGAAGTGGATTCGGCAAATGAAGCCGCCATTTTGCTGTACCGCTCCCTCGGATTCCGGGAAGTTGGCCAGCGAAAAGGGTACTACAGCCACAGTGGAGGAGACGGGACAGCGCTTGTCATGCGCGTCGATCTTGGTTAGAGCGCTTTGAGACCCAACCGGAACCGGAAGGCAATTGGAGTTTATGACGGACGAGCGGACACTATCGCTGGCGGAACTTTGCGTCCAAAAAGGCATGCGCATGACCGAACAGCGCCGTGTGATTGCCTCAGTGATCGAGCAGGCCTCAGAAGAGCATCCAGACGTCGAGGAACTCTATCGCCGATCCGTTGCGATTGACCCGAAAATCTCCATCTCTACGGTCTATCGCACCGTCAAACTGTTTGAAGATGCCGGCATGGTTGAGCGCCATGATTTTCGAGATGGCCGTTCCCGTTATGAAACTGTGCCGGACGAGCATCATGACCATCTGATTGATCTGCGCAGCGGACAGGTGATTGAGTTCCGGAACGAGGAAATTGAAGCCTTGCAGGAGTTCATCGCTAAAAAGCTGGGCTACAAGCTGGTGGATCATCGGTTGGAGCTTTATGGCGTTCCGATCGAGCCGAAAAAGGGCGGGGACACGGATGGCTGAAATCAAGGCGGTTTTGACGATCCTTATGTTAACGGTCGTCTCGCTGATCTTGATTCCACTGCAATGGGTTGCAGTGAAGCTAAATCTCCCAATCCAGAAACACCTTCCTCGTCTCTGGCATAAAATTGCAACCGGCCTCGTTGGTATTCGCATTCACCAGGAAGGGCAGCCGGCGGCTGAACGTCCTTTGTTGATTGCCGCCAACCATGCGTCCTGGGTAGACATCACCGTTATCGGTTCTTTGATGCCGCTGTCCTTTATCGCCAAGTCGGAAGTCTCCGGCTGGCCGGTCTTTGGTCTCTTTGCCAAGCTTCAGCGGACGGTTTTCGTCAACCGCACCCGGCGATCGCAAACGGCAGAAGTTGCTGACACGATTGCCGGCCGGATGGCAGAGGGTGATGCCATGGTGCTCTTTGCGGAAGGCACATCCAACGATGGGAATTGCGTTTTGCCGTTCCGTTCGGCTCTTTTGGGAGCTGCAACGCGCGCCGCGGGGAATGATCAAGACACCACTGTTTGGGTCCAGCCGTTGTCAATTGCCTATCAGGGCTTGTTCGGAATGCCGATGGGGCGTGTGCACCGTCCGCACGTCGCCTGGTATGGGGATATGGAGCTTGCGGGCCATCTTTGGGGCATCTTTAAGCATGGTGCTCTCGATGTTGCCGTCCAATGGGGAAAGCCTGTTCGGGTCGATCCCGCAACGGACCGGAAAGCTCTGACTCTGCAGTTGGAGAGGGAGGTGCGCGCCCTGACCATGGCTGCCTTGCGCCAAAAACCGGTCGAACTGTTCGAATCCGACGAATTCGATGCTCCTGAGTTCTTCTCAAATGAAGAAAAAACCGCTAAAGCTGGCGCCTGAATTGAGGTGCAGCCTGCCTCCGACGTGATTAAACGCGGGCAGACAAAGGTGCGGGATAAAGTCTCGCCCAAAAGCACGATCACCACGAGACATGCCGTCCGTCCCACAGGGACCATGAGGAGCGAATGACGAGCCGCCCGGAAGCAGAACTGGACACCTCCGCAGCCGCGGAAACAAAGACCGTATCAGGTGACAATACGCGCAAGGTTTTTGTGCGCACCTACGGCTGCCAGATGAACGTCTATGACAGTGAGCGCATGACCGATGTGCTGGCACCACAGGGCTATTCCACGACTGAAGACATGGAAGAGGCCGATCTGGTCATTCTGAACACCTGCCACATCCGGGAAAAGGCCGCTGAAAAGGTCTATTCAGAGCTTGGGCGGATCCGGAAAGTTAAGGAAGAACGGGCGAAAGCAGGCAAGGACATGATGGTCGGTGTGGCCGGCTGTGTGGCGCAGGCGGAAGGCGAGGAAATCTCTCGCCGGGCGCCGATTGTCGACATGGTCGTTGGTCCGCAGAGCTACCATCAGCTGCCCTCGCTTTTGGACAAAGCGCGCCAAGGCCAGAAAGTTGTCGAAACAGAGTTCGACATCGACGCGAAGTTTGACCATTTGTCTGAGCGGGCTGAAAAGCCGATCATGAAACGCCCTCCGGCCGCATTCCTGACAGTTCAAGAAGGCTGCGACAAGTTCTGTACCTTCTGCGTCGTTCCTTATACCCGCGGTGCTGAAGTCTCCCGGTCCGTGGAACAGATTGTTACCGAAGCTCAGCGCATGGCAGCCTCTGGTGTGCGGGAAGTGACCCTGCTTGGTCAGAACGTCAATGCCTATCACGGCGAAGCTGCAGATGGGTCAACCTGGGGGTTGGGAAAGCTTTTGCGCCGCTTGTCGGAAATCGATGGGTTGGATCGGCTGCGTTACACGACCAGCCACCCTCGTGACATGGACGATGATCTGATTGAAGCCCACCGCGAGCTGAAGAGCTTGATGCCATATCTGCATCTGCCGGTTCAGTCCGGGTCTGACAAGATTTTGAAGGCCATGAACCGCAAGCACACGCGGGATGAGTATTTCCGACTGATCGACCGGATCCGGGAAGCAGCGCCCGACATTGCCCTTTCCGGCGACTTCATTGTCGGTTTCCCAGGCGAAACAGATCAGGACTTTGAAGACACGATGGATCTGATCCGCCGTGTTGAATATGGCTCTGCCTTCTCGTTCAAATACAGTCAACGCCCCGGCACGCCTGGAGCGACCATGGACGATCAGGTGCCGGAAGACATCAAATCTGCGCGCCTGCAGGAACTCCAAGCGCTTCTGAGCGAGCAACAAAAAGCCTTCAATGCGTCCCGCAAAGGGATGACCTGCGATGTGCTATTGGAAAAGAAGGGCCGGAACCCGGGACAGCTTGTTGGCAAGTCTCCATGGTTGCAGCCGGTCCAGCTTGATGCACCAGAGTCCATGATCGGCAGTGTACAAGCGGTGGAAATCGTTGAGATCGGAAGCAATTCGCTGTTCGGACGGCTGATTGCGGGGCAAGATGCTGCTGATGGATCCGGTGCCATACCGGCCCCGGCCGCCTAAGGAGACGTCATTTGACGCGCGACAGCCAATCTTCTTCCCGCAGGCTTTCTGATGAAGCCGCTTCGGCTTCCGACATGACCCACATCGTTCTTGCTTTTGAAGATAACCGTTTGATCGGAGATCTGTTTGGCCAGTTCGATCAGAACCTTGCCTTGATCGAACAACGCCTCGGTGTGGATGCGATTGCACGCGGCAATCAGGTGACGCTGAAGGGGTCGCAAGCCGGCTGTGCCCAGGCTCGGGCGGCATTGGAAGCCCTTTATCAGCGCTTGTTGCAAGGGCAGGAAATTCATCCAGGCGATGTCGATGGGGCCTTGCGCATGGCGGCGGCCAACGAAGCCCAGCTGCCGTTGCCGACCCTTGAGCCTAAATCCCGGTTGGCGTTTGCACAAATCGCGACGCGCCGGAAAACCATTGTTGCGCGTACGCCAACACAGGATGCCTATATCCGGTCCATGGACCGGGCGGATCTGATTTTCGGCACAGGCCCGGCTGGAACGGGTAAGACGTTCCTCGCGGTTGCCTACGCGGCAGCGCTGTTGGAACGCGGCGATGTGGCGCGTTTGATCCTGTCCCGGCCTGCAGTTGAGGCCGGTGAGCGTCTGGGCTTCCTGCCGGGAGAAATGAAAGACAAGGTCGACCCGTATCTCCGGCCGATTTATGATGCGCTCTATGAAATGATGCCGGCTGAAAAAGTTGATCGCGGACTGCAATCCGGAATGATCGAGGTCGCGCCACTCGCGTTCATGCGCGGACGTACTTTGTCAAACGCCGTTGTTTTGCTCGACGAAGCGCAGAACACGACGTCGATGCAAATGAAAATGTTTCTGACCCGGCTGGGCGAGGGATCAAAGATGATCGTGACCGGCGACCCGAGCCAGATCGACTTGCCCTCGGGCCAGAAATCCGGCTTGCGCGAAGCTCTGGGTCTGCTGACCGATATTCCTGCGGTTGCACATATTCGGTTCAACGAAACCGATGTTGTTCGCCATGAGTTGGTCGGCCGGATTGTCACGGCTTACGATAATGCTTCGCGCGAAGAAGCACAGGCACGTGAACGCCGGTTTGCCGCTCGTCAAGGAGACAGCGAAGATCAGGATCGCCGGCCGCGCAACAGCGCAGCGGCTTCCTGAAGGGGCTTGTGTGACCGAAGCTGAACATGCGCCTGAAGAGGTTTTGATTGATATCGCGGTTGAGGCCGGTGATTGGCCGGATGAGGCCGAGTTGATCAAACTGGCGCAAACCGCGATTGCTGCTGGAATAAAAGGCGCGGATCTGGAAGTTTTGGAAGAAACCGAGCTGTCACTGCTCTTCACAAATGATGAGGGGATCCGCAAACTGAATCATCAGTGGCGGGACAAGGACAAACCGACAAATGTGTTGTCCTTTCCCGGCAGCGACCCCCATGATGATGTGTACGGCCCTCTGCTCGGCGACATAGTTTTTGGCTATGAGACAGTGGCCAAAGAAGCAGAAGAACTGGGAATTGAATTTAACAATCACCTTACCCATCTCACTGTTCATGGATTGCTTCATCTTTTCGATTATGATCATCAAGAGAAAGACGAAGCTGAACTGATGGAAAGCTTGGAAACGGCCATATTGGCCGGTTTGGGTATTGATGATCCTTATGCTGGCCGGCCACTTGAAGCCGATGGCGATTAAAGGGACAGTAGGGGTATGACCCGTTGCTTCAGGGTCCTGAAACGATAGATGATGAACGCAGTTGAACCAAACAGTTCCGGTGGCGAGGCGGATTCCGCCCAGCACGGAACGGCGCAGGACGGGGAAGACCCGCAACAGACCAGGCCGCAGAAACCTGCGGCATTCTTCTCCTCGCTCAAACGGCTTCTCCGCTTGGGGCGCGACACATCCAACTTGCGTGAAAATCTGGAAGATGAACTCGCCCGTGAAGGGGCGGGAGATACAGCGTTTTCGCCTGAGGAACGTATGCTTCTCGGGAACATTCTTCGTTTGCGTGAAAAGCGTGTTGACGATGTCATGATCCCAAGGGCCGACATTGAAGCGGTCGACCTAGGCACGAGCCTTAGCCGGGTTATGGAGCTGTTCAGAAACAGCGGGCACTCCCGCATGCCGGTTTACGAGGAGACGCTAGACGATCCGCGCGGCATGGTTCACATCAAGGACCTGATGGCCTTCATAGCCGAACAAGGGGCAGGTTCGAGTGTAAGCGGGTCAGATACGCTCGGTCAGTCCGGGGACACCGAACGCCTGACCATCGTGGCGCCAGCACCTGGTCATAATTCCTCAGATCTCGATCTGTCGTCGGTCGATTTGTCGATTTCGCTCCGGGATGCAAACCTCATTCGGAACCTGCTTTTTGTTCCGCCTTCCATGCCGGCAACGGACCTGATGGCGAAAATGCAGGCTGGCCGGATCCAGATGGCGCTTGTGATCGACGAATATGGCGGCACGGACGGTTTGGTCTCCCTGGAGGATCTCGTCGAAGAAGTTGTCGGCGACATTGAGGATGAGCACGACGAAGACGAAGAAGCGATGCTTGCAGATGCCGGTGACGGCATTTGGATCGCAGATCCAAGGCTGCCGCTTGAAGATCTCGATGAGGCCCTTGGAACACAGTTGAGCGACGGTGAGATATCCGAAGATGTCGATACGCTCGGCGGATTGCTCTACGTCACGGTTGGCCGCGTGCCGGTGCGCGGCGAGCTTGTGCTCGTGGATGACGTGCCGGGCTATGAGTTTGAGGTCATGGATGCAGATCCGAGACGGATCAAACGCTTGAAGATTCGCCGTCGGCGCGCTGAAGTTCGGTCGCCGGAAGTCAGGCGCCGTTTGAAACGTCCTGAAACTGATCCGTCCGAGACCGATCAAGAGACGCCAGAAAACAAAGAACAGCGACCAATCGCATCCTAACACTTGGTCGCTCGGGACCCTGATGGACTAAGCTTGGCGTTTGACGGTCGAGCGCTGAGCCGCAGAAAGGGTTGACCGGCTCGCTGCTAGCAGACAAACCTGCCAACGTTTTTGCAGCGAATCGGATCCATATGAGCCCGCTTTTTCAGAAGCTTTCCGTCATTCCAAACACGTTTCTGCTCGCTTGGGGATGGCGACGTCGGCTGCTTTGCTTTTTGTGCGGCGCTGCTTCGGCCTTTGCCTTACCGCCATATGGTCTCTTTCCAATCCTTTTTCTAACCTTTCCCGGATTCGCTTGGCTCCTGGATGGGGCTTTGGAGACAAACCGGAGCGGCGTATACAAGCGGCTGCGCACCGGGTTTGCGCTCGGTTGGTTTTTTGGCTTTGGATACTACCTCTCCGGTCTTTGGTGGATTGGCTCGGCTTTTCTGGTCGATGCCGAACAGTTTGCCTGGCTGATGCCGTTTGCCGTCGTAGCAATGCCGATTGGTTTGGCCCTGTTCACGGGCCTCGCCGGAGCCATTGCGGCGGCACTTTGGGGGGACTCCAGGACCCGGGTGCTGCTCCTGGCAGCAGCAATGACGCTTGCCGACTGGCTCAAGGGAACGATCCTGACCGGATTTCCCTGGAACTCTTACGGTTATGCTTTTTCAGAAAGTCTGGCTCTTTCTCAAACGGCCAGCGTTCTGGGCGTATACGGTTTAACGTTTCTGGCGTGGAGCATCTGTGCAGCGCCGGCTGCGCTCGCGGACAGTAGGCCGCTCCCGCTGCGCGTCTTGCCTGTTGGTTTGGCAGCAGCTGTTCTGGTTCTTATGGCGACCTATGGCGCATATCGGTTGGCGCCTGACACGACTGATTACGAAGATCTGGATATCCGGATCGTTCAGCCTTCAATCAACCAGCAGGACAAATGGCGACCGGAACTGCGCGACGAGATTTTTCAAACCTACCTTGATTTGACAGAAGCGCCGCTTGGCGGGGAGGGGCGGGTTGGAACACCGCAGCTGGTGGTCTGGCCCGAGTCTGCGGTTCCGTTCCTGCTCACGAGGGAGCCTGGTGCCTTGCATCGGATCTCGGCTGCGCTTGGGCAAAACAAAGAGCTGGCAGTCGGCGCAGTTCGGGCAGAGCCGGGCGAAACCGGCCAAGTCTATTTCAACAGCATCTATTTGATCGAAAATGATGGGACCGTGCGCGGGCTTTACGACAAGGTGCGCCTGGTCCCGTTCGGTGAATATGTCCCGCTCCGCCCATTGCTGGATAAACTGGGTATCAGTAATCTGGCAGGTCCTGGTGCAGGTTTTGAGGCTGGAGACGTGCGGCGCCCCTTGTCAGCAATGGACAAGTACCTGTTTCTGCCACTGATATGCTACGAGGCAATATTCCCTGCTGAGACTGCTGGTGTGGCACCGAGACCTGCGTTTCTTCTCAATCTGACCAACGATGCATGGTTCGGCCGGACACCAGGTCCCTACCAGCACTTTGCGCAGGTTCGGCTGCGTTCTATCGAAACGGGGCTACCCACAATCCGAGCCGCCAATACCGGAATTTCCGGTGTGATAGATGGGTTGGGGCGTGTGGTGACTAAACTTCCGGTATTTGAACGAGGTGTGATTGATGCTCGGCTACCTGTGCGAGAACCGGAAACGATTTACCGTACATTTCTGGATACTCCGATACTAATAATTTCGGTAATTATTGTAATTTTGACCAGTATTCATCGATACAACCGCAATTCCCGTATAAATTGATATTTTTTGTTTGAGTTGAGTGAAAGAATTGTGATACAACCGTGACATAGCTGATTGAAAGCTAACGTAGGCGTAAGCGGGAAGTTGCGGGCAAACTTTCTTCTGTTCAGGTTTGTGGGGACCTGATTGGGCTTGCGCCAAATAAAAAATATTGGCTGTAAAAGCCAAATGACTAAGAAAGAATAACGCCAATGCCCAGTAAGAAATCACCTAATCCAATCGATATCCATGTTGGAAGCCGTGTGCGCTTGCGCCGCATGATGCTCGGCATGAGCCAAGAAAAACTTGGCGAAGCGCTAGGCATCACTTTCCAGCAGATCCAGAAATACGAAAAAGGCACCAATCGCATTGGAGCCAGCCGGTTGCAGCATATCGCAACTATTCTGAAAGTACCGGTTTCCTTCTTTTTTGAAGATGCGCCTGGAACGCCGGAAGAAGCTGAAGGCTTTGGCGAAACCCAACCCACGTCTTATGTCGTGGATTTCCTTTCCTCGTCGGAAGGTCTGTCCCTCAACAAGGCATTTGTGCGCATAGAAGACCCAAAGGTCCGCCGCCGCATTGTTGATCTGGTCAGATCCCTCGCCGGCGACGAATAATAAAAACAACCATCTTCTTGACGTGGCCCCAAACTTCTTAGATTGATGGCACCTGAAGCGGCGATCGTACTCGCCGCTTCTTTGTATTCATTCCCAGAAGGACGATCGCCAATGGCACGTCAAAATTACCTGTTCACGTCTGAGTCCGTCTCCGAAGGTCACCCAGACAAGGTTTGCGACCGTATTTCTGACGCGGTTGTAGATGCCTACCTCAAAGAAATGCCTGAAGCCCGTGTTGCCGCTGAGACGCTGGCGACTACCAACCGGATCGTGATTGCCGGTGAAACCCGCGGGCCTGCTACCATCACCAACGAATACATCGCGCATCTGGCGCGTATGGCCGTCAAAGACATCGGCTATGAGCAGGACGGCTTCCATTGGGAAGACTGCGATATCGCCGTGCATTTGCATGCCCAGTCTGCTCACATTGCTCAAGGCGTTGATGCTGGCGGCAACAAGGATGAGGGTGCGGGCGATCAGGGCATCATGTTTGGTTACGCATGCCGCGAGACCGAAGAGTTGATGCCGGCGCCAATTCTCTTTTCACACAAGATCCTGAAAACGCTGGCAGAGGCCCGTAAAACCGGCAAGGAGCCGGTGCTTGGTCCGGATGCGAAGAGCCAGGTAACTGTTCGCTACGAAAACGGCAAGCCGGTCGGTGTCACGTCCATCGTCCTGTCGACGCAACATTTGGACCCGGCGCTCACCTCGCCTGATGTCAAAGCAATCGTTGAGCCATACATCCTGTCGTCCTTGCCGGACGGCTGGGTCACGGATGAAACAGTTTGGCATGTTAATCCGACGGGCGCGTTTGTTATTGGCGGTCCGGATGGCGATGCAGGTCTCACAGGCCGCAAAATCATCGTCGATACATACGGCGGCGCAGCCCCACACGGCGGTGGCGCGTTCTCCGGTAAGGATCCGACAAAGGTTGACCGGTCTGCAGCCTACGCCGCCCGCTATCTGGCAAAGAACGTGGTCGCGGCTGATTTGGCCGACCGGTGCACGATCCAGTTGTCGTACGCAATTGGCGTGTCCGATCCGCTGTCGGTCTACGTCGATTTCCACGGCACTGGCCGGTGCGGCGAAGCCAAATTGGAAACAGCTCTGCGTGACGTGATGGGCCTCAGCCCGCGCGGTATTCGCGAGCATTTGCAGCTGAACAATCCGATTTATGAGCGCACCGCAGCTTATGGTCACTTTGGTCGGCAGCCGGATGCCGATGGCGGGTTCAGCTGGGAAAAAACAGACCTGGTTGACGAACTGCGCTCGCTTGCAGGATAAGCCGGCCCCAGAAAGGTCCACTCAACAGAATGAAGATCGCCGGCCTTTGAGGCCGGCGATTTGGTTTGAAGCAATGAATGATCGATACGAAGGTTCTTTTTTTGGACGCCGGAAAGGCAAGCCGCTTACCCCGCGCCGGGAAGCGCTCATGGCAGATGTTCTGCCGGAGCTTTCTCTGGATCTTACAACGCCGCCGCCTGCCGATTTGAAGGACCTCTTCAAGGCAAAGGTTACATCTGTCTGTTTGGAGGTGGGCTTCGGCGGTGGTGAGCATTTGTTGCACCGGGCCCGGACCAATCCGGAAACCGGGTTTATAGGCATTGAGCCGTTTGTTGGAAGCATGGCAAAAGCTGTTGCTGCCGTGACGGATGAAAACCTCCAAAACGTTCGGCTTTATGACGACGATGCGGTCAATGTCTTAGATTGGGTGCCGGAAGCTTCGCTCGATCTCGCATACCAGCTTTATCCGGATCCGTGGCCAAAGAAGCGCCATTGGAAGCGGCGTTTTATCAACGGGCAGAACCTTGATCGGTATGCACGCGCCTTGAAGCCTGGAGCCGAATTCCGGTTTGCCAGCGACATCGACACCTACATCGATTGGACACTGCGCCATTGCCGCGATCATCCGGACTTTGACTGGGCCGCAGAAACCGCGTCTGACTGGAAAACCCCTTGGGAAGGTTGGCCCGGCACACGGTATGAGGCCAAGGCGATCCGAAAGGGGCGCATTGGCCGGTATCTCACCTTCTTGAGGCGGTAAAGCCCGTACCGGCGCGATGTCAGGAGGAGCAGTGGCTGCCGGGCAAATGCAGACTCTTTTCCAGCATTCACCCCAAGCCCCTTGCCTTTGAGGGGTGTTTGGCGTTATACAGCCGGTGTTTCATCTCAAACGGCTTATACGAGCTCTTGAGGGTGGGCCCGCCGGGGACCCGCTCTTTTTTGCTTAACCCCATGCCGGAAACCGAATGTGATTTTGCCGGGCAGCGCCTGAGTTTATCTCTAAGCTTCATGCCCAACTGAAATAAAACTGCCTCAAATTGGCAGAATGGAGCCGGGTATTGAGCGACCAAGAACCGAGAATTGTCACCGAACAAGGGCTTGATGCCCGTGTTGCGGCAATTGTTGAGCCGGTTATTGAAGATCTCGGCTATCGGCTCGTGCGCACCAGGATCAGCGCGGCAAACGGATGCACGCTGCAGATCATGGCCGAGCGCCCGGACGGCACTATGACGGTGGATGATTGTGAAACAATCAGCCGGGCTGTGTCGCCTGCTTTGGATGTCGAAGATCCGATCAACCGGGCTTATCACCTTGAAGTGTCGTCTCCCGGCATTGATCGGCCGCTTGTGCGCGCCGGTGATTTTGACCGCTGGGCCGGTCACGAAATGAAAGTCGAGATGGACGTCATGCAAGACGGCCGCAAGCGGTTCCGCGGAACGCTTCTCGGCGTTGAGGGTGCGTCGGCAAAAATGCGTTTGCCTGATGCTCCCGAAGGTGAAGCAGATACAGTTCTGCTTCCGATGGAAGATATTGGCGAAGCCAAACTGGTCTTGACCGATGACTTGATTACGGCAGCTCTGCAGGCCGAAAAGGCGGCCTTGGCCGCACGCGGCGAGAGCGCCGATGAGTTGACACAGGATAACACGCCGAACTGAGCCTGAGCTCGTTGGCACTTGGATGAACGCGCCCGACCCGACCCTTGGCGCAAGAGGAGTGGATTATGGCAATCAGCGCAAACCGGCTTGAACTGCTGCAAATTGCGGACGCAGTTGCTCGGGAAAAGTCGATCGACCGGATGATCGTCATCAATGCAATGGAAGATGCCATTCAGAAGGCAGCACGCTCGCGTTATGGCACGGAAACGGAAGTTCGCGCTGAGATCAATCCGAAAACCGGCGATATCCGTTTGCAGCGTCTGCTTCAGGTTGTTGAAGCTGTCGAGAACGTCTCCACCGAGATTTCTCTGGACGATGCCACTGCCCGCAATCCGGAAGCCGGTCTGGGTGATTTCATCGCCGAGCCGCTGCCGCCGCTCGACTTCGGCCGCATTGCCGCTCAGTCTGCAAAGCAGGTTATCGTTCAAAAGGTTCGCGAAGCAGAGCGTGATCGTCAGTATGACGAATTCAAGGACCGTGTTGGCGAAGTCATCAACGGAGTTGTCAAGCGTGCCGAATACGGCAACGTCATTGTCGATCTTGGCCGGGGTGAAGGGATTGTTCGCCGCGATGAGCTGATCCCCCGTGAGATCTTCCGCACGGGCGACCGCATTCGGGCAATCATTTATGATGTGCGCCGCGAGCAACGCGGTCCGCAGATCTTCCTGTCCCGGACCCATCCGCAGTTCATGGCCAAACTGTTTTCCCAGGAAGTCCCGGAAATCTATGATGGTGTCATTGAGATCAAATCTGTCGCTCGTGACCCAGGGTCCCGCGCGAAGATCGCTGTGATCTCGAAAGACAGCTCCATCGACCCGGTTGGTGCGTGTGTGGGTATGCGTGGGTCCCGTGTGCAAGCTGTTGTTGGCGAGCTGCAGGGCGAGAAGATCGACATTATTCCATGGAATGACGAGGCGGCAACGTTCATCGTCAACGCGCTGCAGCCGGCCGAAGTTGCCAAGGTTGTTCTCGATGAAGATGCCGAGCGTATTGAAGTTGTCGTTCCGGATGACCAACTGTCACTAGCGATCGGACGCCGTGGTCAGAATGTGCGACTGGCATCCCAGTTGACCGGCTGGGCGATCGACATCATGACAGAACAGGAAGAATCCGAGCGCCGCAGCAAGGAATTCCAGGAACGGTCTCAACTGTTCATGGACGCCCTCAATGTGGATGAGATGGTTGGTCAGCTGCTGGCGACCGAAGGGTTCACGTCTGTTGAAGAAGTTGCCTATGTGGAGATCGAAGAAATCTCCATGATCGAAGGCTTTGACGACGACACGGCAGTTGAAATCCAGGCGCGCGCCCGGGACTATCTGAATGAGCTAGAAGCAAAGCTTGACGAAGAGCGGATCGAACTCGGCGTTTCAGACGAGTTGCGCTCGATTGATGGCCTGACAAGCGCTATGCTGGTGGCTCTCGGTAAAGACGACGTCAAGACGATGGAAGACCTTGCCGGTTGCGCTGCGGACGATCTGGTTGGTTGGACCGAGCGCAAAGACGGCGAGACCAAGCGGTATGATGGTGCGCTGTCCGCTTATGATGTTTCCCGCGCCGATGCGGAAAACATGGTAATGGCAGCCCGTCTGGCGGCCGGCTGGATTACCGAAGAGGAACTCGCTGCCCAAATGGCAGAAGAGGAAGCGGAATCGGAAGAGATCGAAGCTGAAGAGGAAGCCGTTGAGGAAGCACCGACCGGTGCGATCCTGAACGGATAATTCCATTGGGTGGACTTACGAGGCCGAGTGCCTCTAGTGAGCGGTAACGCCTTGGCGGCGACCGCTCAAACGAGACTGAAAGTGGTCAACGCGGTTTGCGTCGCTGCCTGAGCATCGGGCGCATGGTTGATCGAGAGGAGTGGCAGCGTGCCAAGGAAGAATGAGCCAACCGAACGGCAATGCGCCGTTACCCGGGAGGTTCAGCCCGTCAGCTCGCTGATCCGGTTTGTGCTTGATCCAGAGGGTCAGGTTGTTCCGGATCTGAAAAGGGTTCTGCCGGGGCGCGGTGTATGGGTAACAGCGACGAGCGATGTCGTCTCTGTTGCCGAGAAAGACCGGAAGAAAGTGTTTGGCCGGGGCTTTAAGACCGAAGTCAGCGTCGAACCTGGATTGGCCGAGCGTGTCGATGCGCTCATGGAAAAGAATGCGCTTCAGGCGCTTTCCATGACGCGCAAGGCCGGCGAGCTGATCACCGGTTATTCGAAAGTTGACGCAGCTTTGCGGCGGGATCCTGTCGCAGGACTGATCCATGCTTCGGATGCCGCAGACGATGGGGTACGGAAGCTTGCGGCGGTGGCCGCGGGTAGAAATGAAGAAGCAAACGGATGCCAAATCGTCCGTTTGTTCGATTCGGACCAATTGGATTTGGCATTGGGCCGGTCAAATGTGATACATGCTGCACTGCTTGCGGGGCAAGCCAGCGAAAATTTCCTGTCACGGGTACGTGACTTGGAGCGTTTTCGCGGCTATTCCGTCGCAGACGACGAAAAGAGCAACGCATAGCAGGGCGGTTGCGCAGGACTGAAGGCAATATGAGCGATACGAAAAATCCGGGCGACAAGACAATCAGCGTTGAGCGTGGCAAGACGCTTGGCCTAAAGCGTGGTGGCGGCGATTCAGGAACTGTTCGCCAGTCCTTTTCGCATGGCCGGTCAAAGGCCGTCGTCGTGGAAAAGAAGAAGCGCCGTGTCGTCCTGCCGGGCCAAGAGCCGAAACCGGAAGCTCCGGCTCCGGTTACGCAACGCCTTGAAACACCTTCCGAGGTGCCGCCGCGCAAGCCGGACGCACCGGCTGCCCGCCAGGGGCGCAAGCCAGGTGGCGGACAACGGCAAAAAGGCAATGGCAATGTGCTGCGCACGCTGACGCCTGAAGAAGCGAAAGCGCGTCAGGCTGCACTGCTGATGGCCAAGGAGCGCGAGGTTGAAGAAGCCAAGCTCCGCGAGGAAGAGGCCAAGCGCCGCGCCGCCGCAGAAGCTCAGCGCAAGCAGGAAGAAGAAGTTCGCGCTAAGGCAGAAGCCGAAGAGCGGCAAAAACGCGAAGCCGAAGAAGCTCAGGCAGCTGCGGAGCAGGCAAAGGTTGCCGAAACTCCCAAAGTGGAAGAAGCTCTTGCTGAAGCGCCCGCCGCAAAGGCTGCGCCGCAAGAACGTCCAGCTCAGCGCCGCGAAGTTCGCAAAGCGCCGGGCCGCGACGACAGCAAGCCACGCAACTTGAATGACATGGGCCGCCGCAAGACAGAAACTACGGCCAGCCCGAAACCGGAAGAGCGTCCGGCCGCTGGTGCAGATGATCGCGGCGCAGCCAACAAAAACCTGCGCGCGGTTAAACGTCCCAAACAGGCCCCGGCTCCGGCTCCGGCACGTCCGAAGGGTGGCGACGATCGCCGCCGTTCGAAGCTGACGATTTCTGCCGCTACCGGTGGTCACGATGGGCAGCGGACACGCTCGCTTGCCTCCATGCGCCGCCGTCAGGAAAAGGCAAAGCGCGGCCAGCAGCAGGTTGTTCGCGAGAAGGTCATGCGGGAAGTCACGCTTCCGGAAGCGATCACCATTCAAGAACTCGCCAACCGCATGGCAGAGCGCGCTGTTGACGTGATCAAGCTTCTCATGAAGCAAGGCCAAATGCTCAAGATCAACGATGTAATTGACGCCGATACGGCCGAACTCATCGCTGAAGAAATGGGCCATACGGTTAAGCGCGTTTCCGAAGCCGATGTTGAAGAAGGTCTCTTCTCTTCGGACGACGATGAGGGCACCTTGCAGCCGCGTCCGCCGGTGGTGACAATCATGGGTCACGTCGACCATGGTAAGACATCGCTTCTGGATGCTGTCCGCAAGGCCAAAGTGGCAACCGGTGAAGCAGGTGGCATCACCCAGCACATCGGTGCCTATCAGGTCGAGCAGGACGGCAATAAGATCACCTTCATCGATACCCCGGGCCACGCGGCGTTCAGTCAGATGCGTGCCCGCGGCGCGAAGTCGACCGACATTGTGATCCTGGTGGTTGCCGCCGATGATGGCGTCATGCCGCAGACCAAGGAAGCGATTGCGCACGCCAAGGCAGCGGATGTTCCGATCATCATCGCCATCAACAAGATGGACAAGCCGGATGCAGATCCCAACCGGGTTCGTACCGAGCTTCTGAGCGAAGAAATCGTTACTGAATCCATGGGTGGTGACGTCATCGACGTTGAGGTCTCGGCCAAATCCGGTCAAAACCTCGACAAGCTTCTGGAAATGATCCTGTTGCAGTCCGAAGTTCTGGAACTTCAGGCCAACCCGGATCGGACCGCGGAAGGTATCGTCATCGAAGCACAGCTTGATCGTGGCCGTGGTCCTGTTGCTACTGTTCTGGTGCAGAAGGGTACTCTCAAGCCGGGTGACATTCTGGTTGCCGGTTCCGAGTGGGGCCGTGTCCGCGCGATGCTTGACGAAAATGGCAAGCAGGTCAGTGAAGCTGGCCCGGCGAAACCGGTCGAAGTCCTTGGCTTCCAGGGAACGCCGGCTGCCGGTGACATGGTTGCAGTGGTTGAAAACGAAGCCCGTGCCCGTGAGATCACTGACTATCGTCAGCGTCAGATCCGCGAGAAGGCATCTGTCGTTGCATCCGGGACACGCGGCTCGCTTGAGCAAATGATGAACCGTCTGCAGGAAACGGGCCGCAAGGAGTTCCCGCTGGTTCTGAAAGCCGACGTGCAGGGGTCTGCAGAGGCCATTGCGCATGCGTTGAACGAGCTTGGAACAGACGAAGTTGGTGCCCGCATCCTGCTGTCCGGCGTTGGCGGCATCACGGAAAGCGACATTACGCTGGCGGCGGCATCCAAAGCGCCGATCCTTGGTTTCAACGTGCGTGCGAACAAGCAGGCCCGTGAAGCGGCTCAGCGCGACGGCATAGAGATCCGTTACTACAATGTGATTTATGATCTCGTCGACGACATCAAGGCAGCCATGTCCGGCCTCCTGTCGCCAGAGCGCCGCGAGACCTTCCTTGGCAATGCGGAGATCAAAGAGATCTTCCACATCTCCAAGGTTGGCAAGGTTGCTGGCTGTCTGGTTACCGAGGGCGTTGTGGAGCGCGGCGCGCAAGTCCGCCTCATCCGTGACGACGTGGTCATCCACGAAGGCGAGCTGGGCACGCTCAAGCGCTTCAAGGACGAGGTCAAGTCTGTCGAATCCGGTCAGGAATGCGGCATGAACTTCACCAAGTACCAGGACATGCGTCCGGGCGATGTTATCGAGTGTTTCCGCGTCGAGCACATCAAACGTACGCTCTGATCGCCGGTTACTGATTGGAAAAGATGCGCGCCGGCGGGACTTCAAGGTCACGCCGGCGCCCTTGCATTTGGAGCCTCGACGGCTCGTTAGGAATTGAAATGGCGAAACATTCTGGACAGGACAGTCAGGGACCATCGCAGCGCCAGCTGAAGGTGGGTGAAACGGTCCGTAAGGAGCTGTCAGACATTTTCACACGCGGCCGGTTTTCCGATCCGGACCTCGACGGCGTCATCATCACGATCCCGGAAGTCCGCATGACACCGGATCTGCGTTTGGCGACGTGTCTCGTGATGCCGCTGGGCGGTGTGAATGCTGAAAAGGTTGAGAAGGCCTTGAACCGGAGCGCAAAATATCTCCGAGGTCAGGTCTCCCGCCGGCTGACAATGAAATACATGCCCGATCTGCGCTTTGTCCTTGATACGCGCTTTGACGATGACGACCGGATCGAAACGCTGCTGCATTCACCGGAAGTTGCGCGGGATCTGGACGGTCCGCAGGAAGATCAGTGAATTGCTTGGAAAGCCTATAGGGCGTCACGTTAGGCAGTGATGATCCCAGGGTGGACAGACGCGTTACGAACAAGAAGAAAAAATGGCCCGCAAACAGCAATTCAAAAGAAAAAAGAACACGATCAACGGTTGGCTGGTATTGGACAAGCCCTATGGCATCACGTCCAACGAGGCCCTCGGCAAGATCAAGCGGATCTTTTCACCGCAAAAGGTCGGTCATGCCGGCACCCTGGATCCGCGGGCCTCTGGCCTGCTGCCGGTGGCCTTCGGGGAAGCGACCAAGACCGTTCCCTTTGTGATGGACGGACGCAAGGTTTACCGGTTTGAGGTGACATGGGGCGCGGAAACCAATACCGATGACACCGAAGGTGAGGTCGTTGCAACATCGGATGTGCGTCCGGATGCCGACTCGATCAAAGCCGTTCTCCCGGAGTTCGTCGGCGAAATCATGCAGGTTCCGCCCAAATTTTCCGCGATCAAGGTCGCAGGCGAGCGGGCTTATGATCTGGCCCGTGACGGTGAAGAGGTTGAATTGGAAGCACGGCCGATTGATATGCACCGGCTGGACCTCGTGGAATGCCCGGATGAAAACCGCGCTGTTTTCGAAGCGGAATGCGGCAAGGGTGCCTATGTGCGGGCGCTCGCCCGGGACATCGGTCGATGTCTAGGCACATGCGGCCATGTGACGGAATTACGCCGTTTGCTGGTGGGACCATTCGGCGAAGAGGATCTGATCGAGCTTGACGAAATCCTTCAGATGGCGGAGGAGCTTGAAGAGGGTGCGGGCGTCGATGTCCTGGTCGAGGAATTTGTCTTGCCGGTCCGCGAAGCGATAGATGAGCTGGTCGAAGTCACGGTCTCGGATGACGATGCCGCCAAGATCAAAAAGGGGATGTCTGTGCTCCTGCGTGGCCGGGATGCTCCGTTGAACTGTGATGTCGCTTTTGCCAGCCACGCAAGTGTTCCCGTCGCCATCGGTGCGATCGAAAAGGGCCGCTTTCAGCCGAGCCGGGTGTTTCATCTTTAGGGCCAAGCCTGCGATCACAGCCTGACGTTTCGGGTAAACCGTGCCATGATGCCCAGGCACAAACGGCAACGACCGGGTGGAGGGCACTATGAAGCGCGGGCGGAAGATCTTTACGGATACTCGCGGGCGGGCAACGCGGCGCCAAGTGCTGAAAACTGGTGCTGCTGTGGCGCTAACTTCGCCGTTTCTGAATGCAAGTTTAGCGAAAGCCCAAAACGACGACTTCGATGTAATTGTGATTGGGGCGGGCATCGCAGGTCTCACTGCAGCAAGGCGGCTCCAGGACCTCGGATACGCGGTTGTTGTCCTGGAGGCGGCGTCTGCCGTCGGTGGGCGGATCCGGACAGACTGGTCTTTGGGCGCGCCATTTGAGGTCGGTGCCGGCTGGATCCACAGGCCTGGGGGAAATCCGGTTTCAAAACTGGCAGATGCGATCGACGCGCCAACCTACGTCACATCGGACGAAAGCTATCAGGTCTATGCCCAAGATGGCGCTGCTGTTTCGAGATCCACGATCAACTCCAAGTATCGCGACCTGATGCGGCTCTATAAGCGCATTGACGATACGTTCGACAATGATCAGCCGCTGTCTGAGGCGATCCGCCGTGTCTCCAAGGATAGCCTTCAGGATCCGGTGCTTCGCTGGATGATGAGTGCCTACACGGAGTTCTCGACTGGCGGACCTATTGAAAAACTGTCCGCCTACTATTTCGACGAGGACGATGAATATGATGGGGCGGATGTGATCCTGACAAAGGGTTACGATCAGATACCAAAGAGCCTCGCGGACGGTATGGACGTTCGTTTTGATACGGTTGTTGAAGCGATCGAATACGAAGAAGGCGATGGGGCGGCCGTCTACACCTCAAAGGGATCATTCGAATCCTATTTCGTGATTTGTACCGTGCCCCTTGGAGTTCTCAAGAAAGGCATGATCGCGTTTGACCCGCCCCTTCCCAAGGCGCATCAGAAAAGCATCAACGAAATTGGCTTTGGGAGTGTCACCAAACTGGCGCTGAAGTTTGAGCAGCCATTTTGGCCCGAAGACGTTCAGTATCTCGGGTACATGAGCGAACCAAAAGGGCGCTGGAATTACTTTCTAAATTACCGCACCTTCAGCCCTGAAAACATCCTGCTGGGCGTGAGTGTTGGCGATTATCCGTTTGTTGCCGAGGCAATGAGCGATCCCGATATGACCAGCGATTGCATGGGTGCGCTCCGCGCGATGTTCGGTGAAGACATTCCTGCGCCGATTGGTCATATGGCAACACGCTGGTCGAAAGACCCGCATACGTTCGGCGCGTATTCCTATTCTGCGGTCGGAAACACGCCAGCCGATTTTGACCGTTTTGCAACGCCTGTTGCCAATACCATCCTTTTTGCCGGCGAGCACACGACCTTCGATTTTCATGGCACAACCCACGGCGCATACCTGACCGGACTGGCAGCGGCAAACCTGATTGAAGATGAGCTTGCGGAATAACAAGCCGACTGACCGGGTCAGCCGTGCGTTCAACGAACGTCCCTAATCGGCGTATGTGGGGCGCCACTTGAGATTCTTCTGGATTTTCGCAAGGTTTTCCGTCATATTCCGCCGCCATTGGGCATTGAAGCTCAGTACGTCCCTTCAAAACCTTTGCTGACCGACATCTTGGCTCTGGCGCAGGAGGGATCAGGCCGGAAATCCGGCATGTCAACGCGCCCGGTCAACGGGCCCCACCTCTTGAAAGGAAGAGCGATGTCGATCACTGCAGAGCGCAAAGCTGAGCTCATCAAAGAATACGCCACCAAGGAAGGCGACACCGGTTCTCCGGAAGTACAGGTCGCGATCCTGACCGAGCGGATCAACAACCTCACCGAACACTTCAAAGGTCATGGCAAGGACAACCACTCCCGCCGCGGTCTTCTGAAGATGGTTGCGCAGCGCCGGTCCCTTCTGGACTACACGCGTGGCAAATGCGAAGAGCGTTACAAGACCCTCATCGAGCGTCTTGGCATTCGCCGCTAAGGCTTGTTTTAGACTTGATCAACGCGGTGGGCTTGCCCGCCGCGTTTTTCTTTTTGCCAAAGGGCTTTTTCTTGAGTTCCTAAGGCTTTTGAGTGTTTCCCTTTTGGCAGCAAACGCTCTATAGAAACCTCGTGACATGTCATGGGGCAGGATTGCCAGCGTCTTTTCGATTTCACTGAAAAGATACTTGCCGTCTTGCCCATGACCTGTCCGCCGGTAACCGGCCCATCCGGGGCCGACCGGGAATGTGTTTGCCCCAGATGGACCGCTGAGGAATAGCGGCGGGGCAGACAGGCTATGTTAAGGACAGATGATGTTTGATATTCATCGTGTAGAAGTCGACTGGGGCGGACGTCCGCTCATTCTCGAAACGGGTAAGGTTGCCCGTCAGGCTGATGGGTCCGTTATGGCGACCTACGGTGAAACCAAGGTCCTAGCGACCGTTGTTTCCGCCAAAGAGCCGCGGGCCGGCCAAGACTTTTTCCCGCTCACCGTGAACTACCAGGAAAAGGCATTCGCCGCCGGTAAGATCCCGGGTGGCTACTTCAAGCGCGAAGGCCGTCCGTCTGAGCACGAGACCCTCACATCCCGTTTGATTGACCGCCCGATCCGTCCGCTGTTTGCTGACGGTTACAAGAACGACACCCAGGTCGTGATCACCGTGCTGTCGCACGACATGGAAAACGCACCGGACATCCTGGCCATGGTCGCAGCTTCTGCTGCCCTGACCCTGTCCGGCGTTCCGTTCATGGGCCCGATCGGCGGCGCGCGCGTTGGTTACATCAACGGCGAATACGTTCTGAACCCGCTGGTCGACGACATGCCGGAATCCGCTTTGGACCTGGTTGTCGCAGGAACCTCCGATGCGGTTCTGATGGTTGAGTCCGAAGCCAAGGAACTCGACGAAGAAACAATGCTCGGTGCGGTCATGTTCGGCCACAAGGGCTTCCAGACTGTCATCGACGCGATCATCAAGCTGGCGGAAGCCGGTGCGAAAGAGCCGCGCGAATTCGTTGCTGCCGATCATTCCGAACTGTTCGGCAAGGTCAAGGCAATCGCGGCTGACGATCTGACTGCAGCTTACAAGATCACAGCAAAAACCGAGCGCAAGAACGCGGTTGATGCAGCCAAGGCCAAGGTTGTCGAGGCGCTGATCACCAACGCTGCCGAAGGTGAAGCGGTCGAGGCGAACGTCCTCGGTGAGCAGTTCAAGAAGCTAGAAGCGGAAATCGTCCGCGGCGGCATCCTGGACACCGGTACCCGCATCGACGGCCGCGATCTCTCCACTGTTCGCCAGATTTCCTCGGAAGTCGGCATTCTGCCGCGCGCACACGGCTCGTCCCTATTCACCCGCGGTGAAACACAGGGTCTTGTTGTTGCAACCCTCGGCACCGGTGAAGACGAGCAGTTCATCGATCTTCTGGAAGGCACCGTGAAGTCTCACTTCATGCTGCATTACAACTTCCCGCCGTACTCTGTCGGTGAAACCGGTCGCATGGGTTCTCCGGGACGCCGCGAAATCGGTCACGGCAAGCTGGCGTGGCGCGCAATCAACCCGATGCTTCCGGCGCATCATGAGTTCCCGTACACCCTGCGGGTTGTCTCCGAGATCACCGAATCCAACGGGTCGTCCTCAATGGCAACCGTTTGCGGCACATCCCTGTCGCTGATGGATGCCGGCGTGCCGCTGAAGTCACCGGTTGCCGGTATCGCCATGGGTCTGATCAAGGAAGGCGAACGTTTCGCGGTCCTGTCCGATATCCTGGGCGATGAAGATCACCTTGGCGACATGGACTTCAAGGTTGCTGGTTCTGAGAACGGCATCACCGCGCTACAGATGGACATCAAGATCGACGGTATCACCGAAGAGATCATGAAGGTTGCTCTGGAGCAGGCCAAAGGCGGCCGGATCCACATTCTCGGCGAAATGGCAAATGCCATCACCGAGGCACGCTCCGAGCTTGGTGAGCATGCACCACGCATCGAAATGATGAAGATCCCGGTCGACAAGATCCGTGAAGTCATCGGTTCGGGCGGCAAGGTCATTCGCGAGATCGTTGAGAAGACCGGCGCGAAGGTCAACATCGAGGACGACGGCACCGTCAAGATCGCCTCTTCCGATGGCAAAGCCATCAAGGCGGCTGTCAACTGGATCAACTCCATTGCAGCTGAGCCTGAAGTTGGCGTGATCTACGAAGGCACCGTTGTGAAATGCGTTGACTTCGGCGCGTTCGTCAACTTCTTCGGCGCAAAAGACGGCTTGGTACACATCTCCCAGCTGGCTCCGAAGAAAGTTGCCAAGGTCACCGATGTGGTCAAGGAAGGCGACAAGGTCTGGGTCAAGCTCATGGGCTTCGACGAGCGTGGCAAGGTCCGCCTATCCATGAAGGTTGTTGACCAGGAAACTGGTCAGGAAATCCCGAAAGACGCCGAATAAGCTTCAAAAGCTTCTTAAATAGAAGACGCAGGTGCCAATCGGTACCTGCGTTTTTTTGTGCCCCAAGTGGACAGGTCAACGTGTTTACGTGGGTCTAACTGACCTTCAACTGCAGTTCGGTCTTAAACGGTTCTTCGGCCAGGAATTGGAAGAAATCTTCTCTTGGCATCGGTTTGCCGAAGTAAAAGCCCTGAATCTGACGGCACCCCATGCGCATCAAAATGGTGTTCTGTTTGCGGGTCTCTACGCCCTCACAGACCACACTGATCGACAACGCATTTGCCATGGTCACAATGGCACTGACCAGCGCCTGATCGTCCGTGTCTGTCTCAATATCCTTTATGAAGGAGCGGTCGATTTTGAGGGTATCGATCGGCAGTCGCTTGAGATAGCTCAAGGACGAGTATCCAGTCCCGAAATCATCAAGTGACAGTTTGATGCCCAGGGTTTTGATAGCCATCATGATGGCAACCGGATCGATTTGGCTGTCATCAAACATAACGCTCTCAGTGATCTCCAATGTCAGCTGGTCCGGCCGCATGCCCGCGTTGTCGAGAGTGGATTTCAAGAGGTCAACAAAGCCGTCTTCCCGGCATTGGCGCGGCGATATGTTCACCCCGATACTCTGAAGAGTGTGTCCGCGCGCACGGCAATCTGAAAAGAATGCGCAGGCCTTTTTCAGAACAAGCTTTCCAAGTGGGACAATCAAGCCCGTTTCTTCAGCGACGGGAATGAACTCTCCCGGCGACACAAAGCCGAGTTCAGGATCGGTCCATCGCGCGAGGGCTTCGCAACCCGACACAGTACCAGTGGCGCAATTGATTATCGGTTGGATATAGATCTCAATCGCATCATTCTCGATGGCTTTTCGAAGAGCGGCTTCGAGCATCAGCGCCCGCGTCATTCGATCATTCGTTTGCTTTGAGAAGAACCGGAAAGCATTGCCGCCATCGGTCTTCGTTTGATGCATGGCGGATTCGGCCTGTTTCAAAAGCGCGATATCTGTAAAGCCGTCCAGCGGAAATACAGAAATGCCGATACTGGCCGTCAAAACCGCATCCTGCCCGTTGCCGACATCAATTCTTTTGGAAACAGCGCCTAAGATTCTCTGGGCGACCCTTTCTGTCTCCCAGTCATCTTCGGTGTCAGTCAGGAGCACGGCAAACTCATCACCGCCAAGGCGGGATACTGTATTGCTGGGGTCAACGGTTTCCTGAATACGATTTCCAACCTCACGCAGGATCGGATCGCCGAGATCATGACCATGGAGATCGTTCACCGTTTTGAATCTGTCCACATCGACAACAAGTACCGCACCGGCCTTTTCTGTCCTGTCTCCGTGGACGAGACTTTGGCGCAGACGGTCTCTGAACAGATTGCGGTTCGGAAGACCTGTAAGAGCGTCATAGTTTGCATGTTTTTCAATCAGCTCTTCTTGTTCCTTGCGTTCCGTAATGTCTGTGATCGTGCTGTGAATGGCAGTGACGCCGTTCCAGGTGGTCATGCGAACATGTTGCTCAAGCCAGACCGACTCTCCTGAAGCTGCTCTGCCCAAGACTTCATAAACGGCCGGCGCGATGCCACCCTCTTGCCGTATCCGGCGATAGGTTCGCATGCGCTCATGTTCTTCGGGAGCATAGATATCCCATATCGACTGACCAATCAGTCTGTCCGCATCACCCGGTTCGTATCCCAGGATTTTGAGCAATGCGTCATTGACGTAAAGGATCTTGGCATCGGAATGGATCACAATCCCCTGCAGCGATCCGTCAATGAGTTCTCGGAATTGGGCATTCGTCTTTTGAACGGCATCAAAGGCGCTGTCAAAAAGTGTGCCGAGGCGGTTGTATTCTGCAATCCGACCGGGTTCGTACTTGGCGCCTGATCCCTTAGCCGCCCGTCCACCTGCGTAATCCACGAGAGCGTTGAGGTTTGCGGCGGTAAACTGATTGATCAGGAATGCGGCTGAAAACGACGCAATCCCAATGTAGAGGAGAAATGGAAAGAAGATGTCCAGATAGGTGGATTCTATATTTTCGACAATGTCGCTTTTGGACTGCGTGATAATCTTTATCGGGTCTGTGCCAGTTTCGCCTAGGAGAACCGTGCTTGATGTCAGTGTGCCGTCATGAAGGCGGAACGCCTGCACGCCGAGCTCATCAAGTGTGTTCGAGAGTTCTTCGTTATTGGCAAACTTGCCGTAAGAGGCCAGCGAAGCAGTCCCAGAGATGATCGCAATATCTCCTGTGCCTAGGACACTTGAGAGGTTGTCGAGAAGCGCGTAAGCATCGTTGAACAGGGATCCACCGACAAGCCGGGCAATGACACGGCCGGTTTCTGGATCCACCACTGGTATGGAAATGACCGTGAGTTTCGTTGCGGGCTCGGCGCTGCCGTCGCTGTAGAAGCGCCAAACATCTGGTGGCATCGTTCTCAGAGTTTGTCCCGGTAGTACGGAGCCGACGTCAACAAGGGCAAGACTGGAATTCAGCCATCCCATCTGCCGTTCATGATCGAGTATAAGCACGTCAGGGACGACAGCCGATGCATTTTGGCCGACGACCTCCATGATCCTTGCAGCCTTCCGGGCATCGTAATCAATAACCGACTGAATGAAATCATCGTTCAGGGCAATCGTACGCAGCTGGCTTTCGATGTCCTTCAAATAGGACTCGAAAACCAATGTCGTGAGGGACTGTTCGCGCTTTGCATTGCGTTCAGCTTCCAACTCAGCGACGGACAAACTTCCAAGGTAGGTGATGCCAAAAAGCGCAACAGCAGTTGCCATGAGGCCGACCACAAACAGGCCTCCGACCAACCAGCTGAACTTCACACCTTTTGTCTTCATTTTGAGTACCGGAAGGCCCGCGCCTTCAATTCTTGAATATCTCCAGCAGAGTTCTCCTTGGTGACAAGCGCGAACTCACCGGAGAACACCACCGGGATCTGGTCACTGTTTCCTGTCTGGTCCAAGACAATCGCCTCAGCCATGGCAACACCGTTGTCATCGTTCATCCGCATTACCGTGACATCCAGCTTTCCTTGCAGGATGGCATCCAGTTCGGCAGCGCCCCCACCCCATCCGTTGGTCATGACGGTTCCCTGGTTGTCACTTGCCGCGATGGCGTCCATGACACCGAGAGCGATGTCAGTTGAGCACGCATAGATGAACGATAGGTTTTGATGTTCTTGAAGAATGCTTTCTGTCGCCTGCCGCGATTTTTCCCGGTCATACCCAACGTAGTAGGAGGCCTTGAGGTTCATGGCTTCCGGATCTGAATAAGCCTGCAAGAAAGTGTTGCCCCGGGCTCGGCTGACGTATCCGCGAGGCCCGAACAGAATTGCAAAGTCCTGTTTTTGGCCGATCTTGGTCTTGTAGTGGTCGATGAGAAGCTGGGTACCGGCCACATGGTCGAAACCGACATAAAGAAAGGGCTGCCGTTCTCTCCAAACCTTCAGCGGCGTCGTAATGTTTTGCAGGATGATCTTAGGTTCTCCACGGGCGATGAGGCGTTGAACAATCGGCTTGTGGCGTAGAACGTCCAGAGTGAAAACCAGATAATCCGGATTGCTTGCCAGAGCCTGTGTGATCAACGCGGCCTGGCCGCCCGCATCCGATGATGATCCAGAAAAATAAGACTCGATCTTGCGAGGGAGACCAATCTCGTCCATCCGCGCTTCAAACGACGCGAGACTGCGGCGCCAATAATCTGATGCCTGGCTGCCCGGATATATGATTGCGACTTTAACCGGATTGACTTTGGTTTCCAGCGGGATCGCCGGCGCCGACACGCGTTGCGCAAAGCCTTCTGCGGCAGACCGTTGTTTTTTATTCAGCGCGGTAAATTCGGTGAGCGACCAGAATTCGTCCAAACTCGTGTCTTGAGCTGTAGCTGTCGTCAAATATGCAAGGCTCAAAACAAAGGAGACTGCCAAAGATGTAAATAACGATCTTCGTACGGCTTTTCGAAATATATCGAGTTGGCTCATACCGAAACCGCTCGCCATAAATACTGATCCGAGATAGCTGGCGTTCATTGTGATTGTGGTTTTATATGATGCAATCAAAAAAGACGCTTTTTGTTGTTGTGTCTGATCACTTTATCGAAACGCTATTATAAGAGGTCAAACAAATACTTAATTAAACGAATTATTGTTTGTTTTTATCATGTCAATTTCGGCCATTCTGCAATCGATCAGTTAATATCGGTTGGGCCTAACTTCTGTCCCAAGTTACGGACCAGACATTGAAGCGCCCGTGTTTGTTGCGTTCGCATCAGACATTTGCCTGCAGTTACGAACCTGCTATACCGCTGCCAACTTTGAAGGGAACAAGGTATGGGTTCAATGCGCTTGGTCGTGGTTGGTGCAGGTGGCCGGATGGGGCGGGCCTTGACCCGGGCCGTCACAGATGCTGCGGGAGCAGACGTGGTTGCGGCCATTGAGCAAGAGGGATCGCCTTTCCTAGGTCAGGATGTGGGTGAGCTTGCCGGCGTTGGCGCTTTGAATGTCCATGTGACCGATGATCCGTTGTCTGCATTTGCGAAAGCCGACGGGGTCTTGGATTTTACAGCGCCAAAAGCGAGCATTTGGTTTGCTGAGTTGGCGGCCCAGGCGCGGATCGTTCATGTGATCGGAACGACTGGTTGGACGCCGGAGGAGGAAACACCTCTTCGCGCCGCTGCAAGGCACGCACGGATTATCAAATCCGGCAACATGAGCCTCGGCGTCAACTTGCTGGCGAGCCTTGTGCGCAAGGCAGCAGCGGCGTTGGACGCAGACTTTGATATCGAAGTTCTGGAAATGCATCACAAACACAAAGTCGATGCGCCGTCCGGCACCGCTTTGCTTCTCGGCGAAGCTGCCGCAGAAGGCCGCGGGATCGATCTCCAGACCCATTCAGTTCGAAGCCGTGACGGTATTATGGACCCGCGAAAGACCGGCGATATCGGTTTTGCGACCCTTCGGGGCGGATCCGTCATAGGAGAGCACTCCGTGATTTTCGCCGGTGAAGGCGAGCGGATTGAGCTGACGCACCGCGCCGAAGACCGGCAGCTGTTCGCACGCGGCGCGGTCAAGGCGGCCCTGTGGGGCTTCGACCAGAAACCCGGATTTTATTCCATGGCCGACGTCCTCGGCCTGGACACCTGATCAATTCAAGATGATCCACCCAAGGAGATCTGTATGGAACGCCTGCTAGTGCTTGTCCGCCACGGACAGAGCGAATGGAACCTGAAAAACCTGTTCACAGGCTGGAAAGACCCGGGTCTGACCGACCAGGGCGTTGCCGAAGCGCATAAGGCGGGCGAGCAGCTGCGGGATCTGAAACTAAATTTCGATCTGGCCTTTACGTCGGTGTTGTCCCGTGCCCAGAAAACGCTCGGGATCATCCTCGAAGAGCTTGACCAATCCGGCCTCGAAACTTTCAAGGATCAGGCTCTGAATGAGCGTGACTATGGCGATTTGACCGGCATGAACAAAGATGAGGCCCGGGAAAAGTTTGGCGAGGAACAGGTTCACATCTGGCGCCGGTCGTACGACATTCCGCCTCCGGGAGGCGAGAGCCTTAAAATGACCGCTGAACGTGTTCTGCCGTACTACAAAGCCGAGATATTGCCGCGCGTCTTGTCTGGCAAGCGCACGATCGTTGCAGCCCACGGCAATTCGCTGCGGTCGCTCATCATGGAACTGGAAGGGCTGAGCCCGGAGGAAATCCTGAAGCGGGAGCTCGGGACCGGCACGCCAATCATCTATCGCCTGGATGAAGACGGAAAAGTCATCAGCGTCCAGGATCTGGCCGCCTGAGGATTACAAAACTTATGAGAAAAAAGGCGGCCGATGGGCCGCCTTTTTTATTCAAACTTCAAACCCGTTCTGCGCTGCAAGGTTTTTCAGCGGCCGCTCGGGGCGGGCGCCGACGTGCTTGATAACGCTGGAGGCGCAGATGCAGCCGAGCTCAGCGGCATTGGTGAGCGAGTAATCTCGTGCGAGTCCAAACAGAAAGCCGGCGGCAAAGAGGTCGCCGGCACCGGTGAGGTCAACGACATTGTCAACTTGCTGGGCGGGAACCTTAACGGTTTCCTCGGGTGTGATGATCATCGCGCCCTCTTTGCCGAGCGTAAGGGCGGTCATTGCGCCGCTTTCACGCGCGGCAGAAATGGCGGTGTCCAAGTCTCCCGTCTGATAAAGCGCCTTGATTTCATGCTCATTGGCGAACATCAGATCAACGACGCCATCTGACAGCAGGCCGGTAAACTCATCCCGGTAACGGTCAACACAAAAGGAGTCGGATAAGGTGATTGCCACTTTCCGATCATGCTTGTGCGCGATCTCTGCAGCCGCGAGGAAAGCTTTTTTTGCCTCTTCCGGATCCCACAAGTAGCCTTCCATGTAGGTGACCGCGGCTGCGGCAACCACGTCTTCATCAACATCTGAGGGGCTGAATTCCGTGCACGCGCCAAGATATGTGTTCATGGTGCGCTCACCGTCAGGAGTGATCAGGATCATTGAGCGGGCAGTGGGCTTCCATTCACGAAGGCGCGGGGTGTTGTAGTAGACACCTGTGCCGTTCATGTCGTGGTAGTAGCTGTCGCCGAGTTCGTCTTCGGCGACTTTTCCAAAATAAGCCGGGCGGCCCCCAAGAGAGGCAATTCCAGCCGCCGTGTTGCCTGCGCTGCCCCCGGAGATGCGGACCGTTTGGCCCATCTTGTTGAACAAGGCCACAGCTTCATCGGTCTCGATGAGTCGCATGGACCCTTTGACCAGGCCCTCCTGGAGAAGAAAGTCTTCCTCGACATGGGCAAATACATCACAAATAGCATTGCCGATGCACAGGGCATCAAAACGAATTTCGGTCATTGGGTCCTCTAGGGGTCCTGAAAGAATGGGCATCGCCCTTAAGATTGCGGATTGGGTCTTAAGGCCCGGTTAGCTTCCGGTTCACGAATTTTGTCGCGGAACGGGCTTGCCCGGTAAACACCAACGATCTTGAGCTCCGCGCAGAAGAAGGCAAGCTCTTCCAAAGCCAGCGCAACATGCGGGTCGTTTGGGTGCCCTTCGATGTCTGCGTAGAACATGGACGCGAAGAACTGTCCCTCCAGCTGGTAGGATTCCAGCTTGGTCATGTTCACATTGTTCGTCGCAAAGCCGCCGAGTGCCTTGTACAGCGCGGCCGGCACGTTCCGGACCCGGAAGATGAAGGTGCTGATTACCGGCTGGCCGTTGTGGGCTGCCTCCATCTTGTCGCGGGACAGGATCACAAACCGCGTGGTGTTGTGTGCCTCGTCTTCAACGTCTTCACGCAGGATGTCGAGACCGTAGATATCAGCGGCCATCCGTGGGGCGAGTGCTGCATGGGTGGGATCGCCCAGCTCGGCAATCTGACGAGCCGAACCGGCGGTGTCGGCGCCAACAACAGCGTTTAAGCCCAGCTCGCGGATGATGTTCCGGCATTGCCCCAGCGCGTGGACGTGGCTTTGTACCGTTGTAAGGTTTTCAACCTTGGTCCCTTTTGGAGCCATCAACTGGAACCGGATCGGCATGAAGTACTCGCCGATGATGTGCAAATTGGAACCAGGCAGAAGATGGTGAATGTCTGCGACACGGCCCGCGACCGAGTTCTCGATCGGGATCATTGCCAGGTCGGCTTTGCCGTCCGCCATTGCCGAAAAACAGTCTTCAAACGTAGCGCAGGGAATGGCTTCGTAGTCGGGATAAACGTCACGGCAGGCCATGTGGGAATTGGCGCCGGTTTCGCCCTGGAAGACGATTTTTTTCGCATTGCTCATTGATGTGTCCAGCTTTGGTGCGGCGTTTTACAAGGATTGATAGGCTAATCGAGCCCGTTCTAGATCTTCAGGTGTGTTCACGTCCATAGGCGCGGAGGCAATCTCCGATACATCAATGCGCATACCGGCCTCGAGCGCGCGCAATTGTTCCAATTTTTCCCGCTTTTCCAGTGGCGACGGCGACAGCGAGACAAAACGCTCCAGCGCGGCGCGGCGATAGGCATAGATGCCGATGTGCTGATAAAGTGGGCCGTCGCCACCCGGCGCGGTTGTGCGGGTAAAATAAAGCGCCCTGTTGTGCCCGTGTCCGTTCGGTGTCGTGACTGCTTTGACGAAATTTGGGTCGTCGCGGAACCGATCATCCCGGATTTCGGTCATGATAGTGCCAATGTCTACGCCTGAGACCGAAAGGGGGGCGAAGGCAGCCCGAATCGCTTCAGGCTCAATCAGAGGCACGTCGCCCTGAACATTCAATACGGTGTCGTGCTTCTGGTCGGGGTCCAGGGTCTGCGCCGCTTCAAAGATGCGGTCTGAACCAGATTCATGATCGTCCCGGGTCATAACAGCAGTTCCGCCATGATCCCGGACCGCCTCTGCGATACTCGTGTCATCAGTCGCAACGGCGACTGGTCCGATATCTGCGTTGAGGGCCTGCTCGAGTACCCGGACAATCATTGGTTTTCCGCAAATATTCGCCAACGGCTTCCGGGGCAGTCGTGTTGCGGCCAGTCGGGCCGGAACAATAACAAGTGCAGAGCTCAATCCAGTCTCCTTTGGCGGGTTTTTTGGCCGGAAAACTGTGTTTTTCCGGGGGCGCGTCCGAATGTCGTACACGTTGCCCTTTTAAAGCTATGGACAGCGAGGTCAAAAAATTTGTAGGTTCCGGCAAAATTCGAGGAGCTGATAGGGTTCGTGACCTCAAGTTACGGGCCCGGACGCGTATGAGCTTGGAGCCGGAGAGAATGGATTCCTTCACGCTGAACAAGGCCGCTGGTGCGGTTCTTATGGTGCTTATTCTGACTATGGGTTTGGGAATTGTGTCTGACATAATTTTCAAGCCGACGATCCCGGGCAAGCCCGGCTATGAAATTGTCGTGGCCGCTGCGGAAGATTCAACGTCAGAAGTCACACCGGAGCCGGATGTCGTTCCGATTGGCGAGTTGCTTATGGCCGCTGCCGCCAGCGACGGAGAAAGTGCCGCTCGTAAATGCGCAGCATGTCATACGTTCGAGCAGGGCGGCGCAAACAAGGTCGGCCCGAACCTGTGGGAAATCGTGGGTCGTAAACCGGGCGGTGTCGACGGCGTAAATTATTCAAGCGCAATGGCTGCATACGGCGAGGAAAATCCGGAGTGGACCTACGAGGGCCTTTATAACTTTCTCGCTGCCCCGAAAAAATACATCCCGGGCACGTCCATGGGCTTTGCAGGTATCCGCAAGTCTGAAGAGCGGGCTGACCTGATTGCTTACATGCGCGAGCAGGCTGCTACACCAAAGCCGCTTCCGGGAGAATAATCCCAATAAGCACTGGTGAAATGCTGTGACTACATTTGGAAGCCGGGCAATTGCCCGGCTTTTTTATTGCGATTTGAAGAAAAATTAAGTTTTGTGACGTTACGTATCATTTAGGTAATATTGGCAGGAACGACAATCCAATTGGATTGGGCAAGCATGAACGCACTGCGTCAATTCTTTGTACATAGCAATGGGGCGTGGGTTGCTTCGCTGACGGCGGTGATTTGCTTTCTGGCTGGGATAGCGGTTACGGCGCATGTCGGGTACACGGTGCGCAGCGAAATCATGTCCCAAAACAAACGTCAGGCCGTTGCCAATCTTTCGGAAGTCCGCGCCAAGCTGGAAGGCGAACTCAACCGCACAGTTGCCTACGGTATCGGTCTGCGGGCCAATGTCATTGAGTCCTCGAAAGAGCCGTTCAATGCGCGAAAATATGATGCGATCGCATCTGATTTGATTGATGAAAATCCAGTCATAAGATCGATCGGACTTGCGCCGGACAATGTCCTGCAAGCTGTCTATCCATATCAGCCCAACCAGTCGGCCATCGGCTTGGACTACCGATTGAACACAAGCCAATGGCCTGCAATCAGACAGGCCATGCTCTCTCGAGAGATTGTCATTGCCGGGCCCTTGGAACTCGTTCAGGGCGGTCGCGCGCTTTTGATCCGGATCCCTGTGTTCCCGCCGGCCGAACTCGGACAGCCCATGCCGGAACGCCCGTATTGGGGTGTGTTGTCTCTTGTGGTCGATGAAGCGGGCCTGATGCAAGCTGCTGGCATCTCTGACACTGTCAAACAGCTGCGGATTGGGATCGTGGACAAAGCTGCTGCCACACCGGAAAAGGCGCATATATTCGGAAGCTTCGGCTTGATGGATATTGACAGTGTAAGCCTCCCCTTGAACCTGCCCGGCGGTTTGACATGGGAAGTGCTGGGCTATCCAGAAAACGGTTGGAACAGCAACGAACGCAGCATCTGGATCACACAGCTCGTCGGGAGTCTGATTTCGCTTCTGTTCGGCGCCATGGCGTTTTTGCTGATCAGCGAGGTTTACAAGGTTCGCTCAATGGCTTTGCACGACCCGCTGACCGGGTTGGCCAATCGGCGGCTCTTGGAAGACAGGATGCTCCAATTGGCGGTCATGTCCGATCGGACCGGGTCCGGCTTTGAGATCTTCTATGTCGACCTTGATGCCTTCAAACCGATCAATGACAATTATGGGCATGCGGCCGGGGATCAGTTGCTGGTCGAAATCGGTCATCGGCTACAGCAGCAGACACGGCAGACAGATACGGTTGCCCGTGTAGGGGGGGATGAGTTCATCGTTTTGACCCCTGGAAACATGCGCCGCCTTGAACGGGAAGCGTTCCTGGAGCGCTTGGGTGAACGTCTTTCAGAGGTTTTTGAGTTCTCAGGTGTGCGCATCGGTGTGAGCGCCAGTATCGGCAGTGCAAGCTTTCCAAGCGATGCAGGCACCATTGACGATCTGCTCAGAGTTGCCGACAGCCGGATGTACAGCCAAAAGACCAAGGGGCGTAAAAAACCGGAAACCGTCTCCGGCAACGAACTTCCGCAAACCGGTTAAATTTCTGTCATGTCACGCTTAATGGGTGGTTTTTTGGCCCCCGCTCCCTAAACTGCTTCCATACCGCGAACTGCGGCCCGGACAACAGCAACGGAGCAAGTGATGCGAGCCGCTTGGCGTGCAAACGAAAAACCAGCGGTGACGGCAATACTGACAGGAGTTTTGTTGCTGGTCGCTGCAATCGCCAATCCCGCAATGGCGCAAGATCCTCAGTGGAAACATGCTGCGGCTTTGAATGGCACGCCGAAATATGGCCCTGACGCCGAACACTTTGACTATGTAAACCCGGATGCGCCGAAAGGCGGCACAGTGCGCCTCGCAGCCCGCGGCGGGTTCGACACCTTCAATTTCCTGCCGCCCAAAGGCCAGCCTGCGCCCGGAATCCTGAACATTTACGAAAGCCTGATGGAACCGTCTCTCGATGAAGACGACATCAGCGCGCAGTACGGTGTTCTGGCAGATGGTGTCAGATACCCGGACGACTATTCTTGGGTCGAATACCGAATGAACCCGAACGCCAAATGGCATGACGGGCAGCCGGTGACGGCCGAAGATGTCATCTGGTCGTTTGAGAAATCAATCGAACTCAATCCGCAACGGAAGTTTTACTACAAGAACGTCACCAATGCCGAAATCGTTGACGGCAATATCGTTCGGTTCACGTTCGACACATCCGGCAACCGGGAACTTCCCAAGATCATGGGACAGCTCACAATTCTGCCAAAGCATTGGTGGGAAGGATCCAATGACAAGGGTGAGCCTCGGGATCTCTCCAAGAGTTCGCTGGAGCCGCCCCTGGGATCCGGTCAATACCGGATCAAGGATTTTTCGGCCAACCGGCAAGTGATCTACGAACGGGTCGACGATTATTGGGGCGGCGATTTGGCGATCCGGGCCGGAACAGGAAACTTTGACGAGATCCGGTACGTCATCTTTCTGGACGATGCGGTTCAGTTCGAAGGCTTCAAAGGCGATCAATACGATTTCCATACCGAACGCAGCTCAAGCCAATGGGCAAAGCGGTATGACTTTCCGGCTCTTCGCGACGGGCGGGTCGTGCGCGAGATCTTTCCCGACCGATCCACCGGTGTGATGCAGGGATACTTTCTGAACCTCAGAAGAGACAAGTTCAAGAACCCGGACGTGCGCCGGGCGCTGAACTATGCCTATGATTTTGAAACCACCAACGAAATCATCTCTGCCAATCTTCTGAAACGCGTGAATTCCTATTTTTCAGGCACGGAACTGGCCTCGTCAGGTCTGCCGACCGGAAAGGAACTGGAAATTCTTGAAGAGGTTCGCGATCAGGTGCCGCCGGAAGTCTTTACCGAAGAGTTCAAGAACCCGGTCGGCGGTTCCCCGCAAAATGTCCGGGCCAATTTGCGTGAGGCCGTCAAGCTTCTGCGCGGTGCCGGTTACAAACTCGAAGGGCGCCAGATGGTCGACGAGGCAACCGGTGAGCAGCTCACGATCGAGTTCCTTTACCGCGATAAGGCCAGTGAGCGTTCTCTGCTTCCCTACGCAAAAAATCTGGAGAGCATCGGCATCAACGCTGTCTTGCGGCTTGTGGATACGTCCCAGTTCATCAATCGGGTTCGGGCACGCGACTTCGATGCGACGACCTTGGCGATCGGGCAGTCTTTGTCACCGGGGAACGAGCAACGGGAGTATTGGGGGTCTGTTTCTGCCGACAATGCGAGCTCGGCCAACTACGGCGGCATCAAAAACCCAGCCATCGATCACCTGATCGACAAGGTGATCTTCGCAGAAGACCGTGAGACTCTTGTTGCTGCGACCCACGCCCTGGACCGTGTCCTGTTATGGAACCACTACGTGGTGCCGCAGTTCTACGTCGATGAGACCCGAACAGCGCGTTGGGACCGGTTCTCTCACCCTGAAAACATGCCGGAATACAGCACCGGGTTCCCGGAGATCTGGTGGTATGACGAAGAAAAGGCAGCAAAAACCGGAGCAGTACAATGACGAACCGTCAGGGGCCGGACCGACGGCAGGTCTTGAAGCTCTCCGCAGCAACAGCACTTGCGGCTGCATCCGGACCGCTTTTCTCACGGGCAGCATATTCAGCCGGTGAGAGCACAGGCCCACGTCATGGCCTTTCAGTGTTTGGAGACCTGAAATATGGGCCGGACTTCACGCACTTTGACTACGTAAACCCGGATGCGCCTAAGGGCGGGACCTTCAGTTTTCAAGCGCCTTACTGGTCCTTCAATCAGAATGTTCTGACTTACAACACCTTCAATTCTTTCATTTTGAAAGGGGATGCGCCGCCGCGGATGGAGCTGTGTTTCGACACTCTCATGGTCAGGGCCTATGATGAACCGGATGCGGTTTATGGGCTCGTTGCAGAAAGTGTTGAGGTCTCCGAAGACGGCAATCGCTTCATCTTCAATTTGCGGCCCGAAGCAAAGTTTCATGATGGCTCAAAGCTGACAGCCGAAGACGTTGCCTTCTCCATGCTGCTGCTCAAAGAGCACGGCCATCCGAACATCAGTCAGCCGATGCGGGTTCTGACCGATGCGGAAGTTCTCGAAGAACATCGCGTCGCTCTGCAGTTTGATGGGACACAGTCCCGCAATTATCCGCTCGGTGTCGCCGCCGGTTACCCGATCTTTTCAAAACGCTACTACACGGCCTACGACTTTGAGCAGAGTACGCTGACCCCGCCGCTGTCGTCGGGCCCTTATAAGGTTGGCAAACACGCTGTCGGACGTTTCGTCGAATACCACAAGGTCGATGACTATTGGGCCAATGACCTTCCCGTGTTGCGTGGACAGAAAAACTTCCAGGTCGTGCGAGTGGAGTTCTTCCGAGAGCGGCAGGTTGCTTTTGAGGCCTTCAAAAAAGGAACCGTCCGCTACCGCGAGGAATTTTCGTCAAAGAACTGGGCGACCGAATACAATTTCCCGGCGGTTGAAGATGGCAGGGTGGTGACAAAGGTTTTTCCGGACGGCCGTCCCTCAGGCGCGCAAGGCTGGTTTCTCAACACGCGCCGCGAGAAGTTCAAGGACCCGCGTGTGCGCGAAGCCCTCGGCTACGCATTTGACTTTGAATGGTCCAACAAGAACCTTTTTTACGATCTTTATCAAAGAACGCAGTCGTACTTCGAAAACTCGGAGATGAAGGCCGAAGGCGTGCCCCAGGGCGCGGAGCTGGCTTTGTTGGAGCCTTACCGGGATCAGCTGCCGGAAGCTGTCTTCGGGGAACCCGTGACGCCGCCGGTCAGCGATGGGTCGGGCTTTGACCGTGGACTGCTGCGCCGGGCCAATGAGCTTTTGCGGGAGGCAGGATACACGCGCGATGGATCAAACCTTGTCGGACCAGACGGCAAACCGTTCACTATTGAATTTTTGAACAACACCACGTCGTTTGAACGGATCGTCAATCCATTCATCAAGAACCTGAAGCGGCTTGGGGTTGACGCAACTTTCCGGGTCGTGGACGGAGCCCAGTATCAGGCCCGCTTGAACGAGTTCGACTTCGACATAGCCAGCCGCCGGTTTGCCTTCAGTGCCACACTGTCTGATCCGATCCGGGAGTACTGGACCACTCGCTCAGCCAGTGTGCCGGGAAGCAGCAATCTTGCCGGCATTTCCGATCCCGTGATTGATGCCTTGACCGACAAAGTCCTGGCGGCGCAGTCCAAGGAGGAAATGGTCACCGCAGCCCGAGCGATCGACCGTGTCTTGCGTGCCGGTTACTATTGGATCCCGCAATGGTACAAGAACACCCATTCGGTGGCCATCTGGGACATGTTCGGTTTTCCACCGGAACCGCCAAAGTATTTCTTCCCCGTCGAAGATCTTTGGTGGATAGATCCGGAAAAAGCCAAAATCATTGAAGATGCCGGTTAGAAAATAACAGACACTCTCTATGCTCGGTTTTCGAGCTGAGACGCAAAGGGATAAAAAGACCCCTATGGGCGCTTATATTCTCCGCCGTTTGTTGCTCATGATCCCGACCCTTGTCGGGATCATGGCAATCAATTTTTTCATCATCCAGTTTGCACCCGGTGGACCGGTTGAGCGCGTCATTGCGCAGATCTCCGGCACGGATGTCGATGCGACATCGCGCATCAGCGGTGGCGGCAGCGATATGGGAAACATCGGCAATGAATCGTCCGGCGCAAGCGCGGGCGGTGGTGACAGTGTTACGTCCAAATATCGCGGCGCTCAGGGGCTGGATCCGGAATTCATCAAGGAGCTGGAAGCGCAATTCGGGTTCGACAAGCCGCCGCTGGAACGGTTCTTGAACATGCTCTGGAATTATGCGCGGTTTGATTTCGGTGAGAGTTACTTCCGAGACATTCGCATCCTCGACCTGATCGCCGAAAAACTGCCCGTGTCGATCTCGCTCGGTCTGTGGATGACGCTGATTTCCTATGCGGTCTCGATCCCGCTTGGCATCCGCAAGGCGGTAAGCGATGGCTCGCGCTTTGATGTTTGGACCTCCGGGGTGATTGTTGTCGCCTATGCAATTCCCGGGTTCTTGTTTGCTGTCCTCTTGATCGTTCTCTTCGCCGGCGGGTCCTTCTGGGACATCTTCCCGCTGAGGGGATTGGTGTCCGACAATTGGGAGAGCCTGTCCTGGCCGGAACGGATCCTTGATTATTTCTGGCACCTGGCCTTGCCACTGACAGCGATGGTTCTGTCGGCTTTTGCGACAACGACGCTGCTCACCAAAAATTCCTTCCTGGATGAGATCCGCAAGCAATATGTGATTACCGCGCGCGCAAAAGGGTTGACGGAAAGCCAGGTTCTTTACGGCCATGTGTTCCGGAACGCGATGCTGATCGTTGTGGCCGGTTTCCCGGGCGCTTTCATCTCGTCCTTCTTTGCCGGTTCGCTGTTGATCGAGACGATCTTCTCGCTGGATGGTCTCGGGCTGCTCGGTTTTGAATCCATCATCAATCGCGATTACGCGGTGGTCTTTGCAACGCTGTACATTTTCTCGCTGATGGGACTTCTGGTGAACCTCATCTCTGACCTCACCTACACCTGGATCGATCCGCGGATCGATTTTGAAAGCCGGGAGGTGTGAGGCAATGGACAGTCGCCTGAACAAGGATCTCGAAAACGCCGGCTACGATGTGTTGAACCCGCTGGCGGAGGAAACGGCACCACCGCCCAAAAAGATGCGACTGTCGCCGATCAACCAGCGGCGCCTCGCCAACTTCAAGGCCAATCGCCGGGGATACTGGTCGCTCTGGATTTTTCTGGTGCTTTTCGTGCTCGCCATGGGCGCCGAGTTCTTGACCAACGACCGGCCGATCCTCGTCTCATACAACGGCGAGATACTGGCCCCGGTCTTTGTCGATTACCCGGAAGAAAAGTTTGGCGGCTTTCTGGCAATCACCGACTATCGGGATCCGTTCATCCAGGAAGAGATCGAGGCCAACGGCTGGATGCTCTGGCCACCGGTGCGGTACTCCTACCGGACCGTGAACCATGAAATACCAGTGCCCGCGCCGGCCCCGCCGTCGTGGATGCTGGATAAGGAAGAGCGCTGTCAGCGCTACCCGATGGGTGCGGACGATCCGAACTGCGTCGTGGGCAACTGGAACTGGCTCGGCACAGACGATCAGGGCCGCGATGTTCTGGCGCGTCTGGTCTACGGCTTCCGCATCTCGGTCTTGTTTGGTCTGGCCCTGACACTGGCATCCTCGGTGATTGGCATCGCGGCTGGAGCCGTGCAAGGCTATTATGGTGGCTGGGTGGACCTGATCTTCCAGCGCTTCATTGAGATTTGGACAGCCATCCCGACGTTGTATCTCATTCTGATTGTGTCCTCGGTTCTCATTCCCGGATTCTGGACGCTTTTCACAATCCTGCTCGCCTTCTCTTGGGTGGCGCTGGTGGGCGTCGTGCGCGCCGAGTTTCTGCGGGGCCGGAACTTTGAATACATATCGGCGGCACGCGCGCTGGGCGTGTCCAACGGTGTGATTATGTGGCGGCACCTGTTGCCGAACGCGATGGTGGCAACTCTGACCTTCATGCCCTTCATCCTGAATGGATCCATCTCGACGTTGACGGCGCTGGACTTCCTCGGCTTTGGTCTGCCGCCTGGGTCCGCATCGCTTGGCGAACTGCTCGCACAGGGCAAGAACAACCTTCAGGCGCCGTGGCTGGGCATCACCGGGTTCTTGGTGATCTCGTTGATGCTGAGTTTGTTGATTTTCATTGGCGAAGCCGTGCGCGATGCGTTCGATCCGCGAAAGAGCCTGGCATAGAGAGGCAGAGATGACCAAAGACACGCTCGTCTCCATTCAGGATCTTTCTGTCGCCTTCACGCAAGGCGGCAGGGAAACACTTGCAGTTGACCGGATTTCCTTTGACATCAACAAGGGGGAAACCGTTGCGCTGGTTGGCGAAAGTGGGTCCGGAAAATCGGTCTCGGCTTTGTCGGTCTTGAAACTTCTGCCGTACCCAGCTGCCACTCACCCGACCGGCAAAATTGTCAAGGATGGCGTTGACCTCCTGCAGGCAAATGCCAACGAGATGCGCAAGGTGCGCGGCAACGAGATCTCGATGATCTTTCAGGAGCCGATGACCTCGCTCAACCCCTTGCATACGGTCGAGCGTCAGATCTCTGAGATTCTGAAAGTGCACCGGGGCATGAGCGACACCCAGTCCCGCGCGCGGGTTCTGGAGCTTATGAATCAGGTCGGCATCCGGGATCCGGAATCCCGCCTTGGGTCTTATCCGCACCAGCTTTCCGGCGGGCAGCGGCAGCGTGTCATGATTGCGATGGCGCTTGCGAACGAACCGGACCTTTTGATCGCTGACGAACCGACAACCGCGCTCGACGTGACGGTGCAAGCGCAAATCCTAGAACTTTTGAAGGATCTGCAGCGCCAGCAGGGCATGGCCATGCTGTTCATCACCCATGACCTCGGCATCGTGCGCAAGTTTGCGGACAGAGTCTGCGTCATGACCGGCGGTAAGATCGTTGAGCAGGGCCCGGTCGCCGAAATTTTCGACAATCCGCAACACGACTACACCAAGCATCTGCTGGCGGCAGAGCCGAAGGGCAACCCACCGGAAACGGACAAGAGCAAGCCGATCGTCGTGCAGGCTGACGACCTGAAGGTCTGGTTCCCGATCAAGCGCGGGTTCTTGCGCCGGACTGTGGATCATGTGAAGGCCGTTGACGGCATTGATGTCGCCGTACGGGAGGGGCAGACGCTCGGGATCGTGGGCGAGAGTGGGTCAGGTAAGACCACACTTGGGCTTGCGATCTTGAGAATGATTTCCTCCACCGGCCGCATCGTCTTCAATGGTCAGAACATTCAGGAAAACTCCTGGAAAGAAATGCGGCCTTTGCGCCGCGACATGCAGATCGTGTTTCAGGACCCGTTTGGGGCGCTTTCCCCGCGTATGTCTGTCGCAGACATTGTTGGAGAGGGTCTTCAGGTGCACTTCCCGGGCATCTCTTCAGAAGAGCGGGACCGTAAAGTTGCTGGCGCGTTGGAAGAAGTTGGCCTAGACGCTTCCACGCGCCACCGCTATCCGCACGAGTTTTCAGGTGGTCAGCGCCAGCGCATCTCCATTGCCCGGGCAATGGTACTAGAGCCAAAGTTTGTCATGCTGGACGAACCGACGTCAGCACTGGATATGAGTGTTCAGGCGCAGGTGGTGGATCTATTGCGGGACCTGCAAAAGGCTCATGGATTGGCATACCTCTTCATATCTCATGACTTGAAAGTGGTGCGGGCCCTCGCCAACGAAGTTGTCGTCATGCGGCAGGGCAAGGTGGTGGAATCCGGCCCGGCTGAAAAGATCTTCGACGCGCCGGAAACCGATTACACAAAAGCCCTTATGGCAGCTGCGTTCCGGCTGGAGACGGCACCGGAAGGTGTCGTCAGTGTCTGATCTTTTGACACCGCGTTGGGCAGTGGGATGACCACGCGCATCGCCGCCATTGAATTGAACGTCGCTGATCCGGCGAGACTGGCAGATTTTTATTGCCGGACCTTGGGCATGATCCGATCTGAACGGGATGGCCATGTGGCTGTTGGTTATGGTGCCGATGGCGCTATTCTTCTGCTGAAACAATCAAACAGTTCAGATCTTTATCGGCAAGAACGCTCCGACCGCTATTGGAAAATCGGGGTGACAATGCCGGACCTTGACTGCGCACATGCCGTCTTGGCCGCACAAGGCGTTTCTGCATCTGCACCGCATCAATTCCGCGATGTCGCCTATCTAAGCCATCTTGAAGACCCGGAAGGTCATATAATCGAGTTGCTTCAGCACACTTTTGAGGGTGTTCCAAAGACAGATACCGTGGATCCGGAGCGTCCACTCGGCGGTGGGGCGGAGATTGGATTGGTCACGCTCAGATCCACCGACATTGAAGCAGATCTTGCGCAGTGTGAGGAAGAATTTGGCCTGCGTTACCTGGTGCGCGAACAACTGCCAGAACTCGGGTTCGATCTTTATTTCTTGGGAAAACGGAACGAGACAGCGCCAGACCCAAATCCGGATGCGCTGATTAACCGTCCGTGGATCTATCAGCGCCCTTATACCGTGCTAGAATTTCAGTACATCCGGAATGGCATTGATGTTCAGTGGCCAATGCCCACGCAAAAGGGATACACTTGTCTCAAAGTGGAGGGCCGGGGCTCTCCAGAACAAGGTTTTGTCTGACCAGACAGACAGATTTCGAAGAGCAGTGCTCAAACCGCGTCGGGGCAGCGCTCCAGACCGTCTTCACCACCTATTTCCGCCATCTGCTCTTCCAGATCGAAATTGCGGACGAGAGTTATAAATCCGCCCAATTCGGCAGCCTTTAAGAAGGTGCTGACACGAATTTCAGACGGCCTTTCATCGGTCAGAAGGCAGCCAGTCACACCGATGCTCAAATTGCCCTCAACCTTCTCCCGGTCAATTTTGGACATAGAGGCCATGTGCTTTTGAAAACTACGGAAGAACGGCACGTTTTCCTCCGGAATCTGATAGACTTCCAGGTGATAACCGGTCTGCAGTTCCTGCGATAATTCAGCCTTGTCCGCCTTGGATTCTGTTTCCTCAAAGGCAAGCTTTTCTTCCATCAAGACAGTGCCATCTGCCTTGCGTTTGATCGTCAGGGCCATGGTCGCCCCATCTTCGGGAATACGGATTGCATCCGGGTATTTAACCGCCAGCCGCAAGGCACCCGGGTCCGTTTCCAGCATGTCAAATTGGCTGAGCTTTGCAAGGGTTGCCAGAGGAACGTGGCCACACGCCGACATCAAACCACCAAGCATGAGGACCAGAACCAGCTTGGCAATTCCCGGTCGAGCGGGCGTTTTGTGAGCAAACATCAGTATCTCCCGAAAAATCGGGATGATGATTATCGCAAAACAATAAGAAATAAAATCAAAAAATTAATTCTAGTGCTAATTACCCTACCCAGCAGGTCGCAAAGAAACCATTCTTCTCCTGATCTTTACCGATAGAGCGGCGGGTCTTGAAACCGATGAGACCATCTGCACCGCCAACGTCATGACCATCACCTTCAAGGCGCAGTTGAAGATTGCGTACTGCACCTCGGGTGGTGTCCTTCATTGGTTTCCAATCGCCCACAAAGCTTTTGTTCGAGCCATACCGGTCTGCAAGGTGGCCGACAAACAGCGCGTAGGTGTCGCTCTCGTTGTATTCCTTTATGACGTAGAAGTTTTCGGTCGCAATGAAGGCGGGACCATAGCGGCCGGCCGGCAGCAAGATGTTGCCCGGCCGGTTGATCTCGTGACCCGGAAAGGGGCGTCCACTGACCCGAGTAACCCCTTCGGCGACGAACTTCGAGATCGTTTGCCGGTTGTCCGGCCCTTCGCGGGTGCAGGAGACCGTATTCGGCAAGCGGACCTCATAGCCCCAGTCCCGGCCGCTTACCCAGCCATGTTTGGCCAGGTAGTTTGCGATTGACGCCATTGTATCCACTTCCGACGTCCAGATGTTTCGCCGTCCATCGCCGTCAAAGTCGACGGCATATTTCAGATACGATGACGGCAAAAACTGGGGTTGTCCCATGGCGCCACCCCAGGAGCTGCGCAAGGTTTTTCTGGAAACGTCGCCGGTTTGCAGGATTTGCAAGGCAGCAATCAATTCGCCTTTGAAGAAATCAGCCCGCTGCCCCATGAAGGCCCGGGTTGCCAGAACACGAACGGCATCATGTGGGATCTTGGCACCGCCATAGCCAGATTCCCTGGCCCAGATCGCAAGAATGATCCGTTTCGGAACACCGTACCGCGCTTCTATCTTTTGCAGCGTTGACGCGTGTTTTTGCATAAGGCGGCGGCCGCCGGGCACGAGTGCATTGAACTGATTGTCGCGGAAATAGCGCGCAGGCGAGCGGAACTCAGCCTGGAAATTGACCTTAGGAGGAGCACCCTTGCCGCCCGGACCAACGAGGCCCGGCAGCGATATATCTGGTGTCAGTCCTCTCAGTTCCCTGTCCAAGGTTGCTTGTGAGACGCCCGCTTGTCTTGCCGCTGGGACTACGGCCGAAGCCAGGAACTGACGGAATTGCTGGTCGTACTGGCCGGCGATTGCCACACCTGATGGCAAGATTGAAAGGCTGAGGGCGAGCGTGGCAAGGCGCAGCGCTTTGGCAATCACGGCTTAGTCTCCATACATCGGGAGTACAGAGACTATCACGAAGACAAGCTTCAACCGACAGCTGTTAGAGTTCTGTCCAAGCCAAACTTGAGCCAGACTGCGATGTCAGCCAGTCCTTGTCGAACCGGTACCAGCTACCCCCACGCTTCTGATCATGTGCCCGTGAGATAGGTGCGCCCATTAGGTGGCACATCAACAGGGTTCCGACCGCGCCGTGTCCGGTGAAGAGAACAGGATCTTCTTCTTTCACTGAGCGCAGAACGGCTCGGATGCCGGTGACAATGCGCATTTGTGCGTCAATCGCCCGCTCCCAGCCGCGGATGGATTCGTCCGGGTTGGCAAAAAACTGATCTGCGGTCCGCTCAAATTCTTCCCGTGCCAGATATCCGGTCGCGGAGCGGTCATTTTCGTGGAGCGCCTTCAAGACCAGAGGCTTCAGCTCGAGGTGTCCTCCGACAATTTCGGCGGTTTCGACGGCCTTGACCTCGCCGCTGGAGACAATGCGCTGAAAGTCTTTGGCAAATGGCAGATCCGCGGCGAGGGCAGCGCGGTCGCGGCCAATTTCGGACAGCCGCCACTCCTGAATAGGGACATCCGGATCGATCTCGACTTCCGGATGGGTCAGATAAACACACCAAGTCATAAGGATGTCTCCTCTAGCCAGCCGGTAATGAGTTCATATGCGATGGAAATGGACGGCGGGATCATGTGCCCCTCCGGATGGGTGCCCTCAATCATTTGGCGGACCTCGTCGCGGCTGCACCACTTGCAGGCCTCGAGTTCGTCATCTTCGATGACGATGTCTGTCGACAGCGCATCACCGATGCAGCCGAGCATCAAATTGGCCGGAAAAGGCCAGGGTTGGTTGGAAATCAAACGGACTTCTCCGACCTCAATGCTGGACTCTTCCAGCGTTTCCCGCCGCACAGCCTGTTCGATCGTTTCTCCCGGCTCCATAAACCCCGCAAGTGTCGTGTAGATCCCTTCTGGCAATCGCGGCGGGCGCCCCAGCAGGGCCCGGTCTCCGTCTGTGATCAGCATAATGACGCAGGGATCCGTTCGCGGAAAATGATGCGCTCCGCACGCGGGGCAATCGCGGCGGTATCCACCTTCGCTCATGACCGTTTTTCCACCGCATTGCGAGCAATGCCGGTGCGTTCGATGCCAGTGGATCAGGGCGCGGGCTTGCGCCAATGCGCCGAGTTCTTCTGGCGGGAATGTCCGTTGGATGGCGAGCTGCCGTAGATCCTGCAGATGCAGGCTGGGCATCTCCGCCAACTCTTCATCCTGTTGGGCGAGTGTCGTTGCAAAAACGGCTCGGCCTGTTTCAGGCCGCAATCCCAAGAAGACCATTTCTTCGCGTGACGCGTTTAAGGTCAAAGCACCTTTGAGCGTGTGTCCGAACTGCGGAGGGGAACCAGCCGGAAAGACCAGCGTCCGCGGCGTCGACAAAACAATTTCAGTATCCGGTCTATCCAGGAGCCCGCTTAAGTAGGCGCGGTCGCCGCGACGCGTTGACTGGCGGTCGAGTGTGTTCCCGAGAAAACTCATTTCCATCGCTGGCAATTCGGCATCAGGCGCACGCATCAAGTAATCCTTGGATTTGGGAGAGTCTCGTAAGGGGCCGGGTCAGTCGAAATCGGTTTTCGCTGCAAAACTGTCCCGCAGGCGGTTTATCAAGTGTTCATCCGCAGCGGCTTCGTAAGGTTTGGGAGAAACTACCCCCCAAATCGGCCCGGGCCAAGCCGCGTCATCTCGGAAGCGGGCAATGACGTGAACGTGGAGTTGAGAGACCTGGTTACCGAGAGCGCCAACGTTCAGTTTCTCGCATTCAGTTGCCGAGCGCAAAACTCGGCTGGCCAGCGCAATTTCCCGCATCAGCTGAAGCTGGTCATCTTCTTCCAAATCGATGATCTCAACCAGATCCGGCTTGCGCGGCACCAACAGCAGCCACGGATAATTGGCGTCCTTCATCAGCCGAACAGTCGATAACGGCAAATCCAGAACCGGGATGCTGTCTCCTTCAAGACGCGGATTGAGATCGAAAAAGGTCATAAGGTCAAACCGATACAGATAAAGGCCATCGGGGCGTGAAGAGACTGAATTAGAATTTGTTATCTCACCATACGTCCAGTGCAGACGGGAAAGAAACCTCTTTTCACGCGGGAGCCATATGGCGCTACGAAAAACATAGCTGGCGATATTTCCGTCAAATGTCAATCTTGGATGGCGTCACAAGACAATGAGGCGGAGTGTCTGCGAACTGCTGGCACTTTTCCGGCAAAGAAAAAGCCGGATTTGCCTCTTGCCAACCACCCCATGAGTCCTGATATAAGACGCTCGGGAGGTTGGTGGTGGACGAGCCACTCGCCAACCGGGTCAGGTCCGGAAGGAAGCAGCCCTAACGAGCCTCGGCACGGGTCGCCGTGCCAGCCTCCCACCCTTCAGTGTAAGGATAAGCATAAGGCACCGCCGGAATTCCGCGGTGCTTTTTTGATTTTCGGGCCGCTCCCGGGATGTGCCTGTTGGCCTTTCCAGGAAAACCGATAAAACCCTGTCCACCTTTTGAAAAAAATCGGTATGGTGCGGCTCATGGATGACACTGGCTTTCCGCAAGAAGACACTGAAACCGGCCTTGGGCTGACCGGCGGGACAGGAACGGCGCCCGGCGCGGCCGAGGGCGGCGCTTACCGTGTGTTGGCGCGCAAATACCGCCCGAAAACCTTTGAAGATTTGGTGGGGCAGGAGCCCATGGTTCAAACGCTTGAAAATGCGTTTGATACCGGCCGGATCGCGCAAGCCTGGATGCTGACCGGTGTGCGCGGGGTTGGCAAAACCACGACCGCTCGCATTCTCGCCCGGGGTCTCAACTATGAGGTCCCTGGCGAAGCGGACAAGCCGACCGTGAAACTCACGCAGGAAGGCACGCACTGCAAGGCCATCATGGAAGGCCGCCATGTCGATGTCATCGAGATGGACGCTGCCTCTCACACCGGCATCAATGACATTCGCGAGATCATCGATGCTGCCCGCTACCGCCCGGCAACGGCGCGGTACAAGGTCTACATTATCGATGAGGTGCACATGCTCTCCAACGCGGCCTTCAACGGGTTGTTGAAGACGCTGGAAGAACCGCCGGAGCATGTGAAGTTCATTTTCGCGACGACAGAAATCCGGAAAGTCCCGATCACGGTCCTGTCCCGTTGTCAGCGCTTTGACCTGCGCCGGATCGACCAGTCCAAGCTGATTGGCTTGCTCCGCCGGATTTCCAATGCCGAGGGCATCCAGATCTCCGATGAGGCCCTGATGCTGATCGCCAGAGTTGGTGAGGGCTCGGCACGTGATTCGCTATCGCTGCTCGATCAGGCGATGGCCCATGGCTCAGGCGCTATCGAAGCTGACGATCTGCGCCAGATGCTCGGACTTGCGGACCGCGCGCGGGTGATTGATCTCTTCGGCCACCTTATGGCCGGCCGGATCGAGGACGCACTAGCCGAGCTGCAGGCACAATATGAAATTGGTGCGGATCCGGCGATCGTTCTGACAGATCTTGCCGATTTCACACACCTCGTGACACGTATGAAGGTCGCGCCGAAATCGGCTGACGAGGCCTCGGTGACGGAAGCTGAGCGCGCCCGTGGTCAGGAGTTTGCCGAAAAGATCTCCGTCCGGCTTTTGTCACGCGTTTGGCAGATCCTGCTCAAAGGCGTTCAAGAAGTTCAGGCCGCCTCAAAACCATTGGCCGCGGCCGATATGGTGCTGGTGCGTCTTGCCTATGCGGCGGACTTGCCAGATCCGGGCGAATTGATGGCGCAGATCCAGAATGGCCAAATGCCGGCATCCGGCGGGGCGCCGGCAGGTGCCTCTGGCGGCGGCACAGCTCCGTCCGGCGGTGGTGGACAGGCAATGGCTGTTGGCGCGCGGGCGATGCCACACGGCACCCCACAAGGTGGCCCGGTCATGCAGGCCTCTGGCCGGCCGCAGCTTTCCGCCATCCAGGGCGGCATGCCGCAATCAGCGCCTGCACAACAAAAAGCGCCGCAGAGTGCACCGGAGCCGGAGCCCGCTCAGCCGCAATCTGCTTACAATCTAAAAAATCTGCATGACTGCGTCGCCTTGGCTTCGGAAAAGCGCGACATCCCGATGAAAGTGGCGATCCAGCGGCAGATGCGGCTGGTGAAATTCGAGCCGGGCAAGATCGAGATCCAGCCGACCGACGATGCGCCTGCCGATATTGCTGGAGAGTTCGGCCGCAAACTGACCGAATGGACAGGCCAGCGCTGGTTTGTCGTTGTGTCGCGGACGCAAGGCCGTCCCACGATCCACGAAGAGCAGGAAGCCAACCAGCAGCAGCTTCTGTCAGATGCCAAGTCCCATCCGACTGTCGCGGCGCTTTTGGCCCAGTTTCCAGGCGCCAAGGTGATCGACGTGAAGGTGCAGGCTTCTGAAGAAGACGAAGCTGCCATGGCCGACCCTCTGGTCAACGATCCCTTGCTGAATGAAGCGCTGGGCAACGACGACGAAGACTAGGGGCAGTTGCTGTCTGGATTGCTCAAGCTTGCGCCTCGGCAATTGTTCTTCTAAACGCAGACCCCAAATAGTGTGAAACGGCGGGGACCGCCGGCCAGGTTTTCAAGGAGAGACCCGATGGACTTCCTCAAGATGATGAAGCAGGCCAAGGAAATGCAGGAGCAGATGGGCTCTTTGCAAGGACAGATCGAGGACATCGAAGCGGAAGGTTCCTCCGGAGCAGGCCTGGTCACCGTGCGCCTCAACGGCAAAGGCGAGCTCAAAAGCCTCACAATCGACCCGTCTCTGATGAAAGAAGGCGAGGGTGAGATCCTGGAGGACTTGATCATTGCCGCGCACACCGACGGCCGGGTGAAGATCGATCAGGCAATCCAGGAAAAGACCCAGGAAATGATGGGCGGCCTAGGCCTTCCGGCCGGCATGAAATTGCCGTTCTAAGGTTTTTGGGAATGGGCCTAGCGCCGCGCTCTTGCCTATTCCGTCATCCTCGGGCCTGACCCGAGGATCCATGCCGTTATCTCTCCGCGCACACCTGAATTGCGGATAAGTCACGGAATGGATTGCCGGATCAGGTCCGGCAATGACGACGGTGGGTGTCGCCTCGATTTCAATAACATCGGATCGGAAAAACATGGCGCAGAAGCAGGTTGCGGGACCGGAAATCGAGCGGTTGATCCAGTTGCTGGCCAAGCTGCCGGGGCTTGGGCCGCGCTCGGCGCGCCGTGCAGCATTGCACCTCATCAAGAAAAAGGACCAGCTTCTGGTCCCGCTGTCTGAGGCGATGGGCGTTGCGGTCCGCGACATTGGCGTCTGTTCGGTGTGCGGTACGGTAGACACGTCCGACCCTTGCACGATCTGTTCGGATGACAAGCGGGACCCGAGCGTTCTGGTCGTTGTCGAAGACGTGTCCGATCTCTGGGCGCTGGAGCGTGCAGGTGCCGTCAATGCCCGCTATCATGTGCTCGGCGGAACACTATCCCCGCTGGATGGCGTTGGCCCGGATGATCTGAACCTTGCCTCCCTGATCGACCGCTGTGGCGCGCCGGAAATTCAGGAAGTCATTCTGGCAATCAGCGCGACCGTCGAAGGCCAGACAACAGCCCATTACATCATGGACCAGCTTGGCCATTCGGATGTTCATGTCACCAAGCTGGCCCACGGCGTACCCGTTGGCGGTGAGCTTGATTATTTGGATGAGGGCACGTTGGCGCAGGCTCTGAAAGCCCGAACGCGGTTTTGAGATAAACGGTACATAAGGCTACTGCTCAAATCGAAAATACCGGCAATAGCCGCCATTCGGGATCGCGAACAATTCCTCCGCAGATGAAAAACCTGCTGCGCGCCCGGCAGTGAGCCAGCCGTGTGCGGTCTCCGGAAAATCACAAGTCTCGATATGGGTCATCAGGCGTTCAAACTGTTCCTCAGTGAGTGGCGGCGACCAGTCTTTCCGGAATTGCTGTCTGTTTTGCCGGTTGAAGATTTCGAGGGATATGCCCTCCGGCAAGACAGGTTCGAAGGAGAAGAACACGCCGTTGGAGCTCAGCGCAGAATGGATGGCTGAGAAAACTTGCGTCTTTTCTTCAATGCTCTGGAAATGATGCAAGCACAGCCCGCACCAGATCACGTCATATGTGCCCGGGTTTTCACAGAGCGTAGTAAGTATATCAATTTGCTCCAGTCGTGCGTCAAAGGGCGCGTCATTCATGTTCTTCCTGGCGATCTCAAGAGCTTGCGGTGACAAGTCAACGCCGAGATAGTCTTTGACGGCGGTTTTTCGAAGAGCACGGGACATGACATCCGCATCTCCGCAGGCAAGATCCAGAAACCGGATGGCGCCGGAAAACCGCGTCGTCATTTCTTGAACCAGGGTCTCTGAAACTTCCTGATGAAAGAGCAGATTATTGTCGACCAGCGTCCGGTAAATCTGCCAGTCGGTTTCGAAAATGGTTGCCGGATCCAGATCTGTCGCGACAGGTGTTGCAGTTGGATCGTGTGCGTTGATCATAGGTAAAATGCAATCTATGAGGGTTATATAAGAGAGTGCACCTTAGGATACATTTTATGGAGGAGGAACGAAAGCAACCTTGATCACCATATGTGACCTGAGGAATGATGACACGAACGCAAGTATCCCCGCTTGTTGCTCAAGGATTGTTACTCATGTTCCCGAACGCAGCGTTGCAAGCACCGGCGCCAATCATGACCCGCAGGCTGTGTCTGAGGGCGCCGAAGCTTGAGGACGCGTTCGACATCGATCCGATATACAACGATTTTGACGTCGCCCGCTGGATCAATGTCCCTCATCCGTGTCCGACCGGATTTGCCCTTGAGCGGTTTCAGCGGTTTCTGACCTTTCCGCCGCACGAACGCTGTTTCATCCTTGCGAAAAAATCAGACAAAAAACAAAAAGCCATTGGCCTCATTCTGGCGAACTGGGCGGATGGCGAAAAATCGCCGATCATCGGCTTCTTTCTGGCATCGAGATTTCACGGCAAGGGGTTCATGGGCGAAGCGCTGGATGCGGCCCTTAAGGAGCTGTTTCAGCTGACCGGCGCCGAAGAGATTCGAGCATCTTTTTATGACGGCAACATCGCCTCGGACGTTCTGCTGAAGAAGAAGGGGTTTACGCCGGTTGGAACCAGTATGGACTTCAATCGCGCTACCGGTAAGACAGAGCAGCAGACGGATCTCATTCTTCCCCGATCCGTTTTTGAGGCTAAGTGATCCTTTTCTGTGGCCACTTGCGCAGGGTCAGACCGGCACTTATGTCGTGGCAGTCGATCACAAACCCTTGAAGGCAAGAATGTTCCAGTCCGCCAGCCGTGCCATGTCCCAGGTGTTCGAGCGCCCGTTTCGCGCTGTCTTCTGGAAAATGCTTGGCTTTACGCTGGCCGTTCTCGTGGTCATTTGGATTGCGTTGCAAGGGTTGGTCGCGGGGTTCGTTGCGTTGCCCTATCCGTGGCTGGAAACGGCTCTGTCCGTTCTGACTGGCATCGGGGCTATTTTCGCGCTTGGGTTTCTGATTGCACCGATTTCTGCGCTGTTTGCCGGTCTGTTTCAGGACGAGATCGCGGATATCGTGGAGGCACGGGATTATCCCGGAGACCGGCCCGGCGAGGCTCTGCCGCTTTCCAAATCAATCCCTCAGACGATCAAGTTCACCGGTGTTGTGATCCTTGGCAACCTCTTCGCGCTCGTGTTGCTTTTGGTGCCGGGGATCAACCTCGTGGCGTTTTTCCTCGTGAACGGGTATCTGCTCGGTCGGGAATTCTTCGAGTTCGCGGCCATGCGCTTCATGCCACCGGCGGAGGCGCGGGCTTTCAGAAAAGCCCGCGGGGGCACGGTCTTTGTGGGTGGGTTGGTCATTGCCGGGCTGTTGGCTGTTCCGATCCTGAATCTGGTGACACCGATCTTTGCCACCCTGTTCATGATGCATCTTTACAAGCGGCTTGCATCCAAGGCCGCGATCTGACCTAGTCTGCCCTCAAAACGAGGGCAAAATGCAAGACCTGCTCAATACCATCGCGGACGCGGCGCTCAAGTCGGAAGACAAGGGGCGGGTCGCGACCTACATTCCCGAGCTTGCCAAGATCGATCCCAACCAATTCGGGATTTCGATTGCGTTAGCGAATGGAGATGTCTTTTCCGCCGGCGACGCGCATGTCCCGTTTTCCATCCAGTCGGTGTCCAAGGTTTTCGCCCTGGCCCTTGCTCTTGGCCGGGTAGGGGATCAGCTCTGGCACCGTGTCGGACGGGAGCCGTCAGGTCTCTCCTTCAACTCGATTCTGCTTTTGGAGAAAGAGGAGGGCATCCCACGCAATCCGTTTATCAATGCCGGTGCGCTGGTTGCGACCGATACCTATCTTGCCGGGTCGTCCCCGCGAGAGGCCCTCGGCGAGTTGGTGCGCTTCATCCGTGCAGCAACGGATGACGACAGCATTCATATCAATGAGAGTGTCGCAAGCTCAGAACTTGCCACCGGGCATCGAAACTTTTCGCTCGCGCATTATCTGGCGTCTTTCGGCAATCTTCGCGCATCGGTCGACAAGGTTTTGGGGACCTATTGCCACCAATGCGCTGTCGAAATGACATGTGCGCAGCTCGCGCTTGCCGGTCGGTTTCTTCTCGAAGGGCCGGATACGCCAAAGCTTGTGTCCAGCGAACGGCGGCGGCGCATCAACGCCTTGATGATGACCTGCGGTCACTATGACGGATCGGGTGACTTCGCGTTCCGTGTCGGACTTCCGGGCAAGAGCGGCGTCGGTGGCGGGATCCTGGTGATTGCTCCGGGGCGGGCGTCGATTGCGGTGTGGTCGCCGGGACTAAACAAATACGGCAACTCCAAGCTCGGGACTGAGGCGATGGAACGAATTGCGCACGAGACCGGATGGTCCGTATTCGGGATGCCGCAAGCCTAATCAAAAATACGCAAGTGACGCAAACGGAAAGCGCTCCTTGCAGTGAGTCGTTTCTTGCTCTGACTGAAAAAATACTGCGCTGTCTACGTCTCAAACGGTGCCAATGCGCGGCAAACCGGCGCAATATCTGATTTTCTGACAGTCACCTAACCCATTTAACCGATTCACAGGTCGTTTTTCGCGATATAGACCTATAGGATATTTTGACGTACGGCGGCGTTGGCGCTAGAACCCCTCTAGACAACGCCTTGAAATGCTTACGTTTGCGTAAACGTAAGAATGCGTCGCACGGGAGAGGAAATCCATGTCGAACGCCGATTTGCGGGGCAATCGCCCGCTGTCGCCCCATCTTCAGATTTATAAACCCATTCTGACGATGGTTATGTCGATCTTGCACCGCATCACCGGAGCGGCGCTGTATTTCGGCACCATTCTTCTGGCCTGGTGGCTGATCGCTGCTGCTGCCGGCCCGGCCTATTTTGATTTCGTCAACGCGATCTACGGTTCGATTTTCGGCCGGCTGGTTCTGTTCGGCTTCACCTGGGCGCTGGTCCATCACATGCTGGGTGGCATCCGCCACTTCATCTGGGACATGGGTGCCGGGTTTGAAAAAGATGCCCGCGAGTGGCTCGCCAAGGCGACGATCATCGGTTCTGTTTCCCTGACGCTGATCCTTTGGATCATCGGCTACGCAGTTCGCTAAGGAGACCGTCATGAGCGATATGCGCACGCCCCTCGGCAAAGTTCTCGGCCTCGGTTCTGCCAAGGACGGTACTGATCATTTCTGGAAACAACGCCTGACTGCAGTTGCAAACGTGTTTCTGATCTCCTTCTTCGTGATCCTGGTGATTTCGATGCAAGGATCCTCGCACGGTGATGTTGTCGAGACTCTGCAGAACCCGCTGGTCTCCATCATCCTTTTGCTGGTGATCCTATCCGGCGTCTATCACATGAAGCTCGGGATGCAGGTCATCATTGAGGATTATATTCACGGCGAAGCCCTGAAGTTCCTCTCGGTAATGGCCAACACATTCTTCTGTGTCTTCATCGGTTTCGGCTGCATCTTTGCAGTGCTTAAGATTGGCTTTGGAGGTTAACCCGTATGGCCAAGACCTACGAATTTGTCGACCACACATATGATGTAGTTGTTGTTGGCGCCGGTGGTGCTGGTTTGCGCGCAACGCTTGGCATGGCCGAGCAGGGACTGCGCACCGCTTGCATCACCAAGGTGTTTCCGACCCGCTCGCACACCGTTGCTGCCCAGGGCGGCATTGCCGCCTCTTTGACCAACATGACGCCGGACTGCTGGGAATGGCACATGTACGACACGGTCAAGGGCTCCGACTGGCTCGGGGACACCGACGCCATGGAGTATCTCGCCCGCGAAGCGCCCAAGGCGGTTTATGAGCTGGAACACTACGGCGTTCCATTCTCCCGGACCGAAGACGGCCGTATTTATCAGCGCCCGTTTGGCGGTCACATGCAGAACTATGGCGAAGGTCCTCCAGTACAGCGCACCTGCGCAGCTGCTGACCGGACCGGTCACGCGATCCTGCACACGCTTTACGGCCAGTCCCTGCGCCACAACGCGGAATTCTACATCGAGTATTTCGCACTTGACCTGATCATGTCTGAAGATGGCGTGTGCCAGGGCGTGATTGCTTGGAACCTTGACGATGGCACCATCCACCGCTTTGCGGCGAAGATGGTTGTGCTGGCGACCGGCGGATATGGCCGATCCTATTTCTCTGCCACCTCCGCGCATACCTGTACGGGTGATGGCGGCGGCATGGTGGCCCGCGCTGGTCTGCCGCTTCAGGATATGGAATTCGTCCAGTTCCACCCGACCGGGATCTATGGCTCCGGCTGCCTGATCACGGAAGGGGCCCGCGGCGAAGGCGGTTATCTGGTCAACTCCGAAGGCGAGCGCTTCATGGAGCGTTATGCACCGTCCGCGAAAGATCTGGCATCGCGCGATGTTGTGTCCCGTTGCATGACCATGGAGATCCGTGAAGGCCGAGGTGTCGGCAAGAACAAGGATCACATCTTCCTGCATCTGGACCACCTGGATCCGGCGATCCTCGCCGAGCGTCTGCCGGGGATCTCGGAAAGCGCGAAGATCTTTGCCGGTGTTGATGTCACCAAGGAGCCGATCCCGGTTATCCCGACGGTGCACTACAACATGGGCGGCATTCCGACCAACTATTGGGGCGAAGTGCTCAACGCCAACTCCGATCATCCTGACCGCATCCAGCCGGGCTTGATGGCGGTCGGCGAAGCTGGCTGTGCGTCCGTTCATGGTGCCAACCGCCTTGGCTCCAACTCACTGATCGACTTGGTGGTCTTTGGCCGTGCAGCAGCGATCAAAGCCGGTGAGGTTGTCGATCCGAAGGAAGCCGTTCCATCGCCAAATGAAGCATCTTGTGAGCGGATCATGGATCGTTTCGACAAGCTCCGGAACGCCAGTGGTTCCACACCAACAGCCGAGCTGCGCGACCAGATGCAGCGTGCCATGCAGGAAGATGCAGCGGTTTTCCGGACCCAGGAAACGTTGGCTCAGGGCTGCAAGCGGCTCGATGACATCTGGAAGGGCATGAGCGATCTGAAGGTTTCTGACCGCTCCATGATCTGGAACTCCGATCTGGTGGAAACGCTGGAGCTGGAGAACCTGATGGCGAACGCGATCACCACCGTTTACGGCGCCGAAGCTCGGAAAGAGTCCCGCGGTGCGCATGCCCGCGAAGACTACAAGGACGGCGACTTTGCCGGCCGGAACGACGCGGATTGGCGCAAGCATACACTGGCGTGGGTCAACGAGGCGGGCGACGTCAAGCTGGACTACCGTCCGGTCGTGACCGAGCCGCTGACCCCGTTCCAGAACGGCGGCATCGATCCGAAGAAGATCGCGCCGAAAGCACGCGTCTACTGATCGGAACGAAGTTGGCTCCAATGGCGGCAATCCTGGATACAAGCAGTCCATTCGGCACTTACCGTGCCGGATGGCTTGCCAAAGCTGCTTGGCGAGCAGCCGATGCCCATCGGCTGCCCGACTGGCTGCGCTACAAGATCCGCCATTTTGTTGCCGACCGGTTTCCTGGCCCCTACGACACAAGTGCTGAAGGTCTCACCTTCCGGATCTACCCGGGTGTCAACCGGGACGACTGGAAGATCGTTGCCAAGGACCGGCTGTCGGAAAAGGCCGAGCGCAGGATGCTGGCACAACACTTCAACAAGGACGCTGTTTTTGTCGATTTGGGTGCAAACATCGGAACCCATACGCTCTCCGCAGCAGAACTCTGTGGCCGGGTAATCGCGGTGGAAGCCAATCCGGATATTGCAGCAAAGCTGGCCTACAATGTTGAACTGAACAAGCTCGACAATGTCTCGGTCATGTCAGTTGCCGCTGGTCCTGAAGAAGGCACGTTCGATCTGGTGATTTGCCCGTCCAATTTGAACCTGTCGACATTGTCAGAAGGCCTTGCGCCATCGCTGAAAAAGTCTGAATGGACGACCACGTCGATCCGGGTCAGTCCGCTGGCGGTAATCCTTCAGGAGGCCGGTGTGGACAAGGTGGACGTCCTGAAATTGGATGTCGAAGGTTATGAAGATCAGGCGATCCTGCCTTATTTCCGGACGCAGCCACGGCACAACTGGCCGCGCGTGGTGATGATCGAAGTCGATCATCAGCCGGAGTGGAAAGAGGATTGCCTCGCAGAAATGGCGACGATCGGATACCGGGAAATCGGAACAACCGGTGCCAATATCATGCTGGAATTGACTGAAATGCCGGGTGAAATCGATCAGGCTCCGGCATCCGGAATTAAGGAGCTCGCCGAATGAAGAGGGACGCAATGGTGCTCGACACCAGAAGCCCGTTCGGCACCTATCCGCCAATTGGGCTGGTCCGAACAGCATGGCGGCTGGCAAGTCAGGCCAGGCTGCCGAAAGGCTTGCGCAGGTATGTGCGCCTGTTTCTGGGCAAAATCTTCACAGGTCCTTACGACCTTGAGGCAGACGGCCTGAAATTCCGGGTGTACCCCTCGGACAATTACGATGACCGTAAGGTTCTGATCAAAGGCCGGTTGCCTGAGGTGGAGGAACACAAGCTCATCAAACCGTTCTTGTCCGACGATGCGGTGTTTGTCGATGTCGGAGCGAATATCGGGGTCTACACGGTTTTTGCCGCCCATCATGGGGCCCGTGTGATTGCGCTGGAACCTAACGCCCATTCGGTCGACAAGCTACAGTGTAACATTGACGCCAACGGGCTTCAGAACGTGACCATTGTCCCGACCGCCGCCGGTCCGCGCGAAGATGTTCTTGAGCTTTATTCGGAAACCTCCAATCGCGGTTTTGGCACGCTCGACAAGCGGGTCACCAATGGTGAATGGGGTGGAGACTGGGCACCTTCGACCGTGAAGATGCGGCCGCTGACAACCATCGTTGATGAGGCGGGTGTTAAGAAAATAGACGTTTTGAAAATCGATGTGGAAGGCTTTGAAGACCGGGTTCTTCTTCCCTTCCTGCGTCACGCGGAAAAGAGCCTTTGGCCGCGCGTGATCCTGCTTGAAACCAATTGCCGGCCTTATTGGTCCGAGGATTGCCTGATGGAACTGGCAAACCGGTCCTACAAGGTGACCGGCCGAACGAACGACAACATGATCTTTGAGTTGGCCGCCTGAGCGGTGAATTCAAGAAATTGGCCCAATAGCCTTATCTGGCGCGAACAAGGGCCCAACGCGGAGCATTGAAAAGATGGTTCAGCTGACGCTACCCCGGAACTCACAAGTGACGGACGGCAAGGTTTGGGACAAACCGGAAGGGGCGACCAACCTGACCGAATACCGGATCTACCGCTGGAACCCGGATGAGGGAAAAAACCCGCGCGTGGACACCTACTTCGTCGATCGTGACGACTGCGGTCCGATGGTGCTGGATGGTCTCATCTACATCAAGAATAAGATCGACCCGACCCTGACGTTCCGCCGGTCCTGCCGCGAAGGAATTTGTGGCTCCTGCGCGATGAACATCGACGGCACCAACACCCTGGCCTGCACCAAGGGCATGGAAGAGATCGCTGGCGACGTGGTGAAGATCTATCCGCTGCCGCACATGCCGGTGGTGAAGGATCTGGTTCCGGACATGACCCGGTTTTATGCCCAGCACCGCTCCATTGAGCCGTGGCTGAAAACGGTGACCCCGGCTCCGGAAAAGGAATGGCGCCAGTCCCATGAGGATCGTCAGAAGCTGGACGGCCTTTACGAGTGCATTCTCTGCGCCTGCTGCTCCACCTCCTGCCCGAGCTACTGGTGGAACGGCGACCGCTACCTCGGCCCGGCTATCTTGTTGCAGGCTTACCGCTGGCTGATCGACAGCCGGGACGAAGCAACCGGCGAGCGTCTCGATAACCTCGAAGACCCGTTCCGCCTCTACCGGTGCCACACCATCATGAACTGCTCCCAGGCCTGCCCGAAAGGTCTGAACCCTGCGAAAGCCATCGCCGAAATCAAGAAGATGATGGTCGAACGCCGCGTCTAACACTGTCGAAGCGTTTGCTTCGGGAACCGAAAAGTAGAAAACCGCTTCGGAGGAGTTCGGGGCGGTTTTTTGTTCGGTCTGAAGGGTGCTTTTGGATCTAATATAAAAATCAGCGATTTGCTCTCCGGCTGCGCAGTTTTCGCACACCCTGTCCGGTTTTGATCGCTTCCTGAACCGCAGATGGCTCTTAAGTTGACGTGCCAGATCCGGACTGGCGGCGGTGTCCCGCGCATTTTGTGATCCTCATCACACGGCCTGTGTGCACGTTCCTGCGCGCCCTCTGGAAGAGTGTGCAGAAATCTGCACAGTTGGCAAAATCGTTAACCCCGGATCAAATCGATAATCACTATATAAAACAGTGAGATAAAGAAAATTCCCGAAACTGGCACACCCGTTGCAAAGTTGTTGGCATCGGCACCGAACGGAAATCTAACGGCGCCCCAGACTTCGAAAGTTACAGACCAACCGCTTTAAGAGCAGGAGACGGAAAAATGGCAAACGTTGCATACATGACCATCAGCGGGTCCACCCAAGGTGAAATCACCTCCGATGCTACAACGGCAGACTCTATCGGCAACAATTGGCAGGAAGGCCATGAGGGTGAATCCCTGGTCTACAAGTTCGAGAGCAACGCAATTGTTCCGCGTGACCCGAACTCAGGTACCGCCATCGGCACCCGCCGCCACCAGCCGACAACCATCATCAAGCCGTTGGACAAGGCGTCGCCGTTGATGTGGCAGGCATTGGCCACCGGTGAATCATTGGAGATCACCATCAACTTCTGGCGCACGTCGACTTCTGGCGTTCAGGAGCACTACTACACGATCAAGTACACCGATGCGATTTTGGTTGAAGGTAAAACCATCTTGCCGGACGTCTTCGATGATGCGAACGCATCCCGCGGCGATCAGGAGCAGTGGTCCTTCACTTACCGCAAGGCGGAGTGGACACACGAAAAGGCCGGCACATCCGCTTCCGACGACTGGCGCGCTCCGGTCACCTGATCGGTCTTTGGTCTTTAACGAAAACCCCGGTCACTTTGGCCGGGGTTTTTGGTTTAGGCACTATCAAAACACAAAGGGCGTCAGGATGTCGGCCGAACCGGGATACCTGCGCCCTTTAGGATACGTCAATTGACTTGCCCCGCTCCCCTTACGCGGCTGTTTGAGCATCTGACGGCATGTCGATGTCTTGCGGTTCGGATGTTTCAGTCTGTTTCTGTGCCATGGTCAGGAAGGGCGCTGCGATCAACGCCAGTCCATAGGCGGCCAACGCGAACATTGCCAAGAAGGCGATCACGGTGAAGCCAAGGCCGGCCATCACACAGCCAACCAGGACGACGATGGCGCCGGCAAAGGTGGCAGTGGTTTTTTCAAGAATGGATTTCATTTCCAGTATCTCCAGTTTGTCCCGTTGTTTCGATAAACTGGATATGGAGACCCGGTTTTACGTTCCGCTCCGCCGGGCTTTACATTTTTGTAAAGTTGAGCGCGACGCGCAGACCGGACGGCTTAACTGAAGATAGCTCGAGTTTCGCGGTGTGACGATCGGCGACGGCCCGCACCAGCGCAAGGCCAAGACCAGTGCCCTCGCTTTCCCTGGCAGCGTCCAGACGCACCATGGGTTTGATGATCTCGTCAAAGAGATCAGGATCAACGCCAGGTCCATTGTCCGATACGCCGATTTCCGTACCACGTGCGAACAGTGTGATGTCCGGACCACCATGGACCAAGGCGTTCTGAATAAGGTTCGCAAGCGCTTGGATCAGCATGCTCCTGTCTGCCAGAACGCTTTCAACTGATTTTGCCGAAAGGACAAGCGATTTGCCCGAGTCCTCAACGACAGGGCTATAAATCTCCGCGACTTCGTCAATGAGGGCGCTCAGATCGACTTGTTCAAAGCCCTCCGTGCCGTGAGCTGCCTCGATCCTGGCAACCCGCATGATGGTGTCGAAGATGCCAGAAAGTCGTTCGGCTTCTTCCAGCGCTGCGCCGCGCTCTTCGCCGTTCGGCAGGCTTTCAAGTTGGGCGCGAAGGCGGGCAAGGGGCGTGCGCAGGTCATGCGCGATACTGGCGCTGAGATTGCGGGTCTGGGCGACAAGGCGCTCCAGCTCTTGTGCGGTTCGGTCGATTTGCCCGGCAAGATCATCGAGATCATCACTGGAGCTGGCAACGCCGATGCGCGCTTCAAGATCTCCCGTCGCCAACCGATCCAGAACCCCCGCGATCCGGGCAAGGCGCCGCTGAACAAGGAAACCGGCGCCGAGCCCGATGACGAGCACCAGGACGAGCACCACCCCGGCAGTGCTCCAAAGCGCGTTGCCCAGGAGCTCCAGGGCGTCTTCGCTGGCATCAAGCGGAACAGCGATCAGAACCGGTTCCCCTTCCTTGTCCCGTGAAATCAGGACCCGCCAGTCTTCCGCGCGCCGGAAGTCCCGTTTGAGACTAACCGTGCCGCCACCTGTGCGCACGACCTTCTCAAATTCCTTCGGCAAGTCACCGATTTCAGAAAGCGGGCGGATGATGACGGAGAATGTATCTGTTTCGGTGTCGTCGGCTTCGACCGTCGCGGCCAAACCTTCAAGGGCCGTGTCGACACGGTTGAGAACAGCTTCCCGGCCAAAGGTCAGTGCCAAAAGAATGGCAACCGCCATGCCGACGGCAAAAATGGCAGTTAACAGCAACGCTAGCCGCAAGGTGGAGGAGCGGAGCAGCCATCGGACGCGGCGTGTCAGCGTGGCTCTAACTGTGTCGAGTACCTTACTTGCCGAAGACATAACCCTCGCCCCGTCTGGTGCGGATCAGCTCATCGTCAAACGGTTTGTCGATCTTGGAGCGCAGCCGGCTGATATGGGTTTCCACGACCGAAGTCGTCGGATCAAAACTCATGTCCCAGACCTGCTCCAAAAGCATTGTGCGGGTCACGAGGCGGCCGGGGCGCCTCATGAAATATTCCAGCAGTTTGAATTCTTTGGCCATCAGGTCGATCGCCTGTCCCTGGCGTTCGCAGCGGCGGGCCAAAAGGTCCAGACTGAGATCTCCATAGCGCAGTGTGGTGGGCTCGGCAGTGCTGGTTCCGCTACTGTCCCGTCGGCGGCCAAGAGCATTCACGCGGGCCGAAAGCTCTGCAAAGGCAAAGGGTTTGGTGAGATAATCATCACCGCCCGCGTCAAAACCCTCCACCCGTGCGTCCACTTCCCCAAGGGCGGTCAGGAACAGCGCCGGGGTGGTGTCTTCGGAGGCTCGTAAAGACTTCAACACGGAGAGGCCGTCGAGACCGGACACCATCCGGTCGAGGATCAAAACGTCATAGTCCTGACCCATGGCAGCAAGAAGCGCTTCCTTGCCATCGGTGAAATGATCGACCACGTGGCCTTCTTCGCGCAGGCCGCCCGCCACCCACGGCCCGAGTTGCCGGTCATCTTCCAAAAGCAGTATCCGCATTGCAAATCCTTACCGCGTTGCATGGCGTCAAAACAGGAAAAAGGCCGCCATCCCAGGCAGCCTGTTCCCTAACACGTTCTGTTACGGATTACCCGGCGCGTTTGTTGTCGCCTTTCTTGCAATCATCATCGTCGTCCTGTTCGATCTCCAGGACCGTGCCAGACGCCGCGTCGATTTCAACTTCCATTTCAACACCGTCGGCCGTGACGATTTCGATCTCAAAGATTTCTTTGCCGTCTTCGCGCTCAAATTCGGTTTCCTGAACAGTTCCCGGAACCTCTTTCAGGGCGATTTCGATGGCCTGTGCTTCGCTTATGGCAGCAGGTGATGTCGCTGTTTGTGCAGCGACCGCGCCAACCGCACCTGTGGCCAGAACCATACCTGCAACAACCGTACCTGCGATGATCTTCATGTTCATTACGCGTCTCCATCTTTGTGTGTGAAAGGCTCCCTGCCTTCCGATGAAACAAAGATGGGACAGCCAGTTTGCAGGCCTCTTGAGCGAAGTTTACATTTGTGTAAAGCGTAGAAGATTTCGATATTTTAGAGACTTACGCACCTCAGTGCCCGCTGGCTTCTTCTTTCTTGCCTTTCACCATATGCCAGGCTGGTTCGATGACCTTCGTGACGATAGGGATCAGGATAAGTCCGAGGATCAGCCCGAAAATTCCGTCCATTGTTGCTGTTGCGAACCAACCGAGGAAACCTTCGGCAACGCCAATGGTGTGGGCGATATTGTGCGCGATGTCGTGAATGGTGTTGTAGAGGCCTTTCACGCCGAGTTCTTTCAAGCCGTGAATCACAATGGACCCACCGACCCAGAGCATGGCTGCCGTTCCGACCGTCATAAGAAATTTCATGACGCCGGGCATTGCTTTCACGATGCCAATACCAATTGCGCGGGTCACACCGAACCGCCCCTCGCGGGACAAGTGCAGTCCAAAGTCATCTGCCTTCACGATCAGCGCAACCGAGCCATAGACCATGACCGTGATGCCGATCGCGACCACCGCCAGTGTGGAGGCCTCCATCCAGATATTGCTGTCCGGGATTTCGGACAGCGCAATGGTCATGATTTCGGCGGACAGGATGAAGTCTGTCTTGATTGCTCCGGAGACCTTCTGTTCTTCCAGATGGGTTGGGTCCTGCACCAGGTCTTTCGGTTGGTCCGCGTCGTGATGGCCGGGAACAAAGAGGTGATAGACCTTCTCCGCCCCCTCGAAACACAAATAGGCTCCGCCGAGCATCAACAAGGGCGTGATGATGCCGGGCAAAAATGTGTTGAGCAAAAGGCCCACGGGCAGCAGGAAGATCAGCTTGTTCTTTAGCGACCCTTTGGCAATGCGCCAGACAATCGGCAACTCGCGGGCCGGGGAAAACCCGGCAACATATTTCGGCGTCACCGCTGCATCGTCAATGACAGCCCCGGCCGCTTTGGACCCAGCCTTGGCCGCTTGACCAATCACATCATCCACGGACGCTGCGGCCACCTTGGCAATTGCTGCCACATCGTCAAGTAGGGCGAGAAGACCGCTCATGGCCGCTCCTGAGTTATTCTTCCTGTCAGTTGCGTTGACCATACAGTCTTTTCACGACAGGCCAAATGCCGGATGACAAGCAATACGATGAAAGAGAAGGGTGGTGAATGATGGAGGAAATTGGGAGTTTATTTGCCAGATAAACTACTCAAAAAAAACACTAATTCGTATTTGTCAGCTTTAAGTTTGTTTAATCAAATCATGCAAAGAGGGACCATCCGTAATTTTCTCAGGTCAGTCATTATGTTTCTCGACAATTTCAAAATCGGCTTCAAGATCTGGATCCCGGTTATCAGCTTGGCTGTCTTCACGCTGGCCTTGGTGACTTATGATCTCGTATCTCTGCGCTCGATCTTGTATGGCGAACGTACCCACAAGACCCAGACCGTCGTTGAAGTCACCAATTCGGTTCTGAAATACTTTCATGAGCTGGAAGCCTCCGGCGAACTTTCCAAGGACGAAGCCCAGAAGTGGGCGCGTAACGTTGTTCGCGCCATCCACTACGATGGCAACAACTACGCTTTCATTTTTGATCTGGACGGCACCCGTATTGTGAGTGCGAAGCAGTCTTCCGAGGGCAAGAGTGCGTGGAACTCACAAGACAAGACCGGCAAGTATCACGTCCGGGAAATGATTGAGGTTGCCAAGTCTGGTGGCGGTGTCAGCAGCTATATGTGGAACCGCAAGGGAGAAGAAGAACTTCTTCAGAAGGCGACCTGGTCGGAAGTCTTTCAGCCTTGGGGCTGGGTCACGGCGACTGGTGTGTATGTGGATGATGTGTCCGCCGCTTTCTGGTCCAAGGCCAGCGCCCTGATTGGCGTGCTCATTGTCGGAGGTCTGATTGCTGCAGCGATTGCCGTCGCCGCAATCCGCAATATTTCGGTACCGCTGAAGGGGCTGACATTGGGCATGAAGCAGCTCGCAGACGGCAAGACTGATTTCCCCATTGTGGGCACTGACCGGCGCGATGAAATCGGCGATATGGCCGAGGCCATGGAGACCTTTGTGGCCAATGAAAACATGCGGCGCGACCTGGAAGACCAGCAGACCAATCGTCAGGAGCTAGATCTCCAGCGGTCGCGGGCAATCCAGAACCTCTCGTCCGATTTTGATGTGCAGGTCTCCGGTCTGCTTGAGACGATTGGCGGGTCCGTTGAGAGCCTGCAGCACGCGTCCACCAATCTGAACTCCGGAGCTCAACAGACCACAAGCCAAAGTGAAGCGGTTGCATCGGCAGCAGCCATCGCATCGGCAAACACTGAAACAGTGGCTGCCGCGGCGGAGGAACTTGCGGTGTCTGTTTCGGAGATCAGCCGTCAGGTGTCGTCATCCAGCGAAATCGCCTCCGAGGCGGCAAGCCAGGCAGCCCAAACCAACCAGCGCATTCAGGGCCTTTCTGAGGCCGCTGCGAAAATCGGTGAGGTAGTCACGCTCATTCAAGCGATTGCCGAACAGACCAACCTGTTGGCGTTGAATGCGACCATTGAAGCGGCAAGAGCCGGCGAAGCAGGCAAGGGGTTCGCCGTGGTGGCTGCTGAAGTGAAGGAGCTGGCAACGCAAACTTCCAAAGCGACGGAAGAAATCTCAACCCAGATTTCGAGCATTCAAGGTGAAACCCATCACGCTGTTGAGGCAATCGGGGCGATCACCAGCACAATCGGCAAGATTAATGAGATCACCACGAGCATTTCAGTGGCTGTGGAGCAGCAAGGTGCCGCGACCAACGATATTGCGTCCAACATTCAGCAGGCTGCTGCCGGAACGCAGCAGGTTTCTGACAACATCGGTGGAGTGTCGCAGGCTGCAACGGTGACCAACCAGGCAGCAGATGTTGTCTTCACGGCTGCCAACAGCCTGGAAAAAGAAGCTCGGGAACTGCGCGAAAACGTTGGCGCATTCCTGAAAGGTGTCAAAGCCAACGCGACGACCGACGCTGCTTAGACCGCCTCCTGTATCCTTTGAATTGGCGGCGCGCAAATGTCAGCCGCCATTTCACATTCACTGATCCTGAGTTGTGGGCCGGCTCACAAGCCCGGCACAGCCTTGTTTGACTTGGCCAAGTGACGCCGCACCCAAGCAACGGACCGCTCCGCAGCCTCCAAGGCGCCTTCCAGGAAACCACCGTTCTCCGGGGCGGTTTCGGTGCCTGACAGGAACAGCCGGTCATGCCATGATTCAACAATTGGCAACGGTCCGTATTGCGGGTGGCTCGTCAGAGTTTCTTGATCACGCTGAGTTGCCACCAACGGGTCCGTTGCCCAGACCTTCAAGAAGACCTTTGACGGGCGTCCAGCTTCGGGCCCAAAGAGCTCCTTCAACTGAGTGATCGCCCGTGAAACAAAGGCCTCACGATCTGCCGTGTTTTGAATGTCGTGAGGGGAGACAAAACCAAACAATGCTGCCTCGCCCTGAGGGTCTTCTTCCGCTGAAGCGTCGTGGATTTCGACCAAAGGACCGACATGGCTGATAGCATCGCCTGAAAAGCCCTGAGCGCGCCAAAAGGGTCGATCATAGACAGCGACAAGTTTCGCATGTCCGGCCATCCACGTTGGAACTGCAGACATATCCTGTTTCGTTTCAGCGACAAGATCCGGCAAAAAGGCGATACGTGAAGCGGCCAATCGCGGAGGTAAGGCAAGGATGACTCGCTGGCAGGAAACACGGAAGGGACCTTCAGGTGTCTTTCCCGACACGGACAGGCCAGAGGTGTGTTGTTCAATTGCGGTGACGGCGTGCTGATAGGCAACTGTGCCGTCAGAAAGCCGAGCAGCCAAGCCGTCTGTAATGCGTGTCAGACCGCCAGGTATCCGTAAAGCATCTCCCATCGTTGCAAAAGCGAGATCGCGGCGGATGCTGCCTGTCTGATCTTGAAATATGAGGTTCCCGGTTGAGTGCTGACGTATCAGGGGCAAATCAAGTTGTTCCGCCAACTGAAGCATTCTTTGATTATGCGGCCAGATCCATGCGGGGCCGAGATCATAGCGCAGACCAGGAGACGAGGGTCCGGGCAGAGACCGGATGCGTCCACCAGCCGTCTTGCTTGCTTCAAACACCCTTGCGTCGACGCCCAAGTTCGAAAGCAGAGCTGCCGTGGCCAATCCGCAGAGACCTGCCCCGATGATAGCAATGTCTGTCGAGTGTTTGGACATCAGCGGCACCTATTGTGCGAGTATCACAAAATGCCCACAGGCAAACCACTCGCGTTCAGCGTCAATATGGATCGCGTGATTGTTCAATCCAGTCTTTGTCAGATCTTCACATGGGAAAAGAGCTCGCAATATGGCGTAGTTAATAATTTGCGCCCAGAGCAGAAACAATTTGCCTAAAGCCCTTAGCGCCAATTTTGGGAATTGTCCCTAGGGTGCCTTTAACGCCACATAGTTGGCGATGGTACTGCAGGGGAAAGAGTGGTCATGTCTCAAACAGCGTCACAGTTTGAAACACTTGGAAATGCGTCACATACGGAATTTGGTGAACCTCAAGGCCGGGCGGTTGAAAGCCGCTTTTATCCGATCATGGGAAAGAATGTCAGCATACAGGCGATCGTCGAAGGGGCTCTGCTGGCCCAGATCGAACTGGACTCCATCCCGGAATACGGCATTTTCGCTGACTAGTTTAGTTGATCTGACAATTGTTGGTCTGATTCGAAAAAAAGAAACCGCTGCGAAGGTGTCGCAGCGGTTTTCTTTTTTAAGGCGTATCAGAAAGCCTAGGCTTGTTTTTGACGCTCAATGAGATCAAGAACACCGGCCATCACGACGGCATAAAGCACGTGGCCAACGAGGGCGACCCAGGTGATGCCGGTAAAGTTCAGGAAGTACGGCAAACCTGCGATTGCCGTGATACCGCCGATGGCAAAGACCCAAAGACCAGCACCGTAGATCGCGGCTGGCAGGAGCCAGTGTGTGTCGCCGATAACACGTTGCCAGATCGGTGCGAAAACGTACATCCAGCCGATCGGATAGCCGACAAGGCCCACCAGATAGAAGTGAACAAAGTACCCTGCAAAGGCGTTGCTGGGCAGGCCGAGGCTTGCCAGAAGGCTTTGTGCCAAGCCGTGAGGTGAAAGATTTGCAAAACCCAATCCCGGGCTGATGACTTGCCCCCAAAGATCAAAAGCGATGGTGGCGAAAAAGCCTGAAATGAACATCAGGCCTACGGTGCTGACCGAAACAGCCGGTGCGGCTGCGGTCAGGTGTCTATCTGCTGTTAGTGTCGTCATGATTTCTGCGCTCCCAAATCCGATTGCGATAGACCACATGTGGGAGCGAGATCACTGGCACTGAAATCAAGGTGTGCCACGCTTCCGTGACCTGATTTCCTTCAAGATATCAATGTGTTTTATGTGAAGCCGCTCCACGGCAGCCCGAATTGTCAAGTTGTGCATCACCTGCCATGACAGGGGCGTGAGCAGCCGTGAAGTCGATTAGACCTGCAAATGACGCTACCAGCCCACAATCGTCAGGTTTGTTCGTCCGTTTTGGCCTGATCTTGGGCCCAGGACGGGCGCTTCAAAGCGTGGATCAGGATCGGCAGGCCAATGAAAACAACAAACCCGGCCGTTACCACACCGACATAGGTCGCCGGGCTGCCCACGGGGAGCTGGCTTGGCGGGAAGAACGAGGTGACAAACGCAAAGGCCACTCCGGCAAAACCGATCCCGGCCACAGCGATCAATCCGCCGAGGCCGCCGGGCACTTTGTAACTTCGCTCTGCGTCAGGCCGGGTTAGCCGCAAGCGAACCGCGGCCGCGTACATCATCATATACATCACCAAGTAGAGCGTGATCGTCATTGCCGAAAGCAGGAAGAAGGCGACGGAGACATTTTTCAAGACAAAGTAGAGCAGTGCCAAAACGGTAACGATGCCGCCTTGAATGAGCAGAATCGTTACCTGCACTCCATTCTTGTTGGTCCGTGCAAGGAAAGGCGGCAACTCGCCGTCACGGGCAGTTCGGAGAAGACCGCGGCTTGGGCCGGTGATCCAAGACATCACTCCTGCAAGCGCGCCAAGAGCGATCAACAGGGCAAGGATAGGCACGAGCCAGCCGAGGCCGAATTCTTTAAGCGCGATCTGCAAGGCCTGCATCGGACCTTGGTCGAGGGCAATCTCATTTGCGGGAACGATGGATGCAAGCGCCAACGAGCCCAGGAGGAAAAGTGCAACGATGATCACGACAGACAGGAGTATGGCTTTCGGGAAGTCCCGCGCCGGGTTCTTGAGTTCGTTGGCGTGAACGGCATGAACCTCAACACCGGCAAACAGGAGCACAATACCGCCGAGAAAAGCCAGGGATGACAGGCCGGTGATATGAGGAAAGAACCGCAAATGCGCATCGCTGCCGCTCACTGATGTGCTGTCCAAAAAGGCCATCGTTTGCCCATCCGCAATCCAGGCCGCACCGAGAGCGATGATCAGAAGTCCAGGGATCACGGTCCCGAGTAGAAACCCGGCCGAGGTGAACCGCGCCGCCGCACTGGTTCCGGTCAAAGCAATAAAGGTTGCAAACCAATAGGCCGCGATGATGACCGACCCGGTATAGATGCCATCATCGGCAAGTTCTGGCCGTCCGATGACATAGGCAAGGGACGCAGCTGCGAAAGCAAGCACGGTCGGGTACCAGACCACGTTCTGGATCCATTGCAGCCAGATGGCGACAAAACCCGCCCGGGCGCCAAACGGGGCTTTCACCCAATCGTAGATCCCGCCGGTTGAATGGGCGAACATGCCGCCCAGTTCGGCAGCGACCAAAGCGGCTGGTATTAGGAAAATGAAGGCGGCGAAGCCGATGTAGAACAGCAGCGTCGTACCTTCAACGGCCATCAATGGCAGGCCGCGCAGGCTGACCACGGCAGCGACTGTCATCATGGCAAGGCCGAGAACGGTGATTGTTCCGGTCGCTGAGCTGTCCTTGGCCGGACGCTCCGTGCCAGCCTGAGCGGGATCTGACATCGGTCTATCGTCCGTGGTGGAAGGAGGCTTTGGCTTCCCGGTTGCTCATCGGATTCCGATCGAGAAATTCGATCGTCCGGCTCATATCCTCAATCAACAGTTCCATAAGATCGCGGCCGATCCCATGGCGGACCATAACCCGCTGAACAATGAGATCATGCCGGTTTGCCGGAAGCGGATACGAGGCAATTTGCCAACCGCGCATGCGCAACCGCTCCGACACGTCGTAGAGCGTGTAGCCGCGGTCGGCGCTGTTCTTCAGGGAATAACAGACAGCCGGCAGACCACCATCGCCATTGTAGAGCATGTCGAAATGCCCGGTCTTCTCTAGCTCAGAGGCTAGATACTGAGCTGTGTCGGCACAGGCGCCTTGTACTTCGGTATACCCTTTCCGGCCGAGGCGCAGGAACTGGTAGTATTGCGCCACGATCTCGCCAGCGGGGCGGGAAAAGTTAAGCGCAAATGTTGGCACCTGGCCGCCCAGATAGTCGACGTTGAAAATCAATTCTTCCGGCAAGTCCTCCGGTTCCCGCCAGATGGCCCAGCCGACGCCGAGCGGGGACAAGCCATATTTGTGGCCGGATGCATTGATTGATTTCACGCGAGGCAAACGAAAATCCCAAACAACATCCTCGTGCAGAAACGGTGCAATGAACCCGCCAGAGGCTGCGTCTACATGGATCGGGATATCAAGGCCGCGTTCAGCTTCGATCTGGTCGAGTTCTTTCGAGATTGCTTCGACGGGCTCATAAACGCCAGTAAAGGTCACGCCCAAGGTTGGCACAACGCCGATGGTGTTTTCATCAACTGCCTCAGCCACTTGTGCAGCGGTCATGCAAAGCTCGCCGTCAAAGATAGGGAGTTCCCGCAATTCGACATCGAAATAACGCGCAAATTTGTGCCAGCAGATTTGTACCGGCCCACAGATCAAGTTGGGTTTATCGGCCGGTTTGCCGGCGGCTTCCTGGCGCTTGCGCCATTTCCACTTGAGAGCCAGGCCGCCCAGCATCGCCGCTTCAGAGGACCCGGTCGTTGAACATCCAAGCGTCGTTTTTGCGTCCGGGGCGTTCCACAGATCGGCAAGAATGTGGACGCAGCGGTGCTCGATCTCGGCCGTCTGCGGGTACTCGTCCTGGTCGATCATATTTTTGTCGACGCAGTCCTGCATGAGCTGCTGGGCTTGTGGGGGCACATAGGTTGTGCAGAAGGTCGCCAGGTTTTGGCGAGAGTTGCCATCAAGAAGCAATTCGTCGTGGATCAGATTGTAAACCGTATCGGGGAGCGAAGAGTTCTCCGGCATCCGGAACTTCGGCAACGGCTGTTCGGACAAGTCGCGGGCATAAAGGTCAAAAACGTCGTCCCGCCGACCGGGTTGGGATTGATGCAATGCCACTGGAAACCTCCCTGTGAATACAGGCGTGTGATGGATGCCCCATACGACCATAGAATTCAGATCATGTGCAATGCCTACCCTGGGCAGTGCATGCTGTCCTGTGACCCGCGTCACAAGTGTGCCATTCGGTGGTGGCCACTAAAGATTCTATTGATGCGAAAAAAGAAAACGCCCCGGACAGCTTCCCGGGGCGCTTGATTGAGCGGAGGAAATTCTCGGTTTGTGGGTGGCCTAGGTCAGCCTTTGGCCTTGCAGACCAACAGGGTGCTGTTGCACCAGCCGCGCAGGCCGGGCAAGCGGCCAAGGGTCCTGGTCAATCCGATTTCCGCCGGTTTTAGTGGACCCCACTCGAATGTCTTGGAACGCAGGTGATGGAAGAGTTTGCCATGCCGGTTATGTTCCTTATACCAGGGGCTGAACATAGGGGTATAAGGCAGAACGCTGAGGTAACCGATGCCATGGACTTCTTCGATATCGGCGGCCTTTTCGACGATATTCATCCATTCCTTGAGTGTGAAGCGGACATGGTGTTCCGGATAGTGCAGGTGGCCGAATTTCAGCCGGTCGAGCCGGTAGAGTTGCGGCACGACCGCAAGCACCAGGCCACCCGGTGCGACCACTTCGCAGCATTGGCGCATGGTGGATTCAATCGCCTCGGCCTTGCCCGGAAGATGCTCCAGCACATCCAGCAGGGTAATGACATCCGGGCGCCAGGGCAGGTCTTCCTTGTGCTCGGACAGCTTCGTGGCATCAAGCACGATGTCCGGCTGGAAAGCGGCTTCGTAGTCGGCGCCGCAATATTCAAACTCCAGCCCGGTTGCGGCTAGATATTCCTTGGAGATCGAAGTCGAGCAGCCGATATCCAGGATCTTTGGTGTGTCCGTGCGGCCTTTGGCCCAGGATTTGATTTTCCGCGAAACCGTATCGAATTTCACGGTCCCGTAGAGATTTTGCTTTGAGTTCGACAGCTTCTTCACAAGGTATTGTGAGTGTACTGTCAACTCGTTGGTTGTATCGGTCATAGCTGGTCCCTCTGCTCAATCCACAGCTGTGTACACAACGCCTCGCTGGCTGGCGTGATGCGATGAATTCCCGGCTCGTACGGATAAAAGGTGATGTCCGACATCAGGACGATCAGTTCGCCCAGAATGAGTTCGACGATCTCATCGGCGACGCTGCCAGATCCCGGAATGAAGTTTGCTGGATAGCCGTCGTTGACGAGGCAAATCTGACGCTCGCCGTAGCCATTGTCGTTCTGGAACTGGAAGGCCCGGATTGATGGATGAATATCGGCGCTTGGCGCGGTTTCCAGATAGTCGACATCAATCTCAATGCGCCGCGAGCTGGCGCTTGCGACCATACAGCCGCTTCGCAATTGGCGCAGCACCTGTTCCGTGATCGACAATCTGCCAGCTGCGCCGACGATCAGATCGCACTTGGCCAACTCCCTTGGTGACATGTGCGCCTGAAGACCGGAGAGGCGCGCTTCTGCCACCTTAAGCGGGTCGGTATCGATCACCATCGGAATGACATCAAGGCGGCGGAACGCATGGGCAACACCGGAGCCGATCCATCCCGCTCCGAAAACGGCCGCGTGCCGTCCCGCAAGGGAGTTGCCGAGATCCCTGGACAGGCCGTCCATGCAGCGTACGATGGTTTCACCACATCGTTTGGCTTCCAGCCGCTTCAGTTCGCTGTCGGCGCAATGCAGCACCGGTATTTTTAGGTTGAGCTGTTCGGCTCGCCACACACCTTGTTTGGTGATCTCGACGACGCCCTCAACAAGGTCCAACTGATCGGCAAAACGTTCATGAAGCAGTTCAACGACATAGCCGCCAACTTCCTGGATCACCAGTTTCTGACCAGATGAGCGGCACTGCAGAAAACTTTTCTGAATGGCAGCTGCAAGCGCTTCTTTGAAATCATCCTCGGTCTTCGGGCAATGCACGATAGAGCCATAACGCGATTGCCATTTCGTGCGTGTCGCATCGCTGCCGGAAGAGTATGGAATACCGATGATAGCATCGAAATCCATGATCCCAGCCAAGGCATCAATCATCCGCATGGTGTCGTCGAACAGATGCGCGACCAGCATGAAGCGATGCGTTTCTGCCTGGCACAGGTCGAGGCGTTCGACCAGCGCCGGAAGATAATTCGCCCGGCGCACATAATCAGCGCTGGCGCCAAGAGCCATGTTGTTTAACGGTGTCATTCACAAAGTGTCCTTTGTTAACGAATTATTAAGAACTGGCCATGCAGCAGAAGACAAGCAGGGGTTGCCAAAAATCTTGGTATAAACCGGATTCATGGTTAACCCGCTTTTGTGGTAACTCGATTACTCTGAGTTGATACCTTGGCTAGTACACTGAAAATCCGTTCGGATTCTCAGTTGAGTTCGTTCCGTTGCCAACAATTGGTCCACAGCTTGTTCACAACAGATCTTGTGAGGATTGATTGCCAATCCGGGGGGTGAATTCCGAAACAGGTCAAAAGTATTCAAGTTTTATGTAATATTTACAAGGGCAAATATGCGGCACGTAGAGGATTGGAAAAGTCTGTTTAGCCAGCAAACTATGCTGCTCGGCAGACTTGCCTTGGCCCAAACTGCCTAAATTCACGAGCCGCCGGCATATTCAAGCCACATTTCCTCCGCCGAAAAATCATCGGGTGTTCGAACAATGTGCTGATTGTTCCGATTTGATAGTGCTTGTGGGCAACCCTTTGGCAAAGGATTGCAGAAAATGGCGAACGCAACATCGGCACCAACCGCAGACGACGAAAACGGATCTCCCCAGAACCGACAGTCACCGAAACTACCAGCAGTTCTGAAATCGCCCGCGGTCAAGGTTTTCCTGATCGGCTTCCTGACTGTTCTTCTTCTCATACCAACGACGTTTGTTTGGTTGCTCGTGGAAGAGCGTGCCGTCCGCGCCAAGGGCGTGGCGGCGGATATCGCACGGTCCTGGGGAGGGACGCAGTCGATCAATGGTCCTTATCTCGCCATTCCATTCACGGAGACCGTCATTTCCGGAGAAGGCGAGAATCGGCAGCGAACCGTCCATCATAGAACGGTGGTGTTGTTTCCCGAGCGTCTGGAATTGAAAGGAGACATAGGCGTCGAAGAACGCCAAAAATCAATCTACTCATTGCCGGTCTATAGTGGTCAGATGTCCATGGAGGGCCGGTTTGCTGCGCCGCCCTCCGGCATCTTTGAACCGAAAGACGGCGGCACGATCAAGATCGCAACGGACAAAGCCATGGTTGTCGTTGGCATATCGGATGTCCGCGCGCTGCGCAGCGAAGTCGCGATCCGTCTCGATATGGCAAAACCCGTGCAGTTTGAGCCTGGCCTTGGTGTCCTGGCCAAGCACGGCGGTTCCGGTATCAACGCACGAGTCGCAGCTGATATCTGGCAAAGAGGCTTTTCCTTTGATCTGGCCATGCACCTGAACGGCTCATCAGCCCTTTTTGCAGCACCGGCCGGGCAGACGACGCTGGTCACGCTCCAGTCCGATTGGCCGCATCCAGGGTTTACAGGAGCTTTCCTGCCTGAACAGCGTTCAATCACGGACAGTGGGTTTACCGCAAACTGGACCGTCCCTTATTTGGCCCGGGGCATTCCCAAGACGATGGAGATCGACAGTTTGCCGCTGTCCGGCAAACTGATGGGTGTGAAGTTTGTCGAGCCGGTGAACTTCTATCAGACGATTTCGAGGTCATTGAAATATGCCATCGGTTTCATCAGCCTGACCTTTCTGGCAGTTTTCGTTTTGGAGATGCGATCGGGCTGGCAATTTCACTGGATACAATATGGGTTGGTTGGTTGTGCGCTAATCATCTTCTACGTGATGCTGTTGGCCTTCGCTGAGCATATTGGTTACGGGCCCGCCTACCTGCTCGCTGCAGGTTCGGCGACGCTGTTGAACGCCATCTACGTTGGGACCTCGCTGAAAAGCCGAATTGCAGGATTTGTGATCGCAGCTGTCCTGACCGGTATCTTTGCGACCCTTTACGCTTTGATGCGGGAACAGGACTACGCCTTGCTGATCGGATCCGTGATCGCATTTGCAGCTCTTGCCGTGACCATGTTCGTAACGCAGAGGATCGACTGGTCGGGGCTGGACGCACCGCGCTCACCATCTCACCGTCAGGCTGTCTAGCAAGAAAAACAGCGATGCCTGTCAGGCGGGTGGCGATCCACCTGTCGGGGCATTGCATTGGTCAGAAGCAACGCGAGTCACACATCCCTCACGGGCTTGTGCGGGAATGACAATGGAGTTGAGTTGCCTCCAGCTGCAGATGCGTTAGCTCTGATACCAACATACGGAGGATTTCTCATGAAGCGTCTTGCCCCGCTCGCCCTTGCAACTCTGATGACCGGTGCCGCCTATACGGTTCCGGCGAACGCCGAGACGGCGGTGTTTGCCGGTGGCTGTTTCTGGTGTGTTGAATCAGATCTGGAACAGCTTTCGGGCGTTCGCGATGTGGTGTCCGGTTATGCTGGCGGAACCACGCAAAACCCGACCTACAAGAACTACGAACGTGGTGGTCACCGCGAAGTCGTTCAGGTCGATTTTGATGAGACCAAGATTAGCTATAGCGAGCTCTTGGCGATTTTCCTGAGAACAGTTGATGTGACCGACAGCGGCGGGCAATTCTGTGACCGGGGTTTTGGATACTCCACTGCGATCCATCCTTTGAACGCAGCGCAGGAAAAAGCGGCGAAGCAGGAAGTGGCAAAAGCGGAAAAGGCACTTGGCCGTAAAGTGGTGACCCCGATTGAAGACGCCGCAGTCTTCTGGCCAGCTGAGGACTATCACCAAGGCTATTACAAGAGCAATCAACGCACCTTGACCCGGTTCGGCTATGTGACCCGTGCCGATGCCTACAAAGGTTACCGAAAGGCCTGTGGCCGGGATGCTCGTGTAAAGCAAGTCTGGGGTTCTGAAGCCTTCAAGGGACTCCCGCAAGCCGGATCCTGATCTAACCACGATCTCCTCAAACTTTGAGGCTGGCTTAGACGCCGGCCTCGAAGGCTTCCACCAGATCCAGAACTGCTTCGCCATACTTGTCCAGTTTTGATTGGCCAATGCCGGAGACCGATAGAAGGCTGTCGGGTGTGACCGGGCGCGCCGCAGCGATCCCGGCAAGAGTGGCGTCGGGAAACACCACATAAGGCGGCACGCTCTGATCCCGGGCAATTTGGGTGCGCAACCGGCGGAGCCGATCAAACAGCAACTGGTCTTCCTGGTCCAGCTCATCCGCCAGAGAGGCAGCCCGCGATGTCCGGGTGTTCTTGAGGCCAGAGGCGCTGCGGTCTTTGCGCAGACGAATCCTCTCTTCACCCCGCAGAACCGGCCGCGCCTTTTCGGTCAAGACCAATGCGCCATATTGCGTGTGGTCAACGTCGACATATCCGGCAGCAACGATCTGCCGTGTGATCGACTGCCATGTTTTGAGAGAGTGCTCCTGGCCGATACCGAACACGGAGAGACTGTCGTGGCCGAAGCGGGCGGACTTCTCGCTGGTCTTGCCCAGTAGAACATCGATCACATGTCCAGCGCCGAAGCGCTGGCCGGTCCGGTAGATCGCCGACATGAGCTTCTGCGCAGGTTCCGTGCCATCCCATGTTTCCACGGGTGACAGACAGGTGTCGCAGTTTCCGCAAGGTTCCGGGTAGGTCTCGCCAAAATGGGCGAGCAAGGCCTGGCGTCGGCAGCCCGCCGTTTCGCAAATTCCGAGGAGTGCGTTGAGCTTGGCATTTTCCGCGCGTTTGACCTCGTCCGGGGCATCGCCCTCCGCAATCATTCGCCGACGTTGCACGAGATCCGCCATACCATACGCCATGAAGGCTTCGGACGGCGCACCATCCCGCCCGGCGCGGCCTGTCTCCTGATAATAGGCCTCTACAGATGAGGGCAGGTCCAAGTGGGCGACGTAGCGCACATCCGGCTTGTCGATCCCCATACCGAAGGCCACCGTGGCCACCAGGCAAAGATCCTCCTCCAGCAAAAACGCATCCTGATTGGCTGCCCGCTGTTCTGCAGGCAAACCCGCATGATAGGGCAGTGCACGAATGCCCTTGGCATTTAGCCACTCGGCGATGTCCTCGACCTTCGCCCTGGAGAGGCAATAGACGATGCCGCATTCGCCCTTGTGTTTCTTCAGGAAATCCAGAAGCTGCTGGCGCTGATTGGTCCGTTCGACGATCTCATACCGGATGTTGGGCCGGTCGAAACTGGTCGAAAAAACTTCAGCCTCATCCAGCTTCAGCCGTGCCTGAATGTCTTTCTGGGTGTGCGGATCGGCTGTCGCGGTCAGCGCCACACGGGGGACGCCCGGATAGCGTTGCGCCAGGGTGGAGAGGCTTAAGTATTCCGGGCGGAAATCGTGGCCCCATTGGCTCACGCAATGCGCCTCGTCAATGGCAAAGAGCGCAATGTCGAGCGTATCGAGGAGCTTGCGGAAACTCTCAATGCCGAGCCGTTCCGGCGTGACGTAGAGGAGATCAATTTGTCCGCGTTGCAATTCCAGACGCAAATCAGCTTGTTCGCCAGGCGTGAGCGTGGAATTCAAGGCTGCTGCGTTGACACCGGCGGCTGTCAACGCACCGACCTGGTCCTTCATTAGCGCGATCAGAGGAGAAACGACGATCCCGACACCGCGGCGGCAAAGCGCCGGGATTTGGTAACAAAGCGACTTGCCGGCACCTGTTGGAAAAAGCACGACTGCATCCCGGCCGTCGACAAGCGACTGGATGACCGCCTGTTGCTTTCCCCGGAAATCACTGAAGCCGAAGATTTTCTGCAGCACAGCCAAAGGGCGCGCCTCGCCGGTCACTGGCGGTGCAAGCGTGGCCTGAATCGTATTGGGTTCCTCTGCGGCAGGCGCAGGTGAAGCGGACATGTTCGAATGATTCTCCTGAACTCATCGCACCATGTCTTATTCGCCGCTTCAGGGCAATTGCCCCGCCTGTGGATGACCGGGCGTTGACTGCGGAAAACCTAAAATTCCGCGTCCGGGTCACTCGCCAGGGTTTCTGCGCAGTGGATGCGCATTTGCTCGGTCAGCTCTGTCAGGTCGCCGTCCAGCCGTTCCGGACGGATCGGCTTGCCGAAGTGCACCCGGAATTCGGCATTTTTCTTGTTCAGCAGCTCATTGAAAACGGTCATGTCGCGCAGTTCTGTCGACACCCGGGCCAGGAAATAAAACAGCCCAGAATTCCGGCCGCCCATATGCATGGGAATGATCGGCGCCTTGTTCTTGCGCGCAAGAGCCAACGCGGATGTCATCCATGGGCGCTCGGTGAGCTTGCCCTCGTGCCAATAGGCAAGACGTCCGGACGGGAACAGGACAACGACGCGCTCCTTGGAGAATGCGGATGACGCAATCTTGAGCGTTTCTTTTGACTTTTCACGGCTTTTGAAGTCCGCCCGCCACTCCACCGGAATGATCATGTCCGCGAGCTGCGGATTGATGCGGATCGCGTCCCGATTGGCGAAGATTGCCAGGTCTTCACGCCGCTCCTTTATGGCATCGAACAACACGACACCATCGGCAATACCTGTGGGGTGATTTGAGACCAGGACGACTGGACCGTCCGTTGGAACGCGGTCCAGGCCGAGGGTCGTGACGTTCAATTGCAACAAATCGCTGAGGTGCCGGAAAACGTCCACCGCGCTCATGTGATCGATGGTGTTGGCCATTTCGACGGCTGACCGGTAGCGCAGGATTTTGAAGGCAAAGGGACGAATGAGGGGCCACCATGGGCTCGCCATCACCTGTTTGCCGCGTTCTGCGATCAGCACATCCACTATATGAGGATCGGCGGGAAGGCGCGTTGCCACCGCTTCATTTTCATGACGGGTGGGAAGCGTGGTGGTCGTCTGGTCTGTCGTCCGCACTCTTTAACCCCTGCCGGTTTCGATGCTCGATCCACACTGCCATGGTTAGCGAAAGCAGTCCGGCCATGCAAATGTTCAAAATAGAATTGGGTTTTTAAATGTCAGGCTGTTGCGTTTTAGCTCCACACGGGGCTTGTGAATATTGCGACGCAGGTCAGGAAGCCTGCGGTCCAGGCCAGTGAGCGTGGGTTTGATCGATCCGTCCAGTAGCAAAACACATAAATCACCCGCAGCATCACAAATAGGACTGCCAGCTGGTTGATCCAGTAGTCGGACCCGCCTTGACCGATCCCGACGATGACAGAGATGGCAAAAAGAGGAAAAGCCTCAAAGCCGTTGGCCTGAGCTGCTTGCGCCCGTGCCCGGAACCCCTCGCTCCAATAGTCAGGATCGCGCGGATTGGCGTTATCAAAGTCCTTGTTCAGCTTTGCCGGAAAGGCCGAAAGGATCGGAAGAATGGCGGCGGCAAGGATGCACCAGATGGCAAGCGGCACAGTTATCTCCATGACGTCGAGATTGGGGTGCGCCTTCATTCGCATGCAAATTGAGTGATATCAACGCCAATCGCGCAAGTGCGTCTTTAAGTATCCATCCGTCAGCAAAACAGCGGAGGAGCGAACATGTCCGTTTGCGATTGGCAGTCCTTTATTTCACAGACCGACAAGAGAATGGCCGATCTTCGGAGTGGCATCCCCGGTGTCACTAAAGGGTTTCACGACGTGGCTCGCTCGGCCATCAGTCCGGGTGCTTTGGATTCGAAGACCAAAGAATTGATCGCTCTTGCGATTGGAATTGCGGCGCGCTGCGATGGTTGTCTTGCCTACCACTCCAAGGCGGCCGCAAAATATGGTGCGAGCCGGGAAGAGATCATGGAAACGATCGGTGTCGCGGTTTATATGGGCGGCGGCCCGTCGATGATCTATGGAGCCGAAGCGCTGGCGGCATTCGATGCACTTTCCGGACACGGCGCGTCCGAGGCCCAAGACCCTAAGTAGTATTCAGAAGATTGGCTGTTTATCCGCTGAGAATGTTGGGCGCAGCCTTAAACTGTCATAATAGGGTCTGAACCTTTGGCTATGGCATCCGCGAAATTGGGAAACATGCCCCAACGTCGCAAGAGGATTCCCTGTGCCAAAAACCACCGTGTTGTTTGTGTGTCCCGACAACAGTTTGCTCGGGCCGATGGCCGAAGCCTGCCTCAACGCCAGAGGCAGCGGTCTTATGAGGGCTTTCTCAGCAGGCCTTCAGCCTGCGGCGCAGATCAGCAAGAATGTCAGCCGCCTTTTGTCGGAACATGGCGTGAGCGCGCAAGGCCTTTCGCCGAAATCCATTGATGTGTTTTTGATGCCATATGCAATCGTGCCGGATCGGATCATTTATCTGAGCGACGTAAAGGCGATCCTTCAACCGTCGTCCTGGAAGGGGACAACATCAAGCCATTGGTGGAGCGTGACGGATGGCGGCGCCTTGAGCGATGATTTTGCGGCCTGTTCTGGTTACCTTAAACTTATCTGGCAAGCGATTGACGGCCTGATTGATCCGTCCGTTCCATCGGAGCTTTCCACCGGCAACAAGGTTGCCTGACGGAAATTTGTAGAGTTTCCGCGGGAGCCTTTGGATTTTCGCCAAATTGTAGGCTAAGAGTGGCGGCATATTGGGACGTCATTCAGGGACTGATTCGTTATGAAGCGTGCGGCAAACTTGGGTTTGGTTGTGGGGTTGGTGATTCTCGCTGCGGGATGCCAGAGGCTTTCCGGCGGACCAAATTATGCTGCTCCGCTGCCCGCCACGCCGACGACGCCGGTTAACTCCGGTGCTTTGCAGCCGCTTGACCCTGCAGTCCCGGGATCTGAAACCGCGACAGCCGGGCTTGATGGAGCCGCCCCCACAACCGACGGTGCCGTGGCAGCCGTGACACCTCCTGCGAACGCTCAACAAGTAGGCCGTACCGATCTCCTTGGCGGCTGGAAATTGGCCTCTGGCGCCGACAATTGCATGGCATTCATGACCTTGACGACCTGGTCTGGTGGCTACCGTGCAAATACCAGAGGTTGTGCCACGCCTGTGCTGACCGGAATTTCCGCATGGGATCTGAATGGTAATCAGGTGGTCTTGAAGGACGGGAGTGGGCAAACTGTTGCGCAGCTCTACTCCAGCCAATCCGGGCGGTTCGACGGCCAGACGGCTACTGGAGTGCCGGTCTCTCTTTACCGTTAACAGCCCTCAGTATTTTTTCTGGACAATACGCGCAATGCGTGTATTTTTGCATGGTCAACTAAGGACTGTGCAAATGTCAAAATATGAACCTTTGCGGGAACACTTGGCCAGAATGGACGACGTGGTATGGGCCGCGAAGCTGGACGAGGTCGAGGAGATCATCGGATCAAACCTGCCGCGCAGTGCCAGAGAGCATCGCACCTGGTGGGCCAATTCCGGCGGTAGTCTGGTGCATCAAAATGCTTGGCTGGATGCTGGATGGCGTGTCGAGCGGACGGACCTGAACCGGGACGTCATCATTTTCCGGCGCCTCCGGATCGGGGGAACCAGCATCGCAGCCCAGAGCCAACGCGCGCAAAAGGATGTTCGAAACCCTCAGCGCGCTGCTGAAAAGCGCTTGACCCGGGAAATGGCTTCCTTGCGGCAGCCGGCGACCGTGACCCTGCGGACCGAATGGACGACCCTTGGTGACGTTCAAAAGACACCCTGTTCAAATTCAACGATCCCGAGGGATGCGGGCGTCGTCCGTTTCGCCGCCATGGATGGGGAAGAGGTCAGGACAGTGATCATTGCAACGCAATCGATCCACAAACTGTACCGCGCTCTTCGTTTGGAGATGAAGGGCATGTCTGGGTCTGATGAAGATTTGCCAGCACTCAAACTCATCAACAAATCCGATTTTGACCCGAAGCAGCCAATTGAGTGCGATGTTGTGAAATCTGGAAATGCTTGGCTGCTCACCGATGGGCGCGGCCGCAAAGCCAAAATGGATGACAAAACAGAATGTCATCTCGTGGCGCAACTCCTTTACGTGCAAGAGCTTCAATCTGGCCGGACGAGCAAGCTTTTGCAGGTTTGACGGGGCCGCCGCACCCTGACCATGTCCTCCAAAATTTCTCAGGGTGGTCCTCTCCAGCGCCTGCTGGAGAGGATTTTTTGTCTCTCTCAAGTCGTTGGCAGACGAATGCCAGAGATCGGGAGTTTTAATTGATTTAAGGGCAAAACTCACTTCGCGTGGTTCCAACTGGCAGTCCCGCAAACATGTCATGTCAGAAGAGCCGTAACGCTTTTTGATAGCTTGCATCTGCGACGTTTTGACAGTATCCCCGCCCCCAAAAGGTCACGCCTTACCCTCCATGGACTTGCAGGATGGAGCTCAGCACTTGAAGCTGGAATTGCCGGTCAACCGCGCCTTGGGCGCCCGCTACGATGCGCTTGTCGCATCCGGTGATATTTCTGAAGACCCGGTTCAGCGCGAGGCAGTCCGGCATCTTGATCTTCTCAACACCCGCCTTGGCGAGACACGACTGGCTTCTAAGAAGAGCTCGCTTGGCTGGCTGTTTGCCAAGAAAAAGAACCAGCTCTGGGCCTCCGTTCAGGGGCTATACATGTGGGGCGGAGTCGGCCGGGGCAAAACCATGCTGATGGACCTCTTCTATGAGGTCACCGTGATCCGGCGCAAACGGCGTGTGCATTTTCATGAATTCATGGCCGATGTGCATGACCGGATCCATGCACACCGGCAGGCGCACAAGCGGGGCGAAGTCAAGGGCGACGACCCGATCCCGCCCGTGGCGGCGCAAATCGCCGAAGAGACCCGGCTGCTCCTCTTCGACGAGTTTTCCGTCACCGACATTGCCGATGCGATGATCTTGGGACGATTGTTCACACAGCTGTTCGAGTTGGGGGTCATCGTTGTTGCCACTTCGAATGTGAACCCGGACCTCCTCTACAAGGATGGTTTGAACCGGCAGCTTTTCACGCCATTTATCTCGCTATTAAAGTCCAAAGTCAGCGTCTTGCATTTGGATTCGCCGACCGATTACCGGCTTGAAAAACTTGCAGGATCTCCCGTCTATTTGACGCCGCTTGGGGATGAGGCGCGCGCTCAGATAGACGATCTCTGGCAACGTTTGACTCACGGTATGCCGACGCACAAGGAAGAGCTGGAAAACAAGGGCCGGAAGATCCCCGTTCCCTGCACGGCAGCCGGCGCGGCGCGGTTCACATTCGACGATTTGTGTATGCAGCCGCTCGGAGCAAGTGATTACCTGCGCATTGCGCATGCCTACAGCACGCTGTTTCTGGACGATGTGCCGGTGCTGTCGAAAGCCCGGCGCAATGAAGCCAAGCGATTTATCACACTTATTGATACGCTTTACGATAACGGCATCAAACTGATCATCTCCGCTGCGGCCGAGCCGGCCGATCTTTACGTGTCGACAGACGGAACGGAGGCCTTTGAATTCGACCGGACGGCCTCGCGGCTGATCGAGATGCGTTCAGAGGCCTATCTGGCGGGTGAACGGCGGGAAAGACACGCATAGGTACGCATTCCCTAAAGGGTAGGAATGTGTGCGGGAATAAATGAAAAAATTTGGTTTTGCTGGCGCAATATACTTCTGGCGAGGTTGCGCGGGCGGAACAAAGGGAGTAGTGCCATCGTCAGTCATCGGCGGATGGCATGGAGTTCCATCTTACGTAAAGGGAAACTTTCGATATGGCGCGGAACAAGATTGCCTTGATCGGCTCGGGTCAGATTGGCGGCACGCTCGCTCACCTGGCAGGCTTGAAGGAACTGGGGGACATCGTTCTCTTCGACATCGCGGAAGGCATGCCGCAAGGCAAGGCTCTCGATCTCGCAGAGTCCTCTCCGGTCGACGGCTTTGATGCCAAGCTGGCAGGAACCAACACCTACGAAGCCATCGAAGGCTCCGACGTTGTCATCGTTACCGCAGGCGTGCCGCGCAAGCCGGGTATGAGCCGCGACGATCTTCTGGAAATTAACCTGAAGGTGATGGAGCAGGTCGGCGCAGGTATTTCCAAATACGCTCCGAACGCGTTTGTCATCTGCATCACCAACCCGCTCGACGCAATGGTCTGGGCTCTGCAGAAATTCTCCGGCCTGCCGAAAAACAAAGTCGTCGGCATGGCTGGTGTTCTGGACAGCGCCCGCTTCCGTTACTTCCTGGCTGACGAGTTCAATGTTTCCGTTGAAGACGTTACCGCATTCGTCCTTGGTGGCCACGGCGACACCATGGTGCCGCTGACCCGTTACTCCACTGTTGCAGGCATCCCGCTCACCGATCTGGTGAAAATGGGCTGGTGCACAGCCGAGCGTCTCGAAGAGATCGTTCAGCGCACCCGTGACGGTGGCGCAGAGATCGTTGGCCTCCTGAAAACCGGCTCCGCTTTCTACGCACCGGCAGCTTCCGCGATCCAGATGGCCGAGAGCTACCTGAAGGACAAGAAACGCGTTCTGCCATGTGCAGCTGCCCTCGACGGTCAGTATGGCCTGAAAGATACCTATGTCGGCGTTCCGGTGGTGATCGGCGCAGAGGGTGTTGAGCGCGTCATCGAAATCGACCTGCAGGGCGACGAAAAAGCCGGCTTTGAAAAGTCGGTCGCGTCTGTCGATGGCCTGGTTGAGGCCTGCAAAAAGATCCAGCCGGCGCTCGCATAAGATCAGCGCCTGCCGACGAGTTTTAGCGGCCGCCCTGTGTTGGGGCGGTCCTCCGACAACGGGGGAAACACATGAACATTCATGAATACCAGGCCAAGGCCGTGCTGAAGGAATTCGGTGCACCAGTGGCCGAGGGCGTTGCGATCTTTTCTGCTGATGAAGCAGAAGCCGCTGCCAAAAGCCTGCCGGGCCCGCTTTGGGTCGTCAAATCCCAGATCCACGCTGGTGGCCGCGGCAAGGGCAAGTTCAAGGAATTGGATGCAGATGCCAAGGGCGGTGTCCGTCTCGCCTTCTCTCTGGACGAAGTTAAAGTGCATGCAGCAGAAATGCTTGGCAACACGCTGGTGACAGCCCAGACCGGGGAAGCTGGCAAGGTTGTCAACCGTCTCTACATCGAAGATGGCGCGGACATTGAGCGTGAGCTTTACCTCTCCATCCTCGTTGACCGCACCGTCGGCCGTCCGGCATTCGTTGTGTCCACCGAAGGCGGCATGGACATTGAAGCTGTCGCCGAAGAGACCCCGGAAAAGATCATCACGCTTCCGATTGATCCTGACACGGGTGTCACTGAGGCGGATGCTGCCAAGCTTTGCGATGCTCTCGAATTGACCGGCGCGGCTCGCGAAGACGGCTTCAAGCTCTTCCCGATCCTGCACAAGGCGTTTGTCGAAAAAGACATGGCGCTGCTGGAAGTGAACCCGCTGATTGTCATGAAAGACGGCCACCTGCGCGTTCTCGACGCCAAAGTGTCCTTCGATGGCAATGCGCTGTTCCGCCACGACGACATCATGGCCCTGCGCGATGAGACCGAAGAAGACGCCAAGGAAATTGAAGCGTCCAAATACGATCTCGCATACGTTGCTCTCGACGGTGACATTGGCTGCATGGTCAACGGCGCCGGCCTTGCCATGGCGACCATGGATATCATCAAGCTCTACGGTGCAGAGCCTGCCAACTTCCTTGATGTTGGTGGTGGTGCGACCAAGGAGAAGGTGACGGCTGCATTCAAGATCATCACGTCTGATCCGAACGTCAAAGGCATCCTGGTCAACATCTTCGGCGGCATCATGCGCTGCGACATCATCGCGGAAGGCGTCCTCGCCGCTGTGACCGAAGTCGGTCTGCAGGTCCCGCTCGTTGTGCGCCTTGAAGGCACCAATGTTGAGCTCGGCAAAAAGATCATTTCCGAAAGCGGAATGAATGTGATCGCTGCAGACGATCTCGACGACGCCGCCCAGAAAATCGTGAAAGCCGTTAAGGGGGGCGCGTAAATGTCGATCCTCGTCAATAAAGACACGAAAGTTATCGTTCAGGGCCTGACCGGCAAGACCGGCACGTTCCACACGGAACAGGCTCTTGAGTACTACGGCACCAAGATGGTGGCCGGTGTGCACCCGAAAAAGGGTGGTGAAAAATGGTCTGCCGGCGTCGAAGGCGCCGCAGAGCTGCCGATCTTTGCTTCCGTAGGTGAGGCAAAGGAAGCGACCGGTGCTGACGCATCCGTGATCTACGTTCCGCCGGCAGGCGCGGGCGCAGCGATCATCGAAGCGATCGATGCGGAAGTCCCGTTCATCGTCTGCATCACCGAAGGCATTCCGGTTGCCGACATGGTCAAGGTCAAGGCGAAGCTGGAGAAATCCAAGTCCCGTCTTCTCGGCCCGAACTGCCCGGGTATCCTGACCCCTGAAGAATGCAAGATCGGCATCATGCCGGGCTCCATCTTCAAGAAGGGTTCCGTAGGTGTTGTATCGCGCTCCGGCACACTTACCTACGAGGCGGTCTTCCAGACCTCCAACGCAGGCCTCGGCCAGACAACGGCTGTCGGCATCGGCGGAGACCCAGTCAAAGGCACCGAATTCATCGACGTCCTGGAAATGTTCCTGGCCGACGACGAAACACAGTCGATCATTATGATCGGTGAAATTGGTGGTTCTGCGGAAGAAGAAGCGGCTCAGTTCCTGAAGGACGAAGCCAAGAAAGGCCGCAAGAAGCCGATGGCTGGCTTCATTGCGGGCCGCACGGCGCCTCCGGGCCGCACCATGGGTCACGCAGGTGCTGTGATCTCCGGTGGCAAAGGCGGCGCTGAAGACAAGATCGCTGCGATGGAAGAGGCCGGTATCAAGGTGTCTCCGTCCCCGGCGAAGCTCGGTGAAACACTTCTCGAAGTGTTGAAGGGCTAAATACAAAAGAAAATCCACTGCGGATTACGGAAACTGTTTACGTTTCCTGCTGCATGGTGAAAGGATAGGTTACGGCGCGGCAACGTGCCGTGACCTTTGGGTAAACACCCAATATTTCGAGGGGCCGGTGGTGCGCATCGGTCTTTGTAGGGAACCGGCCGCGGGCCAGTTTTTTGGCTCGCCAAAGAATAAGGGCGGAGAAGCCCTCCGCTGAGTGAACATGGCACGGCAGGAAGCGAACAACGTATTCGCACTGACGTCGTTGCTTTACGGCGCCAACGCAGCCTATATCGAAGACCTCTACGCCAGCTATAAGACTGATCCCAATTCGGTTGATCCGGAGTGGCGGGATTTCTTCGCGGCATTCCAGGATGAAAAAGACGCGGTTTTGAAAGAAGCCCGCGGCGCGCCCTGGAAACGGAAAGACTGGCCGCTGGAGGCCAGTGGCGACCTCGTCAACGCGTTTGACGGCAATTGGGCGCCAATCGAGCAGAAGCTCGAAACCAAGCTCAAACAGAAAGCGGATACGACCGGCACACCAATGTCGGATGCCGAAGTTCATCAGGCAACACGCGACTCCGTGCGGGCGCTGATGATGATCCGGGCATACCGCATGCGCGGTCACTTGCACGCAGATCTCGACCCGCTGCAACTTGCGACGCCCGGGGATCACGAAGAGCTGCACCCCTCATCCTACGGCTTCACCGAAGCTGATTGGGACCGCAGGATCTTCATCGACCATGTTCTGGGGCTGGAATACGCAACCATCCGCGAGATGCTGGACATCCTGAAGCGGACCTATTGCTCGACGCTGGGCGTTGAGTTCATGCATATTTCTGATCCGGCAGCAAAGTCGTGGTTGCAGGAGCGCATTGAGGGTCCTGACAAGCAAGTTGCTTTCACCTCTGAAGGCAAGAAGGCGATCCTCAACAAACTTGTTGAAGCTGAAGGTTTCGAAAAGTTTCTGGACGTCAAATACACCGGCACCAAACGTTTCGGCCTCGATGGCGGTGAAGCACTGATCCCGGCGCTTGAACAGATTATCAAGCGCGGCGGTCAGATGGGCCTCAAGGACATCGTCCTCGGTATGGCCCACCGCGGACGCCTCAACGTGCTGACCCAGGTGATGGGCAAACCGCACCGCGCCGTGTTCCACGAGTTCAAGGGCGGCTCTTACGCGCCGGACGATGTGGAAGGGTCGGGTGATGTGAAATATCACCTTGGCGCATCTTCGGATCGCGACTTTGACGGCAATAATGTCCACTTGTCATTGACAGCCAACCCGTCTCACCTCGAGATTGTAAACCCGGTCGTTCTTGGTAAGGCGCGGGCGAAGCAGGATCAGCTGGCGGCGAAGGAAGACGGCACGTTTGTTGAAACAACAGAAGTCGAACGCAGCACCGTTCTGCCGCTTCTGCTTCACGGTGATGCGGCCTTTGCTGGTCAGGGTGTGGTTGCTGAGTGTTTCGGCCTTTCCGCACTGCGTGGTCACCGCACGGGCGGTTCGATCCATGTGATCATCAACAACCAGATCGGCTTTACGACGAACCCGCGTTTCTCGCGTTCTTCGCCGTATCCGTCCGATATGGCGAAGGTGATCGAGGCACCGATCTTCCACGTGAATGCGGATGATCCGGAAGCCGTTGTCTTTGCAGCCAAGATCGCAATCGAATACCGGCAGACTTTCGGTCGCCCGGTTGTGATCGACATGATCTGCTATCGCCGCTTTGGCCACAACGAAGGCGACGAACCGGCGTTCACGCAGCCGATCATGTACCGCAAGATCCGCAAACATCAGACAACCTTGCAGCTGTATTCCGACCGGCTGATCAAGGAAGGTGTGATGAGCCAGGAAGACGTCGACCGCATGAAAGCGGCTTGGCGTACGCATCTGGACACTGAGTTTGACTCCGGTCAGGCGTTCAAGCCCAACAAGGCCGACTGGCTCGACGGCAAATGGGCCGGATTGAAACGGGCGGATGACGAAGAAGATCCGCGCCGCGGTGAAACCGGTGTTGCAATCGATGAGCTGAAAGACATCGGTCGCAAGCTGACCAAAATCCCGGACGACTTCAACGCACACCGCACGATCGCACGGTTCATGAACAATCGTGAGCGGATGATTGAGACGGGTGAAGGCATAGATTGGGCAACCGCGGAAGCATTGGCGTTTGCGACCTTGCTAAAGGAAGGCCATCCAATTCGTTTGTCCGGTCAGGATTGTGAGCGCGGCACGTTCTCGCAGCGGCATTCCGTGCTCTATGATCAGGAGAACGAAAACCGCTACATTCCGCTGAACCATGTCGGGGAAGGCCAGCAGCGCTACGAGGTCATCAACTCGATGCTCTCCGAAGAAGCGGTGCTCGGTTTTGAATACGGCTACTCGCTCGCTGAACCTCGTGCCCTCACCTTGTGGGAAGCACAGTTTGGTGACTTCGCCAACGGTGCGCAGGTTCTGTTCGATCAGTTCATTTCGTCTGGCGAGCGCAAATGGCTGCGTATGTCGGGTTTGGTCTGTCTGTTGCCTCACGGCTATGAAGGTCAGGGCCCCGAACACTCTTCGGCGCGGCTTGAGCGGTTCTTACAGCTGTGTGCGGAAGACAACATGCAGGTGGCGAACTGTTCGACACCGGCGAACTACTTCCACATCCTGCGCCGTCAGCTGTGCCGCGATATTCGTAAGCCGCTGATCCTTATGACGCCGAAATCGCTTCTGCGTCACAAGAAAGCGGTGTCGAAGATCGAGGAACTTGGACCGGACAGCACCTTCCACCGTTTGCTGTGGGACGATGCGGAATCCAACCCGGCGGCAGAAACCAAACTGGTGTCTGACGACAAGATCAAGCGTGTCGTGATGTGTTCCGGCAAGGTCTACTACGATCTTTACGAAGAACGCGAAAAGCGTGGCATCGATGATGTCTACTTGATCCGTGTCGAACAGCTCTACCCGTTCCCGAAAAAGGCTCTGATGATGGAGCTGGCCCGTTTCCCGCAAGCGGAAATGGTCTGGTGCCAGGAAGAGCCGAAGAACATGGGCAGCTGGTTCTTCGTTGAGCCTTATATCGAGTGGGTCCTGGAACAGATCGATGCCAAGCACAAGCGCCCGCGTTATGCAGGCCGCGCGGCAATGGCGTCCACGGCTACGGGTTTGATGTCCGCGCATTTGGCCCAGCTGCAGGCATTCCTCGAAGAGGCACTCGGAAACTGATCACGAAGGGGGCGGTGGCCCCCTTCATCGAAATTGGCCTGGGAAATTTAAGAGAAGGCAACCATGGCAACCGAAATTCGCGTCCCAACGCTTGGGGAATCCGTATCTGAGGCAACCATTGCTCAGTGGTTCAAAAAACCGGGTGACGCCATCAATCAGGATGAGCCGCTGGTCGAGCTGGAGACGGACAAGGTAACCGTTGAAGTTCCAGCACCGGCATCCGGCACACTGGAATCCATCGTGGTCAAGGAAGGCGACACCGTTGAAGTTGGCGCTCTGCTTGGTCAAATCGCAGAAGGTGCAGGCGCTGCAGCTGCCGCACCGGCGGCTTCCGCGCCGGCTCCTGCCAAGACAGAAGCTCCGGCGGCCAAAGCTGAGCTCGTTGACGTTGTCACCCCGAGCGCGGGCGAAAGCGTGACCGAAGCTGAAGTTGGCGAATGGAGCGTCAAGGTTGGCGATACCGTCAAGGCGGACGACACGCTTGTCGAACTGGAAACCGACAAGGCCGCTCAGGAAGTTCCAGCTCCAGTCGCAGGCACCGTTGTCAAGATCGCGGCTGAAACCGGCGCAACCGTCGAGCCGGGCGTTCTGCTGTGTCAGATCGATCCGTCCGGTGCAGGCGCTGCCGCCGCCGCCCCGGCTGCAGCAAGTGCTCCGGCTCCAGCAGCTGCCGCTCCAGCACAGAACACTGGCACCTCCATGCCGCCGGCACCGTCAGCTGCCAAGATGATGGCGGAAAACAGTCTCTCTGGTGATCAGGTTGCTGGCTCTGGCAAACGCGGTCAGGTCCTGAAGGGCGACGTCATCAACGCCATCGCCTCCGGCGCGACATCGGCCTCTGCTCCGGCGCCGGCAGCTGTTGCCCGTGGCCCGGTTGCAGCCGAAGACGAAGTCCGCGAAGAGCGCGTGCGCATGACCAAGCTGCGCCAGACCATCGCGCGCCGCCTGAAAGATGCGCAAAACACTGCAGCCATGCTGACTACCTACAACGAGGTGGACATGGGTCCGGTCATGGAACTGCGCAAGCAGTACAAGGATCTATTTGAGAAGAAACACGGCGTGAAGCTCGGCTTCATGGGCTTCTTCACAAAAGCTGTAACCCATGCGCTGAAAGAGATCCCGGCTGTGAATGCCGAGATCGATGGCACGGACATCATCTACAAGAACTTTGCCCACATCGGCGTTGCGGTTGGTACGGACAAAGGCTTGGTGGTTCCGGTTGTCCGGGATGCGGACCAGATGTCAATTGCCGAGATCGAACAGGAAATCGGCAACCTCGGCCGCAAGGCGCGGGACGGTAAGCTCGGCATGGCCGACATGACCGGTGGGACCTTCACCATCTCCAACGGCGGTGTCTACGGCTCGCTGATGTCTTCGCCGATCCTGAATGCGCCGCAGTCCGGTATTCTGGGCATGCACAAGATCCAGGAACGCCCGATGGCTGTGAACGGTCAGGTGGTGATCCGCCCGATGATGTATCTGGCGCTGTCCTATGACCACCGGATTGTCGACGGCAAAGAAGCCGTGACCTTCCTGGTGCGCGTCAAGGAAAGCCTGGAAGATCCGCAGCGTCTGGTTCTGGATCTCTGATCCGGACCAGTCTTCCTGTCATGCTCAAAGGAGCCGGACAATGAGCCTGGAGTTTTTGATCACCGCTTTGATCGTGGTGCTGGTCCCTGGAACCGGGGTCGTCTACACGGTGGCGGTCGGTCTGGGCAAAGGCCGGCAGGCGGCAATCGCTGCCGCCTTCGGCTGCACGCTGGGCATTATTCCAGCAATCCTGGCGTCTGTCATTGGACTGGCCGCGCTGATGCACACCAGCGCGCTGGTCTTTACGGCGGTCAAATACGCTGGCGTGGCATACCTGCTTTATCTTGCCTGGCAAACGCTGAAAGACAGCGGTCCGCTGGAGTTGAAGGCGGACAAGTCCAACCGTAAAAGCATGATCGGGACGGTTCGCACCGGGTTTTTGATCAACATCCTTAATCCGAAACTGACCGTGTTTTTCCTGGCGTTTTTGCCGCAGTTTGTCAGCCCGCAAGCAGCCAATCCAACTCTGGATATGGCATTGCTCGGCGGTGTGTTCATGGCGATGACCTTCGCGGTGTTCATCGTCTACGGCATGTTTGCGGCACTTGTCGGGGAAAAGGTGCTGCGCAGTGATACGGTCATGCTCTGGATGCGCCGTGCTGTTGCGACAGCTTTTGCAGGTTTTGGCTTGCGCCTTGCGCTTGCAGAGCAGTGATGAGGTCTTTGAAAGACCTTCGAATTTCATTCTCCGGTTTCTGTTCTGACAACCGGTTTTAAAAGTGTCCGTAAGGGATAGAGAGAAAGAGGCTAAGGCGACCCAAATGTCCCAATATGATCTTGTCGTCATTGGAACCGGCCCGGGCGGCTATGTTTGCGCAATCAAGGCGGCCCAGCTCGGCCTGAAAACCGCTGTTGTTGAAAAAGAAGCGACCCTTGGCGGCACCTGCCTGAATATCGGCTGTATCCCGTCCAAGGCTCTGCTGCACGCATCAGAAATGTTCCATGAAGCGGGCCACGGATTCGAGAAGCTCGGCATCAAGGTTGCCAAGCCGAAACTCGATTTGCCTGGCATGATGAAACACAAGAGCGACGTTGTTGACGCCAATGTCAGCGGCGTTTCTTTCCTGATGAAGAAAAACAAGATCGACGTCCACAGCGGATTGGGCAAGATCCTGGGTGGCGGAAAAGTCGAAGTCACCGACAACGACGGCAAGGCATCGGTTATCGAAACGAAGAACATCGTGATTGCCACCGGCTCCGATGTGATGCCGCTGCCGGGCGTGGAAATCGACGAAAAGCAGATCGTCTCCTCCACCGGCGCGTTGGACCTTGAAAAAGTTCCGGGCAAGATGATTGTCGTCGGCGGCGGTGTGATTGGTCTGGAGCTCGGCTCGGTCTGGAACCGCCTCGGCGCAGAAGTTACCGTCGTCGAGTTCATGCCGAAGATCCTTGGAGCCATGGATGGCGATGTTTCCAAGAACTTCCAGCGGATCCTGAAAAAACAGGGCATGGCCTTCAAGCTGTCTTCCAAGGTCACGGGCGTTGAGAAGAAGGGCAAGGGCCTTGCGGTTTCCGTTGAGCCCGCAGCCGGCGGCGATGCGGAAGTTCTTGAAGCCGATATCGTCCTGGTTGCCATTGGCCGCCGCGCGTACACAGAAGGTCTTGGGCTTGATCAGGCCGGCGTTGTTGTCGATGACCGTGGCCGGGTTCAGATTGACAATCACTACAAGACCAATGTCGACGGCATCTACGCAATTGGCGATGTGGTCGTCGGACCGATGCTCGCGCACAAGGCAGAGGATGAAGGTGTTGCGGTTGCAGAGATCCTCGCAGGCCAGGCTGGCCATGTGAACTACGATGTCATTCCGGGTGTTGTTTACACCCAGCCGGAAGTCGCCTCTGTCGGCAAGACGGAAGAGGAGTTGAAGGCGGCTGGTGTTGAGTACAAGACCGGCAAGTTCAACTTCACGGCCAATGGCCGCGCGCGCGCCATGAACGCGACCGACGGCTTTGCCAAGGTTCTGTCCGACGCAAAAACCGATCAGGTGCTCGGTGTGCATATCGTCGGTTTCGGTGCCGGTGAAATGATCCACGAAGCCTGCGTTGTCATGGAATTCGGCGGTTCCGCGGAAGACCTCGGCCGTACCTGTCATGCGCACCCGACCATGTCGGAAGCCGTCAAGGAAGCCGCCATGGGGGCATTCGCCAAGCCGATCCATTCCTAAGAGGTCTGGAAAGTTTGAAATCAAAAAGCCCGGGTAAGCACCCGGGCTTTTTTTGAGTACTGTCCTGAAGATGTTTAGGCGGCGCGCTTGGCGCCTTGCGCAGCAGATACCAGATCCGACAGGATTTCGCGCAAGGAGTGCTCCAGGTCCTCATCGGCCAGTTTACCCGCTTCCGTGTCGAACTTCTCGGTGAATGGCCCGATCGAGAGGCTGCCCCGAATGTCGGCTCCGAAGAAGCCCGCCGACCCGACCGCTGATTTCAGGACGCTGGCAGCACCGCCCGGTCCCATGGACGCGGACAAAGCAACTTGCGGCTTGTCCTGAAAGACCTTCATGTTGACGCGGGAGGCCCAGTCGAAAACGTTTTTGAAGGCGGCGGTATATGTGCCGTTATGTTCGGCATAGGAAACGATCAGAGCATCTGCAGCACCGATCTTTTCATGGAACCGTTTGGCTTCTTCTGGAATGCCGCCCTCGGTTTCCCGGTCAATGCTGTAGATTGGCATCTCGTAGTCGTTCAGATCGATGATCTCAATCTCCGCATTTGGGTCCAGATCAGAGGTGATGATGTCGCTTGCGGCTTGAACCACCTGCTTGTTGATGGATTGGCGGCTGTTTGTTGCTGCGAATGCTAGGATTTTCATGGCTCAACCTCTTTGGTGATGTCCCACTGTCATCGTGTTGAACCCAATCTAATATGTTGTATATTTGCTTTAAAGATATCAATATCCGCATCTAATGCGCGAAAATGTGACATAAGATTATGCAGCACTGGACCGAGATTCGAACAGCCGCGCGTGTTGCGCGTTTGGGGACCGTAAGCGCTGCCGCCGAATCGCTCGGCGTTCACCGGGCGACCATCAACCGCCACGTCGACACTCTAGAGGCAGCGCTTGGTGGCAAACTGTTTCAACGCCATGCAAAGGGCTTTACGCCAACCGATCTCGGGCGCGAACTGCTTCGCATTGCCGATACCGCTGACGAGCAGTTCGAGGAATTACATCGCAAGGCGCAAGGGCAGGGAGATGCGCTGAGGGGCGACTTCATCGTGACGTCCATAGCGACCTATGCGCCAACCCTGATGCCGATCTTACGCGCCTTTGGCGACAAGCACCCGGGCCTTACCATCCGGTTCATGGTTAGCGACAGCCTCCTGCGCTTGGAATATGGCGAGGCGCATGTCGCGTTTCGTGCAGGTGGCCGGCCGGAAAACCCGGACAATGTGGTTCGGGAGTTTGAACGAATTGAAATCGGTCTGTTTGCCCATCAAACCTACATTGACCGGCATGGCCTGCCCGACGGGGCAGCTGACTTCCCAAAGCACCGGTTCGCCGGAACCGTGGATCCGAACACGAGGGCAGGGTTCCAGCGTTGGCTGCACGAAAATGTCCCGGCTGAGTGTATTGCATTCCGTTCCAACTCGATGGGCACGCTGGCAGAAGCTGTTCTCTGCGGTAACGGAATTGGGTTTCTGCCACGTGAGGCCGCTTTCGAACGCGGGGACCTGGTCGAAATTGTTCCCCCGGATCCGGATTGGCTCTCGATGATGTGGATGGTCACCCATGTTGATCTGCACCGCTCGGCGAAAGTGCAGGCGTTTTTGAAGGAGTTGGACCATCTGCGGCGGACCGGCGATTGGCTCTAAAGGAAATTCTTTAACTAAGCCGGGCAGCCCGCTACCGGATTAACGAAACGATCGGGAGTTTTCACTAGTCTGAGCAGATGTCTCACAGTGGAACCGATTCTCTGCTTGTCACGGCCAAACCGGATCTGAATGACCGGATCGCCAAATGGCTGGATCATTTGTCCGACGAACGGCGCTTGTCCGACAAGACGCTGATTGCTTATGAGCGGGATCTTCGCCAGTTCTTGCGCTTTCTGACAGATCATTTGGGTGGTGCGCCGGAGGTTAAGGATATTGCCGACCTGCGTCCGGCAGATTTTCGCGGGTTTTTGGCACAACGCCGCCGCAACAAGATCCAAAGCCGCTCGCTGGCACGCGGCCTGGCTGGCATCCGCTCGTTCCTGAAATTCCTGGAACGCCGGGGGGAGATCAACGCAGCCGCCTCGGATGCCGTCCGGCCACCACGTCAATCCCGTTCCTTGCCCAAACCGGTGTCTGCAAAGGATGCCATCGACATTACCCGTGGTGATCTCGCGATGGAAACAGAGGCCTGGGTGGAGTCGCGCAATGCAGCTGTTCTGACGCTGCTGTATGGATGCGGACTGCGCATTTCCGAAGCGTTGTCACTGACTGGAAAGATGGCCCCGCAGCCAGGTACGAAATCTATGCGAATTGTCGGCAAAGGCCGTAAGGAGCGGATCGTGCCAATACTGCCGGCTGTGTGTGAGGCGGTGGCTCATTACATAAAGCTCTGCCCTTATGCGATCTCACCAGACGGTCCGTTGTTTCTCGGGGCGCGCGGCGGTCCGCTCAATCCGAGGATGGTTCAACTGTCCATGGCCAAACTGCGCGGCGCACTTGGTCTTCCTGAAACAGCCACACCTCACGCCCTTCGGCATTCGTTCGCGACCCATCTTCTCGCAGGTGGGGGAGATTTACGGACCATTCAGGAACTGCTCGGTCATGCGAGCCTGGCATCCACCCAGATCTATACCGAGATCAACAGCGCCCATTTGCTGGCCGCCTATGACAAGGCGCATCCGCGGCGGTGATCCCATGCTATTGCGTTAGTTGAGGCAAACGATAAACGTTACGGGACTTGCCATCCGGAAACGCTTCGCGGGCAATGAGCTCTCCACCAAGTTCTGAAACCAGCTTCCAAGCCACAATGTTGTCATCGTCCAAGTGCGTTTCCACCAGGGGCCACCCATAGCTGAGGTAGGCATGCCGGATTGCAGCATGTGAGGCTTCGATGGCCACGCCTTGACCTCGTGCCTTAGGCAAAAGCCACCAAGTGAGTTCTCGCCGGGGCCAGCCTTCCGGCCAGACAAAACCGCATCCGCCAAAAGCTGATCCACCCTCACGGGGTGAAATCATCCACATGCCGTAATCGCGCAAGAGCCAATGCCCAAGGTGACCGGCCAAGACCCGCCAGGTTTGATCGGCGCGCAGAGGGCCGCCGTAAAAGCTGGAAGCTTTTCGGTCAAAAAAGAACTCTTGGTAGACAGGCAGATCGTCGGCAGACGGTGGCCGTAATAAAAAGCGCGGGCTTTTAAGACTGTGCATAGCATTCCACTTGATTGGCAGGCCAGACCCGGCATCATGGAGTGGGGCGAAACGGAATGACTGGAAACGTTTCGGACAAGGCAGTTGTGATAAACACCGTCTTGCACTGAAGCAAGCGCAACGCATCATGGAGCGGAGGAGCAGGATGCAAGGAACGCTTTTAGCCGTCGCTTTCGTGGCCGGATTGGCGGTCTTATCTTTGCCTGCACAGGCACAAACGGGATCAGGAACCGAAAGAATTTACTGTCCGATTCCGGAGGACGGTGTGTGGGTCAATCCGGACGCAGCTCCCAAGGAAATCAGCCGGGTTGAGGTAGAAAGCCGATGCGAAAATGAACAGGTATTTGTTCGCGCTCGGGCGTTTACCTCCTGTATCCCCCGTGACTGCAAGTGGGGATGGACCAAGGGGGAACTCCGCTCCGATGGTGCCGTGCGGGTCCTGTTGATCGGGTTTTTGAGTAGTAAGGATATGACTTTAAAAGCCTTTGGGGATTTGCTCGACGTCCGTGTCGTCAATATCCTGAATGACTTGTCTGAGCCAAACGAAACAAAAGTTTACAATCTCCGCCGCAAATAGTTCGGATCTTAACTCTGGCATAAACAGCTGGAAGGTTTTTCTTGGTCATCACTTCGATCTGAGTTACGTTAGGTTACGTAGAGGGATTGCACGAGCAAACAGAGGGAACAGACTATGCGTCTATTAACTACTGGTATCGCGGCCCTTGCGGTCAGCACTTTCGCACTTGCCCCGGCCCATGCCTGCTCTTGGGGCAAAACCGCAAAAGCGAAAGACATGACCGTTGCCGAAACGACTGTGGCGCCTGAGATCGACACCGATATCTCGATCGCTACAAATGACCTCAGCGATCAAGTCCTTCAGGAAATGACAGTTCCGGAAGCTGAGACCGAGGAACCAGCGGAATAAACGACAGCACTCAATGCTCCAAAGCACCCGCTGCTATGGCAGCGGGCTTTTTTATGCCTAGCGGACAACACTATCAGGTGCAGTGCCATGTTCGTGGTCCGAGCCGGTCTCAATGTCCGTCTGCCTGTACTCTGCGATCGCCTGTTTGAGGATCTGTACCGCGGAGTTGACAAAGAGGCTCGCTATCAGACCGGCGACGATGAGATCCGGCCAACCGGTCGCCGTTCCCCAAACTCCAAGTGCCGCCAGCATAACCGCGACGTTGCCGATCGCATCGTTGCGGGAGCAGAGCCAGACCGAGCGGACATTCGCATCACCATCCTTGTAGCGAACCAGAACCAGGACGCTGATCAGGTTTACAGCCAAGGCCAGGAACCCGATGGCTCCCATGATTTCAGCTTTTGGAGTTCCAAGGACAAGAAACTGGTAAGCGGTCGATCCGCCGACCCAGAGACCCATCAGCAACAGGCTTCCTCCTTTGAACAACGCCGCAATTGCTCGGGTTCTCAAAGATGCGCCGATAACGGCCAGCGAAATACCGTAGGTGATCGCATCGCCGAAAAAGTCGAGCGCATCGGCTTGTAGTGCCTGGGAGCGCGCCGCATGTCCGGCGGCCATTTCCACGACAAACATGGTCGCATTCAGGGCGATCACCAGCCACAGCCGCCGTTTGTAATCCTGGGAAACCCCATCGAATTTTGCGTTCGATCCGCAACACCCGGCCATACCACTGAACTCCTTGATTTTTATTCCTTGGTTCTGTGTAATCCCTATAGCGGCTAGAGGTTCAAGAGGGTTTTATGGATTTTTCAATCGGAGAATTGTCAAAGGCGACAGGCGTGAAAGTTCCAACCATCCGCTACTACGAAAAAGAAGGGCTCATCGAAGCCCCGATCCGCACCGAGGGCAATCAGCGGCGCTACCAGGAGCGGGACCTCGACCGGCTTCGGTTTTTAAAACACTGCCGGGATCTTGGTTTGCCGATGGAGGCCATCCGGGAACTGATTGACCTCAGCCTTCACCCGGAAAAACCCTGCGGCAATGCTAACCGGATTGCTGCGGACCAGCTTCAAGCCATCCGCGCGCGCATTGCGCATTTGAAAAAACTGGAGAAGGAACTGGCCCGGATCAGCGCAAGCTGCATAGGCGAGCACCCGGCCGCCGATTGTAACATTTTGAAAGCCTTCGGCGATCATGATCTGTGTTTGTCAGATCACAAGTGATCGCAAAGAAATCAGCTGTGCTGATGGCAAAGATCCTTAACCGGCCAATCGGCCTTGACCGCCGCACCGTCATAGACACTGTTGAGAAAAGAAAGAATTGCCGCTGCCGGGTCTGCGGACGTGCGGGCATCTTCGTATTTCAGGATCGCCAGAGCTCCGCCGTTCTTTTCAGCCCAAAATGCGTCAGCTGGCTTCAGGAGAACCTGGCTCATGCCCTGCGGTTCCGGATAGGCATATCCGTAGAACGCGGCTTCCGGGAAGCTATCATCTCCGGGCCAGAACCCGATTGAAATCACCTCGTGGGAATAGGCCTCGCGATCGGATTGTGTGCCACTCTCCAGTGGATGTGCCCGCCCGGAGAAACGGGTCACAACGAGGTCAAAGGAATGCCAGTAAAGCTGAGCCGGTGTCTGTTTGCCGACAAATCCCGAGCGGTAGTTTCAAAGACGCTGGAGATTGAGCAGAGCGCCCGCCAGAAATCGGAAACGGCCTTTCGGTCGTAAGCGCGCGGTGCGGTGTCTTCTGGAAAGGGCACCTTAGATTTGTTGTCGTACGGAACGGCAACGATCTTCACTGAGATGCCCAGCTGCTCAAGCCCGGAGAAAAGCTCCTCATAAAAGCCGGCAACAGTGAGACCTGGAGCTGAAAACGATGCGCTTTGGCCATCGTTCCGGCTGATGGTCACTGTGTGATCAAGCGTGTCATAGAAAATTTCAAAGCCGCTGGTGCCATATGGAATGCGCCCGGTCGTCAGGCCGCGCACATGCGGATAGAGCGTCACATGCCACCAGTGGTTCAGCTTCGGATGCACCTTCAGGCGGATCTTGCCAATCATCTGCAGGAACAGGTGCAACGTGTCCTTCGTTTCCGACCAGTCCTGGTAGGGAAGTGTGGGCAGCATGCTGATCTCCTGACAAATCTCTTGAACAATGGCGTTACAGGCACTTCCTGACCGGCATATAGGCGCGTGATCTGCCAAGCCCAGCCAAAACCACGGAATTCAGGGCGCGTTGCGTTGCGACGGATCCCTGTCAAACGCCTCCGTTGCTATCGCCTGCTGGCGTTGGCGGCTGGCGGCCTCCGCCCACCAGGTCAGCTGGCGCAGTGTACGGCCAATGTACCCGTTCCATTTGTCCGCATCGACACCTTCAAGATAGCGACCCTCTTCATCAAACACGTTCTGCGCTTTCGGCACATGGATCATGGCAGAAACCGGAAGACAGCCGAGCTCGCTCAAATAGGTGCGCATGTTGACGGCTGCCCGCGCGCCGCCCCATTGACCGGCGGAATACGTTGCAATGGCGCTCGGCTTGAAGGAAAAACTGGAACTGCCGAAATGGTTGAGTAGATCCGCAAGAGCTGGGCTCATGGAGTGATTGTATTCCGGCGAGACCATCACATAGCCGTCAGCATCCTTGATCTTGTCCGAGAGAACTTCAAGCGCTTCGGGCGCCCGCCCGGCCGCATAGGAGAAATGCGGCTTGAACACCAATTGAGGTTGGAGCGTGAGCGGATCAATGATCTCGACGTCGGCCCCGGCCCGGACGAGTTGCGCCGCGCAGGCCTTGGCCACCCGCTCTCCGAGCCGCGCTGGCCTTGGCGGCGTGCTCTGTCGCACCGACCCTAGAAAAACCAACAGTTTCATGACCTGCCCTTTATCCGATGGCATTGCCGTCGAAGAATGCGGGATGCTTGCAACCGTGAACAGGAAATTGTTGGATCTTCGATGTAAGGGCTACGAGCCAACAGCATCTTCAAGCCAACCCGCGACAGCGCGGCCAATCTCTGCACCACTGTCTTCCTGGATGAAGTGGCTTCCTTTGACAGTCACCTCTTGCTGGTTTTTCCAGGTCCGGCAGAAGTCGCGTGGGGCACCGATCAGGATTGCGCCGGGATCTGCATTGATGAACAGTTTGGGCAAGTCGTTTTCCGCCATCCAGGCTGCATAGTCCGAAGCGATTTGGGTAACGTCTGCCGGCTCGCCGCCTATCGGGATTTGGCGCGGCCAGGTCAGAGTCGGCCAGCGATCGTCCCGATTTCGAAAGGGCCGCCGGTATTCGGCTTGTTCTTCGGCGCTCAAGTCCCGCAGGATCGATCCGGGCAGAACACGGTCGACGAAAAGATTGCGATCGAGAATCAGCTCTTCACCTTTTTCGGATCGAAATCCTTGAAAGATCGGCGCCGCGTCCGGATTGAACTCAGACCAATCCGCCAGTGGCTTCGCGATGCCTTCCATATAGGCGATGCCTGCAACAGCATCCCGGTGCCTGTTCGCCCAGTCGAAGCCGAGCGCAGAGCCCCAGTCGTGAATGACGAAAATCGCGTTCTTGTCGACACCGACAGCAGCCAGAAACCCTTCCAGAAAACGCCGGTGGGTCTGGAAGGTGTAGGTGTCCGGTCCTGGGTTCGGCAGTTTGGCGCTGTCGCCCATACCGATCAGATCCGGCGCAATGCAGCGCCCGAGATGTTCGCATGCCGGGATTACGTCCCGCCACAGAAAGGAGGACGTCGGATTGCCATGGAGAAAGACGATCGGGCGCCCTTGCCCGCGCTCCACATAGGCCATGTCATGACCTTCGACGCTGATCTTTTTCTTTGCAGCTGCCCAGTCGGATGTCATGCGGTTTCCTCCTTCTTGTTTGCCCAGCGGGCCGTCAGGACGCGGGTATAGTCGCTCGCGCCCGGGCCCGGTACGGGTGTGACCTCCTGGGGCCCAAGCGGCCGCCCGTCCTGGGCCGTCACCGCCATGTCGCGGACCGGCAAACCGGTTGCGCGTTCTGTCAGGGTCATGCGCGGTCCCCGGCCGTTGGGGGTCCATTTCTCCCCCCAATGCAGCAAGGCGACGAGCACGGGATAAAGATCCAGTCCCTTTTCTGTCAGCCGGTATTCATGAGACCGGCCATCCTCCGGTAAGGGTCGCTTCTCCACGATGCCCGCCTCACTCAAGGTTTTGAGGCGGGCTGCCAGCACGCTCGACGAAATCCCGAGATGGGTCTGCATGGCATCATAGGTGCGCATGCCGTTGAAGAGATTGCGCAGGACCAAGAGCGTGCGCCATTCGCCAACGATGTTCAGCGCCTGGCCAATGCCACAGTCATCTTCAATCGGCGCGCGGCTCATTTGCCCTTGTACTCCGGTGTTTTCTTGGCAAGGAACGAGGCGATCCCATGCGCGCCGTCATGGGTTTTCATCATGGCGGCAATCGACCGGCTTTCCTTGTCGAGCTGGGTTTCCAGCCCTTCGGAATACGCGGTCTGCAAAAGGCGCTTCACACCGCCGTAGGCCTTGGTTGGTCCGGTGGCAAATTGGGCTGCGAGTGCACGCGCTTCCGCCATCAAATCATCCGGGGCGACCACACGGGTCACCAGCCCCCACTCGCAGGCTTCCTTGGCGGTCAATACCCGGTTGGTCAGCATCAGCTCCTTCGCCCGCAGCAAACCAATGTGCTTGGCAAGGTAATAGGACGACGACCCGTCAGGTGTCAGCGCGGAGGCCGTGTAAGCGGAGACAAATTTTGCCTTTTCGGACGCCAGAATGATGTCGCCGGAAATCGCGATGGAAAACCCGCCACCACCGGCCGAGCCGTTCACCGCCATGATCACCGGCGCATCCATATGCGAGAACCTGGAAAGCGCTGCATGGAGAATTGTCGCCATGCGGGTGACATGGTCGGCCTTGTCCTCAGCGTCATCAAATTCCTGCAAGTCACCGCCCGCGTTGAACATACGGCCGGATCCGGTGAGGATGACCGCGCGCGCACCCTCTGCCTCGCACCGGCAAGCCGCATCGAAGAGTTCATCCGACATGCGGGCACTCAGCGCATTGGCGTTGTCCGGCCGATTCATGGTGATCTCGGCAACGCCGTTTTCATGGCTCCAAAGGATCGTTTGATAGTCCATCTCTTTCTCCCCTGACACTTATTCAGCTGCGACGGCAACGCCGCCAACCATGCCTTCCAGCCGCTGGCGGATCAGGGCATCGGCTTCACTCATGATCCGGTCGATCAGCTCCTTGCAGGTTGGAATGTCATCGATCAGACCGGCCACCATCCCGCAAGACCAGGCCCCGGCATCCATTTCGCCGTCCATCATGATCTTCGGATAGACGCCTGCGACTTCCTCGATGATGTCCTCGAATTTCAAATCGTCGCCGAGGCTCTTTTCCTTCTCCAGCAAACGCTCGACAGCGGCATTGTTGAGGACGCGTTCCGTGTTGCGCAGCGGGCGCATGACCAGACGGGTGTCGAGTTCGGAGGCGGCGACAATCGCATCCTTGATCTTTTGATGCACCGGCGCTTCCTTCGTGGCGATGAAGCGCGTGCCCATGTTCATGCCTTCCGCACCCATGGCGAGCGAGGCGACGAGACTGCGGGCATCGGCCATGCCGCCGGAGGACACAAAGGGGATTTCCAGTTCATCTGCAGCGCGCGGCAATAGGATCATGTTCGGAATGTCGTCTTCGCCCGGGTGGCCGCCGCACTCAAAGCCATCCACCGAGACCGCATCACAGCCAATGGCCTGGGCTTTCAGGGAATGCCGGATGGAGGTGCATTTGTGGATCACCTTGATGCCCGCGTCTTTCAGGTAGGGCATCACCTGTTGCGGATTGCGGCCAGCGGTTTCCACCACCTTGACCCCGCCTTGAATGATCGCCTTCACATAGCCTGGATAGTCAGGTGCGTTCACCGTCGGCAAAAAGGTGAGGTTCACCGCAAACGGCTTGTCGGTGAGATCCCGGCATTTGGCGATCTCGTTGGCAAGGGCTTCCGGTGTCTTTTGAGTTAGACCCGTGATCGTTCCAAGCCCGCCGGCATTTGAAACAGCCGCCGCGAGCTCTGCAAAACCGACATAGTGCATGCCGCCCTGAATGATCGGATGTTCAATTCCAAAGAGCTCGGTAATCCGCGTTTTCATAAAAGGAACCTCCGTTGTCCATGCCATTTTCCGCAGGCGACCGGGTCCCTCCGGCGTTCTGGAAATAGCTTTTATAATCGAAGCTATCTCTGTTTTTGCCAGGGTGCAATTGGTCATTCCGGACGAGAAGCGACGAACCTGCCATCAGTTCTCTGATGTGCCATACTGCGAAAAGACAATTTCGTTGTTTGGCGGTCTGCCGTTTCGAAACAGATCCGGGAGTGCGATTGAGAAATGGTTGACGTGTCCGATTTGACCGATCAATTGCCAGCCAAAGGACTTGGCGATGAGGAAGCGTTTTCAGTGCTGGCCGAGCAAGTGCGAACCCGGTCCGCAGACCTGGGTGCACCGGACGCCTTTGCCCATATGGATCCAGCCCCGGCAGGAATCGCTGCACGCCTTGTTGGTTTGAATGCGGAATACAATCAAAACCTTCTTCATCCGGATCTCAGCCCGTTCGCGACAGAAGCCGAAGCCCGGGTCATTGCCTGGCTTGCACCTTATTTCGGCATGACCACAGGCCACATGTGTTGTGGTTCGACCCTTGCCAACCTGGCTGCGCTTTGGTGCGCGCGGGAGCATGGAGCAACACGGGTAATTGCTTCTGCCGATGCCCATGTATCCGTGCCAAAATGTGCGCAGATATTGGGTCTACCCTTCGAATCGCTACCCGTCGCCGAAAATGGCCGGATGACAATCGACGCGCTCACAGAGCTTTCCGGAGCAATGCTTGTGCTAACCGCCGGAACCACCGGGCGCGGAGTGATAGATGAGTTGGACATTGCCAAGCTTAAGAGTGGTAGTGCTACCCATACTATTTGGGTCCATGTGGATGCAGCGTGGGGCGGCCCGCTGCGTTTGACCACATATGCGGATCGGTTGTCGGGCATCGAGCGTGCTGACAGTGTTGCCGTTTCAGCGCACAAGTGGCTGTTTCAACCAAAGGACTCTGCACTGGTCTTTTTTGCTGACCCGACTGCCCAGGAGGCAATCGCTTTCGGCAGTTCTTATTTGGCAAATCCAAATATCGGTGTTCAGGGCTCCCGGAGCGCTGCCGGTATCGCGCTTCTTGGAACGCTGCTGGCCTGGGGGCAGGAGGGGGTGGCAAAGCGGATAGAGACCGGCATGGCGCAGTCCGAAGAGCTGGCCAGACGGCTGCAGGAGGATCGCCGCACGGAATTGAAGCAATTCCCTGAAACCGGAGTAGTGAATTGGCGGCCGCTGCTGCGCGACACTGAGATGGTGATTTCCGAACTTGGTCCGGCTGCATCACGCACAGCCATAAAGGGGGAACCTTGGGTCCGGCAAGTCGCAGCAAACATGCATGCAGATATTGATGCTGTTTGGGCACGGATCTCCAGAGTTCTCGGACCGTCGGATTGAAGCGTGGATCCCAAAAAAACGCCCCGGCCTGATCTGGCCGGGGCGTTCTATTGTTTTCGACGCTGATGCTAGAGCGTTTAGGCGCTCCGATGGCGGTTGCGCGGTTCAAACCCGGATTTTTCAGCCGGGCGTGGGTCGCGCACCCAGACTTCCCGGTTCGGGTGCAGGCCACCGCCACGGACGGCCGGAACAGCCGTGTGACGGGCCCGGTGTAGAAGACGGGTGTCAGCAATGCCGCAGTTCGGATGAATGCCGCCGTTGTCTGCAACAGCCTTGTCCCAAACGGCCTTGCGGGCTGCGAGCGTTGCTGCATCGTCCAGCGCCGGGCAATTCAGGGTATTGGTGTTGAGGTCAACGACAATCTCATCACCGTCCTCGACAAAGGCAATCGGACCGCCAAGGGCTGCTTCCGGACCCACGTGACCAATGACAAGACCGACCGAGCCGCCCGAGAAGCGGGCATCTGTCATAAGGGCGATCACAATGCCGCGCTCCCGGCACAGCGTTGTGATGCGGGATGTCGGGTCGAGCATTTCCGGCATGCCCGGACCGCCGCTTGGGCCGTCATAGCGGACGATGACCATGTCATGGTCCTGGAAGCTCTCTGGTGCTTCATCAAGGGCCTGGATCAGACCGGCTTCCCGTTCGAACACACGCGCACGACCCTTGAAGAGGTTGTCTTCCAGGCCGCCTTCAACACCGGCAAGTTTCAGGATGGCAGAGAAATCCGGCGACAGATTACCGCCGAGCATGCGAAGGCCGCCCGTCGGCTTGAACGGCTCGGCAACCGAATGAATGACGTCGCCGTCTGGGGCGGCTGCGTTGAGGTCCGCAACCTGTTCGGCCAAGGTACGGCCGGTGCAGGTCATCATGTCGCCATTCAGAAGACCGGCATCCAACAGTTCCTTGACGATCACCTGGACCCCGCCAACGCGATCGATGTCGAGCATGGAGTATTTGCCGTACGGCCGGGCGTTGGTCAGAACCGGGACCACGTGCTGGGAGAGATGATTGAACTCTTCCGGGGTCATCACATCGCGCCAGAAGTGTTCATAACCTGCTGCGCGGGCAATTTCCGGAACGTGCAGAACAACGTTGGTGGATCCGCCGATGGCCATGGCGACGATGATCGCATTGCGCAGCGAATCGCGTTTGACAATGTCGCGCGGCTTCAGGCCCTTTTCCATCATGTCAGCGAGATAGGAAACGAGCTGCTGCGGGAACTCTTCGAGGCGGCGCGGATCATCGGATGGTGGTGCAACCATGTGCAGCGGCTGCAGGCCGACAACGCCGATGAAGGTCTGCATGGTGTTGTAGGTGAACATGCCGCCGCAGCTGCCAATGCCGGGACATGCGTTACAGGCAATGCGGTCCCGTACGGCCTTGTCCGGGTGTCCGGCCACCTGATAAGCGCTGACAATATCCAGCATCTCACCGGTTTCCGGATCCTTGCCCGGGCGGATTGTGCCATCGGACATGATGATCGCCGGTTCATTACGCTCAAGAACTGCAGCCATGGTACCGACCGGCGGCTTGTCACAGGCGACGACGGCGATCGTGCCAGCCAGACCTGATGCTTCTAGGTGCTCGCACAAACCGTCGTTGGTGACTTCGCGCCCGATGAGCGAATAGCGCATTTCACGCGTGCCGTTGCGGATGCCGTCGGACGTTGCAATCGTGTATTCCGGTTGGACCAGCCGGTATTTCAGCTGACCTTCGCCGCTCCCGATGCGCGATTTCAGGTGCTCATGAATGGCATCGACCTTGCGCGCCACACCGAGATAACACTGGCTGTCGCCTTTTGTGCCAACCACGCCCACAGACGGTTCATGGATGAGATCGGGGTCGGTGCCCAATTCCCGCGCCACGCCAATGGTTTGCGCGGACCGGCCGGGGTGGCGGTCAATCAAGACGATTCTCGAACCCGTCATTGTGTGTTTCCTATCCTTCAGCGCTTTAACCCGCGCTCTTGCTGTCTGTTTTCAAACCCACGAATACCCTGCGCGCTTCCGTCTGTCACCGGGGTCGGGCCACTTGGGGTCGAGATTTGCCTGAATGGCTGGGCTGTCCGGCCGTCAAATGCCGGAACCGCGGCTCAAAATAGAAAAATGAAGAGCCGAGTGCCACCGCTTTTTGATCGTCGGCTTAGCAACATAAAATTAAGGCCCCGGATGAACCGGAGCCTTTGATCGTGTGTCTTAAGCGAACCGGGATGCAACACGTGCTGCACCCGATCCGCGAGCGCCTTAAAGGATGCTCTGACCGGTCTTGGCCCAGTCGCTCAAGAACGCATCAAGGCCCTTGTCGGTCAGCGGATGCTTGACCAGGGACTTCAGCGTTGCCGGCGGAACGGTGACCACGTCAGCGCCAATGATCGCTGAGTCCTTGACATGATTGGGTGTGCGGATCGACGCGGCCAGGATCTCGGTGTCAAAGCCATAGTTGTCGTAGATGACGCGGATTTCGCGGATCAGTTCCATACCATCAAGATTGATATCGTCGAGGCGGCCAATGAACGGCGAAATGTATGTCGCGCCAGCCTTTGCTGCGAGCAGGGCCTGGTTGGCCGAGAAGCACAAGGTGACGTTTGTCTTCGTGCCTTCGCTCGTCAGCTGCTTACAGGCTTTCAGACCGTCAAATGTCAGCGGAAGCTTGATGACCACGTTGTCTGCGATCGCACGCAGGACATGGGCTTCCTTGATCATGGTGTCGAAGTCGGTTGCTGCGACTTCTGCTGAAACGTCACCATTTGTGATCTTGCAGATCTCGGCAATCACGTCTTTGAAATCCTTGCCGGACTTGGCGATCAGGGACGGATTTGTGGTGACGCCGTCCAAGAGGCCCGTGGCTTCGAGTTCTTGGATCTCCGCGGTATCCGCGGTGTCGACGAAAAACTTCATGAATGATTTCTCCCAATGGCGCTTGTGTGTACGCCTTTGCAGCCTGCCTCCGTCGGCAAGCGAACGAATGAATGGTCAGCTGCGCTCTCTTTAGCCTAGGATGCTGTCTAACTGAAGCCCTGATTCTCTGGTGAAAGCCTTTTTGCGGTACGTACCTCAAAAATTATTCCGCTTGAACGGAACAAGGATCCAGGCGATCTCCGAAGAGCGTACCGCATCTCTCATCCGTGGGTGTGTGGACCACGAAATGCCATGCCGAAAAATGTGACCTGCCGTGCTATTTGACGATTTGGAGCCGAAAGACACGATTGCCAGCGTGCTGGTACCCGTCGCCGTGCCGGTTGCCTACACTTATAAGGTCCCTGCTGGGCAGTCGGTGGTGCCGGGCACGATCGTCCGGGTGCCGTTGGGAACGCGCGAGGTCATCGGTGCGGTCTGGGACGGTGAGCCGGATGCGGCGATCAATTCCAACAAACTCAAATCGATTTCCCACGTTTACGACACCACGCCGCCGCTCGACAAAGATCTCCGGCGGTTTGTCGATTGGGTGGCCGGCTGGACGCTCGGTGCACCGGGCATGGTTGTGCGCATGGTGCTGCGGTCTGAAGAGGCACTTGAACCGGAAGCCCCGGTTCCAGGTGTCCGGCGGATCGAAGGTGCGGAGCCAGAGCGGATGACGCCCGCACGCCGCCGTGTTCTCGAAAAAATGGAAGACGGATTTGCGTGGACAAAAAGCGGCCTCGCACATGCAGCCGGTGTCAGCGCATCCGTCATTGACGGACTGGTGCAACAAGAGGTGCTGGAGATCGTCTCCATGCCGGCAGCACCCCCACCGCCACGTCCTCAGATCGACTATGCGCAAAAGGATCTGACACCGGCCCAGCAAGCCGCTGCAGAAACTTTGCAAGATAGTTTCGACAAGGGCGCCGCGGTGACCTTGATTGATGGAGTGACCGGGTCGGGCAAGACCGAAGTCTACTTCGAAGCAATCGCGGAAGCCTTGCGGCGGGATAAGCAGGCACTGGTGCTCCTGCCGGAAATTGCGCTGACCGAACAGTTTCTGCGGCGGTTTGAACAACGGTTCGGCGTTTATCCGGCTGAGTGGCACTCTGAAATTACACCAAAGAACCGGGCAAGGGTTTGGCGCGGTGTTGCATCTGGCGATGTTCGTGTCGTGATCGGCGCGCGATCCTCTCTCTTTCTACCATTCAAGGAACTGGGGCTGATCATCGTCGACGAAGAGCATGACGCTGCCTTCAAGCAGGATGACCGTGTGCCCTATAGTGCGCGGGACATGGCCGTCGTGCGCGGGCATATTTCCCGGTTTCCGGTAGTCCTGGCCTCCGCGACACCGTCGATCGAGAGCCGGGTCAATGCTGAGCAGGGCCGGTATGGTCTGGTCGAACTGCCTGACCGGGCGTCCGGCGCTGCACTTCCCGATCTATCGGCCATTGATATGCGCCTGGACGGACCGGAACAGGGGCGTTGGCTCGCACCGGGTTTGGTGGGCGCAATCAAGGAAACTTACGCCAACGGGGATCAGGCGCTGTTGTTCCTGAACCGACGCGGATATGCCCCTCTGACATTATGCCGCACCTGCGGTCACAGGTTCCAATGTCCGCATTGCAGCACGTGGCTGGTTGAGCACAGGTTTCAAAAGAAACTGGTGTGTCACCACTGCGGGCATAACGAACGTGTGCCGGAAAGCTGCCCGTCATGCCAAAGCACCAATACGCTGGTTGCCTGTGGCCCCGGTGTAGAGCGGATTGCAGAAGAAGTGAGCGATATCTTCCCACAGGCGCGGACGTTGGTTCTGTCGTCTGATCTGCCTGGTGGGCCTGAGCGATTGAAGCGGGAAATGAAAGTCGTCGAAGAGGGCGGCGCTGATATTATCATCGGAACGCAGTTGGTCGCCAAAGGCCACAATTTCCCGAAACTGAAGCTGGTTGGCGTGGTTGATGCGGATCTCGGCCTGGCGCATGGGGATCCGCGTGCCGCCGAAAAGACCTTCCAACTGCTTGCCCAGGTCACGGGCCGTGCAGGCCGCGTCACCGGTGGCGGCAAAGGCTTTTTGCAGACCTACAGCGCCGATCATCCCGTCATCAAGGCGTTGCTCTCCAACGATAAACACGCGTTTTATCAGGCGGAGATCGAAGCGCGCCGCGCCGCTGGGCTGCCGCCATTTGGTCGATTGGCAGCTGTCGTAATCTCTGGTCCTGACAGGAATTTTGCGGAAAGTTTTGCCCGCCAGCTTGCGCGGGTGGCGCCGCTGGACCCGGCCGTTACGCTGCTTGGGCCTGCAGAAGCCGCTTTGGCCATGGTTCGAGGACGCTACCGGTTTCGCCTTTTGGCGATGGCGCCGAAGCAATATGACTTGCAGTCTTATATTAGAGGCTGGCTTTCAAGCGGCCCGAAGCCGACGAAGGGCCTTCGCGTACAGATCGATATTGATCCGCAGCACTTTCTCTAACACAGCGCATAGTCCGAAACGGATGGGCTGCTTTGGTATAGAAGGCTTTCGGTGGCTTAGCCGTCGCAGGATGTGTTGGTCTTTCGTGGTAGACCCGCAATGAGAACGGCTGCAAACACGGTCTCAAAAGCGGCCACCGTCTAAAGGTTTATACGGCCGGTGACACATTGATCTGCAAGGCTTTTTGTCGCGGATGGGTAAAAAACACCAATGAATCGGCAAGAACAGCCTCCCCGCGGCGTTGCACACTGGGAAACCCTGTGCTAATTGAGGCGCGGCTTTGGGGGAACGGTTTAACCGTCATACCTTCTGACCTTGAAATCATTCATTTTTTCAATGTCTTGCGGACGCTAGCCGTTTTGCAGACATGAAAAACGTCAGAGAGCACGGACCTGGTGACTGACAACGTATCTCTCGTATCCGGCGTGGCACAGCGTTATGCGTCCGCCCTTCTCGATCTAGCTGAAGGCGACGGCGTAACGGCTGACGTGGAACGGGATCTGACTGCTTTTGAAGGCATGCTTTCCGAAAGCGAAGATCTCGTCCGTCTTGTGAAAAGCCCGGCATTTAGTGCTGAAGAGCAGCTTGCAGCGCTCGCAGCACTTCTCGACAAGGCTGGCATCAAAGGCCTGGCCGCAAATTTCGTGAAGCTGGCAGCCCGTAACCGGCGCCTCTTCGTCCTTCCTGACATGATCAAGTCTTTCCGCGCTCTGCTTGCAGAAAAGCGCGGCGAAGAAACAGCTGAAGTGGTGTCTGCCGCTGCTCTGTCCGACGAACATGTCGCTGCCCTGAAAGAAGCGCTCTCTGCTTCAACGGGCAAATCCGTAAACATCGCAGCTAAGGTTGATCCTGCCCTGATCGGCGGCCTTGTGGTCAAAGTCGGGTCCCGCATGATCGATACGTCGCTGCGTACCAAGCTCAATTCACTCAAGTTCGCGATGAAAGAGGTCGGCTGATGGATATTCGGGCCGCGGAAATCTCCGCAATCCTCAAGGACCAGATCAAGAGCTTTGGCCAGGAAGCCGAAGTTTCTGAAGTTGGTCAGGTGCTCTCCGTCGGTGACGGTATCGCCCGTGTTTATGGTCTGGACAAAGTTCAGGCTGGTGAGATGGTCGAATTCCCGGGTGGTATCAAGGGCATGGCCCTGAACCTGGAATCCGACAACGTCGGTGTCGTTATCTTCGGTTCTGACCGTGATATCAAAGAAGGCGACACCGTTAAGCGGACCGGCGCCATCGTGGAAGTTCCGGTTGGTAAAGGTCTTCTCGGCCGCGTTGTCGATCCGCTCGGCAACCCGATCGATGGCAAAGGCCCGATCGAAGCTACTGAAAAGCGCCGTGTGGACGTTAAAGCGCCGGGCATCCTGCCGCGTAAGTCCGTGCACGAGCCGATGTCTACTGGCCTGAAAGCCATCGACGCCCTGATCCCGGTTGGCCGCGGTCAGCGCGAACTCGTCATTGGTGACCGTCAGACCGGTAAGACCGCGATCATCCTTGACACATTCCTCAACCAGAAGCCGCTTCATGCCGGCGACGACGAAGACGCAAAGCTTTACTGCATCTACGTCGCTGTCGGTCAGAAGCGTTCCACCGTTGCTCAGTTCGTCAAGACACTGGAAGACAACGGCGCTTTGGAATACTCCATCGTTATCGCCGCGACCGCGTCCGAAGCTGCTCCGCTGCAGTTCCTGGCACCATTTGCCGGCTGTGCAATGGGCGAGTTCTTCCGTGACAACGGCATGCACGCCGTGATCGGTTACGACGATCTGACCAAGCAGGCTGTTGCTTATCGTCAGATGTCACTGCTTCTGCGCCGCCCGCCGGGACGTGAAGCTTTCCCGGGCGACGTTTTCTACCTGCACTCCCGTCTGCTGGAACGTGCTGCGAAGCTGAACGAAGACCATGGCAAGGGCTCCCTGACCGCACTTCCGGTCATTGAGACTCAGGGCAACGACGTGTCTGCGTTTATTCCGACCAACGTAATCTCGATCACCGACGGTCAGATCTTCCTTGAAACGGACCTGTTCTATCAGGGTATCCGCCCGGCTGTGAACGTTGGTCTGTCGGTTTCCCGCGTGGGTTCCTCGGCTCAGATCAAGGCGATGAAGCAGGTTGCTGGCCCCATTAAGGGTGAGCTGGCTCAGTACCGTGAAATGGCTGCGTTCGCGCAGTTCGGCTCCGACCTTGACGCCACCACTCAGCGCCTGTTGAACCGCGGTGCACGTTTGACCGAACTTCTGAAGCAGCCGCAGTTTTCGCCGCTGAAGACTGAAGAGCAGGTCGCCGTGATCTATGCTGGCGTGAACGGATACCTCGACAACCATCCGGTTGATCGTGTGAAGGAATTCGAAGAAGGTCTGCTTCTGTTCCTGCGTGGTGAGCACAAAGAACTGCTCGACGCGATCTGGGAAAAGAAAGCCCTCGACGACGACCTCACTGGCAAGCTGAAAGCTGCGCTTGACGCGTTCGCTAAGAACTTCGCCTAAGACCACACGCCGGGATAAGGAGCAGGGGCGGCCATGCCGAGCCTGAAGGACTTACGAAACCGCATCGCTTCCGTAAAGGCGACGCAGAAAATCACCAAGGCCATGCAGATGGTGGCCGCGGCGAAACTGCGTCGTGCCCAGGAAGCTGCGGAGGCCGCGCGCCCCTATGCGGAACGCATGGAGAGCGTGCTGGCCAACCTCGCCGTGGCTTTCGAAGGCCGCGACGACGCTCCGAAGCTGATGTCCGGTACGGGCAATGACCAGGTTCATCTCCTGGTCGTTGCAACGGCCGAACGCGGTCTTTGCGGGGGCTTCAACACTAACATCGCTAAGCTGGCACGCGAAAAGGCCAAAAGCCTGATCGGCCAAGGCAAGACGGTCAAGATCCTGTGTGTTGGCAAAAAAGGTTTCGACGCGATCAAGCGCGACCTTGGCCAGCACGTGATCGAGACCATCGAGCTGCGCGGCGTCAAAAACGTCGGTTTCTCCAATGCGGATGAAATTGGGCGCAAGGTTCTCTCCATGTATGAAAATGGAGAGTTTGACGTCTGCACATTGTTCTATGCGACCTTCCAATCCGTTATTGCTCAGGTTCCGACTGCCCAGCAGTTGATCCCGGCCCATTTTGAGGCAAGCGAAGGCACGGATGAAGGTGGTGCAAGCGCGGTCTATGAGTATGAGCCGGATGAGGCTGAGATACTAGCTGATCTCCTGCCGCGGAACATCTCTATCCAGGTTTTCCGGGCGCTTCTGGAAAACGCTGCATCTGAGCAGGGCGCTCGTATGTCCGCAATGGACAACGCGACGCGCAACGCCGGCGACATGATCGACAAGCTGACGATCAACTACAACCGCCAGCGTCAGGCTCAGATTACGACCGAATTGATTGAAATTATCTCAGGCGCTGAAGCGCTGTAACGGGATCGAGACGAGGATTAGGGATATGGCTGACAAAAAAGTCGGACGGGTCACCCAGGTCATCGGCGCCGTTGTCGACGTCAAGTTCGATGACCATCTGCCGTTGATCCTGAACGCTCTTGAAGCGGACAACCAGGGCAACCGCTTGGTGCTCGAAGTTGCTCAGCACCTGGGCGAGAACACAGTACGTACCATCGCGATGGACTCCACCGAGGGTCTGGTCCGCGGTCAGGAAGTTGTCGACACCGGTTCTGCCATCATGGTTCCGGTTGGGGACGGTACACTCGGCCGCATCATGAATGTGATTGGTGAGCCGGTTGACGATGCTGGCGAAATCAAGCACGAGCAGAAGCGCGGTATTCACCAGGAAGCTCCGGAATTCATCGAGCAGTCGACCGAAGCTGAAATCCTTGTGACGGGTATTAAGGTCGTTGACCTTCTCGCACCGTACGCAAAGGGCGGTAAGATCGGTCTGTTCGGCGGCGCCGGCGTTGGCAAAACCGTTCTCATCATGGAACTGATCAACAACATCGCTAAGGCGCACGGCGGTTACTCCGTATTCGCTGGTGTTGGTGAACGCACCCGTGAGGGTAACGATCTTTACTGGGAAATGATCGAGTCCAACGTGAACAAGGAAGGCGGCGGAGAAGGCTCCAAAGCGGCCCTCGTTTACGGTCAGATGAACGAGCCTCCCGGAGCGCGTGCCCGTGTTGCCTTGACCGGTCTGACCGTTGCGGAACACTTCCGTGATGAAGGCCAGGACGTTCTGTTCTTCGTGGACAACATCTTCCGATTCACCCAGGCTGGTTCTGAGGTGTCCGCGCTTCTCGGTCGTATCCCGTCTGCTGTGGGTTACCAGCCGACACTTGCCACGGACATGGGCGGCATGCAGGAGCGGATCACCACCACGAACAAGGGCTCGATCACCTCGGTTCAGGCCGTTTACGTTCCTGCCGATGACTTGACCGACCCGGCACCGGCATCGACCTTTGCTCACTTGGATGCGACCACGGTTCTGAACCGCGCAATCGCTGAAAAAGGCATCTACCCGGCTGTGGATCCGCTGGATTCCTCATCCCGCATGCTGGATGCCCGTATCATTGGTGAAGAGCACTACGAAACAGCCCGTGCTGTTCAGGGTACTCTGCAGCGCTACAAGGCACTTCAGGACATCATCGCCATCCTCGGCATGGACGAACTGTCTGAAGAAGATAAGCTCACCGTGGCACGTGCCCGTAAGATCGAGCGCTTCCTGTCGCAGCCGTTCTTCGTGGCTGAGGTCTTCACCGGTTCTCCGGGCAAGCTGGTTGCTCTGGAAGACACCATCAAGGGCTTCAAAGGCCTTGTTGACGGTGAATACGACCATCTGCCGGAAGCTGCTTTCTACATGGTTGGTTCCATCGAGGAAGCCATCGAGAAAGCTCAGAAGCTGGCTGCAGAGGCTGCTTAAGGCATTGGATCGGACGCCGGAAAACGGCGTCCGGTTTTCTCTTGTTTGATGGCCCGGCCTTCTGCCTGCCATCTGAACCGATGACTGACAAGGAAGACGCCAAATGGCTGAACTTTTCCAGTTTGAGTTGGTCTCGCCGGAGCGCCAGCTCCTGTCCGAACAGGTTGCCGAGGTCGTTGTACCGGGCACCGAAGGCGAGTTTGGCGTTCTGAAGAACCACAGCCCGTTCATGTCCACCATTAAGCCGGGCATTCTGAAAGTCCGCACGGATGCTGGATCCTGGGATGAGTATTTCGTGCGCGGCGGGTTTGCTGACATTGCTCCAGGCGGTCTGACCGTCTTGGCCGAACAGGCGATCCCTGTGTCTGAAATCAGCGAAGACCAACTGGCTCAGGCGATCAAGAACGCCGAAGAGGATGTTGCTGACGCGAAAGACGACGACACCAAGCAGAAGGCAGAAATGACCCTGTCTCAGCTGAAGGACGTCGCAGAAGCTCTCAAGGCTGCCTAATCAGCTAACACTCAGAAACGCATTTTTGAAAACGCGGTCCGGATTGGATCGCGTTTTTGTTTTTTACTTGAGAAAAAAACGCTTGCGGAGTTTCGTTCAGGCCGCACCGCCGCGAATAACCTTATGGGCGCGGCCAGCTTCGTAGAAACGGAATCCATTGCGCCCATTCTGCTTGACTTCATAAAGCGCGATGTCCGATTTTTTCTGCAGGGATTCAATGGATGCTGCGTCTGCACCAATATAAGAAATCCCGATGCTGATCCCGATCGAAACATTATGGGCAAAGACATCAAAGGGCTCATTGAGTGCCGCAACCAGCCGCTCCGCGATCTCGGTCACCCAGGGCTCGCTTGGCCCACCGCCTTGTAGGATGATTGCAAATTCGTCCCCGCCAATGCGTGCAACAAGGTCGGTTGCACGTACGCACTCCTTGAACCTCTGCGCAACCTGACAGAGCAGCTCGTCCCCGACATCATGCCCATAGGTGTCGTTGACTGGTTTGAAGCGATCAAGATCCAGCAACAATAGATGTCCGCCCGTCCCCTGCATCTGGGCATCAAGCAGGGCTTCTTGAAGGCGTGCCGTGAAGAGTGCGCGATTGGCGAGACCAGTCAGGTCATCGTGGTGGGCTGCATGGGTAATGCGCGCTGCGGCTTCTTCGCGCAAAGTGATGTCTTCGTGGGTCCCGATCCATCCACCGTCCGGCAATGGGGCATGGACCACCCCAATCACCTTGCCGTCGGGATGTGTGAATTTCGATCGGACAACCTCGCCGCGGGACAGTTTTTCATAGAGCGAATTATAGTGTTCTTCGACGTCGCCGTCGAAATCGCCACGGTCTTTTTCTGCCTGAAGCAAATCAATCAGGCTGACACCTTCACGCACCTCGCCGTAGGGCTTCCGGAAGATGTCCAGGTATTGCTGGTTCCACAAGATGAGCTTGCCATCCTTGTCGAATACGCTCACGCCTTGGCGCATGTTACCAAGGACAGCCTCGAGCTCTGCAAGCCTGTCTCGGGCCAGACGTTCGCTCTCGGCCAGCGTTTTCTCCATTTCCTTGCGATCGGTCACGTCAAAGAAGTTGAAAATGGAACCGCCCGCTGGCAATGGGGTGTAGCGGACTTCGAGGTATCGCCCATCAGCGGTGTGCCGCTCATAGCTGTAGGCTTCGGAGGGAGAGTTTAGCCGGAACTTCTCCAGAGCAAGTTTTTCTGGGTCCCCGGGGCCATAATCACCTCTTTCGGCTGAAAACTTGAGGTAATCAAGAATATGCAACTTCTGCCGTAACATATCGGCGGGATAACCGAGCAGTTTGCCGAATTCATCGTTGTAAGATGCGAGCTGGAAGTTGTCGCTGTAGTGCGCCACACCGCCCGGGAAATTGTCGAAAATGCCTTGGAGCGTATTCGCCTGGCGTTTGGTTTCCGTGATGTCGGTCAGTGAAACGACGACCCCATCAAGGGCGTAATCGCCGCCTTGTGCAATGGGTCTTGCATTGACACGCAACCATCGCGACGCCGCTTTTCCACTGTGTTTGAGTTCGGCCGTGGCATCGCAGACGAGGAGCGGATCTTTCGCCGCAAGTTCGAGCGTATTAACCTCTTGGTGTGTAACCCCGAGGTCGCAAATAACAGCGACTGTCAGATCTTTGACGTTTCGGCCGACGAGACGCTCGGTCGTAGAATCAAGCAGTTTCGCGCCTGCCGGATTGCAGGACTGGATGATGCCGGACCGGGTCAGAACCAGGACACCTTCACTGAGCGTCTCAAGCGTCGTTCGGTGTGCGGCTTCGGATTCGCGCACCGCTTGTTCAACTTGTTTCCGCTCAGTTACGTCCTGAAATGCGCCAACAAGCTTGATGGTTTCCCCGTCCTTTTCGATCGGGCGGCCCACAGCGCGCACCCAGATTTGGCGACCTTTGGCGGTTATCAGGGGCAGTTCAGCATCCCAGCCGCGGCCTTGCTCAATACCACGCGCAACCGCCTTGGTGATTGTCCCCCGGGCCTCTGGCGCATAGAAGTCAATGGCTGTTTCGACGTTCGGGACATAGTCATCAGACACGTCATGGATCTCGTGGGTCTTCCGCGTCCATGTCAGCTTTTGAGAGTTCATGCACAACTCCCAGCCACCAACGCCCGATACGGCGGCAATCTCCTCAAGCAGCCGGCCTTTGCCCACGGCCTCTTCATGTTCTGCTTCTGCACGCGCAAGCGCGGCTTCTTTTTCTACATTTGCCTGATGAGATTTCAGAAGCCCCTCGACCACCCGGCCCATACGTCGCAGCTGGTTCAATTGCTGCCGGGCCGGCTTGCGCGGTCTTTGGTCGATAACGCAGAGAGTGCCGAGCCTGTTCTTTCCATCCAGACTTAGAGGACAACCGGCATAGAACCGGATATTCGGCTCGCCCATGACCAACGGATTGTCGCGAAATCTTTCATCACTCAGTGTATCTGGAACGACAAACAGATCATCAGCTGAAAGGGCATGTTGGCAGATGGAAACTTCTCTCGCAGTGCCTTCGATATCAACGCCGCAGGCGGCCTTGAACCATTGAACCCGTTCATCTACCAGAGAAATCAATGCGATGGGGCAATCGAAGATGGCTGCAACGGCTTCCACTACCGCATCATATTCCGGCAAACGCTCAGAGCCCACGATCTGCAGTGCGTGCAGCGCGTCCAGACGTTCCCTCTCATTTTCAACCAGGTGTATACCCATCCTGCCCGTCGTCTAGGTTGCTTTGCAACAAATCTAGTAAGGAAAAAAGTACCGGTCGGTTAAAAACAAAGTCTTAACTGGCTCCAATAATTGAATAAAAAATATCTAAAAATGAAACAACAAAAGCTTTGAGGGAGCAGTAAATAGGCCGCAAAGAACGCAGGGTAAATTGAATGAATAGGTAAAATATACGGAAAATGGAATGTATTGGCGCGAATGTCGATCGTCAAAAGTGCCAGGGCGCCGACAAAAAACCCGGCCTGGGGCCGGGTTTGAGGCGCGTGGATGGTCCACGGAGAACTGCTTTTTTTAACAAGCAGCTGTAGTTTTAAGCCGCGCGACGGAAGGACAAGCTCATGCCACCACCAGAACGGTTGCGGCGGCGCTCTTCCGGTGGGATGTAAACGATGGAGCGGTGGTCGTCACAGTAAGAAACGCCCGGCTCGACCCGGTTGGAGCACGGAAAGGTGTAATTTCCAGCGTCGCCTTCTGCCCATTTACAGCAGCCCGGGCGCGGGAGAGACAAGTCAGCCATGACAGTTTCCTTTATTCTATACGCACACAACAAAAGCGCTCGAGCATCCTCCTCAAGTGAGGATCCGAACAGCCTTTGAAATAAATCGGATTTAGCAGACGCCCGGGACGTTTTTCATGGCCCACCCCTGCAAGCAGAGAGCTTTTCAGCAAGCGCACCGAGTACATAGGTCGGATGTCACAAAATTGCAATAGAATAGCAGGCATGTCGGCGTTGCATTTCCTGCATAGCCGGTTAAGCCTGATTTACCTTTGCTCAGAAAGCCAAACAACTTCCGTTGTTTAGTGCTTTATTGCTGGTCATCTGGCGGGAGCTGCCCACCGGCTGCAAACAGTGCTTGGGGTGTGTCCAAGTCGAGCCGGGCCGCATCGCCAAGCTCGACTTCCGCTACGAAGCCCGGGTTCTCCGCAATAACATGTCGAGCGCCAATGTCACCGGTCAAGGATTTCAGCGCATCGAAAAATCGCTGGTCCCAGAGTACCGGATTGCCGCGTTTCCCGTCGGCTGTCGCTGTGACGATAAGGTTGCTGGAGCTTTCCTGGTAGGCACCAATGAGGTGGTTCAAATCCTCTGGCGTAATGCGCGGCATATCGCCGAGAAGGATCACAACGGCGTCCGGGTCAGTTTTTAGAGCATTCATGCCAGCGCGGATCGAGCCTGCCATACCATCTGCATAGTCGGGATTAAAAGTGACATTCAGATCAAGATCATCAACCTCGGATTCGACCCTCTCAGCAAGATGACCAGTGACTAGAACGGTTTCGATCAGATCAGCACCGCAAGCCGTTTCTGCAGCGTGACGTATCAACGACTTGCCATCCAGTTGCGCCAGCAGCTTGTTCGGTCCACCCATGCGGGAGGACTTACCGGCGCCCAGAATGATCGCTGCGATCTTCGGCTTCGACCTGGAGGGCTTTGGGGCCCTTGGTTGCGGCCGTATTCCGATTTCCATCAAGAGGCCTCCAACACCCATGCCAGTAATGTCCTGGGTTGAAACTGCTAATCCGGCGAGCAGGCGATCAAGGATCCAGTCAAAGCCGTTTTCCTTTGGGCTGCGGGCGCACCCCGGTGCGCCGATCACAGGTGTGGCGTTGAGATCGCCCAGCATAAGAAGGTTACCCGGGTCCACCGGCATGCCGAGGTGTCGAACGTCGCCGCCAGCTCTTTCCAGCGCTGCAGGAAGAACATCTTCCCGGTCAACAACTGCTGACGCGCCAAACAGGATCAGCAAGTCCACGCCGCTGGTATTCATTTGGGAGATGGCAGCAGAAACAGCCTCTTCGGTATGGTCGACGCGCAATTCAGCCGTGATCTGACTGCCGCTTGCCCGAAGTCGGTCTTCGAGTATCCGGCGGGTCTTATCCATCGTGGAAGGTTTCAAATGGGGCAAGCATGTCGCGATCAAGCCAACCTTGCGGGCAGAAAACGGGGCGACGCGGACCGCACCATTAATCGCGGTTTCGGCTTTCTCGAGCAAGTCATCGGCCACAGCGAACGGGATAATCTTGGCAGTGGCAACCATCCGGCCCGGCGTGACCCGAGTATGATTTGCGAGCGTTGCAAAGGTAATTGCCGGATCTATTCTATTGGCATCTGTGACCGCGGCCTCATCAATAACCAGAACACCGTCGGTGTCTGAAAACAGGTTCATCCGGCCCGTAAACGGCGCGTCCGTGTACAGGCCGGCACCTTTGGCAGCGCCTCCTAGTCGGGCTGCCGCTGCATCTTCGTCCAGGTCTCCGGCTTCAAGGCGCGCAACAACAATCGTCTCCAAGCCGGCCTCGCTCAAAAGAGCACAGTCAGTTTCTGTTAAGCGATGCCCTTTCTTGAGGATGAGGCCAGGCAGTTTGGTCGAGTGGGCGAGCACACAGCCCTCAGCTTTCATCGGCGCAACGGGGCCAAACTTCATTCCGGGCCCCTCTTCATGGCGAAACCCCTTCGGGTTTTCGTAAGGCCTTGATCACGGAGGCGAGGACTGCAACTGCAATTTCTTGAGGGGAGGCTGCACCAACGTCGAGACCGATTGGCGCTTCAATCCGGCTCATTACATCCTCTGAAAATCCCGCTTCCCGAAACCGCTCCAGGCGCTTGCCATGGGTCTTTTTGCTGCCAAGAGCACCCACATAAAAGCACCCGGTCTTGAGCGCTTCCATGAGCGGGTAATCATCAATCTTGGGGTCATGGGTGACCGCCGCGACGGCGGTGTAAGGGTCAAATGGCTCAACTCTCAGGACATCTTCCGGCCACTCAGCCAACAAGCTGGATCCAGGAAACCGGTCTTCGGTCGCAAAGGCCGTGCGCGGATCAATCACGCTGACATTGAACCCTGCAATTTCAGCCATGGGAACCAGTGCCTGGCTGATGTGTACGGCGCCGATGAGGACAAGCCGGGGTGCGGGAACAGAGACCGTAAGAAAAGCCTCGCCAGCATCGGTTTTGACTAGGCCGGATTTGCCGGACAGGAAGCGCTTGTCGAATTCTTCAGCCAGAGGGTCGTCTCGGTAAGCAACGTCCCTCTTGATCAGCCGTTGACTGCCGGCCGTCATATCCGTGACCAGGATAGCCGCCCTGCGGGCAGCCCGTTCCACATTCATTTGGCGAAGGAGTGAAAGGTCCATGTCAGGTGCGATCCGTTGCCAGTTTCAGCCCCAGTCCGACAAGCATTGAGCCGCCGGCCCATCTGGTGATTGCCTGCATTCTGGATCGTCGCGTGAAACGCTTTTTGACTTCTGATGCAAAGAGCACGGTGACGATATCTGCGGACGTGAATGCAAAATTGACGATCGTCCCGAGAATGAGGAACTGTGCCCAGACCGGAAGGACCGCTTCCGGGCTAACGAACTGTGGCAGAAATGCTATGAAAAAGACGGCGACCTTCGGATTGAGGACTTCCACGAGGAAGCTGTCTACCATGGCCCGCCGACCGCTTTTTTGAGGCAGGTTGGGTATTGCTCCGCTGTCCGCCCGTGCGCGGATCATCTGAACGCCGAGAAAAATCAGATAGGCGCCGCCGATGATTTTCAGCGTGAAGTAAAGACTCGGAACGACAGAAAAGATCGCGGAGAGCCCGAGAGCTGCTGCAAAGACGTGCACGTAGCAGCCCATATGAATGCCAAGAGCTGCAAGAAATCCGGCGCGGCGTCCCCGCGCGATCGTTTGAGCGGCGGTGTAAAGCAGGGCAGGGCCTGGCATGTAAGCAAAAAGGGCAGTCGCGGCAAAAAAGGCCAATAACGTCTCAATAGGTGGCATAGACAATACTCAATCAGTTTACCGGCTCGACGTAAACGCGAATGCGGCCGCCACAAGACAGACCAACCCGCCAAGCTGTTTCATCGGCAACGCCAAATTCAAGCATCGCCGCTTTACCCGTTTCAATCACATCAATGGCTTCCGCGACCACCGCGCCTTCAACGCAGCCGCCAGACACTGAGCCTTCAAAATTGCCATCAGCATCGATCACCAGATGCGATCCGGCGGGGCGGGGCGCGGACCCCCAGGTCTCAACGACAGTCGCCAAGGCCACCGATCGGCCCGCTTCTTTCCACGTTTGAGTGGTTGCCAAAATGTCGGGAGCGGTGCGGCTGTTGCCATCCTGCATGGTTCAATCTCCTTGGATCCATTCGTAAATATAGCGGGTCCACAAACGGATGAAAGAAGAAGCTGCCAAAGAAAAAACACCTGCCCGTTGGCAGGTGCTCCTTAATTGGTCCACTTGTCAGCGGATGTTTATTCTGCCGCGAGCCGGACGGATGGGGCTGCGCTGCGGACAGATTTGTCGACATGTGGTTCGAAGGTCTCAAAGTTGTTTACGAACATGTCGACCAGTTTTGCAGCTTGTGAGTCATAAGCCTCTTTGTCGGACCAAGTGTCGCGCGGCGTCAGGATCTCGGTATCGACACCAGCAACTTCAACAGGAACTTCGAAGCCGAAGTTTGCATCTGTCCGGAATTCTGCGTTCGAAAGATCACCGGAGAGTGCAGCCTGCAAAAGGGTTCGGGTCGCCTTGATCGGCATCCGGTGGCCGACACCATGCGCGCCGCCGGTCCAGCCGGTGTTCACCAGCCAGCAATCGACATTGTGCTTGGCGATCAGATCCTTAAGAAGATTTCCGTATTCGGACGGATGGCGCGGCAGGAACGGCGCACCGAAACACGTTGAGAACGTCGCTTGCGGCTCGGTCACACCTTTTTCTGTGCCCGCCACCTTCGCCGTGTAACCGGATAGGAAGTGATACATTGCCTGGGCCGGGGTGAGCCGGGCGATTGGAGGCATGACGCCAAAGGCATCTGCCGTCAGCATGATGATCGTCTTCGGGACCGGCGCACAGCCAGTGTCGCTGGCATTGGAAATGAAGTGGATCGGGTAAGCGGCCCGGGTGTTTTCTGTTTTCGAACCATCGTCGAAATCCGGAACCCGGTCTGCGTCCAGCACAACATTCTCCAGAACCGTGCCAAACCGCTGAGTGGTGGAATAGATTTCCGGCTCTGCATCTGCAGACAGTTTGATGGTCTTTGCGTAGCAGCCACCTTCAAAGTTGAAGACGCCGTTTTCGCTCCAGCCGTGCTCGTCATCGCCGATCAGAGTGCGTGACGGATCAGCGGACAGGGTTGTTTTGCCGGTGCCGGACAGACCGAAGAAGACCGCTGTATCGCCGTTGTCGCCAACATTGGCCGAGCAGTGCATCGGCATGATGCCTTTTTCCGGAAGAAGGTGATTAAGAACGGTAAACACCGACTTCTTCATCTCGCCAGCGTAGGACGTGCCGCCGATCAGAACGATCTTGCGTGTCAGATCAACGGCAATCACGGTCTGACTGCGGCAGCCGTGGCGGGCCGGGTCGGCCGTAAAGCTCGGCAAATCGACAATCGTCATTTCTGGCGCAAAACCTGCAAGGTCGCTGCGCTCCGGGCGCAACAGCAGATTGCGGATGAAAAGAGAATGCCACGCATATTCGGTGTACACGCGGACCGGCAGGCGGTGGGCGGCATCCGCTCCGCCGTAAAGGTCCTGCGCGAAGAGCTCCATTCCTTCAGCATGTGCCAGGAAATCACTCATCAGGAGATCAAACTGATCCCGGGACATTTGTGCATTGTTGTCCCACCAGACGGCGTCCTTGGTCTGGTCATCGACAACCACAAACTTGTCTTTCGGCGAGCGGCCGGTGTGTACGCCGGTTTCTGCGACCAGAGCGCCGCCAGCGGCCAGCTGGCTTTCACCTCGGTTCAGGGAATACTCATAAAGCGCAGGCTCGCTCTGGTTCCAATAGAGCGCTTTCAGTCCTTTGAAGCCGAACGTTTCGCTGCCAATGGCTGAATTCCTATCGCCTACTTCCTGCATGATCCCGAGATCCTTGTTGTGGGAGCTATTTGTTAGCGGCCGGGCAGTGTTAACAAATACTGAACCCGGTCTTAAGGGCTGCGAACCTAGTGGATGCGCAGAAATGCAGCAAGGCGGCCAAAGGGCTATGTGGTTGTTTAATCGATTAAAATGCGCGAATAAATACCGCTTAATTAATTTGGGCGGCAAACAAAAAAACGAAACTTTCGAATTCTTCGACTTGTCTGTTGAGGCGAAAGTATATGCGGCTGAAACGCGCTTTTTCGATCTGTGACGTGATTGTGCCGAGGGTGGCGATCTCATTCTCGCCTTATTTGAGAACGCTGCGGCAGAGCATAGAGATCGCAAGCGCACGCAAAATTCATTTAAAGCGGCGTGTTGCCGCCTATCAGTTTGTTCCCGCAGCGGCAGGCGGGGTAAGAAGAGAACCTGATCGCTCAACTGATGTCACCAATGAAACTGACAGCATTTGCGTTTGGCGCTCGGACAACAGCTGAAAGTGTTTCAGCTTATTATTGCGTGCTTTAGGAGTCGGGCTTGTAACGCTGAGCTATCCCCGCCATCTGGAGAAACGTTTTAGCCCGGCAGAAGGGCTGCCTCGGCTATACGCGCCTTACCTTGCAGATTGTAAATGGCCCGATCGCCTTAATTTTTGCGCATTTAGCAGGCCAAAGGCATTGTGTTACTGTTTGACCGACGCGTGCCGTCGGTGCGTTTCCGGAAGTGGACGAAGACAAATATGCCTACGATTGCCCTGGTTGATGACGACCGCAATATCCTGACCTCCGTATCAATTGCATTGGAGGCGGAAGGATATCGGGTCCAGAGCTACACGGATGGAACCTCCGCGCTTGACGGCCTGCAAAGCGATCCGCCCGAACTGGCGATCTTCGATATCAAGATGCCGCGAATGGATGGCATGGAATTGCTGCGCCGGTTGCGTCAGACATCCGATCTCCCGGTCATTTTTCTGACGTCCAAAGACGATGAAATCGATGAGCTGTTCGGTCTTAAAATGGGCGCGGACGACTTCATCCGGAAGCCGTTTTCACAGCGGTTGCTGGTCGAGCGTGTCCGCGCGGTGCTGCGCCGTGCCCAACCGCGCGATGCATCAGCACCAAGGGATGATGCAGACAAGTTGCTGGAGCGCGGGCAACTGGTCATGGATCAGGAGCGACATACCTGCACCTGGAACAACAAGCCGGTTACGTTGACCGTAACCGAGTTCCTTATTCTATCAGCCCTGGCCCAACGTCCGGGGGTCGTCAAAAGCCGGAATGCGTTGATGGATGCGGCCTACGATGATCAGGTCTATGTTGATGACCGCACCATCGACAGCCATATCAAACGCCTGCGTAAGAAGTTCAAAGTGGTTGACGACGATTTCGACATGATCGAAACCCTTTATGGTGTTGGGTACCGGTTCAGAGAGGTTTGAGCTGGAGGCCACAGACCTGAAGGTGGGCCTGAATGGCGGTGGAAAGCGAACATCTGGACGACGTGCAGATCTCTGAACCGGAAGGCGGTTCGGAGCGCTCCAAGCTGCGCCGTTTGAGCAAGAAGCGCGTTCGCCGTAGGATCTTGAGCCGGGTGGGCCGGGTCTTCGGGACATACGTGCTGTCTTCCCTGACGCGCCGGATTATTGCGATCAATCTGGTTGGGCTTATCGCTCTCGTGATCGGGATCCTCTACCTCAATCAGTTCCGTGCCGGTCTCATTGATGCACGGGTGCAAAGCCTCCTCACGCAAGGGGAGATCATTGCCGGTGCGATTGCGGCATCGGCGACCGTCGATACCGGGACGATCACGGTCGATCCGGAACGCTTGTTGCAGCTTCAAGCCGGCGAGAGCATCACGCCGACGGCTGGTGATGATCTTGAAAGCCTGGACTTTCCAATCAATCCTGAACGTGTCGGCCCTGTTCTTCGTCGGCTGATTTCTCCGACAAAAACCCGTGCGCGGATCTACGATCCGGAGGGGATTTTGATCCTCGATTCTCGGCACCTTTATTCCAGTGCGCAGATTTTGCGCTTTGATCTGCCGCCGCCAAATGTCGAGGAAGAAGGCTTTTGGGATACACTCTGGCAGTGGAGCAAGCGATGGATGCAGCAGGGCGACCTGCCGCTCTATCAGGAGGTTGGTGCGGGCGATGGCCGAGCTTATCCCGAGGTGGAGGCGGCCCTTGCAGGATCTCCGGCCAGTGTGACCCGGATATCCCAGCGTGGTGAACTGATTGTCTCCGTGGCGGTTCCGATCCAGCGGTTTCGTGCCGTGCTTGGCACTTTGCTCTTGTCAACGCAGGGCGGTGATATTGATGCCATTGTTCGGGCCGAGCGCATCGCGATCATCCGTGTTTTCTTGTTTGCTGCGACTGTCACGATCCTTTTGTCGATCCTTCTGGCCGGGACCATTGCAGGACCTGTGCGCCGTCTTGCAGCCGCAGCGGATCGCGTGAGGACCGGATCAACAACGTCGCGTGAAGAAATCCCGGAGTTCTCAGATCGGCAGGACGAGATTGGTCACCTGGCGCGTTCGTTCCGGGAAATGACCAACGCGCTCTATGACAAGATTGATGCGATCGAGCGTTTTGCAGCTGACGTTGCACATGAACTCAAGAACCCGCTAACGTCCCTGCGAAGCGCGGTTGAGACCTTGCCACTTGCAAGAAACGAGGATTCGCGTAACCGGCTGATGGAAGTCATTCAGCATGACGTCCGCCGTCTCGACCGGCTGATTAGCGACATCTCCGATGCGTCCCGCCTGGATGCAGAACTTGCCCGGGCGCAATCGGAAACGATCGACATTGCCGGGCTTCTTCGGAATATGGCGGACGCAGCAAATGAGCGGTCCGACAAGGGGGACCCGCGAGTTAAACTCACTGTCGCTGACGCGCCCGGCACCAAACCTTACGAAGTCCAGGGCCATGACATTCGGCTTGGTCAGGTGATCAGTAACCTTCTTGACAACGCTCGTTCGTTTTCACCGAAGAAGGGAACCGTCCGGGTGGATCTTGGCCGCGATGGACGGGAAATCAAAATCACCGTGGACGACGATGGGCCCGGTATCCGCGCGGAAAACACCGAGCGGATTTTCGAGCGGTTTTACACCGACAGGCCGGACGGCGAGGGCTTCGGTAACAATTCTGGCCTTGGTCTCTCGATCTCACGGCAGATCATTGATGCGCACGGCGGATCAATTTCGGCAACCAACCGGATAGAAGCTGGCAAAGACGGGATGGACCGGATCGCCGGCGCCCGGTTCACGATCATTTTGCCCGTAGGCCGCAAGAAGTGACAGCCAACAACATCCACGCCAACTGCCTTGTTGTCGGAACCAAGGGACTTCTGATCCGCGGCAAGTCCGGGAGCGGCAAGTCGTTGTTGAGTGACACAATTCTCGAGGCGGCGCGATCACGCGGGCACTTCGCGGCTCTTGTCGCGGATGATCGCGTGCTCTTGAACGGAGAAACCGGGCGATTGCTGGCGGAGCCGCCAAAGGTGCTTGAAGGCCTGATGGAAGTGCGTGGTGGCGGAATTGTGCGGACAGGGTTTTTACGCCATGCGCAAGTTCACCTGATTGTTGATTTGTGTCCGAGTGAAGCGTTAGAACGCCTTCCGGATGAGCCTTGCAAAAAGGAAACCGTTTTGGGCGTAGTCTGCCCGCTTCTTCGTTGCCCCGAAGATGATACTTTTTCAAGTGTACGATTGATCCGCTGGGCCTTCAGGCATCTCTACTTAAATAGCCCTGACTATTTTTAAGGCGGACCTTTCCTTTTTTGCTTGCAACTGGCGATACGGTTGCCGAGAGTGCAGCAGGCTGGTAAACGCCCGGCTCTCAAATGAGCTGAAGCAAATCTCGATAATCGGGTTTTTATACGTATGATTGGACTTGTCCTCGTCACTCACGGGCGCCTCGCCGAGGAATTCAAGGCAGCACTGGAACATGTTGTTGGCCCACAGGAGCAGGTCGAGACCATCTCCATTGGCCCGGATGACGATATGGAACAGCGCCGGCAGGACATTTTGGCGGCGGTCGATGCCGCAAATACAGGCAAAGGTGTGGTTCTTCTGACAGACATGTTCGGAGGCACACCGTCCAACCTTGCTATCTCGGTCATGGACAGCAAGTCCGTTGAAGTCGTTGCAGGTGTAAACCTGCCGATGCTGATCAAATTGGCCAGCGTTCGTGCCGATCGCGAGCTTCCGCAGGCTGTTGACGAGGCGCGGCAGGCTGGACAAAAATATATCTCCGTCGCGAGCCAGGTGCTGTCGGGACAGAATTAACAAGAACAGGACGCGAAAAGCGTGTTGGAAAAAGACCTGACGATTGTAAACCGGCGCGGCTTGCACGCCCGTGCATCGGCAAAATTGGTAAAGCTGGTTGAGACTTTCGACGCCGACGTGGAAGTCTCAAGAGATGGCCAGACAGTAGGCGGCACCTCGATCATGGGTCTCATGATGCTCGCAGCCAGCCCCGGCTGCTGCATTAAGGTCCGCACAAGCGGCGCGCAAGCCGAACCTGCGCTTGAGGCCATCACGGATTTGGTTGAAAGCGGCTTCGGGGAAGAAGACTGACCGTCTCGACACACCGCAAGGTTTGACCATTGAGTTGGAGGGCAAGTTGGACGCGGTTGTGGATCGGAATATGCAGGTAACGAAAGACCTGCTGGCCCATGTTCATGATGCATTGGGGGCCGACTTTTCTTTCGAGCTTCCAGATGGAACGGTCATACCGGAAAATAGCCAGGAGAGCGAACTCCGCCTATTCATTTCCGGCACTGCGATCCCTGCGCTTTTGCGGCGTCCCAGCTTAAAGACGGTTCTTGAGCTTTATGCGCGCGGCGAAGTCGAGCCACGGGGCGGGTCGCTGTTTGATTTCGCGGACAAGCGTCCGTCGGTCAAATCAAAGATACTGTTGAAGCGTCTGAACAAACGCCTTGTTGTCGGGTCAGCGGTAAAGCTGTTCTTTGCACCGCGCGCATCCGATAAACAACAAGCGCAACTGGACGGCGGCAATGCGGCTCAGCAGTCCGGGAGCGGTCAGACCGACATTGCCTTTCACTACAATGTCTCCAATGAGTTCTATCGGCTCTTTCTGGATCCGGAGATGCTCTACACCTGCGCATATTTTAAGTCATGGGACACAGATCTTGCGACGGCACAGAAAGACAAGCTGGAGATGATTTGCCGGAAGCTGCGCCTGAAGCCGGGGGACCGAATGCTCGACATCGGGTGCGGCTGGGGGGCTCTGATTTGTTACGCGGCCGAGCATTATGGTGTGACGGCAACAGGCGTGACTTTGTCGGAAGAACAGGCCGTTCTCGCCCGCGAGCGGATCAAGGCCAAGGGCCTGGAAGGTAATGTTTCTGTCGAGCTAAAGGACTTCCGTGAGATGGAGGGCGAGTTCGACAAGATTTCCTCAATAGGGATGTTTGAGCATGTCGGCCTGGATCATCACGAGGAATACTACCAGGCCGTTCATCGTCTTCTGAGACCGCGCGGGATCTATCTCCACCATGCGATCACGCGCCGGGGCAAAAAGAGCCTCAAGAACTTCCGACGCAAGCGTGCGGAGTATAAGGCGCTCGTCAGATACATTTTTCCTGGCGGCGAGGTCGACCACATCGGATGGACCCTCACCAATCTGGAATCCTGGGGTTTTGAAGTGCACGACGTCGAAGGTTGGCGGGAGCACTATGCACGCACAACCCGACTGTGGGCTGAGAACCTGATGCGCGCCAAAGAGGCAGCAATTGCCGAGGTGGGGGAAGAAAAATATCGCTTGTGGCTGGCTTATTTGACGGGTGTCTCCCTTGGCTTCCAGCGCGGCACGATCAACATCTTCCAGACTGTGTCGACCAAACGCACAAAGGGCCCGTCGTCTATGCCGCCGACACGTGAAGATCTTTACCTGAGCTAGACGGTATCGGCGATTTGGAGCTCAGTCGAACCCATGTTTCGAAGCCCCATCCTAACGATGACTTAATCATATAAAGAATTCTTTATATCTTTATTGCATGACATGCGGTGCGGGGTTATAACCCCGGCAATGGATTGTGGCGTTGCTCGCAATCCGGCCACTTGCCGCGCAGCAGTCAATCGACTGGATCTGTGTTCCGACAGACGCGGCGCAAAATCGAGTTGGCCCGGCAACAGAGGCTGGCGCAAACAGCAGGAAACTTTCATGGCTGATTACATCGTCAAGGATATCGGACTCGCAGACTGGGGCCGCACCGAAATCGAAATCGCGGAACACGAAATGCCGGGCCTGATGGCGTGCCGGGAAGAGTTCGGCGAAAGCAAGCCGCTCAAGGGCGCACGCATCGCCGGTTCCTTGCACATGACCATTCAGACGGCGGTTCTGATTGAAACGCTGGTTGCGCTGGGCGCGGAAGTCCGTTGGGCGTCTTGCAACATCTACTCCACACAGGATCAGGCAGCAGCTGCGATTGCCGCTTCCGGCGTTCCGGTGTTCGCTGTAAAGGGCGAAACACTTGAGGAATACTGGGACTACGCCGACAAGATCTTCGATTTCGAAGACGGCGCCAACATGATTCTCGACGATGGGGGCGACGCTACCCTTTACATCTTGCTCGGTGCCCGCGTTGAGGCAGGTGAAACGGATCTGATCGAAAATCCGAAGTCCGAAGAAGAGGAAGCTCTCTTCGCGCAGATCAAGAGGCGCGCAGCGGCCAATCCGGGCTGGTTCACCAAGCAGCGCGACATGCTGCAGGGTGTCACGGAAGAAACCACCACTGGCGTTCTGCGTCTTTATGAAATGCAGAAAAACGGCAAGCTGCCGTTCCCGGCGATCAACGTCAATGACAGCGTGACCAAGTCCAAATTCGACAACCGGTATGGCTGCCGCGAATCTCTGGTAGACGGCATCCGCCGCGGTACCGACGTTATGATGTCCGGCAAGGTCGCTGTTGTGTGCGGCTATGGGGATGTCGGCAAGGGCTCGGCGCAATCTCTCGCAGGCGCTGGCGCCCGGGTCATCGTTACAGAGATCGACCCGATCTGCGCACTTCAGGCATCCATGGACGGCTTCGAAGTCAAGACCATGGAACAGGTTCTGCCGGAAGGCGACATTTATGTCACCGCGACCGGCAACAAGGACATCATTACCTTCGACCACATGCGTGGCATGAAGGACATGGCGATCGTCTGTAACATCGGTCACTTCGACAATGAAATTCAGGTTGCCGCTCTGAAAAACACCAAACTGCGTCCGGTCAAGGACCAGGTCGACATGTATGAGTTCCCGGATGGTAAGCGGATGATCCTGCTGTCTCAGGGGCGTCTGGTAAATCTCGGCAATGCGACAGGGCACCCGAGCTTCGTTATGTCTGCAAGCTTCACCAACCAGGTGCTTGCGCAGATCGAACTCTTCACTAAGGGAGATCAGTACAAGAACGAAGTCTATGTGCTTCCGAAGCACCTCGATGAAAAGGTTGCCCGTCTGCACCTGGCAAAGCTTGGTGTGACGTTAACCGAATTGAGTGACGACCAAGCGGATTATCTGGGGATTAACAAGTCCGGTCCGTTTAAGTCGGAACACTACAAATACTGATTCCTGCGCCTCGCCATACTAGATATGGTGAGGGCTGCGATTCGGCATTGTGAACAAAAAAATGCAGGACCCTTCAATTTGAAGGGTCCTGTTAACTTTTCAGCAAGGGACTCTTCTGCGCGATTCTCAAAAAGGTTATGGTTTTAGCGAATCAGAGGCCAGAAGGCGGATGTCTTTGATTTGCTCCCAATAATCGGGGGCTGCATCCCGCTAGAATTAGCGGGCGAAGGCGGTGTAAGGGGATCTTGGAATGCCGGAAGGCAGCGGAAACGGCGTGCGAGGCCGCACGACGTGGCAGGATTGGAGTCTTAAAACGATCAAACTCGGCAGTGTGTCGGGATTGGCGATGGCTCTGTCTGGCAGCCCTGCTGCGGCCGCGGATTTTCTGTCCGGCACACTTGCGGCAATCAATCCCGACACAATGGTCATGTTTGGCGCCCTTGGCGGCATGTGTGCCTTTGCAGTCACTGCAGCTATTGCGCTGGTGCGGCACCGTGCTCAATCCGGCCAATTGACAGAGGCGCTTGAACAGGAAAAGCGCGATCTCAAATTTCGCGTCGACCGCCTTGAAGCCATGCTGAATACAGATGAACAGCGCGTCATTGTCTGGACGGGCAATGGCGCGATGCCACAGATCTGGGGCATTCTTCCTGAAAAGTCAGGTGTTCCGCGTCCACCGGCCCAGCTGCTAGCTTTCGGCAGTTGGCTGACGGCAAAATGCGCAGGCGATCTTGAGCGTCATCTGGACCTTCTGTTCCGCACAGGCGAAACGTTCAACACTACACTCAAGACCCGCACTGGCAGTTACGTGGAAGCACTTGGCCGCACGACGGGTGGTGCGGTGGTGTTGCGACTCCGGGATCTCACGGGTGAGCGCCAGGCGCAGGCTGAACTTCAAACCCGCAACGCAAAGATCTCTGGTGAGCTGCACATGTTGCATGCGCTCCTCGACGCGATGCCGGCCCCTGCTTGGCAACGGGATGCCGAGGGTAATGTCATCTGGGCGAATGACGCTTATGCAGAAGCGGTCGAGATGCCCGATGCGCAAGCGGCCGTCAAAGAAGGGGCGACCTTCCTCGATGCCGCGGCGCGCACTGCAATGGCCGTTCAGCGAAACGAAGATGGCTGCTTCAGTGCGCGCATTCCAATCGTTGCATCCGGTCAGCGCCGGGTGTTTGAAATCACCGATGTCAACGCGAATGTCGGCGGTGCCGGTATTGCCGTGGACATCAGCGAACTGGAACAGGCGCAAAAAGAACTTGGCCGTGCAGAAGAGTTCCATGGCCGGACACTGGATCAGCTGGCCGCCGCTGTTGCGATTTATAGCGGCGACCGGAAGCTGCAGTTCTATAATGCTGCCTTCCGTCAGCTTTGGGACCTTGATCCGGCCTTTCTGGAAAGCCACCCGGAAGATGGCGCGGTCCTTGACGCTTTGCGGGCTGCTCGGAAGTTGCCCGAACAGGCGGATTACCGCGGCTGGCGCAACAAGATGCTGGAAGGCTATCAGTCGCTCGAAGCACGTGAAAGCTGGTGGCATTTGCCGGATGGCCGCACCCTGCGTGTGATCGCCAACCCGCATCCGCAAGGCGGTGTGACCTATATCTATGAGAACGTCACGGAGCAGCTGGATCTCGAAAGTCGCTACAACGCCCTGACGCGAGTTCAAGGTGAAACGCTGGACAATTTGTCTGAAGCCGTCGCAGTGTTCGGGTCTGACGGAAAATTACGGCTTTGGAACCCGGCTTTTGGCCGGATTTGGGATCTCGAAGAAGACCAACTTTCCAAGTTCCCGCATGTCAATGAAGTGGTCAGCGCGTGCGCGTTGAACGACTATGAGAAAACGGCCTGGGAGCAACTCGCCAGCAATGTAACGGGCTTGGTCGACAACCGAACGCAGAACGTCAGCCGATTGGAGCGCCACAATGGTGCCGTGCTGGACTATGCAACGGTGCCTTTGCCGGATGGTGGGACCCTCGTCACGTTCGTGGATGTGACCGACAGTGTGAATGTGGAGCGGGCGCTTCTTGAAAAAAACGAGGCGCTTGAACAGGCCGACCAGATCAAGAACGCATTCATCCAGCACGTCTCCTATGAGCTGCGCTCGCCTTTGACCAACATCATAGGATTTGCGCAGCTTCTGGCAGATCCGAAGTTTGGCGATCTCACCGAAAAGCAGGGCGAATACGCCGATTACATCCAGTCTTCCTCGTCGGCGCTGCTTGCCATCATCAACGACATATTGGACCTTGCCACGCTTGACGCCGGGATCATGGAGCTGGATCTGCGCGAAGTGGATCTTGCAAGCACCGTTGAAGCGGCAGTCGAAGGGTTGAAAGACCGGATCGCCGAAGCACGCATAAATCTCAGGACCCAGGTTCCGGACAACATCGGCAATATGATCGCGGACGAAAAACGCCTGCGTCAGGTCCTGTTCAATCTCATCTCCAACGCTGTGCGGTATTCTGAGCCCGACGGCATTGTCGACATCAGCTGCGACCGGGACGACGACAAGGTAACCTTTGTTGTCCAGGATCATGGTCTCGGTATCCCTGCGGAAATTCTAACCCAGGTCTTCAATCGTTTTGTCGGTCATGACACGGGCGCGCGCCGCCAGGGTGCGGGCCTTGGCCTTGCCATCGTCAAAAGCTTCGTTGAGCTTCATGGCGGAACGGTCGACATCGACAGCGTCGTCGGCAAGGGTACGACCGTAACCTGTGTCTTCCCAGCGCATCCGGATCTGGCTGATCAGGCTGCGGCCGAATAAGGTTCGCGTCCCCATGGCGTCCCACCCGCTTCGCGATCTGACCGCAACCTTTCTGTCTTTGTCGTTGAAAGACGAAAGCGAAACGCGTCAACTCGCCGAAGATCTTGCGGCAATCCTGAAACCAGGAGACCTGTTGTGTCTTTCCGGGGATCTCGGAGCTGGTAAATCCACCTTCAGTCGTGCGCTGATCCGCAATATCGCCGGCGACCCGGCTTTGGAAGTTCCGAGTCCAACCTTCACATTGGTTCAGCCTTACGATTTGCCAAGGCTTCCACTTGCCCATTTCGATCTGTATCGGCTGGAAGAGCCGGAAGAACTTGAGGAGCTGGGCCTGGAAGAAATCCTGGAGGACAGTGCCGCTCTGATTGAGTGGCCGGAGATGGCGGAAGACCTCTTGCCCAAGTCAGCGCTTTGGCTTCAGTTCCGCCATGTGGAGGATGAGGACACCCGCCAGGTTGAGTTCTACTCCGAGGATCCGGAATGGGAAAACCGGATTACCGCGACACTTGAGGTTCGCGCGTTCTTGAAGGCCGCGCTGAACATAGGGCAGATCAAACGGCAGCATCTGGCTGGCGATGCGTCTCTTCGTACGTTTGAGAAAATCGAGGCCGGTGACGAGCATCTAGTTCTCATGCGATGGCCCTTCTCTGATGCAACACTGCCCGAGGATATTCGGTCCTACATGGACAAGGTGCACCTTGCGAAGGACTGCCGTGCGGTTGCTGCAATTGGCGGCGAACTGCGCAAGAGTGGCCTCCGCGCACCGGCCATAAAGAAAACGGATTTCGACAAGGGGCTGATCCTGTCTGAGTTTCTCGGCAGCGAAACGATCGTCGTTGACGGCAAGCCTGTCGCGGAGCGGTACTTCGCCGCCGTCGATGTCCTTGCGGCCATGCATGCCCGGAAGTTTCCGGAAACAGTGGATCTGGACACGGGTGAAACCTACCAGGTTTCGGCGTACTCCGCTGACGCACTGGTCTCTGAAGCGAATCTCTTGCTGGACTGGTATCTGCCAGAGAAAACCGGAACTGAAGCGAGCGATCAAACCAGAGCGGAATTTGAGGCGCTTTGGCGAGGTTTGCTGGATGGAATATCAGAGGCCCAAAGCGGTTGGGTCCTTAGAGACTTTCACTCTCCAAACCTGCTTTGGCAGGTCGGGGCATCAGGCACTGATCGCATTGGCCTGATTGATTTTCAGGACACGTTGATCGGACCAGTCGCTTATGATGTTGCTTCCTTGCTGTTGGATGCGCGAACGGACATCAACCCTGAACTGGAAAATGCCCTTTTTGATGCTTATCTCCAAAAGCGGAAGGGGCTTGGCCAAGAAGTCGATCTGGAGGCGTTCAAACAGGCTTATGTCGTTATGGGGGCGCAGAGGATTTCCAAGATCCTCGGCATCTTCGTCCGCCTTGCAAGGCGGGACAATAAGCCTGCTTATCTTGAGCACTTGCCAAGGATGGAAGGGTACCTCGACCGGGTGATGACGGCACCCATATTGTTCGATTTAAAAGATTGGTATCAAAGACATATTGGATGATACTGACCGGACGCTGAAGAGCTGATTAGACAACCGAGTATGACGATGACAGACACGCGCTTTCGCCCAACCAATGCCATGATCCTGGCCGCCGGCCTTGGCAAGCGGATGCGCCCGCTGACTGCAACCACACCTAAACCGCTCATTGAGGTAAATGGTCAAGCTCTGGTCGATCATGGAATGGACCGGCTGGCGGCTGCAGGCGTGAAAAAATGCGTGGTTAACGTCCATTACCTCGCCGACCTGGTTGAGGTCCATGTCCGGCGGCGGCTCGATATGGACATCGTGATTTCTGATGAGCGCGCGCAGCTTCTGGAGACCGGTGGTGGGATCAAAAATGCGCTGCCACTGCTCGGGAAGGATCCTTTTTTCCAGCTGAATTCGGACACCTGCTACTGGGTTGAGGGCGTCAAGCCAAACCTGGAGCATATGATTGATGCCTGGGACGACAGCCGCATGGACGCATTGCTCCTGGTCGCTGAAACGGTGAAGGCTGTGGCTTATACCGGCCGTGGCGATTTCGAAATGGCACGTGATGGCTCGCTCAGCCGAAGGCCGGAAAAAGGTGTCACCCCATTCGCATATGCGGGTGCTGCGATTTTGCATCCCCGTTTGTTTGAAGGGGCTCCGGATGGACCATTCTCGATGAATGTCTTGTTCGACCGTGCAATCGAAAACGGTCGGTTGTTTGGTGTCCAGATGGAAGGTGTCTGGCTGCATATTGGCACGCCGGAAGCAATCCGGGCTGCCGAATATGCAGTTCGCGAAAGCGCTGCCTAAGAGATGCCGGATCAGCCCTGTCTTTTTACAGTCCCGCCCGCCGTATCCTTTCTTGAGACCTTTGTAGACAAGCTTGTTTATGGGCAACTCGTTCCAGGGTTCCGGCCGCTGGATGATCCATTGCTGTTGTCGTCAGCGACGCTCTACCTCCCGACGCGCCGTGCCGCCCGCCAGCTGCCAGACCTGTTCCAAAAGGCTTTTGACGGCAAGCCGGTGCTTTTGCCAATTATCCGGCCGGTCGGTGATGCCGACGAGGACATCCAATCTCTGAGTTCCGGCCCTGACCTGGAACCGCTGCCGCCGGCAATGCCGCTGATCGACCGGCATCTGGCGATGACCCGGCTGGTTATGGCCTGGAAAGGCGCTTTGCGCCGTGAAGCTCTGGCCCTGCGGTCCGATGAGCCGCTTGGGCTTCCCGCTTCGACCGCCGATGCAGCCTGGCTGGCTGGCGATCTCCTGACCCTGATGGATGAAGTGGAAACAGAGGAGGCGGACTGGAGCGAGCTTGCCGGGCTGGTGCCGGACGATCATGCTCGCTATTGGCAGATCACGCTGGACTTTCTGCAGATTGTTCAGGAGGCCTGGCCGGCGCATTTGGCAGAACTCGGCAAGATGGACCCGAAGGCCCGCCGGTCCGCGCTGATCCGGCGGGAAGCCCAACGCATTTCCACGACGTTGCCAAAAGGTCCGGTCATTGTGGCAGGCGTAACCGGCTCGGTGCCGGCAACGGCTGAACTTCTGAAAGCCGTGGCCGGGTTGGAGCAGGGGGTGATTGTGCTGCCCGGGTTGGATCTGGACCTCGATGACCGGTCCTGGGAGGCGCTTGGCAAGCGGTTTGTACCCGGCACACGGCATGGAAGCGGGACAAAAACACCTCCGCCCTTGTCCTCTCATCCGCAGTATTCCCTGAAACAGCTGCTTGATCGGCTTGGCGTCACGCGGGCGGATGTTTGCGAGCTTGGTGAAGCTGATGATGTGCAGCGCCAACGTCAGAAACTGGTCTCGGAGGCATTGCGCCCTGCGGACACCTCAGACGGCTGGACAAGTTATCTGGATGCGACCACGATGGATGTCCGAGCGGTTGCACTCGGCAATGTCGCTCTCATGACAGCCCGCAACGAGGCAGACGAAGCGCTGAGCCTGGCAATTGCCTTGCGGGAGGCAATCGAACTCGGCGAGGCCGCAGCGCTGATCTCCCCTGACCGGATGCTCACCCGCCGCGTGGCGGCGGAGCTTGCGCGCTGGAACATCCAGGCTGACGACAGTGCCGGCCGGCCGCTCGATCAGACCGCACCCGCCATCCTGGCGATCCTGGCCGCAAAGCTTGCGCTCAATGGCTGTGAGCCGATTGATCTTCTGGCGCTTCTGAAACATCCGCTGGCGCGGCTCGGTCTGCCCATCAAGGACATCCGTGCGGCGGCTCGAGCCTTGGAGCGTGGGGTGATCCGCGGCGAGCGGCCTCGCCCCGGTACGAGTGGTTTGATCATGGCGGTAGAGGCCTGCAGAGCCGCGGCAGAGAATGCACACACGCCGCGCTGGAAGAAGGTGCACGAGGGCGATTGGGATGTGATCGCAGACCTTGCGGCACGCTTGCAGCAAGCTCTCACGCCGCTGGAAAGCATGGCCGGAGATCGGGACCCGGTGCCGGTGGAACACCTGGTTCAGGCGCATGTCGATGTCATGCAGGCGATTTCTGCGGATGAGACAGGCGCCGCGGATGAGCTGTATGCGGCCGAGGCTGGTGAAGCGCTGGCGGCGTTCTGGTCCGGGCTGTTGGAAGCAGAGGCCAGCGGTCTTTCTGTGCCACCGCACGAATGGCCATCCGTTCTGTCGGCATTAATGTCTGGAGAAGCAGTGCGCCGGCGCTTGCCGGGGGATCCGCGGGTGCAAATCCTCGGGCCAATGGAAGCACGCCTGCAAGCATTTGATTTTGTCATTCTTGGCGGTCTCAACGAGGGCACGTGGCCGCAGCGTACCCGCAACGATCCCTGGCTCAATCGGCCAATGAAACGGGATATGGGGCTGGAACCCCCGGAGCGGCGCCTGGGAGCAGCAGCCCATGATTTTGCACAAGGGATGGGTGCCAAGCGGGTCCTTCTTTCCCGTGCCGCAAGGGCTGATGGGGCTCCAACGGTCGCATCAAGATGGCTGCAACGTCTGACCACACTGGCCGGACCGGAGATCGCAGCTGCGATGGAGGCGCGGGGCACCCGCTATTTGCAACTCGCTGCGCTTTTGGATCGCCAGGCAGGTGATGTGCGTCCTGCGGAGCGGCCTGCCCCGAAACCTCCTTTGGCAGCGCGGCCGAAAACGCTTTCGGTGACTGAAATCGAACGGCTTGTGCGGGATCCCTACGCGATCTTTGCCCGGCATTCGCTGGAGTTGCAGCCGGTTGATCCGATCGGCGGGGAACCGGGAGCCGCCGACAAGGGCAATCTCATTCACGATGCACTTGCAGAGTTTTTGTCGACCTGGACCGGACCGTTTGACGAAACGGCGGTGACGGGTTTGCTTGAGATCGGAGAAGAGCTGTTCGAACCGCTGGATGCGTTCCCGGCAATTCGGGCGCTCTGGTGGCCGCGGTTCCAACGGATCGCCGAAGGGTTTGTCGCGTTTGAGGCCAAGAGGTCTTTGGACGTCGAAAAACGGTTCCTGGAGATCGGCGGCGGTGTCGAGCTAAAACTGCCGGGTCTGGATTTCCGCCTGCGCGGGCGGGCGGACCGCATCGACCTGATGAACTCCGGCTCTCTTTCGGTCATTGACTACAAGACTGGCCAGGTGCCGTCACAGAAACAGGTGGATGCTTTGTTGTCCCCGCAGCTGCCACTGGAAGCTGCGATGATCCAGCGCGGTGGTTTCAAGGATGTGCCAGCTGGTGACCCGGTCGGTGAATTGCTTTACCTGCAGCTGAAAGGCGGGACTGACGCCGTGCTCGAAGTCGGCCGAAACCCGAAAGACGCGGCATTGGAAGAGCTCATCGAGGATGCCTGGCAGCGTCTCGAACAACTGATCGCCCATTATGCCAAGGAAGAGACCGGCTATCTCTCCCGGGCCCGCGTCATGCAGGGCCGTCAGATCGATGGTCCTTATGACCATCTGGCACGCGCGCAAGAATGGGCCCTTGGCGGGGAGGACCCGGCATGAGCGGCTTCCAGATCCCCGACCTCACGCGGCAGCGTCAGGATCTTGCATCGCGCCCCCGTGCGTCCGCCTGGGTGAGTGCAAACGCTGGGTCAGGGAAGACCTTTGTCCTGTCGCGCCGGGTTGTCCGGCTGCTGCTGGATGGCACCGATCCATCCCGCATCCTGGCGCTGACCTTCACTAAAGCTGCGGCCGCTGAAATGGCGACCCGCGTCTTCAAGATCCTCGGCACCTGGGTGACGATGGACGATGCGGATCTTGCAAAAGAGCTCTTTGAGATTGAGGGACGTCATCCGGATGCCGCCCGGATCGCGATGGCCCGGCGTCTGTTTGCGCGTGCGCTCGAAACACCGGGCGGCCTTAAGATCCAGACCATCCATGGCTTTTGCGAAGCACTTCTCCATCAGTTCCCGCTCGAGGCCAATGTCGCCGGTCACTTCAACGTTCTGGATGACCGTATCGCCGCAGAGTTGATGGCGGAAGCGCGCGCCAGCGTCTTGCACAAGGCAGAGATGGAGCCGGAAAGTCCGTTCGGCCGGGCGCTTGCATCTGTTATCGATCTGATGAGCGATGGCGGTGCGCAAAAGGCTCTGGATGAACTCATTCAGAACCGCGATGCGTTCCGACGCTGGACGGTCGATGCGGGTGGTTTGGAACCAGCATTACAGGCCCTGGCGAGCGATCTTGAAATTGATCCGGCCCAGCAGCTTTCCGATTTCGATTGCCGCTTTCGCTCTGAATGTCCGTTCGATTTGAACACCTGCCTAAGCTACTCGGAAGCGCTGAACACGGGCACGAAAACGGATCAGGGCAAGGCAGAGGCGCTTGTTGCGGCGATCCGCCAGACCGATCCAGGCCTTTTCCGCGAGGCTTGGCTTCCGGTCTTCCTGACCGGCAAGCTGGACGCACGGAATTCGCTGGCGACCAAGAAAGTCACGGAAGCGTTTCCGGACATGGTCGATGCGCTGTTTGCTGAACAAGCCCGGCTTTTGGAGCTTCTGGATAGACGCCGGAAGGTCGTAACCTACGCTGGCACTGTTGCGCTGTTGCGGCTCGCGGATGCCGTGATCACGTATTACGAACGGGCAAAGACGGCCAAAGGCTACCTTGATTTTGAGGATCTGGTGGTCAAGACGGCCACGCTGCTTGCCAAATCAGATGCGGCTCAGTGGGTGCAATACAAGCTCGATCAGGGCTTGGATCATATCCTCGTTGACGAGGCACAGGACACGAGCCCGCGCCAGTGGGAGGTGGTCAACGCTTTGGCCGCCGAGTTCTTCGTCGGTGACAGCGGGCGTGAAAAGGTTCGGACCCTCTTTGCAGTGGGGGACGAGAAACAGTCGATCTATTCCTTTCAAGGCGCTGTTCCGGCTTATTTCGACCAAATGCGCCGGGCCTTTTCCAAGCAGGCACAAAGCGCGGAGCAGGAGTTTCACTCTGTAAACCTTCAGCTCTCATTCCGTTCGACACCGGATGTTCTGGGCGCGGTCGATGAGGTCTTCAAAGACGCCGGCGCTTATCAAGGGCTATCGCAAGAGGGCGTGGCCCCGATTCATGAGGCGATCCGGCTGGATCCCGGGATTGTTGATCTTTGGCCGCTGGAAGCTGAGGCTGAGGTGAGCGAACCGGATGACTGGCGGTTGCCGGTCGATCAAGTCGGCTCAGGCAGCCCTATGTTGAAGGTTGCCAAGCGGATCGCTGCAACCATCAAAGGCTGGATGCTGGATGGGACTGCAGAGCCGGGCGATGTCATGATCCTGGTCCGCAAGCGTGGTCCGTTCGTAGAGGCGCTGAACCGGGAGCTGAAAAATCTCAACATCCCTGCGGCCGGCTCAGACAGGCTGATCCTCACAGATCATATCACTGTTCAGGATCTCGCAGCTCTCGGGCGTTTTCTTCTCTTGCCGGAAGACGATCTTTCTCTGGCGGCTGTTTTGAAAAGCCCTCTGTTCGGTCTCGATGACATGGATCTTCTGGAGGTCGCGCGCGAAACAGATGAAAAAATCCGGCCCGGCACGCTCTGGCAGATGCTGGTCAAGCGATCCGAGGCCTCTTCAAAATGGCAGGAGGTTCGCCAGCAGCTTGAGGACTGGCGCGCACGTGCGGACTTTGTGCCTCCCTATGAGTTCTACGCCCGACTGCTTGGGGCGGACGGAGGGCGTCATGCGTTCCGCCGCCGCCTCGGTGTCGAGGTCGATGATGTCCTGGATGAATTCCTAGCACTGACGATTGCCTATGAGCAGGCCGGAACGCCCGGTCTGGAAGGGTTCCTCGCCTGGATGGCGGCTGCCCCGACTGAGATCAAGCGCGAGCTGACCAACACCAAGGGTATGGTGCGCATCATGACGGTCCACGGCTCCAAAGGGCTGGAAGCTCGGATTGTTATTCTGGTTGATCCAGGTGGCGCGCCGGTGAGTGCGATCCATGATCCGAGCTTCTTGCCGCGGCCGCGTCCCGGAAACGACTTATCACCGCCTGCTCTTGTTTGGCTGCCTCCGAAAACAGATCGCATCAGCTGGCATGACGAAGCGGTCGAAACACTCCGAAAGGGGCAGGAAGAAGAATACCGCCGACTTCTTTATGTCGCGCTCACACGTGCCGAAGACCGATTGGTTGTTTGCGGCTGGGAGCCGAAACGCGGCGCACATGACGATTGCTGGTATTCGCTCGTGTCTGCTGCCTTGAAGCCACAAGCCAAAGAGTTGCACGATGCCAAGGGTGATGTTGTCGGGTGGCGTTGGCAAAAAGATCCCAGCGCAGATACGAGCAGCGCACCGTCACCTGGCCATCCTCGAACGGATGCGAGTGCATCTGGTGACGAGCACGTACTGCCTGACTGGGCACATCAACCTGTCAAACCTGTTTCCAGAAAAATCCGGCTTCAACCGTCAAAGGCGTTTGAAGACATGGAAGACAAGGACGGTATTGAACCGGTTCCGGCTGTGGCGCGCCTAGCAGCTGGGCGCCAGCCGGATTCTTGGCCATTGGAACGGGGGCGGTTGGTCCACAGGCTATTAGAGTTGCTGCCTGACTTGGCGGCAGTGTCACGGATGGCGGCTGCGGAGAGATTTCTTGATCAGGCTCTGAAGCCGGTCTTCGCTCCTTTCAAAGACACTTTGCTGAAAGAGCTTGAGCAGGTCCTGAAGGAACCAGAGTTTCAGCCCGTGTTCTCAGAAAATGGCCGGGCGGAAGTGGCTCTGGCTGGAACGATTCGTTCTGCAAATGGCACGGACGTTGAGGTGTCGGGGCAGATTGACCGCCTGATTGTGGACGGCAACGAAGTTGTGATTGTGGATTACAAGACCAATCTCAAACCGCCGGAGACACTTCATCAAGTGCCGTTGGAGTATCGGGCGCAGCTTAGTGTTTACAGGGAGTTGCTGCGGCAGATCTATCCGGCAAAGACAGTCCGATGCCAATTGCTTTGGACAACAGGGCCATCGTTGATGGAGATTCCGGGCGAACTTCTTGATGAAACTTTTGCCGGATTGGCGCCAGAGGTCCGGCCTGCTTGACGGAGCCGCTTCGGCTACCTACGTTCCAACCAACTGGCGTACCTGAACTGGGTATGTGTGAACCACCGAACCACGAGATGTTGTAATGGCTACCACCCAAGTCACCGATGCTTCCTTTGAAGCTGATGTTTTGAATTCCGACGAGCCGGTCGTTGTGGACTTTTGGGCCGAATGGTGTGGCCCGTGTAAGATGATCGCGCCGGCTTTGGAGGAAATTTCCGAAGAAATGAACGGTCAGGTCAAAATCACAAAGCTCAACATCGATGAAAACCAGGACATGGCCATGAAATATGGCGTCCGGTCCATTCCGATGCTGATCCTCTTCAAAGGCGGTGAGCCGATGGCCACTCAGGTTGGCGCGGCACCGAAAGGCAAACTTTCCGACTGGATCAAGAGCGCCCTTTAAGACCTTGAATTGCTGTGGTTGCCGCCGGGCGCTGCAGGCGAGCTTTGCAGAACGGCGGGTAAGGATGACGCTTATCCGCCGTTTCTCTTTGATTTTGCCGTCCCCGGACGTATAAGCAACGCCAGATGTGTCTGAGCCAAACGGAACACCAATGAGTGAAGAAAACAAATCGCCGGAAAATCAGCCGGACGGGCTGAATCCAGAAGCTGAAGCTGTCAATGAAGCTGCCGCGGCCGCTGAGGAAAGCGCGGTCGACCCGGTGGAAGCTCTGATGGCCGAAAACGCGGATCTGAAAGATCGGGCCTTGCGCACCATGGCGGAAATGGAAAATCTCCGCCGCCGCACTGAAAAAGAGGTCAAGGACGCGCGCCAATACGCAGTGTCTGGCTTTGCCCGCGACATGCTGACTGTTTCCGACAACCTTAGCCGTGCGCTGGAGGCTCTGCCGGAAGACGATCGCAAGAATGCAGACGCCGGCGTCGCCTCCCTCATCGAGGGAGTGGAGATGATCGAGCGGGACCTTCTGAACCAGCTTGAGAAAAACGGTGTGCGCAAGCTGGAGCCGGAAGGGCAGAAGTTCGATCCGAATTTCCACCAAGCCATGTTTGAGGTACCCAACACCGAGGTTCCGAACAACACCGTCGTTCAGGTCGTGCAGGCTGGTTATGTGATTGGCGAGCGCGTTCTGCGTCCGGCCATGGTGGGCGTCTCCAAAGGCGGCCCGAAAGAGGCTCCGAAAGCAGACGCCGGAGCAGAACCCGGCGAAACGGTTGATAAAAGCGCCTAAAGCGCCCTAAGATCAATGAATTGAAGCAGGCCGCCCTTCCACACGGACCGGGCGGCTTTCTTTTTGGGGGGCAGGAATGCTGTTGCAGTTGCTTGACTATCTGGGGGTTGCCGTGTTCGCCGTGACCGGGGGAATCGTCGCCTCACGCAAGCAACTGGACTTCATAGCTTTTTTGTTCTTCGCAACGCTGACCGGTATTGGAGGCGGCACGCTACGCGATCTTCTTTTGGGTGTGCCGGTCTTCTGGGTGGTCAACGAAGCCTATCTTGTCGTCTGCCTCGTTGTCAGCGTGGTCCTCTGGTTCTTCGCCCATTGGATTGAACGCTTCAACAAGCCCTTGCGCTGGGCAGATGCCATTGGTGTTTCAGCCTATTCCGTAATGGGCGCGGCAAAGGCCCTAAACGTTGGGGACACTCTGTTGGTTGCTGTTTTGATGGGCGTCTCAACAGCGACTTTCGGCGGTGTCTTGCGGGATACGCTTGCGCAAGAACCCTCATCGATTGTCAAACCGGAGATCTATGTCAGTGCCGCGTTTGCAGGTGCTGGCAGCTATGTTTTGCTGGCCCAAGTTGGTGTTGTTCCATGGGCAGCGGCCATTCTTGCGGGAAGCGTTGCGATGCTCCTGCGTGGCGGAGCTATTCTCTATGGTTGGAGCTTGCCGGGATACGGCCATCGGCGCCGGCCTTGATCATCACGCCGGAGGCTTAGGATCGCCATATGCAACTACAATCAAAAGCTGTTATGTCTTCCCCTGCGGTTGAGTGGTCAGGAGGGTGACATGTGGGAACACGGTCAGTTTTGGTGGAATGAACTGATGACCCGGGATGCTGAAAAGGCAAAAGCTTTTTACGGAAGCACGCTTGGATGGACCTTTTCTGAGATGCCGGTGGAAGGTGGCGGAACCTATTGGATTGCTAATCTAAGTGACAAGCCGGCCGGTGGAATCTTCGAGATGAGAGGCCCGGATTTCGACGGGCTGCCGGAACACTGGTTTTCCTACATCGCCGTCGACAACATCGACGAACGTCTTGAATTGGCAAAAGCCCACGGTGCTTCGGTCACACGGCCGCCCTTCGACGTGCCGGGTATTGGCCGGATTGCGTTGCTCAAAGATGCAGGCGGCGCCGCACAGGGCTGGATGACCCCTGCGTAGCGCGGCATTTTGAAAGCAAAAAAGCCGGCTTTCTTGGAACCGGCTTCGCGCCTTCATCTTAGAAAACAAGTCCATAGGTTGTTGCGACGATCACGATCAAACCGATCGTGATTGCCGGTAGACTTGCTGAATAGGCAAGTGTCGTCAGCATGTCCTGCTCCTTTGCAAAACGACATTGTGCGACATCGGTGCCCATGCACATGCGGATGTGCGCGAGCGGCGGCTTTTTGTTCTTATGGACGCCCCCGGATAGCAAATGAAATGGGATGGCCGCCGTCTGAAATCCAGACGTCAGGCCTTCAAGAAAACGTGTGCAGCCAGAACGAAATCGGCGAGCCCAGTGTCTGGGCACGGAACGAAAAGTGTTCTTTGTCCATAGTACCGCCGTCCGGCGCGTTCACCGCGCGCCAATTCTTCCAGACCAGCCGTCCATTCACAGTCGGTTCGCGGCGCTGATTTCAGATTTGTGGTGAAGAGACGTGCTTCTTGCCAAAGCGTGTCCGGGAGGGGTGGATTGGCCATCAAAGCATCTACGTGGCATCCAGCTGGAGGATCGAATTTGGATAGATCTATCCAGTCATCAGATCCCGCCACCGGTCCCGCCAGACATACAATGTCTGCGCCCTCAAGAGCGTTGGAAATGTCGTCTGTGACGCCTGCCGAAACGTGAGAGAGCTCTGAAATCCCAGCGATCCTCCGACGGATCTCCTTGTCCGTCCCAGCAAAAAGGACCGAGGTGATGTTTCGGACAGCTGAATAGGCAGATATCAGGCGTGGCAGGCGCGGGTCACTGCCAATCACGAGCAAACGGTGGGCATCTTCACGGGAAAGATATGCCGCAGCCAGTGCATGTAAACCGGCGTCGCGCCAGGTGGCGAGGCGAACCCCGTCCAAAAGTGCGATCGGTTGCCCGCCACTGCCTGAGAACAACACGTAGAGACCGGAAGGGTCGCCGGTTTGTTCTGGTAGTGCCAGCGATAAAGAACAGCCGACATAGCCGCGATCTATGTGCCCCTGTCCGGCAAAGTCGGACCACGCAGGCTGCACAGCCAATTGACCGGCCTGCATGTTAGGGCGCGGAATGCTTGCCGTTAGTGGTGCGCTGACCTGAGCAGAGGACCGGTAACCTTGGCGCAGGATCTCTATTGCGTCCCGATCGCTCAGGCACAGGTCAATGGTGCTGCTGGAAATGATCCGCATTGGAAAGCGGTTATGCGGCGGTGCGGTTGCCCGGCCGTGGCAGGCTTGCGGCCGCAGAGCTGCCCTGTCCGTCTGCGGTTAGTTCGCGCAGCTGATCGGCTTCCTTGTGCCACTTGTCAGCTTCGCGGCGTTTGACACGGGCTTCCTTGCGCCAGCGGCCTTGCTTCGCCCAGGCCCCGATGCCACCGACGATAATGCCGCAGCCAAGGCCTGCAAAGATGATCCAGAACAAGGGGATATCCGGGATCGTCAAGCGTGGGTCTTGCGGATCAAACGGATTGAGGGCCAGGGAAACCGTGTGCCGATTGGCAACGGATAAGGGAACGAGAACAACTGCAATGGCGAGCAAGATCAAGTTCTTGATAAAGCGGGTCAAAGCAGTCTCCCTGACGGTCTGAGCAAAACGCGATTGCGGCGATGAGGCAACCTTGAGGGGACTCAGTCGTCCCCGTGGTCGACACCATCATTCAACCGTATACGCATTTCTTTGCCGGTTTTGAAGAACGGAACATGTTTTTCATCCACTTCCACCTTTTGGCCGGTTCGTGGATTGCGCCCGATCCGGGCAGGGCGGTTTTTGACCGAAAAGGCCCCAAAACCTCTGAGTTCAACGCGGTCTCCGCGCATCAGCGCTTCAGTGATCTCATCAAGAATCGCATTGACGATGTTTTCGACATCCCGCTGATAGAGATGTGGATTTTGTTCGGCAATATGCTGAACAAGCTCTGATTTGATCATGAAGAGCCCCCTCGATTACGGTTTTTTGTTTGCCGCCACTGGAGCCTGCCAAACCGACACGAGCCCGTCAAGCATAAGGTCCCGAGAAATCAGCCCTTTAGCCTCATTTAGTGGCTCCAAGACAGCCAAACCGAAGCCTTTGCCGACTTCCCGGGAGACCCGGGACGCAAATGGCAGTTCTTCGATGCTCTCTGTTGTTGTCCAGGTGATGACCGGAAGGTCTTTGGCAACGCCTTTTTCCGTTTCGAGCCAGGATACCGCCGTTTCCTCACCGCCAATGGCGTCTACGAGCTTCTCCTGAAGGGCTCGTTGACCCAACAAAACACGACCGTCGGCAAGTTCAAGGGCTTTCGATTTGTCCAGGTCTCGGCGCTCAGCGAGGATGTCGACAAACCAATTGTAGGAATCAGTCACCATTGCCTGCAACATCGCTTTGGCTTCGGGTGTAGCAGGAGAATAGAAATCCGGTTCGGCTTTGAGTGGCGCGCTTTTGACCGCTTCCATGGAAACGCCGACGGTTTCAAGCAGCTTTTCAAAGTTGCCGAATTGGAAGAGGACACCGATCGAGCCGGTGATGGTGTTGTATCGGGCGACAATATGATCAGCAGACATGGCGATCAGGTACCCTGCGGAGGTCCCGATTGTCCGCATTTCGGCAACAACGGGCTTTTTCTCCGAGAGTTTGCGCAAGGCGATGTAAATCGCTTCGCCTCCGGTTGTACTGCCGCCGGGAGAATTGATCGAGACAATCACGCCCTTCACAGCGTCGGATTTACCGATCTTCTCCAGCATCTCCAGAGTTTTACGGTTTTCCAGGATCATGCCTTCAATCGGGATGCGCGCGATGTGGGCAGACCGTTTCGACATGTTCGCAGCGCCCGCAAAATACACCAGGCCGCCGATCAGAACCAAGGCGGCGACAAGAAACGTTGCCACCCGCCAGAATGTCACCTTCCGCCGCAAACGCCTGCGATCAACCAATGCATCGACATCCATCGCCATTGCGCGAAAAACTCCAAATTTATCATCACAATCCAAGTGGCTCGGACCCTAGGCCCGAGGCACCCAAATTGCAAACACTGGATCAATACGTAGGGGTTGAATAAGGCGAATTTACCGCCTTATCTCAATTGATGCCCGTCAGCTGGATCGCGAATGTGAGGTTTTTGCCAGCAAGCGGATGGTTTGCGTCCAGTACAACGTTGTCGTCGTCAAATGACACGACCACAACACTCATCACCTGGCCGTCCGCGGTCTGACCTTGCAGCTGCATTCCAATTTCCAGCGGAACATTTTCCGGGATCTGCGTCCGCGGCACTGTTTGCTGAGCATCCGGATTGTGTGGCCCGTACGCATCTTCGGCTGCGATCGTGACGGTTTTTTCGTCACCGACCTTCATGCCCGGGATCTCGCGGTCGAGCCCCGTGATGATTTGGCCGGAACCGACGGTGAATTCGAGCGGCTCGCGGCCTTCTGAACTGTCGAAAACGGACCCGTCGTCCAGAGTTCCCTTGTAGTGAAGTTGCACCGTATCGCCCTGTTTGGCTTCGGTCATGAGGCGTATCGCAATTCTGTCTTGGGGTGGGTTTTGAGGCCGCAATCTGCTGCAGGTGCTCGTCTCTTGTCATCAAACCTAGGCATCGCGGTGTCAGGAGTAAAGGTCATGTCCGCTCGCAGTAACCTGCTCAAAGCTAACTTCCACCGTTCAGAAGCACGCGCATCAGTGCAACCCAGCCATAACAGACTATGAGTGAGACAATAGTCACGGGTAAAACCGTCGCTGTGAACTGCCAGAACTGAAATGGTTTTATGCCGTGTTTTTCAGCCTGCTGAATGATTATGACATTGCTCGCCGCGCTGATGATGAAGAGATTGCCCGCAAGTGTGGAGATACCGGATAGCAACATCAACACTGCGACATCGTGTTTTTCCAGCAGGTTGAGATAGATCTCGACCAAAGGAACATTCGAAAAAAGCTGGCTGCCCCAAAATGCAATGGAGCTGAGCAAGAGCGGATCACCCAGTTGGTGGCGCCAGGGGCTCAGCCATTCCTGCAGCACGCCGGATTTCAAAACAGCTCCCGTCACAATGAACATGGCCACGAAAAAGATCAGCGTGTGCCAGTCAACCTCCTTGAGGATCTGCACACGATTTGAAGACAGAACGAACAAAGGGATTGCAGCGATCAGACTGATCAAACCCAGCGGCAGGTCTGGAAACCAGCTTGCTCCGCCGGCAACACTGTCCAGGATGACGAGTACCGACAACAAGGCTGTGGAAATGAGAGCCGGTGCCGGGTGAACGGTCACATCTTTTGGGGTGACCGCCTCTGGTGCCTCTCCGGTCTCTTCCGTCTTCAGCCGATACCAAAACCAGAGCAGGGTGAAGGCGAGTGATACGATTGCTGGAGGCGCCAGCCATATCAAAAACGTTCCAACCGGGTTATCGAAGTGTCCATCGGCCACTATCAGCAGGTTTTGTGGGTTGCCGACAGGCGAGAACATGCTGCCGATGGTGACTGTAACGCACAGGGCGATCAGCGGGAGGGAGGCTTTGATCTGAAGCCGTGCCGCAATCGCGATGGCGATCGGCGTGCCAATTGCCGCCGCAGCATCATTGGTTAGAACCGCTGAGATGGCGGTCACAAACAAGATGAAGGGTAACAGTATTAGCGGGATTGACCTGCCGGGCGTGCAGATCTTGTTGCTCACCTTCTCAGAGATCCCTGACGCGAACAAGGCGTGAGAGATCGCGAAAACTCCGAACAAATACGCAATAACATTCCAGTCGATTGCATTGAAAGCTTCTGTGGGCGCCAGGTTCCCGGTGATTAAAACAGCAACCGCGCCAGCGCTCATGATTTGCCAGATCTTTATCCACTCAGGAAGCCACTGTCTGATCGCAATCGCTATAAAAACAGCAATTGATACGGCTAAGCTAAATGACATTCCCAGTGGATCTCCGAATTGCCGCTGAATAAATAGTTCGAATTTACTTTTTATCTTGCGCGCGGGTGTACTACGGTTCAAGGGCTTGTTGGAGACAAAGTCGATGCAACTGAATCGTCCGCTTCTGGGTGTCAATTTTTTTGCGGGCGACGTTGTCGGCGGGATTGGCCCATATTTGGCAATCTACCTACTTACACTTCAGCATTGGTCGCCAGGCGCGATCGGCGTGGCCCTTGCGGCCGGCAGCCTCGCCACAGTGGCAATGCAAGCTCCGGCAGGCGCCATCATCGATACTGTGACTTGGAAACGGACGCTGTTGATTGGGTGTGCGCTCGCAATCGCCGTGAGTACGCTCTCGATCCTTGCGTTCAACGATACAGCGGCCGTTTACGTCGCGCAGATACTGATCGGGTCGGCATCGGCATTTCTCGGGCCGTTGATGGCTGCTTTGACACTCGGCATCGTCGGACATGCGCATTTTACCAGGCAGATGAGTTCAAATCAGGCCTGGAACCATGCGGGCAATATGATCGCCGCCGCATTGGCCTTAGTTCTTGCTTTGACATGGTCAGCGCTGGGGGTCTTCTGGCTCGTTGCGGCCATGGCGTTCGGGATGATTATCTGTGCCCTGATGATCGACCGGCACTCGATTGACCATGATCTGGCACGAGGGGGCATCGATGAGGAAGTCTCCGGCGATGCAAAACCGGAGAGCATACTGAGCCTTTTTGAAGATCGCCGCCTTGTCGTGTTTGCGGCCTGTATCTTTCTTTTCCATTTCGCGAACGCTGCAATGTTGCCCCTAGTTAGCCAAAAACTCTCGGCGCAGAGCGATGCGGAACATGGAATTGCTTTTACCGCGGCGTGTGTGATCGCGGCGCAGCTGGTCATGATCGTCATGGCTCTATTTTGTGGCAAGAAAGCAGATGTTTGGGGGCGCAAGCCTTTGTTTCTAATTGCATTTCTTGTTCTGCCAATCCGTGGCCTGCTCTTCAGCCAGTTAGATAGCGCGTATGCACTGGTTGCCGTCCAAGCATTGGATGGTGTTGCAAACGGTATATTTGCGATCCTCTTTCTACTAATCCTTGCAGACATCACAAACGGATCAGGGCGCTTTAACCTCGCCCAGGGTGTGTTGGCGATGCTGGTCGGCATCGGAGCAAGCCTTAGCAACATTGCGGCGGAATATGTGGTTCAGTTCACCAGCTACTCCGTTGCATTCGGCTTTCTCGCCGGAATTGCCGTGATCGGTCTCATTCTCTTTTACTTTTTCATGGAAGAAACACTTGAGCAGACACCGGCAGAAGTGCCGGAAGCACCGCGGTCTTAGCCTTCGCCAAAAGCCCGTAAGATTTTGTTTTTCCGATAGTCCCGGGAAACGCTGCGTCAGTCTTTGCATCGCGTGACGATGGCCGGAATTGACCGCGCCGACACACCAAAGATCCTTATCAGGCTATTCATTTTGCTGACACTTGGCCGTGGAAGAGGACACGCGTCCTTTCCAATCCATTCTGCCGATCCGGCCAAGGAGGTTATTATGTCGAACCCGGTTTCATCTGGGCCGTCGCGCCGTTCATTTTTGAAAACTGGGGCTGTCGTCGCCGGCACGGCGCTTGTCCCATCCATTGTTTCCTTCCGTGCCCATGCCAAGGCTGGACCCGGTGAACTCGCCATGGTTCCAGCTCAGCCAAACCCGAACGGGGTATTCGAGCGCTTGTTTCTTTTGAAAGGCGATCCGCTTGCAGGGCCGATCGGTAAGATCGTGACCGAAGAAGGCAATCCTGTCCCGATGCCGGCGCTTGAAGATGGTGAGCGGCGCATACTTCGGGTTCTGCATTTCAATGACATGCACAATCACTTGACAGAAATGCATGGCAAACGGGGCGACACGCACCGGTTCTCCCAAATCGTGAAGATGGTCAAAGACATCCGCGGCGCGGCAAAAGAGGACGAGATCGTTCTTTTCGTGTCTGCCGGCGACGACCACACCGGTTCGATCTTTGATGAACTGATGGGGTGGGCCCCGGAGGAGTTTGTTGCCGATGCGGGTTACCGGGCGAATTCCGCCGCCGGTGTCGACATCGCCGTCCTTGGCAATCACGAATTTGACCGGGGTGCGGAACTTCTGAAGTTGGGTATCGATACCGATGCCGACTTCCCGGTCCTGTCAGCCAACACTCATGGCTCGAAGCATATAGCGCGTGACGAAGACTACGTGGCCGCGGCCATTGCCGAAGTGAAAGGCCTTCGGGTGGGTTTCATCGGTCTGACAACAACGGTTGATACCCGTGTTGGCCAGCCGGATGATCCGGATCTTGCCGTTGCGAGCCCGGTGGATGCCGCCCGCAACTTGACCCCGGCACTCTCCGAAGTCTGTGATGTCATTGTTGTGCTATCGCATTGCGGCTATGGCGGCGATCAACACAAGAGCGGTAAAGCTGCAACATCCCGCACAATCGGAGAAGGCGACTTTGCAATTGCGGATGCCGTTGGCCGGCTGACCGACAAGCCGGTGGTCCTGATTGGCGGTCATTCGCACACAACGCTGAACGAAAGTGGCATCAACACCGACAATGTCGTCAACGGCGTCCTGATCACCCAGGCCAATGCCCACGGCAAGTTTCTGGGCGATGTCGCCATGTCGATCGCAGCGGATCAGGGGCGCAAAGGCTGGTTCACTTCCGTCGGTTTGCACCCGACCAAGAAGCGCGACCAGCGTGTGGCGGCGGACGATCCTAAGTTTGCCTCTCTCGAACAGCCTGAAGACTACGATCAAGCATTCGAGGAAGCGCATATCGCTCCGATGATCAAGGCGCTGGATACCAAACTGGCGGGAGTAATTGGACGGGTGTCTGACGATAAGGGCCTGACCTCGGAAGAAACGTTTGCTGACCGCTATGTTGGTGAAGTCGCGCTTGCGAACTACATGAACGATGCGCTGGTTGAGGCGTCCAAGGCCTACCCTGGTGGCCCGGTGGATCTTGCAATCTTTAATGCAACCGGATTGTCAGCCGGTATCGCCGAGGGCGATCTGACCTTCAGAGGCTGGTATGACGTCATGCCGTATGCGGATGCGGTGCATGTTGCGACCATGACCGGCGCTCAGCTTAAGGAAATGCTCAACAACAATGCCAAGCGTCTTCTGCGCCCTGAAGAAGCGGAAAACGTTGATATGAAGGGCTTTGTGTCGCGCGGCTTCCTGCATTTCTCTAAGGATCTGCGCTACAAGATCGCACTTGGAGCGACGGCAGCGGATGCGCGGGCTGTTGATATCACGGTCCAGGGCAAGCCATTGGATGAGCAGTTGGACAAAACCTTCCGAGTTGCTTTCAACACCTACATCGCTTTGGGCGCCTTCGGTGAAACCTGGAACGGCAAGCCGATCGGTGCGGATGTTCCGGGCAATATTGCGAGCTTTGACGTGCGTCAGCTGCCGTTTGAACACACTGGCCTCGTTTACCGGAACGAAGTGATATCCCACATTCGCAAGACTGGAGCCGTCGGTCCGGAGACCGGCGCAAAGAAGGACGGTCGTCTGACGATCGTTCAATGATCCGAGTTGACCGGATCTCTTGAACGTTCTGGCCACACAGCAACAAACAAAAAAGCCCGGCATCGCTGCCGGGCTTTCGCGTTTTAGCTTCCGGAAAAGAAGCAGGTAACTTAGTCGTCACCTTGCTGCTTCAAAGCAGCACCCAGGATGTCGCCGAGGGACGCGCCGGAGTCGGAAGAACCGTACTGTGCGACAGCTTCCTTCTCTTCTGCGATTTCCAGCGCCTTGATAGAGGCGGAAACACGGCGGGTCTTCTTGTCGAACTGGGTGATGCGTGCATCGAACTTGTCGCCGACAGAGAACTTCTCCGGACGCTGCTCGTCCCGGTCACGGGAAAGGTCAGCGCGGCGAACGAATGCAGTCAGATCACTATCTGCGATCTTCACGTCCAGGCCACCGTCTTTGATCTCGATGACTTCACAAGTGACAATCGAGTTCTTACGGATTTCGCCAGCAGCACCGGATTCCATCGGGTCGCCAGAGAGCTGCTTGATGCCGAGAGAGATGCGCTCTTTCTCAACGTCAACGTCAAGAACGATGGCCTTGACCATGTCGCCCTTTTTGTACTCTTCGATGACCTGCTCGCCCGGACGGTTCCAGTCCAGATCGGACAGGTGAACCATGCCGTCAACGTCGCCGTCGAGACCGATGAAGAGACCAAATTCGGTCTTGTTCTTCACTTCGCCTTCAACTTCGGTGTTGATCGGGAACTGCTCAGCGAACGCATCCCACGGGTTCTGCAGGGTCTGCTTGAGGCCGAGAGAGATGCGGCGCTTGACCGGGTCGACTTCCAGGATCATCACTTCGACTTCCTGAGAAGTGGAAACGATCTTGCCCGGATGGACGTTCTTCTTGGTCCAGGACATTTCGGAAACGTGGATCAGACCTTCGATGCCCGGCTCCAGTTCGACGAATGCACCATAGTCGGTGATGTTGGTTACGCGGCCGTTGAACTTGGCTTCGATCGGGTACTTGGCCTCGATGCCATCCCACGGATCAGCTTCAAGCTGCTTCATGCCAAGGCTGATACGGTGTGTGTCCTGGTTCACGCGGATGATCTGAACCTTGACGGTCTGACCAATCGTGAGGACTTCGGACGGATGGTTGATGCGGCGCCACGCAATGTCGGTGACGTGCAGCAGGCCATCGATGCCGCCGAGATCGACGAACGCACCGTAGTCGGTGATGTTCTTGACGACACCCTCGACAGTGTGACCTTCTTCCAGGCTCTGGACCAGTTCCGAACGCTGCTCGGCACGGGTTTCTTCCAGAACGACCCGGCGGGACACAACGATGTTGCCGCGGCGCTTGTCCATCTTCAGGATCTGGAACGGCTGCGGTGTGTGCATCAGCGGAGTGACGTCGCGCACCGGACGGATGTCCACTTGCGAACGCGGCAGGAAGGCAACAGCGCCATCCAGATCGACGGTGAAGCCGCCTTTGACCTGGTTGAAGATCTGGCCGTTGACTTTTTCGTTGGCTTCGAAAGCCACTTCCAGGCGAACCCAGCTCTCTTCGCGGCGCGCTTTTTCGCGCGACAGAACAGCTTCGCCGAGGGCGTTTTCGACACGCTCCAGGTAAACTTCGACTTCGTCGCCGACGTTCATTTCGCCATCACGGCCTTTGGCACCGAATTCCTTCAGCGGCACGCGGCCTTCAACTTTCAGACCAACGTCGATGACGGCCAGGTCTTTTTCGATAGCGACGACGGTGCCTTTGACAACAGCACCTTCGTAAAGGTCGTTCTGGACGAAGGACTCTTCGAGAAGAGCCGCAAAGTCTTCCATGGAGGGATTAAAATCAGACATAGATACTCCTAGCGCCTTTTGGCGCGCCGCCGGCGGGTTGGTGTTGCACTCCGGAGCTTCTGCCTCCCGGAACCGACGTTTCGTCTGGTTCTTCCGCTTTAATCAAGCGGGCCGGCGGGGCGAGAAACAGAAAATCCGGTCTCGTCACAGGCCACACGCGTGTCCTGCCGAAAAATTGTGTCCATTTCTGAACAAAAGGCCCTGAGGGCGGGTTCCGGCCTAGATGCGCAAAAAGGGGCACACTCTGGAGTGAGCCCCGCATCATCTGATGCCTATGCAGCTTTGGAAACGATGTCCACAGCCGCTTTGAACGCTGCTTCTATATCCATTTCCGTCGTATCAAGCAAGACCGCATCGTCCGCTTGTTTCATCGGAGCCACGGTTCTTTGGCTATCCCGTTCGTCGCGGCGCTTCAGATCGTCCAGGACTGAGGCATAATTTGCCTCATTGCCTTTGGAGATCATTTCGTGTGTCCGGCGCCGCGCCCTTGCTTCCGGGCTGGCCGTGACAAACAGCTTTACGGTTGCATTTGGGCAGACGACCGTGCCGATATCCCGACCGTCCAGAACGGCCCCCGGAGGAGTTTCGGCAAACTTGCGCTGCAGGTTGACCAACTCCTCCCGCAAGCCACCGAGGACGGCTATCCGGGATGCTGCTTCGCCGATTTCATGAGCGGACAGAACCGACTTGTCCATCTGAGCAAGATCGAGATGTTGCGCGATTTCAATCGCAACACTCTCATCCCCCAGAGGCAACCCCTTCGCCAAGAGTGCGGCAGCCACGGCCCGGTACGTCAGGCCCGTATCCAGATGGCGCAGCTCGAAATGTTCGGCGAGCCGCCGTGCAAGGGTGCCCTTTCCTGAGGCGGCCGGACCGTCGATTGCAATAATCATGCGGCCTCACTCGAGTTTGCAGAGATCTTTGCGCCAAGCTCTTCAAACAACGACGTGAAGGTCGGGAAACTGGTCGCAATCACCGCGCCGTCATCCACCGTCACAGGTTTATGTGCTGCAATACCGAGGATCAGGAACGACATGGCGATCCGGTGGTCAAGATGGGTTACAACCGTACCTCCGCCGATATCGGAAGCACCGCCAGTGACAGTCAAAGTGTCTTCGGTTTCAACGCAAGGTATGCCGTTGGCCTCCAAGCCACGGGCAACAGCTGCAAGCCGGTCGGATTCCTTTACACGCAGCTCCTCAAGACCCAGCATGAAGGTGTCGCCTTCAGCAAACGCAGCAGCAATTGCCAAAACCGGATACTCATCGATCATGGACGGTGCGCGTTTGGCAGGAACTGTAATTCCCTTCAGCAGGCTGTGCTTGACGCGGATATCGGCGACCTCTTCGCCGCCAGCGCTGCGCTTGTTGAGGAGTTCGATATCACCGCCCATTTCGATCAGCGTTGTGATGATGCCGGTGCGGTGTTCATTCAGCATGACATTCTCGATCGTGACATCAGAGCCCGGTACGATCAAAGCGGCAACAATCGGGAATGCGGCGGATGACGGATCAGCCGGAACATCGATGTCCTGTGGCTTCAGTTCAGGCTGCCCGGTGAGCTTGATTACCCGCTCTCCGGCTTCATTCAAAGACACGGAAATGTCTGCGCCGAAGCCTTTCAGCATTTTTTCCGTGTGATCCCGTGTTGCAATCGGTTCAATGACCGTTGTGACGCCTGGCGCATTGAGACCGGCTAGAAGCACAGCGGATTTCACCTGAGCTGAAGGCATCGGAACGCGGTAAGTGATCGGCAGAGCTTGTTCTGCACCACGGATCGACGCTGGAAGGCGATCGCCATCGCGGGCAATCACGTTGGTCCCCATCTCACGCAGCGGATCAAGAACACGGCCCATCGGCCGTTTGGAGAGAGACGCATCTCCAACAAAGGTTGCTGCAATGTTGTGACTGCCAAAAATGCCCATCGTCAGGCGCACGCCGGTTCCGGCATTGCCGAAATCAATAACGCCTTCTGGCTCCAAAAGGCTGCCGAGGCCGATCCCGTCGACGGTGTAGGAGCCGTCGTCCTGTTTTTCGATCTTGGCACCGACGGCCCGCATGGCATCGGCGGTGGCAAGAACGTCTTCAGATTCCAAAAGGCCTTGAACTGTGGTGCGGCCAACGGCAAGGGCGCCAAACATCAAGGACCGGTGGGAGATGGATTTGTCGCCCGGCACGCGAATGGTGCCTTTCAGCGGGCTGCCTGCCGCTGAAGTGAGCGGAACAGGTGCGGAAGTGTGTGACATTATGTTTGTCCGCAAGCTTGTTAGGTTGTCAAAAGGTGCCACGTCCTATCACGCAAGGGCGGCTGCGTCATCCATTAGCGCCAGATAACAATCCTTTATGTGTATGGATGCAGTGAGCCTGCTTGAAATTTGCCACGCATCGTGCAGAAAAGTGGAACCGAAAAGAAAAAACGGCGATTTGGCTTTGACATCGGCCCTGAGTTAGCGCTAAGGGCGGCGAACTCAAATTTCCAAATCGACCATCCAAGCTATGAAGGGTGAGCACAGTGGCAAAACCTGAACTTGGCACAAAGCGGCTGTGCCCGGGCTGCGGCGCCAAATATTACGATCTTAACCGCGATCCGATTACCTGCCCGAAATGCGGGACGATCTTCGAGGCTGTAATGACCTCTCGCGCGGCGAAAGCCGCCAAGGTTGAAGAAAAGCCGGAAGATGATGAAGACGAAGACGATGCAGCGGCTCCGGAAATCGTAACGCTGGAAGAAGCCGACGCGGAAGCCGAAGGCGGCGATGATGATGTGCCGGACATCGATGGCGATGATGTTGAACTTGATGATGACGACAGCGCCGATGATGACGTCTTTATTGATGAAGACGATGAAGACGATGAAGCTGTTCCGGGTATCCGGGTTGAAGTAGACGACGATCCTGATCGTTAAGTGACTGGCCGGGAAGTGTTTTTTGCGCTCCCGGCCTTTTCCACAAGGGCAGGCTGAAATCATTCAAATTTCCGCTTGATCTTGCCAGGAGGTGCGACTATGTTCCGCCTCCATCAGCCGGAGCGATCCCGACGTTCCCGGACATAAATGGGGCCTTAGCTCAGCTGGGAGAGCGCTTCGCTGGCAGCGAAGAGGTCAGGGGTTCGATTCCCCTAGGCTCCACCATTTTCTCTACCAATTTACACTACCTGACCCCGTTGAGCGGTTGCTTCTGAAGCGAAGTGACTTATATCGCGGCGCACGATGATTGCGCTGTTCCTATCTTCTTTTCTTGCTGCAACGTTTTTTCCGGCTCAATCGGAGTTGGGGCTCGTCTATCTGGTGACCAACTACCCGGAAGACCTGGTGGCTCTGATTGCAGTTGCCAGTGTTGGTAACACCCTTGGATCGGTTGTGAATTGGGCCATCGGTCTGGGACTGATCCGGTTTGCCCGTCCCGCAGAGCATTCCGGGAAGGCGTCGAAATGGTATGCCAAAGCGCAGCACTGGTATGAGAAGTATGGCTACTGGAGTTTGTTGATCAGTTGGGCGCCTCTTGTTGGAGACCCGGTAACGCTCGTCGCTGGTGTGTTCAGGGAGCCCCTGTGGCGATTCTTTTTGTTGGTGGCGATTGCGAAAACGGTCCGGTACATCGTGGTTGCCGCGATTGCTCTTCAGTTCATCTGATCGTCTGATGGCGATTGAAATCAAACTCTTTGTGATGTCGGTTGATTCAGTCGTTTGCCAGCAAATAAATCAGCAGTCCCTGCAACAGTAGCGTGGTTGCTCAACAGCGGGCTGTTGAGATCGCAATTGTTTCGAAGCTCCTAATTAAGGTCTTCGGCAATCTACGTATAACTCCCTATATTTGCGCAGAAAATCTGACGGCTTGAAACGGCGAGACCTCTGCGGGGAGCCGCCGCTTTCCATTACTACGCCATGAGGCGTGGTTTTTGATCAATACAACCGAAAGCTTAGGCGTCGCAAGAATTGTCGTTTCTGAGCACTTCCCTCTTGCAGCAGGTCTCAAGCCGTCGTTTAATGTTCATATGAGCGTCATATAACGTTCATATGAAAACAATACGAAACGCAGGCGTTATCCTTTTGGCGTTGAAGAAGCCGTCAGCGCCATGACAAACCAACTGCTGATCAGGGCGGCCAGCCCTGCTAGATGGGAGCAAACAATATGGCTTACCGTAAGACAGTCGCCAGCCTCGTAGCTGCTGCGGCCCTTCTGGGTACCTCTTCCGCGTCGTACGCGGCGACCGAAATCTCCTGGTGGTTTGCCCATGGCGGCCATCTCGGTGAAGTGGTCAACCAAATCGGTGAAAACTACAACGCTTCTCAGGATGCTTGTCAGATCACTCCGGTCTTCAAGGGCACTTATGAAGAGACCTTGACCTCCGGCATCGCCGCGTTCCGCGCAGGTGAGCAGCCGAACATCCTGCAGGTGTTCGATGCTGGTGCAGCAACGATCATCGGCGCCAAGGGTGCTGTCGTTCCGGCACAGGACATCCTGGAAAACGCCGGTGTTGAGTTCAACAGCGAAGATTACATCGAAGGCGTCCGCAACTTTTACGCAGACAGCGAAGGCAAGATGATCGGCATGCCGTTCAACTCGTCCACGCCGATCCTGTACGTGAACGAAGAAGCTCTCGAAAAAGCCGGTGTTGAAGCTCCGAAGACTTGGGAAGAATTCCAGGAAATCGCACCGAAGCTGAAAGAAGCTGGCTATGTGCCGCTCGCTCAGTCTCACCTGCCGTGGATCTTCACAGAGAACTTCAAGTCCCGCCATAACCTGCAGTTCGCAACGAACAACAACGGTTTTGATGGTGCTGAAGGCACTCAACTGGTGTTCGGTGAGCCGATCAAGAACCACTTCACCGCTGTCAAAGGCTGGCTCGACGATGGTCTTTTCGGTTATTACGGCACAGGCTGGGGCGACAACCAGACACCGTTCAACGAAGGCAAAGTCGCCATGTGGCTCGGTTCTTCGGGCTCTTTCGGTGGTATCCAGAAGACCGTTGAGTTCCCGTTCTCTGCGACATACCTGCCTTACTGGGATGCAGTTGAAGGCGCAGGCACCGGCACGTTCATCGGCGGCGGCGCTCTGTTCGCAATGGCCGGCAAGCCGGAAGAAGAAAACAAGTGTGTTGCTTCCTTCTTCGAGTACCTGACTTCACCGGAAGTCCAGTACATGTGGCACCGTGAAACCGGTTATGTGCCGATCACAAATGCTGCATACGACCTCGCCAAGAAAGACGGTCACTACGACCGCAACCCGGCCGCTGAAGTTGGTATCAAGCAGTTGACCCTCCCAGGTGGTGAGTGGACCAAAGGCTACCGCATGGGCTTCTACGTCCAGATCCGCGACATCATGAACCGTGAATACGGTCGGATCCTTGCCGGTGAAACCACTGTTGAAGACGCTTTCAAGAACATTGAAGCTGACGGCAACAAGCTTCTTGAGCGTTTCGCCAAGACCACCAGCAACTAAGGCTGACGAATCTATGCGGGGACGCAGAACACGCGTCCCCGTTCTTTAGGGCTGATGGCGGGTCGACAGATTTCTGGAGACCCGCTTTCTCCGTTGCGGTGACGTGATGAAAAAAGTTCAATTTCAGACTGGATGGGTTCCCTACATGCTGCTTTTACCGCAGCTGGTAATCGTAACAGTCTTCTTCCTCTGGCCGGCCGCAGAAGCCGTGCAGTCTTCCTTCTATCTGGAAGACCCCTTTGGCTTCGGCGCAACATTTGTCGGCTTCGACAATTTCGTCGATACCGTAACCTCAACGGATTATGGCCGTGTGGCGCGTTTCACGGCTGTCTTTACCTTCTTTGTAACCTTCCTCTCCCTCGGAATCGCGTTGCTTCTAGCCGTGAAGGCCGACAAGGTCTTGCGGGGAGGCTCCTCGTATAAGACGCTTCTGATGTGGGTGTACGCGGTTGCGCCTCCGGTTGCGGGTCTGATCGGCGTGATGCTGTTCGACCAGCACGTGGGACCAATCGTGGAGTTTTTTGCGCTTTTCGGTTGGGAAATGCAGATCGGGGTCGACTACTTCGACACGAGCTTTGCTATGACCGTAACAGCGGTCTGGAAACAGGTTCCGGTCAACTTCATCTTCTTCCTATCCGGCCTTCAAGGCATTTCCAAGTCGGTTCAAGAGGCTGCCAGCATTGATTGCCGGTCCAGCTTCCGCCGGTTCTGGACCGTCACGTTCCCGCTGCTCGCGCCGACCGGGTTCTTCCTGTTGATCATCAACATCACCTACGCGTTCTTCGACACGTTCGGTATCGTCGACATCATTGTGAAACAGGAGCCGGGCAACAACCCTGTAACCCTCGTCTACAAGGTCTTCCTTGATGGTTTCCGTGGCAATGATCTTGGCGGGTCGTCCGCGCAGTCGGTCATTCTGATGGTGCTGGTTTTCATACTTACCGTCGTTCAGTTCAGGCTGATCGAACGACGCGTTCACTACACCTGAGGGGCGAGAGATGAGAAAAGTTCAAATTCTGGATCACGTGATCCTGCTCTTGGGTGTCTTCTTCATGGTAACGCCCGTTGCGCTTGCATTCATGACCAGCACGCACGACGCTATCACCATTTACAAGGAAGGCATCCAGTTCCTTCCGGGTGACAAGTTCCTGGAAAACTACGAGACGGTTCTGTTCCGTGCCGGCGGGTTTACCAAGGAAGTCGACGGGTTTGTCATGCTGATGAACTCGATGATCCTTGGGTTCGGCTTTGCCATCGGCAAGATCATCATTTCGATGATCGCGGCCTATGCGATCGTCTACTTCCGGTTTCCAATGGCAACTTTCTGCTTCTGGATCATTTTCGCGACGCTGCTGCTTCCTCTGGAAGTGCGCATCTTGCCTTCTTACGAGATCGTTCAGTCGCTGGGTCTGGTGAACACGTACACCGGCCTGATTGTTCCGTTGATCGCATCTGCGACCGGCACCTTCTTCTTCCGTCAGTTCTTCATGTCCGTCCCCGACGAGCTTTTGGAGGCGGCCCGGATCGATGGCGCAGGTCCCTGGAAGTTCTTCAAGGATATCCTGGTGCCGCTGTCACAAACAATGATCGCGGCCATCTTCATCATCATGTTCGTTTATGGCTGGAACCAGTATCTCTGGCCGACATTGATCACCACAGAAGAATCCCTGTTCACGCTGGTTCGCGGCATCAAACAGATCATGCAGGTCTGGGTTGGCGCACAGATCCCGGCGCTGAATGAGGCGATGGCGCTTGCCATCCTGGCCATCGTGCCGCCCGTTCTCATCGTGGTGATCTTCCAGAGCTGGTTCGTCAAAGGGCTCGTCGAGAGCGATAAGTGAGGTTTTGAATGTCAACGATTACTCTCGACACTGTCCGTAAGGTCTATGCGGGCAATGTGGAAGCGGTTAAGGGCGTTTCCATCGACATCGCCGATGGCGAGTTCATCGTGCTTGTCGGTCCGTCCGGCTGCGGCAAGTCCACTTTATTGCGCATGGTTGCCGGTCTTGAGGACATCACCACCGGTGAAATCAAGATTGGCGATCGGCTGGTCAACAACGTCGATCCGGCCGACCGTGACATTGCCATGGTGTTCCAGAACTATGCGCTTTATCCGCACATGTCGGTCTACAACAACCTAGCCTATGGCCTGAAGAACCGGGGTATGGACAAGGCGGAAATCGACCGCCGGGTAAAGGAAGCCGCACGGATCCTTGAGATCGGCGACTATCTGGATCGCAAGCCGCGGGCTCTGTCGGGCGGCCAGCGTCAGCGCGTGGCCATGGGCCGGGCGATCGTCCGCGAACCGGCCGCCTTCCTGTTTGACGAGCCGCTTTCCAATCTGGACGCCAAGTTGCGTGTCCAGATGCGTGTTGAAATCAAGCGTCTGCAGCGGTCGCTCGGCACCACCAGCGTCTATGTGACCCACGACCAGCTCGAGGCCATGACTTTGGCTGATCGGCTGGTGGTGTTGAACGGTGGAAACATCGAACAGATCGGAGCTCCGATCGACGTTTATGACAAGCCTGCGTCCACATTTGTGGCGAGCTTCATTGGCTCGCCCGCAATGAACCTCTTGGACGTTGCAGCAAACGGATCAGGTTTGGCCTTGAAAGCGGGTTCCGGTCTTTCGGGCGCGAACACCAAGGGCAAGGACGCCTACAAGATCGGGATCCGTCCGGAGCATCTCACCGTTGTAGAAGGTCCGCATTCCGGTGACGGCATTGGACTTGAAGTCAAAGTAAACGTGTTGGAGCCGGTTGGCGCCGAAAGCTATGTCTATGCGAGCTTCGAAGATGGCGGACCGGAAATCGTGATCCGCGTCTCCAGCCATGCGCGTCATGAACCGGGCGAGACCATGTATCTCGCGGCAGCTCCGGAAAACGTTCATTTCTTTGACGCTGAGACCGGCAAACGGATCGACTAAATCGAACCGTTTTTGAGGCAGGCGGCAATACGAGGGTCGGCCTGCCTCGAGTAAACCACCCCGAGCAATCGGGGTGGTTTTTTATTTGGCACTCCGTTGCTGTCGAGGTTCCGGTAGCACGGCACGACAAATGAATGTCAGGTTTTCTACCCGTCCGGATTTGAGGAACTGATTGGTTCGGTCCCGGAGGTCTGCGGCGCCTGGCGCAGGTAAGTGTTGACGGCGTCAATGAGCCGAAGGGATTGCGATCCCTTACAGGCAATACCGATCGGGACGCTTTTCAAAGGGTTCTTTGCGTCGTAGTTCGGCACAGGTATGTCGTTGACCCTAAAGTAGACAAGTGTTTCAGGTATCCACCCCAAAAACACATCAAGTCTGCCAAGTGTCAGCATGTTGACCGCTGCGCGGGGTGTGTCGACCCGCCGAATATCAGTCAGGTTGGTTTCGACCCTGGTCCCCAGCGGCATTCCCTGAATAGCTCCGACATCAAGAGTTTTGAGATTGTCGATTGCGAGATCTGGAGCGTCAGGTCTGAGTGAAAAGGCGTGAAGCTCCACTTTGTCCCACACATCCGAAAGTGTAGCGCCGGGGCAATGGCTGATCTCGGGGTCTTGATTGCAAGGACTGACGCAGCAGTCTTCACATCTGGAGAACTGGAGGATCGCGCGGGCCGGCGGCATGAAGCGGAAGTCTACTTGCAGGTTTTGCTGCCGGGCGGCGGACAAAACAATCTGATCATACCGGCCACGGGCATCCGGTTGGTGGTGTCCGTCCAGCTCGGTCGTGAAGATTGTAATGGGGTCGGCTTGCGCTATTCCGGTCACCGAAACAGAGGTGATCAAAACTGACACAGCCAGGTACGCGGCCTTCAGGATTGGGACTGACAAAAATTCAAAAGTGGCCGACATGGTTCTGTGCTTGGCGTGAGATAAACGCCATCTCGATTGTTGAAGCTTTTCAGCTGGTTCAGATTGCGAGACCTGCTGCTCTGTTACCCAACATAAGTGAGGCAGACCGGAATTGTTATTGTGTAAATGGATGATGGTAAGGATAACAGCGCGTGCGGGCTGAAAGCTTTGAGCGATCACCATCTGGCGGCAAATGAACCAGAATAGTGCGCTCCTGACGGTACTTGTCAGGAGCCCTGGAGTGTCGGCTGGAACAACCACAGTCATCATGCGATGTAGGCTCTTCAGAAGAACAGGAGCTGCACTTGGAACCCTTCAAAAACAAAATCTCGCCGGAGTTTGTTCAGTGTCTGGCCAGCCATCTTGACCGGACCATTGTTGGGTTTCAAAAAACGGCCTTTGAAAGGGAAATTCTGGGCCAACTGCAGCAACTTGAACTGAAGCAGAGAGCCCGGCTTATTGCAGATGTCACCACGAAGCATTTGCCTGACGCGCTCGAGAGCCGGTTTTCGATCTTGCGCTCGCTTCTTCATTCCGATCCGGAGGGCGCGGTCGATCGGGACAGCGACGAGAACGGGATCTGCGGCTGGGGCATGATGCCGCTGGGTATGATTGTTTCTGACTCCGGTCTGAATGACTTTGACGCTTCGTTCGATCTCATGAAGGAAATGACCAAGCGGGCGACTGCCGAATTCGATGTCCGGCCCTTTTTGGCAAAAGACCAGGAAAGAGCGCTCTCCATCATGACACCTTGGACAGAGGATCCCAACGTGCATGTCCGGCGTCTGGTCTCTGAGGGCACACGTCCGCGATTGCCCTGGGGCATGCGGCTAAATCAGTTGATTGAGGATCCAACACCGACCTTGCCGTTGCTAGAGGCCTTGAAAGACGACCCGGAAGAGTATGTGCGCCGGTCTGTCGCTAACCATCTGAACGATATCGCAAAGGATCATCCGGCATTGGTGAGTGACATCGCGGCTAACTGGCTCAAAGATGCTACGCCACAGCGGGAGAAGTTAGTTCGGCATGCCTGCCGGTCTTTGATCAAAAGTGGCTATGAACCGGCCTTGCGCGCTTTTGGTCTCAACGCGCCAGAAATTGAACTCGCAGACTTGAGCATTGAAACGGGGAAGATCCGCTTCGGCAGTTCATTGTCCTTTTCGGCTGCGTTGAAATCGACAGCAATGAGGTCTCAGGATCTGATCATTGACTATGTGCTGCACTTTCGAAAGGCCAACGGCAAACTGGCGCCGAAAGTATTCAAATGGACGAAAGCCACATTGGAACCCGGCACCGTTCACCGGCTTTCCCGTTTTCATCCGATCCGACCGATCACGACACGGACCTACTACGGCGGCACACAGGCCGTGAGCTTGCGTATCAACGGTCAGGATTTTGGGTATCAAGAGTTCGATCTTCAAATGCCGGACGGCTGACGGTTCCAATTAGGTCTCTAGAACCAGTTCAGTTTTGGTTCTGGTGAAACACCAGCCCCTGGATTGCTGAGATCGAGATCGACATCCCCTGCAATGCCACCCACCGTGCCGTCGTCCGAGTACTGCCAGATGGCATAGGTTTTCCAAGGGGAGGGAATCTCGGGCGCGCTCGCCGTTGTGTAATTCGCGACCCACAACGGATAATCGGAGAAGTCGGGACTGCCCAACCCCTGCCAAAACGCCGGGGAGACATAGATCATCGGGTTACATTTGAGTTGCGTCTTCAGGCTTTGGAGAAGCTCTTTTAAAGCATAGATGTATGTGGAAGCAGAGACGCCTTCCATATCCTCACAGTCTATCGCCGGCGGCAAATCGGCGGTTGGATCATAGCCCGCGGATCTCAACTGCTGGATCAAAAGGTCTGCCTGTTTCAAGAAACAGTCTGTCGGAAGGAAGTAGTGGTAAGCGCCGCACTTTACGCTGTTGTTCTTGCACCCGGCCCAATTCGACAAGAACATCGGATCCGGTGAACTCTCTCCTTCACTGGCCTTGATCATGGCAAACTCAGTTCCGTCCGCAGCAACACCTGCCCAATTGACCGTCCCTTGGTAATGGGAAACGTCGATGCCCCGTCCACTCGTTGTGTCCATGCGTTACACTCCGTCTGTTGCCTACGAAGTGAGAGACGCGGCACAGGCCGTGTTGTGAAGAAAGGCTTAACTTTCCGGTGCGAGCCGTTTCAGTCTCAGCATACCGGCAATGCCAATCGCTGGTCCGATTGCCATGATCCCAAAAACTGCGGGCCAACCAATACCGTTCGCAAGCATGGGCGTGACCTGGACAGTCAGGAAAGTCAACGCAAAGCCAAGTGCGGTCTGGAAGGTCATCAGGCTTCCGGCCTGTTCGGCAGGCGCAAAATCCGCGACGAGGGCTGAGAACTGTGCGGAATCAGGCAAAATGGCCGCGCCCCAGATCAAGACGCAGAGGATTGTCAGCCAGACTGGGCCGCCAAAGGTGATGGCGCTTAAAACAGCAGCCGTTCCACTGACTGCCATCGCAAGGATCGCGATGTTGGCCTTTCCGACCTTGTCTGCAAGAACACCAGCGGCAATGCAGGCGACACCGCCCGCTGCAATCGCAAGAAAAGCGATCAAACGCGCAAGCGAAACCGCATCCTCGGCCGCCATATGCGCAGAAAAGGAAACGGTCAGCGCGATCCCTATCCAGGCCCACATCGCGTAGAGCTCCCACATGTGACCGAGATAGCCGAGGTAAGCGTACCGGATTTTGCGGTTCGTCCACGCAGAAAACACAGCCTTAATGTCCATCCTTGGGGCTGTGCCATGAAACGGCCCAAGCGTGGTCGCAAGGCATAATAACCCGCCTAACGCCGAAGCGATCGAGGCAACCGTCAGGCTCCAGCGCCAGTCGGTTCCCCCAAGGAGCGCCAAGAGGTGCGGTGCTGCAGATCCGAAGGTGAGGGCGCCGACGAGGGTTCCCACCAGAAATCCGCGGTCCTTTTGACCCCAGCCAACAGCGATTTTCATACCCACGGGATAAACACCTGCTAGCAAGGCTCCTGTAGCAAATCGGGCCAAGATGGAAACAACTCCACCTGGTTCGGAGACAAGCAGGCTGGCGTTAAAAAGAGCGGCGGTAATCGCGCAGAACGCAAAAAACCGGCGGGGATCAATGCGGTCGGCAAGTCCCAAAAGGGCCGAGGCCAGCGCCCCGACAACAAAGCCGATCTGCACCGCACTTGATAGAGCGGCCTGCCGGAACTCGGAAATCGGGTATTCGCGAGTCAAATCCGGCAGGATGGCTGCAGACATGAACCAAAGGCTCATGGCCGCGATTTCGGCAACCATCAGAAGGCCTAAGGACCGCCACTTTGCTGTGGCATCAATCTGCAAGGCCAAGATCTTTCTGGAGTCTTTTGGAGAGCTTGCGCGCTACGATTTCGTGCGCCGCCGAAATATACGCTTTCAGATCATCGTCCGAAATACTGCTGTCGTCTTCCCGTTGAACCCATTTCGCCCGCGCAAGATAGGGGGCGGGAATGACGCCGTCCTGTTGGATCAAGAGGGAATAGGAAATGTCCGAACACTTGAAGCTGAATTTCTCGTGGGTGCCTTCGCCCCAGCCGGAACAGATGGCGAAAATCTTGCCGCCAACTTTCCAGACGGACGCATTGCCCCACTGGACGACGTTCGTGGTTGCGGGAAGCGTTTTGCAGTAAGCGTCGAATTCGTTCCGGTTCATGAGAACTGACTATCACTAAGAGGAAAAACAAATGCGGGGGAAGTGATAGCCCATGGAGGAAAGGCGAAAAAGGGAAATCAGAACAAGGGTTCGTGTTGTTGATATGATGTCGGTGGGCGAAGGCCAGAGCCGGACTTGGTAAAGAGCGAGCCGCTCCCCACTTAGTCGAGAGGCGGTTTTTGCAATAACGGTCACTCACCGCCCTGACCTCTTAGCCAATTGACGTTGCAGCCAGCTTGTGTACGGCCATTGGAAAACAAAGCATAAACAGCCGAATTCGGCAGTGTCCTTGAATCAATTTTAACATATCTCCATATTTAATGATGAAGGGAGCAAGATGCTCCTGTCCGGGTGCCTTACGAAAAGGGTCCGGATGCAAGGTCGCTTCGACAAGGACTTTGAGGATGTCGCGCATGTCAGCGTTTTCCAGCCCGTTTATGCTCGGGTTTGATGATATCGAGCGTGTGCTTGATCGTGTGTCTAAGGCCGCAAATGACGGCTATCCGCCCTACAACATTGAACGGTTGCCGAAAACCGACAGTCAGGGCGATGTAATTAGAATTACGTTGGCTGTGGCCGGGTTTACCCGTGATCAGCTTGATGTCTCGGTGGAAGAAAGCCAGCTCGTTATCCGTGGCCGGCAGATTGACGATAAGACCCGTCAATATCTCCATCGCGGTATCGCGGCCCGTCAGTTTCAACGGGCATTTGTTCTCGCCGAGGGGATCGAAATACTCGGTGCGGACTTGAAAGATGGCTTGCTGTCCATCGACTTGGCACGACCGGAGCCGGAACGTGTCATAAGAAAAATAGAAATCTCCAGCGGCGAATGACCCTCGCTGCATAACCAAAATGGAGAAACACTGATGCACAACACGAATTCACCCTTCTGGGCTGACGACAACGACATCGCCGAAGTCATGACGGTCGACGAACTGAGCGAACTTGGTACGGGCGATGTGGCTTACATCAAGCCGGTGAAAGCCGGTGACTTGAAAGAAATGTTCCCGGACGTTCCGCCGCTAGAGGATGATTTGACGCTCTATGCGCTCCTCAATGCGGATGGAACGCCGATCCTCTTGGCGGACAGCCGCGCTGCGGCACTTGCCAACGCCTTTGAGCAGGAACTCGAAATGGTCTCGTTGAACTGAGGCCTGTTGGACGTCACGTCCTGATCAAGAAAAACCCGGGAGCTTGCTTCCGGGTTTTTCTTGTCAGTTAAGCACCTTGTCCGCATCCTTCGCTGCATGAGATCCGTCACCGGCTACAGGAGGCTTATTTGGTTGGCGCGTGAACTCCGGCTGGAGTGTCGCCTTTCCCGGAGGTTTGCGCCAGGGCTCGCTCTTGTACCAGGACACGACATAGGCGACGGCTATGAGGGCGGCGAACCCAAGAAGATTGGAAAGGATCTGCGGGATCCATTCACCCCGGCCCCAGACCATATCGCGCAGGATCGCAGCCGCTTGAGCGACAACGAGGCTAGCCATGAAGACGGCGAGGGACTGCTGTCCGACTTTTTGGACGACCCGCACAAATCCGCCCCAAAGTTTGCCATGACCCAGAAGATATTTGCCATGTTCGCCGGCCGCCGCCCAGGCAAGATAGGCAAGTGCCAGGAAATGAATATACCGCAGCACGCCGAACTCAGTCTTGATCCAGAGCGGCTTGATGAATCCACGGACTTCCCGCGCCCACACCCAGTTAAGGTGCGCTTCGCCATATACGCGGAAGTATGCGAAGGGCACCGTTGCCAGTACGATTACCGTGCATAGGATCAGCAGCTTTGCATTCACTGGAGGGGCCGGTATCCAGCCGCGCATGAACGCAAATCCAGTAAAGAACAGAAGTTGCCAGGCAAATGGGTTGAAGAACCATTCCCGATCAGACCAAGGTTCCGCCGGCAGGCTCAAGAGGTCGAACTGCGACGCCAGCCAAAGACTGATCGACACTGCAAAAGCGGCCTTCACCGAAATCCGCGATGCCAGCATGATCACCGGGATAAGCGCCAGGATCACGATATACATGGGCAGGATATCGAAGTAGTTCGGCACCCACGTCAGTGTCATGATGCCGGGCAATGCGACGGCTGTGTTGTTAAACAGATGCCACAGGTTCAAGGAAACAACGTAGTCCTGGGTGAGGTCGCAGCAGCTCTGTAAATAGCCGCTTTCGTGCACCATCACCAAGCCGACCGCAATTACCAGAAGCTGACCGATATGCGCCCAGTAGACTTGCCACATCCTGTGCAGAATGCGGGCAGCGCCTATCCCCAAGCCGTGCAAATCGAAGATCTTGCCGAACGCGAGTGCCGATGCCATCCCGGAGCAGAATACGAACATTTCCGTCGCATCGGAAAAGCCGAATCTCGCCGGAATCCAAAGCGTCCACCAATTCCAGGGAACGTGGGCAATATAGATGATGAACATCCCGATCCCGCGGAAAAAGTCGAGCCGCGGGTCCCGGGGGCGTTTGGTATGAGGCTGGGAAGTCACGTTTGTCACATGGCAAGTGTAGATGAAATCGTCCGCCGGATCACCGGCGAACCGTCAGTAGCTGTTCGTTGCACGCAGACTATCGGCCTGCATCACCTTTTCTGCGCGCCGCATTTTCTGGCAAGTTTCAAGGCGTTGTTCCGCGAACCGGTCGAGCGCACCGCGTTTGCGGGACCGGTCCTTGATAAGGGTCTCAGCTTCTACAGACAATCCGGCACGTAAGGCGGCATCAATTGTTATCCGCTCAAAAACATCGCGCTGGGCGTGCGACCCGCCAATCCGGGGCATGTTGCTTCTGGCGGATGTGAGCAGTGTAAACGCTGAGGCATAGTTGCCTTTTCGGTACTGTTCCAGGCCAAGCCCAGCGGGCAGACCAGCTTCAGATGACACGTGCCCGATGTCGGTTTCCTGGTCTGCGCGCTGCTTGAGACCAGCGATGAGCCGGTCGGCGCCCATTCGGCGGCCCCCGTTCAACAGGGCCATCAAATAATGCAAGTCCGCAAAAACGTTGCAGCCATCTTCGGCGCGTTTGTCGGAAATCAGCGCAAGCTCATCCCAACGGCTGCCGATGTCGATCCCCTCCAGCTCAAGGCGCACCAGCAGCGAAGCGGCGTTCGAAATGTCGCGATAGTCGTCTGTTTTGTCTTTCCGAATGTCGCGGTCATACAGCATCAAGGCTTTGTCGCCCTGACCCTGATCGAGATACATGAGCGCCAGATGCCACCAAACGTGATAGCCGAAGTTGTTGCAATGCGCCCAGCCGTCCGGATGGTTTTCAAGCCAGCCGGCGCCCTCTTCGGTTCGGCCTGTCATGTCATGAACATGCGCGACAGCGTGAAGTCCCCATGCATCGTCGCGGGCATGTTCGAGACCGAGCCGACCGGCAGCTTCAGCGAGCCGGTATTCGCCCGTTTCTTCAAGCGAAAAGGCACGACATCCAAGAACGTAGCCAAATGCAGGATTTTGCGGGTCATAGGCATCAAAAACGCCGTCGATTGAGGACCGCATCCCCGTGGCATCGCCGAGGACAAACCGGATTGCATGCACGAGTTTCAAGAGCAGCGCATCGCGCGGCGCCTTCGAAAGGGCAGCATCCAGGAGATCTGCGGATCGGCTCGGGAATCCGTTGAGCCAGGCAGCCAACGCTTCAATCACCGCGGTTTCGCGCTCGGTCACGGAACTATTTGCAGCAGACGATCGAGCAATCGATAGGCATTCCCGCGCAGTCTCAACCAATTCCTTGCGGCCGAGCAGGAGACAAAACAGTCCGCGTGTCGCATGGCCGAGAGCGAAATTGGGCTCTTCGGTCAAGCAGGTTTCCAAGTGGGCGGGCGTTGTCTTGCCATGGGCCAGAAACGCTAGAACCGTCTTGTCCCATGCTTCTGCGGCTGCAGGGCTGGTCAAGGTGAGATCGTATCCAAATTGATCGCTAAGACGCATGCTGAGCCTTTGTTGCTGTTCCGTTGAACGCGCTGACGTTTGCAAGAAAACGTGGCAGCACTGAGCCTCAACGAGGTTGAACGCTATTGAACCCAAGATCCGCAGCTGTGTCCTGAACTGCAAAACACAAAATGGTGTTGGCGGCGTGTTGCCACGGCGGGGCTTTCCTTGCGCGTTTTTGGGAGATAGTGAGTGTGTGCTTGTTTTTGACCGAGTGTCCTTAAGTTTGAAGAGATAGCGACTATGGCCGTGTCATTGAAAAGTCCTCAAACTGCGATTGCAGTCATCGCGTTTGGTATCATCGGGCTGATATCGATCGGCGCACATGCAGCTGCGGGTCCCCGCCAAGGCATGGCTGTCCTGATTGGCGGGCTTGCCGGCATTTCGCTGTATCATGCGAGCTTCGGGTTTACCGCTGCTTGGCGGCGCATTGTGACGGAGAAACGGGGCGGCGGTTTGCGGGCGCAGTTCGTCCTCATCCTGCTGACAAGCGCCGTTTCCTTTCCGTTGATCGCATGGGGCGATACCCTTGGATGGCCGGCGGGCGGTTTCGTCTTTCCGTTCGGCGTCGCTGCCGCCATCGGAGCCTTCATGTTTGGCGCAGGCATGCAGCTCGGAGGCGGTTGCGGGTCGGGGACGCTCTTCACCGCGGGCGGTGGATCGACGCGTATGATGATCACGTTGGCCGCCTTTATTCTCGGGTCCGTGTTTGCAACCGCGCATCTCCATTTGTGGGGGCAATTGCCCAAGCTACAGCCGGTTTCGCTGATCCGCGAGTTTGGTCCGCAAGGGGCGTTTTTGCTGACCGCTTTGGTGCTTGGGGGTATTGCGCTCTTGACCGTCTGGCTGGAGCGCCGCGCGCATGGGGATATCGCGCCGGCCCGTAAAACCGAATCCGTTCTGCAAGGCCCATGGTCACCGATGTTCGGTGCGGTGATGCTAGCGGTTGTTGGAATCGCAACTTTTATCGTGGTTGGCCGGCCATGGGGCATTACATCCGCCTTCGCCCTTTGGGGCGCGAAGGCATTTCATTTCATCGGGATTCCGGTGGAAACCTGGCCGTATTGGACCTGGCAGAAAGGCGCGCTTGAAAACAGTGTCTTGAGAGACACGACATCGGTCATGAATTTTGGGATCATTTTTGGCGCGATGGCCGCGGCCGCACTGGCTGGAAAATATGCGCCGCTCTGGAAGCTTACCCGCCGCGATGTCTTGACGGCGATCGCCGGCGGTTTGTTGATGGGATATGGGGCAAGGCTCGCCTATGGCTGCAACATTGGAGCCTATCTTGGCGGGCTGGTATCTGGCTCACTGCACGGTTGGCTTTGGCTGCTGTTCGGATTTGTGGGGTCGATGGTCGGGGTCCGGGTGCGTCTGAAACTTGGTATGGGCTGAGACTCCGACAGCAAGCCCCACACCCGATTGTGAGACGTGTGTGAAAGAGCCACTGGTTATTGTGCGCGCCACTCGATGTTTTCCAGTGGAGGATTAGCCTTTGCGTTATATGTTTCCAATCCTGCTGACGGTTTTCCTGGGGCTTGGCCCCGTTCAAGCTGACAGCATTGCACCTCGTGAGGGGTGGCAGGTGCGATCGACATCCCAGTCCTACCAAGAACTGGTTGACGGCCTCAAAGCAGCAGTGAAAGAGGCCGGCATGCTGCTTGTAACACAGGCAAGCGCCTCGGCCGGTGCAAAGGGTAGGGGGCTGACAATCCCGGGCAATCGTGTTCTCGGCGTTTATCGGAACGACTATGCGGTACGAATGCTGGAGGCGTCCGTCGCTGCCGGCATTGAGGCCCCAATCCGGTTTTATGTGACCGAGAATGCGGACAAGACTGCAACCCTATCCTGGAAAACGCCGAGTTTTATCTTCGCGCCATACATGGATGAGGGCGGCGAAAAACTGGCTGGCTTGGCAGCAGAGCTTGATGGCGTCTTCCAAAGCATTGCTGACGCGGCTGTTGCTCCTCAGTAACGGTCTGTGGATTTGCGTGTTTGGAAGGCATGCATGACCAGTTTTTGTGCTTGTCATACTGCTGATTCTCAAGAACAATCTCCTTGTCTTCAACGTTAGAAAGGAGGTGTGCCCATGTCTAGTGAGTATCGGAATTTGGCCCTTGTATCTGGGCGGGATGGAACGGTGCTGGAGCAGCCTCTGGTATCGAACGGTTTCGCCGGGATGTAATCCGGAACAAAGGTCAAACGATCTCATGGGAGGGCCGCTCAGCGGCCCTCTTTTGATTCCGGAGGGATCAAATCAAGCCAACCGCCTTGCGCACATCTTCATCGCGCAAAGAGCAGTCGATACCGCGATAGGTATCTCCCGCCGGAGTACAGAGCCAGCAGATCGTTTCGCCGACCCATTCGGCAGGGATGTGCACGGACGGATCAAGCTGGCTGACCGGATTGATCCCTGATGCTTTGATATCGACCTGCATTTGTGTGGCAACGGTCCCTGGGCTCAGGCCCACCACGCGAACACCCTTTTCGCCAAATTCCTTGTCGCTGCATCGGGTCAGGGAGAGTGCGGCAGCCTTGGACGAGCAGTACTGACTCCAGCCCTCCAATGCGCTGACAGCGGCACCGGAACTAATGTTGACGATTGTGCCGGAACCTTTTGCGAGCATATGCGGCGCGACAGCGCGAATGCCGTGATAGACGCCTTTCACATTGATATCGATCACCTGACCCCAGGCCTCCGGATTAGAGTGTTCGATACGGCTGATTGGCTCAATAACACCAGCATTGTTCACCAGAATATCGATCCCACCGAACGTGTCGATCGCGGTTTGAACGGCTTTTTCAACTTCAGCGTAGTTCGCAACGTCGCAGGTTACTGCAATCGCCTCACCGCCATCGGAGCAGATATCTTCCGCGATTTTTGTAATGTTACCGCTGGACCGCGCTGCAAGAACAACCTTGGTACCGTATTTTGCAAGGCTGCGGGCACCGGCCTCACCAATCCCGCGGCTCGCGCCGGTTACAAGGGCAACTTTGCCTTTCAGATCGAACATTCAAGAACCTCATTTTTTATCGCCGATACCGGCAGGTTTTGTTGAAGCAGACCCTACTGCGCGGCGCGCGCGGAATAAACCGTCTCGCATCATGGATGCCGTGCAAAATCTTCATCAATTGGAAAAATCCAATGTTAAACCAGTCACTCAATTGACATTTCATCTGCGCTCTTGTCGGGTGAAAATATGTTTTTGGAATAGGTTGGCGGGCTGAACGAATGGCAGAAAAATCGGATCTGCAATCGCGATTGCGTCAACTGTATTTTGGCCATTCCAACAGCGCGCGGATCTTTCGCTATGTGCTGTTGGCCTTCGATCTCATCACAATTGCGTATTTCATTGTGTCTGCGATCGCCGATCCGGACCGGCATCATCACGAAGTGGATTACGCTATCGCGGTGGTCCTTGCCCTGGACTTCGTTGCCCGACTCATTGCGGCGGGCTCCCGCTGGCGATACTTGGCAAGCTTTACGTCCCTGGCCGATGTCGTGGTGGTGATCTCGTTGATCATTCCGGCATTTTTTGAGAATTTCGCCTTTTTGAGAGTCATCCGCATGTTGCGTTTGCTGCGGTCCTACCACCTCTTGAAGGAGCTGCGCGACACGTCAAAATGGTTTCGCCGCAATGAGGAAATCCTCCAGTCGACAGTCAATTTGTTTGTTTTCATTTTCGTGATCACAGCGATCGTTTTTGTGCTGGAGCATGATCGGAACGAGAACATCAACAACTATCTGGATGCGCTCTACTTCACCGTCACAACGCTGACGACGACCGGGTTCGGCGACATCACCATGACCGATACGGTCGGGCGTCTGCTGACGGTCCTGATCATGATTTTTGGTGTGGCTTTGTTTCTGCGGCTAGTTCAGACCATTTTCCGTCCCTCTAAGGTCAATCTGCCGTGCCCGGATTGCGGCTTGAACCGTCATGATCCGGACGCCGTGCATTGCAAGCACTGCGGACGGATGCTCAACATCCCGACAGAAGGAACCTGGGACTAGGCCGTGTGGACGAATTGGAGATGCATTTCGCCGGGATTTGCATCGTTCAAGATCAAGTAAATCCGGTGAAGGTGATGCTTGCGCATCATCAAGACGGATTTGCGCTGGAATTGAGCAATGCAAATACGGCCCAAAGGGTGAGACAAGTGCCGACGATCTGGCACCGCCGGTCCCTTGACCGTATATCGATACGCTCTGCAGGACCGTCGCCGCCATACCTTGGCACTTGTCTCACGAAATACGTCTCCAATTCGTCCACACGGCCTAGGTCTCCGCAATCGCGCGCTTGTGATCCATCAGGTGCTGGAAATCTGCGCGCGTTTGGTCACTCTCCAATTGGCAACAACCAATACCGCCGGGAGCGCATGCATGACACAAAAACGAAACTGGGTTCTCAGCCTTGCAGTCGCCACAGCGATGAGCTCACCTGCTTTCGCCTCAGAGACGAGCTGCGGCGGCGAAACACCCTGCACGTTGAGTGATGGTGCCTATTACGTCCATATGCCGGAAAAACGCGACCCGTCGAAACCACTCGGAGCGATCCTTTATCTTCACGGGCATCGCGGCAAAGCAGTCAATGCGCTGAAAAACGAGAGCTTTAAGCGGATGGCAGATGACTTGGGCGTTGCTTTCGTCGCTGTTCAAGGCGTGAACGGAACCTGGTCTTTTCCGACAGCTCCGAGAAATCTCCGTGATGAATCGGTGTTTTTCGACAGCGTCCTTCACGATCTGTCGAAGCGTTTTGGAGTTGATCGGAAGCGCACCATGCTCACCGGCTTTTCCTCCGGCGGTTTCATGACCTGGTATTTGGCCTGCGAACAATCGGAGCGATTTTCAGGCTATGCGCCAATTGCTGGCGCCTTCTGGGAGCCGCTTCCGAAAGACTGCCCAACAGATCCCCCGTACCTGTTTCATGTCCATGGCACCACCGACACTGTTGTTCCCCTGGAAGGGCGTTGGCTCGGCGGCGGGCAATGGAAACAGGGGGATGTTTTTGAAAGTTTCGATATCTGGCGCAAACAGACTGGCCTATCCGAGACCGCACCGGAGACCCTGACAGATGGAACCTTGTCTTGCGAAAGATGGAAGCCAGTCACCGGACTGCTGGAGTTGTGTCTTCATGATGGCGGCCACAGTGTGCGTGCGGAGTGGATCGAGCGTGCCTGGTCGCTCTTGTCCGAAATGCGCGGATGGGAAAGCTGAGATGAGCTTATCGCATCACTTGGCGGTGACGGGAAATTGAGACAAAGCGATCTCATGACAAGACCACCAGAGTTGACGGCGGCCTGCCTCTCATGTCCTTTTCGCGGAAGTATCAGCAACAGGGTGATCCGTGCAGCAAACCGTTCCATCGAAGGGAGCACTTTCAGGTCTCCTTGTCCTCGATCTTTCCCGAATTCTAGCAGGACCGACCTGCACCCAAATCCTTGGTGATCTTGGAGCAGAAGTCATCAAGATCGAACGGCCGGGCCGGGGCGACGATACCCGGGGATGGGGCCCCCCGTTCCTGAAGAATGCGGACGGCGAAGAAACCTCTGAGAGCGCCTACTATCTCTCTTCCAATCGCAACAAGGAGTCGGTGGCCATAGATCTGGCAAGCGAGGAAGGTCAGGATCTGATCCGGAAGCTGGCTGCAAAGGCCGATATTCTGGTCGAGAATTTTAAGGTCGGCGATCTCAAGAGGCGTGGACTCGACTACGAGACCCTGAAGGCGATCAACCCAAAACTGATCTACTGCTCGATATCCGGGTTTGGTCAGACCGGGCCTTACTCACATCGTGCCGGCTATGACTTTCTAATCCAGGGCATGGGCGGGATCATGTCGCTCACCGGCTTTAACGATGAGGATGGTGGAACGCAAACCAAGTGCGGCGTTGGGATCGCAGATGTTATGTGCGGCATGTATGCGACCGTGTCGATACTCGCCGCAGTTCATCATCGGCATCAGACCGGCGAGGGGCAATACATCGACATCTCGCTGTTGGATGCTCAGGTGTCCTGGCTCATCAATCAGGGTGTTGCGCATCTGGTCTCTGGAGAAATTCCCGGACGGCTTGGGAACGGGCATCCGACCATTGTGCCGTATGAGACGTTTCCGGGTGCCGATGGCCCGTTCATTCTCGCGGTTGGAAACGACAGTCAGTTTCAGAAGTTTTGTGACGTTGCAGGTGCACCGGACCTGGCCACAGATCCACTCTTTTCAAAAAACGCTGACCGGGTTCGAAACCGGAAGACATTGGTCCCAAAAATCCGTCGTCTGACGATTGAGCGCGACGCTGCGGATTGGATACGGGATCTGGAAGCAGCTGGTGTGCCCTGCGGCCCGGTGAACGATCTGGGGCAGGTCTTTACAGATCCTCAGGTTCTGGCGCGGGAGATGAAGATTACCTTGCCGCACCCGGTCAGCGGATCGGTGGATCTGATTGGATCTCCAATCAAAATGGAGAAGACGCCGATCGACTACCGCAAAGCACCGCCGGTGCTCGGGGCGGATACGCAAGATGTCTTGAAACGGCATTTGGAAATGAGTGACAGCGAGATCAGGGAGTTGGCCCAACGGGGCATCCTTGATCTTGGCAAAGACACACCGGCAAAAGGAAACTGAATTACCATGACCACTGGTGCTGATATCATTGCACAAAAGCTTCACGGTGCAGGTTGCCGTCATGCCTTCGGAATTCCTGGAGGCGAGGTGCTGGCACTGATGCAGGCGCTTGATGAAGCGGGTCTGAAGTTCGTGTTGGTGAAGCACGAAAATGCCGGCGGGTTCATGGCGGAAGGCGGTTGGCATGCCGACGGCGCACCAGGAGTGCTCCTCGCCACACTTGGGCCGGGCGCAGCCAATGCCATTAATGTCGTCGCCAATGCCTGGCAGGATCGGGTGCCGCTGATCTTTCTGACCGGCTGCGTCGATCAAGCCGAGGCGGAAAGCTACACGCACCAGGTCTTTGATCACCAACAGTTGCTGCGCCCGATTGTGAAGGCCAGCTTTTCCGCCCGCCTCGGAGCGCTTGATGTGATGATGGAAAAAGCTTTGGCGATCGCGCTCGACGGTCAGCCCGGTCCTGTTCACATCGACGTCCCGATCAAGGTCGCCGAAACAGTAACTTCGGAAGCTTGGTCTTCAAAGTTCCGCTCAAGCCCCGCCGCCTCCGCACCTGCGTCCGGTTCCGATTTGGACACCGCAATTGAGTTGTTTGCAAAGGCGGAGCGGCCCATCGCCATTGCCGGGGTGGATGCTGTGAATGAGGGCGCTTCGCAAGCTATTGCCGAGTTTTGCCGCACCTACAAAATCCCGCTCGTAACAAGCTACAAGGGCAAGGGGCTTCTCGATGAGAATGACCCGCTCGCGCTGGGCGGCGCGGGCCTGTCGCCAAAGGCCGACGGCCACCTTCTGCCGCTGGTTAATCAAAGCGATTGCATCTTGTCGCTTGGCTATGACCCAATTGAAATGCGCATCAATTGGCGAAATCCCTGGCCGTCTGACGCGCCGGTGATTGATGTGACGCCGGTTTTAAGGACCCATGGCATGCATGAAGGCGCAGTAACGCTCCGCAGCGCCGTCGAACCTGCGCTAAACCTTCTGGCTGAAGCACGTGACACAACCGCTTCTTCCTGGTCAGGCGGTGAGCCGGCCGCAGTCCGCAAGGACCTTGCTGAAGCGTTCGCGCCGGAACAATCAGGCTGGGGCCCGGGCACAGCGTTCCACGTGCTACGAGATGTGATGCCTGAGAACACCGTTGCCACGGCCGACAGTGGCGCACACCGTATTTTGGTCAGCCAGATCTGGCGCTGCTCTGGTCCAAGACAGATGCTCCAGTCGTCCGCCTTGTGCACCATGGGCTGCGCCGTTCCCTTGGCGATGGGCCATCGGTTGGTGGACCAGACAGCGCCGGTGATCGCATTTGTCGGCGATGCCGGGCTTGAAATGTGCCTCGGTGAACTCTCTACGCTTCGGGACCTGAAAATCCCGGTCATCATCTGTGTTCTTGTGGACACCAGCCTTGCGCTCATCGAACTCAAGCAGCGCAACAGCCAGCGGCCGAATGTCGGCGTCGACTTTGGCGAAACCGACTTTCCGGCGATCGCGGCGGCCTATGGCGGCTATGGCGTTTGGATCGAGAGTGCGGAAGTTTTGCGTCAGGAAGCTGGCGCAGCCCTGGACCGGGATGGCTTCACACTTCTTGCGTGCCGCATCGCGCAACGATCCTATGACGGTGCGTTTTAGGGTCAGGACCCATTAAATTTGATGAGCTGGCGCAAGAAACGGCAATGAGCTGCAAGGAAAAACGCAACAAGCGGGCTGGCTGCCCGGTTGAGCGGTTCGACGCAGCAGATTGAAGCCGTTTTTTGCGTCCCTTTGGGATAGGAATATGTCCGGCAACATCGTTGTAAACCTTTGGAAACCGGACGGTTTCCCGCAGCTTTGCGCCTTGTATCCGAACAAATTCATTCCCACCAGTTCGTCCAATTTAATGGGTCCTGACCCTCGGCGCGCAACCTGACTTTTTAGACAACGAACGGATACTGGACCTTCCTAGGCGGGGTGGCTATGTTGCACCTGCGAAAAGAATAAAGTCCCGAAAAGGGACTGGGAGGAGAGCCAATGAGGATCTGCCGGACCAAGGCGGATATGCGTGCCCTTGTGCGCGTCTGGAGACAGAGCGGGGAAACCACCGCTGTTGTTCCGACAATGGGATATCTGCACGAAGGTCATTTGTCGCTGGTTCGCAAGGCAAAAACCGAGGCGGACCGTGTAGTCACGACGATCTTCGTCAATCCGACCCAATTCGGTCCGAATGAGGATCTGGCGACCTACCCGCGGGACGAAGACCGCGACCTCGCGCTTTTGCGCGCTGAAGCCGTGGACGCTGTGTTTATGCCCAGCGTCGATGAAATGTACGGCGCAGGTGGAGACACTTTTGTCGAAGTGCCTGGTCTGTCGGCCGTCTTGCAGGGTTCATTGAGGCCCGGACACTTTCGGGGTGTTTCAACGGTCGTGACCAAACTCTTCAATATCGTGACGCCGGATATCGCCGTCTTCGGTGAAAAGGACTACCAGCAGCTGACCCTGATCAAACAGATGGTGCGGGATCTCGATGCGCCCCTAGAGATACTTGGTCATCCAACGGTGCGGGAAGCCGATGGCCTGGCCATGTCTTCGCGGAATGTGGGTTTGACGGACGCCCAGCGTACCGAAGCGGTCGCTTTGAGCCGGTCCCTGGATCAGGCCGAGCAGCTTGCAAAGACTGCACCGCGAATTGATGACCTTGTAGCGGCCGTTCGCGGCGTCCTTTCGGACGCGCCGTCCGGACAAATAGAAAGCATCGACATCCGCGATGCCGAAACCCTTGCCGAGCTGAGCGGTACGTTGGACAGGCCTGCCGTTGTTCTTCTCGCCGTTCGCTTCGGGTCCGTCCTTCTGATCGATCAACGCGTTGTCAGACCCGCTGCCTAAATCCAGCCATCAGTCGCAATTCCCAAGGAGCTCAAACCATGAGCGCTCAAAAACAAATCCGCCGCATCACCGCACCGCAGATCGCCAAGCGCAAGGGCGTGGAGCCGATTGTCTCTTTGACCTCCTACCACGCGCATACGGCGGCGATTGTTGACAAATACGCGGATTTCATTCTGGTCGGCGACAGTCTCGGCATGGTCATGCACGGGATGGAGTCCACAGTCGGCGTTTCACTCGACCTGATGATCATGCATGGCAAGGCAGTCGTACGCGGCACACAGCGCGCGCTGGTCGTTGTCGACATGCCCTTCGGCACCTACGAGGAGAGCCCGGCCGAGGCGTTTCGCAATGCGGCTCGAGTGATGAAAGAAACCCAGTGCGGTGCCGTCAAGCTGGAGGGCGGGCGGCGCATGGCCGAGACGATCCGCTTCCTGACCGAGCGCGGCATCCCGGTCATGGCGCATATCGGGCTGACACCTCAATCGGTGAACGTCATGGGTGGGTTCAAGACACAAGGGCGCGAAGAAGAAACCTGGTCGATCCATGAAGAAGACGCCAGAGTGGTGGCCGAGGCCGGTGCCTTTGCGCTCGTCCTGGAAGGTATGGTCGAACCGCTCGCAGCTAAGATCACAAAGCAGATCCCGATACCAACCATCGGCATTGGTGCCTCGGCCGAATGCGACGGACAGATCCTGGTTCTTGAAGACATGCTGGGTCTCAATCCCGCGCCGCCGAAATTCGTCAAGGTCTATGGCAATCTGGGTGGCCAGATCGAAGCGGCTGTAAAATCCTATGCCGATGAGGTGAAAGACCGCAGCTTCCCGACCGAAGAGCAAGTATATCGATAAGCCGGGGTGAGATATCCGCTCAGCGGCTGTTTTGTTTATCGATCTTCTCGTGCCATGAAAGCGATTTTCATTGCTGGTTCTGTAGATCACGCACGATAAGGCTGTAATTTCTCGTTTGTAGTGCTAAATCCATCGTGAATAATCCCGATGACCGGAAAATAATGAATACAAAGCGGCTTGCGGGACGTGTGAAAACTTCGGTTGCAAAATAATAACTATTGAAAATTGAGCCATTTGCGAAAACTCTAGGTAAGCAGATTTGTGCTGGCTGGAGAAAGCAAATGGCAGACGCGACACAAAACGCCGCCGACATAGCGGCCCTGGATGCAAGGGTTGCGAGTGTGGAGGCGTTGGTGAACACGCCCGCGATCGAAGAAGCTGATACGGGCACGCACTACCAGACCAGCTACACATATTTTTATGTCCCGGCAGCCAAAGGGTCGACCGCCACATCAGCGGACGATTCTGGGCTTGGTGCCTTTTTGCGTTTAGGTGGCTATTCCGACGTTGAAACAGCTTCGATCACCAGCCAGACCGCGACATCATATTTTCCGGAAGGGTATCTTTCAGACAGAGGTGACACAGCTGGCAGCAACGCTGAGACCGCGCAACATGCCGCTGGTCCTAACCCGTCGACGAATAACGGTATTCTGCTGGCGTGTGATGGGCGCATTCTCGTCAAAGCTGGCGAGGAAATGTACCTGGAAAGCAAGAAGTACAGGCACAAGGCATCGGGTACATACGATATCAAGGCGACGGGCAAGCTGACGGCCGACAGCGACGATCAGATCGAGATTAAATCCGGGCAGAACAAAAATGTAAGCGTTTCGGCAGGCAATGGGACGGGCGATTTCGATCTGAACGTCAAAGAGTCAACAACGAAGATCAACGGCAATGACTTCAAGAAGACGACCGGCACAACCCGCGCTGTCCATCATGGCGCAACGGAAACCTATTTCCTGGGCGGGAAGCTTGATGTGACCCTTGCCGGGACCTTCACCTTGAACACCGGCGTTCATATGCTGATCACCGCTGGCCTGTTCGGTGCCATAAACATCAGTGCAAGTCTCTCCATGTCCGTCTTCAATCTCGGGATTGTGGGGATCGATGTGGAATTCAAAAACACGCATATCAACATGTGTACTGGCGAGGTCATGGTGCGCGGTGTTTCCACCGAGAGTACGGCCGCAGAAAGCCGATTGGCCGCGATAGAAAACAACATTTCAACGCTCTCGACCGGGACTGCGGCCCTGTCAACCAAGGCTGCTTCAATCGAGGCAAATCAAAAAGCGATACAGGCGGATGTCGGGAACTTGAAAGCTGATGTCCGGAATGTCCTGTTTGTTTGAATGTTAAACTCCAGCAAATAAACGCCCGATTTCCGGCTGCACTGCTCTAAGCTTCGTCCTATGGTGCCGGAATGCTGAAGATTAGTCCTAATTTCGATACGCTTTACGAGGCGCTCTTGAACCGGGATCCGTCCTATGACGGGCGGGCGTTTGTTTGCGTTGCCTCGACAGGGATCTTCTGCCGGTTGACCTGTCCGGCCCGCAAACCCAAGCGGGAAAACTGCACATTTCATGAGACCGTTGCAGAATGCATAGATGCCGGTTTCCGGCCCTGTAAGCGGTGCAAGCCGACGACCCCGGAGGCGAGTGCCGATCCAGTCATCAAGGCATTGATAGCCGAACTTGAAAGACGGCCGGCCTATCGCTGGGGCGAACCGGATTTGCGCCGGATGGGGCTGGACCCGTCGACTGTACGCCGGACATTCAAGAGGCACTTCGGCATGACCTTCCTGGAAATGGCGCGTCAGCGGCGTCTTCAGGAAGGGTTTTCGGCCTTGGCGGATGGCGGCAAGGTGATTGAGGCGCAGGTCTCGGCCGGATTTGACTCTGCCAGCGCGTTCCGGGAGGCCTTTGCAAAGATCTTGGGTCAGGCGCCCGGCATGTTTTCGACTGATCCTCTACTGAAAACTGACTGGGTATCAACGCCGCTCGGGCCCATGATCGCAATCGCGGACCACTCCCAACTGCATCTCTTGGAGTTTTTGGACCGAAAGGCCTTGCCTTCGGAAGTCAAAAAACTGCAGCGCAATGCCAACGGCAGTCTTGGATTTGGCCGGACAAAAATCATCGACCAGATCCAGGATGAGTTGACGGGTTTCTTTGAGGGCAGGAAAGCAGTGTTCGAGACCCCCTTGGCGCTGCACGGCACGCCCTTCACCCGGGATGTCTGGCGCGAACTTTTGAAAATCCCGGCAGGTGGTGTCCGAAGCTATTCGGATGTGGCAAAGGCTATTGGCCGGCCGGAGGCGGTGCGGGCCGTTGCGCGCGCAAACGGCGCCAATCAGATCGCCGTCGTCATTCCCTGCCACCGCGTCATGGGCGCTGACGGATCCCTCACGGGCTATGGCGGAGGCCTCTGGCGCAAACAAAAACTGATCGAGCTGGAACGCAACTATCAAGCCGCAGGTTCATAGCTGGGCATTGTTTGCGTGGGAACGGTCCGTACCTGGAGCCATGTGCTCAAGCAGCCAAATGCGCTAGCGCAAGCATAGAAAATGGCGGAGAGAGAGGGATTCCACTCCGCGATACCATCCGAGCGCAGGACTCCGCCAATTCTTCAAGGCGGCCAACGAGTTACGATACCCGAAGCGATACCGCAGCCGATACCGAGCGTCAAGGAACGAGTTGTCAGACCGCACCGACTATTGCAGAACTTCAGAAAAACTCCCTGCTCACGACATCAATAGTCGCGCTCAATATACAAATCGAATTGTTCGTTCCATTTCTCCGCAATAAGTTCGGCAATATGCTCAGCATCCTCATCTAGGAGATAGTCGTTTGAGACTTTTACCGCTCTCGTAAAATTGTCGCCAAAACCAATGCGCCAACTCTGGAACAGGAATTGGCATTTGGGGTTGTGTACAAGACAACGCCTAGCATACAGGCCGCGAAAGTCCTCGAGCAAAGCTCGTTGAGCATGGTCAATTTCGTTGTCAGGCAATTGATTGATGCGCGCATTCCTCATTCTTACCGATCCTATTGAAGAAGCTCGATCACGAGCAACTGCGTCGGTGAGGATAGTCAAATCAATATTCATCATGGTCTCCGGTAATTGGCCTGTCTGAGACCATCTTCTGGCGACCGGCGGCAATCTCAAAATGCCGAAGGCGGTTTTTTGGGCGGGGGCTGATTGATACCACTTGAACTCACTCCGTTACCGTCCTCAGGACCGTTATCCGGATCTTCCGGATCCGGGGCAGGGAAGTCCCGGTCTCTCATGAATCTCCAGATTTCAAAATACGCGTGATCGCTCTTGTGTGTCGGAACACAATGGATCGTTAGGGGGTCGCGATTGAGTATTACGACTCTCTCGAACCAGGCGAGTAAGTCTTCCGGAAGCCTCGAATGAATAGCCGCGACTGACGGGTGCTCGAGAAAATCTCTGTGCCCATGGCGCGCGCGCATCAGGTCTCTGACGAGCCGCCCCATGGAGTGATGGGTATCTGTATTTGGCATGGCAATTCTTCCTCGGTGTGATTGCTGGTGATCTTGTTCCGGACAGAAATCCTGCGACCAAAACGATGAGCCACAGGAGCCTCCTGCGTTTCTCTGCTTGGCGACGCTGCCGGAAATTGGCGAGAGCATGTAGGCGCCATCTGTCGGCACAGGTGCGGGGTCGGCGCTGTTTCCGGAACACTTCGAAATTCAAACTATTTTTCCGTGACCTAGTACCCATGGACACCTCCGGAAGGCTCTGTACGTGGACTATTAGGCGTCAACTCTTTGGCTTTTGACCCCAATTCGGCCTCCAGGCGACGTTTTAGCCGGAATATCTCCCTAGACGATGCGGCCTGAATAACCCTCGAATTCTGGATTTCTTTCTCGAGTCCTTCTGCTCGTCGCTCGGCGTGACGTCGAGCTTTTCGCTCCTCGGATGTTTTCCGGGACATGTGTTCGATATGCGTACTAAGCTCCGAACGGATGCGATTCTTGAGCGTTGACGAATTGAGGCCGTCCCAGATTGATCGGAAAAGAGAACCCAGTTTCCGGTATGGGGCGGCTGCCTCAAGAATTCGGGTGGCCTCCGCTCTTGCGCGTTCAAGAACTCTTTGTGCCCGTCGTTCAAGGCGAGTTGCCCGGGTTTGGGCAGCTTTCGCTTCCTCGGCATGAAGCTTCGCAGAACTGCGGATTGCCGAAGCTTCCGCCCTTACGCGGTCCGCGTAGGCGGAGCTCCTGGTTTTGACCGCCTCGACATATTTGGCCGCCTGCACTTCAGCTGTTTTTACGGCTTTCGCGGCCTGTTTCTCGGCATGCCATGCTTCCCGCGAGAGCCGCCGACGTTTAGGTCCAAGCCGTGTGAGTCCGGAAGGAATACCGACTGCGTGATGGTACGAGTCTTGCCAACTTCTCATCGCCTCACGGTATGCACGATCCCCGCGGCGGTTGAGCTCTTTCTTATTGTCTGTCGCTGAATCCGATTCCATCACGATGCGCTTCGCTTCGTGCCCAGGATGCATCCGTAGCGCCCGGAGCTCCGGATCGGACTGGGGAAGGATATATGCGTGCAGATGCGGATACCGCTCGTCCGTATGCCGGACCACCGAAACAAGGTCGTCACCATACAGGGATTGAAGCCATTCGACTGTCCGGCGCTCCCAATTCTTCAGGGATTTAAGTCCCTCCGGATCCTTGGTCAGTTCTTTGAACGGTACCGGGTAAGAGGCGACGATCGTCAAAAGGCTTTTCTGATCTTTCCGGATTTTCCGGGTTTTCCCTGACTTCAGCGTCGTCGTGGCACCCTCTGCGAGCTCAGAGTGGCGAGTGGCTAGTTGGTCAAGACTGATGCCGAGGACGACCTCGGGTGCTTGGGGAAATTCAACATGCAGAGAAGCGTCCGGATCGCGACGTGCTTCCGCAAGGATCCACTCGACTGAACGGCCTTCTGAATCTGCTTTTCTTGAATAGGTCTCGAGATGTATGAACTGGTATCCCATAGGGGAAATTGTTGCTAAGAAAGTCACCGGCGCAACTCGACGACCGAATTTATTGCCTGTGGGCGTTGAAGATAAGATTTAGTGACCGACTAAAGCTTATCCGCAGACCTCCGGTCACCTCCTAAGCATCGGCGCTCCGCGGGCACCCCGTGGGGGCCTTCAGCCGGACCCTGCCGGAAGCTAGAGCCGCCGGACAACTTCAGTCATATCCGGCATAACAAGCCGCTGCCTCGTCGCTTTGGCAGTAGATCGATGGTTACCAATCACGGTCTCAATAGCATCTTTCGTTTTCAACCCCCAGGTGCTCTGAATCTCCTTCACGAGCTCGCTGACAGATGGCGCATGAACTCGTTCTAGAATGGGCCTCCCGTCGTCGACTGGAAGCGGCGGCGGCCGCTTCGGGTTCCCCAGCAGCTGATCGATCAGTTCATCAATCCTCGCCTTGCCTGCACCATCCCATATGGCCGACAGGACCGTCGGCACATGACCGTTCCGAAGGATTCTGTGCCAGTCGGCGCGGCCGACATCGGTGACGAGTTCCTCTTCGGCCTTTTCTTCCTCGATGGCCTCCTGATCGGCGTCATCTGTTTCGGCAAGACCGAGCTCCCTGGCAATTTTCGGGGAAACCACGCAAGATCTCGTGCCTGGCATTACGGCCGCGTACTCCCGGAAAAGCCGAGCCGCCTGGTGGTTGCCGTTGGCTGCCGTAACTGCAAGATCCCACGGGGTCAGGCCCCCCTTGCTTTCTTTCGTCGCTCCGGCATTCGACACCTCCCACGCCGCCGAGCCTTTAGCCATGTATTCGGCTAGGTCCTCGCCGAAGTCGATGACTTGGACATCCTGCGCCTTCCGGGAACATCTGCCGCCTGCGGCCTTCAAAAGGTGCATATACCTCTCCAAGAGCCATTCGCCTGCCGCTTGGGCATTGTCAGAACAATCCCGGCGCAGGATCAAAGTTATATGTAGATGGTAGTGCCAACCGAACCGTTGTGACCAAGTCACTTCAGGCGATGTCATGACGCCGATGATACCGAACCTCTCTTCAGCGAGACGCCAAGAACGACCTTGTCGGGTAAGCCGGAAAGCGCCGGAAATCAGAGACTTTAGAGCCTCTAAGGGGTCCCGTCGTCCGTGTCCCGCCGTCATTGTCAGGAAGACCGCTCGGCCGTCTAGATCATCAATAGCATTAAATACTTGCTGGACGCGCTCGGCGCGCTCTCCCGCGCGCTTTGGGGCACATGTCGGACAGAGCCAAGGACTGTCACAGGAAAGGATTCCGGACACCCGCGGCTTACCTTCAGTAGTCCGGTGAAGACCAACCTGGCCGACTTCATGTCCGGCAGTACCGCATTTACAGACCGATGGACATTTTTGCTCGTCTTCTTGTGGCCGAAGGAGAGCGGAGATTTGATGCTTCAGTCTCCAGCGACTGACAAGAACCCTCGGTTTTTGCTCGGATTTTCTCTTCGTCTCAGACGAAGTACCAACGCAGCTCCTTATCTTATCAAGCGGTGGCTGGACACCACCGGGAGCTACCGTAGAAGAGCGTGCGTAACGGCCACTGCCGTCGTTTGAAGCAGCAGCAAAAATTGTTTCCAACCGCTGCGCAGCGCTGGCCGCGTCAACTTTTTTGACTGAGGGAGAAGTTTTCGGCGTTGGCTCGGATGGGGTGTATCCGAGCCGGGAAGTCAACCGTCACCAGCCGTCGGCGTGTTGACGGATATGTCGATGTGTTCGACCATGAAACCCGTTCCAATGATGACCCGCTGCGAGCGCTGCCAGGCGCTATGACCAGCGGATCTATCCATTCAGGGTTTCTGTCGGCGCTGAATAGGTCAAGCTAGGCAGCCGAGAAACTGCGAACGCAATGCCAACAAAAAATGATGCAGGAAAGGGTTTAGTGCCTGTTGCCCGCTGGGGTGATCCAGCCGATGTCCCGGCGATCCTGCCGCTGTGCGTCAGGACAAGCCGACGGACGAATCCTTCTTCGGCCTGCGGCCAAGGATTCGGCTGTCGGTCGCGCGGGAGCCTGTCATCCTCTTTGACGCTCTCACGGCCCGCTCGGTCGGCCTGCGGCCTGCGGGCACGCCCTTGTTGGGCATGCCCGGAACCGAGCATGGCGGGCCGTCCGCGCGTCAATCACCCGCTGTTGCTCCAGTTTTAGTCTATGCTTGATAGTGACCTTTTGGCCTAGGATTTTAAACCGCTGAGTTTGTGTTGTTTGGTTTAGAAATCGTAACTCAAGCCTGTATTCCCGGTTGCGATTTTCAGGATCGAATTATCATTATTAATTCGCGTAACCAAGCAGTCTTACCGACCTAAATGGGTAGCATTCGGTATCTATGGTTCACGCAGTTCACAACAATGAACAGAGTTCGAAGTGCGTGTACAATTAGTGAACATTTATCGCCGCCTACTACACATCGGCGCTTTCGCACCTCTTAGGACAACGTTATGTTGGGATATCAATGTGGTGATTCGAGCTTATGAGCCATTAGAAAAAGAATGAGTATCGACCGACCTATCCGAACCCTTAGTCTGTTCAGCGGAGCCGGGGGCCTCGACCTTGGCTTCGAGCAAGCTGGTTTCGACATCCGGGCATGTGTCGAAATAGAAGCTAAGTACTGCGCCACTTTGCAGGCAAACATAGATAGTGGCAGTCACTTTTCACCCGACACGAAGGTATTCAACATCGACGTTACCCAGTTCGATGAGACCGAATACGTATCAGAAGGAATTGATTGTATTATCGGAGGTCCGCCGTGCCAAACCTTCTCCGCTGCGGGCCGGAGAGCAGGGGGAGTTATTGGTACCGAGGATGCTCGAGGCCAGCTCTATTCTACGTACTGCCGGATTCTCGACCGTTTGAAACCAAAGGCGTTTGTATTTGAAAATGTCTATGGTCTTCCGGGGGCAAACGGCGGAGGCCCTTGGCGTGAGATTGTGAGCGCCTTTGCGGAACACGGATATAAGCTTTTCTATGAGGTTGTGGACACTGCTGACTTCGGCGCGCCTCAACACAGAGAGAGGCTAATAATGGTTGGCCTGCGCGAAGGGAATTTTGGCTTCCCTTGTCCGACACACGGCCCAGACGCACCGACAGACACTCCGTTGGTGTCTGTACTCGACGCGGTCAATGACCTTCAAGACCCCAAGGAGCCTTATCATGACGATCTTGGCGGCATGTACGGTCATCTCCTACCAGATGTTCCAGAAGGACTAAATTACGCATACTTCACCGCCGAGATGGGTCATCCGGAGCCCGTATTTGCTTGGCGTTCCAAGTTCCACGATCTCCTATACAAAGTAAATCGCAATGAGCCCTGTAGAACCATCAAGGCCCAGCCTGGGAAATTTACTGGTCCGTTTCATTGGAAGAACAGACATTTCACACTAGACGAACTCAAGCGACTTCAAACTTTTCCCGACGATTACATATTGCAGGGTACTTATGGCGTCCAGCTTGAACAGATTGGAAACTCGGTGCCACCGCGGCTAGCGTCAGTCATCGCGACTGCGCTCCGAGAACAGGTATTCGAGAAGGTGAATGACTTTACCTACCCCTTGCGGCCTGACGGGTTCAAATCGACATTTCGACAAAGACAAAGGGAGCGCTCGAAGCGCTTTCGATCAATCGCACAAGCGGCAATTGAAAGCCGCTATGGCAACAAGCCAAAGCATATGGATAGAGGTAAGTCCAAGGCGGTTAAGACGACCTACAATACCGAGTACATCAATCTTTTCTCACGCTCTGTGGTCAAAGGCGAGGCACGACCTGGGTTCTCGGGAGCAGAAATCACGTTAGTCGATAAATCGAACTCTGTCTTGATGGATTTCAAATCTAAGAGTGCCTCAAAATCCATAGGAACTGTGGAGATTTCAATAACGGGGCTAAGGAAGTACCTGCCTGAGTATGACGCTCTGATTGCAACGTGCAGGATGACGCAAGTGACTGATATTTTCCATATTTGGCAGGAAATTGAAAAAGCACTCACCGCTAGGTCACGCTTCTTCACTCTAATTGATATATACGGCCACTACGCTAATCGTGGCGATGTAGTTGATGTGAATTCAAACTTTGACTTTTCGTGCAAAAGTAGTCCTCTGACGAAAGCGCTAGAGTATTTCTCGCAGACACGCAACTGCGGTGATTTTCTTGGTACCGAAGTCCTTCTGGGCAGTATAAATATAAGCAGTAAAGAGTTGCCATCGATGACGGAAGCGCTGCGTGCGTTAAGGTACGATTTCAGGACGAGCAAGACACACCCAATCATTGGGAAAGAGAGACTTCTTTGCACTTATCCATTTCCGCTATTGTCCCCACGGGCGCTCGTCGAAAGTAGAGTTGAATTGATCGAACGCGCGAGCGACGAAAAGTCTCTAAGTACAGTCAAATGAGCTGGTCCGAAACAGACGTAGCAGGCAATCTCGCTCTTATGAGGGCTCTTTTTGACGAGGGCTATAAGATTGCGGAAAGCCTACTTGACACTGGTGCAGTAGATTATATTGCCATGCAAGGGATACCGGAGTCAGTCGCAGCGGATACCTTGGAACTTGCGCGGGCCAAGCATGCATTTCGTGGTGCAGCGTTAACTCTACTAGCTGTAAAGCATTTAAACCCTACCCAGGATATTCGTGCGCATAAGTCAGAGTATGCTGGAGGCTTTGCTGCAAGGACATATGACACACGCGCTACGATACCATTTCTAATTGATAAATCACTTCCTCGTAGCGTTGAGTCACACTGGCTGACGCAGACACTGTCATTTGCGGGTCCGCTTGAAACAACCCTAGTTCTCAAGACACAACCAAAGAAAATTGGGCCTTTGTTCATAAAGGTCGTGAATGCTGCCAATAGTGATGAAACTGGGTCACTAGCGAAGTCACTATTAACACTCATCATCTTTGCACTGATCGAAATTAGAAATAAAGAAAGAGTGGTCCTCACTAGACCCAAATCTCTACCGATTGTGACGATTGAGAAACTGCTGCGAAGCCATATGTCGGTTTCATATAAAACGGGAGCGCCAAGGCTGCCGCAGATTGCCATATATGCTATTTATCGTTGTATTCTTGAACAAATGGACCGTTTCAGCGGGCAACAACTTGAAGCTTTAGCGCGTATGAAATCGGCGGACAGAAAAGCGGGAACAGTTGGTGATATTGTTGTAATCGAGGACGGCAAGCCAATTGAAGCTGTAGAAATCAAGTTCAACCAGCCAATCACCCTTATCAATGTTCTTGAGGCCATAGATAAGGTGCGCGCTGAAAGCGTTTCTAGATACTATCTTCTATCGACCGCGGGGATTGATTCATCAGAACAGGATAGCATCCTCGCGAAGGCGGACGAGTTCGAGAAGCAGAATGGATGCGAGATTATCGTGAACGGCGTTTTCGAAACTATTAAATATTATTTACGGCTTCTTCCGAACACAACAGAGTTCCTAAACTATTATGCAGAAATTCTCGAAAAAGACGAAGACGTTGGTTATGAGCATCGCATTGCCTGGAACGAGTGTTGCGCGGCGATTTGACACTTAAAACTGAGAACTAAACAGCCTTCCATTAGTAAGGCGGCAATTCAACGAACTTCTGATCAGCCACGCGTTTTCCCGTCCTCAGACTGAGTTTGAGGAAAAGTGCAAAAGTAACCCGACCCTATCGATTGAGCGTGGTTCTTTGAAGAATAACAAAGACTTCATGCGTAAGCGCCTTCCAGATGAGGCAGAACTCCACAAGTTCATTGTAAATGACGATGCTTTCAAGGCTTTTCGGATGCAGAGCCTTGCGCAGCTCATTTCAAAGCGGCAGGATTAGAACTAATAGCGCTATTTGCTTCGTTTCCTCCCCCGGGATCGCTTGTTATTCGCAATCTTCTCGAAATCCAGTCCCTGAAACATCGAGTAGTCGATTTCCTCATTCAGAGAAGCTTGCGTTAAACGACGCGCGGCCTTTTCTGTCAGTGACTTGAAACCGTATTCCTCGTGGATATCGGTTAACTTGTGACCGACCTGAAGACGACGGTCGCGAGCATCAATCCCTTGTTCACGAAGGTCTTCGATGTGTCCGCCCCGTAAGGAATGGAAAATTTCTCGCCCGCCGTCCTCGCGGGTCTTTACTCCGGCTTTCTTGAATAGCCGCCCCATGTACTGCGATGCAGACTTTGCGGGGTCTGCGAGCTTCATTAGCCCTGGAAACAGCCAATCCTGTTGTTTTAATGCCCAGTCGATATACCCAATCTCTTTCAGGAAGGGGTGGAGTACGAAATACCGGGTGCTTGCCCCTGTCTTATAGGGAACCCGTTTCCAACGGTTCTCATTTTCATCGAAATATATGCCCGAGGTTTGCGCGACCCAAACCCCGGGAAACTTTTCCCAAATGTCCGTGCCCTTCAGGTAGGTCAGCAAACCAAGCCGTCTCCCGGTCAAGTGGCCCAGCAACGGCAGCATGGTGTTGTCCAACAGGCCAGTGTCTACACCTGTGCGGAATATCCGGGTGATTTGATCAGAACTCAGCGGTTCCGTTTCGACCTGATTGGATGCGGTACTCGGGTAACGCAATCGGACGCCATCAAATGGATCCTTAAATTCGTAATCGACCATTCCATGTCGGATCATGGATTTGATGTTCGACACATATACGTTCTGGACTGATGCTTTTGAAAGCGGTGGTAGTTCAAATGTCTGGTTCGCGGAAATTATTTCCCGGGCGGATAGGGCCGGAGAACGCGCGTTCGGATTTGCAGGGTAGAATTTCAAGAACTCCACGAAAGCCTGGAGGTCCGCACCAGTGTATGTATCGACCGGGTGATCGCCGATCAATTCAATGAAAAGTTCTTTCCGGGTGCGGGCTGAATCAATATCCTTTGATGCTTCCGGATTTCGGCCGAGCCATGAGCACAGGTATTCCTCGGCCACATATGAGAAGAGTGGTTTTGTTGAGTGGGCTCGCTGAACGGTACGCCTGTCATATTGGTGGACGGGCGTGTGAGGGCGTTCGGGTGAATTTGTCTTCTGTGGTGTAGGAGCTTGAACTGGCGCGGGTGCTACCGGAGATGTTGGAAGCACTTCTGCGACGGGAGCTTTTCCCGCCGACTGCGATGTGGGTTTGATGTCCGAAGTCGATCCAGCCTTTGGCGGTGTCTCAGCTGGTAATGTCTTTTCCGCTGTTCCGGCATATTCTGTCGAAATACCTGTGCGCTCAGCCAGTGCTCTGGCTTTGCGGGCTGTCTCTTCTCTTGGGTCAGGCGCTCGTGCCGTATTGTCCTTCTCAGCAATTGCGGCTTTTTGGTCGTTCGTATATCTCGACCGAAGTTCCTCAAAATTGTCCATGATGAGCGGATTAGCGCTTTCCGGTTCGGCAATTTCTTTTGCCAAACCTACAAAGCCGCGCATGGCCGCGAACATCTTCTCGTCTGCTGGACTGTCAGGCGGCGGTGGTCTGGAAATGATCCTGTGATAGGCTCGTAACTCGCCAATGAACTCAGCTTGCACAATTGGGTCACCCAGCGCGGGCTGAAAGTCTTCATCATTATCCTCGGAAGCCTCGTTACTTTTAGACTGTTCTTCTGTCACGCACCTAAGCTCCGTCAGCCCGAAGAGGTGCCGCGCGTATCCGATCAAAAGATCAGCCTGGCGGCGCGCTTCGCGGTGAGGACAAGCGCCAAGGCTGATCCGGATCGGGGCCGCTCGGCGGTCCGGGTCCAGCTGTTTCGGCCATCGAACTTGAAAAAGATAAATATTTCCCGAGCGAACCAGATTGGGGCCAGGGGAGGGACGTTTTGGTTTCCGGGTTTTTTGCGTTCCGGAAGGGGGAGCAGACGACTTATTCCGGTGTTCCTGACGAACTGCCTCAAGGGAGACGAAGGACGATACCTTGCGCGATACCATGGACGATACCAGCCTCTGTTCGAGGTTGGCCGTTTTTGAAGATTCGCGGAAGTCTGCGGTTCGCCGAAATGGCGGAGAGTGAAAAAGTGGCTGGCGGAGAGAGAGGGATTCGAACCCTCGGAACGCTTGCGCGCTCAACGGTTTTCGAGACCGCCCCGTTCGACCACTCCGGCACCTCTCCGCGATGCTTATCGACAAACGGGTCTTAAGCGGCGCGGAACATAGACAAACCTGCCCATGCCCGCAAGTCCCGATTTCGAAGTTCCCATTTCTGAGTTTCTGCCCGCTAGTCTGGTACAGGCACGGCGAAGCCAATTGCGGCTGGTTTGCGCAATATTGCCGTTTTGTATCTTCAATATTAAATCTGAGTCATCTGTTGGTTGTTCCCTTGTCGATAGGAAGGTCTGGTATCAACTCCTAACAAAGACAAGGACACATCAGTCGCTAGCGGTTACCTGCCGGCCATGTCCGGCGTCTTATTTTAGAGCACAGGACGCGGACATGGATTCGGAAACCACAATATCGAGCGAAAGCGACGTTCAATACAGCACGCCACACGTATACTTCTTCGTACCTTATAACGTGGACGATGACGGGGACGATGATGAGCTCGGCGCTATCCTAAGGCTCGGCGAGGCGTCCGATCTTGAATACGATTGCACGTCCAGTGAACTCGCAGCTTACTACCCGCAGCAGCACATAAGTGACGCTGGCGACAGCGATACTGCGGTCGACCAGGCGGCTGGTGTGAGCGACAGTGAAACACTGAAAGGCATCTTACTGTCCTGCGATGGACGGATCCTCGTTAAGGCTGGCGAGAAAATGTACATTGAGACCGGAGCCTATAATCAGGCGGTCAATGGGAACTACGAGCTTGATGCAACAGGTTCCTATACGACCGCAGCAGCAGGGACGGTTTCCATTTCCTCAACTGGAAGCGATGTGAAGATCGCGAGCGCGGACAGCAAGGACATATACATCACAGCCGGCGAGACGAGTTCCGGATCAGCAAACGGGACGATCTACGAAAGCTCGCAGGACCATTACAAGGTCATCGGCGGTCACCAATATGAGAAAAGTACGGCGAAGGACACCTATGTGACCGGCGTATCAAACAACTTCTTTTTTGGGGCAACGTCTACAGTCCAGGTCGATGCAGACTTCACTTTGCTTGCTGGCGGATCTTGTATGGTCAAGCCTATCCTCAACGTCGTTTTGACGGGCATCCAGTTCGAAGTAATTGGCAAACTGTTTGAGCTGAAGGGCAGTGCAACGGACATAAAAGAAAGCTGGTTTGGCGTTGCCGGTCTGTCGACCAAGGTGAACGAACTTGAGGCTGAAATTTATGCGACAGACGTCACCGTAAGCCAAACGACAGTTCAAGCGCGCGACAACCTGGCAGCAGTTGCAATACTCGAGAGTAAGGTGCGTCAGTTGGAGGCGGAAATGGGAGGAGTCCGTGCGGCAGTTCGAGACATGGATGTCCATATGTAGGTAGTCGCCCACCGTGCATCTTTTGGTGCGTGAGATTGGGATTATCGGCGCGCGGTGCTTTTGCGGTCAACTCCACTACGTGTTTCAATTCCAAGAAAAGATTGACATGCCGATGCCGATACATATATTGCGCGCTGTTCGAAGTGCCGGGGTCTGCCCAGACTCCGGCCTTCGTGTTGGGCCGGGCCCGCAGGAATGCGCTTTACTCAAGCCGCTGTAATGACCTGCCAAAGACCGAGAGCAGATGTTTGCTGCTTCGGCGCCTTTGTTCAACGCGGTTTCCGCAACTGGCGTCAAGCGAGTTGTTGGATTTAAAAAACGAAAAGAAGGACGTGCGAGACATGTTCGCAGTGATCAAAACTGGTGGCAAGCAGTATAAAGTTGCCGCTGACGACCTGCTCCGGGTCGAAAAACTCGATGCCGAAGCTGGCAGCACCGTAACTTTCGACGAAGTGCTGATGGTGGGCAACGACACAGACACCACAGTTGGCGCTCCGACCGTTGAAGGTGCCAGCGTTGTTGCAGAAGTGGTCGATCAGGGCCGCAACCGCAAAGTTATCATTTTCAAAAAGCGCCGGCGTCAGAATTCCCGCCGCCGCAATGGCCATCGTCAGGCATTCACCCTCGTTAAGGTGACCGACATCCTGACCGGTGGTGCAAAACCGGCCAAGAAGGCTGCGCCGAAAGCGGCTGCGCCGAAGGCTGAAGTCAAGGAAGACGCACCGGCTGCAGACGCTGGCGCGGACGACCTGAAGAAACTGGACGGCGCTGGCCCGGCTGCTGTGAAGAAACTGAACGAAGCTGGCATCACCACCTTCGCTCAGATCGCAGCCATGAGCGCTGATGACATCGCTCGCGTTGAAGAAGAGACCGGCCTGAAGGGCAAGTTCGAACGCGGTAACTGGGTTGAGCAGGCGAAAGAACTGGCTGGCAACTGAGCTGCTGTTTCTTAAGACCTGACATTATAAGTATTCGAAGAACGAGGAGTTCTAACGATGGCACATAAAAAGGCAGGCGGTTCATCCCGCAACGGCCGCGACTCAGCCGGCCGCCGTCTTGGCATCAAAAAATATGGTGGCGAAGCCGTAATCCCGGGCAACATCATTGCTCGTCAACGTGGCACAACCTGGCATCCTGGCACCGGCGTAGGCATGGGCAAGGACCACACCATTTTTGCGACCGTTGAAGGCAAAGTTGAGTTTCAGGCGAAAGCCAACAAACGAACTTTCATCAATGTGGTCCCAGTGGCGGAAGCTGCGGAGTAAAGCCGACGTGACGTTTCGAAGCGCCGGTGTCCCATCCAGACCCCGGCAATTCGAGACAGGTCAGCATCCAAGACCAGTCAAAGATCCAAGGGGAAGATGGGGCACCATCTTTCCCTTGATTTGTTTTGGCTGGAGGAAAAAATGGTTGTTGAAAGCGATGGTCTGTTAGACGAAAGCAGTTTGTACGCGGCCCCGTTGCCGCAGGAAGCGGTTCATGTGCGGCTCGACACGCCGCGTGTGGACGATTTGGCTGATTTGGTGTTCCTGGCGAACAACAAACAGGTGGCGGCAAACCTGTCCACCATGCCGCATCCTTTCACGGCGCAAGACGGCCGCGCGTTGATCGAAAAGGCTGAGCGCAACCGTCCGCTGAACGCCGGGTTTGCGATCCGGTTGAAAAGCACGGGCCGCCTCATCGGTCTGACCCGCTACGCCAATGTCGAGCCGGATGGTCCTCTGCATATTGGTTATTGGCTCGGTGAACCCTTCTGGGGACGGGGCTATGCGACCGAGGCGGTCCATGCGCTTGTTGATCATGCCTTCACGCATACAGACGCCGAAGAATTGCAGGGCTCTTGTCGAGTGACCAACCCGGCTTCGCGCAGGGTTTTGATCAAATCGGGTTTCCAGTATCGCGATCAGTCGATGATCCGGTCGCTCGGGGCCGGCGGGTCTGTGCCGATCGAGCGGTACACGCTTGAAAAAGCCGTCTGGAAATCTCTGAAAGGATGGGGGCAAGGCCGATGATGACGTTGCCAGAATTGAAGTCGCGCCGTCTGGTTCTGCGGCCGCTGACCGCCGATGATGCTTCGGCAATTGCACAGCTTGGCGGTAAGGATTTTGAAATTGTCCGCTGGCTGAGCGCTGTATCCTGGCCGTTTGTGGAAGGCGAGACGGAAGCCTATCTGGAAACTGTTGTGGGGGTCGATCCGCTCACACATGAAGCTGCCTTCGCGATCACGCTCGGCGGTGTTTTCATCGGTGTTGTCAGCATCATTGCGCCTGGTGATCTCGATGAATTGCCGAATGCGCCTTCAATCGGGTATTGGATCGGGCGGGCCTTCCAGGGTCATGGCTATGCTTCGGAAGCTGTTGAGAGCGTTCTGGAGTGGGGTTTCGACGTTTACAAAACCGATGCGATTGGTGCCCGGGCATTTGAAGAGAATACCCGGTCCCGCGGATTGTTACGCAAGTTCGGGTTCAAGCCCTATGCCATGACCGAACGGTATGCCAAGGCGCTTGACCGGAAGGTCTCGAATGTCGTCGTCTGCCTGGAGCGGTCTGACTACGAAGCCAGACGGCAAGTGGCATGATCCCGTCAGAGATCCGGACCCGGCGGCTGGTGCTCCGGCCGCCGCGAAGTGATGACCTGAATGCCTGCGCTGCGCTTCTCGGAGACTACGAGGTCGTCAAGATGTTGTCCCGGGTGCCGTATCCTTATGATCTGGAGGGCGGACGGGCATTTCTGGACAGGGCGGCTGCGAGTTGGAAGGCACCGGAAGAGGCCGATGAACTGCCCTTTCATGTTGACCATGATGGCCAAATGATTGGCGCGGTGGGTTTTCGGAAGTTGCAGGAAACGCCCCGGATCGGCTATTGGCTGGGGCAGCCTTATTGGGGGCAAGGGTTTATGAGCGAAGCCGTTCTGGCTGCGCTTCAATGGCTTTTCCGGACAACGGATCACAATCGGGTTGTCAGCGAAGCCATGAAGACAAACGCCGCGTCCTTGGCGGTTATGAATAAAATGGGCTTTCGCCAGGTTGGAGAAAGCCTCTGTGACAGTGCCGCGCGCTCCGGGCCAGTGCCAGCCTTGCAAACCGAATTGATGCGCGCAGACTTTACGACCGGTTATTGATCGAAACGAAGATCATGTCCTGGTCCAGGATGAAAAGAGAAGAAAAATGAAATTCCTCGATCAGGCAAAGATCTACGTGCGATCAGGAAACGGCGGTGCGGGCTGTGTCTCCTTCCGCCGCGAGAAATATATTGAATACGGCGGACCGGATGGTGGCGACGGCGGCAAGGGCGGTGACGTCATTGTCGAATGCGTTGATGGCCTCAATACGCTGATCGACTATCGCTACCAACAGCACTTCAAAGCAGGAACGGGCGTTCACGGGATGGGTAAGAACCGGACCGGAGCGCATGGCGACGATGTCGTTCTGAAAGTGCCTGTCGGGACGCAGATCCTGGAAGAAGATAACGAAACCATCATCGCCGATCTGACGGAAATCGGCCAAAAGGTCCACCTTATGAGGGGCGGCAATGGCGGTTTCGGTAACGCGCATTTCAAGTCTTCGACAAACCAAGCGCCGCGCCGCGCCAATCCGGGTCTTGAAGGCGAAGAGAAATGGATTTGGTTGCGGCTGAAGCTGATTGCGGATGCCGGTCTGGTTGGTCTCCCGAATGCAGGCAAATCCACCTTCCTTGCAACCGTATCGGCAGCGAAGCCCAAGATCGCAGATTATCCCTTCACCACCCTGCACCCGAACCTTGGTATTGTGCAGATCGACGGCAACAGCTTTGCCATGGCCGATATCCCTGGTCTGATTGAAGGTGCCCACGAAGGCACCGGCCTTGGTGACCGCTTTCTGGGTCACGTGGAGCGGACCCGCGTTCTCCTCCATCTGGTTGATGGATCGGGTGAAGAAGACCCTGGCGAGGCCTACAAGGTCGTCCGCGGAGAGCTGGAAGCCTATGGAGCTGGTCTGACGGATAAGCCCGAGATCGTGGCCTTGTCGAAATGCGATGCCTTGACCGAAGATCTGATCGCAGAAAAGTCGGCCAGCCTGGAGGCTGCCTGTGGTCAAAGACCCTTGATCCTGTCATCTGCCAGCGGTCTGAATGTTGACCGCGCCCTGCGGATGATTGTCCGGGCCATCGATCGCGACAAGGAAGAAGCTGCCAATCAGGTACCGTCTCCCGAGCAGGAGGGGTGGCATCCCTGATGTCGGCGCAGCGGATCCTCAAGACCCATAGCCGGATTGTGGTCAAGATCGGCTCGGCGCTGCTTGTTGGCAATGGAGCGCTTCGGAAAGACTGGCTGGAGGCTCTGGTCTCCGACGTGGTTGACCTGATGGATGCCGGAGCTGAGGTGCTTCTGGTGTCGTCTGGGTCTATCGCGCTTGGCCGTGGGATCCTTGGGTTGCCAAAAGGGCCTCTCAAATTGGAAGAAAGCCAGGCGGCGGCTGCAACAGGCCAGATCGCATTGGCCAAAGCCTATGCCGAGGCGCTGGACGCGCACAATCGGCGCGCCGGTCAAATTCTCCTGACACTCGGAGATACGGAAGAGCGGCGCCGATATCTCAATGCGCGTGCCACCATCGGAACGCTGTTAAAGCTCGGTGCGGTTCCAATCATCAATGAAAATGATTCCGTTGCTACGTCCGAAATCCGGTATGGCGACAACGACCGGCTGGCCGCACGCGTTGCGACCATGGCGAGCGCCGATTGTCTTGTCCTGCTATCGGACATCGACGGTCTTTACACCGCGCCGCCGCATGTTGATCCGTCTGCGGTGTTCTTGCCGGAAGTCTCGCGGATTACGCCAGAGATTGAAGCGATGGCCGGCAGTGCCGGGTCCGAACTTTCCCGCGGGGGGATGAAGACCAAAATCGATGCCGGGAAAATCGCGACCGCCGCAGGAACGTCAATGGTGATTACATCCGGCAAGGAACTCAATCCGTTGAAGCGCCTGAACGAGGGCTCACGGGCCACCTGGTTCCCCGCATTGGCGACACCGGCAAGCGCCCGTAAAGCCTGGATTGGCGGGACGTTGGAGCCCCGCGGCGAAATCCTTCTGGATGCGGGTGCCGTTCGTGCCCTAAAGTCCGGAAAAAGCTTGTTGCCTGCAGGGGTGACCAGCGTTTCCGGTCAGTTCAGCCGTGGAGACGCAGTGAAAATCCTGGCGCCGGACGGTGCAGTGGCCGGGCGGGGTCTCATTGCCTATGACATGGATGAGGCGCAGCTGATTGCTGGCCGTAACAGCCGCGAAATCGAGGCAATTGTCGGATATCCGGGCCGGGCCGAGATGATCCACCGGGATGATCTTGTGCTCGAAGATGGCTTTTTGAACGGAACAAGCTAAAAACACCAATTCAAGGTGGCGCTGATGAACGTGCCAAACGGGAGTTGAAGGAATGCTGGACAAGGTTGAGGCACAGTCGACGGAAGCTTTGATGGCGGAGATCGGCACGCGGGCGCGGGCGGCTGGCCGGGTGCTTGCCAATGCCCCAACCAAGGCAAAAAACAATGCGCTCGTGGCGATGGCGAAAGCGGTGCGGGCCGCAACGCCGGAAATCCTTGAAGGCAATGCCAAAGACGTCGAAGCCATGAAGGCCAATGGCCAGACCGCAGCGTTTCTAGATCGCGGCACCTTGAACGAAGAGCGCGTTGAAGCGATTGCCAAAGCTCTAGAGGATATCGTTGCGCTGGATGATCCGGTTGGAAGCGTGATTGCGGCATGGGAACGGCCGAATGGTCTCAAGATCGAACGGGTCCGCACACCGCTCGGTGTGATTGGTGTGATCTATGAAAGCCGTCCGAATGTGACCGCCGATGCCGGTGCGCTGTGCTTGAAGGCCGGCAATGCTGTCGTACTCCGGGGTGGATCTGACACCGTGAACTCCAACAAGGCTATTCACGCAGCGATGCAAAAAGGTCTGATTGGGGCTGGTTTGCCTGAAGATGCGATCCAGATCGTACCGGTGACCGACCGGGCGGCAGTTGGTGAAATGCTGCGGGGATTGAACGGAAACCTCGATGTGATCGTTCCGCGTGGCGGGCGCAGTCTGGTCGAACGGGTTCAGACCGAGGCGCGTGTTCCGGTGTTTGCGCACCTTGAGGGGCTCGTACACATCTTTGTCGATAAGGCTGCCGATCTCGAAAAGGCCGTGTCGATTGTGAAGAATTCCAAGCTCCGCCGCACCGGGATCTGCGGCGCCTTGGAAACGCTGCTGGTTCACAAGGATGTTGCGGAGAGCCATTTGCCGGCAATTTTGGATGCATTGAACGCAGGTGATTGCGAGATCCGCGGCGATGCCGAAGTCCAGAAAATTGGCTCAGGTGTCTTGGAAGCAAGTGAAGAGGATTGGTCAACGGAGTATCTGGACAAGATCCTCTCTGCGATGATTGTCCCGGATCTCGATGCTGCCATCGCGCACATTGCCCATTACGGGTCCAATCACACCGATTGCATCATCACCGAGGATCAAGCTGCCGCGGACCGGTTCCAGGCGGAAGTGGATTCGGCGATCGTATTGCATAACGCTTCGACCCAGTTCGCGGACGGTGGCGAATTCGGGATGGGGGCGGAAATCGGGATCGCCACAGGACGGATGCATGCGCGCGGGCCCGTTGGCGTCGAGCAGTTGACAAGCTTCAAATACAAGGTGCATGGGACGGGCCAAATCCGTCCATGAGCAAATTGTCCACCGGCCAGGACCGTCATCAGGACTGGTTGAAATTGCCCCATTGTGAAGCGGGCAACCGGATCGGAATTTTCGGCGGGTCGTTCAATCCGCCGCATTCCGGTCACAAGATGGTTGCCGACACTGTTCTGAAGCGTCTTGGGCTGGATCAAGTTTGGTGGTTTGTCACACCGGGCAATCCACTGAAGAGCCATTCGGAGCTGGCGCCGCTTGAAATGCGGCTTCAGTTGACGAGTGCGTTGTCCAATCATCCGCGGATGAAAGTGACCGCTTATGAGAAAGTGTTGGGCACGCCCTACACGGCCAAGACACTGCAGGCACTGCGGTCCAGAAACCCGTCGGTCCGATTCGTTTGGGTCATGGGTGCTGACAATTTGGCAGGGTTTCATCATTGGCAGGATTGGCGAGGTATTCTCGGCACCGTGCCGGTCGCAGTCGTCGACAGACCGGGCGCATCGCTTTCGATGTTGTCGTCGCCAATGGCAAAAGCCTATGAAAAATATCGGCTTCCAGAAGAGGATGCAGGTCTTCTTCCCGATATGGACCCTCCGGTATGGACGTTTCTGCACACCCCTTTGGATCAGACTTCATCAACTGATCTGAGGCGCAAGGGGTGACGGATAAGGCAAACAGCCTAGTGAAAATTCCGTTGTCTTGAAATTGCCAAGTCAGACGCGGTATTATGTAGTGTGGCTGCTAAGGGGGCGGCCGCACATTGGTCAACCGGCCTGTAGCCAAAACGGGTGACGTGCAAAGTCGGACAATCATGTTCGTGACGACGTTGGACACAGGCCATTGAAGACAGCGAAAGGCATTCCACCTGACCATGTCCCTTGAAAGCGGGCGGACAGAAATGTCCACTCCTATGAAGGCTTCCGTAAGTGCAGACCTTACGGCCGGCCTCCTCGATACGGTTCTCGCGAGTCTGGAAGACTCCAAGGCAGAGGACCTTGTTACTCTCGACATCGCAGGAAAAAGCTCCCTGGCCGATCACATGGTGATTGTGTCCGGCCGTTCACATCGTCATGTCGGGGCAATCGCGGATCATTTGCAGCGTGACCTGAAAACTGCAGGACACGGCAATGCGACCGTTGAAGGGCAAACCACCTGTGATTGGGTCTTGATCGATGCCGGTGATGTGATCGTTCACATCTTCCGTCCGGAAGTCCGTGGTTTCTACAATCTGGAAAAGATGTGGGCCCCGGAAGAAGACGACGCACCGCAGTATATCGGCTGAACCTGGCACGAGGGTTCCGTCCAGGAGCCCCGTGATATTGTCGAAGCAGTAGTGGCACCGGATATTCGTCCGGCGAGGATCTGATGCGCTTCTCACTTATCTGCGTTGGCCGCATGAAGGCTGGTGCGGACAAAGATCTTTTCGACCGGTACATGGACAGGGCGCGCAAGTCTGGTCGCGCGCTCGGAATTACCGATGTCGGTCTTTCAGAAATGCAGGAAAGCCGCGCTCAGCGCGCCGAAGATCGCAAGGCTGATGAAGCACGGGCGATTTTAGCGTCTCTACCGGCTGGCGCAAAGCTGATCGTGCTGGACGAAAACGGCAAGAACCTGACCAGCCCAGCCTTTTCGGAGCGGTTGGAGAGGTGGAAGGATGACGGCGCGCCGGACATCGTTTTTGCCATTGGTGGTGCCGATGGGCATGGTCAAGAGGTTTTGGCCCGCGCCGATTTCAAACTGGCGTTAGGGGCGATGACCTGGCCGCATCAAATTGCCCGCATTCTTCTTGCGGAACAGATTTACCGGGCGATCACGATCCAGTCCGGCCATCCTTATCATCGCGTTTGATCAACTGATCCTCGATCATAAAACGCAGCGCCAGCATATCGCCGCATTCTGCCGATAGTGCTCATAATGCTGCGAACGGTGGATAAGGGCGTGGTGTTAACGGTTTGGCCACTACGGTAAACACTTCGTTAACGCCATGCCGGTATCGCAGTTCGTATGGCGTATTGGAGATCGCGCAACTTGAGATCAGATCCGGGCAGGGGAATTAGAAAACGGCGGTGGAAGAAAGCTGGTCATTCGGCACTTCTCAGCGGCCTTTTTGCCTGTGCGTTTCTGTGGCCAGTGCCAGGGTACGTCACCGAGACGGTAGATCCGTCCGAGGTTGCGGTCAGCTCACCGGAAATTGAAGCTGCGATTGAGAAAAAGGCGAAGCGCGAACAGGAGCTCGCCGCGCTTACGTCAGACATCACTGTCTCGTCGGATCGGCAAGCGGCGATTGCCCGAGAAATCCAGTCCCTTGACCGGGACCGCGACACCCTCAATGCAAAGATCATCAACACGGCAGACACAATTCGCGGTCTTGAAACAGAGCTGACGGACACTGAACGTCGGTTGCGCAGTCTTGGCGAGAATGAAGACGCTGTTCGCTTGTCCTTGATCGCGCGCCGCGATGTCCTAGCTGAAGTGTTGGCGGCGCTTCAACGTATTGGCCGCCGGCCGCCACCAGCATTGGCAGTTCGCCCAAGTGACGCTCTTTCGGCGGTTCGCAGCGCGATTCTTTTAAATGCGGTCATGCCGGAACTGCGGGTGGAAACGGAGGCCTTGGCCGCTGATTTGGAGGAGCTTCAGCGCTTGAAGACAGTCATCGCAAATGAGGAACGCCGGCTTCGCGGTGATGCCATGCGATTGGCTGAGGAAAAGTCACGGCTGGAACTTCTCTTAAGCGCCAAAAGGCTGGAACATACTGAAACGGTCCGTAGCCTTGAGGATGAAAAGCGCCGTGCAGCAGAATTGGCGGCAAGGGCAGGTTCGCTCAAGGAATTGATTGCAGACTTGGAATCTGAGATCGAAAGCGCCCGGGAAGCCGCTGAGAAATCCCGGCAGGCTGCTTTGGATCAAAACCGGACGCCGCGAGATAACGATCCGTTTTCGGATCCTGGCCGCTTAGCGCCTGCGATTGCTTTTGAGGACGCCAGAGGACGGCTTCCTCAACCCGTATCCGGCACTGTGCTGAAGGATTACGGTCAAAAAGATGAGTTTGGCGGTGTGACGGAAGGCCAGTCGATCGCCACACGCCCCGGATCGAATGTCACATCGCCAGCAGATGGATGGGTGGTGTATTCTGGCCCTTTCAGGTCTTATGGCCAGCTCTTGATCCTGAACACGGGTGACGGCTACCATGTGCTCCTGGCCGGAATGGACCGGATCGATGCGGAGCTCGGACAATTTGTTTTGGCCGGCGAACCGGTCGGTGTAATGGGCGCGACCCAATGGGCAAGCGCATCAACATTCGGTATGGGCTCGACCCAGCCGATATTATATGTTGAATTTCGGAAGGACGGCCGTGCGGTCGATCCCACACCATGGTGGGCACGCACAGAAGAAGAAAAGGCTCGCGGATGATACGGAAAGCTTCCTTGCTGCTGGCAGGTGCCCTTTTGGGGGCCGCGGCTGTGACAACCTTGTCCCAAATGCCATTCCATGTGTCAGGAGCAGCAAATGCTGCGGCAACTGATACATACCGGCAGCTGAACCTATTTGGGGACGTGTTTGAACGGGTCCGCTCGGATTATGTTGAAGTTCCCGATGATGCACAGCTGATTGAAAGCGCCATCAATGGCATGCTGACATCGCTGGATCCGCACTCCAGTTACATGTCACCCAAAAGCTTCCGCGATATGCAGGTGCAGACCCGCGGTGAGTTCGGCGGTCTGGGTATCGAAGTGACCATGGAAGACGGTTTGGTGAAGGTCGTTTCGCCGATCGACGAAACACCTGCGGCCAAGGCCGGTGTATTGGCGGGTGACTTGATCACTTATATTGACGGCGAACAGGTTCAGGGTCTGACCCTCAACGAAGCTGTTGAAAGAATGCGTGGTCCGGTCAACACGGATATCGTGGTAACCATCCGCCGCGAAGGTCAGACACAGCCGCTCGATATCACGATCACCCGCGACATCATCCGCATCCGGTCCGTCCGCTGGCGGGAAGAGGATGATGTTGGCTATGTTCGTGTAACCCAGTTCAACGAGCAGACCTTCGATGGTTTGAAAAAAGGGCTTGAGGAAACCGCCAAAAACATTGGCGAAGACAAGCTCAAGGGTTTCGTGATTGATCTGCGGAACAATCCGGGCGGCCTTTTGGACCAGGCAATTGCTGTGTCCGACGCGTTTCTTGATCGTGGTGAAATCGTGTCCACTAGAGGCCGGGAAGCAGATGAAACCCAGCGCTACAACGCGCGCGCCGGTGACCTCACAGACGGCAAACCTGTCATCGTACTGGTCAATGGCGGCTCCGCGTCAGCGTCTGAAATTGTTGCAGGTGCCTTGCAAGACCACCGCCGGGCAACAATCCTCGGAACACGCTCGTTCGGGAAAGGCTCCGTTCAGACGATCATTCCGCTGGGTGCCAATGGTGCAATCCGCTTGACCACGGCGCGCTACTACACGCCATCAGGAAATTCTATCCAGGCCAAAGGTATTGTCCCGGACATCGAAGCCCTTCAGGAACTTCCGGAGGAGCTTGTTGGCCGTGTTGAAACACGGGGTGAAGCAGGTCTTCGCGGCCACCTTGAAGCCGAGGGTGAAGAACAGTCCGGAAGCCAGGCTTACATCCCGCCGGATCCGGAAGACGACACCCAGTTGAACCTGGCGCTTGATCTTCTGCGCGGCGTTCAGGTGAACAGCGCGTTCCCACCGATTGCTGATACAGCGTCGGTTCCGAAAAACTAATACTCCAAGGTGCGCCGGCCACGGCGCACCTTCTCCACTCGTTCTGCGTATCCAAAAAACAATGATCATGCCGGCGCGTTGCCGGCGTAAAGGCACTGGACGATATGTCGAGCGAAGATCTCACAGCTCCCTTAGGAATGGGAAAGCGGCGGCTTGTCAGGCTGCCGTTTGGCCTCATTGGTGCAGGATTGATAAGTGTCGTTTTTACAACGGCGCTTATTTGGATTCTGGTGGTTGACGACCCTTATGGCGGGGAACCGTTTGCCGTCTTGCCGCTTGATGAGGTTGTCGAAGGGATTACCTCCCAGGACATTGAGGTTGTCGAGATCCGTCCGACCGTGGGCGATGATCTCGGCCCAAATCTCCGTCAGCAGTCCAGCGGAGACTATCTTGGCCCGCGTTATGAAATGATCATCCGTCCCGATGGATTGGGGCCCGACGCGCCGGTGACAGGATTGGCTATCAATCCGGATACACGCGTGAGCGAACGCTCCGACTATGGTTTCTTGCCGATGGTCAGCGACGCTGGTGTCCGACCGCTGGATGCCTACGCGCGGCCAATCGTGACGCAGTTCACTTCTATTCCGAAGATCGCAGTCATTGTGACTGGTCTCGGGCTGAGTGAGGCGGGGACGCAAAATGCGATCGACAGTCTTCCGGCGGATGTGACTTTTGCGCTGGCGCCTTATGGTTCCGATTTGGACCTCTGGATGCAGCAAGCCCGGATGAAAGGGCACGAGTTGCTTCTCCAGCTGCCTTTGGAACCATTCGATTTTCCGGACAATGATCCCGGCCCGCACACGCTTCTTGTCAGCCTGCAGCCCACGGAGCTGTTGGACCGGCTGGCGTTTTTGCTCACTCGGGCAACCAACTATGTCGGTGTGATTGGCGAAATGGGAGCTCGATTTTCATCGACCCGCCCGTCCATGCAGTACCTTCTGGAAAAGCTTGAATCCCGAGGTCTCATGTTTGTCGACAACGGCACAACCTCGCGCAGCATTGCTGATGAGGTCGCCGGTGAACTCAGAATGCCCTTCAGCGGTGTTGATGTTGTGCTTGATGAAGTGCCGAGGGAAAGCAATATCGATGCAAAACTTCTGCAGCTTGAGAGCGTTGCCCGTGCACGCGGATATGCCGTGGCTGCCGGGTCTGCGCTGCCCGTCACCGTCCGGCAGTTGCAGGAATGGGTGCAGGATCTCGAGCAACGCGGCTTGCAGCTGGTTCCAGTCAGTGCAACCATCGACCGCGACGAATAATATACGCGGCAGCGTCGCATCCACGGTTTTCTTTTGCGTATTGAGTGAGGTTTCTGGTGACAAAACTGGATCTTGGACCGGGTTATCCTGAAAGCGTGGATGGCCTGCCCTACCGCCCTTGTGTCGGGATCATGCTGATCAATCGTGACGGAAAAGTCTGGGTCGGCAGCAGGTCACCGGAGGCCAACAAAAATGGCTACCAGTACAAGTGGCAGATGCCCCAAGGTGGGATCGATGCCGGTGAAACGCCGGAAAAGGCCGCCAGGCGGGAACTCTATGAAGAAACATCCATTCAGTCGGTGACGCTGTTGGAAGAAGCGCCGGAGTGGTTCGCCTATGACTACCCGGACGAGATTGCCCGTTCGAGCCGGAAGGGCAAGTACCGGGGGCAGGCCCAACGCTGGCTTGCCTATCGCTTTGAAGGATCCGATGACGAGATCAATATCTTGACCCCGCCTGATGGTCATTCAGCCGAATTTGAGAAATGGCGCTGGGAAGATGTATCCCGGCTGCCGGAATTGATCGTCCCCTTCAAACGCCCGGTTTACGAGAAGGTTGTCGCCGCCTTTTCGCATCTGACGATATAACCCAGAGCTTAGGTTTCGTCGGGTCTGTTGTTCCAAAGCGTCAGCTTTGGGATCGCGCTTGTCGTTTTTCAAACAGACAGCCCTGAGATCGCTGGATAACATCCGGCCAACGAAATCATTCTGGGAGTAAACGCCAATGTCTTTCGGCAAGGGGCTTTCACGCAAGCCGTCCCAGCCAAAAGGGCGTCAATTGGAGGATGCGGCACTTACAGAAGTGCAGGCGCTGCTCGGAGACGAGCCGCACCGCCGCGATCTGTTGATTGAATATCTGCACAAAATCCAAGATGCATATGGGTGTCTGGAGGCGCGGCATCTGCGTGCGCTGGCAGAGGAGATGCGTCTTTCTCAGGCTGAAGTCTATGAAGTCGCGAGCTTCTACCACCACTTCGATATTGTCCGCGAAGGCGAGGCAAAACCGGCACCGGTGACTGTCCGTGTGTGCGACAGCATTACGTGTTCGCTCAAAGGCGCGGAAGCCTTGGCGGCGGCTCTGGAAAGTGGTGTGGACCCGAGCAAAGTCCGGATACAGAAAGTGCCCTGCATAGGCCGGTGCGCAGCTGCCCCGGCCGCTCAAGTGGGCAAGCGGGCGGTCGATCATGCAAACGAGATGTCTGTCCGCTCTCTGCTGTTTGAAGGAACAGTTACGCCGGAGATCCCGCAATACACCGGCTTTGAGGCCTATCGTACATCAGGCGGTTACAAGGTCCTGGAGCGTGTCAGATCTGGCGAACTGACCGCTGAATCCGTGGCAGATCTTGTACTGGCCGCCGGTCTGCGCGGCCTTGGCGGTGCTGGTTTTCCGACCGGCACCAAGTGGAAGATTGTCCACGATCTTCCGGGGCCGAAATACCTGACGATCAATGGCGACGAAGGCGAACCGGGCACGTTCAAGGACCGGTATCACCTGGAGAGCGATCCGCACCGGCTCCTGGAAGGTGCTCTTGTTGCTGCCCATGCGATTTCCGCTGATCGGATCTATCTCTACATGCGGGACGAGTACCCTGCCGTTCTGGAGATTTTGAACACGGAAATCGAGACGCTGCGGTCCGCCGGGATCATCACAACGATCGATATCGAGATTCGCCGGGGAGCTGGCGCGTACATTTGCGGCGAAGAAAGCGCAATGATCGAGTCGATCGAAGGCAAGCGTGGTTTGCCCCGTCATCGCCCGCCGTTCATTGCCCAGGTCGGTTTGTTTGGCCGTCCGACCCTCAACCACAATATCGAGACGCTTTTCTGGATCCGCGACATTGTCGAAAAAGGGCCGGAGTGGTTTGCCGAACAAGGGCGCCGGGGGCACAAGGGTTTCCGGTCTTTCTCGGTATCTGGCCGTGTCAGGGAGCCGGGTGTGAAACTGGCTCCGGCCGGGATCACCATGAACGAACTGCTTGAAGAGTATTGCGGTGGTATGGAAGACGGCCACAGCTTCAAGGGCTATCTGCCGGGTGGTGCATCCGGTGGCATCCTGCCGGCTTCGCTCGCAGATGAACCGCTTGATTTCGGCACGCTCGACAAACACGGCTGCTTCATTGGCAGCCACGCGATTGTTGTCTTTTCCGATCAGGATGTCATGCGCGATGCGGCGCTCAACTTGATGCGGTTCTTCAAGCATGAAAGCTGTGGTCAGTGCACACCATGCAGGTCTGGCACTGAAAAAATGGAAAAGTTGCTCGCTGAGGGCGACTGGGATCAGGACAAGATTGCTGATCTGGACGAAGTCATGCGTTCAGCGTCCATTTGTGGTCTTGGACAAGCCGCCAGCAACCCGGTGGCGTCCGTGCTAAAATTCTTCTCTGAGGAGCTTTAGCCGCATGAAAATCCGTCCTGTTGTTGCTGATGATCTTGAACTGTACGCCGACCTAATTGCCCAGATGGAGCGCCACTATGGGGCGGACAGTGATTTGGCAGTCGTGACTGAACGGTTGGCAAAGCGTCATCAAGAATACTCTGACCTTGTGTTTCTGATTGCCGAAGAACACGAGGAACTATTGGGGCATGCCACGATGTCGCCGCTGTTTCCAGCGGGCGGGACGAATCCAGCCTATTTCGTCAAGGATATATTTGTGACGGAGGCCGCGCGCGGACGGGGGCTTGGGCAGGCACTTCTGCGTGCCTGTGCGGTTGAGGCCCGCAATCGGGGCGCCCCGCGTCTCGACCTGACGGTGGATGCCAACAATCCGGATGCGGCTCGGCTATATGAGCGCCTCGGCGCGGTGGATACAAAAAAGCGTTATTTGCGGTGGGACGGCGCAAGCCTCGACTCGCTTGCAGGAGACACTCAGAATGACTGAGCAGATTACTTTTTCTCTCGACGGGAAAACCGTAACGGCCGAAGACGGCGAAACCATCTGGCAAGTCGCCAAACGAGAAGGCGTTGCCATTCCGCATCTCTGCCACAAGGATGCGCCGGGATACCGGTCTGATGGAAACTGCCGGGCCTGTATGGTCGATATTGAGGGCGAGCGCACGCTGGCGGCTTCTTGTATTCGCACACCGGCTGAAGGCATGGTTGTCCAGACTGCGACGGAACGAGCCTCCAAGGCGCGCGAGATGGTGTTCGAGCTTCTTGCCTCTGACCAGCCGAGCCGCGATCATCACCCGGACCCGGAGAGCGATTTCTTCAAGTGGTCCGATGCGATTGGTGTCACCTCCAGCCGTTTTGCACCGTGCGAGAAGCCGGCCCAAGATGTGTCGCATCCCGCAATTGCCGTGAATCTCGACGCTTGTATCGCCTGTAATTTGTGCGAACGAGCCTGTCGGGAAGTCCAGGTGAACGACGTCATCGGCATGGCGGATCGCGGGTCCCATACGGCTCCGGTCTTTGACCTTGCCGACCCCATGGGCCTGTCCACCTGTGTGGCCTGCGGCGAGTGCGTTTCGGCTTGTCCGACCGGCGCGCTGATGGAAAAGAGCCTGCTCGACGCAGACGCGAGATCCCGGGAAGTCTACGCGGATGAAACTATCGACAGTGTGTGCCCGTTCTGCGGTGTCGGTTGTCTGACATCTGTTTCGGTCAAAGACGGAAAGGTCGTGAGCGTTGAAGGCCGCGATGGCCCGGCCAACGAAAACCGGTTGTGCGTCAAAGGCCGCTTCGGTTTTGACTATGTATCAAGCCCTGAGCGACTGACTAAACCGCTGATCCGCCGAGACGATGCGCCGAAGGATGCCGGCATCTCGCTAACCCTCGACAACTATCTCGAGGTCTTCCGCGAAGCGACCTGGGACGAGGCGCTGGATCGGGCGGCAAATGGCCTGAAAGCGACGTTTGAGACCAAGGGCGGTGCGGGCATCGCCGGGTTCGGGTCTGCAAAGGGCTCCAACGAAGAAGCCTATCTTTTCCAGAAGTTCATTCGTCAGGGATTTCAGACGAACAATGTCGACCACTGCACACGGCTTTGTCATGCCTCGTCGGTTGCAGCGTTGATGGAAGGCATCGGCTCCGGGGCCGTCACTGCACCGTTCAACGCGGCGGAGGATGCTGATTGCATGATCGTGATCGGCGCCCGGCCCGAACAGAACCACCCGGTTGCTGCGACCTATATCAAGCAGGCGGCAAAGAACGGCACCAAGCTGATCGTCATGGATCCGCGCGGCCAGGGCTTGATGCGCCACGCCGATTACGGGCTCAAGTTCAAGCCCGGGACGGACGTTGCCATGCTCAACGCCATCCTGAACGTCATCGTGAGTGAAAAGCTCTATGATGAGCAGTATATCGCCGCGCATGTGGACGGTTTCGAAGCTCTGAAGGAAAAGATCCAGGACTTCACCCCGGAAGCCATGGAAACGGTTTGCGGCATTGATGCCGGCACCTTGCGCGACGTTGCGCGTCTTTACGCGACCAGCCCGCGCTCGATCATTTACTGGGGCATGGGTGTTTCCCAGCACGTTCATGGCACCGACAATGTCCGCTGCCTCATCGCCATGGCGCTGACGACCGGCCAGATCGGCCGTCCGGGCACTGGCCTCCACCCGCTGCGTGGCCAGAACAACGTGCAAGGCGCGTCCGATGCGGGTCTTATCCCGATGGTGTTTCCGGACTACCGGTCCGTCGAAAACGTCGACATCCGGGCGGAATATGAAGATGCCTGGGGCCGTACACTGGACCCGGTTCGCGGTCTGACCGTCGTCGAGATCATGGACGACATCCTGGCCGGCGGCATTGAGGCCATGTACATCCAGGGCGAAAACCCGGCTATGTCCGATCCGGATCAGAACCATGCACGGAAGGCCCTTTCCAGCCTGAAGCATCTGGTGGTTCAGGACATCTTTTTGACCGAAACCGCCTGGCATGCGGATGTGATCCTGCCCGCCTCCGCACATGCGGAGAAGCTTGGAACCTACACCAACACCAACCGCCAGGTTCAAATCGGCCGGCCTTGTGTCCCGATGCCGGGCGAAGCGCGCGCAGATTGGGAGCTGATTATTGCAATCGCCAACCGGCTGGGGCTCGATTGGTCCTATGACGGCGTGCCGGCGATCTACGAGGAAATGCGCTCCCACATGGCGTCCATCCAGAATATCTCCTGGGAGCGTCTGGAGCGCGATGGCACGGTGACCTATCCGGCAGACAGCCCGGACAAGCCCGGCAACGAGATCCTGTTCGGTCAGTCGTTCCCGACAGCTGATGGCCGTGGCAAGATCGTGCCAACGGACCTGGTCCCGCCGGATGAAACGCCGGATGAGGACTTCCCGATGGTCCTGACCACCGGACGGATGCTGGAGCATTGGCATACCGGTGCGATGACCCGCCGGGCGGCAGTTCTGGATGCGATCGAACCGGAACCGGTTGTTTCGATGAACCCGCGCGACATCAAGCTCCATGGCCTGGAGATTGGTCAGCAGGTGACTGTGGAAACACGCCGGGGGGCGATCACGCTGACACTTCGAGCGGACCGTGACGTGTCGACTGGGATGATGTTCGTGCCCTTCTGTTTTTATGAGGCGCCGGCGAACTTCCTCACAAATCCGCAGCTCGATCCGTTCGGCAAGATCCCGGAGTTCAAGTTCTGCGCGGCCCGGATTTCAACCGCCGAACACCAGGAAGCTGCGGAATAGATCTCCCGATCATTAGACAAAAAGGGCGGCCCGGCGGCCGCCCTTTTCGTTTCTGCGTTTCCCGAAGTCTTAGTTAGCCTTGACCTGAATGTTCAAGAGATCCGGCAGGGTTTGAGGCGCCGCCAAGCTGCCGACAATTTGCGCCAGCGGGACAGGTGCTTGCGGCTTGAGGCTCAAAGTGATCTCGCCTGGATTTTCGAGAAACTTTGAAACCGCTGATCGAACCATCTCGGTGAAAGCAGCATTTTGGATTGGCGCCGTCATTTCGGCTGCCTGTTCCGTCAGAGCTTCGCGGAACACATTGACCGGTATGTTTTGGTCATTGGCGATGTGAGCGAGACCGTTCTCGGTAACGCCATCGTCGACAAACCGGATGCGGGCATCGATGAACTGGGCAACGATCAATGCCATCTGACCTTGGCCTTCGGGATCTTCAAAAAGCTCTATCGGAACATTGCCGAACCGCGCGGAAGCCTCCGCCCGTCCAACCCCTTCCATTTCGAACGTAAGCCGTTCGAGGTTGAGTTCCTTTGTGGCTTCGTCCCAATAAAGACGCGTTTCATCAGACCAGATGATCTCGGAGATCCCAAGCGCTTCCAAAAATGCTTCCACTTCCGGATCGCCCAAAGCCTTCGCAGGGATCTGAATGCCGTCGTTTTTGGCATAATAGCTTGTAGGGATGGGCGGCACCGTTGAAGACATCCGCATCTCAGCACGGTTCACACTGGTCACACCAGCATCCGGCACGGCGACCTTAAGCCCCTCCAATTCATACGAAATGGACCGCGGCATGAAGGCCCGAAGGACGTCCAAAGGGTTCTCCTCGCCATAATCGGGATTGTCGACCAACGTTGCGATCATGCTTTCCATCGGAGCGAAGTCGGCGAATTCAATATCGCCAAGTGCGGCCCATTCCAGAGACATGGCTGCACCCTCGGGCAGGTCTGGGGCGGCAACACCGACAAGCATCATTTCCCCGATGCCATCAGAACTGACATTTGTCAGTGCGGCCTCCTTGATGGTTACCTTCGCAGGTGTATCCACGCCTGCTTGCTCAATGCTGACGTCAATTCCGGAAACACGCGCGTCTGCGATCGCAAAGGAGCGGTAGATCTGGAAAACATTGGTGATGATGTCGACAGGCTCCGGCAATTCTCCGGCAATCATCTTGTCCATCAGATCGAGGAAATCATTTTCGCATTTTACGAAGGTCAGATCATCCATCGAGCTCCGGTCGATCTTGAAGGCAATCGTCGTCCCGTCGCCCAGATCCTGCCGAGTGGAATAATCAACCGCAGAAGCCGTCCTGATAACTGTTACTCGATCACCGGTCTCCGGAACATCCGGATCGAGCAGCGCAATCAGCGCGTTTGCATCCATGTCCTCGTAGACAGTCTTTCCCTGGGACGTCGTTTGGGTGAGTGTCTGCCCGCTGGTCTCATCACGGGTTTCGAGGGTCTGGGTCATCTTGTCGAGCGAATAACGTGCGATCTTTCCGTCGACCGCCCCGGCCATGAGATACCCGTCCAGCTGAACGGTTCCAGACATGACTTGGGCTTCGTTGCCGTCTTCGTCTGCATATGCTTCCAGCGTCATGGCTGTCGTATCGACCCGAACCTCATCATAGGAAGCTTGCAGGAAGGTTTTGAAAAACGGCAACCATCGGCTGGCTTGTTTATCCGGATCTTCGGCAGGTAGAGCGGGTATGGCGAAGCTGTAGTTTTCAGCTTTTGCTCCGGCCAGACGTGCGTCAGCCAAAAAACGGCCTTCACCGTCAATGGCGGCTGATATGCTGAGGCTTGTGTCGTCCGAGTATGACCATCGGTCTGCGGAAAAGACGTTATTGTCTTCGCTCAAACCTTCAATTGTCACCGTGCCCGATGATAGGGACAGGTCGTAGGAAAGGTTCGTGTTTTCGGAGGCGTCTGCGTCAGCGTCATCACCGTCAAATCCCTCGGCAGGAAGATCTGTAATAACGCCTTTGAAACCGAGACTGGCGCCCGAGATCGTGAGTGTATCTGTGGTGCCGTCATAGTTGATCGCACCGTCCTCAACTGTAAACCCAAGTTCCCTTAGGCCGGCAACATAAGCGTTATAAGCTTCGAGCCCGGTCGTTTGCGCGCTGGCTATTCCAGGAGTAATTGCAAGAGCAAAACCGACCGAAAGCACGGTCGTTCTCATGGGCGCCAGGTAGGCGGGGCGGGGGCATTTGGACAGAGGGATGGAAAAATACAACATCTTGGCTCCGGTATCCGGGATAGAGGTCTGGCATATCCGAGGAAAAACACCTCTTGCCGTGATGACCTTTCAATAAACTATAGACCATTCTCACGAGAAGATGGCCCAAAGCTGGCGATCACTTTTTTATCCTTGCTTCTGCCACTCGCTGCGGACTTCAGCGCTGGTTTCGGATGCCAGCGCGGAATGGCTCTTTTGTTTGAACATGTCAGTTGGAACAAGTTGGCGCCAGGCCCAGACCGCTGTGCCACGCACGGTTTCATCCGGATCATCCAGTAGCTGCTCAACAGAGTGTACGAGATCCGGTTTTCCGGAATTCCCGGCTGCAATCAGAACATTGCGCAGGAACCGGTTTCGGCCAATCCGTTTGATCGGAGATCCGGAAAAGAGTTTCCGGAACGTTGGGTCGTCCAATTTCAACAAGTCGGCGAGCCGGGGAGACTTCAAATCCTCCCGGGCCACCAGTTTTGCCTCGCTTGCCGCTTGAGCGAATTTGTTCCAGGGACAGGCCGCCAGGCAATCGTCACAACCATAAATCCTGTTGCCGATGGGTTTTCGAAATTCATCTGGAATGGGACCGGCATGCTCGATGGTGAGATAGGATATGCAGCGCCGCGCATCCAGCTGGTAAGGCGCCGGGAAGGCATCTGTCGGACAAGCATCAAGGCAGGCCTTGCAGGACCCGCAGTGATCGGTCTCCGCGCCGCTTTCCGGCAATTGAAGTGTCGTAAAGATAGAGCCGAGGAAGAACCAGGATCCGAGCTCCCGGGAAACCAGGTTGGTGTGTTTGCCCTGCCAGCCAAGCCCGGCCGCCTGACCCAAAGGTTTTTCCATGACGGGCGCTGTATCGACGAACACCTTCACATCTCCGCCCGCACGCGAGATCAGAAAGCTGGCAAGTTCCTTAAGGCGCCCTTTGATGATGTCATGGTAATCGCGGTGCCGGGCATAAACCGAGATGCCGCCAGCGCCCTTGTCACTCAAATGGGCCAGCGGATGGTTCTCCGGGGCATCGTCAGGGCCATAGTTCATGGCCAGCATGATGACGGAATTCACCTCTGACCAAAGCGCTTTCGGCGCCGCTCTGCGTTCGGCAGTTTCGACCATCCAGCTCATCGAGCCATGATAGTTTTTTTCAAGAAACGTATTCAGCCGGTCTCTTGCGTCCGGAATACTGTCCGCGGCTGCAATGTTTAAGGCATCAAAGCCGAGTGCGGTTGCCTTTGCTTGGAGAGCTGCAACAAGTTTTTGCGTCTTGGTGTCCAAGGCGTGCCCCAACGGTGCTCAAAAATCGAGATCCGCATAGGTCGATGCGGGTGGCATTCCCAGAACCTTTTCTCCCAGAAGAGGCCGCATGCTGGGGCGGGATTTTACCCGCGCATACCAGTTCTTGATATCCTCTTCGTTGTTCCATTTCACCTCGCCGAGATAGTCAGCGCAAGACAGTGATGCAGCCAGCGCAAAATCTGCAAAAGAGAGACGGTCACCAGCAAGCCAGCGGCGGGATGCGACGAGGTAGCCAAAGTATTTCAGATGATGGTCGATGTTGGCCCGGGCGACGCGTAAAGCTGCAGAATCCGGCTCGCCCCCACCGGCGGATTTCGGCATGATCTGTTTGTAAATCCGCTCCCGCACCAGATGACCGATCACTTCGACGTCAAATTTTGCCAGTGCCCAATCCACCAGTCTGCGGGTTTCCGCACGTGCATCGGGATGATCGGGCATCAGCCTGCGATCGCCGATCGCATATCCGCGGGTCTCATCAAGGTACTCCATGATCGGACCAGGGCCACAAATTGCCGGACCTTCATTCTCGACCATCACCGGAATTGTGCCTGCAGCGTTCAGGATGAGCAATTCCTGAGGCCGTTCCCACGGGTTGATATGCCGCTCCTCGAAAGCCGCACCATACTCGCTCAAGATCAGGCGAATAAACCGGGAGGAAGGTGAAAACGGGTGGTGATAAAGGGTCAGCATGAAAGCGTATAGAGCCTGAACTGTGGCAAGACTATGCCCGATGGCAGTGGCAGACGAGAAGTTTGCCTCAGAACTGGTTATCAAGGGTTTGACGGAGGTCTCCGGGTCCGGCAAATAGGCGGTCGGAATTCGTCGCGACAGTTAGCGGATCACCCCGCCTGTCATCAAGGCTTTTGGAGACCTGATACACAATGGATGGCCAAACAATTGTAAATGCTCTCATTTTGGGAGTGGTTGAGGGGCTAACCGAGTTCATTCCGGTCTCCTCAACAGGGCATTTGCTCCTCATTGGTCATTTTCTGGGGTTTGAGAGCACCGGCAAAACGTTTGAGGTGTTGATCCAGCTTGGAGCAATTCTGGCGATTCTGTCCGTTTATTCGGCACGGCTGTGGCAACTTGCGACGTCCTTACCCAGTGATGCGGCCAGCCGAAGGTTTGTGTTCGGCATCCTGATTGCCTTTCTTCCGGCTGCCATCATCGGGGTCATGGCGCATGGCTTCATCAAAGAGGTGCTGTTTGAAACTCCAGCACTCGTCTGCACGACATTGTTGGTTGGCGGTATCATTTTGTTGTGGATCGACCGCCTCGAGCTTTCACCGAAATACACCAACGTGATGGACTATCCGCTGTCTCTTTGCCTGAAGATCGGGTTCTGCCAGTGCTTGGCCATGGTCCCTGGTGTCTCCCGGTCCGGCGCAACCATCGCCGGATCGCTGTTGATGGGCACGGACAAGCGGTCTGCAGCCGAGTTTTCCTTCTTTCTCGCCATGCCGACCATGGCGGGGGCCTTTGCCTATGATCTTTATAAAAACCGGAATGTGATTTCGACGGACGATGTCGTCCTGATCAGTATTGGATTTGTCGCCTCCTTCATCGCGGGTTTCTTTGTTGTCAAAGGGCTCCTCGATTTCGTCTCCCGTCATGGCTTTGCGCCTTTTGCCTGGTGGCGCATTTTTGTGGGCCTTGCCGGTTTTGCCGGTCTTTATTTCCTAGGCTGATTTTTCAAGTCGGGGTGAGCCGTGCGCGTTTGCAAGCGCCGCATACTCCGATGCGATTTCCTCGCGCAGGTGAGCGGGTTCCAACAGTTCAGCTCCGGGTCCCAACCAACGGACAAGTGGCAGGATGCGTCCCGGGTCGACGCTCGGGATGCTGATCAGGATCTCACCGTTGGCAATTGGTGTGAAAACCGCGTGGCGGTAATACCAGTCTGCACTCAACCTTTTGGCCTGCCTTGCGGTCAAACGGACCTTGCTGATCTTGTCTTCCTGTTCCCAGCGCCGCATTGCATGTGACAACCACGCGCCACCCAAGAGGGACTGGATCGAAAAGTCTTGTGGCGGGCGGAACCGGAAACCGCTAATCTCGAGATCATGAACACGGTCTGCGCGGTAAACTTTCAAGGTGTCCGTGTCGACGCACCGGCCGGCAAGATACCAAAGATCCCGGTCAAACATGACACCTTGCGGCTCGACATCATGGGACTTGCGGGTTTGCCGCGACGGATTGACGTGATCGAACCGCACCCGTCTTGCCTCCAGGATGCCCGTCATGAACCCGTCGAGCGCGCTTTGCCATGCGTCGGTTGCTTCGGCTTTTGTGCCGGAGTGAAAGATATCGGGCGGGATCGGTTCGATCCCGACAATCCGTTCGGCATCCTTAAGCAGTCCGTGGACCGCCTTTGGAAGTGTCGCCAGAAGTTTTTGTTCCGCCGAGGAGAGATCGTTTGCCAGCGGAACGGTTCTGCTTGACCGGACGAGGGCCATGGCCGTGAGAAGGGCGGCGGTCTCGTTCCGGGTAAGCGCGACAGGTGGCTGCAAATATCCCTTGGCCAGCCGGTAACCGCCTTCAGCCCCGCGTTCTGCATCGATCGGCACACCGAGGGCGATCAGTCTGTCGATATCCCGGTAGACTGTTCTCAAGGAGACGTGAAACCGGTCTGCCAGAACAGTTGCCGGGACGAGTTTGCCGCCGGTCAACAGCAGCAAAATGCCGAGTGCGCGTTCAATCGGGTTCATGAAACAGGGCTCTTCAGAGTTGTAGCGAAAAAAATCATATCCTGAGAACAGAACAAGATCAAACCTGACTCCCTGCTGTCAGGATTGTTCTGCCAGGATGGTTTCATCCCCGGACAAGACGGGGTGACAATGATCCCGGAGAAGAGAGATGAGCCTTGAGATTGATACCGTTTTCCGCCGCCGTGCCCATAACCGCAGTCTGCTCCTCACTGCCATTCGTACTTTGGCCGCAGGCGTTCAATTGTATCTGCGCCGCAGGTTAACTGAGCGGGCTCTTGCACGTTTGAGCAATCAGGAACTGGATGACATCGGTCTTGTGCGAACGAATCGCGGATACCGCGAGCTGCACCATGACCGCCTCGGCGCGAGCTATTGGAATGACTGAAGAAACAAGAAGTCCGGCGCTATCTTATGCGCCGGATTTCCGTGTCAGGGTTTTTATCTCAGGCCGGTTCCAGACAATGAGCATGACAATCAGTGCGATAATGGACGCGGCCATCACAGTGAAGAATGGCAGGTCCAGATCAATCGCAATTAGCCGGCCGCCCAAGAGCGAGATAACGCCAGCGACCAATGTGAAGACGGCGATTGTGACACCCATGATCCAGCCCTGTTCCTCGTCAGTCACCGCCGCCGAATACAGGCCGAGGAACGTCGGATAGGCGATGCCGAAGACGAAATAGAAACAGAAAACCGGTACGAACGTCAAAATTGGGTGAGGCGCTGCCACAAACGCAGCTGCCGATAGCGCCCAGACGATAAACGTCAAACTCAAAATTGCCTCTTTGCTCAACCTTTTCTGGACTGGAACAACAAGGAACGTGCTGGAGAAAGCAAGCGCCACTCCAATCGTCAGCATGATCATGCTGCCGCCGAGCGTCCCATACCCAAACCGGCTTGTCAGATAGTTGTCAACGAAGATGTAGAAGGACAGGTTTGCTATGTGGAAGAACAGGAACACCACGGAAAGCCGGACGACAACGGGATAGTTTTTGATCCTCCATAGCAGTTCAAAGATCTCTGACGGCTTGAAAACAAACGGCGCAAGATCCTGCTTTTCATCCTTAAAAAAGACGAGAACCAGGACTATAGCAATCGCGACCAGGACAAAGCAGGCATAAAACGGCATCTGCAAGCTGGCATAGCTGCCCAGGATAACCGGATCTGAGAGAAATCCGCCGATCAAGGGGCCGCCGACCAATCCGAAACTGACGCCGGTAATTATGTAGCCCATGTTCCGGTTGCGATCCTCTTCATCAACGCTGCCATCAATCATGGCCGCTTGCGCAATCGGTTGGTTGCCGGCGGTCAGTCCCGTGATCGCTCTGCCGACGATCAGAAGAGTGAAGCTCTTCATGTAAAGTGCAGCAATGGTCAACGCGTAGCCCGCAAGGGCTCCGACGAGACAGATGAGGATTGCGTTTTTGCGGCCGATGCTGTCGGAAAGCTTCGAGATATAGGGAGCCCCGAAAAACCAGCACAAGAAAAAGACGCCTATGATCAGGCCATAGTCAAAATGCCGTGTGGCCTCAGAGGTTGCGGCCGGGAGCAGTGCCGTATCCGGGGTCATGATTAAGCTATTGATGATTGGAAACACCAAGCCTTGTCCGAGCAAGTCGACAAACACGACAAACAACAAGGTGATCTTGGCAACAACCGGCATGTATCCGTCTCCACTTGGTCAGCCTATGTGCAGCACAGGATGACCGCAATGCGGTGAAAACAAAAAAGGCGGGCCAAGCCCGCCTGATCTTCCGCTTTTGAAGCCCAACCGGGCTTAGGTGCGATTGGCCTTGTGGGCGTCATACTGGCCATGTTCCCGGAACCGATCGAGATAAGACGGCAGAATAGCAGCCAGGGTCGTTGGTTCGATGCCAATGCCTGAGAGGGTTCGGCCTTCGGAGATCGCAGCTTCAGACACCACATTGTCTTTCTTGAGCAACTCCACCTGATCCGCCGTTAGCGGGGACCCGGGCAGATACTGCATGACCTTGCCCATAACTTCGGAAACAGGGAAGGGGATCGGCAGCAGAACGCGAGAGCGCTGTGTGACCTCCAGCATGTCTTCCAGGCAGTCCCGGAAACTCTTGATCTCTGGTCCGCCGAGTTCATAAACCGAGCCGGGCTGAAGAGTACCGTCAACAGCACGTGCAACAGCTTCGGCGATATCACAAACATAGACCGGCTGGAATTTGGTTTCGCCGCCGCCAACCAGCGGTAGGACCGGAGAAATTCGAGCCATCCCGGCAAACTGGTTGAAGAAATTGTCTTCCGGCCCAAAGACGATCGAGGGCCGCAGGATAATGCTGTCGGGCAGGGTTTCCAGAACACCGGTTTCGCCGATGGCTTTGGACCGGGCATAGGCAGAGGCGCTGTCAGGATCGGCGCCAATTGCTGAAATGTGGGTAATGCCGTTCAGTCCGGCAGCGCGGGCGGCCTCGGCAATGGCGCGGGGGCCGAAGGCCTGAACAGCATCGAAACTTTGTTTCCCGGTTGGCGCAAGGATGCCGACCGCATTGACAACAGCGTCGGCCCCTTGAACGGCGCGATCGACGGACCAGCGGTGGCGTAAGTTGGCTTGCACAGCCATGATTTGACCGGGTGCGCCGAGTGGTTGCAAATGGCTGGCGAGATCGGGCCGCCGCACGGCCGCCCGTACACGGTAGCCGCGCTTAGACAATGCCTGAACGATATGCCGGCCGAGGAAGCCGGATCCACCGAAGACTGTGACGAGTTTTCCGTTAAGGGGTGTGGACATCGTGAGAAGGCCCTTTGTCGCGTCCAAAAGCTTTACCCGGCAAAAAGGCCGGGACTTTCCAACAGTCTCTTAGACCGTTGCGTCCGGTGTGTGAAGGGCTGGAGGAAAAGGATCGAAAAAAGTATAAGACGGCGATTGACAAGCTGCGGGCTGCCCCTTACAAGCCCCCCTCACGGCCCAGGTGGCGGAACTGGTAGACGCGCTAGCTTCAGGTGCTAGTGCCCTTACGGGCGTGGAGGTTCGAGTCCTCTCCTGGGCACCAATCATACGTTTCAGATCATCCAGTTCGATCCGAAACTTCTCGAAAAAGCTCCGGTTTCCGGAGCTTTTTTCGTATCTAGTGTCCGGTTACTTCCTGTCATGTTCAGACACTAAGGACAGTGGTCGCCGGGGGTCCTACGCCATCATGCCCGTTGGATTGCTCTGGCGACACTTTCAGTAGCATTTTACGCACGTTTTGTGTCTTGCTGGGGATGCAAAGTGTACCCCGCATGCGCGTTTGTTTTAGGTATCGAATGTTTAATCATATCTTGTTTTTGACGGGTTTCGGATGCGCGGCTCGATGTTCCGTAAGGGGAGAAAACGTCGATCTACTCAACCTTTGCATGGCTATGTGATGTGGCAGTACGGTGACGCGGTCTACCGCTCCAAAGCAATCATGAGTTGATGAGAAAAGTACATTTGAGGTTCACCTTGACGAACTGGGTAGACCGTTCATTTGCGAAATACAGCGAAGTATAAAATAAAAAATAGAAGAAAATTCTAAAAAAATACAAAACTGCAATGAAATTGAAAAATAAAGGAAAGTCGACAAGCCGCAGGAACGTTGATTAAATAAAATAGGCGGCAAAATGAATGTAATATATTTGAAACAGTAATGATAAGACTGTAATAATAAATGAAATTATTCATCAAAAATTCAAAAAATACTACGTTGAAACTCCCCAGGCAGAATTTAATAAACCGTTAATGAAACGGTCCGGCGGCTCGCATTCTTATCAAGGCTGCCGGTCTCTTTTTGTCTTGCGTAGGGGATCGCACGATGTTGCAGTTTAATGAATCATTTTATCTAGCCCAAAATCCGGACGTGGCCGCGGCCATTGAAGCTGGCGTGATCGGCAGCGCCGAGGAGCATTTCAACCTCTTTGGTTTTCAGGAAGGTCGTGATCCGAATGCTCACTTCGACACATCATTCTATCTTGAGCAGAACCCGGATGTTGCGGCTGCAGGTGTGAATCCGTTCGATCACTATAATCTGTTAGGTGAAAGCGAAGGCCGGAGCCCAAACTCCCTATTCGACCCTGTATTTTATGCAGAGCAATATCCGGATATCGTTGCGGCCGGTGTCAGCCTGTTTGAACATTTTATCAATTTTGGCGCGTCCGAGGGGCGTTCGCCGAATGCAAGCATCGCGTCCCAACTCGAGAGCGGTTTTGATACCGAAGCCTATCTGGCTGCGAACCCTGATGTCGCCGCAGCGATTGAAAACGGCCTGTTCGCATCCGCCTACGAACACTGGGGCCTGTTTGGTTTCAAAGAAGACCGGTCTGGCGCTCAAAACACAAATGGTGATGTGATTTCAATTGGTGATGGCGCCCCGGGAGATAATCCTGATGCCGCACCTGGCGACGGCGACGGTGGAACCGGCGGTGGCGGCGGTGGCGGCACGCCAACCCCGGAACCATTTACGCTTGAGCTTTTGCATTTCACAGATCAGGAAGCGAACGCTGCAACCATCGACAACATCGATAATCTTTCTGGGGTTCTGAATGCCTTGCGTGAAGAAGACCTCGGGAACGACGGCGAGGTTGACAACACCCTGACACTATCCTCCGGCGATGCCATCATCCCGGGCCTGTTTTTTGATGCATCGGAAGCGGTTTTCGGATCTGCGGGTATTGCGGATATCCAGATCCAGAACGAACTTGGTGTTCAGGCGATCGCGCTTGGCAACCACGAGTTCGATCTCGGGACTGGCTTGCTGGCGGGCCTGATTGACGGTTCGGCAACCGGCGGCTTCACCGACCCTCTGTTCAACGGAACGGATCTGGAAGGTGCTGATTTCGGTGGCGCGATGTTCCCGTACCTTTCCGCGAACCTCGACTTCTCTACCGATTCCAACCTTGCTCCGCTTGCCGTTGAAGGTGGCCAGGACACGGCAACTCTTGAAAACGTCGTGACGTCGTCCAGCGTCTCCGATGTCAACGGCGAGCTCGTCGGTATCGTTGGTGCGACCGTTCCGACTATCCGCGCAATTTCCAGCCCGGGCGCGGATTTGGGTATCTTGCCAGAAGACTTCGACAGCAACCCGACACCAGAGCAATTGGATGCGCTGGCCGCAGTTCTACAGAGCGAAGTGGATGCGCTGCTGGCTGCAAACCCGAGCCTCAACAAGGTTGTCCTGCTGAGCCACATGCAGCAGATCTCTATCGAGCAGGAGTTGGCTGCACGTCTGACCGACGTTGATATCATCGTTGCTGGTGGCTCGAACACCCGCCTTTTCGATGACAATGACCGTGCGCGTGACGGTGACAGTGATCAGGGCCAATACCCGATCATGGTGGAAAATGCTGGCGGAACCACGACGGCGGTCGTCAACACAGACGGTAATTACAAATATGTTGGACGACTTGTCGTCGACTTTGACGAAGACGGTCACATCATTGCAGACAGCTATGATGAAACTGTTTCAGGTGCTTATGCCACCGATGATGCTGGCGTTGCAGCTCTCGGCGCGGAGAACCTGATCGATGCTGAAGTGGATGCGATCACGGACGCCATCCAGGCGGAGATCGTGGCGACAGAATCGAATGTGTTCGGTGTTTCCGATGTGTTCCTGAACGGGAACCGCTCCGGCACCTTCACCGAAGAGGATCCAGACGGTGTCCGCACGCAGGAAACCAACCTTGGCAACCTGACTGCGGATGCAAACCTCGCCTATGCCAACCAGATGATTGCAGACAATAATCTGGGTGACGCGGTTGTGGTATCGATCAAGAACGGTGGCGGCATTCGCGCCAACATCGGTGAAATTGTTGTTCCTGCTGGCGGTACGGAAGCCATCCGTTTGCCGAACTCGCAGGTTCTTGATGAGAACAATCAGGTCGTCAAGCCGACCGGCGGCATCAGTCAAAACGACATTGCCACAACATTGGCCTTTAACAACGGTTTGACGCTTCTGGATATCACCAAAACGGAACTGGTCGACTTCCTGGAAGGCGCCGTCAGCGCACTGCCGGGCAACGCATCTGGCGGCTTCCCGCAGATCTCCGGCCTGAAGTTCTCCTTTGACGAAACACAGCCGGCAGGCAGCCGCGTGGTCTCTGCCGGGATCTTCGACGGCGACAAACTGGTTGCTGAGCTGGTCCGCGACGGGGATATCGTTGGCGATGGTTCAGAGAGCTTCCGTATTGTGACGCTCAACTTCCTGGTAAACAGCGGCGATCCTGTCCTTTCGAACTTGTCCAACCCGAACCGGGTGGACCTGATCGACCTGGACGGCAACAACGAGAACGATGGCCTGTTCTCTGGCGATGCAGTCTTTGCGGCCAACGGCACTGAGCAAGATGCACTGGCCGAATATCTGGACGACAATCACAATCCGGAAAAAGGCGGACCAGCCTTCAATGAAGCCGATAGCGGCCCGTCTTCTGATGACCGCATCCAGAACCTCACATTCCGTGAAGACGATGTCTTCGACGGTACGCCGGTCAAATTGTTTGAAGAAAGCTTTGAAACCGACGGAAACGGGGATCGTTACAATACATCTGTCGATGAGTTCTCAGATGGTGCCGGTGATTTCTTCACGCGCACTGACGGCGACAACATCGGCAGCTTCTACCAAGTCGAAGGCCAGGACGGAGATTACTTCTTCGCGGGCATGGATCTTGATGGGGAAGGTGACGCTGGTACGCAAACCCTCTCGTTCCAAAACATTGATATATCCGGTTACTCAAACCTGAATTTGTCTTTCCTTCTTGCTGAAGATGATGACGGATCAAACCAAGACTGGGATGCGGACAGCGCGCTCTATATTGAAGCATCGATCGATGGTGGCGACTATGCTGAGATATTCAGGGTCGAAGCGTCTGGCGGAACAAATACAGAGCCAGCTGTAGACACGAATGGAGACGGCGTCGGTGACGGCACGGTGCTCTCCGACACGTTTGCGCAATTCGTCGCAGGAATTGACGCTTTAGGAGATTCCCTCGATCTCCGTGTGACGTTCGACAATCTCGACGCTGGCGACGAAGATATTGCAATCGACAACATTCAGCTGATCAGTGGCGATGTTACGCCGCCAGACAACGGTGGCGGTGAAGAGCCGACATTTGAGCTGATTTCGTCCATCCAGGGCACAGCCACAGGATCTTTGCTCGAAGGTCAGCGCGTAACGGTCGAGGCGATTGTCGTTGGTGACTTCCAAGACGGTGGCAATGGCATCAATGGTGACCTTAACGGGTTCTTCCTTCAGGAAGAGGATAAGGATGCGGATGACAATGCTGCGACATCTGAGGGTATCTTTGTATTTGACGGCTTCGAACCAGATCTTGATGTCAAAGTCGGTGATCTTGTTAGGGTGACCGGAACCGTTGCAGAGTTCTTTGGAGAAACGCAGATCAGCGATGTCACAAACATCGAGATCGTCAGCGCTGAAAACACTCTACCGACTGCATCTGAGATCAAGTTCCCAGTCGCAGATGTTATCCAGAACAGCGACGGCGAATTCATTCCGGACCTCGAGGCCTACGAAGGCATGCTGGTCACGATCCCGGAGACAATGACCGTCTCGGATCTGTTCACACTTGGCCGGTTTGGAGATGTAGGTCTTCAGGCGGGCGGTCTGCTTGAAACCTACACGCAAGGGAATGCGCCCAGTGTTGAAGGCTTCAACGCATTCATCCAAGAGGCTGTTAGCAACTCCATCCTTCTGGATGATGGCTTCACCACACAGAACCCGGACACGATCTCGTTCGAGATCTTCGGTGAAGAAGGCAACATTGCCGGACAGTTTGATGCAGGCGATGCATTAAGTGCTGGCGACACCGTTTCTGGCCTGACGGGCGTGCTCCGCTTCGGTACTGGATCCGGTGAGTTCGGGGATGCTGCCTTCCGTATCAATCCAACGGAAACACCAGAATTTGCGGACACTGCGCCACGTGACTCTGAGGTGCCGGATGTTGGTGGCTCATTGAAAGTTGGGTCGTTTAACCTGCTCAATTTCTTCACCACGCTTGATCAGACCGGTAACACATCAGGGCCGAGTGGTCTGGATCCGCGTGGTGCGGAAAGTGCTGCCGAATTCGAGCGCCAAGTTGACAAGATGATTGCAGCCCTCGCCGAAATGGATGCCGACATCATTGGGCTTCAGGAACTGGAGAACGAGTATGGTGACCAAAACGGTGATGGTCAGTTCGCACTTCAGTATCTGGTGAATGCCTTGAACGAGGCAACTGGTCGAAACTACACCTTCGTTGATCCGGGTGTCGATTATGGCGACACCAGCGATGCGATCATGGTTGGCATGATCTACGATGCTGACGCTGTCAAAATCGCCGACGGCACTACAGTGGCCATGTTGACAGACAACGATCTGTCAGACCTTGGCCTGAGCTTTGACACGGTATTTGATGGTGCTGGCACCAGCCGTGCACCACTCGCTGCAACCTTCACCGAACTGGCAACAGGCGAAAACGTCACCATTTCGGTCAATCACTTCAAGTCCAAGGGTTCAGTTAGCCCGTTTGGCACCAACGAAGGTATTGGCGATGGCACCGGCAACAACAACGAAGCCCGTCTTCAGGCCGCGACAGCTCTGGATACATGGCTTGCCACGAACCCGACCGGATCTGATGACACGGATATCCTGATCCTAGGAGATCTGAACTCCTATCTCATGGAAGATCCGATCCAGTACTTCCTGAGCCAGGATCAAGGTCTGATTGACTTTAGCCTGCTGGGCGGTCTCAATCAGACATCATTCGGTTTCCCGATCGATCTGGATACGGCTCCGTCCGTTCAGTCCTTCGGCGCACTCGATTACGCCCTGGCGAGCAACACGTTGTTCGCCCAGGTCACCGGGGCTGAGGAATGGAACATCAACGCGTTCGAAGCATCGGCGCTCGACTACAACACGAACTTCAAGCCGGACAGTCAGATCTCCGATCTTTACGCGGCAGATCAGTACCGGGCATCTGACCATGACCCGATGCTCATCGGCTTGGATCTGACATCCGACACGATCCAGTTCGTCGGCTGATTGTAGAGGGCTCTAGAACGTTGAAACGGCCGGGCACTGCCCGGCCGTTTTTGTTTACATTGACCCAGGTTATCGATGTTCTGAAAGCACCCTCGATCAGCCGAGCGGAGCGCTTGACCTTCCTGTGACTGGAGGGTTTAAGAATAAAAAGTGAAGTTGCGTTTAAGGGCCAACATGGCAGGTTAATGATGCCGGTCCCACCGCAGCCGTTGGCGTTTCAAGAACCGGCCAGAAACACCATGAGGCTCTCGCCAAGACTCGTGGTCGCCAGAGGTTTGCGTCATAAAACCTATAAGCTTGTGAGGGTGCATTCATGAACATTGGCGATGCTGCAAAACAGTCCGGGCTGCCGACGAAAACGATCCGATACTACGAAGACATCAAGTTAGTCGCACCAATGCGCTCTGAAAATGGCTACCGGGATTATTCGGAGACAGATGTCCAGCGTTTGGCGTTCATACAACGATCGCGAGGTCTCGGCTTCACCATTGATCAATGTCGTGAGCTCTTGTCACTTTATGATGATCGCAATCGGGCAAGCGCAGATGTCAAAGCAATCGCGCGCCTGAAGATCGACGAGATTGATGCCAAGATCAACGAACTCAAATCCTTGAAGAAAACCCTGAAGTCCTTGGTGGCGAGTTGCCAGGGTGATGATCGTCCGGACTGTCCGATCATTGATGATCTGGCGGGAGCGATTTCGAGCGGTTAAACGGTATCGGATGGCAATCGCTGCTAGGCGGTAGCAGTCTTTGGTGAGTATCTTGTCAATTCCACCGGCGATACACCGCCCTTTAGCGCGCGGGCAAAGTTTGGAAGTGGAAGGCGCATCAATGAATATCAGAAAGACTGCAAGCATTTCCGCTGCAATGCTGGCCTTAAGTGTTGCACTGGCATTTGCGCATGGGGGTGCGACTGGAATTGTCAAAGAGCGGATGGATGCTATGGAGGAAATTAGCGCCAGCATGAAACAAGTTGGGCAGATGCTCCGAGGCCAGAAGCCCTTCGATGCATCTGCTATCGCGAAAGCCGCAGTGATCATCGCGGGGCACAGCGGTGACAATCTGACACGGCAATTCCCGCCGGATAGCCTGATGCCGCCAACTGAAGCGAGCCCGGTCATTTGGGAAAAATGGGAACAGTTCTCAGGCACCGCAAATGACATGGAAACTGCGGCTATGAGCGTCACGGATGCAGTTCAAAGTGATGCCGACCGTGACCAGATAGCGACCGCGTTTGGTCGTCTCGCCCAAACCTGCAAGGCTTGCCACGAGACGTTTCGGGTCAAGAAGTAACGCAACAGTTTTCGGTCGACGCATCATCCAGCCACTTGCGCCCATTCGTGGCATGTTTTACGTGACGAGAAGTGGCGGCCTCTGCGTATGTGTCGTGCACTTATTCGGCCCGAGAAAAATCCAGAAGGAAATGGCGATATGACAATCCGCTACCACAAAGGTGACTTGCCGGACTTGAGTGCCTATGAGACGGCATCCGCCGTGGCTGTAGATTCAGAAACGCTCGGATTGAACCCCCATCGTGACCGTTTGTGTGTTGTGCAGCTCTCACCTGGCGACGGGTCTGCCGACGTGGTGCAGATCGCTCGCGGGCAAACGGAAGCGCCCAATTTAGCCACGCTGTTCACCGATCCATCCAAACCGAAGATTTTCCACTTCGCGCGGTTTGACGTGGCTGTTCTTCGTCACTATCTGGGGATTCATGTAACCCCGGTCTGGTGCACCAAAATCGCTTCGAAATTGGTGCGCACTTACACTGACCGCCATGGATTGAAAGATATTACTCGCGAGCTTTTAGGGGTTGAGTTGTCGAAGCAGCAGCAGAGCTCAGACTGGGCGGCTGAAGCATTATCGGATGCGCAGTTGGCCTATGCAGCATCAGACGTATTGCATCTGCATGATCTGAAGGCAAAACTTGAGATAATGCTTGAGCGCGAGGAGCGTACGAATATTGCAGATGCCTGCTTTAACTTCTTGCCGGTTCGTGCGGAACTCGATCTAAAGGGCTGGGAAGAAAACGACATTTTTGCTCATTCCTGAGAAGCTTTCGCCGCCGGAAAGCTGCGTTACTGAGTTCGGGAGTGCTGGAGTTGCCTTTGAGCGCAGTGAACCAACAGTTCGGCGGGCTAAGACCACGCGACATGGAGAGCCGGGTCCAGAGATCCGCACGACGGCACAGTACACTGGTGCGCCTTCTGCGCTTTCTGTTTCCCGCAATAGGGATTCTCATCTTGGCCGGCATGATCGGCGCTGTGGTGTTGTTCAATGTTCTCGGGTCTTTCGGCGCAGCCAATCTCGTTTTGACCAGCGACGGCATCGTGATGGATCACCCAAAACTGTCCGGCAATGATGGCGAGCGCTCTTATCAGGTGACAGCGCGCAAGGCGATCCAGCGGCTTACCGATCCTAGGATCATTGATTTGGAGGAAATTCGCGCCGATATCGTGCTTGCACCGGACGAGGGCGCGCGGATAATTTCCCTTAAAGGCATTTATAATAACGCTGCGGAAACCCTGCGCCTTTATGAGGGGGTGCAGCTGAACTGGAGTGAAGGGTATACAGTGGATGTTGAGACGGTCGACGTTGACCTGAAAACAGGTGCGATATCGTCCGACGATCCTATTACCATTGGGTCCGGTGAGGCTCAGTTGACCGCCGGAAAAATCGATTACGACAAAGACAAGCAAATCGTTTGGTTTAAAGAGGGCGTCAAGCTGATCCTTTACCCGGCGACCGAGGACGAAAACCAATGATGAAACCGGTCTTTAAATGCGGCTTGGTTGCTTATTCAGTGTTGATGCTGGCTATTGCGCCTCTATCCGCGCAGACTTTTTCGGATTCTTTCGCCGGATTTGGGTCAAGCGACGGTCAACCGATCGAGATCGAGTCAAATGAACTCAAGGTCGAAGACCAGACCAAAGTCGCGACGTTCATCGGCGATGTCGTGGTGATCCAGGGAGACACACGTCTTGAAACATCGCAGCTGAAGGTTTTCTACGACGGCGATGGTCAGAGTTCTGAGGGCGCGGACACAAGCAATGGCGCTGTTCCAGCTCAACAGGAGATTTCGCGACTCGAGGCAAGTGGCGGTGTTCATATCTCCTCCAAGGACCAGACCGCGAGCGGCGATGCTGCAAACTTCGATATGAAAACCGAAGTTATGGTCATGACGGGGAAAGAAGTTATCCTCAAGCAAGGCGGTAATGTCGTTGTTGGCAATCGTCTGACGGTAAACCTGAAGACCGGTCAGGCCAATTTGAACGCTCCCGCTGACGACGGGCGTGTAAGGGTGCGCATCCTTCCCAATTCAGCGCCCAGCACACAGCAGTAGTGCCGGACAGTCATCGGTAGTGTTTTTCGTATCTAATGACTTCAACAGCGCCCAAATGCGGTGCGAATGGATAGAACATCAGTGAACCGGCCTCCTATGGACAACTACGATTTCGAACATGGCCTTACCGGTGCCGCAGCACCAGCTGAAGATCTGTCCAACGCACTCGTGGTTGACGGGATTGGTAAAACCTATGGCCGCCGTCAGGTGGTGAAGCATGTTGGCTTGATGGTTCGGCCGGGGGAAGCCGTGGGTCTGCTCGGCCCGAATGGTGCCGGCAAGACAACGACCTTTTATATGATCACCGGCTTGATCCGGCCGGACCAGGGCAAGATTTACCTCGAAGGATTCGACATCACCCGCATGCCGATGTACCGCCGGGCTCGGCTGGGGATTGGTTATCTGCCTCAGGAAGCATCCATCTTTCGCGGATTGACCGTGGAAGAAAACATACGTGCGGTCCTTGAGGTGATCGAGCCGAACCGGAAACAGCGCAAGGAAGACCTGGATTCCCTTCTGGCGGAATTCGGTCTGACTCACCTACGCAAATCTCCAAGTATCGCGCTGTCTGGCGGTGAGCGCCGCCGTGTGGAAATTGCCCGCGCTCTGGCAAGCCGTCCATCATTTATGCTGCTCGATGAACCGTTTGCGGGGATCGATCCAATTGCTGTCGGTGACATTCAGCAGCTGGTCCGCCATCTCACAAAGCGCGGTATTGGCGTGTTGATTACGGATCACAATGTCCGGGAGACGCTCGGGCTGATCGACCGGGCCTATATTATTGCTGCCGGAGAGGTTCTGACCGAAGGGCTTCCGCGGGACATTGTATCAAATCCAGATGTCCGCCGACTTTATCTTGGCGAGCAGTTTACCCTTTGATGACAAGGCGCGTGCAAGTTTGTATCTTGTGATCATAAGCAAGAAGCAGACCAACCGAACCTGACGAGCGCCCGGGACATCAATGGCAATATCAACCAAATTGGAGATGCGACAGAGCCAGTCGCTTGTCATGACGCCGCAATTGATGCAGGCGATCAAGCTGCTGCAGATGTCCAATCTCGATCTGGTTGCCTATGTCGAGGCTGAGCTGGAACGCAATCCGCTTCTGGAAAAAGGCGAGACCGATACAGGTGACAGCGCTCCCAGCGACGCCAATACCCAGTCTGAAGCACCCGGTGATGCCCGCTCGGAACGGTCAGAGACGCCTGCGGGCGGCGATAGCGAGCCTGGCAGCGGCGACTGGATGCAGAGCGATTTGGAAACCGGTGCAGAGGCAATTGCCTCGCGGATGGATACAGATCTGAGCAACGTGTTTCCGGATGAGCCTGGAGTGCCGGCCTCTCCGGACCCGGCTCAGCTGAAGGGTGGCGACAGCTACAAGAATGCGGGGTCGAGCGCGGCCTCCGAAGACTACAATCTTGAAGCTTTTGTCGCCGAAGAGGGGTCTCTAACCACTTCTTTAGAGGAGCAGATGAACCTCTCGATATCCGATGAGGTGGACAAGTTGATTGCCGGTCACCTGATCAATTCATTGGATGAAAACGGATACCTCTATCTCGATTTGGTTGAAGCCGCTGAGCAACTTGGTGTTGAGCCGGAACGGGTTGAGAGTGTTCTGAGTATCCTGCAAACGTTCGAGCCCGCCGGCGTCTTTGCCCGAAACTTGGCCGAGTGTCTCAAGCTCCAGTTGATTGAGAAGAACCGGTATGACCCGGCGATGGAAGCGTTGATCGCCAATATCGAGTTGCTTGCCAAGCGGGAACTTGCGGCGCTTAAAAAAATCTGTGGTGTCGACGAAGAAGACCTCAAGGATATGATCCACGAGATCAGAGCCCTGGATCCAAAACCCGGCTCTGTATTTGGCGGGGCTTTGGTTCAGCCAATGGTCCCGGACGTTTTCGTGCGCCCGGCCAACGACGGCACTTGGGCGGTCGAACTGAACTCCGATACGCTTCCGAAGGTTCTTGTCAATCAGACATATTTTGCGCGTGTCGTGAAAACAGCCCGCAATGAGACCGAGAAAGAATACCTGACGGAGTCATTGCAAACCGCAAACTGGCTCGCGAAAAGCCTGGACCAGCGTGCCAAGACAATTCTAAAGGTTGCCACCGAGATCGTGCGTCAACAGGATGGTTTCCTGACGTATGGAATTGCGCACCTCCGCCCGCTTAATTTGAAAACGATTGCTGAAGCGATCGAAATGCACGAGTCGACGGTCAGCCGGGTGACGTCCAACAAATACATGGCGACACCGCGTGGCATTTTTGAACTTAAGTACTTTTTCTCCTCGGCAATCTCCGCGACCGTCGGTGGCGATGCGCATTCCGCCGAATCTGTGCGCCACAAGATTAAACAGATGATCGACGCGGAAGATCCAAAGGCGATTCTTTCCGATGACACGATCGTGAAGGTCCTCAAAGATGAGGGCGTTGATATTGCGCGCCGCACAGTCGCAAAATATCGCGAGGCCATGAAAATCGGCTCTTCCGTCCAACGGCGGCGGGAAAAAAACGCAAAGATGTAAACGCCATGGATTTCAGCCGAACTCTTTCTAGTTTTGTTGGCGTGTACTGTAAGAAACGGCGGTTTCTTTAGCGTTTTTCGCAATATTACCCCGTTTTCTTTGTTGGTTTTATCGGATTCTTTCTCATTTCATTAGACGATTGACTCTCATGCAGGTGCCGATTATAGGACCGCCCTTGTGACCATGAGGGGGATGGCACTTTAGAGCTGACTGGTCCATTGTATAGGTGTGAAACGTTTCTCGTTTCCGCACCGGCGGTTCCGCCGGTGACCTGTCGGTCAATAGAAAAAGAAGAGGTCCCCATGGCTTTGCGGATTTCGGGTAAAAATGTTGATGTTGGTGACGCAATGCGTGTCCATATCACAGACCGAATCGAAGACGCCCTTTCGAAATACTTCACGGGCGGTTTCACTGGCCACGTCACGCTGAGCAGGGAGGGCACGGGTTTTAAATCCGAGTGCACCGTGCATCTGGACACTGGAATTGTGCTGCAAGTTTCAGCTCAGGATCAGGATCCTAGAAACAGCTTTGATCAAGCTGCTGACAAGATCGAAAAACGATTACGCCGTTACAAGCGTAAACTGAAGGATCATCACAGTCATAACGGCAATGGCCGCGAGGCGTTCGAAGCAGCGTCCTACGTGTTGGCCTCGCCGGAGGAAGACGAGGAAGTCCCGGCAGATTTCAATCCGCTGGTCATTGCAGAGACATCTGCAAAAGTGAAAACGATGACCGTAGGCATGGCCGTTATGGAACTTGATCTGACGGAAGCGCCGGTTGTCATGTTCAAAAATGCGGCAAATGGTGGTGTCAACGTTGTCTACCGCAGGGCGGATGGCAATATAGGGTGGATAGACCCTGCACTAGTGGCAAGCGCCGCCGCAGAATAACACTGATGCGCTAGGGTCCGGCTTCCTTGTAAGCGGGAAGCCGGCGCCCGAAACGGATAGGCGAAGGAATGGATCTTAGTGATCTTCTGAGCAAAGACGCGGTTATCTCCAGGCTCAAAGCCAAGAGCAAAAAGCAGGCGATCCAGGAGTTGGCAGCCAAGGCGGCTGAACTGACCGGTCTTTCTGAGCGGGAAGTCTTTGATACGTTGCTGCAGCGTGAGCGGCTTGGTTCCACCGGCGTCGGGCAAGGTATCGCAATCCCGCACGGCAAGCTTATCCGTCTCGACCGCCTTGTCGGGGTATTCGCGCGTCTGGACAAACCGGTCGATTTTGATTCACTCGACGAAGAGCCGGTGGATCTTGTGTTCCTACTTCTGGCGCCTGAAGGGGCCGGAGCTGACCACTTAAAGGCCCTTGCCCGCATTGCGCGGCAATTGCGCGATGCGACGGTCACTGAGGGGATCCGGTCTGCCGCTGAAGCTGAAGACATTTACGAACTTCTCACCCAGCCAATAGCATCGTCCAACGCTGCCTGATCCGCCAGGGGCGTTGCCACACTGAGATCAATGAAACCTCAGAGTGGCCCGTTTTGTCTGATCAGCGCGCTTCGACGGGTTCAGGTTCGGCGGCAGCTGTCGGCAAGTCCTGCGGCTGAAACTCGGCCCCTCTGCCTTTTTGCAAAGCCGGAAGTTGAAGCTGCAGCAACTCGGCAGGAGGCGCGGTCTCCTCGGGGATTTGCCAGAGTGTGGACCGGATTGCCAAGGTACCTAGCGTTTTCGTCGAGGTCATAACGGCCAGTATCGTGGCAAGCAGTGGCCCCACCGCGACAGGGATGACCGGCCAAACCAGATCAATGGGTTGCTGAACGATCCAGGCAAGACCCGCTGCACCGAAAAGGGTCTGCGGCCAGAGTTTGGAAGCGACAAGCAAAACCGGCAAGCGCGCAACACCACGTGCTTGCGCACCCCAACCAATAGATTTTCCGAAAGCAAGACCAGCCATGAAGACGGTGTGAGCAACCGCCATGATTGGCGCAAGCATGGCCGCATAGACGATCTCAGCCATCACGCTGAGCAGTATTCGGATGGGGCCGCCAAACGCCTTTCGAAGATCCGTGCGTGCAATGATATCCGCGACAGTTGCCAGCTTCGGTGCAAAAACCATTGTCAGCACGGAGAAAAACAAAACAGCGCCGGTATCCGCCCGATAAGGAGCGTAATCCGTGGTCATTCCAAGGGTTGCTGCCCCTACCATAAATCCGATCCAGGCGGGTGACCCGAGAAACATCAGGATGGCGAGCACCAACTGGGCCCGGCTGACGGGCTTAAGGCCCTTGAGACCGAGCAGTTTACGGTACTGCAAATTGCCCTGGCACCAGCGAAGATCGCGGCGGATGAACTCTAAGAGATGTGGCGGATTGGCCTCATAACTCCCGCTTTCTTGGGGCAGGACACGAACTTCATATCCGGCGCGGCGCATTAGAACAGCTTCGACTTGGTCATGCGACAAAACCGGACCGCTCAACGGGCCTGTTCCAGGCAGAACTGGCAGCTTGCAATGCTCTTTGAACGGCTTTAGCCGCAAGATGGCATTGTGCCCCCAGTAGGGCCCACAATCCCCCTGCCACCATGCACTTCCGATCGTGTAGGAGCGCATTCCAAGACGCATCCCAAACTGAAAAATACGTGCAAAGGCGCTGTCTGTCGGCAGCCCAACCACGAGGCTTTGAAGGATACCGATCTGCGGATTGACTTCCATGCGCCGTACCAGATCGATGATCGCTGAGGCGGACATGTAACTGTCCGCATCCAGGACGATCGCAAACTCATGACGACCTCCCCAACGTTCGCAAAAATCTTCGATATTGCCAGCTTTGAACGCGGTGTTTTCGGCCCGGCGCCGATAAACGACATCCATTTGCCCAGAAAACCGAGCGGACAGCCGTGCCGACATTTGTTGTTCTTGCTGCGCTGTGTCGTCCCGGGACGTATCGCTCAAAACATAGAGCGTAAAGTTATGGCCGGAGCCTGCGCGGATCAGATTGCTGGCCATCGCGGTGAGATTGGTCTCCAGCGCGTCGACGTCCTCATCCTTGATACAGGAGAGGAGCGCTGTTGAGCTGGAGATCGATTGAGACGCATCTCCTGGGGCAATCGGGCACACGGCTGCGACAGGATCCTTGGAAAGCCGCATGACCAAAAGACCGATCACTGCGTTCCAAAAACCGATAATGGTCCACGGAAGTGTGACCATGAAACAGCCAAGGATAAAGAAGTCCAAAGGCGTGTGACCGCCGGGTGATAATGTCACGAACATTAACGCCGACAAGGCAACGAAACTTGCCGCCAACAGGAAGGCGAACAGAACCCGGCGACCGGTCATGGACGTTTTGGACAAGGCCGGGTTAGGTTTATCAATGACTTGCAACATTTTTCGGACTTCCAATCCTTGCAAACATGGCATGAATGGGCGTAGCGATAAGTGGATGTGGTGGCAAAAGCGTGTCACGGTTCGGAGAAATTGCAGAATGCCAACTCCCGCTAAAGAAGCTGATCTCCACGAAGCTCATGCCGTTTGGTATGTCGGCGACGGTGGGTGTGCGGTTAGGTCGGCTATGCTCTCGAAGCCGCAGCCGGGAGAGGTACTGATCAAAGCCTCGAACAGTGCAATCAGCCGTGGAACCGAAGGGCTTGTGCTCCGCGGTGCGGTTCCGGAAACAGAATGGCATCGCATGCGGGCGCCTTTTCAGGAGGGACAGTTTCCCTTCCCGGTGAAATACGGCTACGCCAGCGTGGGAACCGTTGTTGACGGAGACGCTGAACTTGCAGGTAAGCTCGTCTTTTCGCTCTTTCCGCATCAAGATCTCTACACTCTCCCGTCGGATGCCTGTGTCCCTGTGCCTGCTTCCATTCCGGCCGAGCGGGCGACGCTTGCGGCCAATTTAGAAACCGCTCTCAATGCTTTATGGGATGGAAAACCATCACCTGGGGATCACATCTGCGTGGTCGGCGGCGGCGTTGTCGGGCTCTTGACTGCTTACGTGTGTGCACGGCTTCCCGGATCAAATGTCACTTTGGTGGATATAAATCCGACCCGCGCTGAGATCGCATCCGGCCTTGGTTTTCGTTTCAGCCTTCCAGGGGATGCGCCGCGAGACCAGGACCTCGTGTTCCACACAAGTGCGAGCGCAGCCGGGCTGAAAACGGCGCTTTCCAGCGCCGGTGACGGAGCCTCGGTTATTGAAATGAGCTGGTACGGCGATCAGACCGTCAGGGTGCCGCTCGGAGCTGATTTTCATAGCCGCCGGATCAAATTGATCTCAAGCCAAGTGGGCACTATTCCGGCCGAACGGCAGGCGCGCTGGACTTACCGGCGGCGAATGGAATTGGCGCTTTCCCTACTGGATGATCCACGTCTGGATCTTCTGATCAGCCACAAAATCCCATTTGAAGACGCGGCAGTGCGCGTTCCCGAAATATTGAACAAGGCATCAGATGTCTTGGCTGCGGTCATCGTTTATGACCAAGCCGGCGAGGCATGATGCCAGCTTGGCAGAAAACTCAGGAACTTAGGAATATAATATGTTTGCTGTAGAAGTTCGCGATCACGTGATGATTGCCCACTCCTTCAAAGGGGAACTATTTGGTCCGGCACAGGCGCTGCACGGAGCGACATTTGTCGTAGACGCGGCCTTTTTGTCAGAAGAACTCGATGAAAACGGTGTTGTGATCGATATCGGCCGGGCGCATGAAGCGCTCAAGGAAGTGCTGGCGCCGCTCAACTACAAGAACCTTGATGAGGTGCCCGAGTTTGCCGGGATCAATACGACCACGGAATTCCTGACCAAACACATCCATGATCACCTGGCCGAGGCAGCGCGGCAGGACCGGCTCGGCCGCAAGTGCGGCGAGCTTGCGTCGATCCGGGTGACGATCTCCGAATCCCATGTTGCCCGTGCGTGGTACGAGGCAAAGATCTGACATGCCGGACAAACGGCTCGTGTTTGCCTATCCGGGTGACTTGGAAACGCTCACGGGCGGATACGGGTATGACCGGCGCGTGATTACCGGTCTTGCTGCCAATGGCTGGAATGTAAGGCCGCAGTCGCTTGGACCGGGGTTTCCTTTCCCATCAGGAGAGACTTTACAGTCCGTTGACGCATCTTTTTCTGCTCTCCTGGACGATACCGTGGTCATTGTCGATGGCTTGGCCTACGGCGTTATGGATCAGACCGCCGAAAAGCACGGCAAGAGACTGAGGCTAATCGCCCTGGTTCACCACCCGCTCTGCCGGGAAAACGGCTTGCCCAGCGACGTCGCCGCGCGGCTGCAAGCCAGGGAAAGCGCAGCTCTCAGTCATGCCCGTCATGTGATCGTGACAAGTCCGGCGACGGCCGTTCAAATCGAGGACCTGTTCGGGATCTCAATGGATGCGATCAGTACTGCTCTTCCGGGCACGGAGCTTCCCGCACAGGGGCGTAAAGCGTCAGAAGGCCCGTTGCGGCTCCTTTCCATAGGTACCGTCACACAGAGAAAGGGCTACGATCTGCTCTTTGGGGCGCTCAGCCAATTGAAAGAGATGGATTGGCATCTCGATGTCGTTGGCGGACTGGAGGCGGATCCGGGCTGTGTCATGGCTCTGAAGCACCAGATCAAAAGTCTGGCGCTTACCGGCCGAGTCACGTTCCGTGGGGCGGTGCCGCAGGAACAGCTGAGCGATTATTATTGCTCGGCGGACGTTTTCGTTCTGGCGAGCCGCTATGAGGGGTACGGCATGGCCTATGCGGAAGCGCTGGCGCATGGTTTGCCGGTGATCGGCAGCGGTGCTGGAGCGGTTAAGGACACCCTCTCGGTCGGGGGGGCGATCTATTCCGGCGTGGAAGATGTGCAGGCTTTAACCGCTGCCCTTACCACTATTATGTCTAATGCCGAGGCCCGGGAACGCCTTGCCACAGAGGCCCGGCAGGCCGCTCATTCCTTGCCAAGCTGGGAGGACGCGGTGAGGGTTTTCGAGACAGTGATTGAGAAGGTGGCGCAGTGAGCGGATTTTCAGCAAATTGGTTGGCCTTGCGCGAGCCTCTGGACCTTGCGGCCCGCAACAATGATGTCGAAGCTGCGTTTTTCGGAGCCTTGTCGGCTGCCCCCCCAAAAATCCTGGACCTTGCAAGCGGTGCAGGTTCGACCGTTGCTGCTTTGGCAGGTGCAAAACCGGACATTCATTGGATTTTGTCCGACTACGATGCCGATCTTCTGTCGGTGGCGGCTAGCCGTGACTACGCGACAAAACCTGGGTCGCTTCAAACTCGGGAAATCGATCTAGCGGCCAACCTTAAGGAACTCCCGTTTGACGCGGTCGATGCGATCACGACATCCGCATTCCTTGACTTGGTCTCGGAAAAATTTCTGACGCAACTTGTTGAAGCGATCGTCGCATCCGGAAAACCGTTTTTGGCCAGCCTGACTTATGATGGTCGGACGGGATTTGAACCTGCCGAACCGCTCGATCAGGATCTCTGTGATGCGATGAACCGCGACCAGAAGACTGACAAGGGATTTGGTCCGGCGCTTGGCCCCAAGGCTGCCGAACAGGCAATTGCGCTCTTCGAGGCCAGGGGATACAGGGTGGTCAGCGATACATCCGATTGGATGATTGGCCCACAGCATGCGGACTTTCTGGGTGAATTCCTGCCCGGCTGGGTCGGGATTGGCGTGAAACAGGGCGTTGCGAAAACCGCAGCAGATCATTGGCTTCAGAACCGCCGCTCGCAGATCGCGGACAGCGCGTTGAACATGACAGTCGGCCATCTCGATTTTGCTGCGCTGCCCACTTGAGGCAATCTCTCAAACCTAGTTTGAAGTTGCGCCGCAGACTGTGGGGGACCCATCTGACGCTGTCATAAACCGCTCTAGGACCATCATCTGAGGAGTGTTGACCCCATTTTGAGGCTGGAGTGACAAGGCGTAGTCTCCCCACCAGTCACCGGCAGCCCAGGCTGTCCAGCCGATCCAGACATCACTTTCGCCATTGATGTAAGCCGCCACTTTTGCAAGACCGTCCAGGCAATCGGGCGACGCGGTCCCGCCGAACTCGCCAAGATGCGCCTGAAATCCGAACTGCCGCATCCATATCGTGACCTCTTCAAGGGCCTTCAGGGCATCTTTGGTTCGCGGACAGGTGGCGTTCCTGCCGGAAAAATCCGTGTCCAGATACTGATGAATGTCGAAGGCGAAGTTGTTGTCCGGGTCTGCGATGCCCTTGAAGACGTCAGCATTGGATCCTCCGGGCATATCATCGAACCAATGAGAGGCCCCGGTCCAAATGGTGCCGGGAACAAGGACGAGGTTGTCTGCACCAACGCCCCGGATCGCAAGGATTGCGGCCTGGGCGGCCTTGAACCACGTGGCGGCCGTGACACCTTCCGGCTCATTCATCAAAAGATAGAGGGCACGCGGGTCACCGGAAAATTCCGAGCCAAGTTTGCGCCAAAAGTCTGCGAAGGCCTCCACCGTCACTGGTTCCTGACCGATTTTCACATCGCGGTATTCAGCAAAATTGTGCGGATCCAAAATGATAGTTAGGTCGTGTTGTTTGGCGTTGGCCACCGTCTTCTTGAGGCGGGCGAGCTCGGCGTGATCCAGTGCCGCATGCAGCTCAGGCTGGAGACGTTCCCAGCGGAACGGAAGACGAATTACGGTCATTTGCCCGGAGGCGGCCCACGCCAGCGTTGCATCTGAAGGATAGATGTAGCTTTCACCGTAGGGCCCTTCATAGCCGCCGAACTCGGCACCGGCGATATTGACACCGCGCAGGCAGGTCCGTTCTTGAGCGCTTGCAGCCGTAAAGGCGCCGGTCAATATCAAGAATGACATTACGCCATTCGCTGCGACGGCACTCAGCGCTTTCATCAAACATCTGTTGATCATGCTGCGGATCGTTGTGATCTTGCATAAGGGTATCGAAATACAACAAAAGCGCGATAATCGGCGAAACTGCAAGAAAAACCCGTCATTCCAAGTTCTCTGGTTCACTCGGGAACCTCGGCAGTGGAATCACGTGTTCAGAAACCTGTCGGTCCAGTCGAGCACGTCATTGACCGTAGCTGCAGTATCCGTTGATGGCAATTCAGGCCGGTCTACAACGATAACTGGAAGCTGCATCTGCCGCGCGGCCTCGATTTTTGCATAGGCTCGCGTTCCGCCGCTGTTCTTGGTCACCACGTGGGTAATGCCTTTTTCTTGGAACAGCTCGACTTCTTCTTCAGCCGATTGGGTCGGACGCGAGAGCACGAGCGACCAGTGGTCCGGCAAGGGAGCGGGAGGTGGTTCGATCATCCGGGCGGTGCCGACGATGTCGCTGCGCCGGTAAAACGTTGCGATCTCCTTGCGCCCGGCGGCCAGAAAAGCGTGGGCCCCATCGGGTATCGCATCGGCGGCGTCATCCATGGAGGCAACCGGATGCCAAAGATCATTCGGCGCCTGCTTCCAGGCAGGTCGCTCGAGCCGGAGGATCGCAACGTCCTCACGCTCCGCCGCATGGAAGGCGTTCCAGCTCATGCGGGCCGCGAACGGATGTGTTGCATCGATGATGAGCGAAACCTTCTCGGTCTGAAGGTATTGGCAAAGCCCCTCAATGCCGCCAAACCCGCCAATGCGCGTCGGAACACCAAGGTCTGGCAGATCTTTCACGGCGCCCGCGAAGGACGCTGTTAGGCGAACAGTTGGAAACCTCTCCAAGAGTTTTTTTGCAAGTTCGCGGGCCTCAAAGGTCCCGGCCAGCAGCAGAATATGCGGTTGATCAGCCGTCAAATCCGCACTCCCCAATGATGTTGCCCTGGCGGTCCACGATTATGACTTCCACGTCGATAGGCGCATCGCGCAGAACTGTTCGAACCGCTGTTTTTGCGCGCCTTGCAAGGGGGGCGCTCAGACTGATCCCCTCTGCAGCCGCCATATCGAGTACTTCCTTCGCCGTATTCGATGTTCCAGCATGGGCGATGAGGCTGGTTGGGGCGTCGGCCTCACGAAGCAAGTCCTGAAGGAACTCAAAACTGACCGAGCTCCGGGCCGAGTGCAGGTCGAGCGCACCTTGGGCAAGCTTGGTGAACTTGGCAAAGCCCCCGGCCATGGTGATTTTCGGGACCGGGTGACTGCGCAGGTATTTCAGGAGTCCGCCGGCAAAATCGCCCATGTCGAGATAGGCGCTGTCGTCGAGGTCATGACGGGATTGCACGGCCTTTTCCGACATAGAGCCTGTTGCGCCCACGACATGCTCAAGCCCGGTTGCACGCGCGACATCGATCCCGCGATGGATGGATGCGATCCACGCTGCGCAGGAGAACGGGCGCACGATCCCGGTTGTTCCGAGGACCGACAATCCGCCAACGATGCCAAGGCGCGGGTTCATGGTTTTCAAAGCCAATTCCTCGCCGCCGGCAATCGAGATTTCGATCTCGACATCGCCTGTGCCGCCGTAAAGGCGGGTCACTTCCTCAATGGCAGTTTGCAACATCTGGCGGGGCACCGGATTGATTGCAGGTTCACCCGGCGGGATCGGTAAGCCGGGCCGGGTAACGGTGCCAACCCCGACCCCGGCCTTGAACTGGACACCGCTTCCCTCTGGCAGAAGCCTGACAGTTGACGTGATTTCGGCGCCGTGGGTCACATCCGGATCATCGCCCGCATCTTTCGTAATCGTGGCTAAGCTGCATCCGTCAGCCAATGCGTGGCGGGTCAGAACGAAGTCCGTGGTTCTGCCTTGTGGTAAGGTTATCTCGACCGGATCCGGAAACGTACCCGTGAGCAAAGCCTGGTAGGCAGCCTTCGCCGCCGCCGTGGCACATGCCCCCGTCGTCCAGCCGCGCCGCAATTCTTTGCCGTCAGGTCTGACCATGAAATGTCTATAACCGAGTTTTTCAAAAATGCGCAGATCGAGAGATGAAATGTCGCATTCGGAGAGCTTTATACCGGCGAAGGACTTGGCGCTTTTCTATCCCCGCTGTAAACAAGATTCATGCAGTCTGAACAACACATGACATTGCCTGCACAGTCTCTGCCGGAATTCGAAGCCGGATGGGTCTGGCTGGCCGGAGCGGGGCCTGGGGATCCTGGCCTTTTGACGCTGCACGCCGTCAATGGGTTGCGGCAGGCGGATGTGGTTGTTTACGACGCGCTTGTGGATCAGAGCATTCTAGGCTGGGCAAGACCTGGAGCCGTTCTTGACTACGCCGGTAAACGCGGTGGCAAGCCGAGCCCGAAACAGCGGGACATTACTCTAAAGCTCATTGACTATGCGCGGGCCGGCAAACGTGTCTTGCGCCTTAAAGGCGGTGATCCGTTTGTCTTCGGTCGGGGCGGTGAAGAAGCGCTTGGACTGGTCGAGGCCGGGGTTCATTTCCGGATCATACCGGGCATTACTGCCGGCATTGGCGGGCTGGCCTATGCCGGTATCCCGGCGACCCACCGGGATTGCAATCAGGCTGTGACGTTTCTTACCGGCCATGACCAGACTGGTTTGATGCCGGATGCGATCAATTGGGAAGGTATTGCACAAGGCTCTCCAGTCATCGTGATGTACATGGCAATGAAGCATCTTGAGACGATCGCCGGCAAACTGATTGCCGGTGGACGGTCGGTGGATGAGCCTGTGGGAATCGTGTGCAACGGGTCCTTAGCCGGGCAAGAAGTTCTGGAAACGACACTCGGAAACTGCGCAGAAGAAGCAAAGCGCGCTGGTCTCAGCCCGCCCGCCATTGTCTGTGTTGGTGAAGTTGTCCGTTTGCGCGCTGGGCTCGACTGGCTGGGCGCCCTGTCTGGGAAGGTTCTGACACCCGATCCACTTGGGCTGCGCGAGGCGACCCGACAGGCCGATGCAGGTTAATCCAGGCGGATCGAAGGGACTCCTGATCGCAGCGCCATCCTCCGGCGCTGGCAAGACTACTGTGACGCTAGGCTTGCTGCGGGCTTTCAAGAACGCGGGCCTTTCCGTTGTTTCGGCAAAGTCCGGACCCGATTACATCGATCCCAAGTTCCATGAAGCTGCAAGTGGTGCGCCCTGCATCAACCTTGATGCCTGGGCGATGGACGGAGGAACAATAGGAACGCTGGCCGGTTCCCACGCTGCTGGACACGATCTTCTTATCGCCGAAGGGGCCATGGGTCTGTTTGATGGCGCTGCAAACGGGAAAGGGTCTGCCGCAGATTTGGCAAGGTCGCTCCAAATCCCGGTGGTGTTGGTTGTCGATTGTGCGAAACAGGCGCAGTCGGTTGCTGCTCTCGTCAGTGGCTTCAAAGACTTCCGGTCCGATGTGAAAGTGACCGGTGTCATCCTCAATCGGGTCGGCAGCGCCCGCCATGAAGAGATGCTGCGGGCAGCCCTGAGCGGGCTCGATATTGCAGTCCTTGGGGCTATCCCGCGCAAGAGCGATTTGGTTCTGCCGGAACGCCATCTCGGCTTGGTTCAGGCTCAGGAACATCCAGAACTGGACGCTTTTCTGGACGCAGCGGCGCGCATTTGTGAAGATCATCTAGATCTCAATGGAATTCGAACGCTGGCGCAAAGCATTGCCACGCCTGGTGATGAAGTGCCCCAACTTCCAACACCTCTTGGACAACGAATCTCGGTTGCCAGGGACATTGCCTTCGCCTTTTCTTATGTTCACCTGCTGGACCATTGGCGGCGTATGGGGGCGGAGATTTCGTTTTTCTCGCCGCTCGTCAACGAAGCACCGAAGTCTGACGCCGATGCGATCTATCTGCCGGGCGGATATCCCGAACTCCATGCCGGCAAACTCTCAGAGGCGCAGACCTTCCTTTCCGGAGTGCAAGCAGCCGCTGAAAACGGCGCGCTGATCTACGGCGAATGCGGTGGCTATATGATCCTCGGCGATGGGCTGGTCGATGCAGATGGTTGCCGGCACAAAATGCTTGGGCTTCTGCCACTGGAAACGTCGTTCCAAACCCGCAAACGGCACCTCGGCTATCGGATTGTCACCCCAAAAACTGGTGCGCCATGGTCAGGTTCGCTGGCAGCGCACGAGTTTCACTATGCCAGTGTTGTGAATGAGGGCACCGTCGACCGGCTATTTTCGGCAAGCGACGCTTCCGGGAACAGTCTTCCCGACATGGGGCTGCGCGTAAACAATGTGATGGGGTCGTTTGCGCATGTGATTTCACGCTATCAAACGACTTCCAGCACGCAGAGCTGACAGAAAACGTCTTCCTTTGTGTGATACGGGCTAAGCTGGATATCGACAATTCGCACCACGCCATCAGTTTCCAGCTTCTCGATCTTTTGCGCAAAGCCGTCAGTGTCCCATGTGGTGTCCCGCACCGTGAAGACGATTGGAGCACCGGGCTTGGCAATCCGGATCAGTGCATCGAGGCCGTCTGGTCCGACATGGCCGCTGGTAAACACGCCCGCGCTGACAATGCCATCATAAAAGTCATTATCGATCTCATGCAGCGGACCACACATGTCGGCTTCATTCAGTTTCCGATAAGCGCCGCTTTTACGCGACGCAGCCAGCATTTCCGGCGTGAGGTCAATCCCGTCGATGGTCAGCTCATAGTCAAGCTTCAAAAGCTCCAGTCCGACGAGTCCGGTGCCGCAACCTGCATCCAGTACCAAATTGCCGTCACCCAGATGCCGGACCAAAGCCTCAGCAGCGACTTTCGGAGCGACATACCCGATCGCAAGCAGGAGATCCGTGTCGTAGGTCTGCACCCAGTTGGCATAGAACTCCCGGATCGCGAGAGGATCGCCGTTCAGCGACAGCGCATGTTCCAGAAGCGGATTTCGTTCAGCCACGCGGCGTCTCCCGTCAGATGTTCTTAAAGAAACCTACGGGATCAGCCAGGTGAAAGGCAATTGGCGAAGCGCTTAGCCTTTGGCCTTTTTCTTCGGTCGTAGGACATGCACGTGATCTGCATCATACAGCGCGCTGTCTCTGAAATCCTGACCGGGCTTTAAGGCGTGACCAACGAAGATCAACGCAGTGCGTGTGATCTTTGCTGCCCGTACCTTTTCCGCAATCGTGGACAACGTCCCGTGAATGAAGGCCTCATCCGGCCATCCGACACGATAAGCAACGATAACCGGGCAATCTGCGCCGTAATGTGGTGCGAGTTGCCGCTCGACTTCGCGCAGGTTCCGGATCGACAGGTGGATTGCAAGCGTTGCACCGCTTTTTCCAAGCGTGTCGAGATCCTCGTTGTTTGGCATTGCCGAGGATTTCATGGCCGTCCGGGTCACAATCACGGTTTGCGCGACTTCAGGTATGGTGAGTTCAGTTTTCAGCGCTGCGGCTGCCGCGGCAAAGGCCGGGACGCCTGGCGTCACATCATAGTCGATGCCGAGCGCTTCCAGGCGGCGCATCTGTTCGGCCGTCGCGCCGTAGATCGATGGATCGCCGGAGTGGACACGGGCCACATCCTGGCCGTTCTCGTGGGCGGCCTGGATTTCGGCAATAATCTCGTCGAGGGTCATTGGCGCCGTGTCGATCACCCGCGCGGCTTTCGGCGCTGCGGCGACAATCTGTTCCGGTACCAAGGAGCCTGCATAAAGGCAGACCGGGCAGTTCTGAATGAGCCTCAAGCCACGAACGGTGATGAGATCCGGATCGCCGGGACCGGCGCCAATGAAGTGAACGGTCATGCGGTTTCTTCCGATTTCTGGTCTTTTGGGGCGTCGATACGTTTTGCATAGCCGCGCGGTGTATAAACGAACTTGTTGCCGTCTCCGCGTTTGACCGCCTTCGAATTGGACGACCCGACCATGACTGTCGTCAGCATGTCGACATCATCCACCTCAAGTTCGGCCAGTGTCAGCACGCGCAAGGTTTCTTCCGGACGGCCCAGATTTACACCGAGCACAACCGGCGTTTCTGGCGGCCTATGTTTCAGCAGAATATCCTTGGCAGCGGCCAATTGTGTCCTACGCCGCTTTGACACTGGATTGTAGAAAGCAATCACAAAGTCCCCTTCAGCCGCTGCGTTGAGGCGCTTTTCGATCGCTTCCCATGGAGTGAGTAGATCGGATAGCGAGATTGCACAGAAGTCATGGCCGAGGGGCGCGCCGATCTGTGCTGAACACGCCTGAAGGGCGGAGATGCCGGGTGCGTTCGTGATGCTGACTCGTTTAGCGGCATCGGACACGCCGCCATTATCGGCATCGCGATCCAGAAGTTCGTAAACAAGGGCTCCCATCGCGTAGATACCGGCATCGCCAGACGAAATCAGCGCGACATTCTTGCCTTTGCCTGCCTCTTCGAGCGCAAACCGCACGCGGTCTTCTTCCGCGCCAAGAGGGAAATTGTGGTGGGTCTTGCCTGTGATGTGAGAGGCGACGATTTCAAGGTAAAGCGAGTATCCCACGACATCGCTCGCGGCGGCGAGAAGACGGGTTGCCTGCGGTGTGCGCCAGTCGTCCTTCCCCGGGCCAATGCCGATCACCGACAAGTGGCCGCGGCCACGGCCAACTGTCATTCCGTCAAGCGGTTCCAGCGCGCGCGTGATGGCGCATGTGGCGTTTGCGGTTTTTTGTTTCTCGACCACCAATCGGCCTTCGCGGCCAACGGCCGCAAGTGCCGCGCCTTCGGCCACACCATGGCAGCGCACTTCAGAGTAGACCACTTCCGACGGGTTCTTGAGGCGCGGCTTTTCAAGCTCCAGCGTTTCCGCCGGGAAGAGGCGTAAGGGGGTATCCAAATGGGCGGCCAACGCATTCATGGCAGCCTCATCGGCTTTCAAGTCGATGGTTGCGACACAGGCGACAGCGCCCTTTGCGACACCTTGAACCGCCAGATGTGTGTCAACCAGGTCGATCAGTTCTTGCGGATCGCAGCCGCGGGCACAGCCGACGCCAACCACATACCGCTGCCGGTGATAGACAAGCCGAGTTGGCGCCCCATCGACAGGTTCATCAGTGGCCAGCAACGTGAGTTCGGCATCCTCGGAAATGGTCAGCTTGTCCCGCTTCAGCCAGTCTGCGGAGCCCAATACCTGAACCGGCGCGCCGGAAAGGAGCTCAGCCATGATCGGCTTGGCGTCTTCCGGATTTGCAAGTTTCCAGCCCTTGGGCGGTGCATCCAGCGCGATACCAAGGGCGGTGTCGCCTGCGGTGGTGATCGCCGCATGGCCGCCAAGGGCTTTTGCGAGAAGGCGCGCCAATTCGTTGGCTCCGCGATGACCGCCAAGCAGCGGGACGATGCTGGAGCCATCTTCGGACACGGCCACAACCGGCGGCTCGGTCCGCTTGTCTGACAGGATTGGAGCCAAGGCCCGGATCAGAATGCCGCTGGCGCAAAAGCCTATGATCGGATGCCCGGCCCTGAACAGCATCTGAATGTGTTCAATCGTCTCGTTGAACTGCGTGTCGGCGGTCGGCACACGGCCGGCAAGGCCATGGATGCGCGCCGTTGAAAACCGCTTGGCGATGTCTTCTGCCGTATCCAGACCAGCTTGGTTCAGGACGAGAAGGATGGGGGAAGCGTCCACGCTTCGTCTCCCTTGTAGATGAGGATCATGGAAAAATACGGGGCTTTGTCCGTATCAAGATCTTGAAGCCGGTAGACCTTCTGCTCTGGCAGGCTTGCGCGTTCAACGTACCCGGCGTGGTCGAGAAGGTTCATGTCGTCAAGAAGTGCTTTCAACCGCGGCAAATGTCGGCCCACCTTCATAATGGCAATGGCCTGGGCTTCTTCGATCTTGGCGCGGATATCAACATCGGGCAGCGGGCCAGGAATGACAGTCAGAACGTCATTGCGGGACGTAAGCGGCCGCATCAGTTGTGCCGCGCAGGCAGTTAACGAGGTGACGCCGGGCACAACTTCACAAGGGAAACGTCCGGATAGACGGTCGAACAGATACATGAAGGACCCGAAGAAAAATGGATCGCCTTCACACAGGACAACCACATCTTCACCGGTTTCCAGAACCTCTGCGATTTCTTCTGCGGCCTTGTCGTAGATTTCCTGGGCGGGAAAGCGGTCGACGCGCATGGGCACAACAATCGGGATCTCCCGAGCGCCTTGTGGGATCGTGCCAGCTGCGATTGACCGGGCAAAACTCTCGCCGGTATCTGGAGCCGGATAGGCAATCACCCTGGCCGATGAAATCAGCCGATGCGCTTTTAAGGTCATCAGTTCCGGGTCACCCGGTCCAAGACCAATTCCATAGAGCGTGCCGCTCATGACTTCACAAAACTCCACTGAGTAACCGGCATTGCCGGCCGCCATCCGGTTAGCCCGCCAACAGCGCTGGCGCGCTGAACGGACAACCGTTTCAAATCGCCGCCGTGTTGCTGATAGGCATTCAGGAGAACTGCTTCGCTTTCAAGCGTGACAGCGTTCGCGACCAAGGTTCCCCCAGGTTTCAACGCAGATAGGCATGTTTCAGCCATGTTGTCCGCAGTCAGGCCGCCGCCGATAAAGATCGCATCTGGCTCAGACAAGCCGTGCAATCCGTCCGGCGCGGTCGCATCAATCAGGTCAAGATGCGGGACGCCAAGGGAACTCGCGTTTTCCGCCGCCATCAATCGCCGTTCTTTATGGGGCTCGAGACCAATCGCTTTCGTACGATCCGCTGCGCGCAGCCACTCGATCGCCACTGACCCACATCCGGAGCCAACATCCCACAAAAGCGCACCTGGATAGGGCTTAAGTGCTGCGAGGGTCACCGCGCGCACTTCCTGTTTGGTCATCTTGCCATCGTGACGGAAGGCCTCATCTGGAAGGCCTGGAACACGAGAGTGGACAGCGGCACCGCGGGCCGCAACAACTTCGATACCAAGGGTGTGAAAGTCAGCGGCGTCTTCCGACCAAGCATGAGCAACACTCGAGAAAACTTGTTCCTTTTCACCGCCAAGATGTTCAAGGACGGTCATGCGGCTTGCACCACAACCTTCGTCTTGCAGAAGCTTGGCAATTTCGCGCGGCGCATGGCCATTGCTGGTCAGAACCAACAAACGTGCTCCGGGGTAAAGATGGCAGCGCAGCCGGTCAACCGGCCGCCCGTGAACCGAAAGGCATTCGCACTCCTGAACCGCCCAGCCGAGACGCGCTGCAGCCAGTTGGAACGCGGAAGGTGCCGGGAAAACGGTCATTTCCTGGGACGGGAAATACCGCGCGAGGCTGGAGCCAATTCCGTACCACTGCGGATCACCGGTCGCGAGCACGGCGACAGAGCGGCCTTTCACAGCAGCCAAGTCCTCAAAAACCTTGGCAAATGGCGAGGGCCATAGGCGTTTTTCACCAGATATTCCCGGAACCAGATCAAAGTGACGGGCACTGCCATAGACGATTTCCGACCCGTCCAGCGCAGTTTGCGCGGCGGCCGAAAAGGAGCCGTCTTCACCCAGTCCGATCAGGGTCAGCCAGGGGGCGTTCATGTGTCCCCCAGTTTGTAGGGCTGGATGGCGACTTTGGTGGTCAAGTTTGCTGGTTTTCCCCCATCCGACACAACCGGCTGTCGTTTGCCGCGAGACATGTTCGGTTTGCCCGAAGAACTATCGCCGGAAGGGGCGTGAGCGCTCGGCTGGGAAAGAAATCCACGGGAACGCAAGGCTTTTGGTTTGCTGACGGATTTCATTGTGGGCTTACGATCATCGATGGTCATGTCACCCCTCTTCCGGCAAACCGGCGGCAAGGGCATTTACGGCAGCGGCTGCCATGGCTGATCCGCCCCGGCGGCCCTTGACGGCAAGATAGGGAACGCCAAACGGATTGCTGGCCAACGCGTCCTTGGATTCTGCAGCGCCGACAAAGCCGACCGGGAAGCCAAGAATGACCGCAGGTTTCGGTCCGCCCGCAGCAATCATCTCAAGAAGATGAAATACCGCTGTTGGGGCATTGCCAATCGCGACAATTGCCCCGTCCAGCCGATCGCTCCAGAGCTCGACCGCAGCGGCTGACCGGGTCGTTTTGAGCTCAGATGCAAGGCCGCGGACCGAAGGGTCATTCAATGTGCAGATGACTTCGGAGCCTTCCGGGAGGCGGTTCTTGATAATGCCATGTGCAACCATCTCCACATCGCAAAATACCGAAGCTCTCTGTGAGAAAGCTGCTTGTGCTGCTTCCAGAACGTCATCCGACCACATCAGATCTTGTGGTAGATCGGTCATGCCGCAGGAATGGATCAAACGGACAGCAGTTGGATGCAAGGCCTTTGGCAAATGCGAAAGGTCTGCTTCCTGCCGCACGATGGAAAAGGATTGGCGGTAGATTGCCGCCGGGTCCGTCTCATATGCGTATTGCGGCGTGTCATCGGCTGGCAAAAGCGTCACTCAGGTGTCCGTGTTGTCGGGTTGCGCGGTAAGTGTCAGGCTAAATACGGGTGCCCCAAAAACAGCAATTCGCAGGAGCTTGTTTGGGATTATGACGCCGGATTTTCCGCAGTTTCACCGGGCTCAGCCTCTGCTTCGTCGCTGTCGGCTGCACTGTCGTTGTCTTTCCGGCCCGCCCAAGCAACGACACCGGCAATGAGAGCCGCACCTGCAAGCGCAGCGGCACCAGCCCAATGTGCGTGCCCGGCAAGTTCGCCCAAGTGGCCCGCGTGCGCAAATGCGGCTGAAGGTGCTGATAACGCAAACACGGCAGACAGGATTATCCTGCGGGTCATGGTCTCTTCCAATCATAGTGCCGTTTAGGCAAACAAGGATGCGGCTGTCCGGAAAGGAAGAAAGACACACCGTCTTGGCTGCAGCTTCGACTGCATGCGCGGCGGTTTGCCTTCAACAGCTCCGGCATTGGCCCCCGGTATGGGTCAGCCGCATCCAGAATCTCTCTCAGTCCCTAATAGGACGCCGTCAGATCGGCGCACAGTACGGGAGGGTCATGTGGGGATCAAGCACCAATCCGACATGATATTGGCGGGCACCGCCACAGCGTTCCAATGCGAAGAGAAGGGGTGAGTAAGCGGTTGCGTCAAACAGCCAATTTACAACGCCTGTTAAAGGCGGTAGGGGTTTTTACGTAGCCTGTGGAGGGGCTCAGGCCGGCGTCTTGCCGGTATTTCCAGCGCTCCGATGCGTTTGGAAACGGCGGGTGGCTGATTTGGTCATCCGCCACTCCTAAGTGCTCAAACCTTTTCCTTATCTGCGGCGGGCGACGAGCAGAGTGATGTCGTCAAACACCGCTGCCGACCCGATATGCGATCTAAGATCGGCAATCATCGCCTCCAACATCCGTGCGGCGTCATTGTGGCCATGGTCCTTGGTGCTCGCGATCAACCGATCCAATCCGTACATCTCGCCCTTGGTGTTTTCCGCCTCTGTAACACCGTCCGTATAGAGGACAACCGTGTCTCCGCTCTCAAAGGGCATGGGCAGCGGGCGCACGAATTCCGAGATGTTGTCTTCCAATCCAACCGGAAAACCAAGATCCAGTGTGTCGACCGTCTCCACAGCACCTGAGCGCCGCAGCAGTATCAACTCTTCATGCTGGCCAGTCAGCGTCAGTTTGTCGTGCTCAATATCCAGGAAACACAAGGTCAGGTGCTTGTCGGTCTTTGTGCGTTTGATGTTGCGGCAGATCGCATTGTTGAGCGCAACAAGAAACTGTTTTGGGTCGCTCGGGCCCTGTTCTTGAAGGGCGACGGCCACCGACTGCACCATCAGCATGAGGACGCCGCTTTCAAGACCATGCCCGGTGACATCGCCGATGCCGATTTTGACGCGGTCCCCAAGTTGCAGAACGTCATAGTAGTCTCCGCCAACTTCATCGGCGGGTTCCATGAAGGCGGCGACTTCCAGCTGATCAATCTCACCCAATTCGTTTTGCGTGGGTAGGACCATCATCTGGATCTGCCGCGCAACTTCGATTTCGGCTCCGAGACGGACATTTTCAGAAGCCAGCTGTTCGTTCAGGTGGCTGATTTCAGAGTTCGCCGCTTCTAGGTCGCCGTTCATCTTGTGGAAACGATACGCCTGACGCCATTGCAAACCGGCAAATGCAATCCCGAAAGCACCAGCGCCTGCGAAATAGGTCAGTAAATACTTGAAGGACCAAAGATTTTCCGCGATGGGCTGGTCAATTGTGATGGCTTGGATGCCGCGGATATCGCCGACCACCCAGTCCGTTTTTGGGCTCTCAGGATGCGTATTGTGGCAAGCGACACATGAAGCTCCCATGTAGACAGGAGAGGCGATTTGAACCTGGCGGTCGAACAAGGAACCCGTGAAGCCGATCTCCAGGTCCTTGGGATCCCGGGTCTCCCGGAAGTCAGCCAAGGCCTTTTGCTCAAAAGCGGTGAGTTCGTAGGGCTCGCGTTCTGTGAACGGCAGATCGGAGACGAACCGGTATTCAAGCGTACCTTGATCGCCGATGACGTCCCCGAGCTCAATTGACAGCGTTGCTGGAATGGGAATTCCGCCATCCCGTTCGTGGTATTCATGCGTTGGTTGAATGTCACCACTTGCGCTTTGCACGCGCCCGACGACATTGCGGGCGTAGTACGTCCGGATCTCGGTGATTGCCTTGTCGAGATCAATGGCTTGAGAGCGGAGAGACTGGTCGGAAATCGTGCGCAGGTCCATCCAAACGGCGATCGGCAACAAAGCGAGCGCCAGCAGAACAACCACTGCGAAGACAAGCGGGCGGTCCATGAATTTGAGCCAGAAGCGATCCAGTGTTTTCAAACTGTTGTGGGTCTGCATACTGCGTTTATCGCTCTCTGAAGTGCCATCTGTATTTGGCTGTTTTGTACATGTCTGCGCCTCGAAATGAATATAGGGGTGCCCTGGTAAATTCTAAATGACCACTGTTGAAACCGCGGATCCCGGGTCGCATTAGAGACGTTATAGAGACGGACGGTGTCCTTAGCTATTTTGCGCAGTCCCTTGTTTTCTCAATCCTGAAATGTCAACAAGAACTGTAACAACCTCGATCAAACGGGTGCCGTATCATGCAAGACCATCTCGTGTTCACAGTCATTGCCGAAGATCGTTCTGGGCTTGTCGAGAAGATCGCTGACGTCATCGCAGGCGCAGGCGGGAATTGGATCGAGAGTTCAATGGCCCGACTTGGTGGCGAGTTTGCCGGCATCGTCCGCATCTCAGTTCCTGCCGAAAACGCCAGCCAGTTGACTGCGGCGCTGGAGGCACTTGGATCAGATGGGATCGATATCACGCTGCGGTCCGGCCAGGGCAGCGACAATGAAGCGCTTGGAGCGTCCGCCCACCTCGATCTGGTGTCGCAGGATCACCCGGGTATATTGCGCGATATCACCCACATTCTCAGCGAGCACAAGGTCAGCATCGAGCACCTGGAAACGTCTGTTGAAGCGGGATCGATGCAGGGTGGTTTCCTGTTCAAGGCCTCGGCGGATTTGAGGCTCCCAACCGGACTGACACCTGCTCAATTGAGCGACGCACTGCAAGCAACAGCGGCGGATCTGATGGCCGACATCAGCCTTGCCGAGTAAGGCGGCAGGCTGGCTGTTCCGGCACATCTGATTTTTAGAATTGTCTTTGCTCGGGATCTACCTTAAGCACTCAGCCGTTCTGAATTGAGGGGCATCAGGAACTTGGGCGAACTCCGGCAAAACATCCGGAAAATGAATGCAGCAGTGTTTGTGCTGCTGCTGCCATTCCTGCTGTCTGCCCTTTTGCCGCAAGGCTTCATGCCATCGCTGCAAAAGGATCAGGGCTTTACGGTCGTCCTGTGTACACCGGACGGCATGAGAACCATCACCCTAGATGCCGACGGTAAAGAACTGCCGTCTGGACCGATGGGTGATGATGAAGGCAAAGCATCAAACCACTGTGTATTTTCCGGTGTTGGAGCGGTGGTCGTGCCGGTCTTGGCATCGGACAGCGCCTTACCGGTCTTCGCTTCGCTGGCAATTCCGTTCTTTGCCGAAGCGCCACGGACAAGCTCGCTGAACCGCAGCCAGAACGGGGCACGCGCTCCGCCTCTTGGGATCTGATCTTCCCGAAATCCATTTTGAAATTGATATGAACCGGACTGCCTCCAACTGTCTTTGAATGGTGGGGCATCCGGTATGGAGATCCCATGAGTGATATCTCACATGACGTTCGAGGTACGTCTGCACCGAACGCGTTCTATCGCGCTGCATGGCGTTGGCACTTTTATGCCGGATTGTTTGTCGTGCCCTTCCTTATGATCCTCGCGGTCACAGGCATGATGATGATGTTCATCGGTTACATAGATGGACGTGACGGCGAAAAAATTACTGTGTCCGTCCCTCAAAATGTTCAGATGTTGAGTGTGTCCGAACAAGCGAGCTACGCCCTCAAGCAACACCCAAACGGGATTGTAGTGGAGTGGCTCAAGGGGCGCGCTGACAACAACGTCTCTGTTTTCCGCGTCAAAGCCGACGGTGTTCAGTCAATGGTGGCTGTCGATCCGTATACTGGAGACGTGGTTGAAAGCTGGGAACGGCGAAAAGGCTGGTACGACTTTGCTGACGGCATCCACAGTGATCTCCTGCTTGGAACACCCGGCGACCGTCTTCTGGAGATTGCAGCCGGATTGTCGATCGTGTTGGTGGTAACGGGTCTTTACCTTTGGTGGCCGCGTGACCGGTCCTTTGTCCAGTCCGTCGTTCCAAACTTGACCGCCAGGGGACGCGACTTCTGGAAGGGGCTTCATTCCTGTATCGGGATGTATGTGTCAGTTGTTTTGCTGGCGTTCTTGATCACCGGCATGGCCTGGACCGGTATTTGGGGAAGCAAGATCGTTCAGGCTTGGAACACGTTTCCTGCGGAAAAATGGAACAATGTTCCCTTGTCCGACAGCACACACGCTGCAATGAACCACGGTCCCGTTGGTGAAGTGCCCTGGGCTCTGGAGCAGACACCAATGCCGGCTTCCGGCTCAGGATCCGGGGTTTCCGGAACGCCCGAGGGCGTTCCTGTGACGATCGACAGCATCGCGGATTTGGCGGCGGCAATCGGCTTCAATGCCCGATACCGTATTTCCTCTCCCCAAGGAGACACGGGTGTGTGGACCATCAATCAGGACACAATGAGTTCTGATGCTGAAGATCCCTTCTCAGATCGCACTGTCCACATTGATCAGTATACCGGCAAGATTCTGGCGTCTGTTGGGTTTGCCGACTATTCGCTTGCCGCAAAAGCAATGGCTGTTGGCATACCCCTGCATATGGGATTGGTGGGACTTTGGAACCTGGTGCTCAACACACTCGCGTGCCTGTCCGTGATCTTCTTGTGTGTGAGTGGTGTTGTCATGTGGTGGATGCGCCGCCCGAAAGGTGCAGCACTCCGGATCATCGCGCCGAAGACACCGGAAAACATGCCGCATTGGCGTGGCGCCATGATTTTAATGTTGTTTCTGTCGCTGGCGTTTCCGCTTGCCGGAGTGACCCTTTTGACAGTCCTGGCGCTCGATTATGTGTTGGTCAAGCGCATACCGGTTCTCAGAAAGGCCTTTGGCTAATGGATGGACCGGGCTCTCTTCTGAGAGCCCGGTCTGTCTTAATCAGACCGTTTTATGCTGCCACCGACCAATCTGCCGCATCCTGTCGGGCGCCGATGAGAGCAAGGCCGTTGGCCACTGATGTCAGTTCATTGCCGCCTGAAATCCGCTCGGCACCAAAACGGTCTGCGAACATCTTCCGCACCGCAGGCACGAACGACGTGCCGCCGGTCATGAACACCCGGTCAATGTCGTCTTCGCTCAACTTGGCGCGTTCCAGTGTGCTGTCGAGTGCGCGATTCATCTTCAAGAGATCCGGAGCGATCCAGCTCTCAAAGTCCTTCCGCGCAACGCTTGCTTTGAAATCAGGGCCGAGTGGTTTGAAGGTAAGTCCGGCCTCTTCGTTTGCTGAAAGAAGTGCCTTTGTCTCCGAAACCGATTTGTAGAGCGGATAGCCTTGATCTTCCTCGACGAGCTCAATGAACAACTCGATCTGGTCTGGGTCGAGGCACCAGCGGAGCAGCTTTTTCATCTCCTTGAAATCATCGGATGTCTTGAAGATGGACAGCATGTGCCAGCGGGCAAAGTTTGAGAAAAGGTTGGGTGGAATGTCCAGTGTCTTGCCCATGCTTTTGTATTGAGACCCTTTGCCGAGTTTCGGCAATACAACGTTATCAATGATCCGGTAGTCAAAGGTATCTCCCGCGATGCCTATGCCGCCACGCCCCAGCGGGTGCGCGTGCATATGACCTGCTGAGGTCTCAAACCGCATGAGCGAATAGTCTGTGGTGCCGCCGCCAAGGTCCGCCACCAGGATGGTCGTATCCTGCTTGAGGGACTGAGCGTAGGAAAATGCGGCGCCAACAGGTTCCATGACAAAAAGGATGTCGTCGTAGCCGAGTTTGCGGAAAGCTGAGCGATACCGCTTCATCGCGAGCTGTTCATCCGGATTGTGGCCGGCAAACTCAACGGGCCGACCTACCACCAATCGGGTTTGAGATGGATTGATCTGAGGATGGGCGCGCTCAAAAGCGGCCGTCAAGAACGTCGCCATCAGGCTCTCAAAGTCAAACGGGACGCCAAAAATGCCCGTTCCTTTAAAAGCCGCGCTCGCCGCAAAGGTTTTCAGTGACTGAATGAAACGAACATCACCGAAACTATCAAGGAACTGACGGATCGCCCAGGGGCCGACTTCAGGGTGGGGCGCTTTTGCGGCTCCCTTGTCGAGAAAGCTCAGGACGGATGGCAACGAGGTCACGGTTTCCCGGTCGCAGAGAAATGTGACCGCTTCTGGAGTGCCGGACATGGAAGCCGTCATCGCCACGGTGTTCGATGTGCCGAAATCAAGACCGACGGTGTTCATGAAAGCGGTGTCCTTCTGAAACGCGTAATAAAGACCGATCGCGATAATGACGATCAGTTGCGCAGTCTTCGTGTCAGTAATATGGGCCGTGCGGAGTACGCTTGTTTGATGCGAAAGGCAAGCGAGGCGTTAACACCTCGAATGATCGGCTCGCAGTGATAGCCGCCTGGCTCGTCTTTGGTGACCGCCTTAATGGATTCCTATACGACTGGAACTTCAAAGCAAAACTGCAGCGTTAAAAAGATAAATAAATTCGAATTTTCGAAATAAAAGGTATTTTGAGCTCAAAACGGTAAGAAGAAAACGCGCCAAAATTTATAGTTAACGGCTCAAAAAATAATTGTTGTTGAGGCGTGTTTACGAAGTTGTTCAAAATACATCGCATTAATTTAAATTTTTAGCCACTTAAGGTCTTGTTAAGGTTATAAAAGCCCTAACCGCATAGGGACGATGCGGCTCTCATTGGGACTAAGCGAAACCCGGCAGGGGGTAATCGTGTCGAATAACAAAGGAATAAAATGTCTATTGCGTTCAACGAAGCGTATTACCTTGCGAACAATCCGGATGTAGCTGCCGCAATTGATGCGGGCCTGTTCCAGTCCGCAGAAGAACACTTCAATCTGTTCGGTTGGTCAGAAGGGCGTGACCCAAACGAGAATTTCGATACATCGTTCTATCTCTCTGAGAATCCGGATGTGGCGGCCGCTGGTGTCAATCCGCTGGACCATTTTTGGACTTACGGCGCGGCTGAGGGACGCATCCCGAACCAAACAATTGATACACTCTTGGGCCAACCTGAGATTGGTGGTGGCGACGATGCCTTCGATTCTGCGACGTATCTTGCCGCCAATCCAGACGTCCAGGCGGCTGTTGATGCCGGATCGTTCACGGCCTATCAGCATTGGGTGCTTTACGGTCAGTTCGAGAACCGGGATGGCGCACAAACTTTAAGCGGGACGGATCTGTCGTCCATAGTTCTGGACACGCCTTTGGGGAGCGATGGCGATCCCGATGATGGCGATACTGGTGGCAGTACCGGCAGTGGCGGTGGCGGCGGCGGAAGCAGCCCGACCGGCAATACGATCATTCTCGAAGCGGGAGTATCTGAAGTGTTGGTGGGCGGCGTGCCGGTGAATGCAACAAACTCCGCAACGGATTTGAACGACACGATTTACAGCACATTCGACAATGCGGATCTGAGTGTTATCGACGCCGGAAATGGTGAGGATACACTCATCATCACCGGCTTCAACACCTTCATAATCGACGATGTCCGGACGGACGACGCAACTGACGTGTCCGACCAACTTGATATGAGCTTGACCTCCGTTGAAAACATTATCTTTGAGGATGTGATCGGTGAGGTCGACATCGAGGATAAACACAACGGTGAAAACATAGAAGTTCAGGGCGAATCCGGTGCCTTGGAAGCTCTTACGAAAGCCGATGGCCAGACTTTGGTTGTCGAGAACACAAGTGGGAGTTTTTATTCCGAGATTTTTCTGTCAGATCATTCCAACCTGTCCGTTACGCTTGGGGCAAGTGATGATTTCATCATCTCCCTCCAGACCGGAGATGCCTACGTTGATGCTGGTGGCGGAGACGACTTGATTGTCGTGAGTGCCGAAGCTGCGGAAACTGCCACGATAATCGGTGGCGATGGCAGCGAGGATGCGTTGATCATTGACGCGGATATCACTGAGGACACGCATTATGTCTTCACCGATGCAAGCGGAATTGAATACCTGGACATCTATGAAGACGATTCGCACACAACGTCGGTCGATCTCTTTGATGGTATCAGGTTTCTCGGCGTGTTTGAGGGAAGTGGACCCCAAGACAGTTGGATTTACGGTACCGCAGACCAATGGAACAACATCTTTGAGACCAACTTCGAAGACACAGGTGCAGCGAAAACTCTTGTGCTGACGGCAGAAGGGGACATTGACTTTTCAAGGTATGATGTTGACCTCTCCGGTTTGGGCTTTGGAGGCGCAGGCGGGGTGTTGTTGTCCTCCGGCAACGACTCGCTGACCCTGAGCGCAGAGAATGCCTTCTATGTCGCTGACGATGGCGGCTTTATCGATGGCGGCAATGGCACTGACACACTGATAATGGCGGATGAGCTTGAAGATCCGTTTGATCTGGATGCCGTTCGAAACTTTGAAACCATCCAATTGACAGGTGGTGATCAGGGACTGATCATTTCCGACAATACCACCGCATCTGGCGCAACAACGGTATTTGATGCCTCTGGTCTTACCGGTGGATTGTTCTTCTGCGGGTGCGATGAGCTTGATGGAGCTCTTGAAGTGCTTGGCTCGAACTTCGGGGACTTCATCATCCTCGGTGCGGGCGCGGATACCGCCACGCTGGGCAGCGGTGATGATGTGGTGCAGATTGTCGAAGTCGAAAACGGCACGCTTGTCTTCGGAGCAGACACGATCAACGGGTTCACGGTTGGAGTTGATCCAAGTTCCGGCGACGCAATCTCATTCTCTAGAGACGATGTGGACTTTGGTGATACGACAGAGCTCACCTTCTCGACCATTCACGGCGATGAGGCCAATACCGACATATCTGCATTGATCGATCGTGGCTCCGTGTCCGTTCTGGATGTTGCTGCGGGCGCTGATGTCGATGATGCCGCAGAGCACCATATCATCAACTTCACTGATACCAGTGGCATAAGCTTCGCGGACGCAATCGGTGCTGGAACTGTTGATGTCAATGATGGTGGAGCCTTGGCCGCTGACACCGCAGTTCTTGTCACGTATTTTGATTCGGATGCTGGTGCCGCGATTATCGGATATGTCGACGATCTGGGTGGCAACAACCTCCTAGACGCCACAGACACCGTCAATACGATTGCAAGTGTCGGCATGACGGCAGCAGACTACGACAACTTCGCTGCACACTCGTTGATGTTCGACTAAGCGTAAGATCGTTGCCCGTCGGGTCTCCATAACCTGGCGGGCAATTTTTTGGGAAGTCTTGAACGAATTCTTGGCACCGGACCCGTCTTCGGGCGGTTCATAAGTCATGCCAAATGCCACCGCCTGCAATAATCAGCGGTGTTTTCTAAATTCAGTTTTAAGAGGTAATGGCGGACAGAGAGGGATTCGAACCCTCGATACGGTTGCCCGTATACACGCGTTCCAGGCGTGCGCCTTCAGCCACTCGGCCACCTGTCCGTTGCAAGCAGTGTCCCGCTTGAGTGGGCGCAATATACTGATGCGGCGGATGAAGGCAAGCATCTCATGAAGTTTTTTTTATCCAATCGGTCTGAGCTTGGGGATAGCTGATTGGAACACGGCGAAATGTTTGAATTTATGCCGAAAAATGCGGGTTTGATTATCTGATTTTTGAAGCAATGAAGTCGGAGATTTTCGCTGAAAGCAGGCGCTCCTATGGATGTGAGTTGGCTATTATGATCGAACTCATTTGGTCGATGGAATCTCGGTGGTCCAATAGCCATGCCCATCATAACGTTAGGGCAGAGCATGATTGCAGTGCTAAAGCCGGAAACACAAAAGTGTTAGCTGACAATACTTGATCAAGAAATTAACGATATTATTTGAGGTCTGTTCGCCTTTAGTCAAATTGCATATGTGCAGCAAACAAGGTCAGATCTGGAATTTTGAAATAACACAGCAAAATATAAAATATGACGGTACGGCAATGATAAGTATTGTGAAGTTTTTATTACGCATGTTCGGTTTCGGGTTGCTAGCAATTGCGATTGTTGTTGGCATTGCAGACGCAAGCCGTTCGATTGCAGAATCGCAAATTATGTTCAAGCCACTCGGGCAGCTTTGGTTCGAGATGTCACCTGAAACGCTTAATTTATCTCAAGCTGTGATTCAGCGGTATGTCCATCCAACTGTTTGGGATCCGATGCTTCAAACGGTTTTGACGTGGCCGGCATGGGCCGTCTTTGCTGGGATCGGGGTGCTATTCTTGCTCATCGGCGCCAGAAGGCAAAAGCGCCGTTTTCGCTATGCTTAGCGTGTATAGCGTAGTGAGCTTCAGTGAGCATTGGCGTCTGACCGTAGACAAGCTGCAAAATAGATCCACATAATCCGTCAATCGGTATTCGCCTGCTCTGGATCGCAGGTGCGTACGCCTGTCATCAAAACCTGGAGCGCGATCATGTCTTTCATGACAATGTTGAGCAAAAAGTTTTCACTTCCGACCTCTGCAGAGGCACTTCCAGGCCGCGCAGAGGCCATTGTGCCGGGTGAGGCGCATTTTGTGAATGGAAATTCGATGACGGGGCCGTATCCGGAAGGGTTGGAAACCGTTCTATTCGGGATGGGATGTTTCTGGGGCGCTGAACGCCTGTTTTGGACGTTGCCCGGCGTCCATGTGACAGCTGTCGGTTATGCAGGCGGGATCACACCGAACCCAACCTACCATGAAACCTGCACCGGCCGGACAGGGCACACGGAGGCAGTACTGGTCGTTTACGATCCCGCTCAGGTCACGCTTGGAGATCTCTTGAAGGTTTTCTGGGAAAATCACGATCCAACACAAGGCATGAGGCAGGGCAATGATACCGGCACCCAGTACCGCTCGGCGATATACGTTCCGACGGACGCGGCGTTGAGTGAAGCCAATGCATCCATGGTCGCGTATCAGAAAGCGCTCCATGACAGCGGTATCAAGAATGCGATCACGACTGAAACCAAGAAGCTCGACGAGTTCTATTTCGCCGAAGATTACCATCAACAGTATCTTGCGAAAAATCCGGGCGGATATTGTGGGATCGGTGGAACCGGTGTCGCGTGTCCAGTTGGGCTCACCTCGGCTGAATAGGAGCGGTCTTGGACGAGCCGCATCCCGGTTCTAAAATGGGTTTTTTCAGACGGCCTGACGAATTCGTCAGGCCGTTTTCAACTGTGACAAAGCGCTTGGAAGCGGCGAAAATCCGGCATGTGTGTCCAAACATAAAGTTCCGAAATTTCAGAGTTTATTAAATTGCCGCAGGGATAATTACGCCAAAACGTGTTGGTGATTTGGCAAAAAGTTGAGCAATTCCACAAAGCGCTTCGTGGCCCTTTATTTCCTGGGAAGCTGTTTTATCGTGCTTCTCGGGACATTGGTGCCATCAGGGAACGGTCCGGTGATCGTATTTGCGAAGCCATGGGGGGCATCCGCCCTTGAGGTTGTCGCGAAAGCGGAAGGTCGGATCATGGCGGCGCCAACTGCAACCTGGTTTGCTTTGAGCCAAAGTGCAGACAGTGATTTTGTTCAGCGCCTCTATCAGTCGGGCGCAGGGTTTGTTGCGTCCTCTGCCGTTGCCTATGCCTGTGCACGAATAACTGGCACACCCATGGAGACCCAGTAATGAACAACATGGTATCGGCCGCATCTGGCCTGGACGTCTTACGGGAAAAGTTCTCCCGGATCGTGATTTTTTTCACATGGTTTAACGTCTTTCTGGTCATCGGAACTGCGTGGGTCGTGGGGAATGTCTCTTTCGTGACCATGTGCGGCGGCGCACTTTTGCTGGGCGTTGCAGCAACAGCCACCTGGGTCCGGTTTGGCATTGGCGTGGAAACGCGTTTGGCAACTGCTATGTCACTGGCTGGATTGGCGGCCTTGTTCGTTGCAGCACTTCACACACCGAATGTCGAAGCCTCTTACCAACTTGATGGGCACATGTATTTCTTTGCCGTTCTGGCGGTGTTGACGGGGTGGGTCGACTGGCGCGCTCTTGTGGCATACGCGGGCGTGGTCGCTGTGCATCACCTGGGTTTGAACTTTGCAATGCCTTGGGCGGTGTTTCCGGCGGGGGCAGACTTTGGCCGGGTGGTCTTCCATGCGATCATCGTTGTTGCCGAGGTAGCTGCGCTTTGGTGGATCACAGATTTCATCGCAAAGGCATTCGCAGCATCGGATGAAGCTCGCGAGGAAGCCGAGGCCGCGCAAGCTGAAACACAGTCTCTGCAAACGCAGGACGAGGAACGCGCAGAAGTCGAGCGTGCCAAGCAAATGGCCATTACAGAACGCATCGGGCAGTTCCAGTCGGAGATTGCTACAAAGCTGAACGGCGTAACGGCGAAAGTCGAAGAGATGCGCGGCTCAGCACAGGAACTGGGCCAAATTGCCGAAGACACGACGGTTCGAGCCACTTCTGTCTCTGATGCCTCCGAAACGGCTTCGTCCAATGTCCAGACAGTTGCTTCAGCGGCCGAAGAGCTGAGCAGTTCGATCAGCGAGATTTCGCGTCAGGTTGAACAGACGACCGGCATCGTGATGAAGGCGACTGAAAACGCACAGACCAGCAACCAGAAAGTTGCTGGGCTTGCAGAAGCTGCGAACCGGATTGGCGAGGTTGTGACCCTCATTCAGGCAATCGCTGAGCAAACAAACTTGCTGGCGCTCAATGCCACGATCGAGGCCGCACGTGCCGGCGAGGCGGGCAAGGGCTTTGCTGTTGTTGCGGCTGAAGTCAAAGAACTGGCAACTCAGACGTCCAAAGCAACGGAAGAAATCGGGGCACAGATTTCCGCCATCCAGGAGGAAACCAAAGGTGCCGTTGAATCCATCGGGGCCATCGCGTCCACAATGGATGAGGTTAACAGCTACACTGCGGCCATCGCGGCCGCGGTTGAGCAGCAAGGTGGTGCCACACAGGAGATCTCGCGCAATGTTGCTGAAGCTGCGGACGGCACCGGCCGAGTGGCGACCAACATTGGCGATGTTCGAGAATCGGCAGAACGTACGGGCGCCTCGGCGCGCTTGATGGTTGATGCAACCCAGATGCTCAACGAAGAAGCTGATGATGTGAAGCGTGCAATTGATACCTTCCTGAAGGACGTTGCTGCTGCCTAAACCGCAACGGACTATTTTGATCTGACTGCAGCGGCTCATGTCCAGTTGCGTGTTAAACAATTAGATGGCCGGCAAAGAGTTTTGCCGGTCATTTTCGTATTTCCGGGACGAAAGACTTGACCACATGACGCATGAGTGCAATCTGCCGCCTCTTATGGACCGTTGGTCTTCGCTAAGTTCGGTCTAATTTACGGCATAAACCACCCTCTCGAACCTCGGCGTCAGCAGATGTCAACGCGCACTATGAAAACCGGATCAGTCTTGCTGCTCGACGTTTTGAAGCGCCAGACGGCGACCTTGTTCGAAGCGCCGGTCGACGTGGTGACCTGCGCGCGTTTGGAAGAGGTCGACGATTGCCTAAGGCAGATTGAGCGTGCGCAGCAGGACGGTTACCATTGTGCTGGTTATCTGGCGTATGAACTCGGGTTTGCCTTTGAGGAAAAACTAAAAACGCGCTTTGAAGAAACCGGCGAGCCGCTTCTATGGTTTGGCCTGTATGAAGAGCGCCAGGATCTCACTCTCGATGAGGCTTTTGACGTCCTGAACGCGGACACCGCGGATGCTCCGCGAGGCTTCAACAAGCCATCTTTCGATATGGCGATCGAAGACTACGAACGTGCGTTTGCACAGGTCCAGGATCACCTTTCAAAAGGTGATATCTATCAGGTCAATCTGACGCTCCGGGCCAAATTCGGCCATCAAGGCGCCCCGGCGCTGTTGTTCCAGGACCTTCTGAAACGCCAGCCGGTGGAGTTTGCAGCTTATTTGAAGTTGGAAGACCGGACCGTATTGTCGTTGTCACCGGAGCTCTTCTTGGAGCGCACAGGGACCACGCTGCGGACACGGCCCATGAAAGGCACAGAGCCGCGCGGCAGGTTCGCATCTGAAGATGCCCGCATTGCACGAGACCTTGCTCAGGATCCCAAGCAGCGATCTGAGAACATCATGATCGTTGACCTGATGCGCAATGATCTTTCCAGAATTGCAGAAACAGGATCCGTCAAGGTCACGAAACTATGCGATGTTGAGCGGTATCAGAGCGTCCAGCAGATGACGTCGACCATCGAGGCTCAGGTTCCGGCGACAACCGGATTTTCCGATATCGTCCGGCATTTGTTTCCGTGTGGTTCCATCACAGGCGCACCTAAACTAAGCGCCATGCAGATCGCTCATAACCTGGAAACGGCACCGCGCGGGGTTTACACCGGCTCGATTGGATTTCTCGCACCAACTGGTGATTTCTGCTTGAACGTGGCGATCCGCACACTGGTTCTGCGGCAAGATGGAACGGGAGAAATTGGGACCGGATCCGGCGTTGTTTTTGATTCCAAGGCGCAGCACGAATACGACGAATGTGCTTTGAAATTGAAATTCATGACGGAAGATCTGCCTGAGTTCGACCTCATAGAGACCATGGCGTATGATCCAGACGTTGGGTACCTGCTGCTTGAGCGTCATATGCAGCGGCTACAAAAGTCCGCAGAATACTTCGGGTTTCAGTTTGATTTGCAAACCGTTCTGGATCGACTGGAGACCGCCGGCGAAGCCTGTCGCGGCTCGCAACGTGTCCGGCTGTTGTTGGGCCGTGCAGGCGACATCTCCATATCAGCAACCGAGTTGCCGCCGGCGGACCGCGGATCTGTTTTCAATTTGGTGCTCGCAACAGAAACCACGCGTTCCAGTGATAGGTTCCTCTATCACAAGACGACCAACCGGTCCTTCTACGACGAGACCCGAACTAGGTATCAAGCCGATACAGGGTGCCAGGAAGTTATTTTCTTGAATGAAAGCGGCTATCTCACTGAAGGGTCCTATACAACACTGTTCCTCAAGGTCGACGGCAAGCTGCTGACACCGGCGCTGGAACACGGCGTATTACCCGGAACGTTTCGTGCGGGGCTGCTGGAGGCCGGTTATGCAGTTGAGGCCGATATGACGCCGGAAGATTTGGAAAGAGCCGAGGCGGTGTTTGTCGGAAACTCTGTCCGCGGTTTGGTCAGGGCTCGCATGATTGCGGCCGAGAAAGCCGAACCGTCATCGTCGGCACTTGAGGGCATTCCGGTGCAAGAGACACGGCGCTTGGGATAATTCTGCTGTCAGCCTGATGCTGCTGATACATCCCACGGGACAATTTCCAGTTCGGGCCATAGCGCCTTCATTCGTGTCGCCTTTTCCGCGTAGGTTTCCGGATTGGGCTGGCTATAGTTTGGGACCAGCCGCATCGCGAAAATGTTTGCAATTCCAAATGGCGCGTGGATGCAAATCTGGTCGTCCTTACCGAGTTGCGCAGCAACAGCATGGGTCCGCGCGGCGTAAGTCGTGAGCGAATCCATCGCACAATCGAGCGGCCTGTAGGGCCTTCCGAATCTTTGTTCATACCAGAGGTGGACACGGGCCTGATTGCGGACTTCCAAGAGCTCTCGAAGGTCCGGAAGTGCGGACTGCACCTGTTGGATCACCGCATCCTCACCTTCGTAAGAAAGGTCGCGTCCATCAAAATAAATGACGTCGTAGTCCTTTATCCCGAGATCTATAGGTCTGTCTGTGATGACGTTCCAGATGGTCTGGTAAATGCCGCCCGATACAAGCCAGCCATCGCGAATCTGGAGATCCCTGATGCATCGGAGAATATCCATAACACGCGGTATTTCCTGGAGAATATCGGCCAACGCTTCGACGCGCTCGAGCTCCGTTGTTGCGGCAATATCCGCAAGAAGACAAAAGTCTCTTGTGCACGTTTCGGAAGGGAGCATGCGATGTCCTTACGCGAGAAAGGCATCTATCGTTAGGCGATTCTCGCCTGCCTGTCTTCACGCAGGCTTGTGCACGCCAGCTACCAAACCTGCTTTCACGCAGTGGCAGAGCGGTTAAAATTGACGCGGTGTTTCAACTTGATCTGATTGGCCACGGCGCCAATGTTGTTTCATCTTGATTTTGAGGAGGCGCCTATGGCACGGCAATTCAGAAATACATCTAAGCGGTTTTGGTCCCGGGCCGTTCCCGCAGTAACAGCGTTGGTCGCAACAGCAATCCTGACCCTTCCGGCAGATGCACAGAGCCGGCGCGCGAATTCTACATCATTGACTTGCGCGCAAGCGCAATCTTTGATTGCTCAGCGCGGCGCTGTGCTGATGAACACCGGTCCGAACACATTTGACCGTTACGTCAATGATCGTGGGTCTTGTCAGGTCAACGAGTATGCGAAAACCGACTTCATTCCTACGAAGGACAAAAAGAAGTGCGCGGTGAAACGCTGTGAAAGCATTACACCGTTTTCGGTCCCGTAAGGCCGGAACCAAATGATTTGCGCTGCCGCAACGATCAACGTGCGGCAGCGCAATAAATGTTAGCCGCGCAGCGTGCCGCCGGTGGCTTTCTCAACGTTGGCGATCACCTTCTTGGCAACCGCGTCGATTTCTTCATCCGTCAGCGTCTTTTTGCGGGGTTGCAGAACAACGTCGATCGCAACAGACTTTTGCCCTTCTGGAACACCGGCCCCTTCGTAGATATCAAAGAGTGTAATGTCTTCGATGAGGCTCTTGTCGGCCCCGCGGGCGGCCTTGAGGATCTTGTCGGCGGTGACCGTGCTATCTACGAGGAACGCAAAATCGCGGCGAACCGGCATCAAATCGGAAGCATTCAGGGACCCCTTGGAGCGGCCTGCCTTGGCTTTTGGCTGCGGCAAAGCATCAAGATGGATTTCGAAAGCAACGAGCGGCCCTTCGATGTCCATCTTCTGCAAAATGCGCGGATGGACTTCACCGAACACGGCAAGCGTGTTCTTTGGACCAAGCTTCAAACACCCGGAGCGACCAGGGTGAAATGTATCCGGAGCATCGGTGAATACCTGGAGCTTGTCGACTGGCGCGCCAATTGCTGCCAGCGCTGCTTCCGCGTCCGCTTTGGCATCAAATACATCAACTGAGGCTGATGTGCCGGACCAATGGCGTCCGCTTCCAGACATCTTCGCGGTTCCACGGCGCACGCCAGCAGCCACGATCTTTTGTCCCTCTGGGGCATCGGATTCGAAGACCTGGCCGATTTCGAAGAGAGCGACATCACCATAGCCGCGATCGGCATTTCGCTGCGCTGCCATGAAAAGGCCAGGCAGCAGGCTCGGACGCATGTCTGACATCTCCGGTGAGATCGGATTGGCCAAAGCGAGCGTTTCGTTGCCGCCACCGAACAGAACGGCATGGTCTTTTGGAATGAAGGACCATGTGACGGATTCGTTGAACCCGCGTGCGGCCAGGGCACGGCGTGCCTTGTTGCGGCGGATCTGGCTCGGTGTCAGCACGGTCTTGGTGACAGTGCCCAGGCGTGGCAGAGGCGTTGACGGGACACGATCCAGGCCGACGATCCGGGTCACTTCTTCAACCAGATCGGCCTTGCCTTCAATATCCGGGCGCCAGCTGGGTGCGGCCACTTTGACAGTGTCTCCGGAACCGGAAATCCAGAAACCGAGCGCCTTCAAGGTGACGTTTGCCTCAGCCGGTGTGAGGTCGATGCCAGACAGCCGTCTGATCTCGGAATACGGGAAATCGATGATGTTTGTGCTGTCGGGGATGTCACCGGTGCGAATGGCTTCGGACGGCTCACCACCGCACAGGTCCAGCACCATGCGGGTCGCGTACTCGAGACCAGGCATCATGTAGTCCGGATCGACACCGCGCTCAAAGCGGTAGCGGGCATCCGTATTGACGCCCAGTTTCCGACCGGTGGCCGCAATATCATCCTCGTCCCAAAGCGCAGACTCGATCAGTACGTTGACCGTCTCCTCAGTACAGCCGGAGGGTTCGCCGCCCAAGATCCCGCCAAGGCTTTCCACGCCATTGTCATCCGCGATCACGCAAACTGTGTCGTCGACGTCATAGGATTTTGCATTGAGGCCGTCGATCTTCTCGCCAGTTTTGCCCCGGCGCACAACAAGGTTGCCGTGCACTTTGTCCGCATCGAAAACGTGAAGTGGGCGCCCCTGGTCGAAGGTGATGTAGTTGGTGATGTCGACCAGGATGTTGATCGGCCGCAAGCCGATCGCCACCAAGCGGTCCTGAAGCCACTGTGGTGACGGGCCGTTCTTGACGCCCTTGACCATCCGCAGACCGAAAGCCTTGCACATCGGCTTGGTGTCGCCGAAGTCGAACGTCACGTCGACGGGGCAGGGATAAGCGCCGCGGATCTGCTCATGCGAGCGTTCCTTCAGCTTGCCAAGGCTGGCCGCCGCGAGATCGCGCGCAATACCGTAAACGCCAGTACAATCAGGACGGTTCGGCGTCAGGCCGATCTCGATCACAGGTTCGTCCAGACCTGCCCATTCGGCATAGTTCACACCAACAGGGGCATCGTCTGGCAAATCGATGATGCCGTCATGCTCGTCGGAAAGCTCCAACTCGCGCTCCGAGCACATCATCCCGAAGCTTTCCACATCGCGGATCTTGCCGACGGATAGCGTAACATCCAGGCCGGGTACATAGTCGCCAGGTTTTCCAAGAACACCGACGAGGCCTGCACGGGCGTTGGGCGCACCGCAGACAACCTGAACCGGCTCGCCGTCCCCGATATCGACCTTTAAGACGCGCAGACGGTCTGCGTTCGGATGTTGTTCGGCTTCCAGGACTTTCGCGATCTTGAAAGGCTTGAGGCGGTCGGCGCGGTTCGTAACCTCTTCCACCTCCAGGCCGATCATGTTCAAGCGGTCCAAGATGTCCTCAAGGCTGGCATCCGTGTCCAGATAGTCCTTGAGCCAGGACAGAGTGAATTTCATAACAAGTCTCTTTATCAATCATGCGGCGCAGGCCGCGAATTTTGTTCTAGAAGCGCTTACTGGCTAAAGCGGTCCACTTCCGGGATAACCGTTGCTTCGCCGTAGTTCTCCGCAAACCGGCGCCCGATTGCGGACAAGTCGCGTGTCCAGTCGGTTACCATTGCCGGTGTGATTTGCTGACCAGTTGCGATCGACTGTGCTGCTTCCGTTTCGATCCGGTCACGCAAGATGCCAAGCTCGACTTGAGCAGCGTATTCGGCCCGATACTTACCGAGCCAGCCCATGGCAACGATGATCACCATCACAAGCAAAGCGGCTGTGCTGGACAGGCTTGCCCACTTTGCAGTGCCGCCAATACGGCGTTCACTCGCAATCAGCACGATCGAGGCGATCGTCAGGAACGCCACGATATAGATCGCTTGCAGAAAGCTCTCGTACTTATCGGCAGAACTGGTTTCGTGAGAAGCCCGCAGACGTGTGATCCGGTCTCTGAGGTACAGTAGCGCGTCAGCTTCAGTTCCGAGCTTGTCGCGAAAATAGGTGTCACAGAAACGAAGTCGGCCACGTTCTTCGATCTTCTCGGCACAGGCCTCCAGGAACGACGTGGGTGCAGCAACGCGCGCGTCACGATCAGACGTTTGGCTTGCTGTCTGTGCGGCCGCCGGCAGAAGGCTTGCGACAATCAAAACAGTTGCGACACAAAGGCGGGTCAGGACTGACATGAAGAATGCCCCTTTAAAGATCCCAAGTTAGCTGGACAGCCCGCCGAACAGGGTCGGCAAGTCGAGCGGCCGGAAACCATAGTGCTGGATCCAGCGGACATCTGCATCAAAGAACGCGCGCAGATCGGGCATACCGTATTTCAGCATGGCGATCCGGTCGATGCCCATGCCCCAGGCAAAACCCTGGTAAACGTCTGGGTCCAGTCCGCAGTTGCGGATCACGTTCGGATGCACCATGCCACAGCCGAGAATTTCCAGCCAATCATCGCCCTGGCCGATTTTGACTTCCCCGCCGGACCGGTCGCACTGGATGTCGATTTCCATGGACGGTTCGGTGAACGGGAAGAAACTCGGGCGCAAGCGCATTTTGATGTCGTCGACTTCAAAGAACGCCTTGCAGAATTCTTCCAGAATCCACTTCAGGTGACCGAGGTGGCTTTCCTTGTCGATCACGAGGCCTTCGACCTGGTGGAACATCGGCGTATGGGTCTGGTCGCTGTCACAGCGGTAGGTCCGGCCGGGAATGATCACACGGATCGGCGGTTCCTCGGTACGCATGGTGCGGATCTGAACAGGCGACGTATGGGTTCTCAAAAGCAAACGCTCACCGTCTTCTTTTTCATTGAAGAAGAAGGTGTCGTGCATTTCCCTTGCAGGGTGGCCTTCCGGAAAATTGAGAGCGGTGAAGTTGAGTTCATCCGTCTCAATGTCCGGACCTTCCGCAATCGAAAAGCCCATATCGGCGAAAATTGCGGTCAGTTCGTCGATGACCTGGCTGACCGGGTGAATGCGTCCGGTGTCGGTCGGGGACGGCCGCATCGGCAATGTGACATCGACTGTCTCGCTTGCCAGCCGGGCTTCCAGCGCGGCTTCCGCAAGGACGTCTTTGCGGGCCGCGACGGCATCAGTGATTTTCGCCTTGAGGCCATTCAGCGCCGGTCCCATCACCTGGCGTTCTTCCGGCGTCATCTTACCGAGCGTCTTCATTTGCTCGGAGATGCTGCCTTTCTTGCCAAGCGCGGCGACCCGCACTTCTTCCAGTGCGGATTCGGAGCCGGCGTTTTCAATGGCTGTGAGGAGTTCGGATTCAAGAGTATCGAGATTGGACATGCGTGCTCAGGTCGGTTCGCGCGCGGTGCGCGGTGTCTTCGAAACAGAAAGTCGGGGTCTTTTAGCGAATAATGGCGCACAATGCCACGGCTTCAAACGCATTATTGCGGGAGCCCCAAGGATGACGTTCGCGCTGGAGAAATCTGGCGCGTCAGCGCATAAATCGCCCGCAAGCGGGACCCTGGCACTCGGCAAACTGCCGCCTCCCCGATGCGTCAGCAACCGGAGCGCATATATGGCAAGCAGATGCGTCTGTGTGGACCAGATAAATCATGCAGTCAGCATAAGCAGATGCTTGATCAAAACAAGAAGAAACATCAGCGGGGGATCAGTCGGGGACCTGGCGTTGCGCCGGGGCCACATCGCTTCCCTTGGGACGGCCAATCGATCGCTGCAGTTCGCTCGTGAGCCAGGAGCCGAATGCATCCTTTGCTCGTGTCCGAGGCACATTCTTGCCGCTGATCAGCCAATAGCCGAGACCCGTGGCTGGCCGTTCAGGAAATGGTGCGATCACCTGCCCGGAACTGACGGCGTAAACGGCCAGTGTTTCCCATGCGAGGAAAACCCCTTGGCCCGCGATTGCAGCGTCCATGCATAAAGAGCCGTCGGAAAAACTGGGGCCATCCTGCAGTATGCTTTCGTCAAGGTCAAAGAGGTCCAACCAGGTCTTCCAGGTAAACATCTGGCCGGGGTCGCGAATAATGGGCAGCTTGCCAATGTCTTCAGGGCGCTTGATCTGTTCCGCCAGTGCAGGGCTGCAGACCGGGAAGACCCGTTGATTGAGTAGTTTTTCCGCATTCACGTCCGGGTAGGGGCCGTTGCCCACGCGGATGCAAAGATCGACATCACTTGTGTTCGGGTCCACGAGATCGACGGTTGCTTCCACGCGGACCCGAATGCCCGGGTGCATTTTGTTGAAATGTTTCAGATGCCAGACGAGCCACTTACCGGCGAAAACCGGCGCGACAGATATCGTCAATGAATCCTCGCGGCCGCGCTGGGTAATCGCAACGGCCGTTGAGAGGGAGGACATGCCGGACGTCAGATGGGGTTGCATTGCCTGAAGATGCGGGGTCGGGACGAGCAGTCTGTTCTTCCGTTCAAACAGCTGAACGCCCAGCTGGGCTTCTGTTTTCTGGATCTGCTGGCTGACCGCTCCGACGGTCACGCCCAGCAGGTTTGCTGCCGCTTTAACAGAGCCCAGGCGCCCGACAGCTTCCACAGCGCGCAGGCCTGACAAATGCACTTGATTGAGTGTTTTCATATTAGAAAATCTAAACTGAAAATCAGAATAAGTCGATTTTTATTTGGAAAATATGCGCCTATATATAGTCATGCTAAATTCAAAAATTAAGGAATTTGGCCATGAGAAAAACAACAAGAAGGAAAATAATGATCATGTTGAATTTGTTTAAACGTCGTCATTTGACTGCTCAATCTGGAAACAGCCTTGACCGCTGCGACCCGCTGGCGCACCCGGCAATCCAGCGCATGAGTCCGCGTGAACTGGCAGATCTGCCGTTTAACCGGCGCTAAGCCAACCGGCCGGTTTTCGAACCGGCCTCAAGACTTCTGATCGGCCATGGCCGGTCGGTAACACCCAGAAAAAATAGAAAACGGCGCCGCGGTAGATACCCGGCGCCGTTTCTGTTTTATTCTATAGAATTGGAATTGGAATTGGATCCGCTCACTCATCCATCTTAAGAGCTTGAATGAACGCTTCTTGCGGGATTTCCACCTTGCCGAACTGGCGCATCTTTTTCTTACCCGCCTTCTGCTTTTCCAGAAGCTTCCGCTTACGCGTCGCATCGCCACCGTAACATTTGGCGGTCACGTCCTTGCGCAGCGCAGACAGGGTTTCACGGGCAATCACCTTGCCGCCGATGGCCGCCTGGATTGGGATCTTGAACATGTGCCGTGGGATTAGCTCTTTTAGCTTCTCCACCATCGCCCGGCCGCGGCGCTCAGCTTGCGAGCGGTGAACCAGAACGGACAAGGCATCGACGGGTTCCTCATTGACAAGGATCGACATCTTCACGAGATCGCCCGCGCGATAGTCGGAGATCTGGTAGTCGAAGGACGCGTAGCCCTTGGAGATCGACTTCAGCCGGTCATAAAAGTCAAACACCACTTCGTTGAGCGGCAGATCGTAAGCAACCAGCGCACGGCTGCCCACATAGGAAAGATCCACCTGGATGCCGCGCCGTTCCTGGCACAATTTCAAAATGCCGCCAAGATATTCGTCCGGCGTCATGATGGACGCGCGGATCCAGGGTTCGCGGATTTCAGAGATCTTCACCACTTCCGGCATGTCGGCCGGGTTATGCAGATCAATGTCGGTGCCGTCCGTCATGGTCATTTCGTAGACCACTGATGGCGCTGTCGCGATCAGATCGAGATTAAACTCACGGGACAGACGTTCCTGGATGATCTCAAGGTGCAAGAGGCCGAGGAAACCGCACCTGAAGCCGAAGCCGAGCGCTGCCGACGTTTCCATTTCATAGGAGAAGCTGGCGTCGTTGAGGCGAAGCTTGCCCATCGCCGCTCGCAGGTCTTCAAAGTCGTTGGCATCCACAGGGAAGAGGCCGCAGAAGACCACCGGCTGAGCCGGTTTGAAGCCGGGAAGTGCCTCTGTGCAAGGTTTCTTCTCAAGGGTGATGGTGTCGCCGACGCGTGTGTCGGCCACTTCCTTGATGGACCCGGTGATCACACCGATCTCACCCGCTTTCAGTTCGTCAACTTGCATGAATTTCGGTGTCATGACACCGACCCGGTCGACGTCATAGGCAGCACCAGTGCCCATCATCTTTATCTTCTGGCCCCTTTTGAGCGAGCCATTGATCACGCGTACCAGAACCATCACCCCGAGATAGGTGTCATACCAGCTGTCAACCAGCATCGCCTTCAGCGTGTCGTCCGGGTCACCTTGCGGGGCAGGCAGTTTTTCGACGATTGCTTCCAGAACCGTTTCGACACCGAGCCCGGTCTTTGCCGAAATCATGCAAGCTTCGGACGCGTCGATACCGATCACATCCTCGATTTGCTCCTGGATCCGTTCCGGCTCTGCCGCTGGCAGGTCGACCTTGTTCAGGACCGGAACGATTTCGTGGTCGTTGTCGATTGCCTGATAAACGTTTGCAAGGGTCTGCGCTTCCACGCCCTGGGAGGCATCGACCACAAGCAGGGAGCCTTCACAGGCCGCCAGCGAGCGAGACACTTCGTAGGCAAAGTCGACGTGACCCGGAGTGTCAATCAGGTTCAGGATATACTGCTGACCGTCCTTGGCATCGTAGATCAGCCGCACGGTCTGCGCCTTGATTGTGATGCCGCGCTCACGCTCGATGTCCATCGAATCGAGAAGCTGCTCGGTCATTTCCCGATCGGTCACGGTGCCTGTCATCTGGATCAGCCGGTCAGCAAGGGTCGATTTGCCGTGATCGATGTGGGCAACGATTGAGAAATTGCGGATGTTGGAAAGCGTCTTCGTCGTCATGGCGCCCATTTACCACCGCAATCCCGTTTCTACCAGAGGATTGCGGCGCGTTACTGCGGAAAAGCGAAGGAATAATTATGCTGGATTCTGTTTTCAGGCTCGGCACCTCGTTCAAGGTGCGCGTATTGGCCGCGGATGCCTGACATTATTGCGTAATTTCGGCTCGACCATTACGATCAGGCACGAAACATGTGGCCGTCGGTATTCTGTCGTGCGCCTTTACAAAAAAGATGATCGTTTTATGCCGCTCAGAGATGCCGAGCCGGGCGATATACCGGCGATTCTTGCGCTTTATAATCAAGCCGTCCGGGAAACAACAGCGGCTTGGACGTCACAAGAAGAAACTCTGGATGAGCGCATCACCTGGTTCGAAACGCGTCAGAACGCAGGCTGGCCGGTCATCGTCGCGACCAGCCCGGAAGACAAAGTGATTGGCTTTGCCAGCTATGGAGCGTTTCGCCCGCGGGAGGGATATCGCAAGACCCTCGAACACACAGTCTATGTTGATCCTAAGTTCCAAGGGCAGGGGATCGGGGCAAAGCTTTTGCAAAAGCTCATCGAAAAGGCGCAGACACAAGAGGTGCACGTGCTTGTTGGGGTGGTCGATGGAGACAACGCCGCGTCAATTGCTCTTCACAAGACGCTTGGATTTGAAGTCGCCGGTAGGTTGCCGGAGGCTGGAACAAAGTTTGGTCGCTGGCTTGATCTGGTTTTCTTGACGAAAATCGTCACGCCCGGCTTGGACAGTCCTGACGTGTGAAGGTGAGCATTTTGCCCCTATCAGTTCGCAGTCAGAACACTTTGACAAGCCGTTGGTAACGCTGCCAGGGCCATTGGGCGTTTCTTGACGACTTTCGGTTTTTCACCGGCTTTGGGCGGGTTCTTTGGAACCCAAGGCTCATCGGAGAGCCAGTAGGTCAGGTGTTCACCGCATCCATCGCCCGGTGGCGGCGGGTTTTGGTTTTTGCAGCCGCCGCTTCCTGACGGGCAGGAGAGCCGCACATGGAAGTGGTAATGATGTCCCCACCATGGGCGCACCTTGCGAAGCCAGGCCCGGTCGCGGCTGGTTTCAAACTCGCACAGTGCCTTTTTGATGGTTGGATTCACGAAGATCCGGGCAACACGTTTGTCTGATGCAGCGCGCCGGATCAGCCGTGCATGTATATCGGTCCATTTCTTCGGATCGACGCTGCGGTCCGCCCCTTTCACATCAAGGCGGCCTTTCAGCATGGAAATTGCCGAAATCTGTTCCCGCTCTTCGGGTGTCAGCCGCCGTTGCGGCATCTCGGTCAGCCAGATATCGGCATCCAAACCAATCTGGTGGCTGGCATGTCCCGACACCATAGGCCCACCGCGCGGCTGTGCAAGGTCACCCACGAGAAGTCCGTTCCAGCCTAGGCCCGGTGCGTCCTTGGCAAGGTCTTTCAGAAAATCGATTAACTCTGGATGGCCCCAGTTGCGATTGCGTGACAAGCGCATTGCTTGCCAAGTCGGTCCATCGGTTGGCAGCATGGCGCCGCCGGCAAGACATCCCTTTGCATAAGAGCCAATGGCGCGGGCTTTCAAAGGGGCTGGTCCGTCCACATAGCCAAAATAGTCCTTGGCCGGCTGACTGCCACGCAACACGAGTTTGGGCTTGGATGGTTGATACCCCTCCGGGACGGCCCGCTTTTCAGCCGGGATTGGTATTCCGGCTACCTTCTGGACCGTTGAAGCCGCCGGTGGATTGACTGTGCCGGGTTTTGCAGACGGAACGGGTTCTGCCGCAACACCTTTCAAAGGCAAAAACGGCAGTGCGCCAAAAGCAAAGACGATTGCCTTAAGTGTGGTTTTCTTCCGGCTTGCGAAGTTGCGATGCGTCACGGCGGACCTCATGCTCTGTGGCCGAAACCAAGTGCACAAAGATGCTGGCTCCTGAGGTTTCGAGCGCCCTTTTATGCAGCATGCCCCAAAACGGCATCGCTGGCATCTTTTTCGCGCGTTTCCACGTGATCCTTCAACAGATCAGCAAGGTTATCCAGAAGCACGGTATTGTCTCGGATCATGCGATCGGCCGCACCGTTCAAGGTCAAAATGTTGCCCGGTCGTGCGTTGTCGAAGTCTTCAGCGCTCGCCTCAAGCTCCCCTTCGATCCGGTGATAGGTGACATTGGGCAACTCATTGAACAAGTGGGTCGCCTGGTAAGATGCCGTCTGGGTTTGGCCATCTGAGAAGATGGAAAGGATAGGCACACCCTTTGATGGCTGCATCCAACCAAGGGCTCCCCAACCAACGGCCTCCTGATAGGAGAAGGTTCGTTCCTGGGCCCGTCCCGTCCCGAGTGAAATGATGACCAGTTCTTCAGTATCCCAACCCAGTTTGCGCGCTTCCAGATAGGCCGCAATGGTTGGGTCGTTCATGAAGACGCCGCCGTCCACCATGGGTTCTTCGCGCTTGCGGGTCAGGTTTTCGATTTTTGCCGGTTCGAAATAGGAGGGGGCTGCGGTTGTCGCCCGCACGGCCTGCCAGAAATAATAATCGTCAGGCCGGCTGCCGTTTTGCTCCAGTCCATTGGTCATGAACACGGCTTTGCGCTGCTCAATGTCGTAGGCGGTGAGAACCAGCTTGCACAGGCCGCTTGCCATGGAGGTCCACCCGAATTGCTCCTTCAGGATCTTTTCGAGAGGACGGGCATCATACGTTTCATCGAACAGACCAAGCGGATTGGTGAATGCACGGGCAAGGCGTGCACTTAGCGAATATGAAAAAACCTCGCGGGCATCGCGCTCATAAAATGTCCTAAGTTCTGAGATCGTTGCTGCGGCTTCCCCCTTGTTGCCGCCAGGCCTCGGGGCGGAGAGTCCGGCTGCAATCAAACCGCCGGTCGAGGTGCCGGCCATGAGATCGAAGAGCTCGTGCATCGGCTGCGTGACGCCACGGTGCACGAGGCGGCTCTCCAGGGACTCCAGAATGCGCAACGGGATCAGACCCCGGACACCACCACCATCTATGGAGAGTATGAAGCGCTTCTTCTGGGTCATGAAAAATCCCCTTGTTCAATTGATGGGTTTCCAGTCGATCTGCCGTGACGTCGTCTGAATGCCTTGTTATACCAAAATCAATTATTTGACGGGAATTGCGTCACAGCAATGGCAGTTGGTGAGATTCAGCCGCAAAATGCCGACATAACTTGATTTTGGTAAATCACTGCGCGGCATGTGGCGCTTTTTGCCGCGAGAGCAGGTGGCATGTTTCCACTCAGCCTTTGTCCAGGCTGAAATTTCAGATTAGGATCGCGGCGATTTTCATATCAAACAGGACATTCCATGAATATCGATCTGCTTCGACGTCTTTGTGAAACACCAGGTGTGCCGGGTCATGAGCATCGGGTTCGGGACTTGATCAAATCCGAAATCGAAGGGCTCTTTGATGAGGTGACAACGGACCCCATGGGCTCGCTGCTTTGCCGCCGGAACTCTCGCAAGAAGCCGAAGAAAGGGGATCCGAAGAAGGTCATGTTGCTGTGTCACATGGACGAGATCGGTTTTTTGGTTTCGCATGTGACCGACAAGGGGTTTGTGCATGTTCAGCCGGTCGGCGGCTTTGATGCGCGCAACCTGTTCTCCCGCCGCGTGCTCGTCTCGACGGACGATGGCGACTACAAGGGTGTCATGAACCCAGGCGGCAAGCCGATCCATATTTCTTCTCCCGAGGAACGCAAGAAGGTTCCGGAGCCCAAGGACTTTGTTGTGGACTTGGGTCTTGGAGAGAGCACCAAGGATCTCATCAAGGTCGGTGATATGGTCACCATGGATGAGCCTTTGATCGAAATCGGCGAAAAGATCGTGTCAAAGGCGTTGGACAACCGGATTGCCTGCTGGCTCGGGATCGAGGCCATCAAGGCGCTGGGCAAGTCCAAGCACGAATGTGAAATCCATGTCGCCTTCACCTGCCAGGAAGAGGTGGGTCTGCGGGGCGCACGCACAGCATCGTTTGCTATCAAACCGGACATCGGGCTGGGCATCGACGTAACACTGGCCTGCGATACGCCGGGAGTTCCGGAACAGGACCGAACCACGGTGCAGGGCGAAGGGTTCGGCCTCCATGTCAAGGATTCCAGTTTCATCGCCGACCGTGATCTGGTGAAAGAGATTGAAGCGCTGGCTGAGAAGGAAGAGATTTCGTATCAGCGCACAATGCTGGCAGCAGGTGGTCAGGACGGTGCGGCTGCTCAGCAGGCGGCGGCAGGTGCGAAAGCTGTCGGGATCGTGGTCGGCACCCGCTACATCCACACGGTTACCGAGATGATCCACAAGTCCGACCTTCAGGCAGCCCTCGACATTCTTGCCGCGTATCTGAAAAAAGCTTGATGATGTGTCAGCTCAGGGCGCGTTTGGTGCCCTGGGCGCTTTGCTCGGTGTCTTTGGTATTAAGCGGTCAGACCGGCGAGACTGGAAATCTGTGACCCTGTACCAGCGTAGAGCTCGCTGACTGCGGCGCTTTGATAACTGAAGGATCCGTTGTCAAAATCGCCCTCAATGGTGGAAGCGTTTGCAGAGCGCACCGAGAGCCCGGTCTCGGAATTGAAGGACACCCGTTCGAACGAGACAAACTGCGCAGTGAGGGTTTCCCCGTCGATCTCGGCTTCAATCGTTGTTGTCGAGATTGTCGCGCTTTCATAGGCGAGGGAAGCACTGGAGACACTGCCATCTTCGCCGAGTGCCGATTTCAACTGACCAGCCGTTTTCTGATAATCCTCAACGGTCGCCAGCGCGCCGTCTTTCTCGTCTTCGTCGCCCTCTTTGCCGTCTTCAACGGCTTCACGTAGGGCTGCAATCACAACGGCGTCTTCTTCAGCCTTCTGCGTGGCAGCCTCCAAAAGGCTGACGGCGGTGTCCTTGGGCGGTTGACCTGGCTTTGCGTCTTCAGCCTCCGGCTTTGCAGACGGGTTTCCGGAGCCTTGAAACGACGCGGACAACAGACTGGTGCTTTGTGTTGTGGTTTCAATCGAGATTTGCATGACGCGCTCCAGAAAGTCTCCAGTTAACAAGGAGACACTTCACTAGGAGACTGGACCAAAACCGTTAAGAAGCCATTAACCAATTGCCGGGGCTCATGTGACGGCTAGAGGAATGCCTTTTCAAGAAATTGACGCCCTAATATGAGCCCGCGCTTGTCAATGCCATGTCCCAAATCATCCAGGCAATGCGCGTCGACTGTTACACCAGCCTGCGCTAGTGCGGTTCGTGCGGCTTCCAGATGATAGGCAGGAACGACATCATCATCTGCGCCATGCACGATTAAGGTTGGAGGAGGTGCTGGGAGGATCGGGAGCGTTGCAACTCTGGGTAAAAGACCTGAGTAGGCCATAAGACAGGCGGGCGGTGTTTTCCGGCGCAAACCCGCTTGAAACGTCATCATGGCTCCCTGACTGAACCCAACCAGTGCAAGAGCTGCATCGTTGAGCCCCAAAGAGTTTAATTCTGCATCGAGGAACCGGTCGAGCACTGGTTGAGCCGCCTGCGCACCGATTTCGTACTCCCGCGGTGTCCGCTCTTCCAGGGCAAACCACTGCCGCCCTCCAAAGGCTTCAAATGGCAAGGGCTCAGGAGCATTGGGCGCAACGAAAGCTGCGTTGGGAAGAGCCTGTTGCCAAGCCCGGCCGAGATCTATCAGGTCGGTACCGTCAGCGCCATAACCATGGAGGATGACGACCAGTTGTTCTGCAGCGCCTCCGGAGAGCGGTGCAAGACGAGGCCCGTCAAGCGACGGGTTGAACGAAGATGATGTCATTCTTTCACCGGCGTTTGCGAAGGGGCTGTTTGCGTGTTTGCTAAGGCGATCCGTTGATTTTTGAGGAGCGGGAGTGCGATTAAGCCAGATAATGAGATCAGCACTGCGGCAATAACAAACGGGATGCCTGGGAAGTAAAGGTCTGTCCCGTCCCTCGTAAAAAAGGAAAAGCTCTGTGTCATGACAAAGGGGCTGATGATCATAGCAAGCCCGGCTGCACTCGCGATCAGACCCTGCAGTTCGCCTTGCGCGTTGTCGGGAACACGGTTGGACATCAAGCCGGTAAAGGCAGGTGTCGCAAGCGCGCCCATAACAGCAAATCCAATAAACGCATAAGCGACCCAGCCGCTTTCAGCGACGGAAAGAGCAATAAACGCAATCAGGTTGCATGTGAGGCCAATCATGAGAATGGCGCCGATCCCGATCCGGCGGTCCAGAACGCGGATCAGATATCCTTGCACGATTGCGTAACCGAACCCGACTACGGCAAGGGACAAGCCGATATCGGCTGGGGTCCAGGCAAAGACTTCTGCAGTGAAATAGCTCCAGACAGCCGGATAAACGTAGTGGGCAATGTCAAACAGAAGTAGCGCCAACAGGAGCACACGCACCTCCTTGTTGGAAGAGATGTGTTTTAAGGCGCCGAATGGATTGGCGCGCTTCCAATTGAAGGCGCGACGGTTTTCCAGTTTCAGTGTTTCCGGCAGCACAAAATAGCCAAAGAGGAAGTTGACGAAGGATAATGCAGCACCGGCGTAGAACGGGGCTCGGGATCCATACTCCCCGAGCAGTCCTCCAATGACCGGTCCCAGCACAAAGCCGACGCCAAAAGCCGCACCAAGAAGGCCGAAATTCTTCGCTCGGTCTTCCTTTTCCGAGATATCTGCTATGTAAGCCGCCCCGGCGGAGTAGGTGGCACCGGCAATCCCGGACATCATCCGGGCAATGAACAGCACCGCAAGGTTCCAGGACAGAGCAATCAGTAGGTAATCTGCCGCCACGGTCAGTGTCGAAATAAGTAAAACGGGCCGGCGTCCGAACCTGTCTGACAGACTGCCAAGCGTTGGACCGAACAAAAACTGCATCAAGGCAAAGACGACACTCAGCCATCCGCCCCAAAGCGCAGCTTCACCGACAGGCAGGCTGGTGAGTTCGGTCAATAAGCTCGGCATCACCGGCATCATGAGACCGATGCCCATCGCATTGATGGTCAAGGTAATGAAGATGAAGATAAGCGCGTTGGATCGCTTCGGGCGGCCGGGCAAAGAATTGTTCCTTCAATACAACTTGAAGGAAACGCGCAAAACCAGTTTCAGGCAAGAGTGTTTCTGGGGATTGGCCAACAAAAAAGGGCGGTGAAACCGCCCTTCCATACCGCAAGTGCCAATTGGCCTTACAGGACTTTGAGGTCTTCGGCGACCATCTGGCCACGGCGCCACTCAAGATCGAATGCCACGAGTTGGCCTTCCTTAAGCGAGTCGATGCCGGACCGGCGCAAAGCCGTGATGTCAACGAGGATGTCGTCCCCGTCTTCGGGTTCGATCGTGCCGACACCGCGGCCCTTATCAAACCATTTTACGTTTCCATGTAGCATGGAGTCTTCTTTCCAATTTCTTGCATCAAAGCATCAGCGCGCTTGTCTAGCGCAGCATTTCAAAGCTTTGATGACAGTTCTTTATTGTAATACTAAAATACAAGTCTGCAGCGGGAGGCTTGTCTGGCGCTTGTTCCAATTAGGAAGAAAATACAAGCGGCCGAAAACCAAAAACTACAGCCGGTCTGAGCAGTCTTCGTATGAACTCAGACCACTTAGACTGACTTGATATGGTTGCTCAATCGTTAAATACAAGATTGGGCGGTTGAACTTAGAGTTCTGCGTTGATGACGTAGTTGAGGATTTTGACGATCTGGTCCGGGGTTTCCGCGACAGCAAGAGCTGCAGCATCAACTTCCTTCAGTGGATGGGTCAAGGACGGATCGTGAAGAATGATCAATGACTTACCAAGGGCTGAAGCGTAGCCTGCATCGAAGGCTGCATTCCATTGCTTGTACTTGTCGCCGAACCGGACAACGACGATATCGGCCTTTTCGATCAGTGTCCGGGTGCGGATGGCATTCACCTTAGCGCCTTTGTGATCGTACCAGAACATCTTGTCTTCGCCGCCGAGTATCGCTGCGCCGCAATCGTCGCTGGCCTCGTGGTTGGTGACCGGTGCAGAAAAACAGACCGGCAATCCGGCGGCCTCCGTTGCGCTAACGATCTGTTCGCGCCAGTCGGTGTGAATCTCACCGGAGAGATAAACGCGCCATTCATTCATGTTCTTGCCTTTCTGGGTCGAGGGATGCGGGCAGTGTGCCGCATCGGTTGGCCAGAAACTGGAAAACCGGTTCGCAGGTGTCAACCGTAGTTCTGGACAAGAGTGTTTAAGGCAATCCGATAATCCGGATAGCGGAACGTATAGCCGAGTTCGTCTTTAACGCGTTGGTTCGAAACCCGTTTGTTCTCACCATAAAATGACCGGGCCATTGGTGTGAGGTCCGCTGTTTCGAAGGCAACTTCCGGCGGTGGTGTCACACCCAGCAGTTCAGCAGCGTATGTCACGACATCTTGCGGCGGCGCAGGCTGGTCATCCGTGACATTGAAAACGCGTGTCTTTGGCGACTGCATGGCAATTGAAACCGCGCCTGCAATGTCCGCGACATGGATCCTGTTGAACACCTGACCGGGCTTGATCAAGCGCCGGGCGCGACCTTTTTTGAAGTTCTCGAACGTGTTGCGACCTGGTCCGTATATTCCGGACAACCTAAAAATCTGAACAGGTACTGAGTTCTGCTCTGCGAAAGAAAGCCAGGCCTCTTCAGCGGCGACGCGTTGGACCGAGCGTTTGGACACCGGTTTGCAAACGGTGGTTTCGTCCACCCAAGCCCCGTCGTGGTTTCCATAAACGCCGACAGTCGAAAGGTAGCCGACCCATTTCGGAGAGGCTGCGGCAATATCCGCGCCGTGTTGGTTGAGAACCGGGTCGCCGGCCTCACTCGGGGCAATGGACACAAGCACATGGGTTGCTGTTGAAAGCGCGGCCGCAATCCCGTCGCCAGGAGTTTCGCCATCGAAGATAAACGGCTCAATACCGTTTTCGCGGAGAGCGCTGGCCTTTTCCGCAGACCGTGTCGTGCCGCCGATCCAATCAAAGCGATCTCGCACTTCTTCGATAATCGCCTTTGAAGAATACCCGACACCAAAAACAAACAGGCGCATCACGACAGCTCCAAATGATTGCGGCGGATTTCATAAAGCGAGATGCCGGCGGCAACAGCAAGGTTCAGACTGTCGGCTTCCCCCACTTGCGGGATCCGGATCAAGGTCCGGCAGGCCTCGGCCATATCGTCCTCCAGCCCCTTTTGTTCATTCCCCATTACGAGCAGGGCCGGTTGTTTGTAGTCCGGTGTGCGGTAGTCGACCGACCCTTTCAAATGTGTCGCAGCTACGGTTCCCGGCCAGTCTTTTGCAAGCGTCTTGAACTCGTCCTTTGTCATCTTTGCAAGGGGCACATGGAACAGCGACCCCATCGTGGCGCGGACGGCTTCGACGGCAAATGGATCCGTGCAATCGCCAACCAGCATCACGCCACTGCCGCCGACCGCATCAACCGTCCGGATGATTGTACCGAGATTTCCAGGATCCCTTACCCGATCCAGCGCGACCCAGACGGTGGTGCCTTGCGGATCAATGTCCCGGGCGCTGAGGATGTTTTGCTCGTAAACACCCACAACCATCTGGGGATTGTCCTTGCGGGTCATGGCACTCATGACTGCGGTCGAGACTTCAAGGATGAGTGCGCCGCGTGCCTTGGCCGTCGCCGCGGCTTTTTGGGCAACCGGGTTGTCGCGCGCCTCTGGGCCAAGGGCGACGTAGCGGACGCCCCAGCCGGCAGCCATGGCATCGGTCGCCAATTTGAGTCCCTCTGCGACAAACAGGCCGGACTGGGTGCGGTGCTTACGCTGGGCTACAAGCCCTTTGATTTCCTTAACGATCGGATTCGAATGGCTCGTGATCTGTTTGACCGCGCCGATTTTTTGAGGTTTGCCGGTCTGCGGCATGCGGGAGCTCCAAGGGCTCTTCTTGAGCCAGCTGAATTCTAAAGACAGTTTGGATTGGATTAGTCCCCGCGACCGACCGGGTCAAGAAGCGACCTACGGCACCGACGGAAGCAGACGTTCTGTCGCGATCAGAATAGAGTCTTCAATGTCGACCGGAAACTCTGTCACATCCAGTTTGCCATCGATGGCGAGGAACGACAGCCCGTGGACTTGTGTCCACAATGGGAAGGATGTGCGGAGTACCGTCTCGTTTATGTCCGGCTCGCCCAGATAGTCTGCGACTTCTCGGAGCAAGACACCATAGGATCCGCGGCCAACCTGCTTAAGCTCATCAATTCGGTCATGATGAGACATTGTGCTGAACATGAGCCGGAACGTGTGCGGCTCGCGTCTTGCGAACGCAACATAGGCGCGCCCCATCGCGGCAATCGACTGAACAGTGCCGCGCGCCTGCTTGGAGGCTCGGGCTTCCATATCGATTCCAAGGCGACGAAGGCCGTCTTTTGCGATCTCGCTCAAAAGATCTTGTTTGGATGAAAAATGCCGGTAAGGCGCCGCCGTACTCACACCGGCAAGACGGCAAGCATCCGACATGGAAAACCCATCCGGCCCATGTTCTTCAATAAGTTGGCGCGCTGCGGCGATCAATTCACCGCGCAAATCACCATGGTGATAGCCCGCTTTTTTATGAATTTCTGTTTTGGCCATGTAAGGCGTTTCCAAATTTTTTCTTGTTGTGTCTCTTGCCGAAGTTAATATCGCTAACATATGTTAGCAACGATAACATAGTTAGTGCTGCTTACATTGGGAAGATTATGCTCCACGAAATCGCACCGGCAGCCAGCGGACAAGGTGAGAATGTGCCATGTCGAAGGATCATCAGACCCCTCAGCCAAAGACGACCGGCAGTAAACGCAGGCTCCGGCGTTTTGGCGGAATGGCGCTGAGTACGGCGACCTTTTCCATCAATGTCGGTCTTGCCGCCGCTGCGGTGATGATCGGGGTCACCACCATCCAGATGCGTGCAGAAGAAAAACCATCCGTGGAACCCTCGCCCCTGGCCCTTGTGGATGTATTCACACCGGTTTGGGAGACCGGCTATGATGTTGAGCGCAGTTTTGTCGGCAGGCTTGAGCCCGCACGCAGCACGGACCTTGCCTTCGAGCTCTCCGGGACAGTTCGAGAGGTTCGGGTCGATGAGGGTGACCTGGTCGAGGAAGGCGACGTTATTGCTGTTCTCGATACACGGACACTAGAGGCGGATCGCCGGCGCCAGGTCGCCAATCGTCAAGCTGCTGAAAGTGATCGTGAACTGGCCTCGCTGACGTTAAACCGCCGTCAGCTGCTGAAGGACAATGGTCATGTCAGCGCGCAGGTGCTCGACGAGGCCCGCCTGACCCTCAGCCGTTTGGACGCCACGATCGCGCAGATCGATGCTGCGATCGACAACATCGATATAAATCTTGATAAGGCGGTTTTGAAAGCGCCGTTTTCGGGCCGGATTGGAGAGCGCCTTTTGGACGACGGAGCAACCGCGTCTCCGGCAACGCCCGTTCTGCGGTTGCTGGAGAGTCCACGGCCAACGGTCCGCATCGGTTTGTCGCCGGAAGTGGTCGACCGGCTGGATCGGTCGCACAGCTATGACATCCAGATATCGGGCAGGACTTTTAAGGCCGGCTTGGCAGCGCTCCGTCCAGACCTTCAAACCCGCACCCGGACAATCGAGACCTTGTTTGAACTCGATACACCGGAGGCAACACCCGCTTTTGGACGACTGGCGGAACTGTCAGTTGTTGAGCGCGTGGAGACGGAAGGCGCCTGGATCCCGATTTCCGCATTGAAAGAAGGTCCGCGCGGTCTCTGGACCGTGCTGACCGTTGCCGAGGATGTGGATAGCGCTGCGCCCAGCCCGGCATACGTTGTGGTGCGGGAAGCGGTGGAAGTCCTGCATGCGGAAGAAGGGCGGGCGTTTGTTCGCGGGACCTTGACGCCAGACAGCCGGATCGTTCGGGATGGCGTTCACCGGGTTGTCGTTGGCCAAGCTGTAGACCTTGCGAAGGCGGGAGGCTGAAGCATGGAAACCCTGTTCTTTCGCAAACCCCGCTTGGTGGTCCTGACGCTTCTTGTGATCTTGGCAGCCGGGGCGACGGCTCTGATCGGCATTGGCCGGCAAGAAGATCCGACAATCACCAACCTTTTTGCAACGGTCACGACCGTCTACCCAGGCGCTGATCCGGGGCGTGTCGAGGCTTTGGTCACGGAAAAGATCGAGGAAGAGCTCCGCGAAGTCGAAGAGATTGATGTTATTGAATCGACGTCGGCCTCCTCGATTTCGATTATTCAGATCGAGCTGCTCGACACATTGACTGAAGACGTGATTGAACAGGCGTGGTCGGAGATCCGGGACAAGATCGGCGACGCCACGCGCGAATTTTCCCAAGGTGTTCTGGAGCCGGAGTTCAGCACTGACGGTGCTGGGGCTTTCGCATCTATCAGCGCACTAGTTCCCGAGCATGATGCGGTCTCTCAGGCTGTCATGCTTCGTTATGCCGAGGTTTTATCTGATACACTCCGGAATGTGCCCGGCACAAAGTCCGTCGAGATTTTCGGCGAGCTGGAAGAAGAGATTCTGGTTCGCATAGATCCGGCAACGCTCATTTCCTTATCTCTGACTGTGGATCAGGTCGCCTCTGCCATACAAAACGCGGATGCCAAGGTCCGTGCAGGCCGCCTCCGCAGTCCGGACCGCGAATTTCTGATCGAGGTTTCTGGAGAAATTGCCGCGATTGACCGGATCCGCGCCATCCCTGTGACAACTGCAAGCAATGGACTGGTGACCCGCGTTGGCGATGTTGCCACCGTCACGAAGGGCATCCGCCAACCCGCTGAAGAGCTCGCCTTCTCAGGAGGGCGTCCGGCAATACTCGTTGCTGCGAAGATTGCGGATGGCCTGCAGGTGGACACCTGGATGACCCGTGTTCGTGACCGGATTGCTGCCTTTGAAACGGATATGCCGCATTCAATCCGGCATCAACTCGTGTTCGATCAAAGCCGTTACACGATCGACCGTCTGACAGATGTTGGCGCCAACATAGCCATCGGTATGGCCTTGGTGATTGGCGTGCTGCTTGTCACGATGGGGCTGCGGTCGGCAGTGATCGTTGCAATGGTGTTGCCTGTGGTCACTCTGGCCTCTTTTGCAACGATGAGCATGATCGACCTGCCGCTTCATCAGATGTCGCTTACGGGACTGATCGTGGCTCTCGGCCTACTGGTTGATGCTGGGATCGTCATGACCGATGAAATCGGTCAGGCTCTGGCGCGTGGAGAGGAGCGGCGCGAGGCCGTCCGCAAGGCCGTTCGACGCCTCTTTGCGCCGCTGCTGGCATCGACCGCTACCACGGCCCTGTCCTTCTTGCCCATGGTTCTGCTGCCGGGACCGGCTGGAGACTTCGTCGGGGCGATCGCCATTGCCGTGATCATCATGCTTGTCTGGTCGTTCCTCGTTGCGGTGACCTTGACGGCGGCAATCGCCGGTTGGCTGTTACCTGCAACGAGATTAGAGACCAAGCGCCGTTCTTTCCAACCCGGTAAGTTGGTGTCCGTGCCCTTCCGGTTTTCGCTGCAGCTCGCCATGATAAACCCGGCAAGTTCGGTCGCGTTTGCGCTGGTCTTGCCCGTGATCGGTTTCATGAGCATGCCTACGCTAACTGCGCAGTTTTTCCCAGGCGTAGACCGGGATCAGTTCCATATTGAAGTGGAACTTTCTGACGGTACTGCGATTGCCGAAACATCCGAGGTGGTTCGTGCCATGGATGGGTTCCTGTCCGATCAGGAGGGCATCGAAAAAGTGGTTTGGGTTGCGGGGAAGAGCGCTCCAGCCTTCTACTACAACATTGTCGGCAACCAGGACCGCGCTCCGGCTTTCGCTCAGGCACTCGTCACCACCAGCTCGCCGGATACGACAGCGGATCTTGTGCCGCAGCTGCAAGGCGAACTGACCGCCCGGTATCCGAACGCGCGTATTCTTGTGCGGGATCTCGTTCAGGGACCGCCGGTTGATGCGCCTGTCGAATTGCGCCTTGTCGGCCCGTCCTTGGACGTCTTGCGCGAACGCGGGGATGCCTTGCGCCAACTTGCATCCGGCATCGAGGAAGTGACCGTTGTGAGGACAACGCTGGAAAGCGGCGCACCGCAACTGAAATTTTCAGTCGATGAGGACAAGGCACGGCTTGTCGGGCTGAGCCTGGCGGATGTTGCCCGTCAACTCGAGGCAACCCTGGAAGGGGCTGTCGGGGGCAGTCTGATTGAAGGCACAGAAGAACTGCCCGTGCGCGTCCGGATCGGCGATGCTGCCCGCAGCGACTTGTCTGACATTGCGAGCCTGCCGTTGTTGCCCGCGATCGGAGCCGCCGGAACAGCTGGTTATGACGGAGTGCCGTTGTCTGCGATCACGGACATTCGTCTGGAGCCCTCTGAGGGTGAAATCAATCGCCGGAATGGAGAACGCACCAACACGGTTCAGGCATTCGTCCAGTATGGTGTTTTGCCGGAAGAAGCCCTGAAGAAACTCCAAAGCGAGATGGACCTTGCCGGCTTTGAAATGCCGGACGGCTACCGCATCGAAACGGGCGGCGACTCCGATGCGCGCTCAGACACTTTGAACAATCTGATCGGCTCGCTTGGATTGATCGTGCCATTGTCGATTGCCGCGATCGTTTTGACCTTCAACTCGTTCCGTTTGTCCGCTGTTACACTGGTTGTGTCGGGACTGTCGGCGGGGCTCAGCATTCTGGCCCTGGCGATCTTCCAGTACCCGTTTGGCATCAACGCCATCATCGGTGTGATCGGCTCAATCGGCGTGTCCATCAACGCAGCCATCATCATCCTGACCGGTCTCCAGCAAAACAGCCGGGCGGTTGACGGTGATCGGGAGGCAATGGTTGACGTGGTGATGGGGTCGGGCCGGCACATCATCTCCACAACGCTGACGACCTTCGGAGGGTTTTTACCGTTGATCCTGGCCGGAGGTGGGTTCTGGCCACCGTTCGCCATGTCGATCGCTGGTGGCGTGTTGTTGTCTACCGTGATCTCGTTCTATTTCGCACCGCCCATGTTCGCATTGGTTTATGCACGGCGGAGCAAGGCGAAAGCCGAAGACACCCCAAGTCAAAATGACGATACAGATTGGTCGAACGACAATCGCCCCATAACACTCGCGGCTGAGTAGGCGTTAGCGGCTGCTCCAGCGGGAGAAGAGAGATGTCGAAAGGGCACGCGTGCTGTCTTCTTCGCGGATGACCAACTCGCCGGATTCCAGCCGTCCGCCTTGCTGGGACAAGGTTTCGGCCATGAGCTCATGGATCGAGACGAAGCTGGAGCGGATCGCGTAAGCGGTCAGGATCATGAAGAGAGCGTCTTTTGCCAGCAGCTGCTGCAGGTCTTTCAGCATACCGGGCAAGCTGGTGTAGATGTCCCAGACTTCGCCCTTTGGGCCGCGCCCATACTTTGGCGGGTCCAGAATGATGCCGTCGTAGGTGTTGCCACGGCGAACTTCGCGAGCCACAAACTTGGATGCATCTTCGCAGATCCAGCGGATCGGGAGATCTTCCAGTCCGGAAAGAGCTTGGTTTTCGCGAGCATAGCCGATCGCCTTTTTGGAGGCGTCGACATGGGTGACTTGTGCGCCTTCGGTCGCCGGTAGGAGCGACGCCAAACCGGTATAGCCAAAGAGATTGAGGATCTTCAGCGTCTTCTCCGGGTTTTTCTTCTTCTCGGCCCGGATTCTGGAGTTGACCCAATCCCAATGCGCGGCCTGTTCCGGAAAGACGCCAACGTGGCGGAATGACATAAACCGGCCATTGTAGGTGACCGGTCCGTAGGACATTGGCCAGGTTTCCGAGACGTTGCCAGAATACTTCCAGCGGCCGGGACCTTCTTCATCCGTTTCGCCTGAGAAAACCGCATTGGCGCGGTCCCACACAGTGTTCTTCTGGCGGCGGTTGCCCATTGCCTGGGGTTCCGGTCGAACGATCGTATAGCGGCCGTATCGTTCCAGTTTCTGACCTTCGCCCATGTCCAGAAGGCGGTAGTCCTTCCAGCCCGGGGTTTCAAGGATCACGGGCCATGCCTGCACGGGCGGCTGTCCGGGTTTTGCAAATTCTGGCGCGTCGGTTCTTTCCGCCACGGTGGTCTCTCTCGTCAGTCACGAAGGTGTTCGACCACGCCTTAGAGCTATGCTGCTTCAAGGTCAACGTTGAGGCAGGGCCAGACAAAGAAAAAGGCGGGGTGACCAGCACGCCCGCCTTTTTTGATCTTTTAGTATTTGCTGATCAGGCAGCAGCAACTTCCGAGAGGAAGGTCTCCACTTCTGACTTCAGCTGGTCGGTCTTTTCGTTCAGCTCACCAGAGGCAGCCAGAACCATGTCGGCTGAAGAGGACGTCTGATCGACTGCCTGCGACAGCTGTGTCATGGACGAGGAAACGGCACCAGTTGCCTCAGCAGCCCGCTGAACGTTCTGCGAGATCTCCGCGGTTGCCGCACCTTGCTGCTCCACAGCGGAGGCGATGGCCGTTGTGTAGCTGTTGACCTCTGTCATGGTCTCGGCGATTTCACCGATCGCGACAACAGAGTCCTTGGTGGCTGTCTGGATCGCAGTGATCTGGGAACTGATCTCCTCGGTCGCCTTCGACGTTTGCGTCGCCAGTTCTTTGACTTCCGCCGCAACAACCGCAAAGCCCTTGCCAGCTTCACCAGCCCGCGCTGCCTCGATCGTTGCGTTCAGGGCAAGCAGATTGGTTTGTTCGGCAATGGCCTGGATGAGCGTGACCACCTCACCAATCTTTGTTGCCGCTTCTGCCAAGCCTTCGACCTTCTGATTGGTGATGCGGGTGCCGGTTGTGGCTCGTTCCACGATATCTGTTGTTTGGGCTACCTGACGGGAGATCTCTCCAATGGAAGCCGCAAGCTCTTCTGCCGCGCTGGCAACAGTCTGAACGTTGTTGGTTGTCTCGTTGGATGACGATTGTGTTTCGCTCGCGTGACCAGCACTGTCGCGCGCAATATCCGTCAAGGCGCGAGCGGTTGAATCAAGGCTGTCGGCGGTGGACTCCACGGAGCCAATCGCCTCTTCGGCTGTTGCACGGAAGCCTTGGATCAGATTGTCGATCCGCTGTTGACGTTCCTGGCGGGCCGATTCTTCCTGCGCATTGCGTTCCTGCAAGTTTGCGCGCTCAACCGCGTTGTCACGGAAGACTTGAACCGTGCGGCTCATGTCACCGATCTCATCACCGCGGTCGATGCCCGGGATTGCAACTTCATTGTTGCCGCCGGCCAAGCTATTCATCACATCCGTAATCGTTTTGATCGGCCGGGTGATGGCAAGGTTCAGGACAATCGCTAGACCGACACCGCCCAGAATGGAAAGAAGCACAGTCATTGCGATCTGGAGCTCGGCAGCTGTTGCAGCCGCACCGGCTGCCTCAGATTGAGCTTGGGAAATACCGGCAATTTCAGCGCTGACTTGCTTGGTCAGCGTATCCAGTTGTGCCCGTTTTGCCTGCAAGTCTTGTTTGGTAGACAGCATGTCCTGAAAGGCGCGATCGAAACTCGCGATGGAGATCGCGATGCTGTTGATCGCATCCGCGGTGCTGGGCAGAACATCTGCGTAGCCGACGAGTTTTTCTTCCAGTTTGACAAGCTCAGTGATCTCTGTTTGCACACCTGCCGGATCGCTGATGCCAAAGTTGCCAAACAGGGCGAGTGTCTCAGCCTCGGCACGCAACGCATGCTCACCAAGGGCCGTCGCTTCGATCATGACCGTTTTAATGCTGCCAAGCCGCGTATTGGCGGTCAGAACGGTTGCCTTTGATTTGCTGACTGCAGCGATCGCTTGCTCACGAATTTGGTAAGCGAGCTCGGTAATGGCATCGAGGGTCGTACCAACAGCGGTTCTGGCCTCGTAGGCCTCTGCAAAGCCAAGATCTTCTTTCAACCGCGCGATCGCCTTATCGAGCTTGTTGGCCTGACCGGCAAGTTTGCTCACAGTCTTGCGCTCAATGCCTTCGATCTGGCGATACCGCATCTCGCGGGTCCGGTCGACGATCTCTGCTGAGATTTTCAAGCTTTGCTCGAGAGCGTCACCGTCCAGAGAGCCGTTGCTTTTCAGGTAGGCGAACTGGATCTTGGACACATCGTCCTGCAAATCAAACACGCCGCGCAGCATGAGGTTTGCGTCTTCCAACGTTCCGTTGGCGGAGAAAACGTCTGCGCTAACCTTTTTCTCTTCAGACAGAACAGCATCGGCGATAGAAACCGCTAGATTTTCCAGTTCCAGTACGCTGGATTTCAAAGACTTCAATCGATCAGCCTGCTGCTGTGTCTGGTTCACAACCTCATCGAAGGTTGTTCCAAATTCTCCGACCGCAGAAATCGCTGTATCCACTTGAGACGCTGCGGTTGGGTCTCCCGCAACATCGTTCGCAAGGGTTTGAAGCGAAGAATTGAGGCCGGCGATCTCTTGGCGGGTTGCTTCCGCGAGCTCCGGAGTTGGCGCGTTCAAATAGTTCTCGCGTACCAATGAGGTGCTTTGAACTTGCCGCCCAACATTTGCTGATTGATCAGCCACTTCAAATCTTGCAGACAGCGAAGATATCGCAAAATATCCAACACCGCCAACGATCGCGGTCAATAGCAAGATTGCTGCAAAACCGCCGCTGACTTTGAAGCCGAACTTCAGATCAACCAACCACTTCAAGGCACGTTTCATCGAATCCCCGCACGTCCGGAAAACTGTGATTACTGACCAAGGTATGGGGGATAGCGATGAAGAATAGGTAAAAATGCATAAAATTACTAAGCAGAATTATAAATTTAAACGTGATGACATTAATATTTTTGCGTAAGGAAAAAAACAGAGAGAGTTTTGAAAGCGATTATTGAGTTTTTATTAAACATGTTGACCGCCGTTGATATGAATTTCTGATCCAGTCACATAGGACGATGTTTCGCTGCACAAATAGTAAATTGTCTCGGCAACCTCATTCGGCTGACCAAGACGGCGAAGGGGAATATCTTCAATCATGTCTTCTGTGCCGGGAGATAGGATGGATGTGTCGATCTCACCGGGCGCGATCGCATTGACCCGAACGCCATGCGGCCCAAAATCTGCAGCCATTTCCCGTGTAAGGGACGCAAGCGCAGCCTTTGACGTGGCGTAGGCTGTGCCCGCAAACGGGTGAACCCTGACACCCGCAATGGAAGTGACGTTCACCACCGAGCCAGTGGCCGCCTTTAGTTCGCTGAACAATCCTTTTGCGAGCAAAATGGGGGCAAAGAAATTCACCTGAAAGACATTCCGCCATTCATGCATCGGAGTGTTCAGCGAGTTGAGCCGTTCCCCGCCGTTTCCTTTCGGACTGATCCCTGCATTGTTCACCAACGCATGGAGCCGGGATCCGTTAGGCTCGAGCCGCTTCCGGATTTCCTGGATCGCAAACCCCATGTTTTCCGGATCTGAGAGATCGACCTGGATATGATCTTCCGGTCCCATCGGCCAGGGACACTTGTCGGAAAAGGCTTGACGGGAACATGTAATGACACGCCAGTTTTCCGCGGAGAACTTTTTGACTGTCGCGTGCCCGATACCACGGCTGGCTCCGGTGAGAACCAGTGTCCGCCGTTCGTCAGTCGGTTTGCCATTGTTCATTTGCTGATCCGCCAGGTGCTAAGTATGCTCTAAAAAGTTGACTTTTATAGTACGGTTTCTGTATTCCGCTGCCATCTGTCAAACACTATATGCGATGAAGTCCTCGTAACGGCCAGACCCCAGTATGCTCATTTGCTCCTGTAATGTATTATCAGACAAGCAATTACGCGAAGCTGCGGCAGAAATGCGTTACGATCCGAATGGTAAAATCCCAACGCCCGGATCTGTCTTCCGCCATTTGGGGTGCCGGCCGCGTTGCGGTGGATGTTTTCCGAGTGTCATTGACATTATTCACGAAAACACACCAGAGAATGAGAAACCTAAACAGCGGCGGGCGTCTTCCGGGCGCAAAGCCGAGAACCGTTGAGCTTTTAAGAGGGACTGATGAAGGGCGACGCGCGGGTCATTGACTACTTGAACAAGGCTCTCCGACACGAGTTGACAGCGGTCAACCAATACTGGCTGCATGGCCGCTTGCTTGCGGATTGGGGTTTCGGAAAACTCGCTGCCAAAGAATTTGAAGAGTCGGAAGAGGAGCGTCAGCACGCACAGGATCTGATGGACCGGATCTTGTTCCTGGAGGGGTTCCCGAACCTGCAAACGCTGGACCCTCTGCGGATCGGCCAATCGGTGAAAGAATGCCTCGAAGGCGATCTGGCAGCTGAGTACGCAGCCCGCTCTCTCTACCACGAAGCGCGCGAAGTTTGCCGTGAGCAGGGCGACTATGTCTCAATGAAACTGTTCGAGACCCTGCTCTCCGATGAAGAAAGCCACATCGATTTTCTTGAGACCCAGTTGGCTCTGATCGAGCGCATCGGGATCGACAATTATTCGCTGCTGCAAGCCCAGTCTGCAGATACGGCAGAGTAGCTGCAGCCCAGATTATTGCGGTTCAGTCGCCGGACTATCCAACCTGTAGACTGGACCGCCGGCCACTTCAGCATCCTCGAAATCATGCGTGACCAGAAGAACGGGCAGGGCGCGTTCTCTGGCGATCGAGAATACCTTTTGCCGGACGTCAGTGCGTCTCGACTGATCGAGGCTGGAAAAAGGTTCGTCGAGCAAAAGGGCTTTGGGTCTGGCCAAAAGAGTTCGCATCAAGGCCACTCTCGTTTGCTGCCCGCCTGAGAGCTTGGCTGGATCCTTGGGGCCAAGCCCTTCAAGATTTACGACCTCAAGGGCTTCCGCAGCTAACCTCTGCCGTTCTATCCGATTATTGATCTCAGAAGGAATTGCAAACATAAGATTTTGCGCGACAGACATGTGCGGGAACAAAAGCGGCGATTGAAACATCAAGCCGATATGGCGCTCTTGCGCTGGAACGTTGGTCACATCGGTACCGTCCAGGATGATGCGGCCTGTAGCTTTGAAGTCGGGTTTCAAAAACCCTGCGATGAAGTCAAGAAGGCTTGATTTCCCGCTGCCGCTTTCTCCCATAACGGTCAGCACCGTCCCCGGTTCAATCGTTGTATCAAGCTCCAACAGAGTGCGGCCATCAAGCTGGATGGACACATTCTCCAAGATGAGCCCCTTCTGGTTTTGGAGAGTGCGGGCGTTCATTGACTTAAGCATCCAGGCGCAACGCGGTTCTGTTTTTGAATAGAACAGCTGGGATCGCAGCAGCAACAGCGAAACCGGCAAACGGGATAAGCAATTGCAGCAAGGCGTAGACGGCTGTGATTTGCCTGTTTCCACCACTTGCGAGCGCAACGCTCTCTGTTGTCACGGTGACGACCCGGCCGGCTCCGATCATGAGTGTGGGGAGGTATTGCCCGACCGACACAGCAAGGGCAACTGCCAACGTCACGAGGACCGGGCGTGTCAGCATTGGTAGTTGCACCCTGAAGAAGATTCTGGCTCTGCTGGCGCCCATGGAAGCTGCGACGCGGGCATATCGGGGGTCCTGCCGCTGCCACGGGTCACTGAGCGCAAGAAAGGCATAGGGCAAGACGAAAACCAGATGTGCAAGAAGCACGGCTGTGAAACTTCCATCCAGACCAATCATCAAGAACAACATCTTGAGGCCGAACAGGAACGCAATTTGTGGCAGGAGAAGGGGCACAAAGATGAGCGTTCTCAACTGATGATCTACAGGCTCTGCGGCGTGTGTTTTTGTTTCCAATAGCCAAAGCGTCAACGACGTGCTGATGAGCGCTGCCAGAACACCAAGTAAGATCGTCGTGCCGAGGATCTGAGGTGTTTGTGTCAAGGCCATTGAAAGCGCCGATACGGACCAATTCTGGGGCAGCGGGGCCGGATACCACCAGGACTTGGCTAAACTCCAGATCATCAGGACAAGCAGGGAAAGGCACATGGCTGACACAATGAAAACCATCGTACCGAGCGCTGCCATTCGGCCAGCGCTATCCGCTTTTATGCGGTGTCCTAGCGCCAAACGGGTTGAGCTCAGCTTGGTGGCACTGGCTTCGAACAACAAATAAACAAGAATTGCTCCACCGCTAACTCCAAGCTGAAGCAATGCACCGGTTGACGCGGCAAGGCGCAAGCTGAGATCCGGATCATTCATCCAAACCACCAGCCGCGCAGCCAACGGTGCCGGTGTCGTGGGCCCCAGTATCACCGCGACATCCACCACGGAGGTCGAGTAAGCTATCACAGCCAGCATCGGTAGACGGATGAGCGGATAGATCTGGGGCAGGATGACTTTGAAAAAGCCTGACATCCGACCGTATCCGAGACTGGCTGCCACTTTGGTGTAGGACTTGATCTCGGGTCGGTTCAAAGCGGCCAGTGTCATCAAAAACAGAAAAGGGACCTCTTTTGCGACAAGACCCAGGGTCATGGCGACTCCATAGGAATCGTTGACTAGCAACAAATCCGGCGGACGCTCCCACCCAGTTGCCCAAGGCGACAAAAGCCGGGAAAGGAACCCGGACGGGGCAATCAGAAAGGCGAGACCGATTGCGGCCGCAGCGTGCGGTACTGACAAAAGCGGCGACAGGAAACGGCTGACACGCTGAAAGGTTTGGGTGCCGCTCCATGCAGCTGCAAAACAAAGAACGAATGCAAGCGAAATTAGTGACGCAACAAGGCCTGTCCAAAAACTCAGCGCCGTTGATTGCAGCAGGCCCGGCATGGAGAAAAGCTGTGCGAAAGGCTCAAGCGTAATCTCGCGCGCCCCAAGAACAGGGAGGTAGCCGAAAGCCGGCAGAACGGTTCCTGCAAGACCGGCCAGAACCGGTCCCGCCAACAGCAACACAACGATCAGCGAGGGTAAATTCGAGCCTGGCCGAAATTTGGCCAAGGGTTTATTGGCCCCCTGCGCCGTAACGTGTTGCCCAAGCCTGTTCCAGGGCCGTGACCCAGCTCGGATGCGGTTCTGGGAGAGTTGGGCCAAGTTCTTCAGGTGTCAGGGTTGCAGGTCCAAGGTCTTGGGTGTCGAACAATGCTTTTTCATTGGCTGGCAGGCCAGCAACATTCAACACAGTCGGGTCGCCCCATATCTCCGGGTCCTGTTTGCGCATCTGGGCCATCGGTGACAACAAATGGTTCGCGAAAACCTTTGCGCCTTCCTGGGCCGAGCTGTTGAACGGAATGGCGACAAAATGGGTGTTTCCGACTGTGCCACCATCAAAAACGAATGTACGAACGGTGGGTGGCAGTTCGCCGTTCACAATTGCGCCGGACGCATCACCCGGATTGAACGAGAAGGCGATGTCGATTTCACTGTCCGCAAGCAGCTGCCGCATATGGGCCGCGTTCTTCGGGAACGCTTGTCCCTGACGCCAGAGATGCGGATGCAGCTCATCCAGGAAATTGAACAACGGCGCCGTCTGCGCCTCGAATTCGTTCGGTTCGACCGGAGCAGACAGCACGTTGGTATCCGCGATGGTGTTGAGGAGTGCTTGCTTCAGGAACGTCGTTCCGTAGAAATTCGGCGGTTGCGGATAAGAGAAGCGGCCCGGATTGGACTTCGCGTAGTCAAGCAGCGTATTGAGAGACGCTGGAGGTGTGTCCAGACGGGCAGTGTCATACATAAAGACCAGCTTTGCCATGCCCCACGGACTTTCCTGACCATCGGTTGGAACAGTAAAGTCGACCAGAACTGTCGGTTTGTTCTCCGTGTCGACATATGTCCAATTCGGCAGGCTTTGCGCCCAACCGGGTTCTGCGAGCAAGCCACTTGTCTTCATGGCAGCAAAGTTTTCGCCGTTGATCCAGACGAGGTCGACACCGCCACCGCTGGTCTTGCCGACCGACTTCTCTGCGAGTACCTGGGAGACGACACTGGCAGTATCGCTGACCTTCACATGAACAACCCGGACATCATAGAGGTTTTCAACTTCCCGCGCGGCCCATTGGATATACGCGTTGATCCGCGGCTCGCCGCCCCATGCATGGAAGTAAACAGTCTGTCCCTTGGCTTCGTCCAGAACGTCTTTCCAGTCGCTGTCTTGTGCCGACACCGGCTGTAACGTGAAAAGACCGGAGATGAGAGCAGCGGCAGCGATAAGCAGACGTTTCATTTCAATCCTCATGGTGTGGGAATGTTCTCCCTCGCTTACGGCAACGGACACGGTCAAGACAAGGCTTTGTGATTAGCCTGGGCATCAGGACGGGCTCAGACCGGCAGGATATGCGTGTCCTTAATTTCTTCCATGACCGCATAAGTATGCGTTTCCCGGACGCCGGGAAGGGCCAGTACCACATCAGACAGGAACGCCCGGTAGGCCTCCATGTCCTTGACCCGGCTTTTCATGAGATAATCGTATCCCCCGGCAACCATATGGCACTCCAGAATATCGGGCGCCCGTTCGACAGCGCGCTTGAAGGCATCAAAGATCTCCGGTGATGTGCGTTCCAGCCGTATTTCGACAAACACCAAAAGCCCTCGGTCCACTTTCTTCGGGTCCAGGCTTGCCGAAAAATGTTCAATATATTTTTCCCGTGTCAGGCGTTTGACGCGCTCTGCGGTCGCTGTCGGAGATAGCCGGACTTTTTCCGAAAGGTCAGTGTTGGTGATCCGGCCGTCTTCCTGAAGTACCTTGAGAATTCGCCGGTCCGTTGCATCAAGCATGTGAATTTAGTCCGAATATCGCATTTCTAAAGTTATATACTTCGTAAATTGGGCAAAAAATAGAGAAAAACACAGCCGATTGAGGCGTATCATAGGTGAATGTATCGTTTGGCCTTGTTTGGGCCGCTTTGGGAGGTGCCTATGTCCGCAACTGCTGCCGTTTTGCCGGGCGTTAGTGAAAAAGATCTGCAACCGTTTCGCGCCGCCTATGCGCCGAGCGACAAGCCCCTTGTGGAAGCGCTTTTGAAAGAAGCTGCCGGGGACCCGGTCGTTGAAAAGCTGATTGATCAGCGGGCCCGCGGATACATCGATGACATGCGGTCAGTTCAGGTTGGTCTTGGCGGTGTCGAAGACTTCATGCGCGAGTTTGGGCTGACCACCCGCGAGGGTCTTGCCATGATGGTGTTGGCAGAGGCCTTGCTTCGGGTTCCGGATACTGAAACGGCAGACAAGCTGATCGAGGATAAGCTGGCTGCGGCCAAATTTGACGATCCGAGCGGCCCGAAATCCGACACTTGGCTTGTTTCGGCGTCATCCTGGGCGCTGGGCGTCACCTCCCGTCTTTTGCATCCAGGGGACACGCCGCAGAACATTCTTTCCAGCCTGGTCAAGCGCATGGGTATGCCGACGGTCCGGCTCGCCACTCGCAAAGCCATGCAACTGCTCGGGCATCAGTTTGTTCTGGGCGAAACCATCACAAAGGCTTTGGAACGCGCGAAGACCCAGGAAGCCAAGGGGTACCGCTACTCCTATGACATGCTGGGAGAAGGTGCTCGGACCGAAAAGGATGCTGAGCGCTATTTTCAATCCTATGCCGCTGCGATCGAAGCGATCGGCAAATCGGCCGGCGACAAAAAGCTTCCTGACCGTCCAGGTATTTCGGTGAAGCTTTCCGCTCTGCATCCGCGGTATGAGGCCATCAAAGGCATCCGCGTTCAGGAAGAACTGCTGCCACGCCTCAAAAAGCTCGTGCAAATGGCGCGCGAGCGGGATCTGAACTTCACCGTCGATGCAGAGGAGGCAGATCGCCTCGAAATATCCCTGGACGTCATCGCGGCGCTTTTGTCGGACCCGGTCACAGAAGGTTGGGACGGCTTTGGCCTTGCTGTTCAGGCCTATCAGAAAAGAGCGGTCCACGTGATCGACTGGCTGGTGGATGCTGCGCGCAAGACCGATCGCAAGTTGATGGTGCGTCTTGTGAAAGGCGCGTACTGGGATACGGAGATCAAACACGCCCAGGAAAATGGCACGGATGGCTATCCGGTCTTCACTCGAAAGGCGGCAACGGATCTGTCCTATCTGTGTTGCGCCAAGCGTATGCTGGCTGCACGCGATGTTCTTTATCCGCAATTTGCGACCCATAACGCGCTGACTGTTGCGCAAATCGTTGAGTTGGCCGGTGGAAATGCGGACGGCTACGAGTTCCAGCGCCTCCATGGTATGGGCGAAAGCCTGTTCAAATCCGTCTGTGAGCGGGATGGGTTCCCGACCCGGATTTATGCTCCGGTGGGCGGGCATAAGGATCTGCTTGCTTATTTGGTCCGCCGTCTCTTGGAAAACGGCGCCAACTCGTCCTTTGTGACGATTGTCGGCGATACATCCGTCCCCGTCGAAGCCATGTTGGAGCGGCCGCGTGAAATTCTTGATGGTGGCCACCACGCCTCAAACCGCTCCATCCCAATGCCGGATGATCTTTATGGGCCTAGCCGGAAAAACTCGGATGGCGTCGAGTTCGGCTGGGCCGAAGAGCGCAACATTCTTGTGCGCGGAATGGCAAAGACCACAGCTCCGTTCACAGTTGCGACGCCGCTTGGTAAAGGGCTTCCAGCGAACGGCGAACCGAACCCGATCTTTTCTCCAATGGACGGGACAACCAAGGCGGGGACAGTTTCATTTGCCGACAAGGCAACCGCAGAAAAGGCAATGGACGTTGCTCAAGCCGGCTTCGAGCGCTGGTCGCGCCGACCGGTGGAAGAGCGCGCGGACATCCTGGCAAGGGTCGGGGATCTTCTGGAAGACAACCGCGATCGGCTGATGACCATCCTGTCGGTTGAGGCCGGCAAATGTTTGCCGGACGGGATCGCTGAGATCCGGGAGGCCGTTGATTTCTGCCGCTACTATGCGCAAGAAGCGCGCACGCAGTTTGGCGATGGCCGCTTGATGCCGGGACCAACCGGCGAAGAGAACCGGTATCGTCATCGTGGCCGGGGCGTGTTTGTCTGCATTTCTCCCTGGAATTTTCCGCTGGCGATTTTCCTTGGTCAAATCAGTGCAGCCCTGCTTGCCGGAAATGCGGTCATCGCAAAGCCTGCAGAACAAACGCCACTCATCGCCTGTGAGACCGCAAAGCTGCTCTATGAAGCTGGGGTGCCGGAGGACGTGTTCATGCTCTTGCCTGGCGATGGCGAGGTTGGGGCTGCCTTGACCGCGCACCCGAAGGTCGCCGGCGTTGCCTTCACCGGTTCAACGGAAACCGCTTGGGCGATCAACCGGACACTTGCCATGAAACGCGGTCCAATCGTGCCGCTCATTGCAGAAACCGGTGGTATCAATGCCATGCTGGTGGATGCGACAGCCTTGCCGGAACAGGTCTGCGATGACGTCATGATGTCCGCCTTCAGGTCTGCTGGTCAACGCTGCTCCGCTCTGCGCTTGCTCTATGTTCAGGAAGATGTGGCAGATACCCTGTTGGCCATGCTGGAAGGCGCTGCAAAGGAACTGGAGCTTGGCGACCCCCGTCTTCCATCAACCGACATTGGCCCGGTGATTGACGATGAAGCCAAGGCAAACATTCAGGCGCATATCGACGAAATGCAGGAAAGCCAGACGCTGCGCTTTGCCGGGAAAACGCCGGAGGGAAGCCTATCTAACGGGTCTTGGATCGCGCCGCACATCATTGAACTGGACAAGGCGGAAGCGCTCACGCGTGAAGTCTTTGGCCCCGTTCTTCACGTTGTCCGGTACAAGGCTAAAGACATCGACAAGGTCCTCGATCAGATCGCAGCCACTGGCTACGGCTTGACACTCGGTGTTCACAGCCGGATTGACGCCACCGTGAAGAAAGTCGTCGACCGCTTGTCAGTCGGCAATGTTTACGTCAATCGGAATACAATCGGCGCCGTTGTGGGAACCCAGCCGTTCGGTGGCTCCGGATTGTCCGGCACCGGACCCAAAGCCGGTGGACCTGCTTATCTGACCCGCTTTGCTTTGGAGCAGGTGGTTTCGATCAATACGGCTGCTGCCGGTGGCAACGCAAGTCTGGTTGCTGCGTCCGACGACTAGAGCGGTTTTTGAGATTGGGGCGAATTGACGAAACAATCGCCCCAGTCCCCTTCGCCTTCGCCGAACGGAATGTAGCCGCGTGCCGCTAAGAACTCAGGTAGGTCCGTGTTCGATTGTGCTTCGGTAAGGGCGGTTTCAAAACCATCAAATTCTCTGGCTGCCAAGTTTTCATCCTCCGCCAGAATCCGTCCCGAGGCTACCGCGTCGCGGGCGACAGACGTCAGCTCTGAGTATCCAAGATCGGCGATCGCTATCAGCCAGCCGCTCCAGATTGGATCGTCCGCTGGCGGTGCATCTTCCGATTTGAGAAAACCGCGAAGATTGCGCTCTGTGGAGACAGCATTCACCCTGCCCTTAAGCGCCTCGTAAGTCCAAGCCCTTAAAAACGCATCCCGGATCATGAAATCCAGTTTGTCATTCTGAAAGCCTTCCCACAGGTCAGTCGCTTTTCCATAGCCAAGGCACATCAGGACACGTGGAAAAGTCTCGCCCAATCCAACTTCCCCAAGAAGGTCCGCGAGTATCAGAGGCTGCTGGGTCGCAAGTCTATAAACGCCGTCAAATGTGTTTGGTATTTGAAGGACGGCGAGGATGTGAAGGCCGAGGTAAAAAGACCGCTTCTCCATTGCGTCCAATTCCGTGCCGTTTGCGGCCTTACCAAGGATTGGCAGAAAGATAGCAGCTGAGCGATCCGGGTTTTTCAGACAGTAGGCGAGCATCTCAGCCGGATAGGTTTCCGGATCCGCCAGGTTTTCCAAGATGTCACGACGATCGAGCATAAAACCTCCGGCGAAACTCTATCACAGGTAGAATGGGGAATTCAGCTTCCCTTTGGTTTTATCCGCCGTGTGGCTTCAGCTGAAGTCGGATCATCAGGCCACGGATGTTTGGGATATCGACCTTTCATGTCGGCTTTCACGTCGGACCAGGAACCCGCCCAAAAGCCAGGCAGATCCTTGGTAATCTGGATCGGTCTCTGGGCGGGAGAAAGAAGCTCCAGAAGCAGCGGTAAACGCCCGTTGCAGACTGTTGGGTGTTCGCTGAGGCCGAACAGTTCCTGCACACGGATCGACATAGTCGGCCCTGCCGCCGCGCCATAGTCGATTGGTACCCGGCTTCCGGTCGGGGCCGTGAAATGGGACGGTGCGATGGCTTCAAGTTTCTCAGTCGCATCGTAAGGAAGTTTTGCGGCGAGCGCGGTCCCGAGCACGGCGGCGTCAATCGCGGCCAAACTGGTCAGGTCTACGAGAAACGGTGCAAGCCAGTCCTCGAGGTTGGCGGCGAGCGCATGATCTGACAGATCCGGGAGATCGGCCGTACCATTGTCCCGCGCATAGGCCAGACGCCTGCGCAGACGGTCCTGATCCTTGCTCCAGGGGAGGCGGGAAATCCCGCGCCGCCGGATCTCTGAGAGGAGCGCCTTCTCGATAGCTGCTGGATCGGGTGAGGTTATGTTTCGCGATTGCAACTCCACGGCCTTGTACCGCAAGACGCGCCGTGCCTTCAGGGCACCTTCTTTGGTCAGTTGGACCTCATCGTCTTCAATGATGTCGTTGGAAAACAAATCCTCGATTTCATCGCGGCTTATGGGCGCGCAAAGTTGGATCCTGCCACTCGCCGCTTTGCCTTGAATATCCGCTACAGTCAGGAATGGTTCTGATGCCAAGCCATGCTCCGCGGGCAGTTCGGCGCCCCTGCCATTGGCGAGACGAAAACGTCCCGTTGCGCCCCGTGCCTGGGCGACGCGATCTGGATAGGCGAGGGCGAGCAGCATGCCGCCGCTTTCGATATCGATCTCCGAGCCACTGCCGCCGGCAAGTTTCAACCACCGGGCCGCGAGGGCCTTCCCGTCCTTTGCGCGTTGGCCTCTGTCGTTCTTCAAAGTCTGCAAACGCGCGCGCAGATCGGGATCGCGTCCTCCGAGCCCAGGTTCAGAAAGCAACAAGGCGATGAGTGTAGCCGTATAGCCCAGATCCCGCGCCGCACCCTCCACCACCATGTGGGCGAGCCGCGGATGCAAAGGAAGCTTTGCGAGGCTCTTTCCCTCCGCTGTCAACCGCCCGGAACTGTCGAGCGCATGTAAGTCCGCCAATAGCCCGACCGCTTCGTTCCAGGCAGCTGTTGGTGGTGGATCTGGAAACGTGAGTGATGCCGGATCCGAGGTGCCCCAGGCAGCAAGATCCAGCACGAGGCCAGTGAGATCGGCTTCCAGAATTTCCGGTGTCTCGGCTGCGGGCAGTGAAACAGTTTGCGCTTCGTCCCAAAGCCGGTAACAAACACCTGGTTCCGTCCGCCCGGCACGCCCCCGTCTTTGGTCAGCAGAGGCTCTTGAAACCCGCACTGTCTTCAAACGTGTGAGGCCCGTTTGCGGCTCATATTTGGGAACGCGCGCTAGGCCGCTGTCGATGACGACACGGACCCCCTCAATTGTGAGGGAGGTCTGGGCAATGGCACTGGCCAGCACGATCTTGCGATTGCCATCGTTGGCTGGCCGGATGGCCGCATCCTGCGCCTTGCTGTCCAGGCCGCCATAAAGCGGGGTGATTTGGCAGTTTGGCGCAACTTGTCCAGCAAGCAGATTCGCCGTCCGTTTGATTTCGCCCTGACCGGGCAGGAAAACAAGAACAGAACCGCTTTCTTCGCGGATGGCCTGTTGAACAGCTCTCGCGATCTGATGTTCGATCCGCTCGTTTTGAGCGCGGCCAAGGTAACGCGTTTCAACCGGAAAACTGCGGCCTTTACTTTCGATCACAGGAGCGTTGCCCAGCAACTGGGCGATGCCGGATGCGTCAATCGTCGCAGACATCGGGACGAGCCGAAGATCCTCCCGCAAGGCGCCTTGTACGTCCAGGCTTAGGGCGAGTCCCAGATCTCCGTCGAGCGACCGCTCGTGGAATTCATCAAAGAGGATTGCGGCAACACCGTTCAATTCCGGATCATCGAGAACCATGCGGGTGAACACACCTTCGGTAACAACCTCGATCCGTGTTTGAGCGCTTACCTTGGTTTCCATGCGCACGCGGTAACCAACGGTTTCGCCGGGTCGTTCGCCAAGTTCACTTGCCATACGCCGGGCGGCGGCCCGCGCTGCGAGGCGCCGTGGTTCCAGGACCAGTATCTTGCTGTCGCCCCGCCAAGAAGTATTCAGAAGCGCGAGCGGTACGCGTGTCGTTTTGCCGGCGCCTGGTTCTGCAACAAGAACAGCGTTGGTGTTTGTCTCTAGCGCTGAGAGCAGGTCCGGCAGAACCCCGTCAATCGGTAAGGACGTTTTGAACTCAGGTGTCTTTGCCACGGATGATCGGGGCCTCACGCCGGGATTGTTGCCGGATTGACTATCCATTCGCGCCCGCGCCGATCGACCGCAAATTGTTCGGGTTGCCGGGCATAGGCCGCCAAACCCTCCAGCGCAGGGTCCGGATGACGCACAATAAAGGTCGGGATTTTGTGCATCAGTTGTTCATGAGGCGCCTTTGCTTCAAACGCTGCGCGGAAGTTTCCATCCGTCAAGAACTGCGGGATGCGCGGCGTGATGCCGCCGGTCAGATACACACCGCCGCGAGCAAGGGTCGTCAACGCAAAGTCCCCTGCAACACGGCCAAGAGCCCTTGCAAAAACCTGCAGCGTTTTCAGAGCAACCGGGTCGTTCTCTTCTGCTGCCTTCGTGATCATCGCGGGCGTCGTAAAGTCCCGGGTCATATCCATCCAGGTGGAAACGGCTCTGGCGAGGCGCGGCAGCCCTGTGCCACTCAAAATCTCCTCGGCACCGATTCGGCCATTGCGCTTGATTATGAAAGGCCAAATCTCAAAGTCTTCCGGTGTTACGGGACCCAGTTCCACATGCCCACCTTCTCCGGGAACCGGTACCCAGGTGTCGGCCGCATAAATCATCGACGCCGCTCCGAGGCCGGTGCCAGGCCCAAGAACAAATTTTGTTGCGTTTGGCCGGGCCTCACCCTTACCAACCTGCTCAATATCCGCACCTTGATATCCAGGCAAGGCAAGGGCTTGCGCTTCGAAGTCATTGAGGACAATAACCCGGTCAAAACCAAGCTCTGAGATCATCCTGAGCGGTTCGATCACCCAAGCTGCATTTGTCAGTGGTATCGTGTCGCCGGTCACCGGGCCTGCTACCGCAATGATGGCAGTCCTCGGATGTTCCGAAGTGTTTGGCAATACGGTCTGCCGAATGGCTGAGGAAATGTCTGCATGATCTGCGGTTGCTGTCTTGCCGCACATCCGGGTGGGTGCCGTCTCATTCTCGACCATCGCGAAACGTGCATTCGTGCCGCCGATATCGGCAACCAGGACCGGATAGGAAAATGGAGCTTGGGATTGGAACGTCATTGGGCAGCCGCGCCCACTTCCGGTGTGTTGGACGTTGTCGTCAATCCAGTCAGGCGGGATGACCGCAGCAGAATCCCGGCCGTTGAAGGGTTCAACGCCATGGGCATGTCATACACAACAGCAAGGCGCATCAAAGCCTTTACATCAACATCGTGGGGCATCGGAGACAGTGGATCGACAAAGAAAATCAAGCCATGAAGGCGTCCCTCGGCAATCATCGCACCAATTTGCTGATCACCGCCCAATGGGCCGCTTTTAAATCGATTGATGTTCAGGCTGGGGCAGGCCTCTTGTATGCGGCCGCCCGTCGTGCCGGTCGCGACAAGATCGAATGATGTCAGTTTCTCTTCATGCCGCTCGGCAAACTCGACCATGGCGTCTTTTTTGGCATCGTGGGCCACCAGGGCAAGGGTTGGTTTGGCGGGCATGAGAGGCGTCCTTTGAGAACGGATTGGAAATTGTTTTTGTGTTTAGCGTCAAAGGCGGCCAGGCGCAAAGAAAGATCGGAAATTGCTGAGACAGTTTTGCTCAACCAGACCGGAAAGCTGCTGAAATCTGAAGACAAAAAACGCACCTGCGGGAAACAGGTGCGCTTGAAAGACACTGATGGAGACGTGGCTTGATCAGTCGAACAAATTGCAACGCACCGGTTCACGTGCGGAGACAGTGTGGAAGTAGTTGTCCGGTTCTGGCATCGAAATTCCGGCAATCTCCATGACGAGTTTCATGCGGATTGCATCTGCAAAGCCTTCTTTCGATCGCACAGGGATTGCAAACGAACCCGGGCCACCAATCACGCAGTCTTCGTAATAATGGTCGAGGTTCAGCATGGCTTGCCAGGTGTTTTTGTTTGATTTCATCATCAACGGAAGGCCGTTGATGGTCACGCCGGCGTTCACCATGCGGTCACGCATGGCTGTCACTGAGCCGCCCTGGTTGTTCGGGCCATCGCCCGAAATGTCGATGACCTGCCGCAAACCCGTGTACTTGTTGTTCTGAACCATCCAGACCGATTTCTCCAGTGCGGAGGAAATCGATGTTCGTTGCACCTGCCGCAACGGAGCTTCAGAAACCTTGGAAGCGAAATGTGCCGCTGAAGCCGCATCTTGGACAACTGTCCAGTCGGCGACAACGAAATGTTCGTCAACACCGCCCCATTCCATGTACATGATTGCGATTTTGCCTATTGGACCGACCTGTATCGCATCCAGAAACTCTTGAGATGTCAGAGCCGAGATATATCCAGCGCGCTGGATCTCCTGCTCTTCGGTATCCATGGATTGGGAAATGTCGACAGCGAGCACCAGTTCAACGTCTACTTCGTTGGCGGGATCATAGCTGTATTGCGCTGAAACAAGTGGCGACCTCAAAAAGTCGCGTGCTTGAGTTTGCGTGGAAAATACGGTGACCACGCAGAGGAAGAGAAGTAACTTAAACGCTTTCAGTGCACAGTTTTGTGTTGAGTCGAGACGCATTGGTTTCTCCATCTTTCGGTCGTCTGACCAGGTCGCCACGTCTCCCCTTTTTGTTATTTTGTTATGTAATTTCTTATCTTTTCGTTTCTCGCTAATCCTACTTAGGTACTTTGACTCATTTGGTCGCTGCTCGTGAATTACTGAGCAAACAATGTGCCAACTGTACTAGATTTATGATTAACCGGCAAAATCAAATGCGCACAGAGTGCATTTATTCCACAGAAGGGAAATAAGTGCCGGTTTGCTCGGCAAAAATTGCCACTTGCTCTGAAGATGCGAAAATGATGCGGCATTTTTTGCCGGTCGCGTCTCCGCCGGAAAAACGTCGCTTTGATCGAAAATGCGGCAGTTTGCTGCATTTTTGTGACGCTTTTTTATTGACGCAAAGCTCTTGAAGCGACATGATCTGCAGAAATTCTCACTATGTGAAGAATTTTTCAAATGCCTTTTGCGAAGACCGATAAATGGTCGTGGCAATGGCGGATCAGGCTGGTTCGAGGGAGCTGCCTGGTCAAACGTGTTTGAGATTAAACTCTTGGGAGCGGGTTTCTCGATGGCGGTACGCGGCGACGATTTGACATCTCACATGGCCATCCGGGCTGCGTGGCTGTCGTTTGTCGGTGGCCGGACGCAAGGTGAGATCGCGGCTCAGCTTGGTGTCTCTCCCGCCAAAGTCCATCGTTTGATTGCACACGCGCAAAAGGCCGGGCACGTAAAGTTCCAGATCGACGGCAGGCCAATGGAATGCCTGCAGCTGGAACGGGAGCTGACGTCTCATTTCGGTCTGTCCAATTGCATCATTGCCCCGGATGTCGGCAGCGGCGATGAAGATGCAGCCTTGCGGGCGGTGGCTGTTTCCGCCGCGCAGTTCTTATCAGGTCTTCTTGGTGGTGCTGGTGTGAAGCGGTTGGGCGTTGGCATGGGGCGCACATTGACGGCATCAGTCGAGGCCTTGCCGAAGATCCAGCGCAGCGACCTTGAGATCATGTCGATCTGCGGATCCTTGACGCGCACTTTGGCCGCCAACCCTTACGACATCGTCCAGAAGATGCAGGAGCGGACTGGTGGCGTCGGATATTATCTGCCGGTGCCGTACTTTGCCGAAAATCAGGACGAAAAGTCCATGTTTTTGACCCAGCGCAGCGTTCAGGATCTGATGAGCCGCGCGCGCCAGTCTGATGCCTTTCTGATTGGTCTGGGTTCGGTTGAAAATGAGGGGCACCTCGTGCAGCGCGGCATGATCTCCAAGCAGGAGCAGGAAAATCTGATGTCCGGCGGCGCCGTTTGTGATTTGATGGGGCGCTTCTTGACGATTGACGGAGAATTGGCTCCCGACCCGCTCGGAGATTGTGCGGTCGGCCTTCATTTTGATGAAGTACGGGGGAGTCGTGTGATTGCGCTGGTGGGTGGTGAAAGCAAGGTGGATGCAACACTTGCTGCACTGCGTACCGGTGTCATTACCGATCTGGTTGCGGATGAGAGCCTAGCAAAAGCTCTCAGCGCGCGGGTCGGGTTACAGTTGGCACAGTCTGCATAAAGCAGCTGGGTCTCTCGAGGGGAAATGGGCCCGCCGAAGGCAGGCCCCCGCATGTCGGAGGACATATACGTGAAGAAAATTCTGACCATCAGCACCGCTTTGGCGGGTCTGGCGTTTTCGGTGGCCGGTGCAATGGCCGCCGACATCAAGCCGGCAGTGCTCTACGATCTGGGCGGCCGTTTTGACAAGTCTTTCAACGAAGCAGCCTACACCGGTGCTGAGCAATTCAAAGCGGATTACGGCACCGAGTACCGCGACTTCGAGATCCAGAACGACAGCCAGCGCGAGCAGGCTCTGCGGAACTTCGCGAAACGCGGCATGAACCCGATCGTTGCAATCGGTTTTTCTCAGGCCAATGCGGTTGAGAAAGTCGCGCAGGAATTCCCGGACACCCAGTTTGCGATCGTCGACATGGTTGTTGATCTTCCGAACGTTCGCTCAATCCTGTTCAAGGAACACGAAGGCTCCTACATCGTGGGCATGCTCGCTGCGATGGCGTCTGAAACCGACAAAGTCGGCTTCGTTGGCGGTATGGACATTCCGCTGATCCGCAAATTTGCTTGCGGCTACAAGCAGGGTGTGATGGCGACAGCGCCGGACGCTGAAGTCTTTGAAAACATGACCGGCACGACAGGGGCCGCATGGAACGACCCGGTCAAGGGCGGTGAGCTGGCAAAGTCCCAGTTCGACAGCGGCGCTGACGTTGTCTACCACGCAGCAGGTGCCACCGGCATCGGTGTTCTCCAAGCTGCTGCAGATGCCGGCAAGCTCGGCATCGGCGTCGACAGCAACCAGAACGGCCTGCACCCGGGTTCCGTTTTGACGTCGATGCTGAAGCGCGTTGACATCGCTGTTTACCAGGCATTTGAAGACGCTGCCAACGACTCCTGGTCTTCAGGCTTTGAAGTGCTCGGCCTGAAAGAAGGCGGTGTTGATTGGGCTCTGGACGACAACAATGCAGAACTCGTCAGCGATGAAATGAAGGCTGCTGTTGAAGAAGCATCCAACAAGATCATCTCCGGCGAAATCGTCGTTCACGACTACATGTCTGATCAGAACTGCCCAGTTTAATCTGGTTTGTCTTGGCATCCCGCGCGGTTCTGCGTGCGGGATGCATTTCTATGGGTTTTCCCGGTTCGCAGTCTAGCGGGGATCTGATGGTCCGTTTTCGTACAGGAATAGTGTCTGTCGTTTTAGGCAGCTTGGCAGCCTTTGCTGCGCAAGCCGAGCCGGCGATTGTGTATTCGGTCGGCGGCAAATTTGATGGCTCCTTTAACGAGAGCGCTTATGACGGCGTCAAACGGTTCACCGATGAAACCGGCGAGGCTGTGCGGGAGTTTGAGCTGGAACGCGATGCGCAGAGCCTTCAAGCACTAAGGAACTTTGCCAGCCGTGGCAGTGAACCAATTGTTGCCATCGGGTTTAACCAGGCAAATGCGCTGGGCCAGGTGGCGTCGGAGTTTCCGGAAGAAGATTTTGCCATCGTCGATATGGTGGTCGAGCAGCCAAATGTCCGTTCCTACGTCTTCAAGGAGCATGAAGGCGCCTACATCGGTGGTTTGCTGGCCAGCATGGCCTCAAAAACCGGGACGATCGGATTTGTCGGCGGCATGGATATTCCGATCATTCAGCGTTTCTTGTGCGGCTATAAGCAAGGTGCACTGGCGGCAAATCAACAAACCAAGGTCCTGTCGAATATGACCGGAGACACGCCGGCAGCGTTTGCCGATCCGGTGCGCGGCGCGGAATTGGCGCGCGGCCAGATCAATCGCGGCGCGGATGTGGTTATCCAGGCAGCGGGTGGGACCGGGATTGGCGTCTTGCAGGCTGCCGCAGATGCTGGGGTCCTCGGACTTGGTACAGACAGCAATCAGAATGGCCTGCATCCGGGCAAGGTACTGACATCCATCCGCAAGCGCGTGGACAATGCAGTTTACGACAGTTTTACCACTGCAGTGAATGGATCCTTCGCTCCAGGCATCCAGGTTCTGGGCCTTAAGGAAGGCGGAATGGACTGGGTGCTGGATGAAAACAATCAGGACCTGATTTCAGAAGACATGAAAGCAGCTGCAGATGCAGCGGTCGACGCAATCTCCAAGGGGGAGATTGTGGTCCATGATGTGGTGGCGGATGGGCCGTGCCCTTTTTGAAGGCATGCCTGAACGCTGAACAGGACACAGCAAGAATGACAAAAAGTAATCGTCACGCCTGGGGGATGGCATGAGCGAAACACCTGCAATTGAGCTGCGCAAGATCAACAAAAGCTTTGGGGCGGTCCATGCCAACAAGGACATCGACCTTGTTGTAAAGAAGGGATCAATCCACGGCATTATCGGTGAAAATGGCGCGGGCAAATCGACCTTGATGTCGATCCTTTACGGCTTTTATCAAGCTGATACCGGAGACATTCTGGTCAACGGAAATAAGGTCACGATCTCGGATTCAAAGGCTGCGATCGGGATGGGGATCGGGATGGTTCACCAGCACTTCATGCTGGTCGACAATTTCACCGTTCTGGAAAATGTCGTTCTTGGCGCCGAAGACAGTGCGCTTCTGGCCGGCGGTCTTAACCGGGCCCGATCCGAACTGCATCGCCTGGAAACCGAATATGAGCTTCGGGTTGATCCGGAAGCAATCACCGGTGAGCTGCCGGTCGGACTTCAGCAGCGTGTTGAAATTCTGAAAGCACTCTATCGCAGCGCCGAAGTCCTGATCTTGGATGAACCGACCGGCGTTTTGACGCCTGCTGAGGCGGACCACCTGTTCAAGATCCTGGAAGTTCTGAAGAACGAAGGCAAAACCATCCTGCTGATCACGCACAAACTGCGCGAGATCATGGCTGCGACCGACATGGTGTCTGTCATGCGCCGCGGAGAGATGGTGGCGACCCGCGAGACCAAGAACACCTCAATGGAGGAGTTGGCCGAGCTGATGGTCGGGCGCAGCGTCTTGTTGCGGGTCGACAAGAAACCAGCTGAACCCAAAGCGCCCGTTCTCGAGGTGGAAAACCTCACGGTGACAGACAGCCGCGGCGTCGAAGTTGTGAAGGATGTTTCTTTCAAGGTGCATGAAGGCGAAATCGTTGGCATTGCGGGCGTATCCGGTAACGGGCAGTCAGAACTCCTTGAAACTCTTTCCGGCATCCGTCGCGCCACCCGGGGTACCTTGAAAATCAACGGTGAGACGATTGATCTGGCCAACCGGGCACCGGACGCCGCCGATATGCGCGCAAAGAGCATGGGCCATGTTCCAGAAGACCGGCACCGTATGGGGCTGATCAACAGTTTCGCCGAGTATGAGAACTCCATTCTCGGGTATCACCGGGATCCTGCCTATTCAAAAGGCCTTCTGCTCGACCTGCCAGCGATCAAGAAAAATGCGGTCGATGAAATCGAGAAATACGATATCCGGCCGCCAAATCCGATGCTCAAGACCGCTAACTTCTCAGGTGGCAACCAGCAGAAGGTTGTTCTGGCTCGGGAAATCGAAAGGGACCCAAACATCCTTTTGGTTGGCCAGCCGACCCGTGGTGTGGACATCGGCGCTATCGAATTCATTCACAAGCGGCTCATTGAATTACGGGATGCGGGAAAAGGTATCCTTTTGGTCTCCGTGGAGCTCGACGAAATCCGTGGCCTGTCCGACCGGGTGCTTGTGATGTTCGACGGCAAGGTCGTGGGCGAACGTGGCGCGGATGCTGAAGAAAGTGATCTTGGCCTGCTGATGGCCGGGATTGAGGACAAAAAGATCGCCGTTGAAGGAGACGTCCAATGAGTGGCGGCCAGCTACCCCGGTGGGTCGATTACGGCCTGATCCCGTTCCTGAATCTTGCGGCCGCATTTCTGGTCTCCGGTCTTGTGGTGATCTTGATCGGTGAAAACCCCATCGATGCTGTCAAAGTCCTGATCTGGGGCTCTCTCGGTTACACGGAAGGCTTCGGATACACACTCTTTTATGCGACCAACTTCATCTTCACCGGGCTCGCGGTGGCAGTCGCGTTTCACGCAGGCCTCTTCAACATTGGCGGTGAAGGGCAGGCGTATCTGGGCGGTCTAGGCGTGGCCATAGCGTGTTTGGCATTGGACCATTATGTGCCGTGGTACGTCACATTGCCTTTCGCTATTCTTGGATCCGCTTTGATGGGCGCGGCATGGGCCTTCATCCCTGCCTGGCTTCAGGCTACGCGCGGCAGCCACGTGGTTATCACTACCATCATGTTCAACTTCATTGCCGCCTCCTTGATGGTCTATCTGCTCAATGGCTTTCTGAAAAAGCCGGGCTCCATGCAGAACGAGACCCGCACTTTTGAAGATGGCGGCCGCTTGCCGTTCCTGAACGACATCTTCCCGTCTTTCGGCTTCGGTTTTGCGCCGGTCAATCTCGCGCTGTTTGTTGCTTTGGCAGCCTGTGTACTGGTCTGGCTGTTGATCTGGCGGACCAAGCTCGGATTTGAAATCCGCTCCTTCGGCGCCAACGCGACAGCGGCAGTCTATGCAGGCATTTCGCCGGTCCGCATCACAGTGGTGACTATGCTGATTTCCGGCGGTCTTGCTGGCATGATGGCAATCAACGAGATCATGGGCTCCCAGCATCGCTTGTTGATCGATTTCGTGACCGGTTACGGCTTTGTTGGGATCGCCGTTGCGCTTATGGGTCGGGCCCACCCGGTCGGTATCCTGCTGGCGTCTATCCTGTTCGGGATGCTGTATCAGGGCGGCGCAGAGCTCTCCTTTGAGATGCCCAACATCACACGCGACATGATCATTGTGATCCAAGGTCTGGTCATCCTGTTTGCGGGTGCGCTTGAGCACATGTTCCGGCCTGCCATTGCCCAGTTTTTCATGCCCGCTCGGCCCAAAACGGCGCAGGAGGCTTGATCATGTTTGAGACGTTGATCCTAACACTTGATTCCACGGTCCGCCTGTCAACGCCGCTCCTGCTCGCCTGTCTGGCAGGGCTTTATTCCGAACGTTCGGGGATCGTCGACATCGGCCTGGAAGGCAAGATGCTTGGCGCTGCCTTTGGAGCCGGTGCGGTCGCCTATATCACCGGCAACGCCTGGATTGGGCTGATGGCGGGTATTGCCGTATCAATTGGCCTGGCGCTCATCCACGGATTTGCGTCTATCACCAACCGCGGCAACCAGATTGTCTCCGGCGTTGCCATCAACTTCCTGGCGGCCGGTTTGACGGCCCTGCTCGGACAAACCTGGTTTAGCCAGGGGGGGCGGACGCCGTCGCTTCAAGGGGATGGCCGCTTCCGAGACATCGTCTTGCCGGGCGCTGAGCAAGTGCGCGATGTGCCGATTATCGGCCCGATCTATGCCGAGCTTTTGTCCGGTCATAACATCTTGGTCTATGCCGCCTTTGTTGCCGTGCCGGTCACATGGTGGGTGCTGTTCCGCACGCGTTTTGGTTTACGACTTCGCGCGGTGGGTGAAAACCCGGCTGCCGTGGACACGGCAGGTATTTCAGTGACCTGGCTTCGCTACCGGGCCGTGATAGCATGCGGCATTCTCTGCGGGCTTGCGGGCAGTTATCTTTCGATCGCTCAGTCTGCCGGTTTCATCAAGGATATGACCGCCGGTAAGGGCTTTATCGCGCTTGCAGCGCTGATCTTCGCCAAGTGGCGGCCAGCGAGCGCGATGTTCGCTTGCCTGCTCTTTGGGTTCCTCGATGCAACGGCGATCCGCATGCAAGGACAAGAAGTTCCTGGCATTGGCGAGATCCCGGTCCAGTTCTTCCAGGCGCTGCCATACATCCTGACGGTCATCCTGCTTGCGGGCTTCATCGGGAAAGCGATCCCGCCGAAAGCTGCTGGTATTCCGTATCTGAAGGAGCGGTCATGAGCGATCTGGACAAGCTGTTCGAGGCCGCCAAAGCGGTGCGCGAAAAGGCGTATGCCCCTTATTCCAACTTCCTGGTTGGGGCAGCATTCCGCACTCCGGATGGGACGATTTTCACCGGCTGCAATGTGGAGAATGCATCCTACCCGGTCAGCGTTTGCGCGGAAGGCGGTGCGGCCAGTGCGATGATTGCGGCTGGTTACCGGGAAATCGAAGAAGCGGTCGTGATTGGCGATGCGGCCCTATGCACCCCGTGCGGTATGTGCCGTCAGCGGTTTGCAGAGTTCGGAACTGAAAATCTTGTGGTCCATGTTGCGGACCTCAACGGCATTCGCCGCAGCTTCACACTTGATGAATTGCTGCCGGCTGCATTTGAACTAGAAGACAAGAAGGACTGATCCACCATGAGTGGTTATGGCCGTGAGTGCGCGGATATTGTACGCGCCGCCCGTGAGGGCTCCTATAAAATTGGCATGATTCTGGGATCAGGGCTCGGAACCCTGGCTGAAGAGGTCGAGGATGCAGTCCGCATTCCCTATGCCCATCTGACCGAGTTTCCGGTGTCCACGGTAACATCGCATTCCAGCGAGCTGGTTGCCGGCACACTTGCCGGTGTTCCTGTGGTCATCCTGTCTGGCCGCGCGCACTATTATGAAGGCGGCGATCCGACGGTTATGCGGACACCAGTGGAAACCTTGAAGGAGCTCGGCTGCGACATCCTGCTTGCGACCAATGCAGCAGGATCCTTGCGCGAAGACGTCGCTCCCGGCAGTCCGATGGTCATTTCGGATCATATCAATTGGTCGGGCAAAAACCCGTTGATCGGCGAAGAAGATGAGAAGCGGTTCCTCGATATGAGCGCGGCTTATGATCAGGACCTTCGGGCGGCAATGAAGAAAGTTGCCGAAGAAACTGGCGACCCTGTCGCAGAAGGCGTCTACATGTGGTTCTCCGGCCCGTCATTTGAGACACCTGCCGAAATCCGCATGGCTAAGATGTTGGGCGCAGATGCGGTCGGAATGTCGACCGTCCCGGAAGTCATCATGGCCCGGTTCCTGGGGATGCGTGTCGCAGCGATGTCCATCATCACCAACTACGGTGCTGGCATGCAAACCCATGCCTTGTCGCATGACGAAACCAAGTCCGTTGCGCTCACCGGTATGGAACGGATGAAGCAGCTTGTCCGCGCTTTTGTAAAAGAGGTCGGCCAATGACCGATATGATTGAGACCGCCAAACGGGCCCTTGGCCTGGTGGATTTGACCAACCTGAATGACGATTGCACGGCTGAAGATGTTACGGCTTTGACAAATCGCACGGTAACTCCGCATGGCGCCGTCGCTGCCGTATGCGTTTGGCCCCGTTTCGTAGCGCAGGCTGTCAAGGAACTCGCCGGAACTGGGGTCAAAGTTGCGACAGTTGTCAACTTTCCGGCTGGCGGTGAAGACACGCAAGCTGTGGTCGCTGAAACTCGCCAGGCGATTGCCGATGGTGCGGATGAGATTGATCTCGTCATGCCTTACCGGACGTTTGTTGAGGGCCGCAAAGGGTTCGCCGAAGAGCAGATCATTCAGGTCAAGGCCGCGATCCCAGAACCTGCCATCTTGAAGGTTATTCTCGAGACAGGCGAGATCAAGGATCCGCTCCTGATCCATGCTGCGTCCAATGTTGCGATCGCAGCCGGTGCGGATTTCATCAAGACCTCGACCGGCAAGGTTGCAGTCAACGCCACTTTGGAAGCTGCTGAAATCATGCTGACGGCCATCGAAGAAGCGCGGCGTGACAACGCTGAGCGCGTCATCGGTTTTAAACCGGCTGGCGGGATCAAAACCGCTTCGGATGCGGCGGCCTACCTGGCGCTTGCAGACAAGATCATGGGACATAACTGGGTGTCCGCCTCAACCTTCCGTTTTGGCGCGAGTGGGTTGCTCGACGCTCTCACGGCAACGATAGACGGCAGGGACGCCGCAGTGGGTGAAGGATACTAAAATGCTGCCACAAGAGCTCATCCGGAAAAAACGGGATGGCGGGGCGCTGTCCTCTGAAGAGATTGCGTTCTTCGTAAAGGGCCTTGCCGACGGTTCTGTCACCGAAGGTCAGGTTTCCGCCCTTGCTATGGCGGTCTTTTTCAAGGGGCTCACCATTGATGAGCGTGTCGCTCTGACGCTAGCTATGCGCGACAGCGGCGATGTTCTGGACTGGTCCGACATTGAAGCTCCGGTCCTTGATAAACACTCCACCGGCGGTGTGGGTGACAACGTTTCGCTAATGCTGGCTCCGGCACTTGCGGCTTGCGGTGCAGCTGTCCCGATGATCTCCGGCCGTGGTCTCGGCCATACCGGTGGTACACTCGATAAGTTCGACAGCATTCCGGGCTACAAGACGCAGCCGGACAATGCACTTTTCAAGAAGGTCGTAAAGGAAGTCGGCTGTGCCGTGATCGGTCAGACTGGCAATCTCGCTCCAGCCGACAAACGTTTTTATGGCATCCGGGATGTGACCGCGACGGTTGAAAGCATTGACCTGATTACCGCGTCCATATTGTCCAAGAAACTGGCCGCGGGTCTTCAAGGACTTGTGCTCGATGTGAAGTGGGGCAGTGGCGCGTTCATGGCATCGCTTGAAGAAGCGCGGGCGCTTGCCGAGAGCCTTGTCCTGGTCGCCAACGGTGCAGGCCTCAAAACAACCGCTCTGCTCACCGACATGAATGAGCCCTTGGCTTCTGCTGCGGGCAATGCAATCGAGATGCAGAACGCTGTCGATTTCCTAAAAGGGACTGCCATCGACAACCGTTTGTGGGATGTCACTGTCGCGCAAGGTGGTGAACTGCTCGCAAGCGGTGGCCTCGCTGAAGATGCTGAGGTTGGATGTGATATGATGCGGTCAGCTTTTGAGAGTGGCAAGGCGGCAGAGAAGTTCGCCGAGATGGTGAGCGCGCTTGGTGGGCCTGCCGACTTCATGGAGAAGCCGGAACTCTATCTTGCAAAAGCCAATTTCGAGGCGCCGGTCTATCCGTTTGAGGACGGCGTCGTTACAGAAATCGACGCGCGTGGCGTGGGGGTTGCCGTTGTTGCGCTTGGTGGCGGACGTAAAGCTGCTGCTGACGTGATCGACCCATCTGTTGGGTTCACAAGCCTTGCCGGCGTGGGCAATTCGGTTGACGCAGATAGCCCGCTTGCAATCGTGCATGCCCGCAACGAAGAAGAAGCAGAAGCCGCAGCGATTGCATTGCGTGCAGCCTACACCGTCGGTTCAGCAAAGGACGTCATGGATCGTCCGAGTGTTGTAGAGCGCATCGCGCCGTAACCGCGGCCAGGCCGGGAGCAAAACCCAGCCCTTTCCGGCAGAACTTGCCGGCAACAATAATGAGGAGATGCTCATGCCCCGTGCGATCTTGTGCGTACTGGACAGTTTCGGGATTGGCGGCGCGGCGGATGCGGACGCCTTTGGCGATGTGGGGTCGGATACCCTTGGCCACATTGCGCAGCATTGCGCGGAAGGAAAAGGCGACAGGGACGGCCTTCGCGCTGGTCCTCTGTCGGTCCCGAATATGGACCGGCTTGGGCTCGGTGCGGCCGGCCGTCTGTCCACCGGTGAAGACGTCCCGGGTCTGACCTATTCTGGCGAGCCAGAAGGACTTTGGGGCTATGCAGCCGAAGTCTCGAACGGCAAGGATACCCCGTCCGGGCACTGGGAAATCGCGGGCGTGCCAGTCCGGTTCGACTGGGGCTATTTCCCGGAAACAATCCCGACATTTCCGAAAGAGCTGATTTCCAAGATCAGCGAAAAAGCCGGATTGAATGGAATCTTGGGCGACAAACATGCCTCCGGGACCGAGATCATCGCAGAACTCGGAGAGGAACATGTGAAGACCGGGAAGCCGATCTTCTACACTTCCGCTGACTCGGTCATTCAGATCGCCGCTCACGAAGAGCATTTCGGCCTGGAGAAGCTCTATGACCTTTGCGAAATCACGCGCGAATTCGCGGACCCGTACAACATCGGCCGCGTGATTGCGCGACCCTTTCTCGGCGACAGCGCTGATACGTTTGAGCGCACGGCCAATCGCCGCGATTATTCCGTTTTGCCACCCGAGCCAACGTTGCTTGATCGGCTGACTGCTGATGGTCGGACAGTGTATGGCATTGGAAAAATCTCCGACATCTTTGCGCATCAGGGCGTGGCCAAGGTTCTGAAGGGGGCTGGCAATGATCAGCTTTTTGACAAGACCCTTGAAGCCATGGATCTGGCGCAAGATGGCGACATGATCTTCGCCAATTTCATCGACTTCGATTCCCTTTATGGGCATCGCCGCGATGTTCCGGGATATGCAGCGGCACTAGAGCACTTTGACGGACGCCTTCCGGAAATGATTGCCAAAATGCGGGAGGGTGACCTCCTAATCCTGACGGCTGATCACGGATGCGACCCGACCTGGCGCGGGACGGATCATACCCGCGAACATGTTCCTGTGATCGCCACGGGACCGGGCATTGTGGGCAAGGGTATTGGCGGGCGTAAGACCTACGCCGATATTGGGGAGAGCGTTGCGGATCATCTTGGGATCGACCAAGGCCCGCATGGAACCAGTTTTCTGTAAAAGAAGGACAGCGAACGACTGTGGCCCCAAAAGGTAAGGACGAGACCCTCGCGGTCCCAAAGGTCGAACTTCACTGCCACATTGAAGGGGCCGCTCCACCGCGTCTCGTCCGTCAGCTCGCTGATCAGCATGGTGTCGATGTCTCAGAGGTGATTGACGGCAAGGGGCAGTACGTCTGGTCCGATTTTACATCTTTCCTAAAAGCCTATGACACGGCCAGTTCCGTCTTCAAGACACCGGCTGACTACGCGCTCCTTGCCGAGACTTATTTCCGGATGCTTGCAGCGGAAGGGGCGATCTACGGCGAGATTTTTATTTCGCCCGATCATGCTCAAGCCGCCGGTCTTTCCTACCGGTCCTATGTAGAAGGCCTTGCGGCCGGGATCGAACGGGCAAAAATCGATACGGCCATAGACGGCCGGATGATCGCAATCGGTGTACGGCACTTCGGCACAGCCTCCGTCGAACGTGTCGTCAAGGAAGTGATTGGCAATCCCCATCCCCTAGTCACCGGTTTTGGTCTTGCAGGGGATGAACGTTCCGGACATCCGGCAAACTTTGCCAAGGCGTTCCGTATGGCAGCCGATGCCGGGTTGGGAACGACAGCCCATGCCGGGGAGTTTGGCGGACCGGAAAGCATCACCGCAGCTCTGGAGTTCTTGCGGGTTAAACGTCTTGGCCATGGTGTCCGGGCCATTGAAGATCGGGATCTTGTGAAACGGCTCGTCGACGAAGACGTTGTCCTGGAAGTGTGTCCGGGATCGAACATCGCGCTTGGCGTTTATTCCGTCTTGCGCTTTCACCCGGTGAACATGCTTCGAAAAGAAGGGGTCAAGATCACCCTGAATTCCGATGACCCGCCCTTTTTTGGCACCACACTTTGCAAAGAGTATTCGTCTGTTGCGGAGACATTCGGCTGGACAAGAGACGATCAAATGGAGATCAGCCGGACGGCCATCATGGCCGCGTTTTGTGAAGACAGCACCCGCAACCGGTTGCTGACCCGGCTCGACAGCGCAAAGATTGGCAGCTAAGTACGCCGACCATGACCACCAAAGCCCAAAATGACAACGGCCTGTTGGAAATCTTCAAGGCCGAACGCGTTCGCTTAGTGGCGAACAACCTTCTGGATCGCGCGCGCGCTGATAAATTGGATCATGTGAGCGTGGACATCAGCAAACTGGATCAAGCCTTGATCCAGGTTCTTGAAATCACCAAGCAGACCTATCCAGATTTCCAGATCCCGCCCTACGGCGTCTGGCGTTTGTTTGAAGCAGGGGGCGTTGATCGGTGGAGCGCCCTTGCCTCAGCGCGAAATTTTCAGTCGGCAGATGAGCTTCTTGCAGCGGCATCGGACTTGGCAATTCTCGCTGCCTACATGGATGTGCACACACCTCAGGGCTGGTCCTACGAAGACACCATGGCTGGAACCGAAGTCAAAGGCCGTGAGGCCGCGGCATTGGCGGTCATCAACATGTTCGCCGCAGGATCGTTTTCCTCCGATCCTGTCGATCCTTTCCGAGTTGATGCAGACGCTTTGATCCGTCTTGAAATCGAAGAACTGGCCAACGGACTTCAGCTTAGCGCCGAGCAGGAAGGTGATTTCTTAAAACTCATCCAGCGCCACTTGAAGCGGTTTGGCGAAGCGCTGGCCTTGCGTCCGGATCTCTTTGGCGAAGGTCAATCCACGCGTCCTGGAAACCTCGTTGTAAAAGTTGGCAGCGAAGGCTGGGGGTCGGTTTACGCCGCTGATCTGCTAGATCGTTTGTTGCAAAGCCTTGCTCCGTTGTGGGAGGGCGGTGCCGCCGAGGGCGACGTCTCGTTTGGAGACAGTTTTGCGCATCCTGTGAAGGCCAATCCCGCAAATCAGGATATTGTGCCCTTTCATCTGACCGCCCAAAGAATGGTCTATTCCCTCGTGGAGCCGCTGGCCTGGGCCGGTTATGAGGTGGATGAGCTGGATACACTGACAGGACCGGGCGAGGCAGAACACACCGGATTATTCGTGAGCACCGGTGTTCTCAGTATGAAATCCGAAACTGACGACTTGTCTGATGATCAGGCATTGGACCGGCAGACGGAACTACGCGCTGTCACGATTGCGTTGACGGACAGACTCGCGGCCATGCTGCGCAAGGAGCTGGATGTTGAGCAAGAGCAATTGCCGTTGTCCTGCATTCTGGAAGGGGGAACCAGCCGGGCTGGAGCCGCGATAATCTCCGAAAACCGGGAATTGCGGGAAAAACTGGAAAAAATCATGAACCCGGGCTCTATTTTTTGGTTGCCGTTCGGGGCATAGGTCCACAACATCAAACAAACGGAAAACCGCCCGCTATCGGATGCGGCCCACACAAAGAGAGGCAGATATGTCCGGAGCAAATGTCATCAGCCATCCGCTGGTCCAGCACAAACTCACCATCATGCGCGACAAGGGAACGTCAACTCAGGGGTTCCGGCGTCTATTGCGCGAGATTTCGACGCTGCTGTGTTACGAAGTGACCCGCGATCTTCCGCTGGTTCGCCAGACCATCGAAACGCCGCTTGCCGAAATGCAGGCACCGTCACTGGCGGGCAAGAAGCTTGTATTTGCATCCGTCCTGCGCGCCGGTAATGGTCTTTTGGAAGGTATGCTTGACCTCGTGCCGTCTGCACGCGTCGCTCACGTCGGCCTTTATCGTGATCCGGAAACTCTTGAGCCGGTTGAATACTATTTCAAGGCTCCGGAAGATCTGAACGAACGTCTCGTGATTGTTGTCGACCCAATGCTGGCGACCGGAAACTCGGCCATCGCAGCTGTCGATAAACTGAAAGAACGCGGCGCAAACAACATCCGGTTCCTGTGCCTGCTGGCATCTCCTGAAGGTGTGGCGAAATTCAACGAGAAACAACCAGATGTGCCGATCTATACAGCTTCCATTGATGAGAAGCTCAACGAAAAGGGTTACATCGTGCCAGGTCTTGGAGACGCTGGTGACCGGATGTACGGCACCAAATAAATCTGACGGCTTTTTGTCTTTAAACGCGGTGCCAATGGTGCCGCGTTTTTCTTTTGTGTCAGCCGTATTGGACCGATGTTTGGGTGTCTAAACTGAACTCAGATCGCTTTACGGTGCGATAAGGTTGTTGTGATAGCGCTAGGCTTCCGGCAAACGAGGCGGCCCATGTATCGTTTTCTAATCGTCCTGGTTTTGTGCGCAGCACTTGCGCCTATCGTCCCCTTATGGGTTGAACATCAAAACAACCAGACAAGTGAGACTGCAGCTGCAATATCAAATGCCCCTTTAGAGACCGGTGAACGCCGGCATCGGATATCGGCAAACCGTAGCGGTCAGTTCGTGGCGGACGTTCATCTGAACGGCCAGATGCATGAAATGCTGGTCGATACGGGCGCTTCTGCGACGGTTCTGCCGGTTTCAGTCGCGCGGACTGTGGGTATTTTCCCGGCAAACGACGATTTCAAACTTCGGGTCAGTACCGCCAACGGAACCACCTATGGCGCCCGGGCTATCATCGACCGGTTGCAGATCGGCCGGATCAACTTGAGAAACATTGAGGCATTGGTGTTGCAAGACAGCAGTCTGTCGATCCCGCTACTTGGCATGACGGCCCTCAACAAGCTGGACCGGTTTGACATTTCAAACGGCACCCTAGTACTGATCCAGTAGATTTGTCTTTGCTGTCACAATGGCCTCCTATACACCAATTAGATGCCAAAGCTTTTAGAGGACTTCATGTTTCCGAAGCCAAGACCTGCCCTTACACCGAACACCTATGAATATGAAACGTTGCCGCTGGTGAAGCCAACGGGCTTCCGCGAGTACGACGCGCGTTGGCTGTTCGAAAAAGAAATCAACCTGATGGGAATGCAGGCGCTCGGTATGGGCATCGGCACGCTCATTCATGAGCGCGGCGTGCGGCCCGATATCGTCGTTGGGCATGATTTCCGCGGCTACTCCGCATCGATCAAGATGGCTGTGATCAACGGACTTCTGGCAGCGGGCGTAAACGTTCACGACATCGGTTTGGCTCTGTCGCCAATGGCCTATTTCGCGCAGTTTGCACTCGATGTTCCGGCCGTGGCAATGATCACGGCGTCCCACAACGACAATGGCTGGACCGGCGTGAAAATGGGGATCGACCGCCCGCTCACCTTCGGTCCAGACGAGATGGGACGGCTCAAGGAAATCGTTTTGGACGCGGCCTTTGATTTGAAAGGTGGCGGCAACTATCGCTTCGTCGACGGCTTTACAGATGTTTACTTCAAGGAGCTGACAGACCGCGCAAAATTGAAAAAACCGATCAAGGTCGTTGCAGCTTGTGGCAACGGCACAGCCGGTGCCTTTGCGCCAAAAACCCTCGAAGCGCTCGGCGCGGAGGTCATTCCGCTTGATGCCGAGCTCGACCACACGTTCCCACGCTACAATCCGAACCCGGAAGATATGAAAATGCTTCATGCTCTCCGGGACAAGGTTCTGGAAGTTGGCGCGGATGTCGGTCTCGGGTTTGACGGAGACGGAGACCGTTGCGGCGTTGTTGACAATGAAGGCGAAGAGATTTTCGCCGACAAAGTCGGTGTCATGCTGGCGCGCGATATCTCGGCATTGCACCCGAATAGCCAGTTCGTTGTCGACGTGAAATCCACCGGTCTGTTCAACACAGATCCAGTGCTTCAGGCCAACGGCGCCAAGACCGACTATTTCAAGACTGGTCACTCCTACATCAAGCGCCGGGTGACCGAGCTGGACGCAATCGTCGGCTTTGAGAAGTCGGGACACTATTTCTTCAACAAGCCCATCGGCCGCGGCTATGATGATGGCCTGGTGTCCGCAATCGCCATTCTCGACATGCTCGATCGCAACCCGAACAAGTCTATGGCTGACCTGCGCAGGGATTTGCCCAAGACCTGGGGCTCGCCGACCATGTCGCCGAAATGCGCCGACGAAGTAAAATACGATGTCGTTGACCGGGTTGTTGCCCGGTTCAAGGAAATGCATGGCGCTGGCGAGAAAATTGCCGGGCAATCCATTACCGATCTGATCACAGTCAACGGGATCCGCGTTGTCAGCGAAGACGGCACCTGGGGCCTCGTTCGGGCCTCTTCGAACAAGCCGGAGCTTGTCGTCGTGGTCGAAAGTCCGGCTTCGGAAGCGCGGCTTCATGAAATGTTCAAGGCAGTTGATGCGGTTCTGCGGGAAAATCCCGAAGTTGGCGAATACAATCAGACGCTCTAAAGTCTTGACTTGGCTTGAGAAAGGCGGCGAAATCCTCGCCGCCTTTTTTGTTTTTCTCCAGGAGTTTTCCTAATGATCCAGGAATTCGGTGTTCTTCCGGATGGCACACCCGTTGAGGAGATCACCCTGAAGAAGGGCGGGCTCGAAGCATCGGTACTGACCTTCGGCGCTATCATCCGGGATCTGAAATTTGCAGGCCAATCAGTCGTCTTGGGTTTCGACAATTTGCAGGACTATCTGGATCACTCCCCGTATTTCGGTGCAATCGTCGGCCGGTGTGCGAACCGGATTGCAAATGGCAAGTTAGAGATTGACGGGCGTGCGTATCAGTTGGATCAGAATGACAACGGCCATCATCTCCATGGAGGCCCACAAGGGTTCTCGCGGCGAAACTGGCAGATTGAGCAAAGTGACAAAGCGAGCGTGTTGCTCAAACTCGTGTCGGAGGACGGCGATATGGGCTATCCGGGACGTGTTGAGGTGCTGGTCCGGTACACCCTGACAGGCGCAGGTGCGGTGCGGGTGAAGATGTCGGCAACGACTGACCAGACCACTCCGGTCAACCTGGCGCAACACAGTTATTTCAATCTCGACGGCAGCGATACGATCCTGGATCACCAACTAGAGATCGCCGCAGAAACTTATGTCCCCGTGAATGATCATCTGATTCCAATTGGGGAGATCCGCAGCGTTGCATGGACACCTTATGATTTTCAGGATGGCCGGCGGCTGCGTATAAGGTCTGGTGAAGAGTCAGTGATCTATGATCACAATTTCTGCCTGTCAGATGCACCGAGAGATGCTGTCGAGTTTGCTGCAGCACTGGAAGATAAAAGCGGTGACCGACGGATGGAAGTCTGGACAACTGAACCCGGGCTGCAGCTCTACGACGGCGGAAAGATCGATGTGCCCGTGCCTGGACTTGCCGGGAAAAACTACGGTGCTCATGCAGGCTTGTGCCTGGAAGCACAACGTTGGCCAGATAGCGTCAATCAGAAGACGTTCACGGATGTGTTGCTGAGACCCGGTGCTAGCTATAACCAGGTAACGGAATTCCGTTTCTCTTAAGATCGTTTAGAGTATTCTTCGACAAAGTGATTTCACCGGGACGGGGGCCAAATTGTGAAGACGGTTTTTTCAGCGACCCAGCTAGCCCACGCACCGGCGCAGGAAATTTCAGACGGTAAGCTGCAGCCCGCTGTCGAAATTCCAAGCAGGGCGGAAATCGTCTTGTCGACGGTGAAAGATCGCAAGGTCGGCGACGTCATCCCTCCATTGGAGTTTCCGATCCGACCGCTTCACCGGGTGCACTCTGAGGAATATGTATCCTTCCTTGAGCGGTTCTGGTCGCTGTGGACAGCCAGTGGCCGCGATGCGGAAGCCTTTCCTTTTGTTTGGCCAATTAGAAGTCTCCGGCAGGACACAAAGGTCGAACACATCGACGGGCTGCTGGGGCGCTATTCGATGGATGCCGGCACACCGCTTGGTGAGCATACCTACAGGGCCGCGCGGGCCTCAGCAGATACCGCGTTGACGGCTGCCAAACTCGTGCTCGACGGTGAAAAGTCTGTTTTTGCGCTCTGCCGCCCCCCGGGACACCACGCCGGCCATGATTTCTTTGGCGGGTATTGTTTCTTCAACAATGCCGCAGTCGCCGCACAATACCTGCGGGACTATGGTCTTCACCGCGTCGCAATTCTGGATGTCGACTATCACCACGGAAACGGCACACAAGCGCTGTTTTATGATCGGCCAGATGTTCTTTTCCTGTCTCTTCATGCCGATCCGAAGGATGAATATCCTTATTTTCTAGGCTATGCGGATGAAACCGGTGAGCATGCCGGAACCGGTTTTACCCGCAATTGGCCGTTGCCCCTTGGAACGGACTGGGAAGCATATTCGCCGGCGCTCGACGAGGCGTGCCGCTGGCTTCTCGTTTACAAGCCGGAGGCAATGATTGTTTCTCTCGGATTGGATTGCTTCGAGTGGGATCCGATCTCCGGTTTCAAGTTCAAATCCGAAGACTTTGTGAGGTTGGGGCAACGTCTTGCTCGCGTTGGCGTGCCGACCATCTTCATTCTGGAAGGCGGCTACGCCGTCGATGCGCTTGGGACCAACTGCGTGAATGTCCTTGAGGGCTTTTCCGGTTAGCCGTGCGACTCGGGTTCAGCGCGTGATCAAGTTGAGTGCAGCCAACTCACGCTCCAAACCAGCTGCGTTTTTGAAATGATGCGCAGTCATTCCCAATCGCCGTGCGGTTTCAACATTCGGGAGTGAGTCATCAATGAAGAGGCAGCGTTCGGGGGCGAGATCATTGCGATCGATTAGGATCTGGTAGATCCGCACATCCGGCTTAAGCATGCGCTCTTCCGCTGAGACCACGATGTCCAGAAAGCTGGTTTTCAGGAAGGGAAACCTGTCTTGCGCTTTGGCGAATTTCTCCGAAGAGAAGTTTGTGATCGCATAGAGCGGTGTTTTGTTCGCTTTAAGTTCGGAGAGAAGAACCTCTGTTCCCGGGACCGGGCCAGGAACCATTTCATGCCAACGGTCTGAGTAGGCCCGTATCAACGCCGTCTTCTCGGGAAACTCCCTTGATAAAACCTCTACGGCTTCCGTCCAGGTCCGTCCAAGGTCTTGTTGAACATTCCAGTCAGGAGTGCAGACTGTCGTCAGAAACTCATGCCGTTCGTCATCGTTCGGTATAAGTTTGCGATAGAGATTTTCCGGATTCCATTCGATCAGGACATTTCCTATATCGAAGACGACGTTGGTTATCGTTATGGTCATGAGAACCTTTTAGGCAAGTGATACGTCTAAGAACTGTTCTGCAGTTTCTTCGGACAGCATTAGGTTAGATATGTGACGGACATAAAACGATTTTTTTTGTTTGTCGGGTTATGCTTGGTGCTTGTTGTGCCAACGTCGGCTGTTGCGAATCCGGATCTCCCGGATCGTGTCCGGTTGGGCGCTGTTGTCGCAACGGAACAAACAGCACGGGAGCGTATTGAACCCTTTCGCAGGGCACTCGAAGAGATCACCGATTTACCTGTCGACCTGTTCTTGATGCCGACAATGGCCGATGGCATCGAGGCTCTTGCAGCTGGGCGCATTGACTACATTCGTCTCTCACCCTCCGGGTATGCCGCATCTTTTGAGCTTTGCGAATGTGTAGAGCCATTAGCGACCGCCGGCCCGGATGATTTCCCGGCGCGTTTTTACGCCATCATGATCGCCAAGCGGGATGGTGAAACGGTTACGTTGGAAAGTCTAAAGGATATGCGGCTCGGTGTCGGTTCAAAACATGCGGTCACAGGATACCGGGTGCCGTTGGTCAACCTGGCGGCAGACGGCATAAACGCCCGGGAGTATTTCCAGACACTCGTTGAAGTCCGCGATCCTGTTGAAGGGATCCGGGCGGTTTTGGACGGGCGTGTTCACGCGACGCTTGGTTGGTCGTCGCTGGCCGGGGAGGCCAAAAACGGTTTCACCGCCGGTACGCTCAACGAGTATTACGTTTCGGGTGGCCGCCAGTTTGAAGACTTGGAAATCGTGTGGCGGTCAGCGCCCATTCCATATTCGGCGCATACTGTCCGCACTGATTTGCCTGATGTCTTGAAGCGGGCCATCAGAGCCGGGCTCATGGATTTGCGGCGGGAAGATCCCGCGGCCTACCTCGCAATCGAACCGGATCTCCCGGGTGGATTTGAGCCTGTTGTTCATTCCGACTACCGGCCGGTGCTGCGCACCTTCGAGAAACCTTATGCGAAGGTCATCCAGACCGACGCCAATTGACAGCAATAGGCGTGAGGATGCCGACATAAACCGCCCCAGTTATCCAAAGAGACTGTGGTGCGATCAGGCCGGTACAGGACTGGTCGTGAGGAGAGCTTCCGTGTGCCGGCGGATCATTTCTTCCTCGTTCGTTGGTATGACCAGCACAGCGACGTTGGAACTTTGTGTGGAAATGGGTCCGTCGCCGGCATTGTTCAGCGCAGGATCGATTTGAATGCCGAGCCACTCTTGATCTGTGCAGACACGCTCGCGAATGAGCGCGGAGTTTTCGCCAATGCCCCCGGTAAAGACAAGTGTGTCGACACCACTGAGAACAGCTGCCATCGCACCAAGTTCACGGCGCAGCCGGAAGACATAGTACTCGATCGCTTCTGCAGCTCTGGGATCGTCACTCTGGCTGAGTGCACGCATGTCCTGGCTGATGCCAGACAGACCTTTCAGGCCGGACTTCTTGTAAAGAAGATCGGAAATCTCGTCTGGGCTCATGCCCTTTGTTGTCATGAGATAGAGAATGACACCAGGGTCTAACTGACCGCATCTGGTACCCATCGGCAAGCCATCCAAAGCGGTGAACCCCATCGTCGATCCGATGCTCTGGCCGGCCCGGATGGCGCACATGGAAGCACCGTTGCCGAGATGCGCGACAATGACTTTTCCCTTGTATGCGTCTGGGGCGTAGTGTTTCAGGTATTCGCAGATGTATTCGTAAGACAGCCCATGGAAACCGTATCGGCGAACACCTTCGTCATAGAAGGTGCGGGGAAGGGCGAATGTGTCGTTGACCCATGGGTGTTTGCGGTGAAATGCCGTATCGAAACAGGCAACCTGCTCTGCCTCTGGAAAAGCCGCCTGAGCTGCTTCGATGCCAGCAAGATTGTGCGGTTGATGAAGAGGCGCAAGAGGTTCCAACACCCTCAACTCTTGCATGACAACATCTGTTATCCGGATCGGAAGATCGTGTTTGGTCCCGCCGTGGACCACGCGATGCCCAACGGCCGCTACAGATCGGTCTCCAAGCTCTTCATTTAAGATCGGAAGCAGAGCTGCTAGGGCCGCTCCGTGAGAGCTGCCGTCAGTAGTGTCTAACGCTCGGTCAATCTGGCGCCCGGAAAGCGGGGCCTCGAGGTTTAAGTGCGGTTCCGCACCAAGCCCTGAAATTTGTCCGATGACCTGTGCAGTCGGCCCGTCATAGAGTGAGAATTTGATCGAAGACGACCCGGAATTCAGAACCAGAACGACCGGTGCCATGTTCAGTCTTCCTCCCGGTCAAAGATCCCGGCAGGTGCAGAATTCTCTTTCCAATGGGTGAAAAGAAGCGCCAGCGCACAAGAGGCCAAACGTGCGCGCCCATCGTCAGCCCGGCTGGTCAACATGACCGGCACTTTGGCACCGATTACCAATCCAGCTGCCTCTGCATGGGCGATAAATGTCAATTCCTTGGCGAGCATGTTGCCGGATTCAAGGTTGGGCACAATCAAAACCTCTGCATGGCCAGCAACAAGTGACGTGATCCCTTTGGTCCGGGCAGCCTGCACATCGATTGCATTGTCCATGGCAAGGGGGCCATCAACGATACCGCCTTTGATTTGACCCCGCTCCGCCATTTTCGACAAAACCGCTGCATCTAGACTAGACGGAATGGCCGGATTGACCGTCTCAATGGCTGATAGAATGCCGACACGTGGAGACTGGAGACCCAGTGAAAGGGCTGCATCAATGGCATTTTGCGTGATGTCGACTTTGGTGTTCAGGTCCGGCGAGATGTTGATAGCCGCATCTGAGATCAGGACCGGGGTCTTTCGCCCTGGAATGTCCATGACAAAGACGTGGCTGATCCGGCGTTTTGTTCGAAGGCCACCATCTTTCTTCACCACGTGATGGAGAAGGTGGTCGGTGTGAAGATGCCCCTTCATGATGGCTTTGACCCTGCCTTCGTGAACCATCTGTACGGCTCGTCCGGCAGCTTCCGACTCGTCTTCTATGTCGACAAATTCGTATCCGTCGAGGCTTTCGTTCAACTCCTCCGCAGCTTGGGTGACCCGATCCTTGGCGCCGATTAGGATTGGCTCAATCAGTCCTTCCCGGGCGGCCATAAGAGCGCCTTCAAGGGAATTTGGATCATCCGGGGCGACCACGGCGGTTGGCAAAGCGGTGAGGGTTTTTGCTAACTCGATCATCCGGTTGAAATGCCGGTGCCGTTGAACAAGCAGTGCCGGGATATCGCTTGAATCAAACTCGATCGTTTCCGTCGGCGCGATGACCTCGGCTTCCCCCTCAACAAGGCTTTGACCGGTCTCATTCAAGACAGCCATGTCGAACATGATGATGTTGTTCGGCCTTTTTTCCGTGACTGTCACGCGGACCGTCAGTTTGTCACCGACGGCTGCGCGGCCCAAGAACCGGAACGACTGAGCTTTGTACATGGTACCGGGTCCCGGGAGGATGTTTCCAAGCACCGCCGAAGCTAGACCGCCGATCCACATGGCCGGCGCGACAGGTTTGTCGATGTGTCCGTCGCCGGTCCAATCCGTGTCAGGCAAGTGGATCGGATTCCGGTTTCCGGATGCGTGGGCGAACACCAGAAGATCATTGGAGGAGCATTCACGGACGATTTCCGCTGTGTCTCCGACCTTAATTTGATCATAGGTTTTGTTTGTCGCCATCGGCTGGGTCACTCCTGCTCATGAAACTGCTGCGCCGCAGCAATTAGCAGGACCCTACCAGCGCTTTACAACGTTATAAATACGGCAAATCCACAATTCGAAACATGATTTCCCTTCAACAGTCGGAGCACAGGATCGTGCCGACAAGCCGTGGCCGAAGGTAATAAGTGTCACTCAGCGTGATGATCGAGTCTCGAGAATAGTACTGCGTAAATATCCCTGCAAAGGGAGGGGTATACCCAAGTGTTGCAACACCAACCACTATAGACGTATTGGGAGAGACCAGTGTGGCGGGCAGTGAAATCGGCGGTTCTTGACCATCCGTCCAGTCTGTTGCGGGGCCGCCCACGCCAGCTTTTCTTTGATAGCTCCAATCAACCTCGGGGGCGCCATTTGCCTGAAAAGTGACACTGGCGATGACAAAGGTAAGATCGTCAGAGGGATACGGTTTGAGAATCGTCTCACCGAGCTGCAAATAGGTGTTGAGTTCGCTCCTTGTGACCGTCTGAGCCTGGGCTACCAAATCCGTTACTGCATTTGCCATCCTACTGATCTTGCGATCCTGATTGAGCGCATCGGTCACTTCTACCATGCCAATCAAAAAAACGAGTAGGAATGGGAGTATCATTGCGAATTCTATGCCCGCAACACCCTTCTGGTCGCGTCTAAAGCGTTTGAACCACTCGGTCCAGCTAACGCTCAATTTAGTGCGGCTACAGATCCGTCTATGACCATGGCTCATTTCTGAAAACCATTGTTGAGGATAGGTGACGCTCATTCCCGTGATCCAGAGACGAGAGGTTCAGCAATGAGGTAAACATTGGCCATTGGTAAATCACATTTACAGCAACAATTTCGCTCTTATTGGATTGCGTATATTCGCTATCGTCTTTCAGGTTTCCATCCTGATCGTATAAGGAATCGATTGAACTCACGTTCACGAAATCATTGGCGACACTAACGCTTACGCGAATTCTCTCAGGCTTACATAAGAAGGCTGGCATTGATGCGCAGACTTGGTCTGCAAAATCGGTGGTCGTGAAACCGGCATCCGAAGCTTGACCTGTTCTTATCATTCGGGAAGCCTCTATCACTGCGTTGTCAACCATACGATTGACAATAAAAGCCAGTCCAAGCTCCAGTATTGCAAACACAACTGTAAAAAACGGTAAAGCAACCAACGCGAACTCAATTGCCGTCACGCCCTCTTTGTCACGCGCGAGCTTCCTTGCACAGGTCCGTAGTGCAAGACGGCGATTGCTTTTGGCCTTTTGGTTGTGAGACTCGTTCTGCATTAACGATTACATTTAGCCTTATCTGTTGCCAGCGGCTTGCTCGGCCAGTTGGTTTCTGGATGTAGCCTGAGTAGCTGTATTCTGGAATGCTTCTTCTGCATCGCCCAAACGCAGTGTTGGTTCGCAAATTGGGCTGCAAGAAAATGTCGCTCTCGCAGAATTCCTATACACCGAGACTACACCCTGCTCGGATGCTTGCACTTGAACGACCTCATCGACAATTGGCTTGTTGTCCTCATCCAATATGACAAGATTGGTCGTCCCATAGCTCTTGCCCGTGATAACCACAGTGTTTTGATCCACCATCGCGACATCTGCAATAAACGGGTTTCCAACAATGACCGCGGCAGCTCCGTCTTCGACCTGAAATATTTTAGCTCGGTCCACGGTCACCAATACGGGTTGCTCATCCGCCATTGTCGCGTTTGCAATAGCGCCCGTGAGAAACACAAAAATAAGTCGGATCAGTTGAATTCGCATCTCACTTATCCCTACAAATGCCTAGTACACGGCATGTTATCGAGATTATCGTGAATGTTCTGCTAACAGACCTGCGAAAGAAGTATGATAAAATACCGGACTTAGAACGTTGTGCCTTGGTTTGTAGGTTTAGTGACTGGCAGCCTTGGAGGGGATTTGAGGTGTTTGCACCAAGGCCATTTTTGCGAATGGCAGCAGCGATTTAGCGAGTGGCTTTAAACATCTGGCGCCAACAAGCCGAGTTGTTTCGCTCGATCAGCGTCTGATGAACTCATACATTTATAATTAACTATAGGTACTTATGGCGGCTATTTTTCAAGTTGTTGCTGCAAATTTAACCGATTGGAAATTTCTCTAACCTAGGGTGACCCCACACCGAGCGGACAGAACAAGATCTGCCGGATTGAAGCTGTCAACAAAGTGGTACTTGGAGCAGACACATGAAATCAATCATTTCTCGTTTCGTAAAAGACGAATCTGGTGCAACAGCAATTGAATACGGTCTCATTGCGGGACTGCTTTCGGTCGCAATCATTGGTATTTTGGTCACTATGGGCGGTAGCCTCACCACCATTTTCAATACGATCAACACAGCTTTGAGCACTGGTGCAGGCTAATCGGAAGAAAGAGTTATAGTAAACGGGCGGGTTTCCGCCCGTTTTGGTTTTTGGCTGCCAATTGAACTACAGCATCCTGTTTCGGCATCATGCCAGATCTGGTAAATATGAAATGATTGAAGCGGTAGTTCTTGTTCTCTTTCCCATGCTTGTTGCCTTCGCTGGCGTATCCGATCTTTTAACCATGAAGATCGGAAACCGTGTTTCAATCCTATTAATCACCGGTTTTATCGTTTTGGCTGCGGTCAATGGCATGCCCGTAGATGAGTGGGGCGCGCACGGGCTTGGATTGGTGGTGGTTTTCGTACCATGTTTCGCTTTTTTCGCTGCTGGCTGGATGGGCGGTGGCGACGTAAAGCTCTTGAGCTCGATTGGGCTGTGGTTTGGTTTTGGACCAATTCTTATTGATTTTTTGTTTCTGGTCGCCTTGCTTGGTTGTATCCTCACACTCTCACTTATTGTGATCCGAACTTCCCTAGTTGTTTTGCCTGCCCCTCTGAGAGGTCAAGAGTGGGCGCTTCGTTTACATGATGCGAAAAGCGGGGTTCCATATGGAATCGCGATTTCTGCCGCTGCACTTATTGTTTATCCATGGTCTGACTGGTTTTCGATAATTAGCGGTTGAGCGATCGGATCGTCGGTGCGGTTCCAAAAAACACAATTACTCTCGTGCTCTTTCTCCATGTTCCGCTGAATTGGTTCGCGTTTTTCAAAAATATAGTATCTGTTAAGTAACCTTAACGGTTGTTAACCAAAAATATCTACATCCGGTTAACCATGTTTTGACCAATTGCGATCAACCTAACCGTAACGGTGCAATTGCGCCTTCGGAATCTTGGTGGTTGGTCATGAAATTCGCACGTATATTGGTCTTGGCTATTGCGGTGGCTGCCGGCGTATTGGCGTTCCGTATGGTAATGATGTCCGGTGGATCTTCAGATCAAGCGGCAAATGCCCCCGTTCCTGTAGAACAAGCAAAAGATCAGGTTCTAACTGCGGCGAACGACATTTTGCTTGGTGCCAAGCTCACCACAGATGACATGGTTTGGACGGATTGGCCTGAAGATGCAGTGCCGATCGGCGCGGTGACGAAACAAGTAAACCCGGCTGCCAGCGAAGAGCTGATGGGCCAAATTGCTAAAACTCCGATTTTCAAAGGCGAACCTATCCGGCCAGAGCGACTTATCAGCACGGACAAGGGGTTCATGTCTGCTATCCTGCCCAAGGGCAAGCGGGCGATTGCAGTTTCGGTTGAGGCTGAAACAACAGCTGGCGGTTTCATTTTGCCGGGCGACAAGGTTGACCTGATCTTGACTCGCCGGACCGACGACACCGCTATCAGCGAAACAATCTTGGAAAATATCCGGGTGCTCGCCATCGACACCACAACGGCAGGCGAACAGGATCAAAAAAACCTGTCACCTCAACGAACCGCCACTTTGGAATTGACACTAGCCCAATCAGAAATCGTCGCACAGTCACAACAATTGGGGACGATTGCGCTTGCACTGCGAAGTGCACAGGACTCGGCCGACGATGCTGAGCCGACTGAAACCCGACGTGGCGTCAATCTCGTCAAATACGGCATTACCAGCCAGGCAGGCGTGAAATGAAAAAAAACACTCAACATAACGGCCAATTCGATAAGCAAAGCATTCGCCGGTCCGGTTTGAGGTTCTTCGCTTTTGCTGCAGTTTTGGGTCTTGTATCTTTTATGGCGCCGGCGTCGTGGTCTCAGGAAGCCTTTCCGAGCCAGATCCATGTTGCTGCTGGTGAAAGGGCAACTGATAGAATCTTGAATGTCGGCATTGGGCGATCTGTTGTCATCAACTTGGCTGAGGATGCCGCAGACGTTCTGGTTTCAAATCCGCAAATTGCCGATGCAGTCTTGAGAACGCCGCGGCGAATCTTTGTGTTGGGCAACACAGCTGGCCAGTCCCGTCTTGTGCTGTTTGGCCGGAGTGGGCGTGAGCTAGCGAGTTTTGACATTCGCGTCGAGAAAGACACTTCCGATATTACGCGCATAATTCGGCGATTGATCCCTGGAACCAGCGTCCAGGCTGAATCTATCAATGGAAAAGTTGTCTTAAGTGGGACAGCAAAAAGTACCCTGGAAGCGCAGCAGGCCGCTGATATTGCCGCAAAATTCCAAGGCGATGAGACCGGATCCTCCATTGTGAATCTGATTGCGGTCTCTGGTTCGGACCAAGTCCATTTGAAAGTGACTGTCGCGGAAGTTGAGCGGTCAATCATAAAACAGCTGGGCGTGAGTTTCCAGGCGAACCTCGGTGCTGGAAACTTCTTCCCGTTCGGAAGCAATTTCCCTAATTTCAACGTGAATCCATCGATCGTCAATCAGGCAACTGGCGGTGTGACATTTTCAAGTGGCACATCCTCGTTGACCGCCCAAGTGGAAGCTCTGCAACGCGACGGTGTGATCCGCACATTGGCAGAACCGACACTAACGGCAACTTCCGGCGAAAATGCCAGTTTTCTCGCGGGTGGCGAGTTTCCCATTCCGATCGCTCAGGAAGACAACCAAATATCGGTGGAATTTAAGAAGTTCGGTGTCGGTCTCGATTTTACCCCCATTGTGCTGACGGGTGGCCGCATAAGCCTGCGTGTCAAAACCGAGGTGAGCGAACTTTCAAATGAAGGCGCGGTGTCTGCTGGCGGGATCACGATTTCCGCACTCAAAGTCCGTAGAGCAGAATCGACGATGGAACTTCCGTCCGGCGGGACCTTGGTTATGGCGGGGCTTCTAGAGGAGTCTTATCAGCAAGCTGTTGAAGGTGTGCCAGGACTGATGCAAATCCCGGTGCTCGGTGCGTTGTTCAAAAGCCGGGATTTTCTGAAACAACAAACAGAACTTGCCGTCTTCGTAACGCCTTACGTTGTTAAGCCGGTGGCCGCACAAAAGATGGTGCGGCCCGACAAGAACCTATTTGCTCCATCGGATGCTGAGGCGATTTTTCTGAACCGGCTAAACAAGATCTTTAATCCGGCAGGTGAGCAGGCCCAAGGCACATACCACGGCCAAGTTGGTTTCATCTACAAATGAGGACGGTCGGATGAATATGACCCTAGATCCCAGGTATAAACTGACTGTCTCCAAGGGAGCGTTCCTCGTGGCAGCATTGATGCTGTCCGGCTGTCAGACCGAGCCGAAGTCCAATGCTGAATTGCTTGCAACCCACGATTACCGGTACCAGCATCCGATCGTAATCTCCGAAGCTCCGGAAACCCTTGACTTACCGGTTGGCAAGAACACGAGAAATCTACGGAGCCCCGTGACAGATACCATTACGTCTTTCGCGATGGATTCGCGCCGGCACGGGAGTGGTAATGTGGAGATCCTTGTACCGACCGGGGCTGCAAATGAGAGTGCGGTTCATGCGGTTGTGCGCGATGTTCGGGGAGCTCTGAGCCGGGGCGGTGTCAACGGCAAGAACGTGACAACGCGCACATACCGCTCCACTGACCCGTCTGCCGATGCGCCAATCCGTCTCTCATATGCGCGCATGAAGGCGACGACCGGAGAGTGCGGCGTCTGGCCGAAAAACATCGGCGGTGGTATCGGCGAAAACACAAACTACTACAACTTCGGCTGTGCCACTCAGGCAAACTTGGCGGCAATGGTCGAGAACCCGTCAGACCTCATCACTCCGCGTGCAATGACACCGTCGGAGCAGAATCGTCGGGCGGTAGTGATCGAAAAGTATAGATTGGGCGAAACAACTGCCAGCACCTTCACAGAAGGCGTCGGCGCAGAAGTTTCGGAGTAACGGCATGATGACAACCAGCTCTGAGCCAACGCGCGTTTCCGGTGATGCGGAAACGTACCTAAATCAGGACAGTCATGGGTACACAGCTTCTGCTGAGACATCGGACATCGCAATGATCCCGCGGATAACAATTCATGCATTTTGCCTGGAAGACCGCACGATGCATGTTGTCGAGGCTGCGACCGAAGACCGGCGGATGCTAAAGGCGCATATGAAGGCAGAAATGGGGGGGATACCAGCTGCCATTGAGATGTTCGAAAAGGCCCCCACGCCTAATTTGATCATTGTTGAAACGTCTGGCGCTCGCGAAGATTTGCTCCAGAGTCTTGATCAGCTCGCCGAGTACTGCGACGCTGGAACAAAAGTCATCGTGATTGGGGACGTGAATGACGTCACCCTTTATCGGGAGCTCATAGCTCGTGGTGTGAGCGAGTACCTGATTACGCCAGTATCTATCTTTCAGCTTATTGGTTCCGTCAGCAGTCTTTATAACGATCCTGAAGCAGAGCCTTTGGGACGAACGGTTGCATTTTACGGTGTGAAGGGTGGGTGTGGTGCCTCGACTATCGCCCACAATGGCGCTTGGTGTCTGGCAAGGAAGTTCGATAGTGAAGTCGTGATTGCCGACTTGGATCTGCCATTCGGGACGGCCGGCCTTGATTACAATCAAGATCCATTGCAAGGGGTCTTCGAAGCGATCTCTGCGCCTGAGAGACTAGATGAAACATATCTGGACCGAATACTCTCAAAATGCAGTGATCATTTGAGTCTGCTTGCAGCACCGGCAACGCTGGAGCGGACATATGATCACAGTGAGAAAACCTTTGAGATTCTCATAGACACGATGCGATTGGGAACGCCACACGTCGTTCTTGATGTACCGCATGCTTGGAATTCTTGGATCAGAAACACGCTGCTGAATGCGGACGAAATCGTGCTGGTGGCCGAACCGGATCTTGCAAATCTTCGGAATGCTAAGAACGCGGTCGATCTCCTTAAACAGATACGGCCGAATGACAAACTGCCGCATTTGGTCATGAATAAAGTGAACGTTCCAAAGCGGCCGGAGATCAAGCCAGACGAATTTGCAAACGCCTTGGGTCTTAGTGTGGATGCAGCCATCCCTTTCGATCCGCATTTGTTTGGCACTTCTGCAAATAACGGCCAGATGATTGGAGAACTCGACAGCAAGCATGCGATTGCGGGAATGTTCCAGGATTTGGCACAAACAATTTCAGGAAAAGCGCAACCCGCTAAGACGTCGAAGTCGCCCTTGGGCGGATTGTTTTCCAAACTAAAACGAAGAGCAGGCTAAAGGCCAAGGCAACGGAGCGGCAGGTTCACTATGTTTGGTAGACGTGGCAGTTCATCTTCTGGAGCGCCCGAAATTCGGCCTGGAAACGTGCCGGAAATGCCGGAGGCTCCGGCCACGGCACCGGCTGCGCCAATGCCAGAAGCGCCCGTACAACAAGCTCCGGCTCCTTCACCTGCTCCACGTGCGCCTGCTTCCCCAACAGTTGCCGTAAGCGTACCAGCGGAGCCAGCCGCAGCATCGCCGAGCAGAAAAAAGACCGGTGAATACTACGAGACGAAAGCGCAAATCTTCAACGCGCTTGTTGAAGCAATCGACCTGTCTCAGCTCGCGCGACTGGATGCAGAAGATGCTCGGGACGAAATCCGAGATGTTGTGAATGACATTATTGCGTTGAAGAACGTTGTAATGTCGATTTCCGAGCAGGAAGACTTGCTTGAAGACATCTGTAACGATGTTCTTGGGTATGGCCCGCTGGAGCCTTTGTTGGCGCGCGACGACATTGCCGACATAATGGTCAATGGGGCGCACACGGTTTACATCGAAACACAGGGCAAGGTTGAGCCAACGAGCATCGCATTTCGCGACAACGCGCAGCTCATGAACATTTGCCAACGGATCGTGAGCCAGGTGGGCAGGCGTGTAGATGATGCCAGTCCAATCTGTGATGCACGCCTTCCCGATGGGTCCCGCGTAAACGTAATTGCCCCCCCACTGTCTCTTGATGGTCCTGCACTCACAATTCGTAAGTTCAAACGCGACAAGCTGACGCTTGATCAACTGGTGAAGTTCAATTCAATTACGCCAGAAGGTGCAACCATACTGCAGGTTATCGGCCGCTCTCGGTGTAACGTACTGATCTCCGGAGGTACGGGGTCCGGTAAAACCACACTCTTAAACTGTTTGACGGCTTACATCGAGAACACGGAACGCATTATCACGTGCGAAGACTCCGCTGAGCTTCAATTGCAGCAGCCGCATGTTGTGCGTCTCGAAACAAGGCCTCCCAACCTTGAGGGTGAGGGTGAAATCACGATGCGTGACCTTGTAAAAAACTGCCTGCGTATGCGCCCTGAACGTATTATCGTGGGCGAGGTACGTGGACCGGAAGCCTTCGATCTGTTGCAGGCAATGAACACGGGCCACGACGGGTCAATGGGCACGTTGCACGCCAACTCTCCGCGCGAAGCCTTGTCTCGTCTGGAATCTATGATCACCATGGGGGGCTTTTCCTTACCCTCTCGAACCTTACGGGAAATGATCGTATCGTCGATCGACGTGGTCGTTCAGGCTGCACGCCTAAGGGACGGTTCTCGACGTATCACGCATGTGACTGAAGTGATGGGGATGGAAGGGGACATCATCACCACCCAGGACATCTTCCTTTACGACATTGTCGGAGAAGACCCGAACGGGATGATCATCGGGCGGCATCGGTCAACCGGTATCGGTCGTCCCAAGTTTTGGGATCGAGCACGTTATTTCGGAGAAGAATCCCGCTTGGCAGAAGCGCTTGATGCGTCGGAAATGCCCGAGTACATCGCGGAATAGGAAGAAGCATGCCTGTATTCGAGCAATTCATGACACCTGCCATCACCGGAGCCGCGGTTGCGCTGCTGGTCATGTTCAGCGTCGGCGGCATCATCTACGGGCTATTTCTTCCTTCGTTATCTGGGACAAAAAAACGCGACGCTCGGATGAGCGCCGTCTCGGCACGGCCTCAGTCAGAGACGCAGCGCAAAACCATGCGAGATACCAATCGTAGAAAAAAATCGATTCAAGATCAGTTAAAGGATTTTGAGGAGCGCCAGAAAGCTAAACACGAAAAACAGAAAAACATTCCTCTTAAAGTAAAAATAGAGCAGGCCGGTTTGGAATGGGAGATGCGGCACCTTGTTCTTTTTAGCGTTGTAAGTGCAATTGTTTTCTTCGTAATTTCTTTGATTGCGAGTGGCAATTTGTTGATTGCAGCCGCTTTCACATTTGTAGGTGGCATCGGATTCCCGCGTTGGTACATCGGGAACAAAAGGAAACGCCGTTTCAATGCCTTTCTTAACGAATTGCCCAACGGAATCGACATCATTGTGCGGGGTGTCAAAGCCGGGTTACCTTTGAGCGATTGTGTCAAGGTTGTTGCGAAGGAAGCCCGTGAACCCGTAGCGACTGAGTTTCGAAAGGTGACGGAAACTCAAGTCATGGGTGTTTCGCTCGCCGAAGCTTTGGCGAGGATGCCTGATCGTGTTCCATTACCGGAGACAAATTTTCTGGCGATTGTTGTGAGCATCCAACAAAAAGCCGGTGGTGGTCTAGCAGAAGCCCTGGGAAACCTCTCAAGGGTTTTGCGTCAGCGGAAGGCGATGAAGGCCAAGATCAAAGCTTTGAGCTCAGAGGCAAAATCGTCTGCTGCGATTATTGGGGCCCTTCCTTTTGTTGTGGGCGGGATTCTCTTTTTCATAGCACCAGATTACATGATGACCCTTTTTACAGTGACAACGGGCAAGATTATTGTTGCCGGGTGCCTGTTCTGGATGTTCTGCGGAATAATGGTCATGCGGTCCATGATCAATTTTGACTTCTAACGGGAGCAAGACATGGACCTTGAATCGATCGCATCTGCACAATTCCTTGCAGCGGTTTTGGCTATGATTGCCGTAACAGGAACTATTTTCTCCCTTGTTATGCCGTTGTTGTCGCGAGACACGTTAAAGGCACGCATGAAAAACGTTGCCTTGGAGCGTGATAAGCTCCGAGCAAAAGAGCGGGCTCGGTTGCAAACCTCCCAGGGGGATGCACGAATGTCATTGAGGAATCAGCCAAAGGCGAAGATGAAGAACTTCGTTGATCGGCTGAACCTCAAAGAAATGCTCGCGGATGACAGTACGCAGGACCGGTTGCGCATGGCCGGCTATCGGGGTAGCGCTCCGATGTATTATTTCCTGACTGCGCGAATTGCGCTTCCCGGCGGACTGTTTGTTTTTGCTTTGGCGTATGCGTTTCTTCTAGCGCCGAACACGATTCCTGCGTTTTCGAAAGTCTTGTTTTGTATTGTGTTTTCCGGTTTCGGAGCGTTTTTGCCGAACATATACTTGAAGAACCAGATTGATAAACGGAAGCTTGGAATCCAGCGTGCTTGGCCAGATGCGCTTGATCTGATGCTAATTTGCGTTGAATCCGGCATGTCGATTGAAGCTGCTTTTCAGAAGGTTGCTGAGGAAATCGGCGCGCAATCCGTTGAATTGGCAGAGGAACTGTCTCTCACCACAGCTGAACTATCGTACCTAAGTGAACGCCGGATGGCCTATGAGAATTTGGCCAAACGCACCGGTGTAGATGGTGTCAAGAACGTGATGATGGCACTTATCCAGGCGGAACGATACGGCACGCCTGTTGGAACGGCTATCCGCAACATGGCCGATGATACGCGGGCGGAACGGATGCAGTTTGCCGAGCAAAAAGCAGCGTCGCTTCCGCCAAAGCTGACGGTTCCGATGATCATGTTCTTTCTGCCGGTACTCTTCTTCGTGATTCTCACGCCGGCAGTCATTCAGGCGATGGGCGCATTCTGAATGACGTGCTGGTTGTGTAAATTCTGAGAACCGAAGACGCTTTGGAAAATTGAAGTGGGGTCGTGCAAGGCGAAGAATTGAGCGCCGCAGCTTGCAGAAGTTATTCTAATTCAGAAATTTAAGTTATGGCCGCGTACTAATTTGCCTCAACAAAAGCATAGTCTGGCTCACGTTTGGCAGACTATGGCAGCCAATAAGAAAACTGCATCCGATTGAGTGTTTTCCGCTCTAGCCCTGACGCTGCTGCATCATGGATCTGAGATAGGCGATGTTGGCTTCCGCCTGGCGAGGGTCCAATTCTGCACGCGCCACCTGAATAGCCTCATCATATTTGCCCTGGATACCGAGGACGAGCGCCAGGTTTTGACGCACGCGGCTGTCTGCACCGGGCAGGGTCGCGGCACGGCGCAGGGTGTACTCGGCATCGGGAAGTTCATTCGACAGCAAATAAGACAGGCCGAGATTGTTTAAGAGACTTGGATCGTCCGGAGCAATCTGCAGGGCTTGCTTGTAGATGCTTCGCGCTTTTTTGTGCTCGCCCATTTGATCGTAGATCGCAGCTTTTGCGGACATCAGCTTCCAGTCCGGGGTATCGGGACGTTGCGCGCCTTTTAGAACATTCATCGCCTCATCGAAGCGACCGTTCATTGCAAGCACTTTCCCATAGGCCGAGGCAATTTCCCTGTCCTTCGGATGTGCGATGACGCCGGCACGCAGCACGGCCATGGCTTGTGGTGTCTGACCATTGCGACTCAGAGCATCAGAATACCCGAGAATGGCCATCCGGTTGGTCCGGTCCTTTTCATAGGCGCTGCCCCATTTCGAAACGGCGGCCCGCGCTTGGGCCGAACCCGGATTGGAGTAATGCGTTCCGGATGCCGGGGAATGGGTTCCAGTATTGGATTTGTTCGATGCACAGCCTGTGACCAACACAAGAGCCGTCATGGCCATGAGCGTCTTTGTCAGGGTGGAGCGCTTGGTTGCCGAGTGTGTCGAGGGCGCTTGCATTGTCAAAATCCTAGCTGTCCGCAGCATGTAAGTCCTCTACAGCAATAGATAATTAACCCTAATGGATGGTTAAACTCAGCTGCAGAATGCGAAACAGCCTTTTTACTCATCACGCTTGCTTCTGAATTTCTCGCAGACTAGGTCTTGAAGCACTTGCCCAGTCGTTGAATGGAGAGCCCTCGTGCGTGAAACGCTGATCCGTCAAAGTGATGCCCAATCTTCAGTGCCGATCGTCGCGGTTGACGCGGACAGTCTGGAAACAGTCCTCACCGGGTTGGGAGAAACCGCGAAAGTATGGTGCCGAGCCAATGGCTATTCAGCGAAACCTTCATCCTTCCAGCTTGTGCCGGGCTTGAGCGGAGACCTCCAAGCGGTTCTGTTCGGCGTCGATAGCGGCGGAAACGCTGATCCGTTCAGTCTTGGAAGCTTGGCAAATGCGCTTCCAAGCGGTGATTACCATTTGGCAGATGCATTTCCGGGTGCAGCGGAGGCGTCACTGGCGTTTGCTCTCTCGAGTTACAAATTTGACCGATACAGCGCGTCTTCAAACAAAAAGGTTGTCCGGCTTTGTGTTCCGTCAGATGTGGACTTCGATAGGCTCTCTGCCGTTCTCGATGGTGTTCAGCTGGCCAGGGATCTGATCAACACGCCGGCCAATGACTTGGGGCCGGAGGAATTGGCAAGCGCTGTTGAGGCGTTGTTTGTCGAAAACGGTGGCTCAGGCCAGATCACCGTCGGGGATGATCTTCTAAGGCATGGTTTTCCGATGGTACATGCCGTTGGCCGTGCGAGTTCTAGAGCGCCCCGCATCGCGGACTATTTATGGGGCGCCGAAGACGCTCCGAGAGTCACGCTGGTGGGCAAGGGTGTGATCTTCGACACCGGCGGGCTAAACCTGAAGCCCGGCAACTCCATGACGCTTATGAAAAAGGACATGGGCGGAGCGGCAAATGTTCTCGGGCTGGCCTCCATGATCATGGCCGCAAAGCTGCCTGTTCGGTTGCGGGTCATTGTGCCGTGCGTTGAAAACGCGGTTTCAGGCAATGCGTTTCGGCCGGGAGATATCCTGAACAGCCGCAAAGGGCTGAAAGTCGAAATTGGAAACACGGATGCGGAAGGTCGGCTGATCTTGGCCGATGCATTGGCATTGGCCGATGAAGAAAGCCCGGAAATCCTGGTCGACATGGCAACACTGACCGGTGCTGCGCGGGTTGCCCTGGGGCCGGATCTGCCGCCGTTCTATACCAACGACGAAGCCTTGGCTGAAGATATAGCTGTCATGTCTGAAGCGGCGACAGACCCTTTGTGGCGATTACCGCTCTGGAAGCCATATATGAAATACCTCGACAGCAAGGTGGCCGACATCAATCACATCAACACATCGGGCACAGGATATGCAGGGTCCATAACTGCCGCTTTATTCCTCTCCCGGTTTGTCGAGAAGGCAGAAAGCTGGGTGCATTTCGATATCTTCGGTTGGACACCTGCCGAAAAGCCGGGAAAACCGATGGGCGGAGAAGCGCAGGGAATCCGAGCTTTGTTCGACCTGCTCAGCGAGCGCTACACCAAAACAAAATAACGGAACCGAAACGTATTCATGCTTGAATGATCCAGAATAGGAATTGGGAACGGGTCATCAATGGGCATTGAAATACGCGGCGCACAGGCGTTGCGGCTCATGCACGAGGTCAATTTGGCGTTGGTCCGCGGCAGCGATCAGGATCTGTCCGCGCGGCAATTGACGATTCTTTTGACGGTTTACCTCGAGCCGCCGCCCCACACCGTGCGCGGCTTGGCGGCAAAGTTGAACGTCACCAAACCAGCTATCACCCGGGCTCTCGACACTCTCGGGTCCATGCGGTTGCTGTCTCGAAAAAGGGATGAGGCCGACAAACGCAATGTGATCATCACACGCACGGTTGAAGGTGCGCTCTATTTGGAGCAGCTTGGAGACCTCGTTGTCGAAAAGGCCGCAGAGCTTCCTCGATAGCCAACTCATCTCTCTATCTTCTCCAGCCTGGGCGGATTGCTTTCTATGAAGACCAACTTCGATCGACGGCGTCACCCAGTGCGCATGGATCTCGCAGCCAAATCATATGAAGGACGGGTCGTCGCAGACCGGTTTGTAGAGGGTGAGGAATACTGGGTGAGCGCCGACCGTTTGGAGTTCCGGCCGCAACCTCGGCAAGACGTTTCAATTGATACCGAAGCGTTGTTCGGTGAGAACATTACTGTTTACGAACAAACCCCAGAGGGCTGGGCCTGGGGCCAATTGGAAACCGATGGTTATGTGGGCTGGTTTTCCTCTGATGCCATTCAGAAGGCCGGAAAGCCAACGCACCGCGTGAAAGCGCTGAGGACTTTTCGGTATCCAGCGCCGGAGCTCAAAATGCCGCCGCTGGGCCTGCTTTCAATTGGGTCTTTGGTCAGTGTTGTAAGCGAAGCAGAAACGCGAGGCTTGCAATACGCTCTCTTGGCAGATGGCTCTGCTATTGTCGCAAAACATCTGGTTCCCTTGGACCACACCGAAGCCGATTGGGTCGATGCAGCCGAAGCTTTGCTCGGAACGCCTTACCTTTGGGGCGGGCGGTCCAGTTTGGGGTTGGATTGTTCGGCACTTGTTCAACTTGCGGCGCAAACGGGCGGCATTCTGCTTCCGCGGGACAGTGATATGCAGGAAGCAGAAGCCGGGACCGAAATGCCTTTCGATAACTTGTCGTCGCTTGTCCGCGGCGACCTTCTGTTTTGGAAGGGCCACGTCGGGGTCATTACTGCTCCAAACCAGTTGCTTCATGCCAACGGCCACACAATGTCGGTGGCTTATGAGGATCTTGATACGGCCGTAGCCAGGATAGCGGCGACGGAATGGGGCGCGATTACGAAAGCGCGCCGCCTGGGCTGATATAGGTTGCTGCTCGCTGTCATATCGCGAGCAGTCCTAGCGGTCGGGAGCTAGGGCCAGCTGAGGCGCATCATCACCTTGTGTATCAGCGCTCGAAGAGACTTCGCCAAGTTCGAGGTCCTCGATCCTTCGGCTGCGTTTGCCGATCTTTTCTGACGAGATAAGGATCTGGTCTATGTCCTTGTTGGCCTGGGCAAAGTGCGACTGCAGCTTACCGACGCGGTCGTTCAAGCGGCCGACATCCGCAATCAGGTGGCCAACTTCGGCCTGAATCAGATGGGCCTGTTCGCGCATTTTTGCATCGCGCAGCACGGCCTGAATCACCTGGATCGACAGCATTAAGAGCGACGGTGAAACGATCACCACGCGGGTGCGGTGAGCTTTCTGGATCAAGTCCTCAAACCGCTCATTAAGCTCTGCGAAGACGCTTTCGGAAGGTACAAACAGGAACGCAGTGTCCTGGGTTTCTCCTGGCAGCAGATACTTATCGCCGATGTCCTGAATATGCTTTGTTAAGTCCCGCCGGAACTGTGCTTGCGCGTACTTGAGCTGTTCGTCCGTTTCGGCATTCCGAATGAGATTGAACGCCTCCAGCGGGAACTTCGCGTCGATGGCGAGCGGAGGTGCACCGTTCGGCATATGAATGAGACAATCAGGCCGACTGTTGTTGGAGAGCGTGGATTGGAAGGAGTAGCCGCTCGGCGCCAACTGGTCCTGGATAATCGCTTCCATGCGTCCTTGCCCGAATGCACCCCGCGTCTGCTTGTTGGACAAGATCGCCTGCAGCTGCCCGACCTGTCCGGAAAGGTCGGTGATAGTCGCTTGTGCCCGGTCGATCACTGCAAGCCGCTCATGCAGATGACGCAGCCCGTCCTGGGTGCGCTTGCTCGTATCTGCCATGGAAAGCCCGAGCTTGTGCCCCATGCCGTCAAGGCGCTCATTGACAGCGCGCATCATATCCGACTGACGGGAGCCGAATACCTCGGCCATGGTCTGCATCCGTCCGGTCATCTCGCCTTGAGATTTCAGCAACTGTGAGAGGTGGCTTTCCAGCTCGTGAATGCGTTCCGTCGCGGCTGTATCGGCTTCAGCGCGCAGACGGATTTCTCGCATGGTTTTCATAACCAGCCAGACAATCAAAGCAAGCAGAAACAGTCCGCCTCCAACGGCCGTTTCCAAAACCGTGACCGGTCGTCCGCTCAATTCAAAAAGGATCTCGTTCATGAAACAAACATAGAACGATTCGGAGCAAAGAACATCCGGCAAGAAGGCGAGTAAGGGGGAACTTGCTAGCACACTTTAGCGGAATTACGCGTTGACCGGGATGCCGCGATTTCCTATGTCAGGCGCATGACAAAACGCCCGATTATCACCATTCCTGACCCGGTACTCCGCGAAGTGTGCGCGCCAATTGAAAAGGTCGACGCTGAAACCATCGCTTTAGCTGATGATATGCTGGAAACCATGTATGACGCCCCCGGTATTGGCCTTGCTGCCAGCCAGGTCGGCATCTTGAAACGGATATTCGTTCTTGATGTTGCCAAGGAGGATGCACCCAAGGAGCCGATGGTTTTCATCAACCCGGAAATCATCTGGTCTAGTGATGAACTTTCAGTCTATCAGGAGGGGTGTCTGTCGATCCCGGACTATTATGAAGACATCGAGCGTCCGGCTGAAGTTGCCGTCAAGTTTATGGACCGGGAAGGTGCAGAACAGGAGGTTAAGGCCGACGGATTGCTGGCAACGTGTATCCAGCACGAGCTCGACCACCTGAACGGCAAGTTGTTTATCGATTATCTATCTAAACTGAAACGCGATCGGGTGGTCAAGAAGTTTACGAAACAGGCCAAATTGGCCGGCCAACTCTAAACAACGCCGCAAGGCACTCAATCCTCCAGCTTCTGGGAAACAGATGTCACTTCGCGTCGTTTTTATGGGCACCCCCGACTTCTCCGTTCCAACCCTGATGGAAATTGTCGGGCAGGGCCATGAGGTTGTGGCTTGCTATTCACAGCCGCCGCGTCCGGCCGGCCGGGGCATGGATTTGAAGAAGTCCCCCGTCCACGAGGCGGCGGAGTCGTTTGGCATTCCGGTTTTCACACCCACAAGCCTGAAAGGCCCGGAAGACCAAGCCCAGTTTGCCGCGCTTGACGCCGATGTTGCGGTTGTTGTCGCGTACGGTCTGTTGCTGCCGAAGGCGATCTTGGAGGCTCCGGAAAACGGCTGCCTGAATTTGCACGCATCGATGCTGCCGCGCTGGCGGGGTGCGGCGCCGATCAATCGGGCGATCATGGCCGGGGACAAGGAGACTGCGGTTCAGGTCATGCGGATGGAAGAGGGCCTGGACACGGGTCCTGTTTGTATGTCTGAGACTGTAGCAATCTCGGAAAACATGACCGCCGGAGAGTTGCACGACCAATTGTCGAGCCTTGGCGGCGACTTGATGGTTCGGGCACTCGCAGCCTTGTCCCGGAGCGCGCTGGGCGAACAGGTGCAATCCGAGGAGGGTGTCACCTATGCGGCGAAGCTCTCCAAACAGGAAACTCGGATCGATTGGTCTTTGCCGGCTGCAAACGTACACAATCACATCCGTGGCCTTTCACCGTTTCCGGGCGCCTGGTGCGAGATGGAGCTGGGCGGCAAAACTGAACGGGTGAAGGTTTTGCGCAGCAGCTTAGCAGATGGCAATGGCGATCCCGGAAATGTATTGGCTGTTAACGGGGCACCAGTTGTGGCTTGTGGTGCTAATGCGGTGCGCCTCGATCAGGTTCAACGTGCTGGCAAGAAACCGATGACAGGCGAAGATTTCTTGCGCGGCGCTGCCCTATCTGTTGGAGCACATGTCAGCTAGGCTGCAGCAGGAGCGACCAATGAGCAATGACAGCACCATTTCTGACGTGACCATCCGGGAGCTGACACCTGCGGATGAAAAGGCTGTTGAGGCGCTTCTTCTGTCCGTTTATCCGTCAGATATGGAAGCGCGCCTCGTGCACAAGCTACGTCATTGCGGTGCGCTCGTACTGGAACAGGTGGCAGCAGCATCTGATGGCGCCATTCTTGGACATATCGCCTTCAGCCGAGTCACGAACACCACGATTGGGGCAAATCAAGCCGTTCAGGTCGCCTGTCTTGCGCCAGTCTCGATACGAGCTGATGAGCAACGCAAAGGGATCGGGTCCCGGCTCATTGGATCGTCGATGGAGCGTCTCGGCGAGCTGCAGGAAGATCTGGTTTTGGTGCTCGGTCCGCCGAGCTATTTCCCAAGATTTGGCTTTGATGCGGAGCTGGCAAAAAAAGTTCATGGGCCCTATGCCGGTGCGGCTTTTATGGCGGCACCCTTGACCGAAGCTGGGTCGAACAACTTGCCGATCGAAGTCACCTTCGCCACGCCCTTTGAAGAATTTGAATAAGAAGACCGATGCCGCGATACAAGCTGACTGTGGAATATGATGGGCGGCCGTTTTCCGGATGGCAGCGGCAAGCAAATGCGCCGTCTGTGCAGGCGGTGATCGAGCGGGCGATCAAGGCTTTCTCCGGCGAAGCAGTGACCATTGGCGGGGCAGGGCGCACGGACACAGGCGTTCATGCAACAGGTCAGGTCTGCCACGCGGATCTCTCCAAGAAATGGCCAATCAAAACGGTCATGGGCGCGCTGAATTTCCATTGCCAGCCCGACCCGGTGGTCATCCTTGAGTGTGAAGAAATGCATGAGGGATTTGATGCCCGCTTTTCTGCGATCCGGCGTGCCTACCGCTATCGAATTCACAATCGTCTGCAGCCATTGACGCATCAGCTCGGATTGGCTTGGCACGTGAAACATGAGCTGGATGCCGATGCCATGCATGAGGCGGCGCAGGAGTTCGTTGGCCACCACGATTTCACGACCTTCCGTCACTCCCGGTGTCAGGCAAAAAGCCCGGAAAAGACGCTTGAGCATTTTTCAGTTTACCGGGACGGCGAATTTGTCATTGCCGAGTGTTCCAGCCGATCTTTCCTACACAATCAGGTCCGCTCAATGGTGGGAACCCTTCGTCTCGTTGGCGAAGGCCGGTGGGGTCCGGGGGATATCACCAAGGCTCTGGAGGCGCGGGACCGGAAAGCGTGCGGACCGGTTGCTCCAGCTGACGGTCTTTATCTGACCCGGGTTGATTACCGGCCTGCACAAGTGGACATTGACTCCCTGGCAGAGTGGCAAGCGCGCAAGGCGCAAATCGCGTTAAACGAAACGCCCGCCGACTAGGCCGACCAACCGCAGCTACCCGGCCTCTGCTTTTTCAGGAAACACCACGCATTTTTTGTAAAGGTGCCATGTCGTGTGCCCGAGGATCGGCAATGTGATTATCAATCCCAGGAAACCGGGTGCCATTGAGACGATCAAGGTGGCGGTCACGGCGAACGCCCAACCGATCATTGGCACCGGAGATGTGACAACCGCACGAACGCTTGTGATCATTGCTGTGATGAAATCCCGGTCCTCTTCGAGAAGGAGCGGGAACGAAATGACGGTCAATGAGAAGAGGATCAGGGACAGGATCGCGCCGACCACGTGACCAACCGCCAGGAACATCAGGCCTTCCGGCGTCGAGACAATCTCAGTCAAAAACTCTTCAAACGAAGCGAATGACCGGAAACCCAAAAACAGCGCAAGCAGCAACCGGACTTGGTACATCCACATAATCTGGATGAAGAGTACGACAAACGCCATCCAGGAGAGTTCTCGGCCCTTTTGCGCCCACATGGTGCCCAAAATCTTGGACCAGGAGAGTTCTTCCCCCGATTGCAGTCTCCGGCTGACCTCATACAGTCCCACTGCGGCAAATGGGCCGAGAAGAACGAACCCTGCTGCCGCCGGATAGGACAGGTAACTCATCTTCAGTGCGGCGGCGCTGAGGACAACAAACAGCCCTCCCGCCGCGAAGATTGCTCCGATCGTAATGCCGTAGACCGGGGCGCGCCGGAAATCCGCCATACCTGCGGCCAGGGCATCAATCACATCATTGGCGGTGATCTTGTTGACCTGCGGCATTGGGCGCAGCTCATTTGACGCCAACTCTTGTTCGCTCATGTCTCAGCTTCCTCCCAAAAGCACACGAAACACATGTTTGTGGTCCGATGATACGCTTGAGGGAGCCCTTCCGCCAATGCGCAGAAGGGCTTACTTTTCAAACTAAGTCTGAGGAGCTGGTTTAGGAGCGGCAGCCTCTGCCGCCGCCGCGGCAATGGCTTCCTTTTCACTATCATCGAGTTTTGCGTTTTCCGGCAGCTGCACCCGAACCTCCTTGCGGGCAAACTGGATGCCGTTTTCTTCAAACGCTTTTTGGACACGCTTGTAGATTTCCCGGCGGACACCGAACTGTTTGCCAGGCTTGGTGGTGAACTTGCCCCGGACGACGATACCAACATCGTCGACATCGGCGACACCTTGACCTTTGAATGGCGCAAGCATGTCGTCCTTGTATTCGTCCATCTCCATGATCTCTTGGCCGATTTTCTTGAAGATCTTGCGGACCTTCTCCTGATCGGTGTCGAACGGGATGGTGAACTTCAGCTTCATGATCACCCAGTCGCGCGACAGATTGGTGAGGTTGGAAATCTGACCATAAGGCACGACATGGACGGCGCCCTTGGTGCCGCGCAGCTGCATCGACCGGATCGAGATTTTTTCAATCGTGCCTTGGGCACCGCCAGTGTTGATGAATTCACCCATGCGGAATGCGTCGTCCATGAGGAAGAAAATGCCCGCGACGACATCGCTGACAAGCGTTTGTGCTCCAAATCCGACCGCCAGACCGACAACACCAGCACCAGCAAGCAACGGGGTGATGTTGACGCCGAGTTGGCTCAAGCCAAGCAGGACGGTGAGGGTAACAATTGTGACCTGCAGAACGATCCGGACAAGCGGCAGAATTGTCGCCAGCCGGGACTTGCCGGCACCGCCCATTTCCGATTCCTCATCCTGGGCGGCTTGTGGCGGCGAGTCTTTCGCCAGCTGCCGGCTTACCCAAAGATTGGTGATCTCCCAGGCCAGATAACCGGCGGCCAAAATCAGAAGGAAGATGACACTGTTGCGCGCAACATCGGATCCCCCATCACCCCCAAGAGCCAAGAGGTTCAGGCCGTAAATGCGGCCTACGGTCAGGATGAGGAAAGCAAGCAGTGCGACACGGGCGATCCGGACATAGCTGTGCCGGGTTTGCATGTGCGCGGCCTCGGCAACCGGACCTTCGCCCTGCATCGGCGGAACAATATGCGACACGATCCCGCGAACCATCGTGTCGAGGAATGGGGCAAAGACCACGAGAGCAATGACGCCGAGCGACCGGCCCGCTGTCAATGCATCAATGCCCATGCTGGATGTGATCTGGACGAGCAGCCAGTTGAAGACAATGAACGCCATTGAGAAATAAGGCCAGAACCGCGCCATGCGCTCCAGGCCGCTGGTGGGTTCTTCATCGTCGCCGAGGATGATGTTTGTGAGGCCGTGCCGCGATTTCCAGAGAACAGCGACCAGCCAGGCGTTGACACCAAAACCGATGAAAAACCGATAGGTTTCGCCAACATCGGCCCCGGTCGCCAGCATTACATTGCGCACGAAAAACGAAACGCCGACAAAGGCGAACAGTGACGTGAAGCTGCGGTAGAGCGACTTTGCGGTCGTGTCATTGGCACTTACCAAACGCAATTCGCTTCGTTGGGGCGCAAGCGCAAATCGCAACAACGCCGCAATGGCCCTCGGTAGCAGAACAATCCAAAACACTGCCTGGAACGCAAAGGACCGGGTTACAGGGTCGAAGATCGCCATTCGGCCGACAATCATGACGACAATCGCGAAAATGATCAGTCCGCCAAGGTCCAGTCCGGCCCGCGAGGAAACAGTCTTAATGGTCTGGAAGAGGGAGTCAGGCTCCTGAGACTGGATTTGCTCTCGTTTTTTGATGACCAAGCGATTGAATAGAAACTCGGCGGCATAACCCGTGACCAAGAGCAGAGCGATCGAGCCGAGGAGAATGTGGACCGGTCCGGCGACCGAGCCTGCAAACAAGGCGGCGATCCCTGACACGATCCCTGTAACAAGTGCAGGCAAGTTTTGGAAATGGCCGGCGATCATGGCCCCGAAGGCGCCAACTGCGGATTGCACCTGCTCGATGAAGGTCCCCCCCTCGGCAGATGCGTCAATGCTTGCATTCTTGGCGTCAGCGCCTTCTTGCAGCAAGGTAACGAGATCAGCCAGCGCATTGACTTGATCTGGATCGAGATCAGACGCGAGCTTTTCCATCGACTCTTGCTGGAGTGCTGGTGGAAGTGCCGATGCCGTTTCCTGGGCGTTTGACGGAGTTATGAAAAGTGGGATGGAAATGAGTGCGATGAGGAAATAGGCGATGGGATTCTTTATTATTGAAGCATTGATCATGGGTGCCCCGCTCAGGAAGTGGAACTGGAGGGTAATTGCGTTAATCTCCCTACCGGCAAAAGCCTGCCAAAAAATTACGCAGCGGTATTATTGACTTGTTGCGACAGAAAAAACCAGTGCTGCGTTGGTATGCGTCTTTCGCGTAGAACGAAGCTTGATCCCGATGTCTTAAGCGACTAACTCCTGTCCAGACCTCATTTTAACAAGTGGTATTCTATGACCAACGCTCCAAGCGCCAACATTTCACCTGGTCCCGTCTGGGCCCTGTTCAGCCCGATCGGACGGATCGGGCGGGAGCCCTATTGGTTGAGTTTTGCGCTTGTGTGGGTCGTGATCGCGATTTCCGTGAACATGTGGTGGAGCTCGACCGAGATCGATTTCACAGCTGATACGGTGGCGATTTCCCAATTCATGGAATCCAATCCGCTGTTTCCGATCTTGTTTTTTGTTCTGCAGTGGATCGAATTGGCGCTTGTAATCAAGCGATTGCAGGATATGGGATTCAGTGGATTCTGGGCCTTGCTGATCTTTGTGCCCGGTCTGAATATTCTGATGGTCTTGATCGTTGGTTTTACGCCGGGTGTCGCAGAACCCAACAAGCATGGCCCCTTGCCCAACAGTTACTGGCGCAAAAGCTGATCCCGCCTGCCATCCAACACTATAAAAGTTTGCATTATGTCCATGTCGCCTGCCACCTTCATCGCCCGTGAATTGATCCGGTGCCCGTCTGTCACACCGAAAGAAGGTGGCGCTTTGTCGGCGCTTGAGGCGCTTCTGAAAGACGCCGGTTTCCGCGTGGATAGAGTGGTTTTTCAGGATGACGCCACGCCGGATGTTGAAAATCTCTTTGCCTCGGTTGGATCTGGAGCCCCGCATTTTGTTTTCGCGGGGCACACTGATGTCGTTCCAGCTGGTTCTGAGTTGGATTGGACGCACGGACCGTTCGAGGGCGAAATCGATAATGGCGTGCTTTATGGCCGCGGCGCTGTTGATATGAAGGGAGGCATTGCTTCCTTTGCAGCCGCCGCGCTGGAGTTCGTTGACCACAATGGAACGGATTTCGGCGGCACGATTTCGTTCCTGATCACGGGTGACGAAGAAGGGCCGGCGATCAATGGCACGGTCAAATTGCTGGAGTGGGCTGACAAGCAAGGCCATCGGTTTGACGCCTGCATCGTCGGCGAGCCGACCAATCCGGACGCTCTTGGAGACGCAATCAAGGTAGGCCGCAGGGGCTCTCTCTCGGGCATTGTCACAGTCGCCGGGGTTCAGGGCCATGCAGCTTATCCGCATCTTGCGGACAATCCGATCCCGGGCCTGACAAATCTGATGGCTGCACTCAACGATCTAAAATTGGACGAAGGCAATGAGCGGTTTCAGCCCTCCAATTTGGAGATCGTGACGGTCGATGTCGGCAACACGGCCTTCAATGTCATTCCGGCCCGGTCAGAGTTCCGGTTTAACATCCGCTACAATGACACTTGGACGCTGGATAGCCTGAAGGCGAGGATCCTGGAGACGCTGGAAACGGTGGACCTGGGTTCCTTGAAAATGAACATTGAGTTCAAGAGAGACGCCAGCGAGTCTTTCCTGACCAAAGATGAAACGCTGATTGAGGCGCTCAGCATGGCCGTCTCTGAGGAAACAGGGCGGACGCCGGAACTATCGACAGGCGGCGGGACGTCAGATGCCCGGTTTATTAAGAACTACTGTCCTGTTGTGGAGTTTGGTCTGGTCGGTCAAACGATGCACAAGGTTGATGAATGTGTCGCAGTGGAAGATCTTGACCGTCTGGCTGCAATCTATCATCGATTCCTGGTCAGCTACTTTTCGAAATAGGCCGGAGCCGTCGGGATTTGATCAGTACCAATGAATTGCGGGCAGCGTGGGAAGGCTCATGGCTTCTTTTACGCAGCGAACCTCAGGGAATGTCCTATTTCGACTTGTCCCTACAGGGGTTCTGGCGATCGTTTCAGGTGATCTTCTTGTTGGCGCCTGTGTTTCTGGTCAGCGCCATGGCGGAAAAGAAACTGCTGATTTCTGAAAATGTCATCGTCGCAGAGCTCTTTCCCGCAGACACCTACTGGTTTGCTCAATTCATGAGCCTCGGCATCGATTGGGTTACATTGCCGCTAATTCTGGCGCTCATCGCCGGACCGATTGGTATTTCACGGCAATACGTACCGTTTATTGTGGTGCGCAATTGGACGAGCATTCTAGCATCCATGCCCTACCTGGTGATCGCTCTATTGTACCTGACCGGCATCATCCCGTCCGGGATCATGGTGCTTCTGTCGTTCACTTGCCTGATTGTCGTGCTGTGGTATCGGTTCCTGATTGCGCGCATTGCCTTGCAGGCATCAGTCAGCATGGCGATCGGAATTGTATTCCTCGACATTCTTTTGTCGCTCGTGATCGGTGAGCTGACCGGACGTCTTTGGGCGGCTTGAATTAACCGGCCAAAACGCAGAAAACCCGCCGCAGACCGGCGGGTTTTCCAATTTAACTCAAGCTTTTACTGTTTAGTCGCGCAGCAGCTCGTTGATCGCGGTCTTAGACCGTGTCTTTTCGTCGACCGTCTTAACGATAACGGCGCAGTAGAGGTGCGGGGCAGCTTCACCATTGCCCATGGTGTTTGCGCTGGGCATGGAGCCGGCAACTACGACCGAATACGGCGGGACTTCGCCGTAGGTGAGCTCACCGGTCATGCGGTTGACGATCTTTGTCGACTTGCCGATGAAAACGCCCATGCCCAAGACAGAACCTTCGCGGACAATGCAGCCTTCGACCACCTCGGAGCGAGCGCCGATGAAGCAGTTGTCTTCGATGATGACAGGGCCGGCCTGAAGCGGCTCCAAGACACCGCCAATGCCAACTCCGCCCGACAGGTGGACGTTCTTGCCGATCTGAGCACAGGAGCCAACGGTCGCCCAAGTGTCCACCATTGTGCCCTCGTCGACATAGGCACCGAGGTTGACGAACGATGGCATCAGCACTACGCCCTTGCCGATGAATGCGGAGCGGCGAACGGTGCAGTTCGGTACAGCCCGGAAGCCGGCGTCTTCAAAGTCGAGGCCGCGCCAGCCGTCAAACTTGGACGGCACCTTGTCCCACCAGGTTGCATCGCCCGGGCCACCCTTGATTACGTCCATCGGGTTGAGGCGGAACGACAGCAGAACCGCTTTCTTGGCCCACTGATTGACAACCCAGTCGCCGTCTTTCTTTTCTGCGACCCGCAATTGCCCACGATCGAGTAGGTTCAGCGTGGTTTCGACAGCATCACGAACGTCGCCGGTCGTGTGGATGTCGATCGAGGCGCTGTCTTCGAACGCCGCATCAATGGTTTTCGAAAGGGCTGCAAGGTCGTGTGTCATCTGGAAGCAAGTCTCCGGAACTGAGGAATTCTGCGCGGACCTAAGCCTCCACGCCGTCAGGTGTCAAGCGTGCCAGCGACCAGAACAGACCGGCAAACGGCAAACAAACGGCGCTTGGACGGGAAACACTTTCTCTCCATGATCTCAGAAGCATCGCTATAGTTGAAAGAAACTCATAGAAGGGCGTTCAAAACAATAATTATTCCGGCTTTCCGTAGGCTGTAGAGTGAGTTCATATCAATAATTAGACTGATGCTCTGATGGAACTTTGGATCCCGATTACGCTCTTTGCCGCATTTTGCCAAAATTTGCGCTCAGCCGTTCAGAAACACTTGAAAGGCCAGCTTGGCAGCACAGGTGCGACATTTGTCCGCTTTGGATACGGGTTTCCATTTGCCTGTCTTTATGTCGCAGTCTTGCATGTCGGGTTTGGCTTTGAATTTCCAGAGATCAACTCCGTATTCCTGATCGCGGGTGCGCTGGGCGGTTTGGCTCAGGTCTTCGGTACGTTCCTGCTTGTCTATCTGTTTTCCTTTCGGAATTTTGCAGTCGGCACGGCCTATTCGAAAACGGAACCGATCCAGGCAGCGCTTTTTGGTTTCCTGCTTTTGGGCGAACACATCTCCTGGGCGACCGGTGTCTGCATCCTGATTGGTATTGCGGGCGTGATCGTCATTTCACTCGCCCGGACGTCATTGAGTGCTTCTGTTGTCCGGCAATCTCTATTGGGTCGGCCTGCCCTGATCGGTCTCGGGTCAGCGGCCATGTTTGGCGCGTCTGCCGCCGCTTATCGCGTCGCATCATTGTCCTTGGAGGGCACGGGTGTTCCAATGCAAGCCGGTTTTGCGCTGGCCTACGCCACGCTTTTCCAGACCATCGTCATGATCGCCTGGATGATCGTCCGGGAACCCGAGCAACTGACAGCCAGTTTAGCCGCTTGGCGCGTTGCCATCTGGGCGGGAGCGACCGGTGTGGCTGGTTCGATCGGGTGGTTTACGGCCATGACCTTGCAGAACGTTGCCTATGTCCGGGCACTGGCACAGATCGAGCTGGTGTTCACGTTCCTGGCGTCTTGGCTTGTGTTTAAGGAAACAATTGCACGATCAGAGATCGCGGGCTGTATCCTTATTGTGCTGGCTGTGTTGGGCATTATCCTTTGGAGCTGAGCGGATTACGCAGCGTCCTGGAGCCAGTCCCGAAAGGCTGAGACAGGGCGACTTAGGGTCCGTGCCGGGGAGCGGACAAACCAGTATCCTGTCTCTAGCTCCAATACGGTCCAGTCCGGGCAAATGAGATGGCCAGCGTCCAGTTCCTGTGAGACAAACCGCCGGTCAATCGCAATTGCGCCCATACCGGCAATGGCTGCCTGGATAGCAAGGTCCCGGCTCTGCAGCAGGGTTCCTGATTTCGTATCTGGATGATCTAAGCCAGCCGCGTTTAGCCACTGGCTCCAGTCATTACGGCGGGATGCGCTGTGTAGCAGGGGCAGTCCGGTCAGGACGGATGGGTCCTTAGGGTTCTTGCCAGCCAACAGCCCAGGCGCCATGGCGACAGCCAAATGCTCCTTCCAAAGAAGATGGCTTTCGACGCTTGGCCAGTTGCCCGTCCCAAGGCGAATAGCGCAGTCATAATTCTCGCGATCCAGATCAACCATACGCGTGGATGTCGACAGCAGCAGTTCAACATCCGGCTGGTTGGATTGAAATTGTGGAAGGCGAGGGATCAACCACCGTGTGGCGAAGGTTGACACGGTGCTGATGCGCAACTCCGTGCGGCCACGCCGCTTGAAGCTGTCGACAGCTTCATCAATTCTATCAAACGCATCGCCGAGACTGAGTGCGAGCCGTTGACCTTCCTCGGTCAAGGTCAAACCGCGGCCATCCCGGTTGACCAGTGTCGCGCCGAGTTCGCTTTCCAGCTTGCGCATCAGATGTGACAAGGCGGAGGGGGACACGCCCAGTTTTTCAGCCGCCAGTGCTGCCCGTCCGTGACGGGCAAGCAGGGCAAAAGCGTTAAGTGCGCGAAGAGACGCCATAGGTGATCGAGCCAGATTGAGTTTTTCTCAATCTAAGAGATACGCGCGTCTTAAGCCAGCGATCCTTTGACGGCTTTCAAAAATCCCGCCAGATCCTCGGTCACAAAATCAACATGCGGGTAGGGATCTGCTTCCAGATCCAGGTTTTCCTGCAAGACTTCACGAGATCCTCTCGGAACAATCAGCGTAGTGCGCATGCCGAGATGGTGCGGAACAGAGAGATTCTTGGCGAGGTCCTCGAACATGGCAGCGCGTGCCGGAGCAACGCCTGTCCGTGACAGGAACATCTCATATGTCTCGCGGTTGGGCTTTGGGATCAGCTCTGCGGATACGATATCGAAAATGTCTTCAAAATGGTTCGAAATGCCGAGTGCTTCCGCAGTGCGTTCGGCATGTGGACGATCACCGTTCGTGAAGATGAATTTTTTGCCCGGCAATGCCTCGATCGCGGTGCCCAAATCGGGATCGGGCGCGAGGTTCGAATAGTCGATGTCATGGACGAAGGCGAGGTAGTCGTCCGGGTCGATGTTGTGGGTGGTCATCAGCCCGCGCAACGTGGTGCCGTATTCATGGTACAGCGCCTTCTGGTGCACCATGGCTTCGTCCCGCCCAAGATCCAGAATTTTCTGCACATACTTGGAGATCTGGTCATTGATCTGCGGAAAGAGGTCTGACTCATGCGGATACAGTGTGTTGTCGAGATCGAAGACCCACGCTTCAACGCCTTGGAATACGCGCAGGTCTTGCCGGTGCGCATGCCGGCCTTCGGTCGGAAGAGAGGAGTTGTCGGTCACGGGCGTATCAGCGTCCCGGCGCCGCCATCGGTGAAGAGCTCCAAAAGAACTGCATGTGGAACCTTGCCATTCAGGATTACCACGCCTTCGACACCGCGTTCCAGCGCGTCTATGCAAGTCTCAACCTTTGGGATCATGCCGCCGGAGATGGTCCCGTCCGCCATTAGTTCACGTGCCTTGGCAACGGTCAGCTGTTTGATCAGTTGACCATCCTTGTCGAGGACACCCGGCACGTCGGTCAGGAACAACAAGCGTTCGGCATTCAGGGAACCGGCAATCGCACCGGCGCAGGTGTCCGCGTTGATGTTGTAAGTTTCGCCGTCATCTCCCGGAGCAACCGGTGCAACAACAGGAATGATGTCTTCCTTGAGCACGAGTTTGAGGACCGTTGGATCAACTTCTGCCGGTTCTCCGACAAACCCGAGATCCAGAACGCTCTCAATATTGCTGTTCGGATCGACCACAGTGCGCTTCAGCTTGCGCGCCTGGATCAGATTACCGTCCTTGCCGCACAGACCGACCGCACGGCCGCCCTCGGCGTTGATCAGCTGCACGATCTCCTTGTTGATCGCACCGGCAAGGACCATCTCGACAACCTCAACCGTTGCCTTGTCCGTGACCCGCAGTCCGCCCTTGAACTCACTGACGATGTTCAGCCGTTCGAGCATCTTGCCGATTTGCGGACCACCGCCGTGAACCACCACAGGATTGACACCGCTTTGGCGCAACAAGGTTATGTCCCGGGCAAATGCCTGACCGAGATCCGTGTCGCCCATGGCATGCCCGCCATACTTCACGACAACAGTCTTGTCGTCATAGCGCTGCATGTAAGGCAGAGCTTGAGAGATAATGTGCGCGCGGCTCGAAGTCTCAGGTGCGGTCATAAAGAAACGATACTCTTCAGTTTATTCGGCAGAAGTCCATGAAAGCGAAAGAGCTTTGCTATACCGGGTTTGGCGAGATCTCACAATCAATGATGCCCCGGAGGTCTATTGAGTGGCGAGGTTACAAAGTTCTGCCCGGAGCTCATCTACTCCCCGGTTTTTCTCCGAGGACGTTGCGATAATCTCAGGATGGGCTGCCACCCGTTTTGCCAGTGCAGCCTTGGTTTCATCGACCAGGCGCACCAGGGCAGGTGGCTTGATTTTGTCGGCCTTGGTCAACACGACCTGGTAGACAACCGCAGCTTTATCAAGCAGCTCCATCGCCTCAAGATCGTTCTTCTTGATCCCGTGACGGCTGTCAATCAACAGGATTACGCGCCGAAGGTTCGGGCGGCCGCGAAGATAGGAGAACACGAGATTTGTCCAGGCCTCGACCAGTTCCTTCGGGGCCTGTGCATATCCGTAGCCGGGCATGTCGACGATCGTGAGCGGTGTCTCCGGCGCGACAAAGAAGTTCAGCATCTGTGTCCGGCCCGGGGTGGACGACGTCCGGGCAAGCCCTTTTCGCCCAGTTAGCGCATTGATCAGGCTGGATTTGCCGACATTTGACCGTCCAGCAAAGGCGATTTCGGTGCCGGCGGCAGGCGGCAAATTTGCCATATCGGTCACGCTGGTCAGAAAATCCCATGGCCGGGCAAACATCAGCCGCCCGGCTTCCAGATCTTCCTCGGTATAGGTTTCATTGTCACTCATGAGTTGCCTTCTAACCTGCCTGTGCAGTTGCGTCGAGCATGTTCGCAGGTTCCAGGGCTGCAGTTTCCAACGCTTCGATATCCGATGCTCTGATTGCCGAAAGGTTCCGGGAGATTTTCTCTACCGGCCAATCCCACCATGCAATATCCAGGAGACGGTCGATCGTTCGCTCGTCAAAGCGCATCTTGATGACCCGGGCCGGATTGCCGACAGCGATCGCAAAAGGAGGGATGTCCGACGCAACGACAGCATGTGCACCGATGATTGCGCCAGAGCAAATGGTTACACCCGGCATGACAACGGAGTTGGTGCCAAACCAGACGTCATGCTGCACAAGCGTGTCCCCGCGCAAATGATCAAAGATCGTCGCTGGATTGAAGCCTTCTTCCCAACCGTTGCCGAAGATATTGAACGGGTAGGTCGAAAAGCCGGTCAAGGCGTGGTTTGCGCCATTCATGATGAAGATTGTGCCGGAGGCGAGTGCACAAAACCGCCCGATCTTGAGTTTGTCGCCGACGAAGTCGAAGTGATAACGCACGTTGTGGTTTTCAAACTCCGCCGCGTGTTTGTCGTCGTGATAATAGGTGTAGTCGCCGACCTCGATGTTGGGTCGGGTAATGACATTCTTAAGAAAAACCGTGTGCGGCTCACCGTTGAATGGGTGCGTGTTATAAGGGGCTGGGCCGTGCATGGGACCTCCAAAACAAAGAAACAAGGGAAGTTGGGCGCGTCATTGACAACGCGGTCGACCAACCGGTCAGCGGCTTCGCCTTGCGGAACTGGTCTTTGTCTTAGTGGTTCATTGACTGGACACTCCTGACACTTAAAAGGCCCCGCCGGTTGGCGAGGCCCTTGGTCTATATCTTTATTTTCCGGGTTTGTCAGCTCTTGTCGTCTGCTGCCGGTTTCTTTCGTTTGAACATGGAGCCAAGATTGTCCCAAAGCTCTACCTTGACGCCCTGGCGGCTCATAATCACCCACTGCTGCGCAATCGAGAGCGAGTTGTTCCACGCCCAGTAGATGACAAGGCCTGCCGGGAACGATGCCAGCATGAAGGTGAAGACCACAGGCATCCATGTGAAGATCATCTGCTGCGTCGGATCTGGCGGAGCCGGGTTCATCTTCATTTGGACAAACATCGTGATGCCCATGATCAGCGGCCAGACCCCAAGCATCAAAAGCTGCGGCGGATCCCACGGAATCAAACCGAACAGATTGAACAAGGATGTCGGATCCGGGGCACTGAGATCCTGGATCCAGCCGAAGAACGGCGCGTGGCGCATCTCGATGGTGACGAAGAGCACCTTGTAGAGTGCAAAGAATACCGGGATCTGGATCAGGATCGGCAAACAGCCGGCCAGCGGGTTGATCTTTTCCTTCTTGTACAGCTCCATCAGCGCTTGCTGCTGCTTCTGTCGGTCATCCGCATACTTTTCGCGGATCTCCGTCATCTGAGGCTGCACCAGTTTCATCTTACTCATGCTGACATAGGATTTGTTTGCCAGCGGGAAGAAGAACAGTTTGATGATGACGGTGACGAGGAGGATCGCGACGCCAAAGTTTCCGAAGTAATGGAACAGGAAATCGATGGCGTAGAACATCGGCTTGGTCAGGAAGTAGAACCAACCCCAGTCGATCAGCAGCTCAAAGCGCTCGATGCTGAGGGACGCCTCATAAGCGTCGAGGAGATTGGTCTCTTTGGCCCCGGCAAAAAGGTACGAGCTGGTTTCACCGACACCACCGGCAGGGACGACAACCGCATTGCCGAGATAATCGGCCTGAAAGTTACCGCTCTGCGCGCCGTAGCTGAAGCCGGGTTGGAATTCCTGGCCAGGTGTCGGGATGAGGGTCGCAGCCCAGTATTTATCGGTGATGCCAAGCCATCCGCGATCGACTGCTGCCGGGCGTACCGGACCATCTTCTTCCAAATCGGAATAGTCGACTTCCACGAGGCCTTCTTCGCCAAAGACGCCAAGCAGACCTTCGTGAAGGATCCAGATACCGGTCGTTTCAGGGATGCCTTTGCGCGCGATCAAGCCATATGGGTAAAGCGTAACCGCATCGCCAGAGTTGTTTGTCACCGATTGTGTGACGTCGAACATGTAGTTCTCGTCCACTGAGAACGTGCGGTTAAACACAAGGCCTTCACCATTGTCCCAGGACAGGGTCAAAGGTGTAGATGGCGTGAGGTTCGACGAACCGTTGACGGACCAAACAGTATCCGGTCCCGGCAGGGTAATGTTGGCACCTGCATCAGCAACCCAGCCATAATCGCTGTAGTACGGGTTCGGACTACCGGTTGGGGAGAACAGCACGATGGTCGGGCTGCTCCGGTCGACAGTCTCGTGGTAGTCCTTGAGCCGCAAGTCATCGAGTCGGCCGCCTGTCAGGTTGATGGATCCTTCCAGACGCGGTGTGTCGATGACCACACGTTGTGTCGCAGAAATAGCTTGGTCGCGTGAGGCAAAACCCTGCAGGCCCGTAGCAGATGGTGCGACAGTCGCGCCTGAGCCGGCAACAGATGGGGTTGGTGCGTCAGGGTTTACCCCACCTGGAGTAGCCTGTTGAGCAGTCTCTGCTTCCTGTTGGGCCTGAAGTGCCGCCTGTTGGCGCTCCAATTGCGGACCGGCATAAAAATACTGCCACGCCAGCAGAACGATCAGGGACAGAACGATTGCGAGAATCGTATTGCGGTTTTCAGAAATCAACTGGATTTACCCCTGTTACCTGTACGGTGATGCATCTGTTTCTGCCGGTTGCCCTTGCGTGGCTTGCCGCGCCCACGCGGTGTCGCCGGATCCAGCACCTGGTGTAGCCCAGACTTAAGGTCTGCAACCAGATTTGGGAAGGGAAGAGTCAGCGCAGAATCACGCGCTACCAGCACAAAATCTGCATTTTTGGGAATTTCGGCTGGTGAAAGCTCAGCAACTGCTGCACGCAAGCGCCGCTTGATACGGCTTCGGACAACGGAATTGCCGGTTTTTTTTGTGACTGTGTAGCCAATCCGCGGCGCAGCCTCGGAGCTGTGTTGCAAGCCCTGAACAACAAAAGCGCGCCGACCTACACGGCCGCCTTTGGCAACCGCAAGGAAATCGGAGCGCTTTTTGAGTATGTTCATGGCTGCGGATTGGCTGTTGGCATGCGCCGCCAATCCGGCGCTGCAAGCAGTTGCCGCTTAGGCGCTGAGGCTCTTACGGCCCTTCGCACGACGGCGAGCAAGCACCTGACGGCCGCTTTTGGTGGCCATACGTGCGCGGAAGCCGTGGCGACGCTTGCGGACAAGACGGCTCGGTTGATACGTACGCTTCATTGTTCTTCCCCGCGCGGCTTAAGCGCGGCCCTTGTTCATTTAAATTCTTTGGAGGAAGCACTCGAAGCGCTCAGCCAGCGCAGCTCCTAAAAAGCCTTGGGTCCGAATGCATGTCCCGATCGAGCGCGCTTATAAGCGTCATGGTGTTTGGAGTCAACTTGTGTCGCCGAGATTCTCGCTTTCTCAGGCAATCACACACAGGTGACCGAAAACACTGCCAGCCTCACTTATCAGTGAAACCAACTTCTTTTTACCCCGTTTAAGGTACACCTGACTTAAGACATCGGCACACATACCGATCAAAAGCGGCGGAAATAGGGATAATGGAGTGATTGGCCAATGCGCGGCAATGAGGCGGAGGCAATGAACGCATCCGACGAAAACGATAAAAAAGAGGATTCGGTGGCCGGACGCTCGTTGACAGCGCTTGCGAAAAAGTGGGCTCCACTTGTTGTCTTGTTGTCCCTTATGGCACTCGCGTTTTCACAAGGCCTGCACAAACATCTCACGCTTTCGACGCTGATCATGGAGCGGCAGCAGCTTATCACCTTCGTTGATGCCAATCTTGCAGTGGCCGTCCTGAGCTATATCGCTCTTTATGCCGCTACTGTCGCCCTGTCGTTCCCGGGTGCCTCGCTTTTCACGATCGCTGGCGGCTTTCTGTTCGGCTGGGTGATCGGCGGCCTGGCAACTGTTTTTGGCGCGACATTGGGCGCAACAGCAGTGTTCCTGATTGCTCGTTCCTCAATCGGGGATGTGCTGACGAAACGGGCAGGTCCCTTCCTGACCCGGTTGTCCGAAGGGTTCCGGGAAGACGCCTTCAACTATCTCCTTTTCCTCCGCCTGACGCCGATTTTTCCGTTCTGGCTGGTGAACATTGCACCTGCTGTTTTTCAGATGCCTTTACCGTCCTATGCGCTTGCCACATTTGTCGGCATCATTCCCGGGACATTCGCTTTTGCTTTCATCGGGTCCGGTCTCGACAGCGTTATTGCGGCCCAGGAAGCGGCAAATCCAGGCTGTGCGTCTGCGGGCACTTGCTCGGTCGAAATCTCGGCACTTGTCACACCGCAGTTGATCGCAGCGTTTTTTGCCCTTGGTATTGCAAGCCTTATCCCCGTCGTCTTGAAGCGTTTGCGTTCCAGCAAATAACAGAAATCCTGCCCTTACCGAACCAACATGACAGGAGCCGTGCATGGCGAAACTGCTGACCCCAGACATTTGCGTGATTGGTGCAGGATCGGGTGGCCTGTCGGTCGCCGCCGCTGCCGCCGCATTCGGCGTGGATGTGGTTCTGATCGAAAAGGGTAAGATGGGCGGAGATTGCCTGAATTACGGGTGCGTTCCATCAAAGGCTCTTCTGGCGGCAGGCAAAGCGGCAAAACATGCGCAGGGAGGCGCGGCGTTTGGCATTCACGCCACTGCAGCTGATATCAGCTTTTCTGAAGCAAATGATCACGTCCGAAACGTAATTGCGGCAATCGAGCCGCATGATTCTCAAGAGCGCTTTGAAGGTCTTGGTGTCACCGTGTTGCGGGAGCATGGGCAATTCACCAGCCCGGAGTGTGTTTTAGCCGGTGACCACGAGATCAAGGCGCGGCGCTTTGTCATCGCGGCTGGGTCTTCCGCTCTCGTTCCTCCGATCCCCGGGTTGGATGAAGTGCCGTATCTGATCAATGAAACCCTGTTTGATCTACGAGATACACCGGAGCACCTCGGCATTATTGGTGGTGGCCCGATTGGCTTGGAAATGGCACAGGCGCATCGCCGTCTTGGGGCGAAGGTGACGGTGTTTGAAGCTCAGACGGCGCTCGGTAAAGACGATCCGGAATTGGCGGGAATCGTTCTGCAGGCCTTAAAGGACGAGGGGATCGAAATTCTCCAGAAAACAGCCGTCGAGAGGGTTGAAAAAACGGGTGACGGGATCACCGTGACAGCGCGGAACGAAGCCGGAGATACTGTTACTCAAACGGTCAGTCATTTGCTGGTTGCGACGGGCCGTGCACCCAATGTGGACAGCTTGGGGCTGGAGGCGGCGGGCGTCGATTTCTCAAAAAAAGGTATCACGGTCGACAAGGGTCTTCGGACTTCCAACCGCAAAATTTATGCAATCGGCGATATCGCCGGAGGACTCCAATTTACCCATGTTGCCGGGTATCAGGCCGGGCTGGTGATCCGTTCCATTTTGTTCCGGCTGCCGGTTTCCATGGACAACGATCAGGTGCCTTGGGTGACATACACATCGCCGGAACTGGGGCATGTCGGCCTCAGCGAAGCCGTGGCACGCGATCGGTTCGGCGAAAAGGTCAACGTTTTGACGGCAGACTATTCAGGCAACGACCGAGCTCAGGCTGAGGGGGCAACAACAGGGCGCCTGAAATTGATTGCGGGCCCCGGCGGTAGGCTTCTCGGCGCGCAGATTGTGGGGGCGCAGGCTGGTGAAATCATCAACCTGTTGTCACTGGCGTTGTCGAAGAAACTGAAGATGAAAGACCTCGCAGGCTTCATTGCTCCATACCCAACATTAGGCGAGCTGGTGCGCCGTGCTGCAATTTCATACTATGCTGACATGCCGAAAAGTGGTTGGTTACGTTTTGGAATCGGTATCTTGCGCAAGTTTGGATAAGATGTATTGGGCTGAATGGGCTCTTGCCGTGATCGTTGGACGGAGCTGTCATGAAGCATGAGGGCACCCCACAGGGGACTGCAACACCCGATGCAAGCGGATTGGGGCCGGATGGACGTCCGGAGCTTGATCCGGGGTTCGGCCGGCATCGTTTTGGCGGCCTGTCGAGCAAACTTCTTCTTTTGACCATTATGTTCGTCATGATTGCGGAGGTGCTCATTTATGTGCCCTCCATCGCGAATTTCAGAAACACGTGGTTGATGGACCGGCTGACAACGGCAGGTGTTGCCGCATCGGTCCTTGCTGAAACCAACACGCTTGCGCCGCGATTGCAGGAAGAGCTTCTGAGAACAACTGGCGCTGTGGCCATCGCGCTGGATCAAGGCGCGCAGCGCCGGTTGATCGCGATGAGCAATGTGCCGACGCAGGTCGATTTCGTGGTGGACATGGCGGAAGTCACGCCGTTGACCTCGATCCTCGGAAGCTTTGCAATTCTGACCTACCGCGGGGACGGTGTAATGCGGGCTGTCGCAGCAGGTCAGATGGGCCATACCGAACGTGTTGACGTTGTCTTTCCGGTTGCGCTTCTTCAACAGGACATGCTGGCGTTTTCTGGCCGGATTCTGGCGCTGTCTCTGGTGATCTCCGGGATAACCGCCGCGTTGGTGTATATCACTCTGCGCGCGATTTTCATCCGCCCGTTGCGCCGGCTGACTCGCTCCATGGAACAGTTTGCCGAAAACCCGGAAGATGGATCCCGAATTATAAAAGTGTCCGGGCGTCGCGATGAGCTTGGCGATGCGGAAGTCCGTCTGGCAGCAATGGAAGAGGCGCTCTCGCGCGCCTTGCACCAAAAGCAGCGTTTGGCCGATCTTGGATTGGCCGTTTCCAAGATCAACCACGATTTGCGCAATCTGCTGGCATCCGCGCAGCTTTTTTTGGAGCGGCTGGAACATGTGCCTGACCCCACGGTCAACAGGTTGGCACCAAAGATCCTGGCAACACTCGATCGGGCGGTCGGGTACACGCAGGCGGTCATGGCCTATGGCAAGGCCCAGGAACGCGCCCCGCAAAGGAGACTCATCGCACTCCGCCGGGTGGGGGAGGATGTTGCTGATGTCCTGGGGCTCGTCGACCATGACACCATTCAGTTCGAAAACCGGATTGGCGAAACACTTGAGGTCGATGCGGATCCCGAACAGATCTTTCGTGTCCTTTTGAATCTGACCCGCAATGCGGTGCAGGCGCTTGAAGCGGAACGGGACGGGACGCTGGTTCGGCGCATCAGTCTTTCAGCTGAGCGACGGGCGAATTGTGTTCATATTGAAGTCCACGACACGGGTCCGGGTATTCCAGAAAAGACGCAGAAAGGCCTCTTCAAGGCGTTTCACAGCGGCGCGAAAGCAGGCGGTGTCGGCCTGGGACTTGCTATCGTTGCCGAGCTGCTCAGGGCTCATGGCGGCGCAATCGAACTGGACTGTGATCAGCCTGGAACGTGTTTCAAGATACAATTGCCTGACAGGGCAGCTTGAGCGCGGCCAAACTGTTCGACAACCGGCATGAGCCAACACAAAGCGCAGCGTTCAAGCAGTACTTGTGCAGAGTTGGAGCCCGGTTTCCCGGAAAACAGCGGGCGAAGAGACAACTTGGCGGGACTTTCAAAAAAAGTTCAAAAAGTCGCTTGCATCCCCCGCCAGTCCGCAGTAGATAAGCGCCCTGTCCGGGGCACACAGCGCCCCGCAGACCGAACAGCCATCAAGCAGATCGCCTTATGATCTTACAGGGTTCGTTCTTAAGCACCGGTAGCTCAGCTGGATAGAGCACCAGACTACGAATCTGGGGGTCGGGGGTTCGAATCCTCCCCGGTGCGCCATATCTCCAACTAAATTGTTAAAGACGATCATATATCGGCAAGTCTCGACCCTACGCATATCTTGGCCGTTGCATGTGGGGCTGTCTCAAACAGAGCTTGCCGGAACCGCGCTTTCTACGATGCACAGTCCCGGCAAATGTGTTCATCAACACTCAGGCCCAGCTTGAGCTATGCGTTGATAGTTTCCAGCACACGATCCGGCGTGAACGGCATGTGCCGCAAGCGTCGGCCGGTTGCCCGGTGGAAGGCGTTGGCGATCGCGGCCGACACCATTGGCGTGCCGACTTCTCCCACCCCAACCGGCGGGGCATCAACCTCGGCCATATAGATCTCAATCGGCGGGATCTGGTTGGCCCGGGCAATTTCGTAATCCCAATAGTTGTTCTGCACGACCTCGCCATTTTCGATGTCGATTTTTTCGCGCAGCGCCATTGAGATGCCGAATATGATGCCGCCTTCGATCTGGTTATGCGCGTTGTCCGGAGAGACAATGAGACCCGCGTCGACCGCAACCCAGAAGTGTTTCACGGCAATATCGCCCGTGGATTGATCCACTTCGATCTCGGCGACACCCGCGGCCATCGAAGAGCTGTAGCCGGCAAAGGACAGGCCGAGGGCACGGCCATCCTGATTGGACCAGTTCGACATCTCGGCGACTTTTTCCAGAAGATGGCGGCCCCGCGCATTGTCAGTCACAAGATCCATCCGGAAGTCGAGTGGATCGCGGCCCGCTTGTTCTGCGAGTTCATCCATGAAGGCTTCGGCGGCAAAGCTCGTGTAGGCTGCCCCGATCCCCCGGTAAGGTGCCAGACGCGCCTGCCGCCGCGTGATGATGTGATCGGCCCGGAAATCCTTGATCCCGTAGAACTTGCTCTCCGCACCGCGCATGGAGATCACATCATTTGGCTTGACCGCATCCCAGCGCACCGGGTTGAAAAACCCGATCACCGTTGGCGTTGCCACCTTGTGATGCCAGCCATCGAGTTTACCGTCAGCTGTCAGGCCTGCCTCAATCCTTTGGGCCGCCGCGGGACGGAATGTGCCGTTCTTCACATCGTCTTCCCGGGTCCAGATGACTTTCACCGGACGTCCAACCGCCTTTGAGCTGAGCACAGCGTCGCGCACATAGTCTTGCGCGAAGGCAGTCCGCCGGCCGAAGCTGCCGCCCATGGTCATCATGTTGAGCCGCACCTTGTCTTGCTCGATGCCCAGGACGTCCATCACCGTCCGGGTTGTCCAGGACTGGGTTTGGGTCCCGGCCCAGACTTCGGCGCCCTGACCGTCCGCATCGACACTCGCAACGGCCGCCATCGGCTCGATCTGCGCATGATAGGCATAGTCGGAGAGATACAGCTGCCCATAGGTCTGGTTTGCAGCTGCAATGGCCGCTGGCGCATTCCCCTTTTCAGCCCATACAGCCTGCTCGGCCTCGGGATCTTCTGCAGCTTCGGCATAGAGCCGGAGCGTTTCCTCGCTGTTGAACGCACGGGCTGGTGCATCCTCGCTCCAGGTCACCTCAAGCAGGGACCGTGCGCCCAAGGCGCTCCACAAGCTCTCTGCGACGACCGACACGCCATCCGGCAGCGCGACGACATCCAGAACCCCCGGAACGGTACGCGCTTGCGTGTCGTTGATGGTCAAGGGACGCTCGCCCTCAACCGGGGCCCGTAAGACCGTGGCATATGCCATGCCCGGCAGATCCACATCGATGGCAAAGACCGCCTTGCCGGTGGACTTTGCCACCACGTCTCGGCGCGGCACATCGTGCCCGATGATCCGGAACTGAGATCGATCCTTGAGCGTAACCGCATCGGCTTCTGGGACAGAGGTGCCGTCCGCACCGCGGGCGGCCAGCTCGCCATAGCCGAGACGGGTGCCATCCGGCGCCATGACGGCGCTTGGCTCCGTGCGCAGTTCTTCTTTTGAAACGCCGAGCTCACGCGCGGCGATCTGCAGAAGAACATCGCGAGCTTGGGCACCGGCGCGGCGCATCGGGTCATAATAGGCCTGCACGCCCGTGCTGCCGGCCGTATAAAGCACATTGCCGAACAGGGGGTTGCCGAACCGGCGATCATCGGCATTCAGCTGCTCGATAACAACATCATCCCAATTGGCATCCAGTTCCTCTGCCAGGATTTGCGGCAGGGTCGAATAGCTGCTTTGGCCCATTTCCGTCGACGGAAAAACGATTGAAATCGTGCCATCGGGCCGGATTGTCAGCCAATGATTGACATCCAGGGGCGTTCCTGTGGAGGTGGCCGCACGCACCGCTGAAACACCGCCGAGGCCGATGGCAAAGGATAAGCCTGCGGCCATTTGCACGAAGCCGCGGCGGGATATGTTCAGAGCTTCTGTCGCCTTGGTCATGATCAAGCCTCCTTCGAAGCACGTTCAACAGCTTTGAAGATGCGGTTGTAGGTGCCGCACCGGCACAGGTTCGCGCTCATCGTGTCGACGATTTCCTCACGGCTTGGCTGCGGGTTTTCCGCAAGCAGGGCGGCCGCTCGCATGATCTGGCCGGACTGGCAGTAGCCGCACTGGGGAACCTGCTCTTCGACCCAGGCCTTCTGGAGGGGATGCGATCCATCTTCGGACAGACCCTCGATCGTGGTGACCTCAGCCCCCTCAACATCGGCAAGCGACATTTGACAAGAGAACATGGCTTCTCCGTCGACGTGGACAGTACAGGCACCGCACATCGCTGCGCCGCAGCCGTATTTGGTCCCTTTCAGATTTGCCGTATCGCGCAGGATCAGTAGCAGCATTTCTTCAGGCGGATTGGTGTACTCAACGGGACGACCGTTCAGGATAAACTTTGTCATTCCAAAATCTCCTAGATTGGCTGCGGTGTTGCGGCCTGGGGCACGACAAAATGCCGGACCACGGGACCGCTTTCGCGGATATCGAAATTGCGCACGCTTTGCTGCAAGTCAGCATCATGACGCGTTACGCGGGCGTGTTGTTCCAGGTGCTCGGCCCAACTCGGCAGATGGAAGCTTTCGATCCAAATCTCCGGGTCCTCCACGCTCTGGTGTAGATCCCATCGCGTGGCTCCATTGCGCAGGCGTTCTTTCGCAAAGTTTTGAAGGGCGGCTGTAAAACCGGCGCGATCCGCTTCGGCGATCCGGTATTCAACCGTGACCATGGCAGGCTGATCCACCGAACTGCCGGGATCCAAGGCTGGAGCCTGCGGCCAGACGTTGGCGGAAGACAGGTCCAGGGATTCTGCCTGTCCGACCTCCACCTTGCGCGTCAGGATCATTCCGGCAATCAACCCTGTCGCCGCGATAAGCAACGTGATTGGCACCGAAGTCGCAGTTGCAATCTGTCCCCACAGGATGGACCCCAAGGCCATGGATCCGAAGAACCCCATCAGGAAGACGGCGAGACCACGGGCACGGACCCAGTCGGGCAATGCCAATTGGGCAGACACGTTGAACGAGGTGAGTACGGCAATCCAGCTAAGGCCACCAAGGAAGGCCGCAGCCATCAGGGCGAAGGATTCTGCCGACAATGCGAGTACTGCAAGGGCAGCCGCTGTACCGAGCGTGCCGAGCTGGACTGTCTGATTCGATGTCAGTTTGCCCGTCAGACGCGGCAGAACCAGCGCGCCGGTGACAGCTCCTGCACCGATCAAGGCCATAAGCATTCCGTAGAGCTCTGATCCCCCGTCAGCCACACCCCGAGCAATGAGCGGCAACAGGGACCAATACGCCGATGCGAACACAAAGAAGGCAACCGCACGGACCAGAGTTGCGAGCATCGGGCCGTTGTACCGAACGTGACGCAAGCCAGTCGCCATTTCGGATATTATAGATCCGTGATGGGTTCGTTTGGGTGCCGCTTCGGGCCGCCAGAAAACAAGGGCCGCGATGATCACCAGATGTGTGGCCGCATTCAGTGCGAAAGGTGCCGCCAGACCAACCCCGGCGATCAGGATACCGGCCAGCGCCGGCCCGATGGCCCGGCTGATGTTGATGCCCATGGAGTTAAGTGCGATCGCTGGCTTGAGTGTCTCGCGCGGGATGAGTTGCGGTACAACAGCCTGCCAGGCCGGTGCCATAAAGGCCGCGCCGGTGCCGATCACAAAGGTGAACACAATCAACAAAACAGGCGTCATCTGCTCTTGCCACACAAGCAAGGCAAGCACGGAAACTACTCCGAAAAGCCCGAGGTTGATCGTGATCAGCATACGCCGTTTGTCCAGCCGGTCTGCCAAGGCACCTGCCAGCAAAGCAAACAGAAAAAACGGCAGCGTCGTCGCCGCTTGCACAAGCGTGACAACTGCAGGGCTGGAATTCAGCGTTGTCATCAACCAGCCTGCCCCGACATCGTGCATCCAGGTGCCGATGTTGGAGATCAAGGTGGCGACCCAGAGCAACGCAAAAGCACGATACCCAAATGGTGACCATGCAGATACGGCCGGTTTGACATCAGTGAGTGTTGACATGGCAAGCGGCCTGTTCCTGTTAAACGCTTGAGAATTTTGGTTTTCTAGATGCTCGCAATCGGGTTACTGCGTTGCCGATCCGCTTCTGATCACCTCTGACAAAACACGTACCCGCATACCCGGGCGCAGGACCCCCGCACTGTTTTCCAGAGTGGCCCAAACGCGTATTGTCCCAGTATCAGGATCCACCCAGACGGCTGTCGCGGTGGGAGTAAGCCCGCGGGCTAGAAGTTCCCCATCAGTCGTCATGACTTGCAAACGGACAGTTTGAAGAAATTCATCCGCGGTCGAAGCCCCGGTTTCCTTCATTTGGCGCAAGCGGATTTCGTATGGAACTTCGTAAACAATCCGAACCGGGTCTAAATTCACGATTTGAAAGATCGGCGGGTCTCCAGAGCTGAACTCCAACAACGCGCCCACCCGAACTCTTGGATCTTCAACGAAGCCGGCTATTGGCGCTCGGATCACGGTATCGTCGAGCGCCGTACGAGCAAGTGAAAGCTCCGCGCTTTCAGCGCGTTGAGCCGCTTCGGCCAACACGAGATCCGTCTTCGCTTCCGTAAGTGCAACATCTGATGCAGTTCCGGATGTCGTAAGGCGTTGTATTCTCGCCAACCTACCGTGGGCCTGCTCAGACAGCGCATTCGCCCGCGCAAGCCTGGCTTCTGACACAGCAACCTTCAGCCTCGGCACATCTTGCTGCAGTCGGGCAAGTACCGTTCCTGCATCCACAAAATCCCCTTGCGATACTAGTACTTCGGCAACGATCCCTTCGACGCGGCTGTAGACGTCCGCTTGATGAACAGCCTCGACCTGACCATCGAACTCGAGCGTTTCAGCATCCGCAGACACCATAAAGCCAATGGTGCAGAGCCCTGCCAGTAACAGAGCTCGAGCCTTTCCCATTCTATGCATCCGAAAAACAGCCATGATTTTTCGCTCTCCCACACCGAAAGCCTATTCCGCAGCGACAAGCGACGACCCGCTTAACCGGCCTTTGGACGCCCCAGGCGCACCGAAGACGGGGACGGGTGACCAGTCGGGCAGTTCGGGAAGCGGCGCCGGAGCGTGTTCGGCAAACGGGCCTTTGGCGTGGACGATCTTCCCGCCCGAGAAGGTCAGATCAGCTTCGATTTCAATGATCTCGTCCTCCGGGATCGCGAAATAGTCACGATCCAGAACAGCAATATCGGCAAACTGACCAGCCTTGATCTGGCCTTTCTTGCCCTGCTCACGGCTGAACCATGCACCGGCCGCAGTCCAGTGCTGAAGCGCATCCTGCCGCGACAAGCGGTTTTGGGCTTGCCAGATAACATCGCCGCCACGGCCCTTTCCGGACACGGCCCAGTGGATCGCGAGCCAGGGATTATAAGACGACACCCGCGTCGCGTCGGTGCCTGCCGCAAGCGGCGTCCCGGAGGCCATCATCTTCTTGACCGGCATGACATCATTCAGTGCAGCTTCACCATAGCGGTCGCGATAAGCCGTCGCCTGGAACGCGATGCGGTTCTGATAGGAAATCCCGCCGCCCAGACGCGCCACCCACTCCATGGTGCTTTCGGAAATGGTCTCACCGTGATCGAAAATCCAGTTGAGCTCCTCAAGACCTTTGTCGCGACCAACCTCTTCCAAAACTGTCAGCAGGCGATGTGCACTCTCTTCGTAAGTGCAGTGGAAGCGGATTGGCCACCCGTTCTCCAGAAGGAATTCCAGTACCGGCCGCAGATCCGCCTCCATGCGCTTCGGCAATTCGGGGCGCGGGTAGGAAAAGTCTTCGAAATCGTAGGCCGATGCCACGAGCATTTCGCCCGCACCGACACATTTCAGGTAATCGTCCCCCTGGTCGGGTTTGACGATGTCGTTCCAGCGCTTGAAATCGTCCAGCTCAAACAAAGGCCGCTGCGCAAACAACTGATACCCAATGCGCACGGTCTGCTCGCCGCGTTTGTTCAACTCCGAAATGACGCCATAGTCATCCGGGTAATTCAAAAAGCCGCCGGCACAGTCGAGTGCCGAGGTCAGGCCAAGCCCGTTCAGTGCGCGAAAATAGTGCTTGGTCGACGTGATCTGCTGCTCAAAATCGAGCTTTGGCGCCATGTCGAGCAGAGCGTAGAGTGGCTGCGCGTTCGGGCGCGCCATAGCAAGGCCCGTGGGATTGCCCTGATCGTCCCGCTCCAACCGGCCGGAGACAAACGGCTCATAAAAATGCTTGTCGATGCCGAGCGCCCGCAGCGCCGCCTTATTGAGCCAGGCCCGGTCATAAAGGTGCAGGACGTAGACAGGCACTTCCGGTGCAACCGCATTGATTTCGTCAATGGTCGGAAGGCGCTTTTCCGTAAACTGATCGGCCGACCATCCGCCGACCACCCGGATCCATTGGCCTGCAGGTGTACGTTGCGCCTGGGCTTTGAGCATCGCCAGACCATCGGCCAGAGACGGCACGTGGTCCCAGCGCAACTCCATCGCAAAGTTGTTGCCCTGACGGATGATGTGGGTGTGGCTGTCGATCAGTCCTGGAATGACCCGCTGACCACTCAGATCGATTGTTTTCGTTCCGGCGCTCTTGAGCCGCAGGATATCGGCATCGCTGCCGACTTCATGGATCAATCCATCCTTGAGAGCGATGGCCGTTGCCTCCGGTTGGTCCGGGTCCATCGTCGTGATCTTGCCGTTAAAGAGGATCGTGTCGGCCATCACCGCGCCTTTCGAAAGTCGTCATTAGAGGAGACCGTCCCGGCACCGACCGGGACGGTGAAGGTTTTGTTGGCTTATTCGGCCGCAATCTGTGCAACCGCTGGAACAGGCGATTGCGTCTCGCCGGTGTGCGATGTGCGGGATGGCGCCTTGTGGACCATGGTGTAGGCGTAATCGACGCCCATACCGTAGGCACCGGAATGCTCTTGGACGGTTGCGATGACAGCGTCGTAGGTGTCACGACGGGCCCAGTCACGTTGCCATTCCAGAAGCACTTGCTGCCACGTCACCGGGATAACGCCAGCCTGCACCATGCGGTCCATGGCATACTTGTGAGCGTCTTCACTGGTACCACCCGACGCGTCGGCGACCATGTAGATTTCGTAGTCGGTGTCAGCCATGCAGCTCAACGAGAAGGTGAGATTGCAGACCTCGGTCCAAAGACCGGAGACGACGATCTTCTTGCGGCCTTTGGCAGCGTTTTCAGCCAGAGCGTCCCGCACTTTCTGGTCGTCCCAGGAATTCATCGATGTGCGCTCGAGCAAGGGGGCGTCCGGGAACACATCAAGCATCTCGGGATACGTGTGACCGGAAAAGGAGTCCGTTTCGACGGTGGTGATGATGGTCGGCACATTGAAAATCTTTGCCGACTTTGCGAGAGCGACAGTGTTGTTTTTCAAAACCTGTCGGTCAATCGATTGCACACCAAATGCCATCTGCGGCTGGTGGTCGATGAAGATCAACTGGCTGTTTTCCGGGGTTAGAACCTGAAGCTTAGACATGGAAACACTCCGTTAGTTTGGTCAGGATTGGCTTTGGCGTTTGTCGTCGCTGGAAGCGTCGCGATCCGCGACGGAAAAGCTTTTCGTGTGCAGGCACTTCGAAAGCACATCGTTGTGGCCGCGTACCCACTGGACGGTGGCCTCGCCTGCCAGCATGCCCAGCAGGCCAAGCAGGGCGATGATGGGTGGGGCAGGCGAGCGCACGGCAATCAGGCCGTAGATCACGCCGATTCCGATGCCCGCGGCCAGTGACAAGACATAAGGTTGCCAGGTCATTCGCATTGTTCTCCTGAAGCGGGCAGCTGAAAGCTGGAAGCCCTGTTTTTCACGTAATTGTACGTACTCATCTGGGGCATAAGTGGAGCGCTATCTTTTCTGGACAAAGCAGAAGATCTGGGCTTACAGTTTAGTTTAACTAACTCATGAGAGCTGCCACCATGCCGCTGAGCCGTTTGCCTTCCCTGTCCAGTCTGCGCGCCTTTGAGGCCGCGGCCCGCAGGGGATCTTTCAAGGCCGCGGCTGCCGAACTTCATGTGACGGCCGGAGCAGTTAGTCAGCAAATCAAAGGACTTGAGGCGGACCTTGGTGTGATCCTGTTCACCCGCAAGATCAGGGCGGTTCATCTCACGCCCCATGGCCAAGCGCTGCAACCCGTCTTGAGCGACGCTTTTCTGGCAATACGCCAAGCGGTCGACGCAATCCGTCCAGGCAAGACGCCCCCGCGCCTGCGCATCAATTCCAGCGGACCGATCATCGGCAAGTGGCTGTTGCCCCGACTGCATCGGTTCACCGAGCTCAGACCCGATATTTTTGTGAACATCGAGACTGAAGGCGGTGTGAACGCGATGACCGAGGACGGGCCGGACATCGTCATCCGCTATGCCCATGCGGCGCCTAGCGATCTTTACAGTATCAAGCTGCACACCGAACTTCTGATTCCGGTTGCCAGCCCGCAACTTCTCGCAGCGCGCGGCATTCGAAGCCCGGACGATCTGCACAAAGCGCCCATTTTGCATGTTGCTAATCCGATGCGGATGCGCCAGCGACCGGCCTGGGCACGCTGGTCCGACGTTGCAGGCCTTGCCGACCAATCGACCCGGCAAGACTCGGTGATGTTCGAACCTCTTGCGGCCGACCAAGTGGTCGATGCCGCGGCCTCTGGTGTCGGTATCGCGCTGGCCCAATCCCTGCTTGCCCACGGCGCGCTGTCGGATGGACGGCTGACCTGTCCCTTCGGACCGGTCATCCCCTCGGGATTGTCGTATTATCTGTGCTGCCGGCCTGGCCGGGAAACCGTCCCAGACATCGCCGCCTTTTTCGATTGGGCAATGCACGAAGCCGCCGTTTTGACAACGCTGAACGCCCTGCATTCTGGATCTTGACCGCATCAGTCTGCAAAGCCTCTCACCAGTGCTGCCAGTTCACTGTCACGCAACTCATGTCCGCCGTCATGAACATCAGTCTCGACATCGGCGCCTGCGCGTCGCAGGTCTTCGATCAGGTGCGCGCTTTTTGGCCAAGGCGTGATCGGGTCGTTCCGGCCTGCAGTCAACACGACCTTGCGCCCCGATAAATCAAGGGCTTGCGGCAAATCCCAGGTGACCAGCGGGTGCAGAAGGCCCACACGGTCAAACAAGTTCGGCTGCTCCAGAAAGACAGCCGCCAAAATGTTGGCACCGTTGGAGTATCCGAACCCATAGGCTGGACTGTCCGGGAAAACGGCACGATGAGCCGATATGAAATCAGCCATCTTCGCTGTCGCGCGACACAGGTCTTCCATGTCGTAAACGCCCTCGGCCGTGCGTTTGAAAAAACGTGTTGCGCCTCGTTCAGAGACGTCACCGCGTGGCGAGACAACGCCCGCTCCCGGTGCCAGCTGTCCAGCAAGCTGAAACAGCTGCCGCTCGTCACCACCTGTGCCGTGGAAGGCAAAAATCAGCGGACGGCCCGGCTCGGGTGCCTTGGTCAAGGTTTCATAGAGATTGGTCGACATTCTTCGTCTCCGGTCACTGATCAAGCGGCGGCAGCTGCGCCTCGATCTGCGCACGATGAGGTTCGTATCGTGTGGGCAATTTCAGTGCTTCACCGAGGTGAGCGGTGTCCTCGTCCCGGTCAAAACCAGGTTCATTTGTGGCCACTTCAAACAGGATGCCTCCCGGGGTGCGGAAGTAAATCGCCCAGAAGTAATCGCGATCGATCACCGGTGTGACCTGATAACCGGTGTCCATCAGCGCCTTGCGAACAGCCAGCTGTGCATCTCGGTCTTCCACGGCAAACGCAATGTGGTGAACAGAGCCTGCCCCCTGACGGGCTGGAGCAGCTTGTGGGGTTTCCTCCAGATCGATGGTCCGGGCGGCATTGCCGTTCTCGATCCGGTACCGCGTGACCGCGCCTTCGGTTTCATCCTTCTGGTAGCCCATGAAGCTCAGCAGCTCGCCAGTGGCCACTGCATCACGCAGACGGAACCGCGCGCCGTGAAAACCAAGAATGCCGACATCCTGTGCAACGCCGTCGGCAGTCCAAGGGACGCGCCCCTCATCCTCCGTTTCAACCAATGCGAAGCTGTCCCCGTCCGGCCCTGAAAACGTCAGCCGGTCTTCATCGAGAAAGCGTTCTTCCCGCAGATCGGAAACGCCATGAGACGCCAGCCGGTCCGTCCAGAAGCCTAGTGATCCGTGGGGTACTGCAAATTCTGTCACACCGACTTCACCAATGCCGCGGGTGCCGGTCGGCATCTGGCCAAACGGGAAGTAGGTCATTACCGAGCCCGGCGTCCCGGTCTCATCGCCGTAATACAAATGGTAGATGTCGGGGGCGTCGAAGTTCACGGTCTTCTTGACGCGGCGCAGTCCCAAAGCCTTTGTGAAGAAATCATTGTTCTTCTGGGCGTTCGCAGCCATCGACGTGATGTGGTGGAGCCCCTTGATGAGCTTGTCCATGCCAGTCTCGCAATTTTGTTTCCTGTGTCAGGATCCAAAATAGGAGGCGGACAACTTGATGAGAATGATAATGGATTTGCATTTACTATTACAGTTATGACAATAAAAACGCATGCAGGATCTCAAACCAATTCGTGTCTTTCTGGAAGTTGCAAGGCTTCAAAGCTTCGCAGCCGCCTCCAAAACACTTGGTATGACGCCCGCCTCAGTCACCCGGGTCATCGCGCGGCTTGAGCAAGATCTGGGTCACCAGCTTTTGGTGCGCACCACGCGCAAGGTGGCGCTGACATCTGTCGGCGCGACGGTGGCCGCCCGGTACCAGCCGGTGGTGGAGTCGTTTGATCGTATTCAGCGTGATCTGGAGCGGGAGATGCAACCGCATCGGGGCCGTTTATCAATAAACGCGCCAATGTCTTTCGGATTGCGCCTGCTCCCCGGCCTCTTGGACAGCTTTAAGCTGGCCTATCCGAACATCGATCTGACCGTGATGCTGACGGATACGCTGGTCGATGTTGTCGCGGAGGAATGCGATCTGGCAATCCGCTTGTCGGAACCGCCCCGGGACAAATCGACCATATGGCGGAAGATCTGCGAGGTGCCGAGATGCGCCGTCGCGTCCCCTGATTTCTTGGAACGCGTCGGCAGGCCCGAGACCCCAGAAGATTTGACACCTGACATGTGCCTATCCTACGGCGCTGGACAGGAACTGGAGACCTGGCGATTTCAAAAAGGCGGCCTGAAACGGACAACCCTCACAGGAGCAGGCATGCACTCCAACAACGGAGACTTTCTCTATTCCATGGCCCGCTCAGGCGCCGGTATTGCGGTTTTGCCGGAGTTTATTGTGGCGGACGGTCTGCGTTGTGGTGAGGTCGAGAGGGTGTTGCCCGACTGGTCTGTACCGTCTCTTTGGCTGTCGCTCTATTATCCGCCCTATGAAGCCTTGCCGCCACTGGTGGCGACCTTCACGGACTTTTTCGAAGCCTTCCTGGACGATCGTGACGGTTTTGATTTCAGTGGTGTTTAATCGGTGACATTTACCGCTGGCGCAGATGGCTGTGCTCGTGCGTTGGGCCCGAAATAGCATTTACCCACCCCATACAACAGCATCTTCATGTCTCTTGATCAGATGGCGTAAGTCCTTAAAGCCGCTCGCAATGTGCTTTGCGTATTTGTCGACCGCCGGAAGGTAGGGCGCATCGGCCGGACGCAAGATACCAAGTGCGCGATCGGGATGCGGGATCTTGAAGGGCAGCGCGGTCAAGGTGCGGTCTTTCCTGTACGCAAAGACCACGCTGTGCGGCAGAACGGTCAAGGCGTTTGTGCGTGTCATATAGTTGATCACGCTTGCAAGAGACCCGCCGGAATAGCGGATCTTGATTTCCGTTGCACCCAGCGACAACAGAATGGAATGCAAGTCCGCGTAAAGCGGGCTGCCTTCCGGCGGAGCCACCCAGGGGTACTCCAGCAGCTCGCGAGTAGTCGGCTTTCGCTTGTTCAAAAGCGGATGCAACACACTGCAGGCAACCACATTGCGTCCTGGCAGGATTTCTTCAAAAACCAGACCCGACCCTTCGCCCAGTATGTCGATCGGGCAAATGGCAAGATCTATGCGGTCGGCGTGGATCGCTTCCCGCAGGTCCCTCACATACCCATAGCTTTGGTCGACACGGATTTCGGGAAAGGAGTTCTGAAACTCGGCGGTCATGCTTGAAATCAACGCATCCATGAAAAAGGGGGTCCCGCCAACGCGAACACTTCCGGCCTTGCCCTCGCGGAAAAACTGCACCGTTTCCGAAGCCTTGCGCGAGGCCGCCAGCATCGCATTGCCCTGATCCGCCAAAGCCCGAGCCAAGGGCGTTGGCTGCAGCGGGCGTTGCCCTTTGAAGAAGAGCGGTTCGCCAAGGCGTTTTTCGAGCGTTGAAAGGGTTCTGGAGACCGCAGGCTGTGTCATCCCGAGGAGGTCCGCTCCGCCGGTGACGCTGCCCGTTTGAACCACTGCGGCCAACTGAATGAGATGCCGTTCATCTAGTTTCATAGCAATTTGTTATAAAGGAGAGCCCATAAATCATCAACCGTTCTGGTTCTCCCGATAAGCTTTCCTCTAGGTCAGTAAACGACCGGTGGGAGGAACCATGGCTGGCATGTCTGACATTGCCTTTTTCAAGGCAGATGCATCGGACCGTCTGTTTGCAGAGCGGATCAGCGGCGCCGCAGATGAGCGGCTCGCAGTTGCGTTGTGCAAAGTCGCCGAACATGTCCATGCCGTTATTCGTGAAACACGCCCATCCTTGAGCGACTGGCGCGCGGCCATAGAGTTCCTAACCGAAGTGGGTCATCTGTGTGATGAGCGACGCCAGGAGTGGGTCCTTGTGTCGGATTTGCTCGGAACGTCCACCCTTGTAGATGCGCTCAACTCGGACCGCCCGGAGCAAGCCACGCCAAACACCATGCGCGGGCCGTTCTATCGGTCAGATGTTCCGCTGATGCAGCATGGCGACAACATCAGCCTGGACGGAATTGGAAGTGCCGTCGCCGTAACGATCAGCATTCTAGATCTCAACGGAACACCGATTCCGGACGCGCGCCTGGAAACCTGGCAGGCCAATGCTCAAGGGTTTTATGAAAACCAGCAGCCGGATCTGCAGCCTGAACACAATCTGCGCGGTCACTTCCTGTCCGGCGACGATGGTAAGGTTTCTTATCTCACGATCCGGCCGTCCGGCTACGATGTGCCAAAGGACGGTCCGCTCGGCGATCTTCTTGAAAGGTTGGGAGCGCCGCTGTGCCGGCCCGCGCATATTTACTTTCAAGTGTCCGCGGATGGCTACGAAACGTTGACCACGCAAATCTTCGACGGGGACGACTCCAATCTTGGTACCGATCCCCTCTTCAGCGTCAAACCTGGCCTGATCGGCTGCTTTAGACCCGATGCCACAGGCAAGGCCGCGTTGCGTCTCGATGTTGAATTTCGTCTCAATCCACTGCCGCAGGAGCAGCGTTCATGACCCGGGCCTTCACCTATCGGGGCAGCGCAGCCCACATCGTCTTTGGCGCAGGAAAACGAGGCGAAACAGGCGCCTGGATCGATCAACTCGGCTGCTCGAACGCTCTGGTTTTATCGACACCCAATCAGGAGAGCGATGCCACACGTTTGTCCGATCAACTGGGAAACTTGAGCGCAGGTGTCTTTGCGAAGGCCACCATGCACACCCCAGTCGACGTGACCGACGAGGCGATGGAGGCAGTCAAATCAGCCGGAGCCGACTGCGTGGTGTCGCTTGGCGGCGGATCCACGACCGGCCTTGGCAAGGCGATTGCGTACAGGACCGACTTGCCGCAAGTGGTGATCCCGACAACCTACGCCGGATCGGAAGTCACACCAATCCTTGGCCAGACCGAAGGCGGCCGGAAGACCACCGTCCGGGGGGACAGCATCCTGCCGGAAGTGGTGATCTATGACCCTGAGCTGACGATGGGCCTGCCGCTTGGCATGAGCCTGACAAGCGGCCTGAACGCCATGGCCCACGCAGCTGAAGCTCTTTATGCGCAAGACCGCAATCCGGTCTCCAGTCTGATGGCTGCCGAGGGGTTGGCCGCCTTCAGGCAGTCCTTGCCTGCACTCGTTGCCGACAGTTCGGATGCGGGTGCCCGCGCGGATGCGCTTTATGGCGCCTGGCTGTGCGGCACCGTGCTCGGCACTGTCGGCATGGCACTGCACCACAAGATTTGCCACACCCTCGGCGGCAGTTTTGATACCCCGCATGCCGAGACCCACGCGATCATGTTGCCGCACACCGTTGGTTTTAATGCCAGCGCGATGCCCGCCGAGCTTCAACCGGTTGCCGATCTGTTCGGCGCAACACCGGGGGCTGGTCTTTTTGATTTTTCAAAGGAAATCGGTGCCCCACAGGCGCTGAAGGACCTCGGCTTAACCGAGGCCGATCTGGACCGGGCATCTGATATCGCGACAGAGAACCCATACTGGAACCCGCGCCCCATCGACCGGGCATCCATTCGCCATCTGCTTCAGGATGCCTGGGAGGGATCCCGTCCGGCACTTTAACCCTGTTGTTCTGGGAGGAGATTTCATGACCGACCGATACGGATCTTTACGGCCTTCCGAAGCTGATCGGAAGATCCTCGTTATGGCGCATGATCCTTCCGCGCAAAAAAGCTGCTTTGAATAAAGGACGACCTTATGAAAGCGCACGAGCTTGGTTATTTCACCGAAGAAAACTCCGCCGAAGTTGTCACCGGCCGGAACAAGAACGCCTCGGATCAACGGCTCAAGGAAATCATGGAAGTCCTGACCCGCAAACTCCATGAGGCCGTAAAGGAGATTGAACCAACCCAGGAGGAATGGTTCCAGGCGATTCAGTTCCTGACCAAGACGGGCCACAAGTGTGACGACTGGCGCCAGGAATTCATCCTGCTTTCCGACGTACTCGGTGTCTCCATGCTGGTCGATGCGGTCAATTCCCGCCGGCCAAGTGGCGCTTCGGAGAACACGGTCCTTGGCCCGTTCCACCTCGGCGACGCGCCTGAATACGAGATGGGCCACAACATCTGCCTCGATGAAAAAGGCGAGGACATGCTCGTCTGGGGCAAAGTCACGGATGTCGAGGGCAATCCGCTTGAAGGCGTCAAGATCGATGTCTGGCAGGCCAACGACGAAGGGTTTTACGACGTTCAGCAAAAAGGCATCCAGCCGGAGTTCAATCTGCGCGGCGTCTTCCGCACGGGGCCGGACGGAAAATACTGGTTCAAGGCCGTCAAGCCGAAACACTACTCGATCCCTGCGGACGGACCGGTCGGAGATCTCCTGAATCGTCTCGGACGTCACCCGTTCCGGCCGGCGCATTTGCATTACATCGTCTCCAAGGACGGCTACGACGAGCTGACGACGCACATTTTCGATCCGGATGATCCGTACATCGATTCTGACAGCGTGTTCGGCGTCAAGAAAAGCCTCATTGCGGATTTCAAGGATACCAACGATCCGGAAAAGGTCGCGGCCGCCGGCTTCGAAGGCCCGAACTATTGGGATGTCGAATTTGATTTTGTGCTGGCTCCGAAGAAAGCAAAGTCATGAGCAAACCCTGCATCATTTGTGTTGCAATTACTGGCTCCCTGCCGCGCAAGGAACATAATCCGGCAGTTCCTGTGACCGTGTCCGAACAAATTGAAAGCACCCAGGAAGCCTTTGAGGCGGGCGCAACGATCTGTCACGCTCATGTACGCAACGACGATCAGAGCCCCAGTTCGGACCCGGACAAGTTCGCACGCCTCAAGGAGGGACTGGAAAAGCATTGCCCCGGCATGATCATCCAGTTTTCGACCGGTGGCCGCTCGGGCGCGGGAAAGACCCGCGGCGGCATGCTGCCACTGAAACCCGACATGGCGTCGCTCTCCGTCGGCTCGAACAATTTCCCAACGAGGGTTTATGAGAACCCGCCGGATCTTGTGGACTGGCTCGCCGGCGAGATGCGGACCTATGGTGTCAAACCGGAAATCGAGGCCTTCGATCTCAGCCATATCGTGCAAGCTGCGGCCATGAACCGGGACGGCCGCATTCCAGGCAACATCTACATCCAGTTCGTCATGGGCGTGAAAAACGCCATGCCGGCAGACAAGGATGTCTTCGATTTCTACGTCAAGACCGTCGAACGCCTGATGCCGGAAGCAGAGTGGTGTGCAGCTGGTATTGGCGCAAGTCAGCTAACCCTTAACGAGTGGTCGATTGCCGCTGGGGGACATGCCCGGACAGGTCTTGAGGACAACATCCGTCTCGACAAGGACCGCCTTGCCCCGTCGAACGCAGCGCTCGTGAAACGCACGGCCGAGATCTGCGCTGCCAATCAGCGGCCCGTGGCAACGCCCTTTCAGGCCCGGGACATTCTCGGCCTTCCGCAACACGCTTGAACCTTTAGACTGGAGACCTTTGATGTCTGATGCCGATCTCGCCGCCGATGCCGCCGCCCGTGAGGCCGCCAGGGCGATGCAGCTTGAAAATCTCAGAGCCGACGAAACAACGTTGCGCCTGCTCTTCACCGAAGCCCGGACGCACTACGGCTGGCAGGACCGGGAGGTTCCGGACGAGGTCCTGAAAGATCTTTATGAGATTGCCAAGATGGGCCCGACGTCCATGAACCAGCAGCCCATGCGCGTTGTGTTCATCCGTTCAGACGACGCCAAGGACCGTCTGGAACCGGCACTGATGGAAGCCAACCGCCCTAAGATGCGATCGGCTCCGGTAACCGCAATCATCGCTTATGACCTCAATTTCTGGGAAGAGCTTCCCAAGGTGTTTCCGCCGAATCCGGCTGCCCAGGACATCTTTAAGAACAATGCCACCGCCGCACAGGTCAATGCCTTCAGAAACGGGACGCTTCAGGGCGCCTATTTCATGTTGGCTGCCCGAGCCGTCGGTCTCGATGTGGGTGCCATGTCGGGCTTCGACAACGCGAAAGTGGATGAAGAGTTCTTCCACGGAACGTCACTCAAGTCGAACTTTCTGGTGAACCTGGGCTACGCCGATACGGATCGTATTTTCAGGCGGTTGCCACGGTTCGACTACACGGACGTCTGCCAGACGCTTTAGGAGGAGGAAGCCATGTCCGGCCCAACAGTCACAAAAGACGACATCCTGAAAGCATCCGCCGGGATGCTTCAAAAACAGCTCTATGTGGTCTTCACCACACCGACCAATGGACTTGGACCGGTTATGGAGAACATTGAAGAGCACCTAAAATTTCAGGTCGATCTGGAGCAGCGCGGCATCATGCTTGGCGCTGGCCCGTTCTGGGCCGATGACGAACACACCTGGAGTGGCGAAGGCATGGTGCTCATTCGGGCGGACAGCCTGGAGCATGCCCGCCAGATTGCAGAAACGGATCCGATGCATTCCTCAGGCGCCCGCAGTTTTACTGTGCGGCCATGGTTACTGAATGAGGGACGCATCACGGTGGAGGTGAATTTCTCGACCGGACGGCACGCGGTGAGCTGAGAACCGCAATTTTGGGAGGAAGTACCATGAAACGCATGCTTGCAGCCCTTGCTGCCGTCGCCTTCAGCGCCGCGGCACAAGCTGAAACCTACAACCTCACCATGGCATCCAGTCACCCGACTGTTCTGCCCTGGGTCGGGCAACTGTCTACATTGGTTGTCGGTGAATCCAACAAACGTCTCGAAGCCATGGGATCCGAGGACCGCATTGAATGGACGGAAGCCTATGGCGGTTCGCTTTATGGCTTCAAGGATACGCTGGAGGCCGTGGGAGATGGCCTGACCGATGCCGGATGGGTAGGCACGCTCTGGGAAGGCTCAAAGATGCCGCTCCAGAACATGACCTATTTCACGCCGTTCGTTTCTGATGATCTCGTTGCAACGCTCAAGATCATGAACGAACTTCACCGTGAAGTCCCGGCATTGCAGAAAGCCTGGGACGACCAGAACGTGGTCTTCCTGGGCGCAAGCGGCGTGGAGACCTACCACCTCCTGACCAACTTCCCGGTTAATTCGCTCAAAGATCTGGAAGGCCGCAAGATCTTGGCACCTGGACCGTCAGCGAATTGGATCAAGCATCTCGGTGCCGTGCCCGTGAACGGAGCGCTGCCAACCTATTACAACCAGATCCAGACCGGTGTGGCAGACGGAATGGTGGTCATCCTGACCGGCGCGTTCCCGAACAAGCACTATGAAGTTGCACCATATGTCACCCTTGTCGGAATTGGGGCGCAGATGACCGGCGGTCTTGGCATCAACAAGGATGTTTGGGACGGATTGTCCGACGACGTCAAAAAAGTCCTGACCGAACTCGGTGAGGAGTACACAGTCGCCCACGCCGAAGAAGTCATGGCACGCTATGACACCTTCCTGAGCAAGCTGCCGGAAGTTGGCGCAACTGTCACCACGCTGCCGGCGGAAGACATTGCAGCATGGGCCGACGGCCTGCCAAACCTCGCCAAGGACTGGTCAGACGCTAATGCAGGCAAAGGCGCTCAGGAAGCACTGGAGGCTTACATGGCGAAAGTGCGCGATGCCGGCCTTGAGCCGCGCATTGACTGGACACAACGGTAAGCGGGGGCCTCGCCGTGGCGATAACACTTAGACAATTCCGCCACGGCGCAGACCGGACGGTGACCGGGGTTTCCTCGCTCACCGGCGCTGTCAGTGCGGCTGCTTCGGTCTGGATTTTCTGCCTGATGCTCCTGATCTGTTCAGACATCATCGGACGGACCTTCTTCAACTCACCTGTCCAGGGTGTGGCCGAGATTGTGGCCAATTCGATCGTTGCGATCGTTTTTCTTCAAGCAGCACACACCGTTATGAGTGGGCGTATGACCCGCACCGATATCCTGATTGGTGCGATCGAGGAAAACCGGCCCTTTGCAGCGGCAGTCATGCGGGTTTTCTTCCATCTCGCGGGGATCTTTGTCTTTGCGCTGATTGCCTGGGGCACCTGGCCGAAGCTGCTCGATGCCTGGGTCGAGAATGAATTCTTTGGCGCTCAAGGGGTTTTCACCGCTCCCGTTTGGCCAATCAAAGCCTGTCTTTTCGGCGGCTCCGTTCTGACCTGTCTTGCCTTCGCCACCCAGGTTCTCAAGGACATCAAGGAAATTCTAAACTCCACCCGTATTGAACCGCTGACAATTCGGCACTCGGTCACGGTAGAGCCGCGCGGTATTCCATTTCTGATCGCCTTCGGATTGGTCCTTGTCCTCGGTTACGCTTTGTTTTTTGCAGATCTCGGGCGCATTGAGATTGGCTTTGCAGCCATCGGTTTCATGTTGCTTCTGATCTTTTCGGGCGCCCACATCGCCGTGGTTTTGATCCTGCTCAGTTTCTTGGGCATCTGGCTGATCCGGGACAATCCGAATGTTGCAATGCGCTCGCTGGCGCTTGCTGCTGACGGGGCCATCAATCGCTACTTGTTCGGTGTCGTCCCGCTGTTTGTCCTGATGGGGTTGATTGTCGACACCGCAGACATCGGCCGGGACGCCTACCGCGTGGCCGCATGGATGCTGCAGAAGATTAAGGGCGGGCTTGGTATGGCAACGGTGGCCGCCAATGCGGTCTTTGCCTCCATCACCGGGATCTCGATCGCCTCGGCAGCGGTTTTTTCCCGTGTCGCCGTCCCGCAAATGGTGGCCAACGGCTACAACAACCGCTTCGCCCTTGGGGTCGTTGCCGGGTCTTCGGTTCTCGGCATGCTAATCCCTCCGAGCCTTCTCTTGATTATCTATGGCGTTTTGGCAGAGCAATCCGTCGGCGCCCTCTTCCTGGCCGCCATCGTTCCGGGCGCTTTGCTGGCATTCGTGTTCGGGGTCGGGATCTATCTGATGGCCCGCTTTCGGCCCAAGATGGTCATGCAAAGTGACCGCCCGGCTGTCATCGAGGGGGAGACCTGGGGCACGGCCGTCGTCAAGCTTATCCCGATCACGGCGTTGGTCGTCATTGTGCTTGGCGGGATCTATTCGGGTGTCTTTACACCCACCGAAGCAGGTGCCGCAGGAGCGGCAGCTGCCATTGTTGTGGCCTTGCTAAAGGGCAGCCTGACCTGGGCCCGGTTCTGGCGGGTTTTGGTCGATACAGGTCTGGTCTCCGTCTCGATCCTGCTCCTGATTATCGCGGCGTCCATGTATTCCCGGATGCTGACCCTCTCGACGATCCCGCAGGAAATCACCATGATGTTCTCCGACGCCGGACTCGGCCTCATGGGTTTCATGATGATCTATCTGCTGCTGGTCATCGTGATGGGCATGATCCTTGATTCCACCTCGATCATGCTGATCCTTCTGCCGCTGTCGCTGCCGATCGTCACCGACCTTGGCGGGGATCTGATCTGGTTCGGCATTGTGACGGTCATTGCCGTGGAAATCGGTTTGTTGACACCGCCCTTCGGGCTCACCGTCTACGTGGTGAAAGCCACAATATCAGACCGGAACACAACCCTTGGCGACATATTCATCGGCACGTTTCCGTTTGTCGTCATGATGACGTTTGTCACCTTGCTGCTGACCTTCATTCCGGCGCTCAGCCTGGTCTTTGAATAGGATCCACCATGCAGTTCGTGGTCTATGCAATCGACAAACCCGATGGCCTCCGGCTTCGTCTGGAGGTTCTGGAAGCGCATCGCCATTTTCTGGGAACAGAACCGGCAAACTACGGTGTAAAGGTTCTGCTATCTGGTCCCCTCACCGAAGACGATGGGTCCACCATGCGCGGTTCCTTCTTCCTGCTTGAAGCTGAAAACCGCGAAAAGATCAAAGAAATGTTTGCCAATGACCCGCTGCAGGCTGCCGGTGTCTGGGCGGAGCAGCACATCTCCGCCGTTACGGTTCGGCAAAACAACATGCCAACAGACCAGTAGAACACACGGGAGAAAAGGAATGCCCGAATTTAAAGGCGGATGCCTTTGTGGCGCGATCCGGTACGAAGTGGCGGCCAAACCGGTCAACATGTGGAACTGTCACTGCACCGATTGTCAAAAGTCTTCCGGGGCCAGCTATGCAACAAATGTGTTTGTGAAGGTTGTGGACCTGACAATCACTAAGGGTGAGCCCGCAAGGTTCCAGCACCAGGCGGACAGCGGCAACACAATGACCAAGGAATATTGCTCCAACTGTGGTTCGCAGCTCTTTAATGGCAATTCCGGACGCCCGGCAATCAAGGTGATAAGGGCGGGCACCATCGATGACCCAAGCTTTGTCGTCCCGCGCGCCAATATCTATGCCTCACGAGCGCTCCCCGCCGCAATTGAGGGAACCAAAATCCCAACCTTCGACGAAATGCCTCCAGATCCATCGGTTTTTTTCAGGAGTTGATTAGGGCCTATGTTTCCCAATGCGCAGACCCAAAAAAGAACAAATTACACTTTGAAATCTCAAGTACGGTCGATGCCGTGGCGGCGCATGCGTTCCCATAAGGTTGTGCGTGAGATATCCAAAAGCTTGGCGGCGTCCTGCAACCGGCCATCGGTTTCATCAAGGGCACGCAAAATGTGGGTGCGTTCTGCCTGATCCCGGACTTCAGCCAACGAGGGAAACCCAATAGAACTGTGTGGCAGGCCAGAGTTTGGGTCGCCGGATGTCTGGGCTGCAGGCTGGAGGATGTGCGCGGTGTTTTCCGGAAACAAATCGAATGGCGTCAGCTCGGCCCCGCCTGCCAGTGCAACGGCGCGTTCAACGCGGTTCCGGAGTTCGCGAACGTTCCCGGGCCAATCATGCTGCTCGGCCGCTGATACTGCAGCAGCTGTGGCAGGTTTTGGAGCAATTCCCATGCGCTGCGCAGCGTTTGCGGCAAAGGCTGTGAGCAGCGGCGCCACTTCTTCCAGACGCTCGCGCAAAGGCGGAATGCGGATCGTCACCACATTGATGCGAAACAGGAGATCCTCCCGAAACACACCGTCTCTGACCGCCTCCTCAAGATCACGGTTCGTTGCGCACACGAGCCGGCCTTTGAAGGCAAGATCCTGTGTTGCGCCCAGCCGCCTGAACTGCCGCTCCTGCAACACGCGCAAAAGCTTCAATTGAAGTTCCGGTCCCGTGTCACCGATTTCATCGAGAAGCAGCGTCCCCTCGCCAACACTTTCCAAAACGCCGATCCGCCTGTCATGTGCGCTGGTGAAGGCGCCTTTCTCGTGCCCGAAGAGCGTCGAATCTGCCAGCTCCGGTGAGAGTTGCCCGCAGTTCACGGCCTCGAAAAGGCGCGATTGTGCAGCGTTCTTGGCGTGCAGATACCGTGCTGCGATTTCCTTGCCGGTGCCGGTTTCTCCAATCAGCAAAACGGGCAAATCAATCTCCGCCAGGCGGTCGAGCATGGAACGCACGCCGCGCATGGATACTGAAAGCCCAAATGTTGAAAACGGGTCATCCAGTTGCGGCGCAAGCGGGCGAAGCAGAAGTTCCTGAATGCGGCTGACAAGCTCATCCAAATTGAAGGGTTTCGCTAGGTAATCCCTGGCGCCATCGCGCACGAGTTCCACGGCCTGATCGACCGAACCATGTGCTGTCATATAGACAATTGGCACCGCACCGTGCTGGCTGAGCACCTCCCGCAGCAAATCGGCGCCGGACCCGTCCGGCAACCGAATGTCCGACAAAACAAAGCTCGGAACCCGTTTGCCAAGAAACTCGCGGGCGGCGGCAAGAGTGGTGGCATGAACGACGGAAAATCCTTCGAGAACAAGACGTTGTTGCAGGGAGGGTCCAAGGACCGGATCGTCTTCCACCAGCAAAATCAGCTCAGACATTATCCGCCTCGTCGGTGCGTTTTGGAATGGTGATGGTGATTACCGTGCCGCTTTGCGGGCGTGTTGAAATCGCCAGCCGGCCATTCACATCATCAATCAGTTGGTGAACCAGCCAAAGTCCAAGGCGCCGCGTTTGTGGCTTCTCCGGAGTGGTGCCGCCGGTTAGGACATTCAGGGCTTCTCCAGGAAGACCGGGGCCGCTGTCGGAGACCTTGATGGTGAGTTGCTCTTCGATCAGCTTGGACTCAAAGGCAACGGAACTGCCAACCGGAGTGGCGTCTATGGCATTCAAGAGCAAGTTGAGCACGATCTGGCGCACGGCTTCCGCGCTGGCAGGGTAGGTTTCCGCGAGCTCCGATTTAAAACTCAAGTCCACCTGTTTGGCGCGCACTTTCGGGTTGATCAAGGTCCGCAAGTCATTGAGATCGTCGGGCTTGAGATCTCTGTTGCCTTCCGGTGGCCGGTAGGTCGACAACATGCTGGCCGCCACATGATCAATGCTTTGCAGGCCCCGGTCGATCAGGTCAATCGTCTGTTCTCGCACTGTTTTGTCGTCCCCAAACCGGCGCAGTGTCGATGTGGCCGCGCTCATCCCGGCAAGCGGATTGCGCACCTCATGCGCGAGCCCTGCTGCAAGGCGAGCCAGCGTGGCCTCCCGCGCATGTTTGTTTTCAGTTTTAGCGATCGCGTCAGCTCGTGCCTGAAGCTCGGCCCGGGTTCTCAGCGCATTTTGCAGACGGCCGATCTCTGTGTTCGCAGACACTGGATCAACCTCAGTATTTGCATCGTAAGAATCGTCGTCGAGAGCCTTGGTGAGGTCATCAATGGGGCGCAGGCTGTATTGTGCGATAAAAAACGTCAGGATTGCTGCGAGGACAGAAAACGCGACATCCACGGCAAGAGCGACACGGCGCCGTTCTTCTTGCTCGGCGCGTTGCCATTCGAGATCAAAGGCCGCACCAAGCAGGATCGTTGAGCCATCGCTCACGGGAAAAGACTGTACAATCAGTTGTTTGTTTGTCGCATCGACAATTTGGATTGCGGCTTCGTTTGGCGGCAGACTGCGATTGGCGTTGAGCCAGTCTTCAAGAGCAAGCTCGGTTGTTCGGGGTTTGGCGCCATTTGCGGTCTCATCGGGGTAGGAGGATGTTATCAAAATTGAGCCGTCCGCCAGGCAACAAACGGCAACAGCTTCGTTGCGCAAAGAGGGTTTGAACCTGGCAGAGGCCGACAGCAAGCCTTCAATTTCCGATAACGGACCATCGGTGACAATCGCTGGTGTGATCAGCCCGGCCAAGGTGTCGAGAAATGCCCCGCCAACTTCGACGCGGAGCTCGGCTTCCCGGCGTTCCAGCTCTTGCAAACCAAAAATGGTTAGAACAACCGCAAACAGCATAACCACCGACGCCATGGCCACCGGCAGCCGCCAAACCAACGGCCAGGATCTCAGCTTTTTTGCACCCGGTCCGGCTAGGCCGGTTTTCTTTTGGTTTTCCGAAGGTGCGTCAGATGGCATATGGGGTCCAGCTAAAGAACAGGGATGGCGCTGCCGCCATCCCCTTGATGTTTTTCAAGAACGTTTGCCATCCTAATGCCAAGGACCGCCTTGGGCTAGGTCCAAACCAGAACGTCCCCCCGCCAATTTGGCGAGATCTTGTCTTGCCAGAAGGTTCCGTACCAGCGGGTCCGCAAAGGTCTTGGAAGGTCCGGAAGGATCACTGCGACGGCGTCAGACACCATTTGTTCCGGCAACAAGGCATCATCCGGTGCGGTCAGTTCCGGGTCTGCGAAGACAACCGGTGTGTTGGCATCGGCAGCACGTTGCTCAATTTCCGCCCGGCTGGCCGCGTCAACGTATCCAAACACCCGAAGTTCTGTCGCAGTCCAAAGCCGTTCTACAAGCGCCAAATCAAGTGCACGCCAGACATCATAAGACCCATCGAACAACACGGTGACGGGACCGGCTCGGGGGACATCGACCGCGTAAAGCGTCGGGCCGGGGTGCATGCTGGCAACACGCAGCAATCCGTCAGGTTGCTTGGTGGCATGGGGGGTTGCAACGCCGACACCATGATCCGCCCATCCGTCCGTTGGTAGAACCAGAAACTCACGCACGTCGCCGACACCGGCCATTGATGCAGCCGCATCACCTTCCTCGTAGACGAGCTCCACTGAAACGCCGAGATCGTCTGAGAGCGAACGCAGATCAGGCAGCCAATGACCGACCTTGTCGCGGATCAGCCGCATCGTCTCGGTGCTATTGTCTGTTGCATCCACATATCCAGTGTCCACAGCGACAACAGCGATGAGCGGGAGGTCTGTGCGTGCTGCAAATTCTGCTGCGCGGCGCGCGAGTTTCGGCGCGGCATCGCCAACTGCTGCAAAGCGGACGCGCTCAGGAGCAACCACATCCTTGAGGGATACGAAACCCGATTTTTCAGCATCGCAGAGCACAGGATCCGCTGACACCGGCACTTCTGTTGCAATGTCTGCTTCAGCTGCGGCCGCCATTCCTTGTAGATCCAAGCGTTCAGCCTGCTTTTCAATCGGCTGCTCTGGCCTTTTCAAAACATCACGCAAGGCATTGTCCGCATCTCCGATCCCGGCCAGCTCAGCGCCGGACAGGTACGCCGCCCGTGCCAGCAAATGACTTGCGACTGGAATCGTCAGGATCAGGAACAACAGGGTCATGCCGCCCATCATCGTTGAATCCAAGCTGGATTTGCTGAGCATGGTCCCGATCAGGACCAGACCAGCACCCAGCGTGCCTGCTTTCGTTGCGGCGTGCATCCGCTGGAAAGGATCGTCAAAGCGCAGCAATCCGATCGTTGCGATCAGCAAGAAGCCAACGCCAACGAATTTCACCAAAAGGGCAATAAGATCAACCATCACGATGCCTCCTGTTGCGCGGCTTTGTTGGCTTTTTGTTTGCCATTGTCCCGGAGGCGACCATCGGTGACAGCGACTTTTCGTTCAAGGAAAGCTGCAAATGCTGCCGTTGCGACAAAAGCGATCAGGGCCAGCGCAAATGCCACATCGAGGAATTCGGACCGGCCGGTTGTCAGCGCGGTCAAGGCGCAGGCGGCCACGGCCAGACCCGTCAGCATATCAATGGCGACAAACCGGTCCGCATAGCTCGGGCCCTTCATGAGACGCAGGGCGGTGAGCGCGAAAGCGCCGATGATCAACAGTACCAGAACCGTGTTGAGGGTCTCAGAAATACCCATAATGCTTTCAGTGCTCATGCGACGGCTCCTTTCTTGGTTACAGTTTGGCTGTGAGCCGGTCCCTCGACAGCCCGAACGCGGGTTTCAAACGTGTCCTTGATGGAACGGATCACGTCCTCGTCGCTTTCCCGGTCCAGAACGTGGACATAGAGCGTCTTGCGGTCATCTGAGATGTGCAGCGAGGTGGTTCCCGGTGTCAGGCTCACGATGTTTGCAAGGGTGGTGATCCCCATGTCTGTCCGCAGGTCGAGCGGGACTGCAACAATGGCCGGCTTCAATTTCTGCTTGTTGGACAAGACGGCGACCGTCACGTCCACTGAGGCTTTTACCAGCTCGATGATAAAGACGCCGCACAGAAGGCCGAAGGCGCCCAAACGCTGTAAAAGGCTAATCATTGGTCGATCCTTTCAAGAGCAGCTTCACCAACTTGGGTCTCTTCACCGAAGAAGGCTGCGATGTAGACATCCGGTTGCGTGAGGGTGATGGAGGCTTTCTCCGCGAACTGAACGAACGGTTCGGCGTAAAAGCCAATTGTGAGCGTGATCGCACCCAGAACTGCGATTGGAGCTATCATCAGGACAGGGACCGGACGCGTTTGAGAACGCTCGATGCCCGGTGCTTTCCAGAACGCTTCCATCCAGATCTTTGTCATGGAGTAGAGCGTTAACAGTCCCGTAAACAGGGCAACGGCTGCCAACCACGCCATGTCGCCCTTGAACGAGGCGTCAACGACGAGAAACTTGGCCCAGAAACCCGACAGCGGCGGCAACCCCGCCAGCGACAGGGCGGGAATGAGAAAGAGCACCGCCAGCCACGGGTGGCTTTTCAGGAGGCCGCCAGATTTCTTTAGGTCGTCCGTCCCGCTTGCCTGACGAATGGCACCGGCCAGCAGGAACAAATTGGCTTTCACGATGATGTGGTGAACGATGTAGAACACCGCACCTGCGATGGCCAAAGGTGTGGCGATCGCAAGTCCCATCAAGATGTAGCCAATCTGCGAAATGATGTGGAACGACAGAATCCGGCGGATGTTCCATTGGACCGCGGCTCCGAACACCCCGGTCACCATGGTGAGCGCTGCAACAACAGCGACGATCTCGCGGATCCCAGACTCCTCAACCGTGAAGAGCAAAGTGAACACGCGGAATGCTGCGTAGACGCCGACCTTGGTGAGGAGACCTGCAAAGATCGCAGAAATTGTGAACGGTGCTGTATGGTAGCTGGCCGGAAGCCAGAAGAACAGCGGAAACACGCCTGCCTTGATGCCAAAGGCACACAAGAACAGGATTGCCGCTCCAACCAGGCCAGGTGTCGGCTCAAGCGTTGGCAGGACCCGCGCAAGGTCGGCGAATGCCAACGTGCCGGCAGCCCCATAGAGCAAGCCGATGGCCATCAGGAACAAGACCGTGCCGAGGAGGTTCAGCAGCGCGTATTTGATCGCACCGTCGATCTGCGCTTTCGTGCGGCCAATCACCAACAGGCCGAGGGACGTGATGAGCATCACCTCGAACCAGACATAGAGATTGAACAGATCTCCGGTCAGGAACGCCCCGTTCACTCCGGCGACCATGCCGAAGAAGAGCGGGTAGAAACCTGCACGCATGTGGATCTGGCGCATATCCCGTAGGCTGAAGATGCCTACACAGAACGCAAGAACGCCCGTGATCATGACCAGAGCCGCTGCGAAGCGGTCTGCCACAAAGGAGATGCCAAATGGCACGGCCCACGAGCCGAATTCAACGGCAAGGATGTCGTAGCGGAGCACGGCCATCGTGAGCAGGACCGAGCAGACCACGATCACGCCCAGGCCGGCAATCGCGACAACGCGTTGGGCCTGAATGTTGCGCCAAAGGATTGCTGTGATCGCTGCAAGTGTCAGCGGAACCAGCACCGGAAAGGCGAGAACAAGCAGATTGTGTGATGTTTCTGTCATTTAACTCAGCCTTGTTTTGGTGCTGATTTTGCTGCGAACGGCGATCCGAGATCTTCTGCGTCATGCATCTGGCTCGTATCCATGGTGCCCAGCGACTTGTAGCCTTTCACGGCGAGCGCGACGGCATAGGCGGTAAGAGCAAAGCCAATCACAATCGCCGTCAGTACCAGCGCTTGCGGCAGTGGATTGGCGGCATAACTGCCCAACACTTCCGCATCTTGCCGGATGATCGGCGGGGTGACCGAGCCAAGCCGGCCGGACAGGAAGATCAGCAGGTTGGCCGAAGCGGCGAGCAGGGCGACACCCAAAATGATCCGCACGATGTTCTGTGCAAGGATCATGTAGATCCCAGCTCCTGCAACGATGGCGATGGTCGCCGCATAAACGTAGATCATGCCGACGCTCCTTGAGTTGAGATGTTGGATTTCGTGACATCGTCAGCTGCAGTGGTGGCGTCATCGCCGCCACTGTTTTGCTGTTGAACCCGAATGAGGAAGGCGAGAACGCCGCCGATCACTGTCAGGTAGACACCAATGTCGAAAAGATAGGTGGTGCCAAGCTTCAACGAGGTAACGCCGAGGTTCAGGTTGACCCATTGGTGTGTGAGGAACGACTCGTTGATGATCGCGCCCGGGACACCGGACAGGATGGCCAGCGTCAAACCGATACCCATCCAGGCGACTGGATGCAGGAGCAGTCTCCGACGTGCGAAGTCGACGCCCAAGGCCAGTGCGAGCACTGCAAACCCTGCTGAGGCAATCAAGCCACCGATGAACCCGCCGCCCGGTTCGTTATGACCGCGGAACAGAACCCAGACGGACACAATGAGCATCAGGAAGAAGAACATCCGTGCCGTCGTTTCGAAGATCAAAGACGGCACGGCGCGGTTTGTGGCAACGCCCGCCTTTGCGGTCTTCGATGGCGGATTGCCGCCGGTCAGGACCGCCCATGCTGCGATGGCCGCGAATGCGACAACGGCAATCTCTCCAAGCGTATCCAGAGCCCGGAAGTCGACAAGGATCACGTTGACCACGTTGCGACCAAACGCTTCAGACAGGCTGGTGACGGCGTAGTATTCTGTGACCGTCGGATTGAACGGCTTGGCCGCAATTGACAGGAGCACGACAAACAACGCACCGGCAAAGACGGTCGACAACAGCGCGTCCCCTGTCCGCAGGTCAAACTTGGAATAGCTGCGAAGGCCATCGGCAATCGCTGGCATCTTCACCAGGACCGCAGAGACGATGACGACCAGAAGTGTCTCGACAAGGAACTGTGTCAGAGCCAGGTCAGGTGCGCCGTTCTTCAAGAAGACCAATGCAATACCATAGCCCGAAAGCCCCACGCCGACGAGTGAGACGACCATCGAACGGGAGATCGCAGCAACGATGCCCCCAAGTGCGATGAGCGTACAAACGATCAAGAGGTACGGCCGGATTTCGTCCGCAGCGAGCGGCGGCAATGTGAGGCCGGCAGCTCCAGCAAAGGTTTCACCGGCGAGAACTGCGTAGGCCAGAGCACCCGTGACCACGGCAATGGTCACAGCGACGTAGGTCCGCATCTGACCGTTCTGAATTGTGCGTGTTGTGCTCTGCGCAAGGCTAAGGAGACCGCCGAAAATCGCGTCATAGCCCTTCTCAAAGGAAAAGCGATCGATGAACGACAGGCGCAGCATGGCCTCATGGATCGGTGTCCATTTCCAGACGAGAAGGCCGCCAATCAGAACAACCAGAGCGGACAGGCCAAGCATTGGTGTGATACCATGCCACAGCTCGAAGGACACATAGAACGGAGCACCCTGGAGGGCGACAGCCGCCGGCCCGACGATGAAGTACTGCGGGATATCTGCGAACAGGCCGAAGAATACGCCGAGGGCTGCCAGAACAACGGGTCCGGTAGTCATCCCGATCGTTTCGCCATGTTTCGGTTTTTCAGTGTAGGCCGTTGCTTTGCCGAAGAACGGACGAAGCGCGAAGATACCTGCAATTGCGACCAGGACTGAGTTCACCAGCACTGCAACAAACGTCACGACGGCCGCAAAGGACGAATCGAGTTTTGCCTCGAAGACATATTCCTTGGCGATGAACCCGACGAACGGCGGCAGTCCGGCCATGGACAAGCTGGCGAGGATTGCCGCGATTGCGGTCAGCGGCAGCAGGCCGAAGAGTGCACCAAGATCCCGGACCCGCGTTGCTCCGGTCGCGTGAATTACAATGCCTGCACAGAAGAACAGCGCGGCTTTGTAGAGCGAGTGGGCGAGAATGAATCCGGCGATGCCGATCGAGCTGCCTGGACCCTGAAGGCCGATGAGCGTCACCAGAAGGCCGAGGGAGGCCACTGTCGAATACGCAAGAATGGCTTTCAAACCATCAGCCCGAAGTGCCATCAGTGCGGCAACCAGCATCGTGGTCAGGCCAACGGCAACCATGATTACGATCACGGTCGGCGAGGCGCTCAAGATCGGGTCGAACCGGGCCAGCAAGAAGATGCCCAGCTTCACCATTGTTGCAGAATGGAGATAAGCGGAGGCCGGTGTCGGCGCCTGCATTGCATTCGGCAGCCAGAAATGGAACGGGAACTGCGCGGACTTGGTGAAGGCACCGATCAGGACCAGGGCGGCAATCACACCGAACCATGTGCTGTCGGTCACCAGGCCTGGGTTGCTTGTGATTTCAAGCAGCGAGAAGGTGCCGGCTTCCATACCCATGATGAGCAGACCGCCGAACAGCGCCAAACCGCCACCGGCGGTGATCACCAGCGACTGCAGTGCTGCCTTCCGTGCTTCAATCGAGGTGGAATTGAAGCCGATGAGCAGGAAGGACAAGAGGCTCGTCATTTCCCAGAAGACGAACATCACGATCACGTTGTCGGACAGAACGGTGCCAAGCATCGCCGCCATGAACATCAGGATGTAGCTTAGGAAGCGTCCCCGGTCGTCTGCGGGTTTTTCCGCAAAATAGGACCCCGCATAGAGAACCACCAGGGACCCGATGCCTGTGATCATCAAGGCGAACAACAGGGAAAACCCATCCAGCCGCACATCGAAGTTGATGCCGAGCGACGGAACCCATTGCACCGTCTGGAGGATTGTCGGAACGCCCTCGCCATACGCCATAACAGGCACGTAAGTCATGAAGGCCACAAACAGGCCTGCAGGCAACAGTGCGGCGACGGGGCCGGCAGACTTGCCGAGCCGCGGCAGGACCAGGAAGCTGAGCGCAGCACCTAGAAAAGCGATCACCAGCAAGCTTGGAATGGCCTCTCCGGGCATCCAGCTGGCGATAGCAGAGCTATCAAGCGTGTTTGAAAACATGTTGGCACCTCAATTGATCGTCTCTCCGACGTTTGCAATTGCAGTGCCATCCGGCCTTGTTACGTAAATTCAATAAGTTACGAGTAGTGCTCTGTTGGCAGTGTTCGGGCTTCCGAACACCTTTTTCAAGCTCATGTTCGGAAACCTGAACACGCGTTTCCGACGGTGATATGCGCCGGTGGAACTTCGCTGTTCGCTACTCTCAACGCACTCGCTTACTCAAAGAGGGACCGTCAAACAACGGTTGCCCAGTTTCTGCAGTCCTCTCAGATGAGGGCGCGAAAGCGATCACGTGTTGCACCGTTTCCAGGGCTTCAGAGTCGCCTGCACCATTTGGGCGCATGGCCCTTTGGGCACGCTGGCTCAGGCTTTCAGTCAAATTGAGAAGATTGCTGGCTATGTCTTGTGTCGAATTCCGGTTCATTACGCCCTCCGCGTCTGTGCGGGGCATAAACTGGAACAGAGTTGGATGCAGGCATCTGGCCTGTGGTCAAGAGTACCATATCGTCCTTCTCCGCCGGAGCACCCCGCCCGGGTTTGAGTTACAGAACGATGGCAGGTCTCCTGACTTGCGGGTCTTAGCTTCCCTGAGCCTTCCCGGGATCTCCCAGTGGCCAGTTCAAGGTTGCTCACCGCTCACAGTTGCGGGGGCAGTCACGGATTTGGCATTGGATTCATCGCCGCACCGTATTCCCTTTTCATCCCAAGGTGAGCATGTCACCGCCGGAAACCATCATCATCAGTCTCACCTGCCATGTGGAGCGTGTCAACTCGTCCGAATAGGCGACAGGCATAAGTACTGAAGGCGGCGATGGGTCGCCGCCTTCTTATAATATGTTACTCAGCTTGCATTCTGTTTGCCGAGTGCCTCGAGCAGTGTGCCGAGATTGTGCTGGAACATGGCCTCGTAGCTGGTCGCAGGTCCGCCGCGTTCCGACAGGGCGTCAGAGAACAGACGTCCACCGATTTCGATGCCGGTTTCATCGGAGATCTGCTGGACAAGTGCCGGGCTGGTGATGTTTTCAACGAAGAGGGCGGCAGCGCCTTGCTCTTTCAGCTGCGCGATCAATAAGGCAAGATCCCGCGCGGACGGCTCGGCTTCGGTGTCGATGCCGACCGGTGCGAGGAAGGTTAGTCCGTAAGCGTCGGCGAGATAGCCGAAGGCGTCATGCGCCGTGACGACTGTGCGGCGGTCTTCCGGAAGTGCGGCAAGCTTCTTGCGGGTTTCCTTGTCGAGGGCTTCCAGCCTTGCAATATAGGCGTCCGCGTTTGCGGTGAAGTCATCGGCATGCTCGGGCAGGGCCTTGCCCATGGCATCGGCGATGTTGCGCACGTAGATGGCGCCATTTGTCAGAGAATTCCAGGCGTGCGGATCGGTTTCTCCGTCGACCTTCACGGGAATGACGCCTTCAGTGGCCACAAAGACGGTTGCCTCGGTGCCGGATTCCTTGATCAAGGTGTCCGACCAGGTTTCAAAGCCAAGGCCATTGACGAAGATCACATCGGCCTTCGCAACCGCTTTCGCATCGGCGACCGACGGCTGATAGACGTGGGCATCGGCATCGGGACCAACGATTGTGGTCACGCTGGCATAGTCGCCCGCCACCTGCTCGACCATGTCGCCAAGGATCGAGAAGCTGGCGACGACCTTTACATCTTCATGTGCGGCAGCCGGCAAAGTGACAAACGCGAGCGATGTAGCCGCAATACTGGCCGCCAGGGATTTCAAAAGGCTCATTGGGTTCTCTCTTCAATGTAGGTTTGTTCGATAGAAGGTATTGTCTTGGGTGACGGTTTGCGCAGGCGGGCGCCGAATCCGAGCGGTCCGAAGAGGGCCGAAATCAGGAAGAAACCGCCGGCCACCAGGACGATGGCAGGCCCCGAGGGAGTCTCGGGAAACAGGTAGGAAAGGGTCAGCCCGATCCAGCAGCTGGCAAGGGCAAAGAAAAAGCCCAGCACCAGCTGGCCGGTAATCGTGCTTGCCCAATAGCGGGCAGCTGTCGCCGGCAAGATCATCAGGCCGACTGCCATCAACGTTCCCAGCGTCTTGAAGGCGGCAAGAAGGTTCAGCACCAGAAGCAGCATGAAGCCCTGATCGACCAGCCACGGCCGCTTTGTCTGGGCCTCGAAGAAGATGGGATCGCAGGTGCTGATGATGAGGGGGCGGAGCAGGATTGCAAAGGCGATCAGGGTCACGGCCGCAACACCGCCGACCAGCATCATCGAGGCGTCGTCAATTCCGAGGATGGAGCCGAACAGAAAGCTTTTCAGCGGCACGGCGGACCCGGCCGCCGACAGAATGAAGATCCCGGCAGCCAGGGCGATAAGATAAAGGGACGCCAGGCTGGCATCGCTGCGCAGGATTGTTTTGCGCGCAAGAAGAGCAGTCAGGATCGCAACACCCACGCCGGCGACGAGCCCACCGACCAGCAAGGAGACCACAGACAAACCAGCCGTGACAAACCCGATGACGATGCCGGGCGTGATCGCATGCGCCATGGCTTCTCCGGCAAGGGATAGCCGCCGCAGGACCAAAAATGCTCCGATCGGGGCCACAGAGGCCGAAAGGACGGTGGTGGCGACGAACGCCCTTCGCATGAAGGCGAAGTCCCACATCTCCGCAATAAGCTCAAACATAGGCAGCCTCCCGCTGTTGGGCGTTGCCCCGGAACATCCAAGAGGCCTGACTTTCGGACATGTAACCTTGTTTAACGAGCCGGTCCGGCGTCAAAACCTCGTCGACGGTTCCCTGGGCTGCCATGCCACCTCCCAGAAGCAATGCATGGCTGCAGTGATCGAGAACGGAGGACAAGTCATGCACAACAAGCACGACCGCCCGGCCTTCGGCGCGCCAGCGATCGATGATTGAAAGGAGGTGCGCTTCGGTGCTTTGGTCAACCGCAGCGAAAGGTTCATCGAGCAGGATCAAGGGAGCGTCTTGCAGGATCACGCGGGCAAACAGGGCTCGCTGCAGCTGCCCGCCGGACAGCGTGTGGAGCGACCGGTCTGCCAGATCCAGAATGCCGGCTTCCTCAAGCGCCGCGGCCACCCGGTTCCGCCCGGCGCGGCCAAGGCCTGACCAAAGGCCAAATCCGCGCCAGGCGCCCATGGCTGCCAGATCCCGGACCCGGATCGGGAACCTGCGGTCAAATTCGGTCAATTGTGCCAGATAGCCGACTTCCTGCGGGCGCCCGGCCGGCCAGGTGACACGGCCGGCAAGGGGATCCATCAACCCAAGCAGCATCTTGACGAAGGTGCTCTTGCCCGAGCCGTTGGCGCCGAGCACCGCCAGGGTGGTTCCGGCCTGAATGTCCAAAGACAAATGCTTGAACAACGTCAGTTCGGGATACCCGAGAGCGAGATTCCGGATTTCAACAACTGCCGTCATCAAAGCACCGCCAGAATTGCAAGCCAGAGCGCGGCGGACAGAGCGGCGGCACCGCCGATGAGGGCTGGCAGGCTCATTTCCGTCAAGCACGGCAAACGGCTTGCCGGAAGCTCCTTTGAAGCAGCGCGCCGGGTCACCGGGACAACTCGCGATGTTTGTGAATGACGGGGATCAGGCCGGCTGTGCTGACCCGGTTATCGCCGTGGGCTGGAAAATTGTTTCGAATCGCAATCGGGCGCATCGCCACCTCCGATGAGACGGGGGCATGGCGGGACCATATTGTCGAACGGCAGTGTTAGCCGCGTGGCACATTGGCTTCTCCCTCCGGGACACCCCGCCCGGGTTGTTGTGGTTGCGATGGCAGGTCTCCTGACTCGCGGGTCGAAGCTTTCCCGTACCTTCCCGGGCCATGCGATCATGGGCCCAGTGGCGTCGTTCGGGGTCGCTCTCCGCTCACAGTTGCGGGGGCAGTCACGGATTAGGCGCCCTTTCGGCTCTTCCTCACCGTGTTCCCTTTTCATCCCGCAGCGATTTCGTTCCGCGGGAACCATCAGCGTTCAGACTATTTGTGCAGACGCGAATGATCAATACGGAATTTATCTTATTCAACGAGACCTTACAGACCATTCAATAGCTGGTGCAAAAACCAGGACAGAGCGTGTTAGACACGCGAGTTTTTGCCGTCAGGCATCGCCCTGCAACAAAGCCTCGGCCTCAATTTCCACCTTGTGATCGCCGATCAATCCGGCAACGACCACAAGTGTGTTTGCCGGCTTGATGTCCGAGAAAACGCGGCCATGGGCGCGGGAGATGTCGAACACATCGGCCTCATCCGTGATGAAGATGCGTGTTCGAACGACATCATTTGCAGTCGCGCCAAGCGCCGAAAGCGCGGCAAGGATCTTGTCGAGAATGAAGGTGGTCTGTGCGGCGGCGTCTTCTGGGGCAACGGCCCGGGACGCTCCGGCCACCGCGGTCGTGCCCGAGACAAGAATACGGTTGCCGATCCGGTGGGCTCGGCAATATCCGGCAATCTCTTCCCAGTCGGATCCTGTCAAAACATGAGTTGCATCCGGACGGTGAGGTGCCGGGGCTGCCGCATGAGCACGCGGCATTTCTGACAGGTGATGACTGAGATCACCGGAGGCCGTTAGAAATGGCGAGCGGCGGTATTCATCGCCGCAGTCCCCTGGGACCGGTGTTGTTTGTGAAAAAGCCTTGTCCAACTGCGAGGTGTCTTCTTCGTCGAGGGCGAACGAGAAAAGCTTTGCATTGTCCGCCATATGCTCGCTTTCACCGAGCCGGGCACCGACAATGACACCAGCGACGGCCGGTTGCTCCAAAACCCAGCGCGTCGCCACGTTTGCAAGTGAGACGCCGTGTTTTTGCGCTATGGAGTTTGCCGCTTTCAAGATCGCCTGAAATCCGTCCCAGCCACCGGCAGCATCGATGAAGCGCTTGTACTTCATTTTCGACCAGTCGGTGATGTCTGCGGGTTCAGATTTGCCGAGCCAGCGATCCGACAGGAAGCCGCCACAAAGCGTGCCGTAACCAAGTAACCGGACGTCTCTTTCCGCACACAGATCGGACAAGGGGCCAAGCGCCCTGCGGTCGATCATGGAAAATGAAACCTGATTGCTCACAAGCGGAATGCCGTCCGAAAGGGCAAGGCGCAGGTGCGCGGCATCAAAATTGGTGACGCCGAGGGCCTTGATCAGGCCCTCGTCTTTCAGTTTCGCCATTTCATGAAGGGCGTCCAGCCAGGCGGGATGTTCAAAACTCCACCAATGAAACTGCAGGAGATCAACGCAGTCCGTGCCCAGCCGGTCGAGCCGTTCCTGCACACCCGCGCGCACGACATTGGCCGTCATCGGGCCTGGTTCCGGGCACCATTTTGTGAAGACCTGAGGGCGGTCCTGTCCATCATGGCGCGCAAGCAATCGCCCGGAGATGATCTCAGCGCTGCCATAGTGGTCGGCCATGTCGAAGGTGGAAAACCCGGCCTTCAGATAGGCTTCCAGGTGATCTGCCCCTTTCTCAGGATCGAGTTCCGAACCATTCTTTTCGATATCGGCGACCTGCCAGAGGCCTGTCAAAACACGGCTGATTTCCAGGCCGTCAGCTAGGATCTGGCGCGGCGGATGGACGGTCATGAGTGGATCCTTCAGGTTTCCGGCAGGAGCAGCTTGAAACTGCGTTCAATGTCCAGGGCAAGAGCCTTTTGCGCGGCTGTACGGTCTTTGGCGCGCAATGCTGCGATGATCTCTTCGTGATGGATGTGTTCCGGGATTTCCGAGGCGGCCTTTTCCTGAACGACGAGGTTTAAAAAGGCGCCGTACTGGAGCCACAACGCCTCAACGAGCGGCAAAATGACCCGGGAGCGGGACTGCCGGTAAAGGGTAAAGTGAAATTCGTAGTTTTGGGTGAGGTCCGGTAGGTCGCCTTCGGGCCGTGGCCGGGCAATGATCGCCGCGAGGGTGTCGACCGCAGCGTGATCCATGTGGCCCATGGCTTCATCGAGCAGGATTGCCTCAAGTGCCAGGCGTGCAGACTTCAGCTCACGCATTCGGTCGGCATCAAATGGCGGCACCTCCAGTGTCCGGCTGGGCGTATCCACCAACGCCCCCTCAGCCACGAGGCGGCGCACGGCTTCCCGCACCGGCGTCATTGAGGTGCCGAGCTGATCAGCCAGTGTGCGCAGACTTACACTTTCTCCCGGAGCAAAAACGCCGCGCGTGAAAGCGTCACGCAACTCTTCATAGACGCTTTCCCTCAGTTTCGACTGGTCGATCCTGGCAATCTTTGGCTCGTTCATCCCTATGCCTTTGGCCGCGTTGGCTTCTTGTCTTGACAATCCGGTTTTGAGACATGGTATAAAATATCACAGATCACAAGCAAGGTGCCAAAACAAAAATGTGGGGAGCGCGGTGGCGGAAGATTTTGACGTGTCAGACCGTGTGGCAGCGGCAGAGGCTGGCGACGGCTTCTGGCTCTATGACTTGAAAGTCGAGACGGTTCTGGACGGTCGAACACCTGTGTGTCGGCATGTCGAAGGCGAGAGTTTCGCGGTCGAGGGGGAAGCGCTGGTCTTCAACGAGGGACAGCGGGTGTCTATGTACGCGCTCGCTGCCGTGTTGCCGCTCCTTCCTGCAAAACAACGCCCCACAAGTGCAAACGACTGGATGAGCACGGATGCGGAAGTTGCCTGTCCAGATCCGCATTGCGGCGGGCGGTTCCGGATCACACGGACGAAAAAGCGCTGGTTCAGCCATTCCGAGACAACCGGACTACCCGATCAGCGCAGCACACCTTACTGGCAGAAAGACGAGGCGGAATGACAGCTGAAACCGCAGACCTCCGGCTTGGGTATGCCATTTCCCGCGTTATCAAGGGCGGTTGGCAACTTGCCGGCGATCATGGCCCGGTGGAGCCTGCTGCCGCTATTGCGGATATGGAAGCCTTTCTTGACGCAGGGATCACATCCTTCGACTGCGCAGATATTTACACCGGCGTGGAAGAGATGATTGGCAGCTTCATCTCAGATGTTCGTAAGCGGCGTGGGGCAGAGATTGCGGATCGGGTGCAGGTTCACACCAAACTGGTGCCGGATCTGGAGAGGCTTGCCGAACTCACGGCAGACGAGGTCGAAGCGATTGTTGACCGGTCGCTCCAGCGTTTGAAAATCGACCGTTTGCATCTGGTGCAGTTCTACTGGTGGGATACGTCGATCGGTGCGCCGGTCAAGGCGATGGAGACGCTCAAGCGCTGTCAGGAAAAAGGCAAGATCGCCCATCTTGGGGTCACCAACTGGGACGTCAAGGAAACTGCGCCTTATCTGGATGCTGGAACCGATCTGGTTTCGACACAGGTGCAGTACTCTGTGCTAGACCGCCGCGCTGCCAAGGTCCTGGCGCCATGGGGGGCGGCTCATGATGTCCAGCTTTTATGTTATGGCACGTTGGCCGGCGGGTTCTTGACCGAGAACTGGCTTGGTAAACCGGACCCGGGCTTTCAATTCGAAAACCGCTCCCTGATCAAATACCGTTTGATTATCGATGAATTCGGTTCCTGGGACCGGTTTCAAACCCTGCTTCTTTTGCTCAATGACATTGGACGTCGTCACAGTGTGTCCTTGAGTTCGGTTGCGACCCGCTGGGTGTTGCAGCAGTCCCAGGTCGCAGCGGCCATTGTCGGCGCGCGCTATGCACGCCACTTGCCGAAAACCCTGGAAGTCTTCCAATTTGAGCTGGATTCAGAGGATCTCTCTCGCATTGACGCACTGCTTCAAACGGCGCCGGGTCCACAAGGTGACGTGTTTGGGCTGGAACGAGACCGGAACGGGCGTCATGGCCGGATCATGAAATACAATCTCAACACCCGCCCGGACGATGCCGTGTTGGGGGCGGTTAATGGGTGAGCCGATCCTAAAACTGGCGGACGTCTCACGCGCCTTCGGCGATTTTCTTGCTGTGGATGGGGTGTCGCTGGATATCCGGAGCGGGTCGATCACTGGTCTCATTGGCCCAAACGGTGCCGGCAAGTCGACACTTTTCAACGTCGTTGCCGGAGATCTGGCACCAAGTGCCGGCCGAGTGGTGTTTGATGGTCGGGACATTTCGAGCCTTGCGCCGGAACGCCGTTTCGCCGCAGGTCTTGGCCGGACCTTTCAGATCCCACGTCCTTTCAAACGTATGAGTGTTCTGGAAAATGTCATGCTTGCGCCGCTGGATCAAAGCGGTGAGGGGCTGCTCGCTCCGGTTTTTGGCCGTGCCCGGATCCGCCGGGAGGAAGCAGCCATTCGAAAGCGCGCCCTCGAAGTGCTCGACTTCGTGACGCTCCGACCGCTCGCGGACCAGCCGGCCGGCAAGATATCGGGCGGTCAGATGAAGCTGCTGGAATTGGCCCGTGTCCTGATGGGCGATCCGAAACTGATCCTCTTGGACGAACCGGCTGCAGGGGTGAACCCGGCACTCACGGAAGTTCTGATCGGCAAGATCGAAGAGCTCAACCGGTCTGGAAAAACCTTCCTCATCATTGAACACGATATGGATTTCGTGATGCGCCACTGCGATCCGGTCATCGCCCTTGCCGAGGGACGCGTGGTCTTTGAAGGTTCAGCAGAAGAAGCACAGTCTAATCCTGTTCTACTGGACGCATATCTTGGAGCGCCGGTCGATGCCTGATGCTGTGCTCTCCGTCGACAATTTGACTGCCGGCTACGTTCCGGATTTGCCGATCTTGCGGGATGTGTCCTTGACCGCCGAGCGGGAAAAACTGACGGTCATAATCGGCCCCAACGGGGCCGGGAAGTCGACTTTGATCAAGGCAGTTATCGGCCTTTTACCGGTTTCCAGGGGAAGTATCACAGCCAACGGTCAAGATATCACGGGCCTATCTCCTGATCGCATGACAAGCGTGGGCATTGCATATGTTCCGCAAACGGACAATGTGTTCAGGACGCTGACGATTCGCCAGAACCTTGATTTGGCTTTGCAAAGACACGCGCACGCTGCGGAAAAACTCTCAGACCTATACGAGCGGTTCCCGGTTCTCGCAGACAAGCAGCGGGACAAGGCGGGGTCTTTGTCCGGCGGGCAGCGGCAGTTCCTCGCTGTCGCCATGGCATTGGCAGCAGATCCAGTTTTGATCCTGATGGACGAACCATCGGCGGGCCTTTCGCCCAAGGCCGCCGAAGAGGTGCTTGACCATACCAAACAACTCACGAGCTTCGGCGTGACCATTTTGCTTGTTGAGCAGAATGTCAAACGGGCTCTTAAACGGGCCGATCATTGTTATGTGCTCGCCGAGGGCCGAAACCAGATTGACGGGCCCGCAACGGATCTCTTGCAGGATCCGGCGCTCGGCCGGATTTATCTCGGCGGGGAAAGGCGGGTGCCGGCATGATCCAACATCTCGTCGACGGTATCCTGGTCGGATCGTTCCTGTCGCTTGGCGCGATTGGTTTGACGATGGCCATGCACATCCTGCGCTTCGCGAATTTCTCTCACGCCGAGCTTTTGTCGATTGGCGCATACTGCGCTTTGGTTTTTGACAAGGTGTTTGAAAGCCTCTTGCCGATCTTGGCTGCCAAGATTGGGCCGCTGTCCATGACAGGCGCGCTTGCCATTTCGATCGTCTTGTCGATGGCAATAACCGGACTGTCCGCTGTCTTGATCGACCGGTTCATCTTTCAGCGGGTCCGGCAAAAGGGTGAAGAGCTCTCAATGGTGTTTGCATCCTTTGGCATGGCGCTGATCATCCGCAACATCATTGGTCTGGTGTTTGGCCTTTCGGCGGAGCTCTATTCCAAGGACATCGCCTTCGCGATGATCCTCTCACGCGATCCGTTGCTTCTGGTCAAACCGGATCAGGTCTTCGTGCTGATCGCGGCACTGATCCTGATGTTTGCGCTGCACCTTGTGTTGTCGCGGACAACATTTGGCTTTTCCCTGCGCGCGGTCGCAGAAAACCCAAGTCTTGCGCAGGTGCATGGGGTCAACCTCAAACGCATGATCGCAGCCGTCTGGATCATAGGCGGCGGGCTCGGTGCGGTTGCGGGGATCTTCTATGGTCTCAGCTACCAGATCACACCCGTCATGGGCCGGGATCTCGTTTTGCCGATCTTTGCTGCGACCATCGTCGGCGGGATCGGCAGCGTATATGGCGCGGTGCTTGGCGGGTTCATTGTCGGAGTTGCGTCAAACCTCGCGTTGGTGATCCTGCCATCCGGCTACAGCCCGTCGGTGCCATTCCTGATGATCCTGGCTGTCCTTCTTGTGCGTCCCAATGGTTTGTTTGGGGAGGCGCGGGCATGATCGGTGTCATCTCCTACCTGGTGTTCTTTTCGACCGTCGCCGCGATCCTTGCGATTGCCGTTTTGGGATTAAACCTTCAGTGGGGCAACACCGGCCTGTTCAACGGCGGTGTTGTCGCGTCTTTCGGGGCAGGAGCCTACGGAACACTGATCCTCGGTGGCACGCCTCAAGATGGGCATTTGGGTGGTTTCGAGCTTTTTTATCCGCTCGCGCTCCTTGGCGGCATGATTTTCGCCGGTGTGTTGGCCTGGGTGGTCGGCAAACTCACCTTGCGCCTCCGGCATGATTATTTGGCGATTGCAACGTTCGGGGTGGCCGTTGCCTTTGAAAATGTCATGCGCAACGCCACCGCAGTTACAGGTGGTGCTCAAGGGATCAGAGGGTTCGAACGGCCGCTTCAAAGCCTAATCGGGAGTGGCCTCACCTATAATGTGGTGTTCCTCATCGCCGTTCTGATTTGCCTTACCCTCGTCTATGTCTCTCTGGAGCGCCTTACGGTTTCCCCCTTCGGACGTTTGCTCCGGGCTATCCGGGAGGACGAAACCGCAGCCCGGTCTCTCGGCAAATCACCCGATAAGGTGAGGCTTGCAGCCTTCGTCACCGGATCCGTGATTATCGGGCTGGCGGGTTCGCTCTATGGAACATTCTATGCCTTTGTCAGCCCGCAGGATGTTTTGCCGATCCTGACGTTTCAGATCTGGGCGATGCTGATAGTCGGGGGAGCCGGCAACAATAAGGGTGCAATGGCAGGAGCGTTTTTGATTTGGGGTTCCTGGACGTTCTCGGGCTGGGCCCTGTCCCGCTTTGCGCCCGTCGAGGTTCAACTTTACACCGGTTCGATCCAGTTCGTTCTGATCGGCATGGTGATCGTCGGCATGCTGCTTTGGAGACCACAAGGTCTGTTCCCCGAGCGGCTGGTCGTTTCGCAACCCGGAGGAGGAAGCCGGGGAAAGACACAAGCAGAGGGATTAACATGAAAAAAGCATTAGTTTTTGCCGCAGTTGCAGCGGGCATGACGACGCTGAGTACCGGCGTTCAGGCTCAGGGCTGCACCACAAAAATCGGCGCCGCATTGCCGACATCCGTCGACTGGGGACGGCCAATTGCCGAAGTGGCGCAATTTGCCATTGATCAGGTCAATGAAGCAGGTGGCGCTGGTGGCTGTTCCATCGAGATGGTCTTGCGGGACACCCAGGTGGATCCAAAAGTTGGCGTTGATGCAGCGAAGGCGCTCGTTGATCTGGAAGGCGTCAAGGTTCTGCTCGGTGCCGTTTCCTCCGGTGTTTCCATGCCGATCTTGACCTCGGTCACGGTGCCTGCAGGTGTCATGCAGATGTCCTGCTGCTCCTCATCAACGGCATTCACCAAGCTGTCGGAGGAAGGCAAGACCAACGGTCTCTGGTTCCGGACCTTTGCAACCACAGGCGTGCAATCTGCAATGGGCGCGAAGGTGGCTGCAGATAAGGGCTGGAAGTCTGTCGCCATTCTCTACAAAAACGATGACTGGGGCCAGGACATGTCCCGTCTGATCGCAGCAGACTTCGCAGCCGCGGGCGTTGAAGTGACAGCCAACGTTGCGATCAATGATGCCCAACCGTCTTACCGTGCCGAAGTCACCGAAGCTTTGACCAGCCAGCCCGATGCGCTCTACCTCGCCCTGTATCCTACGGAAGGCAAGTCAGCGGTTCGCGAGTGGATTTCGCTTGGTGGAACACAGAACATGATCCTGGCGAACTCTCTGAAATCCGATGAGTTCCGGGACAGCGTCGGCCTGCAATATCTCGGAAACGCGCTCGGCACAGATACGGCTTCACCGCGGGTCGAGAGCGCGGATGCTTTCAAGGCTGCATATGAAGCGAAATTCGGATCACAGCCGAACGGCCCGGGTCTGGCAAACAGCTATGACGCAGCAATGATCGCCTTGCTTGCGATGGAAGCGGCCGGCAAGGATGCTTCCGGTGCCGACATCGCTGCAGCGGTTGCCAAGGTGACGGATCCGAATGGCACGGCGATCACTGCAGATACCGCCGGGTTCAAGGCCGCAAAAACCACGCTCGCGGAGGGCGGCACCGTGATGTACCAGGGCGCGACCGGGAATGTCCGCTTTGATGCCAATGGAGACGTCTCCGCACCGGCAGTCGTTTGGAAGTTCACCGACAGCGGAACGGAAGAAGTTGAATATCTGTCCTTGACCGAAGTGGATGCTTTCATTGCATCCTTGAAGAAATAGAGTCTTCCAAATGTGAAGTTCGAAGCCAGGCTGCCCGGTGCAGCCTGGCTTTTTTGATGCCGGTCTCGTCAAGTTGCCAATACGGTGTTCACTGCTGCTTTGGTTGCGCTCACGACTGTGTCGACCTCAGCCTGGTTTATGCAAAGCGGCGGCGCAAATCCGAGAATGTCGCCTTGCGGCATAGCTCGGGAAATGACGCCATGTTTCAAGAGCTCACCGGCAAGGGTTGGGCCGATCTTTCGCGCCGGGTCAAAGAATGCCCTTGAAGATCTGTCTTCGACAAACTCAATCGCCATAAGAAGGCCTTCGCCGCGAATGTCGCCAACATTTGGGTGGTCTCCGAGCGCATCTTGAAGGGCAGCCTTCATGTAAGTGCCCATGGCTGTCGCATTCTTCACGAGGCCAAGGCTGTCCACCAGTTCCAAGTTTGCGATACCTGCGGCCGCTCCAATCGGATGCGCTGAATAGGTCCAGCCGTGGCCGATCGGTCCGTTTTCATCCGTGCCTTGCTCCAGAACTTTCCAGACCTTGTCGGACACAATGGAACCGGACAACGGCGCGTAAGCAGACGTTAGGCCTTTGGCGATCGTGATGATGTCAGCTTCGATGGTGTAGTGTTCAGAACCGAACATCGATCCAAGCCTGCCGAAGCCGGTGACGACTTCATCGGTAATCAAAAGAATGTCGTGTTTCTTCAAAATGGGCTGGATTGCCTCCCAATAGCCCTGCGGCGGCGGAACAAGTCCGCCAGTCCCGAGCGCGGGTTCGCCGATGAAAGCGGCAATCGTTTCCGGACCTTCCCGCTCAATCATGGCTTCCAGTTCTGAAGCACAATGGGCCACGAACTCCGCTTCGCTCATGGCTATGTCGGGGCGGCGGAAATAATAAGGGGCCTCCGTGTGAAGGACTTGCGCCAGGGGCAGATCAAACTTCTTGTGAAAGAGCTCCAGACCGGTCAGCGACCCTGTCATTAGGCCAGAGCCATGATACCCGCGCCATCGCGATATGATCTTCTTCTTTTCTGGCCGGCCCAAGATATTGTTGTAATACCAGACCAGCTTGATGTTGGTCTCGTTGGCATCGGACCCGCCCAGACCGAAATAGACCTTCGACATGTTGTTGGGCGCACGGTCGAGGATCATTTTGGACAACGTGATCGAGGCTTCCGTGCCGTGACCGACGTAGGAATGGTAGTAGGCCAACTTCTTGGCTTGTTCCGCAATTGCATCTGAGATTTCAGATCGGCCGTATCCAACGTTTACGCAGTAAAGTCCGGCAAACGCATCAAGCAGTTTGGTGCCGTTGCGATCCTCGATATAGACCCCTGAACCGGTTTCGACGATCCGGCTGGGCGCGTCACCGCGCGCGTGTTGGGCGAGGTGCGTTGAGGGGTGAAAGAAGTTTTCACGATCCCATTGATCGAGCGTGTCGTTGCGCAGCATCTTAGTCCTCATTTCTTTGAAGTTTTACGCCCAATCCCGGCAGACGTATTTGATGTCCATGAATTCGGCCATGCCCATGCGCGCACCTTCGCGGCCAAGGCCGGATTGCTTCATCCCTCCAAAGGGAATAGGAGCGCCGGTCACCTTGGTACGGTTGATTGCAACCATCCCGAATTGGAGTTGCCGGCTCGCCCGGTAGATCCGGCGAGGATCGCTGGTGTGGACATAAGCAATCAGCCCGTAGTCGGTCGCATTCGCGCGGGCGATGACGTTGTCTTCATCGTCAAAGGGGCAGATCGCGGCGACTGGACCGAAAGTCTCTTCCTGCATGATCAAGGCATTGGCTGGAACGTTCTTCAACACGGTTGGCTGGAAAAACAGGTTTCCGGCAGGATGGCGCCCGCCGCCACATAGATTTTCGGCACCGTTCTCCAGTGCATCGGCAATATGTGCTTCCTGTTTTTGGATGGCGCCCAAGTTCATCAAAGGGCCGATATCGGGATCCGTGATGCCAGGTCCGACGGAAAGCCGCCGCGTGCGCTCTGTGAAACCCTGGCAGAATGCGTCGTAGATGGGTCGTTCAACGAAGAACCGGTTGGCGCCGAGACAGTCTTGTCCGGATGTTGCGAATTTCGCTTTGATCGCTTCATCAATTGCCCGGTCCAGGTCGCAGTCGGCGAAGACCAGAAAGGGTGCATGTCCCCCAAGTTCCAGAACGAGTTTTTTGACCGTGTCTGCGCTTTGCCGGTAGAGCAGCCGGCCGACTTCCGTTGAGCCTGTAAAGGAGACGACCCGAACGCGGGTGTCCTCCATCCAGGCGGGGACAATTGTCTCAGGTCGCCCCGTGATCACGTTGAAGACGCCGGCCGGAAAGCTTGCCCGTTCAGCAAGTTCGGCCAAGGCGAGTGCAGAGTAAGGTGTTTCGCTCGATGGGTGAACGAGGACCGGGCACCCTGCGGCCAAAGCTGCCGCAGCCTTTCGCGTGATCATTGCGTGCGGGAAGTTCCAGGGCGTGATCAGCGCGGCAACACCAGCCGGTTCCATCCAGAGTTCCACTTCTGCATCCGGCAGATGAGATGTGATCCCTTCAATGTTTGGACGTTTTGCTTCTTCTGCATAAAACTCGACAAAGGATGCACCATAGTCGATCTCTCCGCGTGCTTCCGACAGAGGCTTGCCCTGCTCCAGTGTCATGAGCTGAGCCAGATCTTCCTTGTTCTCGACGATCAGTTCAAACCAGCGGCGCAGAATGCGCGCGCGATCTTGCGGCAAAAGTGCAGCCCAGCCCGGAAACGCTCTCGTTGCGGCGTCGACCGCAGCGGCACTATCTCCTGCGGTTAGCTGGGCGACATCCCCGATACCTGCTCCAGTTGCCGGGTCTAATACCTCAAAAACGGCGTTGTCCGCGCCTGCCACCCAATGCCCATCGACATAGGAAAAGGAGCGCAAGAGGCGCATGTCGGCCAAATTCGCAGAAGCTGGTTCGTGCTGCAGAGCTAGGGTCATCGTTCTGGTCTCCGATTGCGTGAGCAAACGTTAGGCGGAGACCGGCAGATGAAAGTTCTGTATTTGGATGGAGCGCAGGAGGATTTATCTGTTTGACGCCGGATTGCCTTCAGGATCGTCTTGCAAGAGGTTGTGCAAGGGGAGTTGAGCCCGGCTTTTCACCGGTTTGGTGACCACATAGGTGTAATAGCGCGCCAGCCCGATTTTCCCGGCGAGGAGTGTGTCGATGAGCCGTTGGTAGCTGTCGATGTCTCTGGTGATGATGTTAAGGATGTAATCCAGGCCGCCGCCGATCGCCCAGCAAGCAACGATCTCATCATATAGATCAACCATGCGTTCGAACTGTTGAAAGCTCCCAGACCGGTGGTCTTCCAGCTCAACGGTTACAAACACCTCTATATGAGGAGCGACCTGTTTGAGTGAGATCTCGGCGCGGTATCCTGAGATAATCCCGTGTTTTTCAAGGCGCTTCAACCTCTCCCAAAGCGGGGTGGGCGAAAGATTGACGCGCTTTGCAAGCTCGGCTTTGGAAAGCCGCCCCTCCTTGGAAAGGGTGGAGAGGATTTTCAGATCGCGATTGTCAAGTTTTAAGGTCATGCAGTGACCATGAGCATGCAGTCAGTGCTTGTCAATTGTCATGAAAAAGTTAAGCTTTAAATCATGACAATATGGAATGCTCTACCAAAGAAGCTTGATCGTCCTGCCTACCGGTCCCTGGCGGACTGGATCAGTGCGGCAATCAAGCGCGGAGACCTGGCAGGCGGCGAAAAGCTGCCGCCGCACAGGGACCTCTCCTACAAGCTTGCAATCAGCGTTCAAACTGTGAGCCGGGCTTATGATCTTCTGATCCGCCGCGGGCTTGTCAAAGGAGAGGTTGGCCGGGGGACATATGTAAACGCGCGACCGGTGGAAACGTCGCCGCCGTATCTTCCGCATCTCATTGGGGATCAGCTTGTCGATTTCTCAAACTTGAAGCCGGTCACTGGTCAGTTGCACATGGATTGTATGCGCCGGGCTCTGAGTGGTCTTTCGAGCGATGTTGGCGAAAGCGCACTGCTCTCCTTCCGGCCAGCAACGACCTTGCGGCCCTATATGCCGGCAGCCGTCTCCTGGTTGGAGCAGTGCGGACTGACTTGTTCTTCAGATCAGATCATCATGACGAATGGCAGCAGTTCGGCCATGGCGATTGCCCTGATGACGGCTGTTGATGGCAGCGAGCTGGTCGCGACCGACGCGGTCTGTCACTACCCGCTTTCCAGAATGTCGCAGTATATGAACTTCAACTTGGCCGGTCTGCCGGTGGACGAAGAGGGAATTCTTCCGACCGCACTTGATGAGATGTGTCGACAAAAGCCCGTTAAAATATTGTTCCTATTGCCGAATGGCTTGGGGCCGATGGCCTCGACCATGGGTTTGCAGCGGCGTAAGCAGCTGGTCACACTCGCGCGGAAGTACGAACTTTTGATCATTGAAAACGACGCTTGGGGACCTCTGCAGCCGCGCCGGCTACCGCCGATTGCAGCGCTGGCTCCAGAGCGCACATTTTACTTCACCAGCTTCACGAAGTGCCTTTTGCCTGGCTTGCGGCACGGGTATCTGGTCGCGCCAGAGGCGTTTGCATCCGCGGCCTCTAATCGTCACTTGGTGATGGACTGGATTGCAACTCCGTTCATGGCTGAATTGGCCGCGCGGTGGATCGAAGATGGAACGGCTGAAGAGTTGCTGTCCTGGCAGAAAACGGCCCTCAAGCGGCGCAACGCGTTGGCGCATGAGCTTCTAGCGGGTATGCCATTCCACAGCAGCCCAAACGGATTGCATATTTGGCTGCCATTGCCGGACGGATGGGGCGAAGACAGCTTCATTGAAGCCGCGCGTCAAAAAGGGATTGTTGTCGCTCCGGGTTCAGCTTTCGCCTTGCCGGGGGCAGCCGCGGCCCCCGGCGTGCGGATCTGCTTGGGCAATATGGCGGAAGACCAATTCATTTTCGGAATGCAGCAGCTCGCTGCGCTGTGTCACAGCAAACCGGAAGCGGAGGTCTTCGTGCTGTAACGAAGTAAAATGATCAAGCTAATATTGTCATGATTTAATGTTTCGATTGACCTGATATTTATTGCGCTTCACTCTCATTCCCTGAGAAACACGGGAGCGGATAGTGAAAAGCAGCTGGCATGCAGATCGCCCTCCCATTTGGATCAGGTGATCAGCGTGAACCATAGTATCGATCAGTTTGATTTTTTGGCGGCCGCAGAGCGGATCAAGCCGCACGTCCGGCGCACGCCTATGGTGCCCTCCGAGAGCCTGTCTGAAAAAGCCGGCGCGCGGGTTTTCTTGAAGCTGGAGCACCTTCAGACGACGGGAAGCTTCAAACTGCGAGGCGCGACCAACGCAATCTCAAAATTGACTGCGGACCAGCGCAAAAAAGGTGTCGTGTGTGTATCTACCGGAAACCACGGCCGCGGATTGGCTTATGCAGCTAATAAGGCAGGGATTTCCTGTACGATTTGCATGTCGCGCCTGGTTCCGCAAAACAAGGTCGACGCGATTGCGAAACTTGGAGCCGATATCCGAATATCCGGCGCATCTCAGGATGAAGCGCAACTGGAAGCGGACCGCCTGGTTCTCGAGGAGGGCCTTGTACTTCTGCCGCCGTTTGATCATCCAGACATTATCAGCGGGCAAGGAACACTCGGACTGGAAATTCTGGAGGAGGTCCCGGAGGTTCAGACCGTTCTTGTCCCCTTGTCGGGCGGCGGTTTGATCGCGGGTGTTGCCTCTGCACTAAAGGCTGCAAGGCCTTCGGCGAAAGTTGTTGGGCTGTCCATGGAGCGGGGCGCGGCGATGGCGGCCTCACTGACAGCTGGCCGCCCGGTTCAGGTCACCGAAGAGCCCAGCCTCGCAGACTCACTCGGCGGCGGCATCGGGCTCGACAATCAGTTTACACTTGAAACCACTCGAGAACTTGTCGACGACATTGTTCTGCTCACGGAAGCCGAAATTGCAGCTGGAATACGTCATGCCTATTGGCAGGAACGTCAAGTCGTTGAGGGCAGCGGCGCGGTTGGGATTGCTGGGCTTTTAGCCGGAAAAGTAAATCCAAGAGGGCTCGTCGCTGTCCTGCTGACTGGCTGTAATATCGATATGAACCTGCATAATCGCGTTATCTCCGGAGAGGACGTTGATCTCGCGAACAGCGAGGAAGCTTGATCCATGCCGCAAATCACCATCCTGACCGAAACAGAGCTGCGCACGGCGGTTCCACTTAACAACGATGCCGTTGAGCAGATCGAGCGGGCTTTTGCAGCCCTGGCAAGTGGAAAGGTGGTGATGCCGCCAATCCTCTCCATGGAGATTCCCGACTTCAACGGCGAAGTTGATGCGAAGACGGCCTACGTTCCGGGCCTCGATAGCTTTGCTCTGAAAGTATCTCCCGGCTTTTTCGACAATCCAAAGATTGGTCTGCCGAGCAATTCTGGTTTGATGATCTTGTTCTCAGCACGGACCGGGTTCGTCGAAGCCGTGATGCTTGACAATGGCTATCTGACAGAAGTTCGAACAGCTGCTGCCGGTGCCGTTGCCGCTAAACACTTGGCGCCGGAACAGGCATCAAGCGCTTGTATTGTAGGGGCTGGACTGCAGGCCAAACTGCAGCTGCAGGCTCTGCGCCTTGTGCGCCCGATCAAACACGCAGCGATTTGGGCGCGGGACGTATCCAAGGCGCGAGTAGCCGCAGACGAGTTGGCGTCCCGTCTGGAAATCGAAGTCTCGCCGGTTTCGGACCTTGCAGGCGCTGTCAAAGCTGCCGATGTGGTCGTCACCACAACCCCGAGCACCGAACCGCTAATTAAGGCCGAATGGTTGCGTGCCGGACATCACATCACAGCCATGGGGTCCGACCAGCACACAAAGAATGAATTAGAGGCGGCCTGTCTGGCGCAGGCCGATCTTTATGTACCGGACCGGCAATCTCAGACCGAGTTGATGGGAGAGCTGCGGTCAGCTTTGGCTGCAGGCTCTGTCAGTGCCGGGGCTAGCTTCAGTGAACTCGGAGACATCGTTGCGGGGCAGGCGAGGGGGCGTGCGTCCGATGCTGACATCACGATCTGTGACCTTACTGGAACGGGGGTGCAGGACACGGCAATTGCAACATTCGCCCGCGCGCAGGCTCTGTCGCTGCAAGCGGGAACGACAATCGACACATGATGAGCCGGAGATCGTTTGATGATTGAACTCACGCTTCGTTTTTCGAGAGACGAGTACCAGCGCCGTGTCGACAAGACCCGCAAGGCAATGGAAACAGCCGGGTTAGAGCTGCTGATCGTTTCTGACCCGTCCAATATGAACTGGCTGACCGGATACGACGGCTGGTCCTTTTATGTTCATCAGGCGGTGTTGTTGTCCTTGGACGGCGAGCCGGTCTGGTTCGGCCGGGGACAAGACGCCAATGGGGCGCTGCGCACCTGTTTCATGGATCCTGCCAACATCATCGGGTATCCGGATCACTATGTTCAGTCCACGGAGCTGCATCCGATGGACTACTTGTCTGCCAAGATCGAGGAGCGCGGCTGGGCGAACCTGAAAATCGGTGTGGAGATGGACAATTACTACTTCTCTGCAGCCGCGTTTGCCTCGCTGCAAAAGCACCTGCCGAACGCCCGCTTTCAAGATGCCAATGCGCTGGTCAATTGGCAGCGGGCGGTCAAGTCTGCACCGGAACTCGACTACATGCGTATGGCCGGGAAAAAGGTGGAGAAAATCCATGCCCGCATTCTGGAGAAGGCAGAACCGGGTCTCCGGAAATGCGATCTTGTGGCCGACATCTATGATGCGGGACTCCGATACGACGCACTCCTGGATGCAGGTGGAGACTATCCGGCAATTGTCCCGCTTGTGCCCTCGGGAAGTGACGCTGCGGCCCCGCATCTGACATGGGATGACCAGCCGATGAAGGCCGGTGAGGGAACCTTCTTTGAGGTAGCGGGCGTTCACAACCGGTACCATTGTCCGCTTTCGCGCACGCTTTACCTCGGAAAGCCGCCGCAAAAGTTCCTTGATGCGGAAAAGGCCGTGTTGGAGGGACTGGAAGCTGGGCTTGAAGTCGCAAAGGCAGGAAACCGGTGCGAAGACATCGCACATACGTTTTTCCGGGTCCTGAAAAAACATGGCATCACCAAGGACAATCGCACCGGGTATCCGATCGGGTTGTCCTATCCCCCGGATTGGGGCGAACGGACCATGTCATTGCGCAGCGGCGATACGTCCGTTCTGGAAGAAAACATGACCTTCCATTTCATGACCGGCCTCTGGATGGAAGACTGGGGATTTGAGATCACGGAAAGCATCGTCATTGGCGAGAGCGAACCGGAATGCCTCGCCGATGTGCCCCGGCGCTTGTTTGTGAAGGATTGATCGATGACCGGAAATCCGATCAGCCCGACCATTCCGTTTGATCAAGATGGCATTCATCACGGCTTCTTGCGTCTTCCCTACAGCCGGGACGACTCGGCCTGGGGATCTGTGATGATCCCGATTACGGTTGTGCGGAATGGTGATGGTCCGACCGCTCTTTTAACCGGTGGCAATCATGGCGATGAGTACGAGGGGCCGATTGCCCTTCAGCAGCTGGCAGCAACCCTAAAACCGAAGGACATTCGGGGGAGGGTCATCATAGTTCCGGCTCTCAACCATCCGGCCCTCCTTGCTGGGTCGCGCACGTCGCCAATCGACAAGGGCAATCTCAACCGCTCCTTCCCAGGAAGGCGGGACGGAACCGTCACCCAGAAGATTGCCCATTTCGTCGATACAGTTTTGATCCCGATGGCGGATATCGTGCTGGATTTTCATTCCGGCGGCAAGACGCTGGATTTTGTGCCCTTTGCAGCGGCTCACGTTCTACACAACAAAGACCAGCAGGCCGCGTGCGTCGCAGCGATGCAGGCCTTCAATGCACCTTACTCCGCGACCATGTTGGAAATCGATAGTGTCGGTATGCTCGACACGGCAGTCGAGCAAAAGGGCAAGGTGTTTGTCACGACCGAGCTTGGCGGCGGCGGCACAGCCACGGCGCGATCGATCGGCATGGCCAAGAAGGGCGCGCGCAATCTTCTAAAACATGCCGGCATCCTCTCAGGCGAGTTGGAGTTGAACCCGAGTGTCACGCTCGACATGCCGGATGGTGATTGTTTCGTGTTCTGCGAGCACAGCGGCATGATCGAGCCGGTCATTGATCTGGGAGACGAGATCGCGGAAGGTGAGGTCATTGCACGGGTCTGGCAGACGGAGCGCTCTGGTGCCGCTCCGATCGAATACCGGGCCAAACGATCTGGCATCCTAATGGCCCGTCATTTTCCAGGGTTGGTCAAGATGGGAGACTGCCTAGCGGTCGTTGCAAAGGTGGTCTAGGGCCGATCGTGGGGACGCACTTCCATTGAACAGCCCCACGCTCTCTATTCCGCCGCTTGCGCCATCTCTGGAAACAAGCCGGCCAAACCCTCTGGTGATGCTTCGCAAATCCCGCGCTCGGTAATCAGTCCGGTTACAAGCCGGTTGGGCGTCACATCAAATGCTGGGTTTCCGCCGGACGTGCCATCCGGTGTGACTTGCACAATGCCAATCGCGCCTTCGTCCGATTTTCCCTGGATATGGGTTGTCTCGCGCTCAGAACGTTCTTCAATCGGAATTTCGGACACGCCGTCGCTCACGCTCCAGTCGATCGTTGGAGAGGGTAGGGCCACATAGAACGGCACATCGTTGTCGCGAGCAGCCAGTGCCTTTAGATAAGTCCCGATTTTGTTGCACACATCCCCGCGTCGGGTTGTCCGATCTGTGCCAACGATTACCATGTCGACGAGCCCATGTTGCATCAAATGACCACCGGCATTGTCGGTGATGTAGGTGTGCGGAACGCCGTGGCTTCCGAGCTCCCACGATGTGAGTGCCCCCTGGTTCCGCGGTCGTGTCTCGTCGACCCAGACATGCAGCGGAATACCTGCGTCATGGGCCTGATACATGGGGCTTGTCGCAGTTCCCCAGTCGACGGTTGCAATCCAGCCAGCGTTGCAGTGCGTGAGCAGTCGGACGGGCTCGCCATCCGGTTTGTTGGCGGCAATGTCGCGGATCAGCTTCAACCCGTTTTCACCGATACGGCGATTGATCTCGACATCTTCGTCGGAGATGTCATGGGCAAGCTGGAGGGCGGCTGCCGCACGCGCTTCTACTGGAAGCGGTTTGAGCGCGGTTCGGCATCTGTTTAGCGCCCACCGCAGATTGATGGCAGTGGGGCGCGTCTTTTCCAGGAATGTCCAGGCGGCGTCCAGATTGGCATCAGATGGATCATTGGCCATGGCCAATGCCACGCCATAAGCAGCGGTTGCGCCGATGAGCGGCGCGCCTCGGACACGCATTTCAACGATCGCGTCCGCAAACTCCTGCATTGTCCGCACTGGTTGGGTTTTGAACTCATGCGGCAACCAACGTTGGTCGATGATCTGAAGGCAGTTCAACTCCGCATCCCACCACAACGAGCGGTACTGTGTTCCATTGACCTTCATCCGACTTCCCTCTTATCCGGTTTTGGCCCCTGTGTGTCCTTTAAAGACAGTATGGGCTCGCCGCTGCAAGATCCGCAAATTGCTATTGCCACCGCCTTTAGCCCGGCAGCGATCACGTCGCAAGAAGGTGCGATTGTGTTTTGATGCCGCGCTGCAGCATTTCTGCATTGCATAAAAAATGACCTTGCGCATAATGCGGGCATGAGGGGCGGGCTATCCATACTTGTCATCGATGACAACAAGATCCGCGCATCCATCATTGAAGAGGGATTGCGCGATGCAGGGCATGAGAAAGTCATTCTCGTGCATCAGATGGAGGGGCTCGTCCGGCAAATCGCGGACATCAACCCGGACGTCATCGTCATTGATCTGGAAAACCCCAACCGCGACCGACTGGAACACATGTTCCAGGTGTCGCGGGCTGTGCAGCGTCCGATTGCGATGTTTGTCGACAAGGCCGATAGCCAATCGATTGAGGCGGCAGTTGATGCCGGTGTTTCTGCCTACATTGTTGATGGATTGAAGCGGGAACGCGTCAAGCCGATCCTGGATATGGCCATCAGCCGTTTCCGCGCATTTTCAAAACTTACCCAGGATTTGGAAGACGCCCGCAACGAATTGGCGGACCGGAAGACCATCGACCGCGCCAAGGGCATTCTCATGAAGTCCAAAAATCTCACGGAACAGGAGGCCTATGACCTCCTGCGCAAGACGGCGATGAACCAAAGCCGAAAGATTATTGAAGTCGCGCAAAGTCTGGTTATTGCCAGCGGGCTGCTGGGAGACTGACGGATGCAGAAAAAAACGAAACGCCAGGGAGGGGCGGCTATTGGGGAGAGCGGGGGATTATGGGCACCAAACTGACACCGGTGATTGCAGGGTTCATTCCGCTGCTCGACAGCGCTGTGTTGGTGGCGGCAAAGGAAAAGGGCTTTGCCGAACGAGAAGGCATTGCGCTCCAACTGATCCGTGAAACGTCCTGGGCGAACATTCGTGACCGCCTGGCGGTCGGCCATTTTGACGTTGCCCACATGCTCGCGCCGATGCCAATCGCGGCAAGCCTCAACCTGACCAGTCTGGCGGTCCCCATGCTGGCTCCCATGGTACTTGGTCTCGGCGGCAACGCCATCACTGTCGCGGCTTCCATCTGGCGGCAAATGGCAGATCTTGGCGCTGACCCGGACGGCGATCCCGCCTCCACTGGTGTGGCGTTTGCAAAGGTTCTCTCTGCCCGCAAAGAGAGAGGCGAGAGTCGGCTGAGGTTCGGCGTTGTTCATCCTTTTTCAGGTCACGCCTACGAGCTCCGGTATTGGCTCGCAGCAGCCGGACTTGATCCGGATCTTGATGTCGAAATCTCCGTTGTGCCACCGCAGTTAATGGCCGATGCCCTCGCTGCAGGTCAATTGGACGGTTATTGCGTAGGTGAACCTTGGAACACCGCGGCGGTTCAAGCTGGCACTGGAAGGATTGCGACTTACAAACAGGCGATTTGGCCTGACAGCCCGGAAAAAGTCCTTGGTGTCACTCGGAAATGGGCAAACGCCCAGCCGGACACCTTGTCTGCGTTGATGCGCGCAATCTCTGCCGCGGCCGACTGGAGTGCGCAGTCTGATAATCTGACCGAACTTGCACAGCTTCTCTCAGGCCCGAAGTATATAGATTGTTCTCCTGACCTCTGCGTGCCAGCCCTTGGCGGAGATATGAAGCTGGGTCAAAATACTCACAAGAGCATACCGGACTTTCTGACGTTTTCCGGCGGACTACGCGCAGCGCCGTCCCCCGCACAAGGTGTCTGGTTCTTCAGCCAGATGGTACGCTGGGGGCAAGCGGTGGCCGATCCGGAAGCGGAAAGACAGGCCGCGGAAATCTTTTCGCCTGACCTTTATGAGGATGCGCTCGGGATTGGGCCGATTGGGAAGCCGCAAACCATCCGCTTGTTCGATATGTCTGAAGTGTGAAACTCCGATTTGTTCATCGGCAAATCGGCATGATCAAGAGCGGTCCTGCCATTCATTTTGCCCTGTTGCGCTGCACAAAAAAACATCACCTGCCTTCATTTTCAGCCAATACATGTTGCGCTGCCAAACGATCACCTCTGTTCCTTAGGCCCATGCGCCTTTGATAAATATGAGAAAATTTCGAAATGTCGTGTTTGGCACGGTTCCTGCTAACCAATAATACGAGGCCGACGTTGGCCTAACGATATTGCGCCCATTGGTGGGCGTTCAGGCAAAGCCGCCGATTTGACTTGCAGGTTCCTCCTCCCAAGGCCCGCAGGATCAGTCGGCGGCTTTTTGTTTGACCTTCCAATGCTGCATTGCAGCGCAAAAAGAACTGCGAGGGACAGAACGTGACACTCAGAGATACACTCAAATTCACCCGACGGGCCGCGCTCGGCACTCTGTTGGCCGCAACTGCATTGGTTCCGGCGACCGGCGCTATGGCTGAAATGCTCGATGTCGAAAAAGACGAGCTGACCTTCGGTTTCATCAAACTGACCGATATGGCACCGCTCGCTGTTGCTTACGAGCTTGGCTACTTTGAAGACGAAGGGCTCTTCGTCACTCTGGAGCCGCAAGCCAACTGGAAAGTACTGCTCGATCGCGTCATCACCGGCGAACTGGACGGGGCGCACATGCTGGCCGGACAGCCGTTGGCAGCCACAATCGGTTTCGGCACCAAGGCGCACATCGTCACGCCGTTCTCAATGGATCTCAACGGCAACGGCATCACCGTCTCCAACGAAATCTGGGAAATGATGAAGCCGAACATCCCGACAATGGATGATGGGCGTCCACAACATCCGATCAGCGCATCTGCTCTGAAGCCTGTCGTTGACAAGTTCATCGACGAAGGCAAGCCGTTCAACATGGGCATGGTCTTCCCGGTTTCCACGCACAATTACGAGCTGCGCTATTGGTTAGCAGCAGGCGATATCCACCCGGGCTTCTACTCTGAAAGCGATATCTCCGGTCAGATCATGGGTGAGGCCTTGCTTTCCGTGACACCGCCACCGCAGATGCCGGCAACTCTGGAAGCTGGAACCATCTATGGCTATTGCGTGGGTGAGCCTTGGAACCAGCAGGCTGTGTTTAAGGGCATTGGTGTACCGGTCATCACCGATTACCAGATCTGGAAGAACAATCCGGAAAAGGTCTTTGGCCTGACCAAGGAGTTCACGGAAGAAAACCCGAACACCACGCTCGCCATCACGAAGGCACTCATTCGTGCAGCCAAATGGCTCGATGAGAACGACAACGCCAACCGTATGGAAGCCGTCGAGATCCTGGCCCGCTCCGAATATGTTGGCGCGGATGCTGAGGTCATCGCCAACTCCATGACAGGTACCTTTGAATTCGAAAAAGGTGACAAGCGGGAGATCCCGGACTTCAACGTCTTCTACCGCTACTACGCGACCTATCCGTACTACTCCGATGCCGTCTGGTACCTGACCCAGATGCGTCGGTGGGGCCAGATCACAGAGCACAAGCCGGACAGCTGGTATGACGAAGTCGCCAAGTCCGTCTACCTGCCGGACACCTATCTGAAAGCAGCCCGCATGCTGGTCGAGGAAGGTCATGTGGCCGAGGAAGACTTCCCGTGGGACAGCGACGGTTACCGTGCTCCGACCCCGGCAGCTGACATCATTGACGGTATCGCCTACGACGGAAAACAGCCGAACGCCTACATCGACAGTCTGCCGATCGGCCTGAAAGGCAAGCAGGTTGTCGACGGGAACGAAGTGGTCGGCGGTTAATCCCCGACTGTGGGAGCGGCGGTTAGCAGCCCCGCCGCTCCACCTCCCCAACACCAGAATTCAGACGTTAAGGGACGCCACCAATGGCCAATGCCGATACAGCTAGCTCCCCGGACCTTGCCCGGGCCGCCCGCAAGGAAAAACTTTTTACTTCGATCAATAAGGCCGGTGGCTGGCTGGATGCGCTGGGCTTTTCCTGGCTGGTCCCGCTCCTGAAAATCGCCGCTGGTGACAGCCCTAAAGAACAGATGGGCGAGCTGAAGCGAGTGCTCGTGATCCCGCTGATCGGTATCCTGGCGTTTCTTGCCATGTGGGCAGCGCTCGCACCGCAAGTCCAGACATCCCTTGGCGCTGTGCCAGGGCCAGCGCAAGTTTGGACCCAAACGGTCAACCTTTGGGAAGACCATGTGCGCGAACGTGAAAAGGCGGACGCCTTTTATGAACGGCAGGACGCCCGCAACGCTAAGTTTGCCGCAGAAGGCAAAACCGATCGCATCAAGCACCGGACCTATACAGGCAAACCGACCTATATCGACCAGATCGGCACCTCCCTGAAAACCGTCGGTCTCGGGTTTCTGATCGCGACCATCATTGCCGTGCCCCTCGGCATTGCCTCGGGCCTGTCGCGCACCTTTAACGGCGCAATCAATCCACTCATTCAGATCTTTAAGCCGGTCTCGCCGCTTGCTTGGCTGCCGATCGTTACGATGATCGTCTCCGCGACTTACGCGAATCCGTATGACTGGTTGTCCAAATCCCTTCTGATCTCGGCGGTGACAGTCACGCTGTGCTCCATGTGGCCGACGCTGATCAACACTGCGCTCGGCGTTGCCTCCGTCGATAAGGACCTGATGAATGTCGGCCGCGTTCTGCAACTCCCGACTTGGAAGACCATCACCAAGCTGGTTCTGCCGTCCTCTCTACCGTTGATCTTCACCGGTCTGCGTTTGTCGCTGGGTGTGGGCTGGATGGTTCTGATCGCAGCTGAAATGCTTGCCCAGAATCCGGGTCTTGGCAAATTCGTCTGGGACGAGTTCCAGAACGGATCCTCCCAGTCGCTTGCAAAAATCATGGTCGCTGTTCTGACCATTGGTCTCATCGGCTTCATGCTCGACCGGCTGATGTTTGCCCTGCAACGCGCCTTCACATTCTCGGCCAACCGGTAAGGAGACCCTGATGTCCTTTTTGGAAATCTCCGGCGTCTCGAAGTCTTACGGTGAAGGCGCCAGCCGCACCGATGTTCTGGACGACATCAATCTCAAGGTCGACGACGGCGAGTTCATTGCCATCGTCGGGTTCTCGGGAACCGGTAAAACGACCCTCATCTCGCTGCTTGCAGGCCTGATCGAACCGGACACCGGCGGGATCATCTTCAAGGGGAAGGAGATTGATGGACCGAGCTCGGACCGGGGTGTTGTCTTTCAGTCCTACTCCCTGATGCCGTGGCTGTCGGTCACGGGAAACGTCGCGCTTGCTGTCGACAGTGTCTTCAAGAAGAAGAGCGCCAGGGAGCGTAAGGAAATCTGCGACAAATACATCGAGATGGTCGGTCTGGCCCACGCCAAGGACCGCAAGCCGGCGGAGCTTTCCGGCGGCATGCGGCAGCGTGTGGCGGTCGCCCGGGCTCTTGCCATGCAGCCCGAACTCCTGCTGCTCGATGAGCCGCTGTCCGCGCTCGACGCCTTGACCCGCGCCAAGCTGCAAGATGAATTTGCGGCGATCTGCGAGCAAGAAAAGAAGACCATCGTTCTCATCACCAATGACGTGGATGAAGCGATCCTCCTGGCAGACCGGATTGTTCCATTGAAACCCGGAACGTCCGCCACGCTTGGGCCGGAATTCAAGGTTCCGTTCAAACGTCCGCGTGACCGGGGCGAACTCAACCATAATGACGACTTCATCAAGCTTCGAGCAGACATTACCGAATATCTTATGGCGGTTGGGGCCGAACGCGGTGCGGATCTGGAACGTGACATCGTCCTGCCGAAAATCGTTCCGATCACCCAGCGGTTGAAGTCGGACGACAAGCTGCCGGCCGGCTATGAAAAAGCGGCGGAGACACTGAAAGACGAGCGCTTCCTGGAGTTCTCACAGCTCAAGAAGGTCTATCCGACACCGAAAGGCCCACTGACTGTTGTCGATGGGTTCGATCTGAAGATGAACAAGGGCGAGTTCATCACGCTGATCGGCCACTCCGGCTGCGGCAAGTCGACGGTTCTGTCCATGGTCGCAGGCCTCAATCCGATTACCGAGGGCGCCATCATCCTTGACGGCACGCATGTCACGCAGGCCGGTCCCGACCGTGCAGTTGTGTTTCAGGCGCCGAGCCTGATGCCCTGGCTGACGGCTTATGAGAATGTCGCCCTTGGCGTCGACAAGGTCTATCCGGATGCGTCGAAGCAGGAAAAGCGCGACGTCATCGAATACTACCTGTCCAAGGTCGGTCTCGCCGATGCTATGCAAAAGCCGGCAGTTGATCTGTCCAACGGCATGAAGCAGCGCGTCGGGATTGCCCGCGCCTTTGCACTGTCGCCAAAACTGCTCCTTCTCGACGAACCATTCGGCATGCTCGACAGCCTGACACGCTGGGAATTGCAGGACGTCCTGATGGACGTCTGGAAGCGCACCCAGGTGACGGCGATCTGCGTCACCCATGATGTCGATGAAGCGATCCTGCTCGCCGACCGGGTGGTGATGATGTCGAACGGCCCGAATGCGCGGATCGGCAACATCATGGAGGTGGATCTGCCGCGCCCGCGCTCGCGCAAGGAACTGCTGGCCCACCCGGATTACTACGCCTACCGCGAAGAACTTCTCGACTTCCTTGAAGCCTATGAGGGCGGCGCGGATCCGAGTGAAGACCAACTCAAATCCATCCAGGAAAAACGTGCTGCGCGCATGGCCCGTCAAAAGGCCGCGATAGAAGCAGCGGAATGAAAGGGGGATGGCAACCATGACGAAACAAAAGCTTGTCATCATCGGCAACGGCATGGCGCCGGGCCGGATGCTGGAGCATCTGTTTGATCAGGACAAGGACGCTTATGACGTCACGATCTTCAACGCCGAACCACGGGTGAACTACAACCGGCTTATGTTGTCCCCGGTCCTCTCCGGTGAGAAGTCCTATGAAGACATTATCACCCATGGCGACGACTGGTACACTGAGCATGGCGTGACCCTGCACAAGTCGGCTCGCGTTTCAGAGATCGACCGTTCCGCCAAAACCGTCACATCGGAAAACGGCATCTCAGTCGACTACGACAAGCTGGTCATCGCGACCGGGTCCAATCCCTTCATCATCCCGCTGCCGGGCAAGGATCTCAATGGCGTCCTCACCTATCGCGACCTTGATGATGTCGATCAGATGCTGGATGCCGCAAAGGGCGGTGGCCGCGCTGTTGTGATCGGTGGCGGGCTGCTTGGCCTTGAAGCCGCAGCCGGTCTGAAGATGCAGGGCATGGAGGTCACGGTCCTTCACTTGATGCCGACGCTGATGGAACGCCAGCTCGATCCGGCTGCCGGATTCCTGTTGGAGGAAGAATTCAAGCGCCGTGGCATTGATGTGCGCACCAAAGCCAACAGCCACGAGATCGTCGATGACGGTGCCGGGAACGTCAAAGGTATCCGGCTGGATGACGGAACTGAGATCGAAGCCAGCATCGTTGTGATGGCGGTTGGCATTCGCCCGTCAGCTGATCTTGCAAAGACTGCCGGACTGGATGTGAACCGCGGCATTCTCGTTGACGACACCATGCGCACAGCCGACCCGGATATTTATGCCCTCGGCGAATGCGTAGAGCACAATGGCCAGTGCTACGGCCTGGTTGCCCCGCTCTACGAGATGGCCGAGGTCATAGCGGACAATCTCCTTGGTGGCGCCTCCGAGTACTCTGGCTCGGTGACGGCAACAAAACTGAAAGTCACCGGCGTCGATCTTTATTCGGCTGGCGATTTTGCCGAAGGCGAAGACCGTGAGGAAATCGTCCTGCGCGATGCGTGCGCCGGAGTCTACAAACGCCTCGTTTTGAAGGACAACAAAATCATTGGCGCGGTGCTTTACGGCGAGACAGCCGATGGCCCGTGGTTCTTCGATCTTTTGAAAAAACAATCAGATGTCTCGGAAATGCGGGAGACCTTGATCTTCGGCCAGGCGTATCAGGGGGGCGCCCCCCTGGACCCTACGGCGGCCGTTGCAGCCTTGCCGGATGATGCGGAAATCTGCGGCTGCAACGGCGTATGTAAATCAAAAATCGTAGGCGCGATCACTGACAAGGGCCTGACATCCCTTGATGACGTGCGTGCCCACACCAAGGCTTCGGCATCCTGTGGGACTTGTACAGGATTGGTCGAACAATTGATGCAGGTGACACTTGGCGATGCCTACAATCCGTCCGCTGTCACGCCGATGTGCGGCTGCACGCATCTCGGGCACTCGGACGTCCGCCGGTTGATCAAGTCCAAGGGACTGAAGACCATCCCTGCCGTGATGCAGGAACTGGAATGGACCTCTTCCGGCGGCTGCGCCAAATGCCGCCCAGCGCTGAACTACTACCTCGTCAGCGACTGGCCGGATGAATATGCGGACGACTATCAGTCCCGTTTCATCAATGAGCGCGTCCACGCGAACATCCAGAAGGACGGGACCTATTCCGTCGTGCCGCGCATGTGGGGCGGGATGACCTCCTCCAAGGAGCTGCGCGCGATTGCCGATGTCGTCGACAAGTTCAACATCCCTGCGGTGAAGTGCACCGGCGGCCAGCGCATCGACATGCTGGGCATCAGGAAAGAAGACCTGCCCGCCGTCTGGGCCGATCTCGGCAAGGCCGGGTTCGTGTCCGGGCAGGCCTATGCCAAGGGCCTTCGGACCGTGAAGACATGTGTGGGCACGGACTGGTGCCGGTTCGGAACCCAGGACTCCACGGGGCTCGGCATCCGCATCGAGAAGTTCATGTGGGGCTCCTGGACACCAGCCAAACTGAAGCTGGCTGTCTCGGGGTGCCCGCGCAATTGCGCCGAAGCAACCTGCAAGGACATCGGTGTAGTCTGTGTCGATAGCGGCTTCGAGATCCATTTTGCGGGCGCGGCTGGGCTCGACATCAAGGGAACCGAGGTCCTCGGTCTCGTCAAAACCGAAGACGAGGCCCTCGAACATATCGTCGCACTCACGCAAATGTACCGCGAGCAGGGTCACTACCTGGAGCGGATCTACAAATGGGCCAAACGCATCGGCTATGACGAGATCCGTCGTCAGATCATGGACGACACGGACAAGCGCAAAGCTTACTACGACCGTTTTGTCTTCTCCCAGAAATTCGCCCAGGTCGATCCGTGGTCGGAGCGTGTCTCCGGCAAGGACAAGCACGAGTTCAAGCCGATGGCAGTACTCACGCGGGAGGCGGCCGAATGAATGCGGAACTGAAGAATTGGGTCGCGATCGGCGATCTGACCGACATCCCGCGCGAAGGCGCCCGGGTGGTGAAAACCGATGCCGGCTGCATTGCTGTGTTCCGCACTGTTGACGATGAAGTCTTCGCGCTGGACGACCGCTGCCCGCACAAGGGCGGGCCGCTCAGCCAGGGCATTGTCCATGGCACGTCGGTCACCTGTCCCTTGCACAACTGGGTGTTTGATCTGGCAACGGGTCTTGCAACCGGTGCCGATGAAGGCGCAGTCCCGGTGACGGCCGCCAAAGTCGAGGGCGGCAAGGTGCTCCTTGCCGCCGACGATCTGGCACGCCGGTCGGCAAGCTGACCGCGTCCATCCAATCAAAATTCGAGGAAAGCCCAAGGAGCCGCGCCCGATGACCGGCACATCAAAAGAAAAAACGGTCAAGACCACCTGCCCATATTGCGGGGTCGGGTGCGGGGTGCTGGCAACACTCAAGGAAGACGGATCGGTGGGCATTGCCGGCGATCCGGATCATCCCGCTAATTTTGGCCGCTTGTGCTCAAAGGGGTCGGCGCTGGGGGAAACCCTGTCGCTGGAAGACCGGCTGCTGTATCCGGAAATCGGCGGCAAACGGTCCGATTGGGACAGCACGCTCACCCTTGTTGCCCGTAAATTCTCTGAAGCCATCAGAGATCACGGGCCGGACAGCGTTGCGTTTTATGTCTCCGGCCAGATCCTGACCGAGGACTATTACGTTGCCAACAAGCTGATGAAAGGCTTCATCGGCTCGGCCAACATCGACACCAACTCCAGGCTCTGCATGGCCTCGTCCGTTGCCGGCCACCGGCGCGCGTTCGGCAGCGACACCGTTCCGGGAACCTATGAGGATCTTGAAACCTGCGATCTTCTCGTGCTGGTCGGGTCAAACCTTGCCTGGTGTCACCCGGTGCTGTTTCAGCGGGTCGAAGCGGCAAAGGCAAACAATCCGAACATGCGGGTCGTCGTGGTCGATCCGCGTGAAACGGCAACCTGCGCCATCGCCGATCTGCACCTTGGCTTGAAGCCCGACACGGATGTCGCGCTGTTCAATGGCCTGCTGTCCTTCCTTGCGGAAACAGAAACCCTGGATCGCAGCTATATCGCGGCCCATACGAACGGCTTTGAAGAGACACTCGCGGCGGCTGGTCCTTGTGAAATCAACCGGATTTCAGATGAAACCGGCCTGACGCCCCATGACATCGCGACCTTCTACACACTGGTGGCGCGAACCGAAAAGACAGTTACGCTTTACAGCCAGGGGGTCAACCAATCGGTTGTCGGCACGGACAAGGTCAATGCGATCATCAACACGCACTTGGCAACCGGCCGGATCGGCAAACCGGGGATGGGGCCGTTCTCGGCAACAGGCCAGCCGAATGCCATGGGCGGAAGGGAGGTCGGCGGCCTTGCCAACATGCTCGCCGCCCACATGGCGATCGAGAACCCGGACCACCGCGCGCTCGTGCAAGACTTCTGGCAGAGCCCGGCTATTGCATCAAAACACGGGTTGAAAGCGGTTGACCTTTTCCAGGCGGCAAGGGATGGCAAGATCAAGTCGCTCTGGATCATGGCCACCAATCCGGTCGACAGCCTGCCGAACGCCGATGGGGTCGCAGAAGCGCTCAAAACCTGCCCGTTCGTGGTCGTCTCCGATGTGACGCGGGCGGCCGATACTGTCGCCTATGCGGATGTTCTTCTGCCTGCCGCGGCCTGGGGCGAGAAGGACGGCACCGTCACCAATTCCGAGCGGCGGATTTCACGGCAAAAGAAGTTCCTGGATCTGCCCGGTGAGACAAAACCCGATTGGTGGCAATTGGCGGACGTTGCCCGCCGGATGGGGTTTGAAGACGCGTTTCACTACGATGGCCCGGACGCTGTTTTCCGGGAACACGCGGCACTGTCCAATGCCGGAAACAATGGCACACGGGATTTCGACATCAGTGCCCTGAAAGACATCCCGGCGGCCGAATTCGACGATCTTGAGCCCGTCCAGTGGCCGCAGGCCGGGGCAACCGTGCGCAATGGCGAAACGCGGTTCTTTGCCAAGGGTGGTTTTTTCACACCGAACGGCAAGGCGAATTTCATTGCAGTCTCTCACAAGGAACCGCGCAAGCGCGAACGGCGGTTCCCGTTGGTTCTGAACACCGGCCGGATCCGCGATCACTGGCACACCATGACGAGGACAGGCAAAACGCCGCGCTTGTCTTCGCATATTGCCGAGCCTTTCGCCGAACTGCACCCGCAAGATGCACGCGATGCCGGGATTGCTGCAGCCGATCTGATGGAAGTCAAAAGCCCTCACGGGTCTGTCATAGTCCGGGCGCAGATTACTGACCGGGCGCAGAAAGGATCGGTGTTCGTGCCGATGCACTGGACCGATCAGGTCAGCTCCAAAGGCCGGATCGATGCCGTGGTCGCGCCGGAAACAGATCCGGTGTCCGGTCAGCCCGGCTCCAAGTTCACATCTGTTGCCATTCGCAAATTGGAATTTGCCTGGCATGGCTTTGCCGTCTTGCGAGAAAAGCCGGACCAGCTCGATACCGGATATTGGGCCATTGCTCCGACCGAAGGCGGCTGGCGGGTCGAACTGGCGGGCGACAGGTCCACCAATCCCGAAAAACTTGCTGGCCGGCTCCTTCCCGAAGACACAGAATTCCTGCGGTTCGAAGACGGCACAACGGGCGCGCTCAGGATCGCGGGCTGGACTGGCGCAAACCTTGCCGGAGCGTTTTTCTTCGCGCCTGATCCCGTCGCTGTTTCCCGGCCGTGGGCCTGCGGGTTGTTGACCGCTGAAACGTCGAACAAAGATCAGCGGTTCCGGGTTCTTGCGGGCCGTCCACCGGCAGACCGTCCGGACAAGGGGGCAATCGTCTGTTCCTGTTTTCAAGTCGGCAGCTCGGAAATTGCCGCCGAAGCCACGAAGGGCGCCACCACCGTCAAGGCCATTGGTGCCTGCCTGAAAGCCGGAACCAATTGCGGGTCCTGCCGCTCCGAAATCCAGACCCTGCTCGACGCTGTTGCCAAGGAGACACGTGAAGATGCCGACATCGCGCAAGCCAGCTGAGGTGCGCCCGAAACGGCGTTCGGCAAGGGTCGAGCCTTTGGCGAGCCTGCCGTTGTTCTTTCCGCTTGAAGGCCGCAAGGTGGTTCTCGCCGGAGGAACGGATGCCGCCGCCTGGAAGGCGGAACTTCTGGCCGCCAGCGGGGCAGAAGTGCACGTCTTTGCCGAAGAGCTCAGCGAGGTTTTCGAAACGCTCCTGGAGCGCGGCAGCGTGAAGGGCCGCTTTGTTCATCATGCCCGTCCGTGGAGCACGGACGTGATTTCAGGGGCCGCGCTTGCGATCGCCGATGCCCCCTCGGACGGCGCGGCACAGGCCTTTTATTGCGCCGCCAAGGCCGCAGGCGTTCCGGTCAACGTCATCGACAATCCGCCGTTTTGCGAGTTCCAGTTCGGCTCCATCGTCAACCGCTCACCGGTCGTCATCGGCATCTCGACCAATGGCGTCGCCCCGATCCTCGGTCAGGCGATCCGGCGGCGGATTGAAACGCTGTTGCCAACCTCGCTTCAGGACTGGGCAGCGCTTGCGGGCCAGATCCGGGCCCGCGTTCTGGAAAGCCTCGCACCGGGAGCAGAGCGCCGCCGGTTCTGGGAACAGTTCACCGACATGGCCTTTTCCGGAAAGGCTGCCGCAGAAGAGGCCACAAGCCGTGATCTGGAAGACGTTTTCGGCGAGGCCGCTCACGTCGGGCAGGGCCGGGTGACACTGGTCGGTGCAGGACCGGGCGATGCGGAAAACCTGACCCTGAAGGCCATGCGGGCGCTTCAATCCGCCGATGTCATCCTGTTTGACGATCTGGTCGACGACAGTGTTCTGGAACTCGCGCGCCGTGAAGCCAAACGCATGCTGGTCGGCAAGCGCGGCGGACGGGAAAGCTGCCGTCAGGAAGACATCAACGACATGATGGTGTCGCTCGCCGGACAGGGCAAACACGTCGTCCGGCTGAAATCCGGCGATCCTATGATTTTCGGACGGGCGGGTGAGGAACTGACGAGACTGGCTGAGGAAGGCATTCCGGCCAGCGTCGTTCCCGGCATTACCGCAGCCTCTGCAATGGCCGCCGAACTTGGCGTCTCGTTGACCCACCGTGATCACGCTCAGGCCGTTCGTTTTGTAACGGCACATTCGCGTCAAGGCGCGCTGCCCGATACAGTCGATTGGACCGGACTTGCTGATCCTGCAACAACCACTGTTTTTTACATGGGGCGCCGCATGGCAAGCCGGATCAGCGAGCGGTTGATTTCTGAAGGCCGTCAGCCGAATACTCCCGTACGGGTGATGGCCAATGTTTCCCGGCAGAATTCGGCCAGCTGGTCAGGCGCATTGTCAGACCTCGCTGACGGAGTGGAGAGCTTGGCAACAGACGGCCCGGTATTGATTGCGGTTGGCGAAGTCTTTGCCAACGTTGGACAAGCAGCCGAAGTAGTGCCGTATCATGAGACGGAACACCGGGCTGCTGTTGCCAACTGAGCGGCCCGTAATTCACCAACAATGGTTTACGTCTGAGGCTTGCTAACACCCGGTCGATGACTCAGCCCTTCCCGTTTGAAAGGAAAGGTTCTAGCTTGGGCTTCAGCCGGGGCGGCGGAACTGAGTTGCTCTTGGCTTTCAAGTCATTGTCGATCCAGAAGGTCTCAGAGGCGGTTCATGACGCAGCTCCCAAATTCCCTTGAAGCCCGCGATGTCGCGGTCCAGCTTCATTCCTATGCAGATGCCCGGAAGCAAGAAGAGACCGGATCACTTGTGATCGACAAGGGCGAGGGAATTTACGTCACCGACATCAACGGCAAGCGCTACATTGAGGGCATGGCCGGCCTTTGGAGTGTTGCCGTCGGTTTCGGGGAAAAACGTTTGGTCGATGCTGCCGCCCGTCAGATGGAAAAGCTGCCCTACTACCACACCTTCACTTACAAGACGCACGGTCCGTCGATCGAGCTTGCCGAAAAGCTCATCGAGATGGCGCCGGTGCCGATGTCCAAGGTCTACTTCACAAATTCCGGGTCCGAGGCCAATGACACGGCGCTGAAACTGATCTGGTACCGGTCAAATGCGCTGGGCCAGCCAGAGCGCAAGAAGGTGATCTCGCGAGTGCGCGGATATCATGGCGTGACGATCGCCTCGGCAAGCCTGACCGGCCTTCCGAACAACCATCGCTCCTTCGATTTACCTCTGCCGCAAGTCCTGCACACAACGAGCCCGCATTACCGCAGCCAGAAAAAAGACGGCGAAAGCGAAGCGGATTTTGCCAAACGCTGCGCCCAGGATCTTGAGGATCTGATCCTTGCCGAGGGCCCGGAGACAATCGCGGCTTTCTTTGCGGAGCCGGTTATGGGCGCGGGCGGTGTCATCGTTCCGCCGGACGGGTATTGGGAGGCGGTTCAGCCTGTTCTGAAAAAATACGGTATACTGTTTGTCGCCGACGAGGTCATTTGCGGGTTTGGCCGGACCGGCAATATGTTCGGGACCGAGACCTACAATCTGCAGCCTGACATCATGACCCTATCGAAGGCGTTGTCGTCCTCCTATCAGCCGATCTCGGCGCTCTTGATAAATGACAACGTTTATCAGCCGATTGCGGACGAATCCCACAAGATTGGCGTCCTTGGTCATGGATATACCGGTAGCGGCCATCCTGTTGCGGCGGCGGTTGCCTTGGAAAACCTGAAGATCATTGAAGAGCGCGATCTCGTTGGAAACGTGCGCGCGATGGCGCCACTTTTTCAGAAGCGGCTCGCCGGTCTGGCGCAAAACCCGCTGGTGGTTGAAACCCGGGGGATCGGGCTCATCGGTGCGGCAGAGCTTCACCACGAAGCGTTGGCCGATACACCGGGTGCACTTGGCGCGCGAACAAACGCGGTATTCCTCGAAAAGGGCCTGATCTCGCGTAACATGCTGGACGCTATGGCGTTCTGCCCGCCGTTGATCATCACCGAAAATCAGATCAATGAGATGTTCGACATTGCGGAGGACAGCCTCCAGGGGGCAGCGCTTCTATGACCGGTTGGTCGATTGTCGGCACGATCAGCGGCACATCCGCCGACGGAATTGATCTGGCGGAGATTAAGACCGACGGATGTGAAGTGAGTGCGTTTGGCCCAGCTGAGACCATCAACTACCGGCCGGAAACGCGAACGCGTGTTCTGGAGGCGGCGGCGCGGAAGGGAACGGGTCGGGAGGCTTGGCCGAACCTGGCCCGTGCTGTGACCGAAGACCATGTCGAGGTTGTTGGGGCATTTCTTGGGAAACACGCTTTGGTGCCCGACGCTGTCGTCTTTCATGGCCAGACCGTGTGGCACGATCCGGACGCAGGTGAGACCGTTCAGCTCGGTGACCCGCAACTGCTGGCGGACATCTTGAAGGTCCCTGTGATCGGCGAAGTTCGTTTGGCGGATATGGCAGCTGGCGGTCAGGGCGCACCGCTTGTTCCGGTCTATCATCAGGCGCTCGCGCGATCTCTGGTCGGCGGTGAGCAGGAACCGATCTGCTTTTTGAACATCGGCGGTGTGTCCAATCTCACATTCATAGATGGCGATACCCTGCACGCATTCGACATAGGGCCGGGGAATGCGCTGCTGGATGATTGGATCCGGCGTCATGGGGCTGGCGATTATGATGCTGGTGGTGAGATTTCGGCAAAAGGCAAAGTTTCGCAAGACCGTCTTTCGGATGCTCTATCCCATCCGTTTTTGTCGGAGGCTGGACCAAAGTCATTGGACCGGTACAGCTTTTCCGGAGATTTCGTTGAAGGATTGAGCCTTGAAGACGGCGCGGCAACGCTTTTGGCGTTCACGGTCGGCACCATCTCAATGGCAGAAACACTTTTGCCAAATCGTGTAAAGTCGTGGCTGGTCTGTGGTGGCGGGCGCCATAATCCCGTGTTACTCCGCCGATTACAGGAAGAGCTGTCTGGTGACGTCGTTTCGGCGGATGTTTACACCATCAACGGCGATGCGCTTGAAGCACAGGCGATGGCGTTTTTAGGCGCGCGGCGGTTGGCCGGATTGCCGACAACCTTCCCGGAAACGACCGGAGCCAGTGGCCCGGTGATTGGCGGACGGCTCTACCACCCCGGAGAATAAGTTCCGCTTTTCAAGAGGTTTTGGAGGCATCGTGAAGACAATCACGGAACCCGCGCGCGAAATTGACGTCATTCATGAAACCGATGTTCTAGTGGTGGGCTCTGGCCCGGGCGGCCTGTCTGCTGCACTTGGCGCCGCGCGCGCCGGCGTTGATGTGACGCTTGTGGAGCGTTTCGGCTGTTTGGGTGGCAACATCACGGCTGTGGGCGTCGAGGGCTTTGCCTGGTACCGTCACGAGAAGACCGTTGATACGGAGGGTGTCGGCCGAGAATTCGAGAGCCGTGCGCGCGAAGCCGGTGCAACGACCCCGGAACCGCAATCGGACAGCGACGCGATCAATGCCGAGGGCTTCAAGCTGGTCGCCGACAATCTGGTTGAAGAAGCCGGGATCCGGCCGATGATGCATCGTGCCTTCGCTGCCCCGATCATGGACGGCAATGAGATCAAGGGCATCATTACCGAAAGCAAGGCGGGCCGCGAAGCGATTCTTGCCAAGCGCGTCATTGATGCAACCGGCGATGCCGACATTGCCTATCGCGCCGGCGCTGAGACGCAAAAAACGCCAGTTGAGGAAATGCAGGCGGCGTCTGTCATGTTTTCCATGAACGGTGTCGACAAGCGGAAATTCATGGAGGCCGTCAAGGCCGACCCGCATACCTACAAGGACTGGGAAAGCGGCGAATGGACGGTGGAGACCACCGGCAAGGAGGACAAGATGTTCTCGCCATTCCTGAAGAAGCCGTTTAAGCAGGCTCTGGAAGCGGGCATTATTCCTGCTCATCTGCAGACCATTTCCGGGACCTGGGGTGCTGTCTATGACAGCGGTGACCTGACCTACTTGAACCTGGTACACCTACCAGAGTGTGACGGGACCGATCCGGATTCCATGACGCGCAACGAGATCGAGGGCCGCCGCCAGGCCATGCTCGCTGTCGAAGCCTTGAAGCGGTATCAGCCGGGCTGTGAAGACGCCAAGCTGCGGAATTTCGGGATGACCATCGGTATTCGGGACACCCGCAAGATACTGGCGGCCTATGACATGACTGGCCACGATGTTCGCGAGCAGGGTCGGTTTGACGACAGCGTCGGCATATTCCCAGAATTCATCGATGGGTACGGCATTCTCATCCTGCCGACCACGGGCCGTTATTTCCAGCTGCCGTACCGTACCATGCTTCCGAAGAGCGTGAAGAATCTACTCGTTGCCGGACGTGCGACCGGAGGTGACAAGGTTAGCCATGCGGCCACACGGAACATGATGTGCTGCACGGTGACAGGTCAGGGCGCGGGCGTTGCCGCTGCAATCTCCGTGAAACATGGCATCGACCTGGATGCGATGGATATTGCCCTGCTGCAAACCGAACTGAAGCGTCAGGGCGTCCGGCTGCACTAAGCCTAACCTGACAATGCCAATGCTGTCCCGGCCTCGCGCCGGGACCAAAAAGCCATGGCCCCGGTTCAAGACCGGGGCAGCGCATTTCATTCACACAGCTCGTCTTCGTGCACTGCCGGACTATCGGCTTGGCATAAGCGCTTCCGCAGGCTATCAGATTTGGCATGAACGGATCTGAAATCTATCACCGGCTGATCGGCCTCATCGAAGAACGCACGCTCAAGCCGGGCGACCGGTTGCGCGAAGCCGATCTGGCCGAAAGTTTTGGTGTGTCCCGCACGCCGATCCGTGAGGGGTTGAAGCGGCTTGAGGCGCAAGGCCTTGCCGTGCACGAACCCAACCGGGGCATGGTGATCCCGACGCTCGATCACAACCAGATCAACGAAGTCTATTTCATGCGGGAAGTTCTGGAGGGGACGGCTGCAGGCCTTGCCGCAAAGCACGCCTCGAAACCGGAGATCGAAATCCTTCAGGATTTGGTGGATGCGGACCGCAAACGGGTCACCGATACGGACAGCCTTGTCCGCTCAAACCGGGAGTTTCACCGGCGCCTGTGCCTTGCCTCGCACAACCGCTATCTCGTCGATCAGATCGAGCATTTGCGCCTGTCCCTGATCCTCATGGCAGGAACAACGCTCGACACACCGGAGCGCCGGGAAACGGCCGTCGAAGAGCATGCAGCTATTGTGACCGCGATTGCCGACGGCAACTCCAACGCTGCCGAAACAGCTGCCCGGCTTCACATTGCTCATGCCCACAAAACCCGTCTGCAGCAGATCTGAATTTTTGGGCGGGTATCAGCATTCTACGATGTTGACCGCCAGACCGCCTTTGGATGTTTCCTTGTATTGCTCCATCATGTCCATGCCGGTTTGGCGCATGGTCTCGATACAGCCATCAAGGGGAACAAAGTGCGAGCCGTCACCGCGCAGCGCCAATGAGGCCGCCGTTACGGCTTTAACGGCACCGAGTGCATTACGTTCGATGCAGGGGACCTGGACGAGTCCTGCGATTGGATCGCAGGTCATGCCCAGATGGTGTTCCAGGGCAATTTCAGCAGCATTTTCGATTTGCTCGTTGGTGCCACCAAGTGCCGCGCAGAGTCCGGCCGCGGCCATGGCGGACGCTGATCCGACTTCGCCCTGGCACCCAACTTCGGCGCCAGAGATCGAGGCATTCGACTTGATGATGCCGCCAATCGCTGCAGCTGTGAGCAAAAACGTTCGAATACCATTGGCGTCCGCGTCGGGGCAATGGTCAAGATAGTAGCGGGTGACCGCCGGAATGACTCCAGCAGCACCATTGGTCGGGGCCGTGACAACCCGCCCTCCAGCGGCGTTTTCTTCGTTGACTGCCATGGCATAGACACCCAGCCAGTCGACGACATTGTGTTCAAACGGAGGGTTTGAGCGGCCTTCTTTGAGAAGCTTTTGATAGATGTCAGCAGCCCGTCGCTTCACCTTCAAACCGCCTGGAAGGATGCCGGACTGAGTGATGCCGCGATTGATACAAGCGTCCATTGCAGACCAGAGTTTGTCGATGCCCGCCTCGACCTCTTCCTTTGTTTTGTCTGCGCATTCGTTCTGCAGTTTCATGTCCGCAATGCTCAGGCCATGGTCCTGGCCCATCTCCAGCATTTGTTTGGCGGAAGCGAACGGGAAGGGAACTTCCTGCCGGGCGAGCTCATTGACCGGTTCGTTGGTTGTCTTGCGTAGTTCTGCTTCGCTGGCGACGAAGCCACCACCGATAGAATAAAAGACAAAACTGTCGAGGACCGAGCCGTCGCTGCCAAGAAGATGAAAGGTCATGCCATTCGCATGAAGCGGCAAGGAGGGGCCGTAGTCAAAGATCACGTCCTTTTCCGGATGGAACGGAAGGTCAAAGAGACCGTCGATCCGCAAGCGCTTATCTGAAGCTAGTTTCTCCAGCATCGGTTCGACTTGATCCGGGTCTAGCGTGTCCGGAGTTGCGCCCAGCAATCCAAGGCACACCGCCTTGTCAGTGGCGTGTCCCTTTCCGGTAAACGCCAAAGACCCATGAAGCGTCACCGTGATGCGTGACGCCGACCTGCATACGGTCGGGTTGGCCCTCAGACGATCAACGTAGCGGTGAACTGCTACCATCGGTCCGACAGTGTGTGAACTGGAGGGGCCGATACCGATCTTGAAAATATCAAAAACGCTGATGAACATCGTTGAAGAGTGCTCTTACCTTTGCCGGGAACCGGTTGTGTGACAGATGAGGCGCAAACTATCAGGTCTCACCACCCAAAATGGCAGTATAACGAGCAATTCTGTGTTGATTGCGACATTTTCGAAACGACTGATTTTCCTGTGAACATCGGCTTGGGGAAACAGTTGTTCCGTTGGTTGCCCTTTGATAGCGTGCGGCTCCCAATAAATCACACCAACTGGTATAAGAGATCCATATGCAATCCCAGCACCCTTCTGACAAAAATGACGTCCTTCGCACGAAAAAGGATGCATTCAAGATACCGGAAGGCGTGATCTACCTGGATGGGAATTCGCTTGGTGTCCTGCCGAAAAATGTCCCGGCCCGGCTTGCCGAAGTTGTCGAGCAGGAATGGGGAACGAGCCTCATCAAGTCCTGGAACGAACATAGTTGGTTCGATCTGCCACTACGGGTCGGAAATCGAATTGGCCGGCTGATCGGCGCGCCTGAAGGCTCAGTTGTGGCGTGCGACAGCACTTCTGTAAATGTGTTCAAGGTGCTCGCAGCGGCTCTCTCTCTCCGGTCGGACCGGAAGGTGATCCTGTCCGACAACGGGAACTTTCCAACAGATCTCTATGTGGCGTCCGGTTTGGCCGAATTGCTCGACAAAGGTCACGAGTTGAGGGTCGTCGCGCCCGAAGACGTTGACGGCGCTATAACCGAAGAGGTCGCGGTTGTTATGCTGACGCAGGTCGACTACCGGACGGGCCGTTTGCATGACATGGCTGCGTTGACGAAAAAGGCTCACCAAGCGGGTGCGCTCGCGATTTGGGACCTGGCGCATTCAGCAGGTGCGATCCCAGTCGATCTGGAAGGGGCAAAAGCCGACTTTGCCATTGGGTGCGGGTACAAATACCTCAATGGAGGACCCGGGGCGCCAGCGTTTCTTTATGTGGCTGAAGGTCATCAGGAGAAAGTGACATCCCCGGTCACGGGTTGGATGGGGCACGAGGCGCCATTTGCTTTCGATCTCGATTATCGCGCCATCCAAGGTGTGAACCGCATGACGGTTGGAACGCCGGCGATCCTGTCGCTGTCCAGCCTTTATACCGCTTTGGACGTCTTTGAAGATGTCGACATGGCTGACATCCGTAAGAAGTCCATCTCCTTGAGCGAATTGTTTATCAAGGAGGTAGAGGAGAAATGCCCGCAACTGACACTGGCGAGCCCGCGCGATCCGGAGACCCGCGGCAGTCAGGTCTCGTTCCGGTTTGAAGAAGGGTATGCTGCCATGCAGGCGTTGATTGCGCGTGGCGTGATTGGCGATTTCCGGGCACCGGATGTGATGCGTTTCGGCTTCACGCCGCTCTACATGTCTCATCAGGATGTAGTCGACGCCGTTGCGATCCTCGCAAACATCCTTGAGACGGGAAGTTGGGACCGCCCGGAATTCAAGAGCCGGGCAAAAGTCACTTAGTCGGTATGTGCGCCTGACTTTCCAGGAAGCCCAAGAACCGGTCCTCCGGGACCGGTTTTGAATAGAGGTAACCTTGGAACCGGTCGCAGCCGTTTTCCGTGAGCCAGTCTCTTTGTTCGACCGTCTCAACGCCTTCGGCGACCACGGTGGCGCCCAATGCGTCTGCAAGCGAGAGGATCAGTTTCACGATCGCCCCCCCGTTCGAGATGTCATTGATGAACATCCGGTCGATTTTGATACCGTCGATCGGATAGTTATAGAGATATGCAAGGTTCGAATAGCCGGTGCCGAAATCGTCAATGACGATGCTGTAACCGATGATCTTGAGTTCGTTCAACGCGGTAAGTGCGTCCGGGATCTCGCCTAGAACGACATTCTCCGTAATCTCCAAGATGATCTTCGTAGGATCGCAGCCATAAATATCGGGCAAATCCATCATGAGTGCGGTGAATTCCGGATCGGACAGCTGCCAGGGCGAGACATTCATTGAGATCGAGATGTCAAAGCCACGTTGCTGGAACCGAGTTTGTGCCTGCGCAACGCTCCTGCAGACCCACGCGCCGATCCGATTGATTAAGCCCGTGTCTTCGGCAAGCGGAATGAACTGATCCGGCGGAACAAGCCCTTTTTCTGGGTGAAGCCAGCGGATCAACGCTTCGGCGGATACAGTTTCGCTGGAGGCGGTCAACGCGATCGGTTGGAAGTAGAGCGCGAACTCGTCCTCTTCGATCGCTCGTTCCATATCTTTTTTCAGTGCAAGATTTTCATCCCGCCGGAGCCGCATCGCGTCATGAAAGCGGACGCATTTCTCCTTAGAGTCCTGCTTGGCCTGATAAAGGGCCAAATCTGCGTTCCGGATCAGGTTGTCGATAGAGCGGCCGTCCTCTGGATAATGTGAGTAGCCGATACTCAGACTCACACTGCGCGGGTGACCATCGATCATCTGCTGATAACTGAAGCTCCCGAGCAACGATTTGCCGAACCAGCCCGGACCTTCGGCCTCCGGGTCCTCAAGGTGACAGATGAGAAATTCATCGCCGCCCAGGCGCGCAACAATGTCCTGAGGACCTGCAATCTCTTTCAGACGGTTGCCAACAAGCTGCAGCAAGGCGTCCCCGGCGGCGTGGCCCATCGTGTCATTGATGGCTTTGAAGTCGTCCAGGTCGACGAGATATAATGTAGCCGTCAAACCCTTTGTCGCCGCATCGGCGAGCAACTTAGACAAACGCTCGGTCAAATAGGTGCGGTTCGATAGTCCGGTTAGAGCATCATGGCTCGCCAGATACTGGGCCCGCTCCTTTGTTTCATGAAGCTCGGTAACGTCTATCTCACTGACTAGGTAAGCTGGCTGGCTGGTAACCGCGTCGCTGCATGGCCGGACAGTCAGTTCATGCCATCGGTCGCCTTGGCTGGTGCGCACAAGCGCGACGAGGCGTGCATTCCGCTCTTTGTCCAACCGCTCTTTAAGGTGCAGGATGTCTGCCGGATTTTGAAATTGCTGATAGAAATTCGTTTCAAGATCCACACAAGCAGCCCGTGCTGCTGTGTTCCGGTAAAGTGGAGAGCCGTCTTTCGTAAAGAGCGAGATCATCACGGTGGTGTGCATCAACGCTTCGGCGCTGCGAAGGGTCTCTGGCTGTTGTTCGTGATGGTCTCGCGCTTCGCACAGCATTGCCATGCGCCCGTCGTTTAGGATGATGCCACTAAGAGTGACCTGAAGAACCCGGGCTTTTCCTTTGGGATAAAGTGTCCAAATCTCGGAAACACTTACGTCCTTTTGAGTGAAATCCTGCCGATATTGTTTCAGCCGTTGGTCCACGGAATGAGACATGTCGGATGCCATATCTCTGGCCCGTAACTCTTCCAGACTTGGCGCGCCGGTGATTTCCAAAGCCTTTTTGTTGGCCCAAATTATTCTTTTTTCGTCGAAATCAAAAATCCAGACACCGGTGTCAAGCCGGTCATAGATGCTTGTAATCAGGCGGGCATCGAACCTGAGATCGGTGATTGCTATTCCGGCATGTTCAGACTCATCTGTGGAGTGCCGCACAATCTTTTGGAGTTTAAGTTGATCGGACAGGGTCATTCTCCACGCCATGCATACGCATTGCAAACATCGTCCAACTCGACAGTTTAACCACCTGCAATCTAGGATTTAAAAACCAATATCCGCAGGACTAACAATGTCTCAAACCGGATAAGAGATGGCTTCTTGCTAAGCGGCTGTTCCTAATGGATGTATTTAAAAATAGGTAAGAGTGGTGAAAATTCTCCTAACTCCATGATGTTAAATCGCAAAAAACAGTGTACATGATTGGCGTTGTATCTGCACTAGTTGTGTTGACCGCAATTGAGCGTGCCTATCATTGTTTTCTCGAACACTAGCCTCGGCCGCTGGTTTTTCGTTTTCCAGCAGAAGCTTCTCGCTAAACGCGTATTCTCAAGACAGCAAAGGACTGTGGCGCTGCGGCTAGACAGCCCAGCAATTTCCCATCCAGGATTTGTATGAAACAATTGGGTCTTGTCTTTGCTATTTGATTTACGCCTGTTTGCTCTGTTCCCGCTGTCATATCTTTTGACTTGGCGTTGAATACGGATCAGCTGTACCAAAACGCCTCGATAATCGGAAAAACTTGCCTTTTCTGGTGCAAAGGGCGGTTTTTATGAGTTGATTGATCTGCCAATGAAGCTAGAAGGATTGGGGCCGCGCCAAGGAAATATGGCGGCGGATCCTTTCGTGGATCTTGCGCGACAATCGAAGCGGCCAAAGGAAAATAAGAAAGACCGCTTGGGGGGCGGCGAGGAGCTTTGATGCTGGAGCTAGATCAGCTCGTTATGGATTTTAGTGGGTTTCGGGCGGTAAACGGCTGCTCGTTTCGGGTGGAAGAAGGCAGTATCACCGGTCTGATTGGCCCAAACGGTGCGGGTAAGACCACCCTGTTCAATCTGATCGCAGGTGCGCTGCAGCCTACGAGCGGCACGATCCGTTTTCTGGGCGAAGATGTGACGCCATTGGCCAGTCATGAACTGTTCCACAAGGGGCTGGTACGCACGTTCCAGATACCGCACGAGTTTCACAAACTTACAGCGCTTGAAAACCTGATGATGGTCCCGCCGTCGCAGCCGGGAGAAAGCTTGTTTTCGAACTGGTTATCCTGGGGCAAGGTGAAGTCGACAGAAGCGCTGGTTGAGAAACGGGCCTACGAAACACTCGAGTTCCTCGAGCTTTCTCATATCGCGCACGAGCGGGCAGGAAACCTGTCGGGCGGCCAGAAGAAGCTTCTTGAGCTTGGTCGAACAATGATGACCGACGCAAAGCTGGTTTTGCTGGACGAGCCAGCCGCTGGTGTAAACCGGACATTGCTGCGCAAACTGGAAAGCAAGATCGAGCTTTTGAACAAGGAGCGCGGTTACACGTTCATCCTGATCGAACATGATATGGAAATGATTGAAAAGCTCTGCGATCCCGTGGTCTGCATGGCAGAGGGCAAAGTGCTGATCGAAGGTGACTTCCAGACAGTGCGGTCCAACCCGCAGGTTCTGGAAGCCTATCTTGGTGAGACGACAGGAGACGCCGCATGACAGCTCTCCTCTCAATGGAAGCCATCACTGGCGGTTACGGTGATGCCAACATCCTTGAAGACGTCTCGATGCATGTGATGGCGGATGAAATCGTCGTCATTGTTGGCCCGAATGGCGCCGGCAAATCGACGGCGATGAAATCGGTGTTCGGCCTGCTCAACATCCGCGGCGGTAAAATGATGTTCGATGGTGATGACATCACCGGATGGGCGCCCAACCGCATTGTTCAACGCGGGATCTGCTATGTGCCTCAGGTGGACAACATCTTCCGTGAGATGTCTATCCATGAAAACCTGGAAATGGGCGGGTTCCTGAAAAAAGGCGATCTGTCGGCTGCCTATGACCGTGTTTACGCGTTGTTCCCTGATCTGAAGGAACGCCGCAAGACGATGGCGGGCAGCTTGTCTGGCGGCCAACGGCAGATGGTCGCGATGGGCCGGGCATTGATGCTGGATCCTAAGCTACTGCTGTTGGATGAGCCGACCGCAGGTCTCTCTCCGAAATATATGGAGCAGATCTTTCAGATCTGTCGCGACGTCCGGGACACGGGTGTTGCCATTCTGCTCGTCGAGCAGCATGCAAAACAAGCGCTGGCATTTGCCGACCGCGGCTATGTGCTGGCAGCTGGTAAAAACCGTCATGAAGGCTCAGGGGCCGATTTGCTGGCTGACCGCGAGGTCGCCGAGATGTTCCTGGGGGGCTGAGCGGTATGGATTTGTTTGAACTTCTAAACTTTTACGTCATTCCAGGCATCGTGCTCGGATCAATCTATGCGCTGGGCGCGGTCGGTATCACGTTGATCTTCGCGATCCTGCGCTATGCGCACCTGGCGCACGGCGATTTGGCAACACTTGGTGCTTTCATAGCTTTGGCAGTGGTCACCACTCTTGGCGTGTCGCCGCTCGCAGCATTGCCTGTCGCGATCATCGCAACTGCTGCCGTAGCCGTTGGCATCGACAAGGTGTTTTATGACCACCTGAGAGAGCGCCCGAAGATCGTCACGGTGATGGCATCGCTCGGCATTGCGCTCATGATCCGGGCGGTTGTCCAGGTCGTCTGGGGTGTGGATACGGAAACCTATTCGCGCGGCATTGTCCGGCCGGAAAACTACTTCGGTCTGCGGATCCGGGATCGCGAGATCTACACAGTGATCGCAATGCTGGCGCTTGTCGGCGTCCTCCATGTGTTCCTGACCCAGTCTAAATGGGGCAAGGCCATGCGGGCCATGTCCGACAACCCGAACCTTGCGCTGCTGTCAGGGATCGACAACCGCAAGGTCATCATCCTGACATGGGTGATTGCCGGTGGTTTGTGCGCTGCCTCGGGCTTCTTCCTCGGACTGAACACTGAGCTGAAGTCCATGATGGGTTGGCACATGCTTCTGCCCATGTTCGCAGCGGCCATTCTTGGCGGTGTCGGACGGGTTGAAGGGGCTGTTCTTGGGGGACTAATCGTCGGCATTGCCGAAGAGCTGTCCGTGCTTGTCATCCCGAGTGAGTACAAGGCTGCGATGGCCTTTGCGATCTTGTTGTTCATGCTGCTTGTGCGCCCGACCGGGTTGCTCAAGGGCAAGGTTCTTTAGGGGGAGGGCACAAGATGGAATTTCTGGGTCTTGTAAATTACGCTCTCTTCATGGCGATTTTCATTGCCATCTACGCGCTTCTGGCACTCGGCTTGAACATCCAGTGGGGTTTTGCCGGTCTGTTCAATGCCGGTATTGCTGGCTTCTTTGCCGTCGGGGCCTACACCTCGGCGATCCTGACAACAGAAGCCGTAGACGGCCGGATCGGCGGGTTCGATCTTCACTTTGTCATCGGTTGGATCGGAGCCATGATCGCTGCGGCGCTGGTGGCTTGGCCGATTGGGAAAATCTGTCTGCGCTTCCGTTCTGATTATCTCGCGATTGCTTCAATCGGGATTGCTGAAATCATCCGTCTGGTAATCAAGTCGGAACCGGCGCTGACAAACGGCGCGCGCGGCATTCCGGGTATCCCGCGGCCGATGAGTGACATTGGTTATATGGAATCTCAGGTCGCTTATCTCATCATCGTTCTGGCAGTCTTGATTGCCGCGTATGTGCTGGTCGAGCGTCAGTTCAACGCGCCATGGGGCCGGATGATGCGCGCGATCCGGGACAATGAAGATGCCGCCAAGGCGATGGGTAAGGATGTGGAATTCCGCCGCCTGGAAGCCTTTATCTTCGGCGCAGCGCTTATGGGGCTGGGTGGAGCGCTGTTTGCGCACTTCAACCGCTCTATCACACCTGAGGCCATTGATCCGATGGTCGCAACCTTCCTGGTCTGGATCATGTTGATCCTGGGCGGGTCCGGCAACAACCGCGGCGCCATCCTGGGTGCAGCGGTGGTTTGGATCATCTGGTCGGTGTCCGAGATTGCAACAGATCGCCTGCCGCATGAATATGCGATCCAGGCCAAATATATCCGCTTGTTCCTCATTGGCTTGATGCTGCAGCTGGTGCTGCGGTTCCGACCGGAGGGGCTGCTTCCAGAGCCGCTCAGGGGCGACCAGCGGAGTGCAAAAGGCGGTGCGGACCACTAGGCCCGCGCCAGGGTGGCGCAACCCTAACGAGTTGTGCTACCCAAGACGTTCAAAAGATCCGGCAAAGACCGGTTAATGAGGAGGTACTTTCATGAAAACCAAGCTTCTGACGCTTGCTGCTGGCCTGATGACGGCAACAGCACTGGCCACCGTTCCGGCAAACGCTGATGTGAAGATCGGCCTGATCGGCGGTGTCTCCGGCCCGATCGCAGCGATGGCTCCGGCCATGATCGACGCAGCGCAGCTGGCTGTTCAGCAGGTCAACGAGCAAGGCGGCATCGGCGACGGCGAAAAGCTCGTCGGTGTTGTCGGCGATAGCGCGTGTAACCCGCAAGGCGGCACGGACGCTGCGACCAAAGCTGTCAACATCGAAGGCGTTGCTGGTATCGTTGGTCCGCATTGCTCCGGCGCCGTTCTGGCAGCAGCCGGTTCCGTCACCATTCCGGCTGGCGTAACCTTGGTCACACCGTCCGGTACGTCCCCGGAAATCACAAACCTTGAAGACAACGACTCGGTTTTCCGGACCGTTCCGTCTGATGACTACCAGGGCCGTGCACTGGCGCGTACTCTGAAAGACATGGGCTATGGCAAGGTTGCGGTTGCTTATCTCAACAACGATTACGGCACGGGTCTCGCAAACGCATTCAAGACCGAGTACGTCGATGCGCTCGGCGGTGAGATCACACAGTTCGCAGCGCACGAAGAAGGCAAAGCGTCCTACCGTTCAAACCTGGCTGAGCTTGCCAAGGGCGGCGCCGACACGCTGGTCATCTTCGACTACGGTGACGGCACAGGCCTCACCATCCTGCGTCAGGCTCTGGAAAACGGTTTCTTTGAAAAGTTCGTTGGCGGCGACGGCATGAAGTCCGACGCAGTCATCAATGAGCTTGGTGCAGAGAACCTCGCAAACTTTGTTTCTTCTTCGCCGGTCGGTGAAAAGTCTGACTCTCTGGACATCTTCAACGAAGCCTTCAAAGGCGTTGGCGGTGATCCGGACGCGATTTTTGCAAACACCTCCTATGACGCAGCTTTCTTGCTGGCACTGGCATTGGAAAAAACCGGTGGCAAAAAAGAAGGCGTTGGTGCTGCTCTGAGAGAAGTCTCCAACGGTGAAGGCGAAGCGATCCGTCCAGGTGAGTGGCAGAAAGCAAAAGAGCTGATCGCTGCTGGTACCGCGATCGACTACAAAGGCGCTGCTGGTGACCATAACTTCGACGCAAAAGGCGACGTTCCGGGCACCTTTGCGCTCTTTGAAGTTGGCGCTGACGGTTTCGAAGTTGTGTCCGAAATGAACTAAGCTTTTTCTTTCTGAGACGCGAGTTTTGTAAGCCGGTGGTCCGAAAGGGCCGCCGGTTTCGTTTGGACTCTGGTAAGCGGGAGTAAACGCTGTATAACCGCCGCTATGCGTGATCTGGATGTTCTTGTGCTCGGCGGCGGTGCCGCCGGATTGATGTGTGCGATTGAGGCGGCCAAGCGGGGCCGTCAAGTATTGGTCCTGGACCATGCCAAGCGACCGGCAGACAAGATCAGGATCTCCGGCGGCGGCCGCTGCAATTTCACCAACCTGCATTGCTCACCGGCCAATTTCCTTTCCCAAAACCCGAGGTTCTGCGTCTCGGCCCTGAAACGCTACACCCAACAGGATTTCGTGGGTCTTGTCGAAAAACACCGGATCTCCTGGCACGAAAAAACGCTGGGTCAGCTTTTTTGCGACAACTCCTCCAAAGACATCATCCAGATGCTTTTGTCCGAGTTGGAGGCAGCTGGTGGTGTTTTGCAGCTGGAAACCTCGATCTCGGCCGTTAGCAAACCGGATGACCGCTTTTCCGTTGCAACGTCGAAAGGGCCGGTGCGGGCCAAGTCTCTTGTTGTTGCAACAGGAGGGCCGTCGATCCCGAAGATGGGCGCGACCGGATTTGGATATGATCTCGCCCGGCAATTCAGTCATGATGTCATTGCGCCGCGCGCAGCGCTGGTACCGTTGACATTTTCTGACGCCAACAAGGATTTGTGCGCTCGTCTGTCAGGCGTCTCGGTTGATGCGGAAGTTAGTTTCAAAAAGACCACGTTCCGCGAAGGGCTGCTGTTTACCCATCGTGGTTTGTCCGGTCCGTCCATCTTGCAAATATCATCTTATTGGGAAGAAGGCAGTCCGATCTCTGTGAACCTTCTCCCCGCGACGGATGTGTTTGACGTACTGCGATCAGCGCGATCAGCGACACCGAAACAGGATCTCAAAACCGGGTTGACCCAGTTGCTGCCATCGCGTCTGGTCGACGAGCTGTCGCAGGCTTTTCAGTTGAAAGGCCGTATGGCGGATTTGTCCGACAAGGTTCTGCGCCGCTGTTCAGAGCAACTCAATCGCTGGCAGCTGGCACCCGTTGGCACGGAAGGTTACCGGACCGCCGAGGTGACGCTGGGCGGTGTGAACACAAAAGAACTCTCTTCCAAAACCATGGAAAGCACTAAAGTTCCCGGGCTTTATTTTATTGGCGAAGTGGTTGATGTGACCGGGCATCTTGGTGGCTTTAACTTTCAGTGGGCCTGGTCGTCCGGGCACGCGGCCGGTCAATTCGTCTAGATCTCAAAGTGCTTAACCAGCGCAATATTTCGCATTGCACCATTTTTTGATGACCGTGCCTCATTTCTTGCTATAGTCGCCTGAAAGGGAGGGGCTCTTGAAGCGTGTGACGATCCATGATGTGGCTGAAGCGGCGGGTGTTAGCCTGGCTACGGTCGATCGGGTTTTGAACACGCGGCCCGGTGTGCGCAAGGCGACAATTGAAAAGGTTCGCCAGGCTGTTGAGAGACTGAACTACCAGCCGGATGTCTTTGCAGCGGGCCTCGCCAAGAAAAGCGCCTACCGGCTGCATTTCTTGATCCCGAACGGGCCGAATGCCTTCATGGAAGATCTGACACGGGAAGCCAAGGCGCATGCACAGTCCATGAGTGGCGCGCGTATGCAGGTGCATGTCGAGCCGATTGATGCCTTTGATGGTCACCGGGTGACCGGAACACTCGCCGTTCTCGACAAATCCGTTTGTGATGGTGTCGCCGTGGTCGCGCCCGCGTTTCCAGAGGTGCGCGCGGCTATTGATCGTTTGCAGGACCGCGGCGTCCCTGTCGTGACACTGGTGTCCGATCATCCGGCCTCCGCCCGGCAGCACTTCGTCGGCATCAACAATGTTGCTGCTGGCCGGACGGCTGGCCGGTTGATGGGGCGGTTTTTGCCGAAGGAGCCTGGAAAGATCGCGTTGATTGCCGGCTCTCTTGGGCTGAGGGACCACGCTGATCGATACACTGGCTGCCGGGAAGTGATTGACACTGAGTATCCGCATCTAGAGCTCTTAAAGGTGCGCGAAGGCCGGGACGACAATCGGAGAAATGAAGATGTGGTGCGCAAACTGCTCTCCGAACATCCGGACCTTTCTGCGGTCTACAACATCGGTGCAGGCAACAGGGGCGTGATTGCGGCAATTCGGGACAACGGCCGTGCGGACGATATTGTCTTTGTCGGTCATGAACTCACGCCTTACACCCGCCAGGCGCTCCGGGATGGAATAATGGATGCTGTCATTGCTCAGGATCCCGGTCACGAAATCAGAAGCGCGATCCGGGTGCTCAAGGCACTTTGCGATGGGGTGCCGATCATCGAAGATCAGGAGCGCATTGGTATTGATGTTTTTCTCAAGGAAAATTTGCCGGAAGACGTTTAACTGGCTGCACGGCTGAGCAGTCGAGTACCTGAGATGTCCGTGATTGCGGGAAATTTGCCATAGAAACCGCAAAACTTGGCCATTACACTCCAAATTTAGGATTGACCTTTTCAGTCCGCAGCCGCATATCTAACCCATGCGTTTGACACAACAGACAAACTATGCCGTCCGCGCACTTATGTATTGCGCGGTAAATCCGGACAAGCCAAGCCGGGTTGCAGATATTGCAGCCAGCTTTGAGATGTCCGAGACGCACCTGTTCAAGATCATGAAGGTGCTGGTGGATGCCAATTTGATCCGGACCATTCGTGGCCGGAACGGCGGCGTTATGCTGGCCCGCCCTGCGGAAGATATCTCCGTTGGCGAAGTTGTTCGGGCGGCAGAAGAGAGTTTTCTCCTTGCCGAATGCTTCGATTCGGGCCGAAAGGACTGTCCTTTGATCATGTCTTGCGGCTTCAATGGACTGCTGCATGAGGCGCTCGAGGCCTTCATGGAAGTGCTCGATGCAAAGTCCATTGCGGATCTCTCTGAAGACCGGTTTGGCATGCGGACGCTTCTGAACATCGAAGCTACTGAACGTCCGGTCGCAGCGAACGCCTGATCGTTTTCGACCTGCTTCAAACAAATAAAGCCGCCCAAAGGGCGGCTTTATTTGTCTGTTCTGTCGGTTTCCCTTTTGAACAAAGCCTAGCTGGCTGACCGCTGAGGGAGAGGAGAGGGCGGTTGGCTTGCCGGCATTTGGCACCCTGTCGAGACAGGGGACCTGTCTTCGAAGAACCAGAGGACGCGATTTCCAGTTCCTTTCCGATCAGGCATTGCCTTCATAGGAAAACTTGAGTATGAGTGTCAAGTATAAAGTGGAGTTAAAAACTCAGCTTATAAGAATCATTTCTAGACAGCGCTGATTTTGGCGAAAAACAGCGCAACTGATCACTCACCAAGAGATGGATGATAGCCATGACGCCTTCGACAAACAGCCGCAAACAACGTTTGTCCCTTTCCATGCCAGGCGCCCGGCCTGCATATACGAAGGTTCCGGTATCGAAGGGAAAACCGCAGCTCAAATCCGATGACCTGTTTAGTGGCACCCGGGAGATAAACATCCTCCACAATGACGACACCTATCGGTTGACCATTACGAAACAGGGCAAATTGATACTGACGAAATGATCTTAGTTCACCGCCATATCGTGTGTCGGGGCTGAGTAGATCGCGACGGGGCTGCCGACGCCGCGTAACTCATGATCTCCCATCGGATCCAGGGCAGATTGTAGTCCGGTCGACCGGACTGGGTCGGTCAGGAGAAGCGTTTTTCCAAGCGGTTTGCAAAGTGATTCCACACGGCTTGTTTCATTTACGGCGCGGCCAATCACGGTAAAGTCGAGCCGCTCCTCGCCGCCAACATTTCCGAAAAACACCTCACCCATGTGAAGGCCAATCCCGATCTTGAGCGGATGCCATACGGCTGGATCGGGGAGGCCTTCCGGAGGCGTTTCGTTGAAATAATCAATTTCTGACAGGACTGCCCGGGCCGCCTTGACCGCAGCGTCTGCCGCCGCTTCCCGGCCCAGGGCCTTTTGATCGAAAACCGCGAGAACGCCGTCACCCATGAACTTTAGAATTTCCCCCCCGAACGCCAGTACGGAGGTTGATACCCGGTCAAAATAGGCATTGAGAATGGCGGTCACTTCAGGTCCGCTCATCCTATCGGCGAGTTGGGTAAAACCGCGCATGTCGCTCATGAAGACAACAGCATCGATGGCCTCGCCATCACCGCGTTTGATCTCTCCATCCAGGACTCGTTGACCGGCAATCGGCCCAAGATAGGTATCGGCTACGTTCCGGGCGATGCGCTGAACAATATGCCGTTCAACATGCAGCGCGAACAGTTCGATGACGGACCGGATCCGCTCTTTATCGCCATCTTGAAAACCGCCCTTGCGCGTGGTCGCGAGGGTCATGGCGTTGTTCATGGCCCCGGCTGCGCTGAGGGGTATGGCGACGTAATTCGTGTAGCCCTGTTCAGCAAGTTCCGTCATAATTGGAAAAGCGTTGAGACCCTCATCGGTCTCAAGATCCACTTTTACGAACTCTCCCTCTGCCATTACCTTGTACAGTGGGTTGCGCGTAAAGGCTTCATGCTGGATGGCATTGGCATCTGCAGCGATTTCATCGCAAAATCCGTCAAGCGCGCTCCAGAACCAGGAAAACCCGATCACACGCGGGTGCAGGGTGCCAACGTGGAGAGTGGCCCGGTCAATGCCGAGATTGGCTGCATGGCAACGCCACATGAACTCCTCGTACATCAACATCACGTCCTTGATGCTGGTCGCGTCATTCAAAAGCCAGCTTTTAACATCTTCGAGCGTCTGGTCAGACGGTGCGCAGGAGGCCCCCCGGCTGGAGCGGGCCAAAAGCTGTACACTCGCAGCATACGTTCTAGGAGAGGGATCGAGGGCGTGACGGGTCATGAATATCCGGTTGGTTCAAAGGCGGTGTCTATTATCTGGACGGTTTTGCTGGAAATTCAATTGGCAACAGACGCGCCTGCTGGCGGTCGAAACAAAAACTCCCCGTTCATTAAGAACGGGGAGCACACTGATTGGATAAAGGGACGTCTGATTAGAAAGCGGCTTCGACACCACCCATTTCAACATAAACGCTTTTGATCTGGCTGTAATACTCGATCGCTGCATGCCCGTTTTCACGGCCCATACCGGATTTTTTATAGCCGCCAAACGGCATCTCGATCGGTGTCAGATTGTAGGTATTGATCCAGCATGTGCCCGCCTGCAGTTGATCAATCACCCGATGCGCCCGTTGGATGTCTTTTGTGAAAACCCCTGCGGCCAGACCGAATTCGGTATCGTTGGCGCGGGCGATGACATCGTTTTCATTGTCAAAATCGAGAACGCTGAGCACCGGCCCGAAGATTTCTTCTTGTGCAATCCGCATGTCGTCCTTGACGTCGGCAAAGACGGTGGGTTGGACGAAATATCCGTCCGGCAGGCTGTCGACTTTGGCCGCGCCGCCACCGCAGACAAGGCGGGCTCCTTCATCCTGACCGATTTGCATGTAGGACAGCACTTTGTCGAGCTGCGCCTTGGAGACGAGCGGGCCAATGCTGGTCGCTTCATCCAGCGGATCACCGAGGACTGCATCGCCGGTTCGCTCGGCAAGACGTTTCAGGAATTGTTCCTTGATAGCGGTATGCACAAAAACGCGCGTACCGTTTGAGCAGATCTGGCCGGTTGAATAGAAATTCGCGTTGATCGCAGCTGAAATCGCGTTTTCGATATCCGCGTCATCAAAGATGATCAGCGGTGACTTGCCACCGAGCTCGAGCGTTGTCTTCTTAAGGTGCTCACCGGCGAGAGCTGCCACCTTTGCACCTGTCGGAACAGAGCCGGTCAGCGAGACTTTTGCAATATCCGGATGGGCCACCATCTTGGCGCCAACATCGCCAAAACCCTGAATGACGTTGAAAACGCCGGCCGGAAGACCGGCTTCCGTCAACGCTTCCGCGAGCTTAAGAGCGCTGAGCGGTGTGACTTCGGATGGCTTGAAGATCATCGCGTTGCCGCAGACGAGTGCGGGGGCAGCTTTCCAGCAAGCGATCTGGATCGGATAGTTCCACGCGCCGATCCCGAAGCAAATGCCAAGCGGTTCGCGCTTTGTGTAGGCAAAAGAGCCGCCGAGATCGATATGTTCACCGGTGAGCGTTGCCGCGAGTCCGCCATAATATTCGAGGCAGTCAGCACCTGAGGCTGCGTCCGCGATCAGGGTTTCCTGAAGCGGTTTGCCAGTATCCAGCGTCTCCAGAACTGAAAGCTCATGGTTCTTTTCCCGAAGGATCTCGGCTGCCTTGCGCAGAACGCGGCCACGTTCTGCTGGAGGCGTTGCGGCCCATACTTTCTGGCCTTCCTTGGCTGCGGAAATGGCTGCTGCAATGATGGCGTCATCTGCAGGATGGATCTGTGCAATGACCTCACCTGTTGCCGGGTAAAGGGAGTCAAAGGGCGTTCCGCTCTGGCTTTCCGTATAGGCTCCGCCGATGTAGTGGGACGCATTCGGTTGGGCGCGCATGAAGGGGCTCCTGCTTGTCGTGTCTTGGGTCCGGTTTGTACCGGAGAATGTGTTAGCGCTGGCTGGTTTCCCAAGCCGGGTTGATCCAGGGTTCCTGATTGGACGCAGGAAGCGGCGTCTTGCCAAGGATATGGTCAGATGCTTTCTCGCCGACCATCAGGGATGGCCCGTTCAGATTTCCATTGGTGATCTGTGGGAAGATGGAGCTGTCCGCAACCCGTAAACCATCCACGCCGATCACCCGGCATTCCGGGTCCACCACGGCCATTGGGTCATCTTTGGCTCCCATCTTACAGGTACAGCTCGGATGGTAGGCGCTTTCGACGTGTTCCTTGATGAAGGCGTTCAGGTCTTCGTCGGTCTGAACATGATCGCCAGGCTGGATTTCCTTGCCGCGGTAAGGGGCAAAGGCCTCCTGGCCGAAGATTTCGCGGGTCAGGCGGATGCAGGTGCGGAAGTCCTCCCAGTCCTCTTCATGAGACATGTAGTTGAAGAGAATTGACGGTTTCGAGCGCGGATCATTCGAGGTCAGACGGATCCGGCCACGTGACTTGGATCGCATTGGCCCGACATGTGCCTGGAAACCGTGCCCTTCTGCTGCAGCTTTGCCGTCATAGCGGACGGCAAACGGCAGGAAATGGTACTGGATGTCCGGGTACTTTACACCCGCTTTGGACCGGATGAAGGCACAGCTTTCGAACTGGTTGGACGCACCAAGGCCATTTTTGAAGAACAACCACTGCGCGCCGATCACAGCCTTGGAAATCAGGTTCCAGTGCTTGTAAAGCGTGATTGGTTGGGTACACGCCTGTTGGAGGTAAAGCTCCAAATGGTCTTGCAGATTGGCACCGACGCCTGGACGGTCTGCAACCACATCGATCCCAAGTTCAGACAGGTGATCCGCGGGGCCAATGCCGGATTGCATGAGGATCTTTGGGGAGTTAATCGCCGAGGCCGACAGCACAACCTCGCGAGCCGCACGGGCGATTTGGATTTCGCCCCCGACTTCAAACTCTACGCCCGTCGCCCGGCCGCTTTCGATTATGACCTTCCGGACCAAAGCGCCTTTGATCAGATCAAGATTGCCGCGGTTCAGAGCGGGCTTTAGGTAGGCATTTGCGGCAGACCAACGCCGGCCTTTGTGGACCGTCATTTCCATATCGGCGAAACCTTCTTGGCGTTCGCCATTGTAGTCTTCGGTCACGCCATACCCGGCCTGTTCGCCAGCATCTTTGAACGCCCGGAAAAGCGGGTTCCATTTGCTGCCACGCTGGATGTGCATCGGGCCATCAGTGCCGCGCCAGCCGTCTTGGCCGCCGTGGCTGGTTTCCATCCGCTTGTAGTAGGGAAGGACATGACGATAGCCCCAACCTGCGGCACCCATTTCCTCCCATGTATCAAAGTCGCAGGCATGGCCACGCACGTAGACCATTCCATTGATCGAGGAGGAACCGCCGATCACTTTGCCGCGCGGTGTTGCGAGGCGCCTGCCATCCAGATGCGGCTCCGGCTCGCTCTCAAAACCCCAATCATAAAGGGACATGTTCATCGGATAGGAGAGGGCTGCGGGCATCTGAATGAAGGGGCCCGCGTCGGTTCCACCAAATTCCAGAACGAGAACACGGTTCTGCGGATCTTCGGACAGGCGGCTGGCGAGGGCGCACCCGGCCGATCCGGCACCAACGATGATGAAGTCGAACTGGTTCGTCATGACAAGTCTCCGGGCCGCGTCACTGAGACGGGCGCTGTGCGGTCGCGGCCGCAATCTGTGTTTCAACGTAGTCTTCGACCAGGGCGATGGCCGCCTGGCGGTCGGTTTTGCTGTCACTGAGCGCCTGGCGGATCCAGACGCCGTCAATCATGGAGGCGGTTCCTTCCGCAAGGCGAAGAGCATCTTCGCGCGGAACAAACGCCTTGAAGTTGTGCGTCAGGTTGGATGCAAGCCGCGCCGCGTAGATTTTTAACAGGCGCCGGTTGCTCGTTGTGGTGCGTGATTGAACATAAAAAGCCAGCCATGCAGCAATGACCGCAGGTTGAAACTGGTCCACGGCAAAGTTGCCCGCGATGATCGCCGATATGCGTTCCCTTGGCGTTGACGCCTTGCTCAGGCCTTCCTGAATTTCACGACCCAACTCGGTAAGCAGGTGCCGCATTGTGGCCGCAAGTAATTGATCTTTCGAGCCAAAGTAATGATGGACAAGACCGCCCGAAACGCCGGCGCGCTTGGCGATTTGCGCCATCGTGACGTCGCTGTAACCGCGCTCATGAATAGCATCAACGGTTGCATTTATAAGGCTCCGGCGCCGCTCTTCTTCCATCCCGACTTTGGGCATTGTGCTCTCCAGATTTTCCTAATTCCTATTTTTAATTGATCAATCAATCAATGAAAACTTGCAAAATTCTCTCTAGAGTGTTTCCATTTCGGACATACCGGCTGCTAAGAGAGAGATGGCTCGGCAGAAATGCGGAGCCGTGAAGAAAAATTCAAGCGGCTGAGACCAGAGACTGAACTAAAAAGGGGAACTTCAAATATGAAACTCACAACCAAACTTGTAAGCGGTCTGGCTCTCGGATTGATGATGACCGGAACTTCCCTGGCCGCCGAGCCGGAGAGCTGCAAGACCGTTCGCTTCTCCGATGTTGGTTGGACCGATATCACCGCAACCACTGCGGCCACGACCGTTGTTCTCGATGCGTTGGGCTATGACACTGAGGTCAAGATCCTGTCGGTTCCGGTGACCTACGCGTCTCTGAAGAACAAGGACATCGACATTTTCCTCGGCAACTGGATGCCGACCATGGAAGGTGACATCAAGGCATACCGCGAAGACGGCTCTGTTGAGACCGTCCGTGCCAACCTTGAAGGCGCCAAGTACACGCTCGCCGTTCCGCAATACACCTACGACAAGGGCCTGAAGAGCTTCCAGGATATTGCGAAGTTCAAGGACGATCTGGATGGCAAGATCTACGGCATCGAGCCGGGCAATGATGGCAACCGTCTGATCATTGGCATGATCGACGAGAACCTGTTTGGCCTGGAAGGTTTTGAAGTCGTCGAGTCTTCTGAACAAGGCATGCTGGCGCAGGTGTCCCGCGCTGAAAAGCGTGACAAGGACATCGTCTTCCTGGGCTGGGAACCGCATCCGATGAATGCAAATTTTGACATGGCTTACCTCGAAGGTGGCGATGAAATCTTTGGCCCGAACTACGGTGGTGCAACGGTCTATACCAACGTGCGGGCCGGCTACACCAGCGAGTGCGCCAATGTCGGCAAGCTGCTCAACAATCTCGAGTTCTCTCTTGCGATGGAGAACGAGATCATGGGCGCAATCCTGAACGATGGTGAAGATCCGCAAAAAGCAGCCAAGGCATGGCTGAAAGCGCACCCTGCAACGTTCGAAGCGTGGCTCGACGGTGTCACCACATTCGACGGCGGAGAATCCATCGCTGCTGTCAAAGGCGACCTTGGTCTTTGACACCTGACAAACAGGCGCCGTGTCTCTCAGACCCGGCGCCTTTTCTTTGTCTGACACTTGAAAGTGGAGCGTCAGGTTGAACTGGCTGACAGATTACAAATTGCCGATTGGGCCATGGGCGCGGACCATGGTCGATTGGCTCACCGACAACGCCTATTGGGTGTTCGACGGCATCTCTGTGTTTTTGGAGACGCTGATCGACGGCATCTTGTGGCTGTTGCAAACCCCGCACCCGCTGGTCATCGTGGCACTTGCTGCAGGTGCGGGATATGCGGTGCACCGGAAGATCTCATTGGCGGCGTTCATTGCGGTTTCCCTGATGCTGATCATCAATCAGGGCTATTGGGAAGAAACCACAGAAACACTCGCCCTGGTGATTGCCGCCTCCGTGGTCTGTATGGCTGTCGGCATACCCATTGGCGTGTATGGTGCGCATAATCCGCGGTTTTTTGCAGCCCTGCGGCCGGTCCTCGACCTCATGCAGACGATCCCGACATTCGTGTATCTGATCCCGGCCCTGATCCTGTTTGGGCTTGGCATGGTGCCAGGTTTGATCGCAACGGTGATTTTCGCCATTCCAGCCCCGATCCGGCTGACGCAGTTGGGTGTTTCCTCGACACCAACAGCCCTTCTTGAAGCTGGGGAAGCGTTTGGGGCGACGAAGTCGCAGCTGCTCTGGAAAATCGAGCTGCCATATGCGCTGCCGCAGATTATGGCCGGCCTGACGCAGACCATCATGCTGTCCCTGTCGATGGTCGTGATTGCTGCTCTTGTGGGCGCTGACGGTCTCGGGGTGCCGACACTTCGTGCACTCAATACGGTGAACATCGCGCAAGGCTTTGAAGTCGGGGTTTGTATCGTCCTGATCGCGATTGTTCTGGACCGGTTTTTCCGTAAGGAAGAAGGAGGCAAATCATGAGTGCATCGGAGAACACACCGGTTGTTTCCTTCAAGGACGTCGACATCGTTTTTGGCAACAATCCGCAATCGGCCTTGCCTTTGATCGATGCTGGCAAGACACGGCAGGAGATCCAGAACGAAACGGGTCAGATCCTGGGTGTTGCCGGAGCAACCTTTGACATTTTTGAGGGCGAAGTCATCGTTCTGATGGGTTTGTCCGGGTCTGGGAAGTCGACTCTCCTGCGCGGCGTGAACGGATTGAACCCCGTCATCCGGGGGGAAGTGCAGGTCCATGATGGTGAGCGCTACATCAACCCTGAGACATGTTCGGAAGCTGAATTGCGTCAGCTGCGCCGCAGCCGGATCGGCATGGTCTTTCAGCAGTTCGGTTTGCTGCCTTGGCGTACCGTCTCTGAGAACGTCGGATTTGGTTTGGAGCTTGCCGGTGTTGCGCAAAAAGACCGCGACGCGAAGGTGAAAGAGCAGCTCAAGCTCGTGGGTCTTGCCGGGTGGGGTGAAAAATACGTCCATGAACTGTCGGGCGGCATGCAGCAACGCGTCGGTTTGGCCCGGGCGTTTGCAACCGATGCCCCCCTTCTTCTGATGGATGAACCGTTCTCGGCTCTTGACCCGCTCATCCGCGACAAGTTGCAGGATGAACTTCTGGATCTTCAGAAGGAACTCAACCGGACCATCATATTCGTTAGCCACGATCTGGACGAGGCGGCGAAGATCGGATCTCGTATCGCAATCATGGAGGGGGGACGGGTCATCCAGCTCGGCACGTCGCAAGAGATCGTGAAGAAGCCGGCAACGCCCTATGTGGCCGATTTCGTAAGCCACATGAACCCACTCAATGTACTCCGGGCGCGCGATATTATGGTGCCGCCGGGAAGCATTCCCGGATCTATGGCCAATGCACCGACCTGCAAGGCCGACACGACCATCCGCGAGGTAGCTCGGCTGAAGAAAGACAGCACGGAGCCGGTCGTCGTCCAGCGTGACGGTGCCGTAGTCGGTGTGATCGGTGAAAACGAGCTGCTTGAGTGTATGCTCTAGAACTAAAAACGGGGCCTGTTGGCCCCGTTTTCATGTTTGAGCTTCGGCGCGATATCGCTGCCTGAAACCTAAAAAAACCTCAGAGGAGCTCCAGCTGAGCTGCCTGTTTGCCGCGGCCGCGACGGTCATCTTCGGCAACGAAAGAAATCTTTGCGCCTTCAACCGGTGTTCCAAGACCTGCCTGTTCAAACGCCGTAACATGGACGAAAACGTCCTTGCCACCGCTTTCCGGGGTAATGAAGCCGAAGCCACGGTCGTGATTGAAGAATTTAATGGTGCCGTTCTCGCGCATGGAGAAGCCTTTCCGTAGTTTGTGCAGGCAGCCGTTCCTGGGGAACCGAGCCGATAAACGAGAAGTCAAAAAAGAAACGGAAAGCTTGGCAGTTCAGAGCAGCACCCAAAAGGATGCTGCCGAAGGCAGTCTCACCGGGTCTAGTATCATGTCCCGTACAACGCAACTTGCGCTGATATTTCAAATGTAAGGGCGTCGGTAGCTGCCGACAAGGGAAAGAAGCCAGTTATTCTCAAACGAACTTTTGGGTGCAGCAACATGTTCGGACTGTGAGCGAGTTTGGAGGCTGATTGGATCAGCAAAACGGAAACCGCTGGGCTGTGATTGTGGTCACATCGCCAGAAATCGGCCCGGTCTAAGGTAACTTCATCAACTGAGGTGGAAGCGTAAGGCCTCAGGAGCTTGAAGGAGCAAGACCATGTTCAAGACTATTGTTACGACTTCCGCCGCAGTGACGATCGCCGCTGGTGCTATGATCTTCGCTGGTTCAAACACCGCTCAGGCCGGTAACGGTTGGGGCGTCGCCGCCGGGGTTGCCGGCGGCTTCGCAGCTGGCGCCCTTGTAGGGTCCGCGCTCTCGCAGCCCCGGTATGCTGGCCCTCCAACCTATTATTATGCACCGCGCCGCGTGTATCGCCCGGCCCCGGTCGTGACCTATCGTCCGGCCCCGTGGACCAATGCCTGGTACAATTACTGCAGCAGCAAATACCGGTCTTTCAATCCGCGAACCGGTTACTACCTCGCATATTCCGGCAACTACCGGTTCTGCCGTTAACAGTTATAAGCTGGGCGCAATCACCAGCAGCCCCGTAGACTGGTTCGCCAATCTGCGGGGCTTATAATATGCGCAAATTCAGGCGCCAGATTGCCTCTTCGCTGCCCGCATGACGGTTTCAAGCTGATTGAGAAACCGGGACCGGTCTTGCTTGGTAAAGCTGGGACCGCCTTCACGGATCTCGCCGATTTCTCTGAGGTGCGTGTTGAGATCCCGCATGGCAAGCCGCATCCCGATGGCATCCTCGCGAAATGGTTTGCCGTTCGGCGATAAGACCTGCGCCCCGGTCTTCACGCAGCGAGCTGCCAGCGGAACATCTGCGGTGATGACGACGTCTCCGGGACCAGAGTGGTCCGCGATCCAGTTGTCGGCTTCGTCCGGTCCTTCGGGAACCACGACCCTTTCAATGAGATCTCCATCAGGCAGCCGCATCCAACTGTTCGATACGAATACGATCCTGACTTTGTGGCGCTCTCCGACCCGGATTGTCTCGTCTTTAACTGGGCAGGCATCCGCGTCGACATAAAGGACAGTCATGTTCCAGGGGCCTCCGGTGACTTTGAGGTGAGATAGGTGGTTATCCCGTTGGCGGCTGCCAATCCTGATGCGAAACAAGCCTGCAGAAGATAGCCGCCGGTGGGGGCTTCCCAGTCAAGCATTTCGCCGGAGACAAACACCCCTGGCATTTTGCGCAGCATGAGATGTGGATCGACTTCCTGCAAGGCCACACCGCCTGCGGAGGAAATGGCGCGGTCGATATCGTAAGTGGCGGTGCAGGTCACCGGAACGTTCTTGATCCGAGTTGCCAATTCTCCCAAGACTTCTGGTAGGGGGCCACTTTCCCGGATGAGCGCCTGTTCTACCGGTTGCAAGCCGACCGTCTTTCTAAGAAATGTCGACATGGACTGCTTGCCCCGCGGGCGCCCGAGTTTTTCGTGCAACGCCTGATGAGTGAGTTGGGGACGCAGATCGATCGAAATAGGCGCGGTCCCAGATTGATTGAGCTGCGTCCTGATCTCGGCAGACAAGGCGTAGATTGCCCCGCCTTCAAGGCCTTTTTCGGAAAGGATAGATTCACCCAGAACCGAATGCGGTCCGCAGGTAACTTTAATCCGTTTTAGCGGGTGCCCGGCAAACCGTTGTTGGATGAATGCGCTCCACGACACTTCAAATCCGCAATTGGCAGGTTGAAAGTCAACCACCTCAACCCCGGCGTCGCGCAAAACGGGAACCCAGGCAGCATCAGACCCAAGTTTCGGCCAGCTCGCCCCGCCAAGGGCTAGCAAGACTGCGCGGGCCGGCATTGGTGATGGTGCCTCGTTGTCTCTTGAAATCAACGCATTGCCATCTTGGGAGAACCCGCGAAACGCAGAGCGGGTGAGGAGGCGGACACCGCTGTCGTCCAAACGCCGAAGCCACGCACGCAGAAGCGGGGACGCTTTCATGGACTTAGGAAAGACACGGCCACTCGTCCCAACAAAGGTCTCTTGACCGAGCCCTTCGCACCAATCGATCAGGGATTCGGGCGGAAAATCGGAGATGAGAGGTTTGATAAAGTTTTCGGCCTCGCGATACCGGCTGACAAACGGTTCCAGTGCCTCGCTGTGGGTCAAATTCAGTCCGCCGCGTCCAGCTATGAGAAATTTCCGGGCCGGCGATGGCATCCGGTCCACCACAACGACGTCATACCCCTTGGCAGACAGGTGTTCGGCTGCAAACAGGCCAGCTGGACCAGCTCCGATGATCAATGCATCTATCATGCGGGCCTTATAATCCGAATGTATTTCCAAAAACCAGAACCGATTGATAAAGGCTCAAGTCGTAAAAGTTGAATTCGGTGTTCAATCTCAAGAATTTATTATTTGTCTTGTGAAATGCTTTTGGGAGCGAACAGGTTATTTTTGTGGGTCGAGGTATTTGTTTAGGTACTTGGAGAGCGCACTTGGTGATGAAACGAGAAGAGATAATTGTCGTCGTGGATCCCGATGTCTCCGTGCAATCGGCCATGACAAAACTATTCTCAGAGCATCACGCGCTTTCTTGTTTTTCAGACGCCGAAGCTGCGATAGGGTTTCTTAAAAAGCATCCTGCTACAGCGGTTGTCTTTTCTTGTTATAATTTCCCTGAATACGATGGCGTAGCTTTCTTAAGTGAATGTGCAGTCGTCGCACCGCAAGCGGCCCGGATCATGCTCACACGTGAGGGATCGAAGGACGTTATCAAGAAGGCTCTCAATGAGGGCCACGCGTTCATGTATCTTGAGAAGCCCTGCCAAAGAGCGGAAATCATATCCGCTCTTGAGGCCGGCCTCTCTCATCATCGGCAATTGGCAAAAGAGCGGGCTCTGCTCGAGCGGACCTTATCGGGGTCAGTCAAAATGCTGATCGAAATGCTGTCCGTGTTCCACCCGGAAGCGTTTCGACGGACCCCGATCATTCGCCAGCAAGCGGTCCGGCTTGCTAAGGAGATCGGGCTTAAAAAGACATGGGAACTGGAAATGGCCGTGATGCTGTCGCCGCTTGGCGAAGCCATGTTGCCAAAGGAGATCCTGTCCCGGTACCGGGCAGCCCGTAACCTCAGCGATGAGGAGCGGTCAATATTGGCAAAGGCCCCGGAACAGACGCGCGATCTGCTGCAAAACATCCCGCAGCTCGAGCGTGTGGCCGATTATCTCTATTTATCAGCCTGCGGTTATGACGGCTCCGGGTTCCCGGAAAACGGCCCAGAGGGCGACAAGATCCCGCTGGTGTCCAGGATCCTGAAGCTGCTCACCGACCTGTGGTACGCATCCCCAGAAGGGGGACCGGATGCTGCAGCTTTTGACGCGTTGATGATCAACTGGCGGCAATATGATCCGCGGCTTCTGGAATTGGCCAAAGAGATTCTTTTGAAAGAAAAGCCTGCGGAACAGAAAACTCTCTTTCAGCATTGCTACATCCGTTCACTCCGGCCCGGGGATATCCTTGTCGATGATGTGCGGACTGAAACATCTTTTGAGTTGGTTCTGGCCCGCGGGCATCTGCTCACCCCGACGATGATCCGGCGGTTGGAACACTTTAACAAAACCTCCGGTGTGCGGCAGCCGATCCGTGTGAGGCGATCCAAAGCAGCCGAACCGGTCCTCAACGAAACCGCTTGAAGCTATTTTCGGTTGGTCTTTTTCAACAGCTCGGCCTCATAGGCCTTGGCGACACGCAGAAAACGGCCGTGCGCATAGTTCATTGCCAGAATGAAGCCCCACCAGCCGTAATTGCGGTATTTCCGGACAAAATAACCTTTGAAGAAGCTGACCGGAAATTCGGTTAAGAGCCGGTATCTCGGTATTTTCCGGCCCCGGTCAAGCATGTCCTGAACCTGCATATCCGAATAGCGGTTGTATTTGCCGACGCTGAATTCAAGAGATCTGTCAGACCGGTGCGCCATGATACCTTTAAGGTTACCCAAGGTCGCACCTTCCTGCGGTCGGACAGTGTCGTGAACGGTAGAGTCCGAGAAGCGACCCTTGCGGCGGTCATACAGCCGGATTTGGTTGTAGCCGTAGGCCCAAGGCGCCGGTTCCGTTTCATGGGGAAACGTATCCCGGATCATGATCCGCCAAGCATCTGAATTCAGATAGCTCTGATCATCGAATTTTGCTCGGATCTCGGCTGCAAGCGCTGGCGTGATTTCCTCATCCGCGTCCAGGTTAAGCAGCCAATCGTTCCGGCACTGGTCTTCGCCGAAGCGTTTTTGCATGCCATAGCCCGGCCACTCATTAAACACGACCCTTGCACCAAGGGCTTCGGCAACCGGTACCGTCTCATCTTCCGAGCCGCTGTCAATAACGATGACTTCATCGACCCAGTCGACAACGCTTTTGATTGTAGCCGGGATCCGGTCCGCCTCATTTTTCGCGATGATGAATGCGGACAATGGAAGGCGTTGGGTCATTGGATATCCGGGGTCGTTGCGCCTGCTATCCGGAACACATCCGGCGCGCTGTTTTAGCTGTGCCCGAATGGATTTTGAAGAGGCAACAAGGCCTGTTCTTTCAAAACGTTGCATCTGAAAACTGGAAGTGTAAGGGCAACACATTCGTGGCCGCAAAAAAAATAGCCCCGCAAGGCGGGGCCAAAAATCAAATCAAAAAAGGACCAAAACAGTCATTTGTTCTGAACAAGGCACTAGGTACCCAACTTCTGTGACAAACAAATGACCCGACAGATGCGGCTTTCGCATCCTACAGGCAAAGTAAACTCAAACGCTCCGTATCGGGATTTTGATTTAAAATAAATATATGAAATAAATAATGAAAAATAATCTGAATGACGTTTAGGTCAATTTCTTCTTGCAAAGCAACATCGAAGCTGGGAGTGTATGGCCAAATTGAAAGGCTCGGTCACCTTGTTAGTGCAGTTCGGAACACGAATTGTGCAGCATGACCGCGCAGAGCTTTCGGGTTTGGAGGAAATGTCATGACTGCTGCAATGGTTGGATGGGCGCATCTGCCTTTCGGGAAACACTCTGACGAAACAGTTGAAAGCATGATCGTGAAAGCGGCGACGGACGCCATTCACGATGCGGGCATTTCTCCTGAGGATGTCGACGAGATTGTTCTTGGTCACTTCAATGCCGGGTTTTCGGCGCAGGATTTCACCGCTGCTCTTGTCTTGCAGGCCAATCCCGCGCTCCGTTTCACCCCGGCAACACGGGTTGAAAACGCCTGCGCAACCGGTTCTGCCGCTGTCCATCAGGGCGTCCGCGCGGTGTCGTCCGGTGCCGCGCGATTTGTGCTCATTGTCGGTGTGGAGCAAATGACGACTACGCCGGGGCCGGAAATCGGCAAAAACCTTCTGAAGGCGTCATACTTGAAAGAGGATGGCGACACACCGGCAGGATTTGCGGGAGTTTTTGGCAAGATCGCGGATTCCTACTTTCAGAAATACGGCGATCAGTCCGATGCTTTGGCAAAGATTGCTTCCAAGAACCACAAGAACGGTGTGGGTAATCCTTATGCGCAGATGCGCAAGGATTTGGGCTATGAGTTCTGCCGGGATGAGAGCGAGAAAAACCCGTTTGTGGCAGGCCCGCTAAAGCGGACCGATTGTTCGCTCGTCTCAGATGGCGCTGCAGCCATGGTCCTGACAGATCCGGCAACAGCGCTCGGCATGAAAAAGGCCGTTGCCTTCCGCGGTCTCGCCCATGTGCAGGACTTCCTGCCGATGTCGAAGCGCGACATCCTGAAATTCGAAGGTTGTTCAAAGGCCTGGGGGCAAGCACTCGGAGACGCAAACCTTGCGATTGACGATCTTTCATTTGTCGAGACCCACGACTGCTTCACCATTGCCGAGTTGATCGAATACGAGGCGATGGGCCTGACCAAAGAGGGCGAAGGCTCACGCGCTGTTCTTGAGGGCTGGACCGAAATGGACGGCAAATTGCCGGTCAACCCGTCCGGCGGTCTGAAGGCCAAAGGCCACCCGATTGGCGCTACGGGCGTTTCCATGCATGTTCTGACGGCCATGCAGCTGACCGGGACGGCTGGCGATATCCAAGTGAAAAACGCGGAACTCGGCGGTATCTTCAACATGGGCGGCGCAGCTGTCGCCAACTATGTCTCGATCCTTCAGTTTATGAAATAAGCCGGACATTTTTGTTGGACCGAACAAGCCGGCCAAGCGCCGGCTTGTTTTGTTTCTACTAGGCGCATACCCCGCCATGCTTTAGCCGAAGGCCCCCTTGCGTCGCCCTTGAACGCATGATTTGACCAACACATGAGAAAACCACTAAAAGGCGCGGTTGCCGCGGGTCATACCCTCACAGCGGAAGCTGGCGCAGAGATGCTGCGCGAAGGCGGAAGTGCCGTTGATGCCGCCATAGCCGCTTTGGCCATGGCCTGTGTTTGCGAACCGGTTCTTGCGTCTCCTGGTGGCGGCGGTTTTGCCATGATCCGGGACGGGAACACGGGAAAAACACAGCTCCTCGATTTCTTCACGCAAACGCCGCTTGAAAAGCGCGGTAACGCTGAGGATGGATTTCAGACGATCGAGGCTGATTTCGGACCGACCAAACAGATCTTCCATATTGGTCCGGCCTCCGTGGCCACGCCCGGATTTTTGGATGGGCTGGATGCTCTTTCAAAACGAGGCGCGCGCCTCACGCATAAAGAGCATTTTGCACCGGCTATTGAGGCGGCCTCTTCCGGCTTCAAACTCACCGGATATCAATCGTATCTGTTCACCGTTGTTGCGCCTATCCTTATGGCAACAGAAGCCTCCCGCGCCTTGTTCGCGCCGGTAGGTCAGCTTCAAAGTGTAGGCGAAACCTTCGTCAATCCCGGGCTTGCAGAGACGTTCCGTGTTCTAGGCCGAGCCAGCTGGCGCGACAGCAAAATAGCTGAAGCGCTGCTGGAAGAGCAGGCGGCCAACGGACATCTTTCCGAGGCAGATCTATCGGCTTACAAGGTTGAAGAGCGGGAACCGCTCGCTTTGGACGTGGGCGAAGCACGCGTGTTTTTAAACCCGCTTCCAGCTGCCAGCGGCACTTTGATCCAATATGCATTTCAACATCTTGAAGACTGTACGCCGGTGTCCCTGGCAACTGCGTTGAACGCTGCAGATGAAGCGCGCGTCTCAGCGCGGGGTGATCTCAGCGCACTCTTGAAGCACCCTTTGCGTCAGAACGGAACCACACATATTTCGGCTGTCGATGCTGACGGCAATGCGTGTTCAGTCACGGTTTCCAACGGGACCGGATGTGGCGAGGTCGTCAACGGGTTCGGTTTCATGCTGAACAACATCCTGGGCGAGGAGGATGTGAACCCTGGAGGGTCCGTTGGGTGGCCGGTGAATACCCGCCCAGCTTCCATGATGTGCCCGACTCTTGTGGAGACGCCGGATGGGCGATTGATTGCGCTGGGCTCTGGCGGCTCCAGCCGCATCAGATCGGCAGTTTTCCAGGCCGTGGCACGGCTGAGTTTTGGTGGCGCGACCCTGCCGCAAGCTGTCCAAATGCCACGTCTTCATGTTGAGAACGGTCACCTGGATGTCGAAGCTGGATTGGAACAGCGTCAACTGGAAGACCTGATCGACGCGTTTTCAGATCACCGCATTTGGGCGGAACCAAACATGTTCTTCGGCGGCGTGCATGCGGTTCAAAAAACTGCAAACGGTGAGTTTGAAGGCATTGGTGATCGCCGCCGGGAAGGCTCTGCAGTCATAGTGGACTGAGTGGCTGTCCAACCGCCCAAGAGCCGGAAAAATCCGGCGCTCGGGCGCAATCCGTCGCCGTTACTGAATGGCCGCCATGGCGCGGCTGAAGCCGGTCAGCGGAACGTCGATCTTCTGGCGCTGGTTGGCTGAAGCGGCAAAGTCGATTTGCAGCTGCGCTCCGGCCTTCATCGCTTCAATCATGGCATCGGTTGCCGGGGCGCTGATATAGCAGCCACGTTGATCGCATGTGCTGATGGTCATGTCGCCAATCTGTGTGCCATCAACGGTTAGTTTCACCTTTCCAGGTAGGTAAAACCCGAGCGGAGCCTGCATCTGGAAGACTGGCGCGGCGTTGTTCCCCGGATAGATGATATCTACCTTGAACAGAAGCTGACCGCTTTCCTTCACGCGAAGGCTCTGGCTGGCCTCGCACGTCAACGCCTCTGCGGACCGCGAGGCACCGGCACATCTTGTTTGCCAAAGTTCACCCTGTTCAGCCTGCTGGGCATGGACTGGGGTTCCTTGAAGAAACATGACGGTGAAGGCCGCGGTAAGCGAAAGCGAAAAGCGCATGATTTGACTCACAGATTGGCGATTGGTTGGTCTTGGGAGAAGAAAACCGGCAAGTGCGGCGGGCTGAAACTGGCAGCCTCACTTGACCCTATGACTCGTTTTTTCGACTCATTTGTTAGCCCGAAACGGGTGTCAATTCCTAGCCCTGACTTTGGAATTTCCGTTTGTCACATTGGATCGGGTGTCCGTTGGATTTGAAAGGCAGTCGAGCTTTCTGTGGTTAGGAGAGGCCCTCGCCGCGATCGGCGTGTAGGGACCAGCAAATGAACGCATGCATCGCCGAAGCGGCAAATCAGGAAAATCTTTTCCGCTATCTCTTCCGGCTTTGAAATCCCGTACCCGGCACTTCTCTCCGCCACCGCTTACATTCAGGTCATCAAATTGGGATTGGAGACCCTTGCTGATGGCAAGCCGCAGATCACAGACTGAAAAAGCACGCAAGAAGCCGGAAGACCGGCTGGATGTCTTCCCGGCATTCATGAAGGTCGCGGGTAGGCGTGTTGTCGTTGTCGGACATGGCGGTGAAGCTGCTGCCAAGGTGCGCCTTCTGGGCGAAACCAATGCGGAAATCGTTGTGGTCGGACAGGACATAGATCACGAACTGCAATCCGCCGTCGATTTGTTCTCCGCGACCCATATCGCCGAAGACTTCAAGCCAAGACATCTGACTGATGCCGCCATGGTTTTCTCCGCAAGCGAAGACTGGGATCTGGACAAGGCGGTCATTGAGGCGGCCCGGATCATGGGCGTACCGGCGAACGCGGTCGATAAGCCTGAGATTTGCGATTTTTACACTGGCGCACTCGTCAACCGGGCGCCGATTGCCGTGGCGATCACATCTACCGGCGTCGGACCGGTTCTGGCGCGCCATATCCGCGCGCGGATCGAAGGCATGCTGCCGCGATCAACCGGCGCGCTTGCAAGGCTCGCCGAGAGTTTCCGTGATGCGGCGTCAAAAGTCATCTCCGACGGCAACCTGCGACGGAATTTTTGGGCCCGGTTTTTCTCCGGCTCAGTCGCAACCAATCTTTATGCGGGTAAGGCAGATGTTGCGCGTGCCGAAGCGCAGCGCTTGTTGAACAGCATGGCCGATGAGCCGGGGTTTGTGTGGCTGGTGGGTGCCGGGCCTGGAGCTGAGGATCTTCTCACGCTTCGGGCTCAACGCCTCCTGCAGGAAGCCGACGTCATTGTCCATGATGCCTTGGTCCCGGCCGATGTGGTGGCCATGGGGCGCCGGGATGCGGAACGCATTTCCGTCGGCAAGCGCAAGGGCGCTCACTCCGTTCCGCAATCCGAAATCTGCGATTTGCTGGTAAAGCTCGGATCGGAAGGCCTCAAGGTTGTCCGTCTGAAAGCCGGGGATCCGATGATCTTTGGCCGGGCGGCAGAAGAAATGGAGGCGCTCCGTGCCGGCGGGATCCGCTTTGAAATCGTTCCCGGTGTGACAGCAGCCTTTGCCGCCGCAGCCTCGGCGCAGATCCCGCTGACGTTGCGCGGTGTGGCCTCCAACCTGGTTTTTGCCACAGGCCATAATGCGAAGTCGGAGACACTGCCTGATTGGGCAGGTCTGGCACTGAAGGGCGCAACCGTTGCTGTCTACATGGGGCGGACCGTTGCCGCGTCCGTCGCGGACCGCCTCATCGGCGCCGGCATGACCCCATCCACCCCCGTCGCGGTCATCGAGAATGCGGCGCATCCCGATGAACGTCAGTTTGCCGGTGATCTGTCAGAGCTTGCGGTCCTGTCAAACCGCCCTGAGATCGATGGCCCGGTTTTGATCGTTATTGGCGAGGCCGTCGGCCATGCCGCCCTTGAACAGGCCGAACCGCTGGCGCCGCAGCTCGTGCGCGCTGTTGCCGCGGCTTGAGGAGAGAAGTTTATGAAAGTCATCACAGCCAATCGCCTTTTGAATGGCGATGTCGTTTGGCTCGGAGAAAACGACGCTTGGGTTGAGCGCGTGACCCTGGCCCGGATCTTCGACGGCAAGGATGCGGTCGCCGAAGGCCTTTCCATCGGTGCGGCCGCAGAAAAAGACCAGAAGGTCGTCGGCGTTTACGAGATGGATGTGACCGTCGAGGACGACGTCATTGTTCCCGTACGGCTGCGCGAACGCATCCGAGCGAAAGGTCCGACCACCCATCCCCATTTTGGAAAACAGGCTCAGGCCGTTTCCGCCTGACATGAGCACACGCGGCGGGCAGCGCCAGATCGAGCAGCGCCCGGCAGGAGAGACACATGTACCGTTACGATGAATTTGACGCGAGTTTCGTCAACCAGCGCACCGAACAGTTCAAGGACCAGGTCCGCCGCCGCATGGCCGGTGAATTGTCCGAGGACGAGTTCAAGCCGCTGCGCCTGATGAACGGCCTTTACCTGCAGCTTCATGCCTACATGCTGCGTGTTGCCATTCCATATGGCACGCTGAACGGTCGGCAGATGCGCAAGCTGGCGCATATTGCTCGGACCTATGACAAGGGCTATGGCCACTTCACGACGCGGCAAAACATCCAGTTCAACTGGCCGAAGCTCGAGGACACTCCGAAGATCCTCGAAGAGCTGGCGGAAGTGGAGATGCACGCCATCCAAACCTCCGGGAACTGCATCCGCAACGTGACCGCTGACCATTTTGCCGGCGCTGCAGCCGACGAAATTGCGGATCCACGTCCCTATGCGGAGATCTTGCGTCAGTGGTCCTCGCTCCATCCGGAGTTTTCGTTCCTGCCGCGCAAGTTCAAGATCGCGATTACCGGCGCACCGAATGACCGCGCGGCCGTGCAGGTGCATGACATCGGTCTGCAGTTGACCCGCAATGAGGCTGGTGAGATCGGCTTTGAGGTGTTTGTTGGCGGTGGTCTCGGCCGGACACCGATGATCGGCCGCAAGGTCCGCGACTTCCTTCCGGAAGAAGACCTGCTTGCCTATTCCGAGGCAATCCTGCGCGTTTACAACCGCTACGGCCGCCGGGACAACAAGTACAAGGCGCGGATCAAGATCCTTGTGCATGAAACCGGCCTGGAAGACCTGAAGGCGGATATCGAAGGCGAATTTGAGAAGATCCGCTACGGTGTTCTTCGTCTGCCGGACGAAGAAGTGCGGCGGATAGAAGCTTACTTTGCGCCTCCTCCGCTCGAGGTCGGGTCAGACATCTCGGCCAAGGTTGAAGTGCGCCGTGAGACGGACGCCGCTTTTGCACAGTTTCTTGCCCACAATCTCAATCCGCACCGCGTACCGGGCTACACATCCGTGACCCTGTCTATGAAGCCGATCGGCGGTATCCCGGGCGATGCATCCGATGCGCAGATGGATGTGATTGCGGATCTTGCCGAACGGTATGGACAGGATGAAATCCGGATTTCCCATGAGCAGAACGTAATCCTGCCGCATGTGAAACTGGATGACCTTCCGGCTCTGTTCGACCAGTTGGTCGCAGCGGACATTGCCGAAGGCAACGCCGGGCTGATTACCGACATCATTGCCTGCCCGGGCATGGATTACTGCGCGCTTGCAACGGCACGCTCAATCCCTGTGGCTCAACGGATATCCGAACGCTTCGGCACAGCTGAGCGCCAAGCCGAAATCGGTGAGCTGAAGATCAAGATCTCCGGCTGCATCAACGCCTGTGGGCACCACCACGTCGGTCACATCGGAATTCTTGGCCTGGAGAAAAAAGGCGAAGAGTTCTACCAGGTGACGCTGGGCGGTTCGGCCAACGAAAACGCATCGATCGGCGAAATCGTCGGGCGCGGGTTCTCCTCTGAAGAAGTCGTCGACGCGATTGAGACACTGGTCGACACCTATCTTGGACTTCGGTCCGGCAAGGACGAAACCTTCCTGGATGCGTACCGCCGGGTCGGGGAGGCGCCGTTTAAGGAGGCCCTTTATGGCGCTGCATGAGACGTTCAGCCTCGGTGTTGATCCGGAACTCGGGCTTCAGGCGGAAATTGCCGCGCTGAACGCCCAGTTCGAGGATGCCGTTGCGCAGGACATCCTTCAGGCTTCCATACGGCACCAATTCGCCGGGGAAATCGCCATGGTGTCCAGCTTTGGGGCAGATTCTGCGGTGCTCTTGCACATGGTTTCGCAGGTGGATCCATCCACGCCGGTATTGTTCGTCGATACGGTGAAGCTGTTTCCGGCGACAATCCTTTACCGGGATGAGTTGATTGCCAAGCTTGGCCTCACCGATGTGCGCACGTTCAAGCCATCCAAGGATGACCTTGCCGAAAAAGACCCAGCCGGCATGCTCTGGATGAGCGATACAGATGCGTGTTGTCACATTCGCAAGGTCGTGCCGCTCGAGCGCGCATTGCATGGTTTTGAAGCCTGGATTTCGGGCCGGAAACGCCATCAGAGCTCGACACGGTCTGAGTTGGATTTTTTCGAAATCGACGCCGGGCGGGTCAAGATCAATCCGCTCGCCGACTGGTCTGCGGCTGACATCCTGGACTATGCAAAGAGGCACGACCTGCCGCCGCACCCGCTTGTCGCCGAAGGCTATCCGTCCATCGGTTGCTTGCCCTGCACAAGCAAGGTGGCGCCGGGCGAAGATCCGCGCGCGGGCCGTTGGCGCGGACAAGACAAGACTGAGTGCGGCATTCATTGGCCGACCCATGGCAAGGAAATTGACGGCAGCGGCATTTGAGCTGCATCGCTGAGAGAGTTTGAGGACGCTTAGAAATGGCAACGATCTACAAAGACGGTGAATTCGTCGAGGAAACCTGGGTCAGGGCAGACAGTGAAACCGGTCCGGCTGCGGACGGGGATTTGCTGGTCCCGGTGTCGCTGTTCCTTGAAGCGCCGGAAGCGTACCTGAGTCGCGCCGGGAAAACGGCGTTGCTGGTCGAGGCCGGGGAAAAAGTCGGACTTGCTGCGGAACATTTGCGCAAATTTGCGTATGTCGCTGTGGCTTTTCCGAGTTTCGCCGATGGCCGTGGATTCTCGACGGCCCGCGACCTGCGGGAGCACCTGAACTATCAGGGCGATATCCGTGCAGTTGGCAGCTACATTCTGGATCAGGTGCCGCTCGCGCGTCGCTGTGGTGTCTCAAGCTTTGAGATTTCCAAGCCGGAAGTTCTGAAAGCTCTGAAAGCTGGAGAGTGGCCGGAAGTTACCAAGTACCTGCAACCGGCTTTCGGCTCGATCGAAGAAATCCCGGAAGGCACCCGGCCCTGGGCCCGCCGCTCGCACCGGGATGTAGCCATCGCAGCAGAATAGCGGCGCAAACATTGAGCACTGATAAAAAAAGACCGGGTCAGCGCTGCTGCCCCGGTCTTTTTATTTATTCAAAGCTCGTCTTAAAGGCCGCGCCAATCTCGGCTATGGCCTTGTTCCGGGCTTGGAACTCTGCCTCATTTTCGGTGACATAAACGGCAAGAGCGACGGGCGTGTGGTTGGGCGGCCAGATGATCGCAATGTTGCCGCGGGAACCATAGGCTCCGGCACCTGTCTTGTCTCCGATGCGCCAGTCATGCGGCAGGCCTGCACGAAGCGTTGCATCACCGACCTTGTTCGCCTCTAACCATTGCATCAGGTGTTTGCGGGACGATGCACTCAACTCATCCGAAAACAGAACCTTGTAGAGAGACTGCGCTGCAGCCACTGGTGTGGTGGTATCGCGTGGATCTCCCGGAGTTCCTTCGTTCAAGCTCGGCTCATAGCGGTCCAGGCGGGTGACGTCATCGCCGATGGAGCGCATGTAGGTCGTCACCCCGATTGGACCGCCAAGTTCCTCCAGAATGATATTCGCAGATGTGTTGTCGCTGATCGTGATGGTGGCCTCGCAGTGATCGGCGAGAGTCATATCCGCTGTGTTGATATGTTTTTCGGTGACCGGCGAATAAGAGACGATCATATCACTGGTGATTATGGTGCGTTGATCGAGACTGCTCTGCTTTTTGTCGACCCGGTCCAGCAGTGCCGCGCAGGCAAAGGCCTTCATGGTGCTGTTCATCGGGAACCGATCGTCGCCATTATAGTTCCAGTTCAGCCCGCTGGCCGGATCGAAGACGGCAACGCCAATGCGTGTGTTCAAACGGCTTTCGATCGCCTTGGCGGCTTTGGAAAGTGGCGCCGGATCGAACTCTGGTCCACCGGAATACGCTGATCCTTGAAGAGCCAGAAACAAAGCGGCTGCGCCCAACGTGAGCGCTTTGGGAAACGTCATGAGAAGTGTCCATTCGTTTTCAATGATGGGCGCTCCAGCCGCGGTTCTGAAGCGATGCCGATCGGTGAAGAGGAATATGATTGCAGCTCAAGGGATCGACAAATGATGGTTTCTCTGGTTAGGCATGAGAAAAACTTAGCCTTGGATAGGCCTTCATGAATATTTCGCAATTGCCGTTGAACGCTCTTCGGGCGTTTGAAGCGTCTGCTCGCCTTGGAAGTTTCACAAAGGCGGGCATGGAACTGCGGGTATCCCAGACCGCCGTCAGCCATCAGGTAAAGTCGCTTGAGGCAATTCTGGGTGTTTCGCTGTTTGACAGATTGCCACGTGGCGTCGTGCTGACAGATGAAGGCCAGACACTTCTACCAGTTCTGAGCGATACCTTTGGCCGAATGAGTGCAACGCTTAGCCGCTTTGAACATGGCAATTTTCAAGAGGTGCTCACGATCGGTGCCGTTTCTACTTTCGCTTATGGCTGGCTGATTGATCGGCTTACTAAATTTTCGCTGGCTTATCCCGATGTCGATGTGCGGCTGAAGACCAACAACAACCGGGCCGATTTTCTTGAAGATGGCCTCGACTACTTTATCCGGTTTGGAGATGGGGCCTGGCACAGCACCAATGCAGTTCAGTTGATCAATTCGCCTTTGTCTCCGGTTTGCGCACCTTCAATGGCGGAAGCGCTGAAGGCACCCGCTGACCTAAAGGCTGTTCCGCTCTTGCGGTCGTATAGGTTGGATGAATGGAGCCGGTGGTTTGAGGCGGTAAATGTGGAACCGCCGAGCATTAGAGGTTGGATGTTTGATTCATCAGTCACAATGGCTGCTGCAGCCGCGAAAGGCGCAGGTGTTGCGCTCGTACCTGTGACGATGTTTCGGGAGGAGTTGGAGACGGAGCGGCTGAAACAGCCATTCCCGCAAACCGTATCGCTTGGCCGCTATTGGCTGACCTGGTTGAAGTCCCGCAATGAAACACTGGCGATGCGCCAGTTCAGGGATTGGATCGAAGGGCAGGCTTCAGCTTCCTAAAGCCTGCCCGATGGTGTCAGCCTATCCACCCATCGCGCTTTAAGATGCGATAGGTATCGTTCAGTGTTTTTTCCGCAGTCGCGACTAGATGATCTGCCTCTTCGTGAGACAGCACCAAAGGCGGTGAAATGATCATGCTGTCGCGAACGGCGCGCATCACCATCCCATGTTCAAACGAAACATCGCGGCACAGCGTGCCGGGCACACCGACATCTGAGAACTTCTTGGTCGGGTTCTTTTTGTCCGGGACCAATTCCAGAGCGCCAACCAAACCCGTCATGCGGGCTTCACCAACAAGTTCATGCTCGCCGAGTTTCAGCCATCGTTCCTTGAGGTACGGACCAATATCAGTCTTCACCCGGTCCACCAGTCCTTCGCGTTCAATGATGTCCAAATTTGCGAGCGCAGCTGCAGCGCAGACCGGATGTCCGGAATAGGTGTAGCCGTGGTTGAAGTCATCACCGGCCAGCATCAACCCTTCGACGACGCGGTCAGAAACCAGAACACCACCCATCGGCAAATAGCCTGACGTCAGACCTTTGGCGATCGGCATCAGATCAGGCTTTACGCCGTAGTAGGAGGATCCGAACCATTCGCCCAAACGGCCGAAGCCGCAAATGACCTCATCCGACACAAACAGAATGTCGCGTTCCTCAAGGATGCGCTTGATCTCAGGCCAGTAGGTTTCCGGCGGGATAATAACGCCGCCCGCACCCTGGATGGGTTCTGCAATGAAGGCCGCGACCCTGTCCTCGCCAATTTGATCGATGGCTTCCTCAAGTTTGCGGGCCACATGAACGCCGAAGTCTTCGGGGCTCATGTCCTGACCTTCACCGAACCAGTAGGGCTGGTCGATGTGATGAACACCTGAAACGGGCAGGTCCCCTTGTGCGTGCATTGCTTTCATACCGCCAAGGCTTGTGCCAGCGAGGGTCGAACCGTGATAGCCGTTCCATCGGCCGATGATCACCTTTTTGTCCGGCTTGCCCATCTTGTCCCAATAGGTGCGCACCATGCGGAACACAGTGTCGTTCGCTTCCGAGCCGGACGAGCAATAGAACACGGTGTTGATGTGATCGGGCGCAAGCTTGGCGAGTTTTTCCGACAAAGCGATTGCAGGTGGGTGGGTCGTTTTGAAGAACGTGTTGTAATAGGCCAGCTCGTTCATCTGTTTGGTCACAGCTTCGGTAATTTCCGAGCGGCCGTGTCCGACCTGCACGCACCAAAGACCTGCCATGCCATCGAGGATCTTGTTGCCGTTGGAATCCGTCAACCAGACACCATCTGCGCTGGTGATCACCCGGCTGCCTTCGGCATTAAGCGATTTCATGTCCGAAAACGGGTGCCAATGGTGTGCGGCGTCCAGTTCCTGAAGCGCCTTGGTCGGATAGATGTTGGAATGGGCAGTCATTAAAGGATGCTCCGGAAGAAGGCCAATCACACGTTCAGCAGCAGGTATTCCCGCTCCCACGGGCTGATTACCGACATGAAGGTTTCGAATTCTTCGTATTTGATGGCGCGGTAAGTCGCGACGAACTTCTCTCCGAAAACCTCGATCATGTCCTCAGAATTTTCGAACAAGGTAAGGGCTTCCGGCAAACCGCGCGGCAGGGACTTGGTAAGCTCGGTGCAATCATCCATGCGCGGAGCGTCGGGTTTCAGACCTTTGACAATCCCGAGATAGCCGCAGGCCAGAGATGCCGCGATTGCAAGGTAAGGGTTTGCGTCAGAGCCGGGGATGCGATTTTCCAGGCGCCGCGCATCCGGGCTTGAATAAGGCACGCGTAGGCCGACCGTCCGGTTGTCATAGCCCCAATACACGTTGACCGGCGAGGTCGAGGTCTTTGAGAACCGGCGGTAGGAATTAACGAACGGTGCCATGATTGGTGTCACCTGCGGCAGATACACTTGGTGTCCGGCAATGAACGAGAGGAACGCTTCGGTTTCCATGCCGTTTTCGCCGGCGAAAATGTTTTGGCCGGTTTCCTTGTCGATCACCGATTGGTGGATGTGCATCGCGGACCCGGGCTGGTTCGACATCGGTTTCGACATGAAGGTCGCATACATCTCATGCCGCAGCGCGGCTTCACGGATGGTGCGCTTAAACAGGAAGACCTGATCTGCAAGCTCCAGAGGATTGCCGTGACGCAGATTGATTTCCATCTGCGCCGCACCCTCCTCATGGATCATCGTGTCGATTTCCAGCCCCTGCTGTTCGGACAGGTCATAGATGTCGTCGATCAAGTCGTCGAATTCGTTGAGGGCCGAAATCGAATAGGACTGACGGCCGACCTCAGGACGGCCGGAGCGGCCTGTCGGCGGTTCCAGCGGATAGTCGGGATCGGTGTTGGGACGAACCAAATAGAATTCGATCTCGGGGGCGACAACCGGCTGCCAGCCTTTGTCTGCATAAAGTTTCAGAATGCGCTTGAGGACATTTCGCGGCGCCGTCTCCACGGGCGCACCTTCCCGCGTGTAGGCATCGTGAATGAGCTGTGCCGTCGGATCGCTTTCCCAAGGGACTGTTGTCAGAGTCGAATAATCGGCCCGGAAATAGAGGTCGCCGTCAGTCGGGTTGTGCTGGAAGCGCTCGTCGTCCTCCGGATAGTCGCCGGAGATCGTCTGCGCGAAGATCGAGGCAGGCATGGTCATGACAGGGCCGGAAAAGAATTTTTCCGTCGGCATCATCTTGCCTCGGGCAACGCCCGCCAGGTCCGGAACGATACACTCGATATCCTGAATGTTCCGATGGTTGAGCCAATCCCGCGCGGCATCAACGTTTGAAACACCGCGGAGACTTTCATCCTTGGGCGGGGTCGAATTGGCAGGTGGGGTATCAGTCACGCGAGGCTCCAGAGATTCTTGTCCGTGATCGGCGGAACCGAACAGCCGTGAAAATCACGAGATAGCTGCTGTTCAATGTCTATCCAAATGCCGTCACGACTATTTTGTGATCACAAAATGACACAAGGTTGAGCCGGGATCAACTGGGCTCTTCGCCTTGGAGAATTTCCCGGCCAAGGAGGCCCATGCCATCAGCGATGTCTGCCGTGATCGCTTCTCTCAATGCTGGGGCGTCTTGCCTCTCGATCGCATGAATGGCGGCCTTGTGCTGGTCGATCAAATTCACCGTGCCAACCCGCCCGTAGACGGTGCGCATGAAGGGGGCGAACTGGAGCCAGAGACTATCGATCAGCGGCAACAAAACACGGGAGCCGGACGCTCGGTAGATATGGAAATGAAAGGCGTGGTTCAGCCGCATATAGGCTTCCGCATCGCCGGAACTCAGCCGCACGTCAATGTCGTCATCAATGCGCCTCAGTTCCTCAATGTCGTCGGAACCTAGGTGGGGCATGGCGCGGACGGCCAGTTCCGGCTCGAGCAGGAGACGGGCCATCAACACCTCGTCAAACCGTTCTGGCGTCATGTCCGGAACCTGGATGCGCCCATTGGGTTTGACTTCCAGAGCGTTTTCAGCAGCCAGCCGTTGAAGGACCTCGCGCACCGGCATCGGGCTGACCCCGAGCTCTGCTGCAAGACCCCGCAGCGTTACCGCCTTTCCGGGAATAAACCGTCCGGTCAGCAGGCCAGACCGCACAGCAACATCCACTTGATCCCGAGTTGCGCTGCGCGCTGAAGCGGTCGTTTGGGTCTTCTCAGGACCTGCATTGAGTGCGGAGCGCCGGACTGGCAATAGTGATATCCTTCTATGTTGGATTTGCGATTTCATCGCGATTGTCTTGACAGTCTATCTAGAAAGTGATCACATTTTTTTCGATATCGCAATCATAAGCTGGCGGTCCAAAGAACCAACAAGGCCAGCAGAAACACAGGACGTAAATGAACGAGCTTCCTCACCAGATTCTGGAACATCCGGCGGAGCCCGGTTGGAAGTCGGCTTTCGAAGCCTTTTTGGAAGAACATCCAGACTTGGATACACTCGAAGTAGTTCTGCCGGATACGAACGGGGTTCTACGCGGAAAATGGCTGCCCGGAAAAGCGCTGGCGAAAGTCTTCGAAGGCGGTGTCGCGTTTCCCTATTCTCTGTTTGGGCTGGACGTGTGGGGCCGGGAAGTCGAGGCGACAGGTATGCACCTGGAAACTGGCGACAAGGATGGTGTTTGCTGGCCCATTCCAGAATCTCTAAAGCTCGTACCATGGGCGGATCGGAAGACCGCTCAGGTGCTGTTGTCGATGTACGACCGCGATGGTGAACCTTTCCTCGCTGACCCGCGTCATGTGCTTGAAAACACCGTGGCTCAGATGAAGGAAGAGTTTGGCGTCACAGCCACATGTGCCTTTGAACTGGAGTTTTACCTTTTCGAGGAAAGTGACGGGGACTGGACCGAGCAGCCGAAGCCCCTGTTCTCGACCCATCTCGGTCCGGCGCGGCAAAACATGTATGCGCTGTCCGACCTGGAAGCGTTGCTGCCTGTTGTTGATGACCTGCGCAAGGCGTGCGAAGCGCAAGGTATCCCGGCAGACGCTGCCGTGTCAGAGGCCGCACCTGGACAGTTTGAATTGAACTTGCATCACCGGAACAATCCACTTTTGGCTGCCGATGATGTTGTGCTTCTTCGCCGCCTTGTCGCTGGCGTTGCTCGAAAACATGAACTTAAAGCGTCCTTCATGGCCAAGCCGTTTGTGGAATGGCCCGGCAATGGCATGCATGTTCATGTCTCGATGGAAGATGACAACGGCAACTTGTTTGCAGATCCGGAACATGGCCGCGAGAGGCTCGGATATGCGATCAATGGCTTGTTGAAGACTATGCCGGAAGCTCTGTTGCTTTTCATTTCAACATTCAACGGGTTCCGGCGCATGCAACCGGGATCCTACGCTCCGGCATCAATCTGTTGGGGGTTTGACAACCGTTCTGTGGCTCTACGGGTTCCCGCTTCTTCTCCAGAGGCCGCACGCGTGGAGCACCGGATTGCAGGCGCGGATGCCAATCCATATCTGGTTCTCACCGGGATCCTTGCAGGCATGATGGAGGGGCTGCGTCTGAAGAAAGATCCACCAGCGGCAGTAACGGGCAATGCGTATGAAAAGCGCAAAAAACGCCTGACGCCTTGGATGGACGAAGCCATTGATGCGTTTGAGGCTTCCAAATTGATGAAGAAGGCGGTCGGTCCTGAAATGCACAAAGTGCTGACGGAAATCAAACGGGAAGAATTGAACGAGTTCGGCCGTGAAATTTCCTCACTCGAACGACAGACATATCTGTAAGCAAACCGGAAAACGAACATAAGCTAAGCAGGCTTGCCCAAAATCGACTCTGGACAAAAATACCGTGCGTGGCAAAGTTCGCGTCAAACCAAAGGGAACCGCAAACAGTTACTGCCGTTTGCAAAAAGATGACGGTCAACGTCCTCCGAAACAAAACAGGGGAACATGAATATGAAACTCAAGACTATGCTTCTCGCCGTAACTTCACTCAGTGTGCTGGGTGGGGCGGCATTGGCTCAAGATCGCACGGTCAATGTCTACAACTGGTCCGACTATATTGATGAGTCGATTCTGGAAGACTTCACCAAGGAAACCGGCATCAACGTCGTCTATGACGTGTTTGACTCCAACGAAGTGCTTGAGACCAAGCTTCTGGCCGGTGGTACCGGGTATGACGTTGTGGTCCCGACCGGCACGTTCCTGTCGCGCCAAATCCAGGCAGGCGTCTTCGACAAACTCGACAAATCCAAGTTGAGCAATATCGGAAACATGTGGTCAGATATCGAAGCGCGGGTTGCCAAATACGACCCGGACAACGCCTATTCTATCAACTACATGTGGGGCACAACCGGCCTTGGATATAATGTCGAGAAGGTAAAGGCTGCACTTGGCGAAGACGCACCGGTTGACAGCTGGGACCTGTTGTTCAAGCCGGAAAATGCCGCAAAACTCCAAGAATGCGGTATCCATGTTCTTGATGCGCCGACCGAATTGTTCCCGGCTGCACTGAACTATCTTGGACTGGACCCGGACAGCAAGGACACCGGCGAAATTGAAAAAGCGACCGAGCTTTTGAAATCGGTCCGGCCCTACGTCCAAAAGTTCCATTCCTCGGAGTACATCAACGCGCTTGCAAATGGTGACATCTGCCTGGCCGTCGGTTGGTCTGGCGACGTTCTGCAGGCCCGTGACCGTGCAGCAGAGGCCGACAATGGCGTAACCGTGGAATACGCCATTCCGAAAGAAGGCGCACTGATGTGGTTCGACCAGATGGCGATCCCGGCAGATGCAAAAAACAAAGAGGAAGCGCATGAATTCTTGAACTACATCATGCGCCCTGACGTGATGGCGAAGGCCTCGAACTACGTCTATTACGCAAACGGCAACAAAGCCTCTCAAGAAATGCTGAATGACGATGTCATCGGCGATCCGGCGATTTATCCGCCGGCAGAGGCTGTCGAAAACCTCTACACCGTGACGTCGTACCCGCCGAAGGTAAACCGCGTTGTGACACGGTCCTGGACCTCTGTGAAAAGCGGACAGTAACCGAAGACAACCACCGGACGGCATTTGCTGTCCGGTGGACTTTTTGTGTCTTAGTTCTTCGTGGGGTGGGGGCTACCTTGGCTAAAAAGACGATCGGACCAGTGCGCCGCGAATTTGTTCCCTGGGAAGATCCAGAACAAAAGCCGTTTATCGAATTTCGCAATGTTACCAAGAAGTTTGGTGACTTTATCGCGGTCAACAATCTCTCACTCAAGATCTATAAGCGGGAGTTTTTTGCGCTCCTTGGAGGGTCCGGCTGCGGCAAAACCACGTTGATGCGCATGCTCGCCGGGTTCGAGACGCCCACCTCCGGTGAGATCTTTCTGGATGGACAGGATTTGTCTGGCATTCCGCCTTTCCGGCGGCCGTCCAATATGATGTTCCAGTCCTATGCGCTTTTCCCGCATATGAGCGTTGAGAAGAACATTGCGTTCGGTCTGGAGCAGGACAATCTACCGAAATCGGAAATTGATGATCGGGTCGTCGAAATGCTGCGGCTGACCAAGCTTGAGCAATTCGCCAAACGCAAGCCACACCAGTTGTCCGGCGGTCAGCGGCAGCGTGTTGCGCTGGCTCGGTCTCTAGCAAAACGCCCTAAGGTCTTGCTGCTCGATGAACCACTGGGCGCGCTGGATCGCAAGCTGCGCGAAGAAACGCAGTTTGAGCTCATGGCGCTGCAGGAAGATTTGAAAATGACCTTCCTGATCGTAACGCACGATCAGGAAGAAGCAATGACGGTCGCCGACCGGATCGCTGTCATGGATCGCGGTGAACTTGTTCAGGTGGCAACACCCTCGGAGATTTATGAAGCGCCGAACTCCAAGTTTGTTGCCGACTTTATCGGCGACGTGAACTTGATCGAGGCGAAAGTTCTGGAGAAGGCCGATAACGGGACGCGTATGCAGGCGGTTGTTGGTGACTTTGCCATTGATACGGAGCAGACAACGGTTGCTTCTGTCGGAGATACAGTCTGGTACGCCATTCGACCGGAAAAGGTTCGGATTGGGCAGGGGCAGCCAGAAGGTTCGGTGACCAATCAGATTGGTGGCATCGTTTGGGACATCGCCTATCTTGGCGACGTTTCCATCTTCCATACGAAGGTTGGTGAAGACGATCACGACATTTTACGTGCCACCAAGGCCAACATCTCGCGCATGGTCGAAGACCCGATCACATGGGATGAAAATGTTGTCCTGACATTTGACCGGGACGCCGGTGTAATCCTGACTGGATGAGGAGGGCGGCATGAGCAAAGCGGCATCTAAATCCAAACGGGGTCTCGGCGGCTGGGGGTTAATTGCAGTTCCTTATCTCTGGCTGCTGATTTTCTTCCTCGCGCCGTTTCTGATCGTCTTCAAGATTTCCCTGTCACAGGTCGCGGTTGCGATCCCGCCTTATTTTCCAACGTTCGATTTGGCTGAAGGTTGGCAGGCTTTCCGGGAAGGACTTGGCGAGCTCTCTCTGGAAAACTATGTCTGGCTGACGGAAGACGCCCTTTACTGGAAGTCTTACGTCTCCTCGGTCTACATTGCCGCGGTTTCCACACTCATAACCCTCCTGATCGGCTACCCGATTGCTTACGGTATGGCGCGGAGCCCGGAAGCTTGGCGGCCGACCCTTTTGATGCTGGTGATCCTGCCGTTTTGGACCAGCTTTCTCATTCGCGTCTATGCCTGGATCGGCATTCTCAAAAACGAGGGCCTTCTCAATCAGTTCCTGATGATGCTGGGCCTGATTGACGAACCGCTGGTGATCCTGAACACCAATGCCGCAGTCTATGTTGGCATCGTTTACTCCTACCTGCCGTTCCTGGTGCTGCCGCTTTACGCCAGCCTTGAAAAGCTGGATGGTAGTTTGCTCGAAGCCGCAGAAGACCTCGGCTGCCCGCCATGGAAAGCCTTCTGGAAGATCACCGTTCCCTTATCGCTTCCAGGTGTAATCGCAGGCTGTTTCCTTGTGTTCATTCCAGCGGTTGGCGAGTTCGTCATCCCAGACCTTCTCGGCGGATCGGAAACCCTAATGATCGGCAAGACGCTGTGGGTGGAGTTCTTTAACAACCGCGATTGGCCGGTATCTTCTGCAGTCGCAGTGATCCTCTTGCTGATCCTCGTGATTCCGATCGTTCTTTTCCAGAACCAGCAACAAAAAATGGCGGAGAAGAACCAATGACTCGCGGCCCTTCCTGGTTCAACGTGACGTCGATCGTCCTCGGCTTTTCGTTCCTATATCTGCCAATTGTGCTTCTGGTCATCTATTCGTTCAACGAAAGCCGGCTGGTGACGGTCTGGGGCGGTTTTTCCACCAAGTGGTATGTGGAACTCCTCCAGAACGATCAGCTGCTGGATGCGGCGTGGGTGACGCTGCGTGTTGCCTTTGTTTCGGCATCTGTCGCGACGGTGCTCGGCACAATGGCCGCATTGGTCTTGGTGCGTTCAGGGCGGTTTATGGGGCGCTCCATGTTTTCGGGCATGATCTTCGCCCCGCTTGTTATGCCGGAGGTGATCCTCGGGTTGTCGCTGCTGCTTCTGTTTGTGGCGATGGATCAGGCGCGCGGGTTTTGGACAGTGATCATAGCGCACACCACGTTTGCCATGTGCTACGTGGCTGTGGTCGTGCAATCGCGGTTGGTCGGGTTCGACAAATCCGTTGAAGAGGCAGCTGAAGATCTCGGGTGCCCGCCGGTCAAAACGTTCTTCCTAATCACGCTGCCGATCATCCTGCCCGGTGTCATTGCAGGCTGGATGCTGGCATTCACCCTGTCCCTGGATGATCTCGTCATTGCGAGCTTCACCACCGGGCCTGGTGCAACCACCTTGCCGATGAAAATCTATTCCCAGGTCCGCCTTGGTGTTACGCCGGAAATCAATGCGGTCTGTACGATCCTGGTTGTGCTTGTGTCGATCGGTGTGATTGCAGCGTCCATTGCCACCAAGCGGCAGCAGGTGCAGCGAGAACGGGATGAACGGGCAGCCTTCGGCGCGGACGGTTGAGGTTTTATGCGCGCGGCGGGCGGAACAGGTAAATCACCAGCCAAACCGGCACCACGATGAACGCGCCGAGGATCATGTTCGGGATCGCCCAGTCCCGGAATTCCAGCATGTAAATCCACAATTGGATCGGGCTGAGACCGACGGAGCCGAGCACATCTTCCGCTGTGATGTTGATGAACGATAATCCAGCGCCGACCAGCAGCGAAATCACCGCAATCTTAAAAAGGGTCGACAGGAATTGGTACAAGGCTCCAGAGTCTTTCGTCGGTAATCTTCGTTTGACCGTTAAGGAAATACATACCATATCCGGATCGGCACAAAACCATATCCATGGGTCAAGATGCTGTTCGCATACGACAATCCGCAAACAGGGTAAACCTTGCGATCTGAATGAAGGTTCATGTTTTTCGCTGCAACGCATCATTGCCCCTTGACCGAAGGAAAACTTGCAGCGAATGTGCCGCCGACGTGCGTTACGACACCAAACGGGAGTGAAAAATGAACAAAGTCTACCCGGACGCAAAGGCTGCCCTAGAGGGCCTGACCTTTGACGGAATGACTGTGATGGCCGGTGGCTTCGGCCTTTGCGGGATTCCGGAGAACCTTATTGTGGCTCTGCGGGAATCCGGCGCCCAAAACATCACCGCGATCTCCAACAATGCCGGCGTGGATGATTTCGGTCTGGGCTTGCTGCTGCAAACCCGCCAGATCAAGAAAATGGTGTCGTCCTATGTGGGCGAGAACGCAACCTTCGAAAAGCAGTACCTCAACGGCGAGCTGGAGCTCGAGTTCAACCCGCAAGGAACACTTGCCGAGCGCATCCGCGCTGGCGGTGCCGGCATCCCGGGTTTCTACACCAAGACCGGTGTGGGGACGCTGATTGCCGACGGCAAGGAGCACAAGGACTTCAACGGCGAGACCTACATCATGGAGACCGGTCTTGTGTCCGACGTGTCCCTGGTTAAAGCTTGGAAAGCCGACAAGGAAGGCAACCTGATCTACCGGAAGACCGCGCGGAACTTCAATCCGATGATGGCGACCGCCGGCAAGACAACTGTCGTGGAAGTGGAGGAGCTGGTTGAAGTCGGTGAACTCGACGCGGACAACATCCACACCGCCGGTATCTTTGTCGACCGCATCATTGTCGGCAGCCATGAGAAGCGCATCGAAAAGCGCACCACCCGCGAAGCCTGATCGAGTTGAGGAGATAAAAACATGGCCTGGACACGTGACGATATGGCCGCGCGCGCGGCAAAAGAACTTCACGACGGCTTTTACGTCAATCTCGGTATCGGCATTCCGACGCTGGTTTCAAACTACATTCCGGATGGCATGCATGTCACGCTGCAGTCGGAAAACGGCATGCTCGGCATGGGCCCGTTCCCGACCGATGATGAGGTTGATGCCGACTTGATCAACGCCGGCAAGCAGACAATCACCGAATTGCCGCAGACGAGCTATTTCTCCTCTGCCGACAGCTTCGGCATGATCCGCGGTGGTCACATTGATCTGTCGATCCTCGGCGCGATGGAAGTTTCCCAGAACGGCGATCTCGCCAACTGGATGATCCCGGGCAAGATGGTCAAGGGCATGGGCGGTGCAATGGATCTGGTTGCTGGCGTCAAGCGCGTCGTCGTCATCATGGACCACACTTCCAAGGCAGGTGATCCGAAGCTTCTGAAAGAGTGCACCTTGCCGCTCACCGGTGTGCGCTGCGTTGACCGGGTCATCACCGGCCTCGGCGTCTTCGACATCACGCCGCACGGCCTGACCGTTGTCGAACTGGCGCCGGATGTTTCTTTGGACGAAGTCAAATCCAAGACCGAAGCGAACGTCGTCTGATAGTCAGAGAACGATTGTCCTCACTCTGCCGTCCCGGCCTCCGAGCCGGGACCTCAGGCATTGATGAGGCCCCGGATCAAGTCCGGACCGGCAGATGTGAAAGTCAAAGATCAGGAAAACGCCCGCAGTTTGCGGGCGTTTTTCTTTGTTCACTCCGCCGCTGCGGCGGCGTTGCGCTCGGCGATGGGGCGGATGGCCGGGAAGTCCTGATCGGTCAGGGTTTCCTTGGTCAATAGCAACTCCGCACCAGCATCTAGCTCGGACCGGTGATCGTTCAGGATTGCTTTTGCTCTTGCGAAGGCCGCCTCCACCCGGGCGCGGATTGCCAAATCAATCTCCCGCTGGGTTTCTTCTGAAACATCAGCCCTGTCCGGCACAGGCTGGCCAAGAAAATTCTGCTGCGGGCTTGCGTAAACCCGGTTACCGAGTCCGCCTTCCATGCCGTAACGCATCACCATATCGCGGGCGACTTCGGTGACTTTTTGAAGGTCGTCCGACGCCCCGGTCGATATCTCGTTGAAGATGATTTCTTCTGCCGCACGCCCGCCCATCAAAACAGCCATCCGGTTTTCCAGGTCCTGCGTTGACAGCAAGAACCGGTCTTCGGTCGGCCGCTGCATGGTGTAGCCGAGCGCGCCGATGCCCCGCGGGATGATCGAGATCTTGTGCACCGGATCGCAGCCCTCAAGATTGGCGGCAACAAGCGCATGGCCCATCTCATGGAAGGCGACTGTCTTGCGTTCTTTTTCGGACAGAACCCGACTCCGTTTTTCAAGCCCTGCAATCACGCGTTCGATGGCCTCGTTGAAGTCTTTCAGGGTAACGGCATCTGCATTTCGGCGGGTGGCAAGAAGTGCGGCCTCATTGATCAAGGTCGCAAGATCGGCACCAGAGAAGCCGGCTGTCAGTTGAGCAACCTGATCAAGGTCCGTGTCCGGCGCGAGTTGGATCTTCTTTATATGGACATCGAGGATGGCCCGGCGCCCGCTTTTGTCGGGGCGATCCACCAGCACCTGCCGGTCGAACCGACCGGCACGCAAGAGTGCCTGATCCAGTATCTCCGGCCGGTTGGTCGCGGCGAGCAGAATAATGCCGCTTGAGGGATCAAACCCGTCCAATTCGGTCAGGAGCTGATTGAGGGTCTGTTCCTTTTCATCATTAGTACCCATGGCACCGCTTGACCGGGCACGCCCCAGCGCATCGAGTTCGTCGATGAAAATGATGGCCGGGGCCGCCTTGCGCGCTTGTTCAAACAGATCCCGGACACGGGCCGCGCCAACACCAACGAACATCTCGACAAACTCGGAGCCCGAGATCGAGAAGAACGGAACACCTGCTTCACCGGCAACTGCACGGGCAAGCAACGTCTTGCCGGTACCCGGAGGCCCCACCAGAAGAATGCCTTTTGGCACATGCGCGCCAAGCCGGCCGTAGGATTTCGGGTCTTTCAGGAAATCCACGATCTCCTTCAGTTCCCGCTTGGCCTCATCAACCCCGGCGACATTTTCAAAGCTGACCTCAACGTCGGTCTCCACATAGACTTTCGCCTTGGACTTGCCGACAGTCATCATCCCGCCAATGCCCTGCTTTTCGGCGAACTTCCGGATGAAGAACATCCAAAGGCCAAAGAGCAGCAAAACCGGCAACACCCAGGAGAGAATGTCCCGGATGAGCGTGCTCTCGATCACCCCGGTGAACTTTACATCGTATTTCGTGAGTTCTTCAGCGAGCGGCAGTTCCACGCGGGTCGTCACAAAATACTGTTTGCCATCCTTCAAAGGCTCCTTGAATTTTCCTTGAAGGGTGTTTTCCTTAACGGAAATCTCCTCGATTTTCTTGTCCTTGAGGTACTGTTCGAACTGGCTATAGGGGATCTCTTCAATGGTCTTATAGGCCGTCCACCAGCTCTGAAAGGTCAGCACCAGCATCATTGCGATGAAGGCATACCAAAGATTGATCTGGTGCTTCTTCTCCATGAGAAGGGAGTCCTCTAACCGTTGAATTTGACGATGCCCATTGGTGGGTTTCAGAACAAAGGTGTCAAGCCGGTTGGCCGTCCTGTTGTCCGCCAACCGGCTTGATGCCCAAGTATCTTTTGCCTGAAATGGATGTGCAATCAGATGCGCATACGGGGCACGTCATGCGGGTCAAGCCGCAACTCGATCAGGACTGGTCCCTTGCGGTTTTCCAATGCATTCAGCGCTGTTTGAAGCTCGTCATCCGACCGGACTTCAACGCCCGTTCCGCCAAGCGAAGTCGCAACCTCGGCGAAGGACGGCCACTGGAATGTCGTAAGGCTTGGGTCCATTTGACGATCGAGGAACTGGATGTGTTCAGCGCCATAAGCAGAGTCGTTTGCCACGATGATGATGAGGTCCAGCCCGAGGCGCACGGCCGTGTTGAACTCGTTGATGCCGCCCATCATGAAGCCGCCATCGCCGGTAAACAGCACAACCGGCCGGTCGGGAGCTGCAACCCCAGCGCCAATGGCTTCCTGAAGGCCGAGGCCAATGGAACCGAAATTGGCCGTGTTCACGAAACTCTTCGGATCCGGGGCGGAGATGCGGCACCAGACTTCTGTCATGAAACGCCCGCCATCGGTCACAAGTATGCGGTCCTTCGGAAGCGCGGCTTCAAACCGCTCCAGGGCGCCGACATAATTGACGAAGCCGTCTGCCGTTGTTTTCTTATCCACCGGATGGGCGGTCAGCGAAGCGGTGTCGAGTTCGCGGGTGAAACCGCTCGCCGGAATTTCTGCCTCGTTAAGCCAATACAAGATCGTTTCGGCGGTCAAACCAGCATCTGCAAGAAGCGCAGCGTCCGGGTGAAGCGCGCCGCCGATGGCGGTGGGTTCGACATCCACCTGAACAATCCGCTTGTCTTTCATCAGCTTGCCGCGGTCCGTCGTGAAGTCGTGGAGGCCGGTGCCGAAACAGACAATACAGTCTGTTTGCGCAATCAGATCATAGGCTGCCGGCGTTGAGAGTGTTCCGAAGATATCGATGTTGTAGGGATGGTCCTTGAAAAGGCCCTTCGCTTTAAGGGTTGTTGCAAGCGGGGCTTCCAGCCGGTCGGCAAGTTTGATCAATTGGTCCCGTGCATCAATGGCCCCACCGCCGGCGAGGATCATTGGACGGCGTGCCGATGCGATCATACCAATCGCCTCATCCAGAATGCCGCCTTCGGCAACACCGCCCGGAGCGGTGAAGACGTCCAGGATGTGCTTTTCATAAGCAGCTTCCTGCCACATGAAATCTGCCGGCATGTTCAATACGATCGGACGGCGTTCCACTTGAGCGCGGTAGAAGGCCCGCGCGACATCCATGACGACCGTCTCCGGTGTGCGCTGCTGCTCAAAACCTGCGCCCGTTGCCTTGATTAGTTCGCGCTGGTCAATGCCTTGCAAGTGCCGAGGATTCTCAGCAGGCGTGTCCCCGGCAAACAAAACGATTGGTAAGTGGCCGCGGACACCTTCCGTGATCGCGGTAAGACAATTTGTAAGTGCGGGGCCGTGCGTTACCGTTGCAACACCAACGGCTCCGCTCACATGGGTGTAGGCGAGTGCCATGAGAACCGAACTGCCTTCGTGAGCAGCTGGAACGAAACGGCCACTGCAATCCCGCACAAAGCTGTCGACCATGAATAGATTGGCATCGCCCATCAGGCCGAACATGGTCTCAACTCCATGATCTTTGATTGCTTTGGCAATGGATTGATAGACGTGCAGCTTTGTCGTCACCGGTCGTACTCCTCATGAAATATTAGCTTACTCATAAAGGATTTGTTGTGCGGGAACCGTGCATTTGCGGACAATTGTCAAGGTGCGGTGCATGCTTTGTGCATAGTAGGGCGTAAGGTGCAGGAAACATGCGCTAGGCGCCTTTCCAGTCATTTGCTCCTGCTGGCAAACCGGAAGCGAGGGAGAGGGGACCCCGTTAGATCCTTCAAACCTGGTTTCAATGCGGAACTCAAAAACTGGAATGTTAGGTTCCGATTTTACTTGACCCAGCCTCAGATTTCTATACTTGAGAGCGCAGGTCATGTTTTGTCCTAACGAAATAACAGGGAGTGCCCAAATGCCTTCATTCCGTTCAACAGTATCCCGCGCCGGCCTGGCTGCTGCGTTGTTGATCGCATCATCCCCGCTTGCCTTGGCGACCGGTGAGCTGAACCTCTATTCTTCGCGTCATTACGATACAGACGAGCGTCTTTATTCTGATTTCGAAGAACAGAGCGGCATCAAGATCAACCGCATCGAAGGTAAAGCGGATGAACTGCTGACCCGCATGGAAGCTGAGGGCCAAAACAGCCCGGCCGACATTCTTTTGACTGTTGACACGTCGCGCCTTGAGCGTGCGAAGGGGATGGGCCTTCTCCAGTCTGTAGAGTCCCCTGTTCTGGAACAGCGTCTGCCAGGTTATGTGCAGGACGACGATAATCAGTGGTTCGGCTTTTCTCAGCGCGCGCGCATCATCTTCTACGACAAGGAGAAAGTTGCCGAGCCGCCGCGGACCTATCAGGATCTGGCAGATCCGAAATACAAAGGCATGATCTGTATCCGCTCATCGTCCAACGTGTACACGCAGACCATCACGGCCGCTCTGATTGAGCACCTGGGTGAAGAAGCCGTGAAAGACTGGGCAACGGCCGTGGTCGGCAACTTTGCCCGCGATCCGCAAGGCGGCGACACCGATCAGCTGCGCGGTATTGTGTCCGGTGAGTGCGCGATCGCCATGTCCAACACCTATTACTTCGGCCGTGCGCTTCGCAAGCCGGTCAAGGGTCTGTCTGACGATGTTGCGAAAATCGGCTGGGTCTTCCCGAACCAAGACACGATCGGTGCGCACATGAACTTGTCCGGTGGCGGTGTTGCCAAGCACGCCCCGAACAAGGAAAACGCCATCAAGTTCCTCGAGTATCTGGCATCTGATCAGGCACAGCAGTACTTCTCTGCCGGTAACGACGAGTATCCAGCTGTCCCGGGCGTTGGCATCAGCCCGTCTGTTGCTCAGCTTGGTTTCTTCAAGCCGGATGATGTAGATGCATCTGCAATCGCAGAAAACGTCCCCGCGGCTCAGAAGCTCCTCAACGAAGCTGGCTGGAAATAACAGGTTCATCTGCACAAGGCAGTTGAGTTGAAACAAGCCCCTTCGCGCAGCTGCGCGGAGGGGTTTTCTGTTAGGTGCAATGGAGAAATGGAAGAGCTTTGCGGATCCCAATTATGCCGCTCGAGACAAGCGTGCGGGCCAACATGGAAACTGAGAAGGCTAGACCGCTGTGGGCCGGCTTGATTGGCGGCCCGGGCGCCTAGCCAGTGCTTTACAAAGCAGAATGACAGGGAGCAATCCGACAGCAACGATCACCAGCGACGGCACCGCGGCACCTGACAAGCGCTCATCGGATGCCAGCCTATAGGCCTGAACGGCAAGCGTGTCGAAGTTGAAGGGCCGCATGATGAGGGTCGCGGGCAGCTCCTTCATCACATCCACAAAAACGATCAGCATTGCTGTGAAGACAGTCGGTCGCAGAATTGGGAAGTGGACGCTCCAGAGCATGGTCATCGGAGACCGTCCAAGCGTCCGGGCAACGGCATCGGTCGTCGGGTGTATCGTTGACAGTCCGGCTTCGACCGTGTTGAGGGCCGCGGCCATGAAGCGGACCATATAGGCCATGACGAGCACAGTGATCGTGCCAGTGAACAAGAGTCCGGTCGATAGGTCGAACCAGTTGCGCATCAAACCGTCGATACCATTGTCCAATGCGGCAAACGGAACAAGCAGGCCGACAGCAATGACGCCCCCGGGAACCGCATAGCCAATCCGGCTGACATGCGCGGCTGAAAGCGAGAGCCTGCCGGGATTAAGGCGCAGGTTGAACGCCACCAGCATGGCCGCAAGAACTGTAACGACAGAGGCAACACCGGCCAAAATGATCGAGTTTGTTATGAAACCGATGTATCTGCTGGAAAACAGGTCCTGCTCGGAGGCGAAGCTCATTTCGAACAGGAGCACCAATGGCAATATGAAACCGAAAAACACTGGCGCACCGCAAGCGGTCATAGCTCCAATTTTTGCCCAGCCAGTCAGCTGCGTTGGTGGCACGCGTTCGATCCGTTTGCCGGCGTTATGGTGTTTCGAAGCGCCGCGCTGCATTCGTTCCAGGATCGCGATGAACAAGGCGAATGTCAGCAGACACAGCGCCAATTGCGCTGCGCCTCCGCGGTCTGCAAGGGAAAACCAACTCGTATAGATGCCGGTCGCGAACGTCTGAATCCCGAAATAGCTGACGGTTCCGAAGTCGGCGATGGTCTCCATAACCGCCAAAAGCACGCCGCCGGCGATTGCCGGGCGGGCCATCGGCAGGGAGACGGTCCAGAAGGCGCCCCACGGGCCGCGGCCGAGAGACCGGGCGGCAAGCGTTGCCGTTGCGGATTCCTGTAAGAAGGCCGTGCGGGCCAAGAGATAGACATAAGGATAGAGCACCAGGGTCAGCATCAGCGCCGCCCCTTCTACGCTCCTAATTTCCGGGAACCAGTAGTCCCGAGGTCCCCATCCGGTGACATCGCGCAAAAAGGTCTGGACCGCGCCTGGATGATCTAGAAAGTCGGTATAGGCATAGCCCATGACATAGGCCGGAAAGGCGAAGGGAAGGGCCAGTGATATCTCAAAGAAGCGAACCCCTGGAAACCGTGTCATCGTCACGAGCCAGGCCGTGCCCGTCCCGATGATTGCGGTAAAGATGGCCACGAGCACCATGAGGGCCAGTGTGGTCAGCGTGTACCGAAGCAGCACGGTGTCGATCAGATGAGACAGGGTATCGAAGGAGCCGAGCGCCGCTGCGATTGCGACCGCAACCATCGGCAACAGGCACATTGCTCCGATGACGACTGTGCAAATGATCAGCGTTCGGCTACCCATTGCAGACCGTGTTCTGAACCACTTCGTCGCCGACAAACTGAAGCTGAATGTGGAACTGGACAGGATCTAACCTCAGCCGGAAAGCTATTTCGTTACTAGAAACTGGCTAACCCTTTCGAGATTGCCGGTTCCCGCAGCATTGGTTTCTAGGAGCCGAAGCCTCTCACGATGCCAATAACCGTGGTGTTAACTGGCAAATAAGAGCCAAAAGGTCAAGTTATGCTTAGACCCCTTGGGCGTGTCATTCTGACAGCACCCGTTCGGTCGGAAATGTGATCTCGACCAGCGTCCCCTGATCCGGCGTGGAATCAATATGGAACTGAGCCCGGTTGGCTTCCGCCAATGCCTTGGTCAATGGCAAGCCCAAGCCGGTGCCGCCGCCACGGCGGGCCGTATGGACCTGGCGGAACGGTTCCAACGCAGCGGCGAGTTGCTTTGGATTCATCCCCGAGCCGGTGTCACGGACACGGATGGAGACTTCGCCATTTGGTTCCAGTGTGGTCGACAAAATCACTTGTCCACCGGACTTGTTGTACTTGATCCCGTTGGAAAGCAGGTTGAGCACAATCTGACGCAAGGAACGCGGATCGGCCACAATATTCGGCACCGCATCCGGCAGGCTGGCCCGAATGATGACCCGTTCCCGGTTCGCTTGTGGCTGCATGAGTGCCACGCACTCATTGATGATGTCGTTGGCGGAAACGGCTGAGAATTTCAGATCCTGTTTGCCGGCCTCGATCTTGGAAAGATCCAGAAGATCATTGATCAGGCTCATGATATGTGAGCCCGAAGTCCGAATGTCCTTCAGGTAATCCTTGTACCGGTCGTTGCCGATCGGACCAAACCGTTCTTCCATCATGACTTCGGAGAAGCCAATAATGGCGTTGAGTGGCGTCCGGATTTCGTGGCTGATCTTGGCTAGAAAGTCGGATTTCTGGGAGCTGGCGTTTTCGGCCTGGCGCTTGGCTTGTGTCAGTTCTTCTTCGGCGGTTTTCCATTGGGTGATGTCGCGCAGAACCACGCAGAACTTTGTGTCGTCCTTGTCGCCGATCCGGCCCATTGTCATGAAAAGCGGGATCAGACCTCCGGTCGGTACCTTGCCTAAGACCTCCCGGCCGTCATTTAAAATGCTGGCAACGCCGTTGCGCGCCAGACCGTCGAGATAATCCTCGGCAGAACGGTGGCTCTCCGGTGCCAGGAACTCAATGAACGGAGAGCCAATCATCTCGCCGCGGCTCGCGCTAAATAGGGCTTCCGCGGATCCGTTGACCTTCAAGATTGTACCATGCTCATCCAGCACAAGAACGCCGTCGGTGGCCGTTTCGAGGATGGTTTCCATCTCGGAGATTTGCGTCCGGGCACCGTCCAGTTCGCTGCGGACTTCTTTGAAGAAATTGGGCGTTGTTCCTTCTGAAGCCGCTGGTGCAGGCTTGTTGGTCCGTTCGGTGATCGAAATCATGAGTCCGCGGCTTCCGTTCCAAGGTACGGAATGCATGTGGGCATCTACCGAGCGTACGCCGCCATCCGCGAGCCTGACTTTCATGGTCTCGTCGACCTCGCCTTCCATGCCGTCGGCATCGGGGAGGTCTTCAGCTTCGTCAATGAAAAGCGCTTCCAGGCCGCCTGCTTCACTCAATTCACGGATCGATCGGTATCCCAAGATGCTCAGGAGTGCCTTGTTCGCATAAAGGACGTCCCGGTCATGTGCGATGGCGATACCGATTGGCAGCCGGTCCAAAAGGCTCGGATCAATTGGTCCAGCTTCAGGCACCTCCGGCGGCAGGTCGGGCAGATCATCTTCGCGATTATCAGCTTCATCCGCATCCGGTTCATCCCAGCCTTCCAGGTCCCCTTCCAGCCGGGCACCAAGCGCTTCTGCGATCTTCCGGAACGCCTGACGTTCCGGGCGCGAGAGGCCGGATGTATCAACCGGGACAACACGCGGGTTGACCGTTGCAAGCGGGATCACATTGTCGGAAGAAGGCTCTGGCTTGAGAATATCGGCGGTATCGGTCGCCTGTAGATCTTCCTCAAACTCGGCCGCGAGTTCTTCAGCTTCAAAGGCGGCAGTTTCTTCAAAAAATTCGCGCTCTTCGTTTTCTTCCAGATCAGTGCTCAAGAGGCCGGCATCGAAGGTCGCTTCGTCTGCTTCATCGACTTCGGCAACAGCCTCAACATCTGCCACATCATCGACAGCCTCTTCGAGGTTGTTGCCGTCGGCGGCGACCGTTTCTTCAGCCGTATCTTCCTCATCTTCTGGGTTTGTCGCCGAGATTTCCGTTTCAGCCTCCGCAAAGAGATCTTGTTCCGCTGCGGGTTTGCGTTCTTTCTTGAATGACTTTTGAAGCGAGCGGACAGCTGTTTCGATCTCTGAGGCGTCGAGCGGGGCTGGCCCTGAAATACCTGAAGGTTCTGGCGCATCGTTAGATGCTTTGGCGGTCGTCGCGTCCCAAGCTGTCTCTACTTCTTCATTCTGCGGCAGATCTGCGATCTCTGGTTCCTGCGCGTCCGCACTGCTTGATTTGACCGCTTCTGACAGGCTATTCGCACCGGCCTCGTCAGCTACTTTCTCAATGTCGCTGTCCGTTTCCAGCGTTTCCAGGTCGAGATCATTGCCGGACACACCCTGTTGGAGCGCTGCGTCCATTTTCATGGCAGCCTCAAGAGGCGAGTTCTGCTCCTCTGCAGTATCATCAATGGTCGTTTGTTCGTCCGGCAATGGCTCTTCCGATGGGCTCGCACACTGGCCGACTGCTTCTTCTGCCATTCCCGGTGTATTTTGTTCGGAAGAGCTTTTCGGTGTGTGGTCCGAGAAACGTGACAGAGAGCCAACCAACGCTGCCGCGCTCGCACCAATTGCCATCTTTCCGGCCAAGGCGTCCGGTTGCTTGGGCTTCAGGTCTTCTGCAGCGGGGACCGGTGAGACTTCGGTCTCTGAGCCCTCGGCTTCTTCGACCGGACGCCCTTCATTGACATCATGATGAACATCAACCGGCTCAGACTCATTTGATGCGTGAGTGTCTTCAGCTTCTTCGTCAGCCTCTGAGTGTCCGCCTTCCAACTGCTCATCAAACGCTGCCATTGCCGGGCTGAGCGCTGCGATCCGTGCGCCGGGTTTGGCATCAGCCGCTCGGCAAACACCGAACCCGCGGTAGCCTTCGAAAGTCCGGTTCCGATCAAAAGCCGGAAGCGCCGCCATATCAACGGGGACGCGCAGGGCAGCGTCTGTGACTGGCCAGTCTACTGTTTTGCCGCTCCATGTGTCACGGCGGTCAAGCGCTCTTGCGATGCTTCCACGTGGGTCGAGATCAAACCGGTTGGCAACTTCGGCCCAGGTCAGTCCAACAATATCCGAGCTGGCTGGTCCTACCACGTTGGCAAATTCATCAGAGAGGAACGTGAAACGCTGGTTGATGTCCATCTTCCAAGCAAAACGGACTGGGCGCCGGCCAGGCTGGAACACAAAATCAGATTTTTCTTCCGCGGCTGGGACGCGCTCTGGATCATTGGCACTGGCGTCGAGATCTTCGGAAGCCTCCAACGCCTGCGGGCTGTCTATCAAGGCAGTGTCATCTGCATTATCTGCAGGTTCCTGTTCCTGGTCGTCCCCATCTGCGGGTAACTGGACAGCCTCGGCTTGGTCATCAGGGCCCTCAGCAGCGACCTCCGTGCCCAACTCAAGGCTGTCCCGTGGTTCCGCAGTTCTGTCTTCGGGATCTGCCAGGGCCACGGAAGGCAGCGCTTCTGCAGCTTCCTCGAGTACATCGGCGCGATTCCACACAGATCCTGCTGGGTCAGCCGGGACATCAACTTCATCTGAAGGCATGTTGAAGGGCGCTGCATCAACTTCTGGCTCTTCAACCTCCGGCGCCTCGATCGGCTCATTGTCCAACGCGATCAGTTTCTGGTCCTCGGAGAGTTGAAAAACCGCGCCATCGTGCAGTGAGCCATCAAGTTCAATCGGACCAAACACCGCGCGATGTCCGTCCAGCGGAGCTATATCCTCTGGGGTGCCGGTCAAAGATCCAAAGTTTGCGGAGACAATGCCTCTGTCCGTGATGAAGATAGTCACGTCGCTGTTGCTCACAAGCTGAGCGAAGGTCACGACCGGGTCTTTCGTCGTCGAGAAGCCTTTGTCAGCGCAGATGATGAGGGCTGCAGCCGATCCGTCCTCAAGAACAACCTTTTTACACTGACAGGTGAGGAGCATCACGCGCAGGCCACGATAGAAGCGCAGCCGGTCGATGCTGAACCTATCTTCAACTCCGGAGGCTGCAATGCGCGCAATATGCGGGCGGGCCGGGGAGCGCTCGAGCGAATTCAGGTTCGCCAATGCAGAAACGGAGTCTGCTGAGAAGAATGCTGCACCAGCGGCATTCGCCCACAAGACGCGCCCTCCGTCAGCGGACCATAACCAGGCAGCGCGCCGATCCGCCACAAGCTCGACCAGGTCGGTCATGCCTGTCAGGTCAAGAAAGGTACGGGTCTGATGGTCCATGCTCTGCTCCAAAGGATCAAGTGGCACCGGGCGCACGACGCAATAACCCAGCATTTTTCAGCAGCGTTAACACTCTGTTAATACCGGGAAACAGCGTCACCGTCCACGATAAGCATGGTTGCTAAAGGGGTTACATGAAGGCGTGGTTAATCGGCGCATGCGAATTTGCGGCACTGCCATATGCGTGTTACGAATTTTTGGCATGGAAATATCTCACGAGATCACGTCCTATCCATTTTCGATATCCAAGGAGCGCAATAATGACTGCTGACAAAACCGGCTTTGAAGTGCCAGAACAGATGCGTGACTTTGCCGAAAAGAGCGTTGACCAGGCGCGCAAGGCTTTTGACGATTTCATGGGTGCCACTCACAAGGCCGTAACCAATGTTGAAGAGAGCGCCAACGCTGTTCAGGCCGGAGCAGCTGATGTCAACAAAAAGGCGCTTGGGTATGCAGAAGAGCATGTAAATGCGGCCTTCAAGTTTGCACAGGACCTGGTGAAGGCATCGAATGTCGAAGACATGATGAAGCTGCAGCAGGACTACCTTCGGACCCAGATGGAATCTCTTGGCGAACAAGCTCGTGAATTCTCCAACTCCGCGACGAAGGCTGTCTCTGACGCCACCAAGGCCGCTCAAAAAGATTAAGTCTCTCATGTGTGTGTGATTGACGCTGGCGCAGGTTATCTGCGCCAGTCAGTGTTGGTTCGAACCCGACTATATGTGATCGTATCGGAGCTGGCTCTGTCCGCGACCTTTTCTGCGTGACTCGTTCAGGTGATATGTGTTGACGCGTTTATTGCCAGTCATGCCTGCGCCCGGCCAAAAAACTCCCGAAGACGCAACGGAAATTTTATTGTGCACTGCAAAAAAATATTGCAATGCAGCAAAAGATGTCCTATGTAGGGGATGCGGATGACGACAGGGTCCGTCGGGAGATGACCGGCGGAAATCATATTCACCAATGATCGCATCCGAACTCTAGGAGATGAGATCATGACTGACACGACAACTGCTACCAAAACAGCTTCTAAAACCCGCGCAACCAAAGCAAAGGCTGCACCGGCTGCTGCTTTCCCGGATTTCGAAGCATTCGCAATGCCGAAAATGGAAGTTCCGGCTGCATTCCGTGAAGCAACCGAAAAAAGCATCGAGAGCGCACGTGAGACCTACGCTAAGGTCAAGACTGCTGCTGAAGATGCAACCGATCTGATGGAAGACACTTTTGAAACTTCCCGTCAGGGCGTTGTTGAATTCAACCACAAGGCCGTTGATGCTGCCAAAGTCAACGCCGACGCTGCTTTCACCTTCATCAAGGACATCATGTCCGTGAAGACCCTGGCAGAAGCCATCGAGCTGCAGTCCACGTTTGCACGTCAGCAGTTCGACAGCCTCAGCGCTCAGAGCAAGGAAATGCAGGAACTGGCAACCAAGCTGGGCACCGACGTTTCCGCTCCGGTTAAAGAAGCTATGGAAAAAACCTTCAAAGACATGAAGGTAAACTAAGTCTATCGGCACATGGTGCCTGGACAGCGTATTGTGCCCGGAGCTGAAAGCTCCGGGCATTTGCTTTTCAACAAGCAAAAATTTCTGAAAATTGACGCTTGCCGGTCCGGCAAAACGGCGTTAGAAGACGCCCTTGAAATTGGTGGACGGAAGCCTCACACCGTGCCAATTTAAGGACCTTGTGCAGACGTAGCTCAGTTGGTTAGAGCGTCGGATTGTGGCTCCGAAGGTCGGTGGTTCGAATCCACTCGTCTGTACCACTTCTCTCCCACACACATATTCTTGCCGTCGATATCCTGATGGGACGCAGAACTCCCTTAACGGAAGCGTGTTAGCGTGCATCTGATTTTTGAGATGCGGCGGTCACATGCATGTCCGCCCGACAGATTTTCAGGGAGGGAGTTTATGGCGAAGGAACGGCTGGGATTGTGGGGCAGATTGATCCGGTTGCCGGGGAATTTGCTTCTGGCCTTGATTAACGCAACGGCCCTTCTGATCATTGTGGCGTGTGTGCTGGCTCTTCTCGTAATGAACAAAGTTGAGGAAACAGGAACCCGCGTTGCGGGGGCGGTCACCGGCGCAACACTGGCCCGGCTTCAAGTGACACCGGCTGAATTCAAAGACAATTTGGAAAGCCTGGACACCAGACTGAGCGAGATCTCCGAGCGCCTGAAAAATCGTGGAGAGGAACCTGATGCAGCGCTCCGGCGTCAGCTCAGTGAATTGAATGCCAATTTGGTCGGCTTGCGTCAGGCCGCAGATGGCATCCGATCTGCTGGGCCGGACATAACCGCAGCCGCGTTTGATCAGGCGGGCGATCTTTTGACAGATTCGCTCTACACCTTACGCGGCTGCGGCGTCCCCACCAATGTGGTTATCCAGGAAGACGCTGACATGTCCGTTCAAGGATCATCTAATTAAGGTCAACCTTGAAAGACATCCGCCCATTCCGGATGTTTTTGCCTTTGCGCATTCACATACGGACACAGTGGAACGATCTTGATGCTGTTTTCACGCGCATCTGCCACGAGCCGCTCCACGAGCGCTTTGCCAACACCCATGCCGCGCATACTGTCGGGAACGCCCGTATGATCAGCAATAATCATATGATCACTGACAATCGAAAAGGTTAGTTCCGCCGGCTCGTCAATGCCGGCCACCACTGCAACGTAGCGCCCCTTTGCGCTGTCTTTCGTCAGCGTGATTGTGATTTCGGCGGAATGCGACATCATGAACTCCTTTAAGATTGGCGCGCAGAGTAGCTCTGCGCGCACTTTATAGCGTGTCGTGTTCAATTGAATGCAGACTGCTTCAGGTTTCGCGTACGAGACTAGCCGAGTGGCAGCGAAACCTGAATCCGTTTGAACACGACTTGCTCCAGGACGTAGGGCGGTTAAGTCGCCAAATCGAAGAGCAGGAACTCAGAATCTTGCTGAGCGCTCAAGGAGACAGCTCCTTGCTCCAGGAGACCGAGACCGTCGCCAGCGTTGAGTTGTTGTCCGTTAACACTCAGTGCACCCTTGACGACCTGCAGCCAGATCTTTCTGCCCGGGCGGATATCAAATGCTAGACTGCGATCGGCGGAAAGGAGCGACCCATAAAGGTCGAGGTCCTGATGAATGACGAGCGATCCCTCACGGCCGTCACGGGACCCGATCAGCCTCAGCGCATTCTGTCGCTCTTCAATCGGGAACGCCTTTTGGTCATAGCTCGGCGCGAGACCATCCTGCTCTGGTACGATCCAGATTTGGAGGAAGTGGACGGGATCCGTGTCGGAAGCGTTGTATTCGCTGTGGCGGACGCCTGTTCCGGCTGTCATGCGTTGCAGTTCGCCGGGGCGGATTACGGAGCCGGTGCCAATGCTGTCTTTGTGCTCCAACCCACCAGAGACAACATAGGAGATGATCTCCATGTTCTCATGCGGATGCGTTGGAAAGCCGGCAGACGGTGCGACCCGGTCTTCGTTGATGACGCGTAGCGCTCCGAAACCGATGTAATTCGGGTCGAAGTAGGAGCCGAACGAGAAAGTGTGTTTGCTTTTCAGCCAACCGAAGTCGGCATCGCCGCGGGCGTCAGAGGCGCGATAAATCTGGGACATGGTGACGATCCTTTTCAAACTTTGGCGGGGATGTCCCGCGCTGCTGGGGCTAAGATCGTCATGCGTACTGTTTTATACAATGAGTCGAGTGTTTAACGATTAGTCATCGTTTTTTGAACAATCAAATGGATTGCTGATGGCATCACGCAATATCAGCGATGGCCTGGTTTTCTCTCGCGATGGCTTTCACCCGCGCCGCATCCGGTTTGACGGTTTGGCCATCCGGAGCAAAAGCTTTTTTGAACGAAAACGCCCTGACGTTTGGCCCGTTGTCCATCAAATCTTCAAATCGGCTAACAGCTTCCGTCCAGTCCGGCTGGTAACCAGCCGGGATCCACCACAAGACATATTCCGGGACACCGGGTCTTGCGAGGTGCCATTTGCTGCCCTGCCGATAGGCGTCTCCATGGTGTCCGTGGTAAGTCGCCGCCATGAGGGCCTCGATCGTCTCCCATAAAGACAGGGTGGAGGGTGCCCAGCCGTCACCATTGCTGTTTTCCCAGCATTTGGGAAACACCTGCGGTCACCAGCTCATCGGCCCTTCCTCGCCCTCGTATCCTGAGCGCGATGAATCCGCTCGCGCGCTCCATTTCCGCGAACGCGCCGGGCTCGGCGTCACGAAACCCTTTGATCGCATCCGATTGATAGGGAGCGAGGAACTGATTGAATGTGTATACGGCCAGGTGATGCGCCTCCATGAAATCTCCATTTTTGCGCGATCATCAAAAGAGGCGTTATGCAAAACATCAATCGAAAATTGCGCGTCAATTGGGTGTTTCTAGACTGGTGTGTCCTGTCAGCATCAAGAGTTCGTGCTCAATCTTGTGTCGGAGCCGGCGTAATTCTCCCTGCGAGCAGCTGTACTTTTTGTGCATCCGGATTCGTTCGCCGTCCCGCCGGATCAAAAACCTGTTTGAAGGAAAAGGCGGACGCGCTCGGGCCATTGTCCAATAGGCCTTCATACCTTCCAACGGCCTCTGCCCAGTCTGGTCTGTGGTCTTCGGGTACCCACCACAAAACGTAGGAGGGGATGTCTTTTGCCCGAATATGCCATTGGTGACCGAGCCGGTACGCATGGCCATGATAGCCGTGATACGTAGCCGCAATCAGTGCTTCGATTGAAGTCCAAAGCGAGAGGGTCACTGGGGCCCAACCGTCGCCGTTCAAATTCTCCCAGCACTTTGGCATGACCATTGAGCCCCAGCTCGCCGGTCCGTCTTCGCCGCGATACCCGGAGCGCGCGATGAACCCCTCGCATTGTTCGACAGCCGCGAAGGCTCCAGGCTCGACGTCGCGATAGGCCTTGTTCCTGTCCGCAAGAAACGGCGCAGCCAATTCATTGAAAGTGTATACGGCAAGGATTTTGGACTGCATTTCAGCTCCGGTACTTAAGCTGGTTCCGGAAAGATATGGCGCGCAATTCAGAAGTGCCAGTGTTGTTGCGTCGTACCGTGCGAACCAGGCTCGGGGTTCAAATGCATATCTATGCCGAACCGGAAACGCAGTTGTGGCCTTTTGTTTCTGACCAAGCTGACTATTGTGCGCGCTGCGGACCGTTTGACTTTCGGCGGGATTTTCGATCACCGATATCCGCTCAGGAATACGACAAGGAGCCTACGTGGAAGATCTCAGTTTTGTTTCGCTCGCCTTGCTGGCGGGCGCGTTGCTTGCGACAGGCCTTGTCGCCGGGATTATCGCAGGCCTCCTTGGCGTTGGCGGCGGCATCGTGATCGTCCCCGTGCTCTATTACATGTTCACCGCTCTGAAGATCGATCCCGCGATCCTGATGCATGTGGCGGTCGGCACCTCTCTTGCAACTATTTTGGCAACTGGTACCTCGTCCGCGCGGGCACATTACAACCGCGGCAGTGTCGATATGGACCTGTTGAAGCGGTGGTGGTGGGCGATCGCGATCGGTGTGATTTCAGGTGCAATGATTGCCGGCAACATGTCCGGCGGTGCGCTGACCCTGGTGTTCGGCGTGGTCGCTCTTTTGGTCTCCGCCAACATGTTGCTGCGCAAAGAAGGCTCTGCACTTGCAGACAAACTGCCGGGATCTCCTATCAAGGAGCTGCTTGGTTTTCTCATTGGCGGTATCTCGGTCATGATGGGGATTGGCGGCGGGACCCTCGGCGTTCCGACATTGACATTGTTCAATTATCCGATCCGCAAGGCGGTCGGGACCGCGGCTGCCATTGGCCTCATCATCGCGGTGCCTGGTACACTGATGTCGATCTTTTTTGGCTGGGGTGCGGAAGGTCTTCCGCCCTTGTCGCTCGGCTATGTAAACCTGATCGGGTTCTTTTTGATCATACCGGCGTCAACCTTCGCCGCGCCGCTTGGGGCGAAAATTGCGCATGCGATTGATCCTTCCAAACTCAAACTGATCTTTGCCCTATTTCTCGGTTTCACCGGTCTTCGCATGATCTACGATGTCTTGATGTGATCCGGCGGATTCAGAAAATTTCTTGATCAAGTTGATGAACAACTTTCATTGGTTCTCTCTAAGCGGATCAGGGACAATGATGGACAGATGTTCACAAATGATCAGCGCTGGCTGGCAATAGGAATTTTATGTTGGAACGGAATGTCACGCTCAGCTTAAAGGGCTGTGTGCAGGGGGCTTTGCTGTGTATGCCGGGGTTTCCCGGTGTGGTCGCGCTGGGCATGGTTTTTGGAACCGTCGCGGCGCAAAAAGGCCTGACTTTTCTGGAAACGATTATGATCAATTCGCTGGTATTTGCCGGCGCCAGCCAATTCGTAGCGATGGAAGTTTATAGTGATCCCCTGACCTGGGGCTCGCTAATCGCAATGGTCGGCGTGACCGCTGCCGTGAACATGCGAATGCTGCTCATCGGCGCCAGCCTGCGCCCGTGGCTCGGACGGGTGCCGGCTTATAAGACCTACCCAGCCCTCTATTTCCTGACCGATTTGAACTGGCTCATTTCTCTTTCCGAATACGAGAAGGGGACCCGCGACTGGGGCGTCTATCTCGGCAGCGGTTTGTTCACTTGGACTGTGTGGTCGCTGTCTGTCATCCCCGGCTATTTCGCAGGAAGCCTTATTTCTGATCCCAAAGCGTTCGGCCTGGACGTCATTTTGCCTGCCTTCTTCGCCGCTCTTCTGGTGCCACTTTGGAAGGGAAAACGCCAGACCGTCAGCTGGCTGGTTGCAGGGGCAGTTGCCACCACGACATGGGCCCTGGTCGGCGGGTATTGGAGTATTTTTACTGGCGCAATAGCCGGAGCGCTGGCGGGGGCTTATCTCGATGACTGATGCCATGTTTTCCGCAGATGCAATGTTTGTGCTGGCCGTGCTCGGTATGACCGTTGCGACATATACGTTGCGTGCCGGTGGGTATTGGGTCATGGGCCGTCTTCCTTTGACCCAACGGGTTCGCCGCGGACTTGAAGCTCTGCCCGGTGCGATCATCGTGTCGACCATCTTGCCGATCGTGTTGCAGGGCGGACTTGCGGTGGGGCTCTGCCTGATTGTTGCTGCAGCTGCACAGATCAAGCTTCGCAAGGAATACATTGCGGTTTTCTGCGCCGCGGCAGCCGCTGCCGGCATGCGCGCCGCCGGGATCTAGATCACAGACTTGGCCCGCTCCAGCGTTATCTGCGCCGGTCCGCCGGCGTCGATCGTTTCCCAGGACAGGGTGCCAAGATCATAGGTCAGTTGACGGTCGACAATTTTGGTCGTCGCATCCGATGCATCGCCGGACCGGGCGGCAACGCGGCTTTTGAGCGTATCGGGATCAGCGTCTAGCCAGATGCCGTGAAACTCGGATTCCACCCGGGCGGCTATGGTCTCGATCGCGGCACGTTCGTCCTCGGATGCAAAGACGGCATCAAAAATTGCAGAATGTCCGGCAGCCAGCGCGGTCTGAATATCGCTATCGATAGCTTGGTAGACCTTGTCTGACGCTTCCTGCGTGTAGGCGCTTTGCGGGGCCTTTTCTGTTTCGGAAAGGTCGAGTAGACGTTTGCGTTTGACGTCTGTCCGCAGGACCCGCGCACCTGGTGCGCGGCCGACATCTGCAGCGAGCCCATAGGCAAGTGTGGTTTTTCCGGTGCCGGACAACCCGCCGACAGCGATCAGTTTTGTCGGCGTGGGTTCCAGGAAAGCCAGGGCATAGCCGAAGTATTCTTTCGCCTGGTTTTGCTGATGTTCTTTGGTGACGGGATCGGCTTGATTAAGCGCGGAAGCCGCTGCGATCTTGGATCGGATTGCAGCGCGCATCATCATGTAGAAGGGCAGCGCGGCCAAACCCTCAAGGTGTTCGGGTAGATCGCTCAAGTCCAAATACCGGTTGAAGACCCGATTGGCGGCCGTTTGTTGACCACGCTCCCAGAGATCCATCAACAAGAACGCCAGATCGTACAAGACGTCATTTGTCGCGATGGCGTCGGAAAACTCCACGGCATCGAACAATACCAATGCATCCTCGATCAGTACGATGTTTCGCAGGTGCGCGTCGCCATGACAGCGCCGCACAAAGCCAATATCCCCGCGTTTTAGAATCAGATCGTGAATTGAGGAGAGCGCGGTACGCGAAGCAAGCGTCAGGTGTTGAACGTCGTCCGGCGGGAACAGGTCCGGATGTTCCCGGAAAGCCGCGTCGTTTTGCTCTACGTAGGACGTGAGTTCTGCAAAGAAGTCACCGCCTTTGCGAAGCGGGGCATTTGCATGGGCTTCCACCATCATCTTGGAGAGCTTGTCGCAAAGATCGTTGGAGAACTCGGTGGTTTTGGCCAGGATATCCAGCTCGTCCCGGCGTTCGAACCGGTTCATTTCAACAGCCCATTCGACGGGCTCTCCGGTGCCATCCAAGGCCAGTGACCCGTCCCTATGGCGTGTTATAGCCAATGCGCGCCGGTACACTTGCGGAGCATTCGCCTGATTGACCGTGATTTCCGCTTTGCAGGCCTCTTCGCGCAGCGCCAATGTCGAATAGTCCAGGAAAGGGAACTTTACAGCCCGTTTGACCTTGTAGGCCTTGGACCCCAAGAGAAACACGATGTTCGCATGCGTGTCGATGCGAACGACATCCGGGCGCGCCGGATCGTCAGACGGAAGACTGTCAAGAAAGGCAAGCGCTTCGGTCTGTGTCTCTGCATGATCCATATCGGGTCCTTCATCTGTCAACGCGTAGTCTGCCGCTTAAGGGCGTTCACAGGTTTGATTCTTCTCAATGTCAGGCAACAGCGATGTGGCACATATAGACTTCAATGTCAGCACAAGGAGGGCACCATGAGCGACTTTCCAGCTTTGAAAAAGATCAGGCTGAACCTGGCCCGGACGAAAGAGTTCCCGCAAGGCTCGGCGCGCCATGGGTATGAATTCACGGCACCTTTGGACGAGACCGGGCATATCGATGCTGGGCTCTGGAAAAAGGAGCGCGATCATTGCCGTGTCCGGCGGTTCTGGGGCGATGAAGTAGAGGAAATCGGTCACTTGATCCACCGCCCGGGCGGGTCTTGGGCGTTTCACTATGACATCGACGGCGACGACGATGACGAGGCGGGATACCGGTTTGGGACACACGCTTTCACACCGGGTGAATATGTGTCGATCAAGGATGAGGATGGGGACTTGCACACCTTCCAAGTCGTGACGGTTCAATCCATCTGATCACGACACTTGTTGCGAACAATCACGAAAGAGCGCCATTTCCGGCGCTCTTTTTGTTTCGAATGAGGTATAAGTTTCTTACCAATTGGAATGATCTTATTGCCAATTAATCTGATAATTGCCTCTCACCCGAACGTCTTTGTTACGCTATAGAATGAACATCAGTTTTTCAGGCTCGGGATAACGAACATGACACAGAAAACCGGTGGCCAATTGTTGGTGGACGCTCTTGAGCGCCACGGCGCGGAGCGGGTCTATTGCGTACCCGGCGAAAGCTACCTTGCCGTTCTGGATGCTCTACATGATGCGTCGATCCCGGTCACGGTCTGCCGTCAGGAAGGTGGCGCCGCGATGATGGCGGATGCACACGGCAAACTGACAGGCAAACCGGGGATCTGCATGGTGACGCGTGGCCCGGGCGCCACCAACGCCTCCGCAGGTGTGCATGTGGCAGCCCAGGACTCCACACCGATGATCCTGTTCATCGGCCAGATCGAGCGCGGCATGCGCGAACGAGAAGCTTTTCAGGAAGTCGACTATCGGCAAATGTTTGGCGGTATCGCCAAGTGGGTGGCCGAAATCGATCATGCTTCGCGTGTGCCTGAATTTATCTCCCGCGCTTATCACGTTGCGACCTCCGGCCGTCCGGGACCTGTCGTTCTGGCGCTTCCAGAAGACACCCTCGTTGAACTCGCCGATGCGGTTCAACCACCGGCCTGGCAACAGGTCGAAACGCACCCGGGACTGTCTCAGATGGCGGACCTGCAAAAACGTCTCTGGGAAGCGGAACGCCCGATTGCGATCCTCGGCGGAAGCCGCTGGTCCGAAGATGCGGTTGCCGCGTTCACCCGGTTTGCCGAGCGCTTCGATCTACCGGTGGCCTGTTCCTTCCGCCGGCAAATGCTCTTTGACAATCTTCACCCGAACTATGCCGGCGATGTTGGCATCGGGATCAATCCGAAACTGCTGGATCGTGTGAAGTCTTCGGACCTGATTTTGTTGGTGGGCGGCCGCTTGTCTGAAATGCCGAGCCAGTCCTACACCTTGCTGGATATCCCGTCGCCGACCCAGCAGCTGGTGCATGTTCATGCTGATCCGGAAGAGCTTGGCCGGGTGTACCGCGCTGATCTTTCCATCAATGCCAGCCCGACCGGGTTCTGCAAGGCGGTCGAAGGTCTCCAGCCGCCAGCCGAGCTCAAAGGGGCAGGCGCAGCCGCCAAGGCACACCAGGATTATCTGGAGTGGTCCGATGCCCGTCCGCAAACGCCGGGCGATCTGCAAATGTCGGGTGTCATGGACTGGCTGGAAAACAATCTTCCCAAAGATGCCATTTGCACCAACGGGGCAGGCAACTACGCCACTTGGCTGCATCGCTTTCACCGCTTTCGCCGGTTTGGAACCCAAGCAGCACCAACATCCGGATCGATGGGTTATGGCCTGCCTGCAGCCGTTGCGGCCAAGCTGACATTTCCGGAACGCGAAGTCGTGTGTTTTGCCGGCGACGGCTGCCTGCAGATGACCATGCAGGAATTTGGAACCGCCTGTCAGGACGGCGCCAACATCATCCTGTTGGTGATCGACAACGGCATGTACGGCACCATCCGCATGCACCAGGAACGGACTTATCCAGGCCGCCCGTCCGCCACCAAGCTGGTCAATCCTGATTTCGCTGCGATGGCCCACTGCTACGGTGCTTTTGGCGAGACGGTGCAAACTACGGATGAATTCGGTCCGGCCTTTGAGCGGGCGCGTGCCTCAGGCAAACCGGCGATCCTGCATCTGAAGCTGGATCCGGAAGCGATTACGCCGGCGGCCAGCCTTTCACAAATCCGGACCGCAGCTCAGCAGAAGTAATCTCAGATCACTTACGGAAAAACAAAACGTCGGGCGATTTTATCGAATCGCCCGGCGCGCCCAGGGGTCAGCTGTCGTCTTCTGGAAGATCGCTGACGGGCAACACCACGTTGGAGATCCCGGGATCGTCGAGGGATGTCGTGATCTTGAAGCCGAGCGCTTGGCACATGGAGATCATCGACGTATTCTCCTTCAGGACTTCACCCTTGATGGTCTGAATCCCATCGGCCTTGGCATACCGGATGATCAGTTTCATGAGGGCCCAGCCCAAACCATACCCCTTCAGGTCTGAGCGGACCATGACGGCATATTCGCCGGTCTGGTGATCGGGATCTGCGTGCAGGCGGACGACACCCAGAAGCGATCCGTCGTCCGGATCAAGGGCGGTGAATGCCATGGCCCTGGCGTAATCAAGCTGTGTCAGACGGGCGAGAAACCGGTGGCTGAATTCCCGAACCGGAGCAAAGAAACGCAGGCGAAGATCTTCCGGTGAAATCTGCTCAAAGAATGCCTTGAACATGTCTTCATCTTCCGGCCGAACAGGCCGGACGAAAATCTGCCGTCCGCCTTTCACGGTCAGTGTTTGTTCCCACTCCTTGGGGTACGGCGCGATCGCTAGTCTGGACCCGCCTGTCCGGCCCGGTTTTTTCTCCGGGTGGCACAGGGTCATACGAGCGTCCAGGGCGATCAATCCGCTCGGCAGCAACACCATCGGATTGATGTCCAGTTCCTGAATTTCCGGAATGTCGATCGTAATTTGAGAAAGTTTGACCAAAGCTTCTGCCAGAGCTGGTTTGTCGAGTGAGGGACGGGACGGGCCGCCGTCCAAGAGGCGTGAAATCCGGGTCCGGTCGATTTGCGCTTCGGCCAATTTGAGATCGAGCGGCGGCAGCTCAAAGGCGATGTCCTCGCTTTCTTCAATAGCCGTGCCCCCTTGACCAAACACAAGCACCGGGCCGAATTCAGGGGTTTCAGCAAGACCAAGATAAAGCTCGAGCCCGTGCCGGTCTTCAAGCATGGGGTGCACGGAAACACCCGATATGCGGGCGTCCGGGTAGTCTTTCTGCGTCTTGGCGATCAATTCGCGCGCCGCGTCCTCAACGGCCGCTGGGTTTTCCAGGCCGAGCCGGACGCCATCGATTTTTGATTTGAAGGGTAAGTCGGGGGAAATGAGTTTCGCGACGCAGTGTTTGGCTGTTTTGAAAAACGGTTCCGACAGAGCGCCCACATCTTCAGGCTTTTCTGCCATATCGGTCGCCATGATCGAAATGTCATAGGCCGCCAAGATATCGCAGACTTCCTTCGGTGTGAGCCAAATGCGGTCTTCCGCGAGGGCTGCTTCGACGATTGCCCGAGCCTGTGCGCTATCCGGCGTAAAATTGGCCGGCAAACTCGGTGGGGCCGCCATCAGGAATTCCCGAGCCTGGGCATCATGCGCCAGATGCATCAAGCTTCGAGCGGCTTCTGCAGGGCTTGCGTAATTCGGGACCTTGGCTTCTGTCAGAACTTCGCGGGTTGCACTGTCGCCGCCGATCAGCCCGGCAACCAGAGCTTTCCGCCGTCCCGGCCGTTTCCGGTCCAAGGTCGCGGCTTCTGCAACGGCCGTTGCCAGGACGGGGAGGGGCTGGAACGCACTTGCAGCCTGCAGGACGACCGCACCATCGACATTCTTATCTTTCAAGACGGTCGTGATCGTTTCCGTAAGATCTTCGGCGGCTGTCGCTTCGCGCAAGATGACGGACGCTTGCGCGGCTGACGTATCGTCCAGATCGTTCGACGGGCCAAGGAACGGCTGCAGGTGTTCAAGCGTCTCCGGGCTCAGCGATGCAAATTGAGCGCCGAGGGCGTCTAGCCGGTCATACGCAAGGTTTGCCAGGCTCCGGCCGTTCGCAATGACAGCAAGGTTCCGGCATTGAGGAACGCGGACATGAGACAGCGTTTCAAGCGCCTCGAACATCTCGTCAAGGTCGTAAACCCGAAGGAGCCCTGCTCTCCGGAACGCGGTTTCATAAACAAGATCCGACTTTGCGAGACGACCGGCGTGCGTCCTGCCCGTCCCGCCTGTATCACGGCTGCGTCCGGAGCGAAGCACGATGACTGGTTTGCCGCGGGCTGCGGCCCGGGCGGCAGACATGAACTTATGCGGAACTGCGACGCCTTCCAGATGAAGGACAATGGCACGGGTCCGATAGTCTTGTGCGAAATAATCAATCAAGTCGCTGACATCGACGTCGATGCGCGCGCCGAGTGAGACGATTGATGAAAACCCGGTGTTGTGGGTCTTCGCCCAGGACAACGTCGCGTTCAAAACAGCGCCGGACCGGGAGAAAAAAGCGATGTCGCCCTTGCCGGGCACTTCGGCACTCAACAGTGCATTCAGTCCCTTTGCCGGGACGGAAATGCCGAGACTGCCGGGACCGATCAACCGGAGCGTGGTCTTGCGGGCAGCCTCCCGGCAGGCCTGCATGATTGGCTCCGGCCAGTCTTCATAACCGGGTGAGGGGATTAGAACGGCGCGCGTTCCGCGGTCTCCGAGTTCTTCAATCATCTTGGGTAGATGTTCAGCCTTGGCGAGATAAATCACCAGATCGGGCGTATGGTCCAAATCGGCCAGAGATGGGATGCTGGTCCCGTTGAACGGCACCGAATAATCAATCTCGACCAGTGTAACCTTGTGTTGGGTTTCGATGGCCTGAAGGCATTCGATGAGCTTGTCTGTCAAAACGCCGGGATGGCGGCAAGGACCAAGGACAGCGATGGACGTCGGTGCAAAAAAACCATCGAGATTGCGGATGGTCACGTCGGGATCCTTTCCCGGTCAACAGCAGGCAAATCGAACACTAGCGGAGATTTAAGACAAAAAAATACCCGCACCCAAAAAAGTTGGGTGCGGGATTGCGGCATATCGACAGGCCGTTAGTGGGCCATAAGCACAGGCACTGTCATGGCTTCCAGAATTTCGCGGGTTGCGCCGCCGAACAGGAACTCACGCATCCGGCTATGCCCGTATCCACCCATCACGACCAGGTCGTTGTTGTTGTCTGTCACATAATTGAGGACCGTGTCCGCAACGCCTGTCTGAGGGTTGGAGACGACGTCGATCGTTACATTCATGTTGTGGCGGGCGAGATAGTTGGCAACTTCCGCACCGGGCTGACCAGCCTCAGAGTTTGCCTTCTTCTCGATGACCAGGACTGTGACCTTGTCGGCCTTTTCAAGCACCGGGATCGAAGCGTGAATGGCCCGCGTCGCCGTCGAGCTGCCATCCCAGCCAATCAGCACGTTGTTCGGCTCAAAAGTTTTGCTGCCGATATAAGGCACCAGCAGAACCGGGACGCCGCTTTCGAAAAGGATTGTTTCGATCAGAAGTTCGCGCATTGGCTCCGGTTTGTCCGGATTGCTCTGGCCAATCACCACAAGGTCTGTGGGCCGGCAATGCGCCAGAACATTATCGAGCGGTCCGCCTGTGAGGATCTCTGCCAAACGGCTTTCGCTTTTGACGCCGGCCAGCCGGGCAAATTCGTCGAATTGGTCTTTGGCGTCTTTCGCTGCTGCGATAGCCTGATCATGGGCTGCTTGAAGATAGTCGACGGGCATCGGAGCTGCGGCAAATGCCGGAACAACCGGTTCAAACGAAACCGCGAGGCCAGTTACATGTGCATCATGAACACGGCCGAACTCCAAAGCATATTTTGCTGCCGGCTGATCGCCCGCCAAATCCAGGACCGTCAAAATATCTTTAATTGGCATAATACCCTCCTATGGCTGGCAGTCAGTTTTGCCCCAGCCTTGTGAAAAATCTATATGCCTCCGCAATTTGGCGTCTTTGACCCTTATCAATTCAGGTTTGGAATAGGCGTGTGCTGGCGGCCAGGAAAAAAATCGGTAATAAGAAGCCATGTCGACCCGTTGGCTCATACTCTTGCTGCCGCCTGTTTTCATGGTGGCAGCCGCGGCTGTGCTCGCTTACGTCTTCCAGGAACTGGATGATGATAACGTCGACCGCATAGCTGCAGAACGGTTGACGCTCTACCGACAAACCATCATCGGCGAATACCAGAAATACCGCTACCTTCCTTACATGATTGCTCGGGATCCACGCGCTACGGCAGCAATTGGCCTTGGTCAGCCGGTAGAGAGCGCCAATCGTTTTCTGGAAGAAATGGCGGAAAATTCAGGTGCAGACCTTCTTTATGTTATGAACGCTGCCGGGACGACGTTGGCGGCCAGCAACTGGCAAAAACCGCTTTCCCTCGTCGGCCGGAACTATGGGTTCCGGCCATACTTTACGGCGGCGATGCGAGGTGAGGAGGGGCAGTTTTTCGCCATTGGTTTGACCACTGGCCGTCCCGGTTTGTTCCTGGCGCGGCCGACGCCGGTCGAAGGAGATCCGGTTGGGGTTGCCGTCGTTAAAGTAGATACCAGCGAGCTTGAAAACGCCTGGGCGGAAGGTGGAGAGCTCGTCTTTGCCACCGATGCCGACGGTGTGATTTTTCTATCCAGCCAGCCGGAGTGGCGCTATCGGACTTTGGCCGAGCTTCCAATGGCTACGCGGGATGCCATTGCCAGCAGTCAGAAATACGCAAATGAACCGCTGACCCCGATCAGTGACGCGCCAGTAACCGGGCCAAACCAGCTGACCATTGACGGGCAGGCCTATCGGCACAACTCGACCGATGTGGATCTACTCGGCTGGAAATTGCATTTCCTCGTGCCGCAGGCAGAAGCGCACAAGAGCCTGCTGCCGATTTGGGTGATCACCCTGACGCTTTGCCTTCTCTATGCGGTGATTGTGCTTGGCTTGCGCGGGCAAAGGCTGCGCCGGGCGTCCGCCGCGCTTCGCCAGGAATCAGCAGATCTGAAGGAACTGAACCAGCGGCTGGTTGGGGAAATCAAAGAGCGCCGGCGTGTGGAACATGCGCTTTTGGAAGCGCAGCGGGGCCTTGCGCGCTCCAGCCGTCTCGCAGCGGTTGGTGAAATGTCGGCTGCTGTCGTTCATGAGCTGAGCCAGCCCCTGGCGGCGCTCAGAATGTTTGTGGCAGGCACCCGCAAGTTCCTTGAAAAAGGGGATACCCACACGGCTGCAGAAAACCTGCAGGAGATCGAATCCCTTCAGATGCGAATGGCGAGCCTGACTCAAGAGCTCAAGAGGTTTGCGCGTCCGGGCGAGAGCCGGATCGAAACCGTCGACCTTCGAGACAGCATTTTGGCGGCGGAAAAAATTGTCCGTCCCAGGTTTGAAGAAACAGGTGTTACTCTGAAAATCGATATACCGGACCAGCCCTTGATCGTTGAGACGGCCCCGTTGCGGATCGAGCAAATCCTGGTCAACTTGTTACGCAACGGCGCAGATGCGGCCGCCGCAGAAGACAGTGGTGAAGTCCGGCTGCATATCGTTGAGACTGGGGACACTGTTGTCGTGCGGGTGCTCGATAACGGGCCAGGGATCCCCATGGATCTACGTGAACGTATTTTCGATCCGTTTTTCTCAACCAAAACAAGTGCGGAAGGGATGGGGCTGGGTCTGGCCATCTCCATGCGAATTGCAGAAGACCTCGGCGGTGATTTGGCGGTCTCCGCCAACGTGCCGCGCGGTGCTGCCTTTGAACTCACGGTGCCGGCTGTCAAATCGGCAGAAATGACGGATGCATCTTTTGTCCGTCTGGAAGCAGAAGTTGCTGAATGACAACGCTTAATTCAAAACCCTCTCAATCCACGAACACCCCGGTTCTGATTGTTGACGACGATCCGTCTATGCGCGCAGCGCTTCGTCAATGGATCCGGCTTGCCGATTTTGAGACGATCGAGGTGGCAACAGCTGACCAGGCCATGGCGGTTCTGAGCCCGGATTTTGGTGGCTGTATCGTCACGGACGTGATGCTGGATGGTGACGACGGCATGACCTTGCTGCGCAGAGTTGGAGAACTGGACGGTGATCTGCCGGTTATCCTGATCACCGGCCATGGCGACGTTCCAATGGCCGTGGAAGCAATGCGCGCCGGTGCGTATGACTTTGTCGAAAAGCCTTTCGATCCGGACCTGATCGCGGAAGTGGTTCGCAGGGCGTGCAACCGCCGCGCTCTTGTTTTGGAGAACCGGGCGCTGAAGACCCAGATCGCGGACAGTTCAAGCCTAGAAAGCCGGCTGATCGGTAACAGCCCGGCCATGCAAGCGCTGCGGCAACAGATCCTGCATTTTGCGCAAACCGATGCTGCGGTTCTGATCACCGGTGAAACCGGGACGGGAAAAGAAGTGATCGCTCAGGCGCTGCATGATTACAGCGCCCGCAAGGACGCTCCGTTCATGGCGATCAACGCGGCCGCGTTGCCGGAGACCATGGTCGAAGCCGAACTCTTTGGCCACGAAGCCGGGGCGTTTACAGGTGCAGACCGGCAACGGATCGGCCGGATCGAGGCCGCGAACTCCGGTGTATTGTTTCTGGATGAAATTGTATCCATGCCGCTGCCGCTCCAGGCAAAACTGCTTCGGGTGCTGCAAGAGCGTAAAGTTGACCGGATTGGAGGCCACCGGCCCGTTGACGTCGATATCCGGCTGGTGAGCGCGGCTAATGTTGATCCGCGCGAAGCGGTGGCTTCCGGCCGGTTGCGAGAAGATCTATTATTCCGGTTGAATGCAATCGAACTCGTCATTCCGCCTTTGCGGGAACGCGGCCGGGACAGCATCTTGTTGTTTGATACGTTTCTCAACCGGTTTGCAGTTCAATACGGCATGGAGGCGCCAACACCGAGCGCGCTTGATGAAGCGTTTTTGCAAACCTACGGATGGCCGGGCAACGTCCGTGAACTGCGCAATGCGGCCGAGCGGTTCGTTTTGAACGCGCAGGTCAATCCGCAACCGCTGGAAACACTCGTCACTGGCCGGCGCGATGACGTGTCGCCGATGGAAGCAGGCGGATTGAAGGATCTTATGGACGCTTACGAACGGTCTTTGATCGAAGGAGCCTTGAGGCGTCATGGTGGTAAGGTTGCCGATGTCATGCGCGAGCTGAACGTGCCTCGCCGGACGCTCAACGAGAAGATGGCACGCCTCGGATTGAGCCGGGATCAAGCGAGCGACCCGGAAACGGGAGCCGCCTGAAACTCGGCAATCGGCGAAAAATCGCCGACGCAATATGAGCATCGGCAAGATCTCGCCTAGGTGCACTGCGGTAGTTTTGCGCTATGCCCGAAAAAGCCGCCAGTTTGCCCAGTTTTTGGTTGTCAATTGAAGCTGGCACGGGTCATGCTTATTAGGCTCTGACTTGGTCAGCCCCTCATTGCTGGCCGGGTGGTCAAGAGATTGAGCCAATAATCTGGGAGGATTTCATGCTCACGTCACTCAAAGCCGCGACCGCGGTATCCGCGGGCGCCCTTGCCCTTATTTTCGCAACTGAAACTTTCGCTGCCGATGTCACTTGGAACGTGTCCCTTTGGGGCAAGCGCCGGGCGTTCACCGAGCATGTCGAGAAGCTTGCTGAGCAGGTCGCTCAAAAGACCGACGGCAAGTTTGAAATCGTCTTGCACTATGGTGGCGCGCTGTCCAAGTCCCGTGAGAACCTCGATGGTATCTCCTTCGGCGCTTTCGAGATGGCTCAGTTCTGCGCATCCTACCACGCCGACAAAAACCCGACATTGACCGTTTTGGAACTGCCGTTCTTGGGCGTTTCTGATCTTGAGACCGAAGTAAAGGTTTCCAAGGCGCTTTATGAGCATCCGGCAGTCCAGCAGGATCTCGGCCGCTGGAACGCCAAGTTGCTGATGCCGTCTCCAATGCCGCAGTACAACTTTGCTGGTAAAGGGGATGCACCGGCTTCTGTTTCCGATTTCGATGGCATGCGTGTGCGCGCTCTCGGTGGTCTTGGCAAATTGATGGAAGCAGCTGGCGCTGTTCCTACATCCGTGACCGCATCTGAAACCTATCAGGCGATTGACTCCGGCACAGTGCAGGCCGCTGGCTTTGCACCACATGCGCACCTGTCTTTCCGGGTCGTTGAAGTGGCCGATTGGTGGACCAAGAACCTGAACCCGGGCACCGTTCATTGCCCGATCGTTGTCAATACAGACGCCTACGCAGCGCTTCCGGATGACTTCAAGGCCGCCCTCGACTCTTCCGTCGATCCGGCCCTCGACCATTACCTGGCTACCTACGCCAAGGTTTACGACAAGTGGTGGCCGGAGCTGGACAAACTGGGCATTCAGCAGGTTGAATTCTCAGATGAGGAACTGTCGGCATTTGCCGAAAAGGCCGGTCCGATCCACGCTGCTTGGATTGAAGAGCAAACCGCCAACGGTTTGCCGGCTCAAGAGTTGCTCGACATGGTCAAAAAGACCATCGCTGAATAACGTCAGCCTAACTTGAACTCGAAGATGTCTCTCCGGCACCAACTGCCGGAGAGACTTTCCACAGGGCTGATTTCATGAACACTTCTCCTCAATCGGGCGGTTCAGACACCGACCGTCCCACAACATATATCCGGTTCGATGGATGGCTTGGTCACGTTGAAAACGGATTCAACATGATCGCTGCCTTCTCCATTTTGTCACTGATGTTTTTGGCTGTTGCCCAGGTCTTGGGCCGGTTGTTCTTCAACACGCCGATTCCGGGTTTTATCGACATCACCGAACAGGCCATGGCGATTTTTGCCTTTGCCGGTGTGGCATATTGCCAAAGAGTTGGTGGTCACATCCGGATGGAAATCGTACTCGGAAAACTGCGCGGCAGAACACTTTACATCTGCGAAATGATCGGCGTGATCGTGATCGCCTTTACGGTCGCCCTGTTAATCTGGGGGTCCTGGTTCCACTTCGACCGGTCCTGGTCGATTGGTGACAGCACCATGGACATCCGGTTGCCAACCTGGCCATCGAAACTTGTTATTCCCGTTGCGTTGAGCCTGCTGTTCTTGCGCCTCCTCATGCAAATCTATGGATATGCCCGCCTGGTCCGCAATCCGGACCGTGAGCCGGTTGCCGTCCCTGTCATCGAGGACGTTGAAAAGGTCGCCCAACATGAAATCGAAGAAGCCTTTGGCGACGACGCTGTTGCAGGAGACACCAAATGACACCGTTTGAAGTAGGTCTCCTGATGACCGGCGTCTTGCTGGTCCTGGTCATCATGGGTGTCCGGGTGGCTTTCGCCGCTGCCTTCGTAGGGCTGGTTGGCCTTATTCTACATTTCTCGCTGAAGATGGGATTTGAGCGCGGCTTCTTTGTTGCACTCAAAATGGCGGGAACGATCCCGCATTCCAAATCCGTCACCTATGCCCTCTCGGTTTTGCCGACCTTCATTCTAATCGGCTTCCTCGCCTTTTATGCAGGCTTTACGAAACAGCTGTTTGAGGCTGCCAAGCGCTGGCTTGGCTGGATGCCGGGCGGTATGGCCGTTGGCACGGTCTTCTCTACGGCAGGCTTTGCAGCCGTATCCGGTGCATCTGTGGCAACGGCTGCAGTCTTTGCCCGCGTTGCGATCCCGGAGATGCTCAAAGAGGGATACTCGCCAAGACTGTCCGCCGCTGTTGTGGCAGCAGGCGGTACGCTGGCATCTCTGATCCCGCCATCAGCAATCCTGGTCATCTACGCGATCCTGGTGGAGCAGTCTGTCGGCAAACTCTTGATCGCAGGCTTTTTGCCGGGCGTGTTTTCCGCACTGATCTATGTGGCGATCATTGTTGGGGTGTCCGCCTGGCGCGGCGATGCTCCGGCAATCAAGGGGTTCACCTGGAAACAGCGGTTTGAGAGCATCCCGGGCACGCTGCCAATTGTGGCGGTCATCGGGATTATCTTCTGCTCGTTCTTCTTCGGGCTGGCCACGCCAACAGAGGCCGGCTCACTCGGCGCCTTCGTGGTTCTGATGGTCGCATTTGCAAGGGGCATGAAGTTCCAGCAACTCGGTCAGGCGCTTCATGAGACAGCCAAGCTGACGGTCATGATCTTCACCCTGATCTGGGGCGTTCTGGTCTATGTCCGCTTTCTGGGCTTTGCCGGCTTGCCGGAAGCGTTCCGGGATTTCATCGTCGCCCTGGAGTTCTCTCCGTGGCTGATCATGATCTGCATTCTGCTGGCCTATGCCGTGCTGGGCATGTTCATGGATGCGATCGGCATGCTGATCCTGACCCTGCCGGTAGTCTATCCTGCGGTGATGGCGCTAAATGGCGGCGAGGGTGTTTCTGCAGCCGACAGTACATTTGGCATGTCGGGCGAAGCATGTGCGATCTGGTTCGGAATTTTGGTGGTGAAGATGGCGGAGCTCTGTCTGATCACGCCCCCCATTGGGCTCAACTGTTTCGTGGTGTCAGGCGTGCGCCCGGACATCCCGGTTCAGGAGGTCTTCCGCGGCTGTATCCCGTTCTTCATCGCAGACGTTCTGACGATTGCCGGCTTGCTCGCCTTCCCGTCGATCATCACCTGGCTGCCATCGTTGATGGGGTAGATCTGAGGTTGACTTCACATAAAAAGAAAGCCGCCGGATTTCCGGCGGTTTTTTAAATTCCGTATTTGTTGCGCCCCTGGGTTCCGGCAAAAAACATGTTTTTAAAGGTTTGCACCAACAGGATTATCGAACCTGCAATAGGAATAAACCAGCTGAACACCCAGTATCCAGACACACCACGATCGTGCATTCTACGTACGGTTACGGACCAGCTAAAGAGTGAATTCAAAAATACGAATGGCATCAGCCAAAAATATTCCGAGAAAAACTCCAGAAACGTGTAGTCCTTGAGATGTTCGTTTGAGAACATCAAAGCAACGAAAAAAATTAGTATTAATATGTGAATGGTATGCAAGTACCAATACATTGCTCTGCCAAGCCGACCTTCAAATGAAAAAATGAATGCAACACTGTTCAGAAGTATTGTCCCGATGGAAACGTCATTATCGTCCTGAAAACTCGATGACTGTTCAGATTTTGCGGGCGCTGGGTAGTGCTGTGCGCCAATGTAGACCGGGTTTCGCTTCGTTCGCGTTTCATCAATACCGCGTCTACCAAACTCTTTTCTGTTATTCATAAAACTGCCTTCAATCAATTATAAGTATAGACAATAATAAAAACCCTTAAAAGTAGTGTTAAGGCTGCTGCCAAATTGAATGGATAAGTTGGCTAGTGTCGAGTTTTGCGAAGAGTATCCGGTGTAGGCAAAGAGCTGGCCCTGCTTAATTCAGCGCGCAAATATCGTTAAAGATCGTAGCGGTTTGCGCCCTTGGTTCCCGGCATCAGGCTGTTGGCCAAAAGCAAATAGATGTTCAGAAACGGAACGAGATAACCGAAGTACCAATACCCTGTCACACCACGGTCTTGAAACCGGCGCGCTTCGAGAGAGAAGCGCAGCATCATCATGACGAAACAGAACGTCAGGAACCGGACCACAAAACCGACGTCATGGCTGGCAGAAGCAATGTCTCCCCAATTGAAAGAGCCTGCGGCTTGGGCAAAAGCAATGTAGCCAATGATGGATGTGACCGTGTAGGCCGATCCGATAATCCAGTAGTCGAGACGGGAGACCCGGCCGCGGAAGCCGAACAAGGTTCCACCTACGAAACACATTGCAGACCGAAGGCCAGACGTTTTGCTGGGTTTGGTTTCTCGTGTCGCGGCAGTGTAAGCAGGAGCCGTGAATGTTGTTGAGGCAACCTGCGGCAGCGACAGGCCCCGAGCCTTGTTTTGCTGTTCCAACTGCTTTTGCAAGTCGTTAGACGTTACGCGCATTGCCTAAAACCCGTCATTTAACCGGTGAGACTTTCATGTAAGGACGCCCCGGTGTGGTCTCCGCCGGTGCGGTCCTTTCATTGAGCTCTTTTCTTGAAGCGGCAGTCTAGGGGCGGCGAATTAAGTGTTCAGAAAAGGAATGGATAAAATAGTTTTCAAATTGAGCGGTTTCGCAATCGGCATGATCAGAGGGTAGAGCAGGCTGCGTAAAACAGTCCTAAAACAAATTGCCTTGGCCAGCGGCGGGTTTTTGTGAAGCTGCTTTTTTGGGCGCGGAGGTTTTGGGTTTTTTCGGCGCTGAGCCGCCGCTCATGGCAACAGCATCAAGTGTACCGTCGGCCAGTTCAACAGACAGCGCTGCACCAGTCTCAACCGCGGAAGCGGATCGGACCGGTTGACCGTCTGCATCGCGCACCACGGCATAGCCGCGTGCGAGCACATCTTTGTAGGAGAGAGACTTTAAGAGTTTCTGCAGCCCGTCCAGCTTGGCTGTACTGTCCTTAAGCCGGGTCAGGTAAGCCCGGTCAAGCCGGTCGCCGAGGCCGGTCACACGTTCCTTGGATAGGGCGGTTTGCTGAGACAGTCGGGACGGTGTCAATCGGGCAACAACGGCGTCAAATGCCTGGCGTTTTTGCGAAATCCCGACAGATAGGGCCCGCTGCTGCCTATCCCCAGCAACCGAAAGATCTTGCCGCGCCTTTGTGCTGAGCCGCGTGAGCACGAAGGGGGACAAGCGCGCCGAAGCGTTCTGGTAGGTAGAGCGGTGATGCTTGGTGTTGACGATCAGGCCGCGTTCCAAGCTGTTGGCCGCCGTGTCGAACCGTTGCCTAGGCAAAGCCAGCAAATCTCGCGGGGCGGGGAGGGCAGCACTTGCGGCGCGCAGCTCCGTTCGCCGCGACCCGACAAACCTCTGCAAGCCGGTCGACAGTCGTCGCGCCCGGTCATCGACCATGGACATGAGCTCGGCCTTGACCGGAACCGCAATCTCGGCAGCCCCGGTCGGTGTCGGGGCTCTGAGATCTGCAGCAAGATCGATCAATGTCCAGTCGGTCTCGTGGCCAACGGCCGAAATCAGGGGGATCTGGCTTTCCGCTGCTGCCCTGACAACGGCTTCTTCATTAAAACCCCAAAGGTCCTCGATGCTGCCACCACCGCGGGCTACAATGACGAGGTCCGGGCGTGGAAACATCCCGCCAGGTTGCAAGGCGTTAAAGCCCCGGATGCCGTTGGCGACTTCCGCACCGCTTGTTTCGCCCTGAACGCGGACGGGCCAGACTAGGACATGGACCGGAAACCGGTCGGAGATGCGGTGCAGGATATCGCGGATCACCGCCCCGGTGGGGGATGTCACAACGCCGATTACATTTGGTAATGATGGCAGTGGGCGTTTGCGTTCGTCGGCAAAGAGGCCCTCGGCGGCAAGCTTCTTCTTGCGCTCTTCAAGCAACGCCATCAGCGCGCCGGCGCCTGCCGGTTCCAGTGCGTCGATGACCATCTGGTATTTGGATTGGCCCGGGAACGTTGTGATCTTGCCCGTCGCGATCACCTCCAGACCTTGTTCTGGCTGGATCTTCAGTTTGGACGCAACGCCGCGCCAGATAACACCGGACAGAACTGCACGGTCATCTTTGAGATCCAGGTAAATGTGGCCCGATCCCGGTCGCGAAATCCGTCCCAACTCGCCGCGCACCCGCACATAGCCAAATGCGTCTTCCATCGTGCGTTTGATGGAAAACGAGATTTCCGAAACGGAAAACTCAGCGACGTTGGATGAAGTATCGGCCAATTGCGTGATTCCCTTTTGCCCCGTGAAATTGGCGGTTGGGATGACGCCGGTCAAGGGCAGGTCACTAAGTCAGATCACGAAGTTCGCGATTGCCTCATTGTCGGTGATGTCTTCCCAGCGAATGTCAGACCGGTCGAAGCTGTCGTGCAAAGTTTGGAAGTTTTCCGGCTGTTTTGTCTCAATGCCTATAAGAACCGAGCCAAAGTTGCGGGCAGATTTTTTCAGGTACTCAAACCGGGCAATGTCATCGTCCGGGCCCAGCAAAGACAGGAAGTCTTTCAATGCGCCCGGACGCTGTGGCAATTGGATGACATAGTACTTTTTGAGGCCGGAGAACTTTAGCGCCCGCTCTTTCACCTCCGGCAGACGCTCGAAATCGAAGTTGCCGCCCGAAACCAAACAGACGATCTTCTTCCCCTTTACCTGCGCCGCTGGCAGCCGATTGAGCGCATCAATTGCGAGCGCTCCTGCGGGCTCCAGCACAATCCCTTCAATGTTGAGCATATCGATCATGGTCGCGCACACACCGTCGGTGGGGGCGAGGATTACGTCTTCTGGTGCAAAGGTGGAAAGCTGTTTGAAGTTTTCTGCGCCGATTTGGGCAACCGCTGCGCCATCGACGAAGTTATCGACCCAGTCAAGCCGCACCCGCTGATTTGCTTGGAGGCTGTTGTAAAGACTGGGAGCGTTTTCCGGCTCGACCAAACTGAATTTCGCGGTGAGGCCTTTTTCGGAAAAATAGCGGCTTACGCCCGCAGATAGTCCGCCTCCGCCGACCGGAAGGATGAGCCGGTCCCAGTTGGTGCCTTCAGGGGTCTGTTCCACGATTTCCTTGCCGACGGTGGCTTGCCCCAGAATGATTGTTTCGTGGTCAAACGGGGGCACCATCAGGCCGTTGTTCTGAGCACAGTATTCCAGAGCGGCCTTGTTGGCTGCGTCAAAGCCGTCACCAATGAGTTTGATGTCTACGAGCGGTGCGCCAAAAGATCGGGTCTTCTGGATTTTTTGTTGAGGCGTTGTGAGCGGCATGAAAACGATGCCCGGCTTGCCGAAATGCCGGCAGGCATAGGCAAAGCCCTGCGCATGATTGCCTGCGGAAGAGCACACGAAAAGAGCGCAGTCTGGGTCTTTGTCCAAGGCTTGATGGATAAAGGCATAGGCGCCGCGCACCTTGTAGCTGCGCACCGGGGTAAGGTCTTCCCGCTTGAGCCAGATGTCGGCCTGATGGAGGTCGGACAGATATTGGCTGTATTGGAGCGGTGTCGGTTCCAGAACTCCGGACAGGAGCTCATGGATCTTGGAGACATCGTCGGCAAACTGTCCCACGTGAATTGCTTTCCCGGTTATCGTAAATTGATGTCCTACTCATCTGAACGGGCCTCAAAAATCAAGGCCCGCAGTTTTTAAAACAGTCCCGAGGATTGAAAACTGCCTGGAAACAGGAATGCTGTGAAGCATCTGCCGTTTTGAAAAATCCGCCTTGAATCGAGCACATTCCACCGCCTACCTAAAACGCATGGGGAAATACGAGTTTAAAATGCAACGTCTTTTTCTGCGTCACATCCTGGCTGATGGCGCCCGTATCGAAGCGGATCGCGGGCAGGCGAACTACCTTCTGAACGTCTTGCGTTTAAAGGACGGGGACTACGTTCTGGTCTTCAATGGCAGCGACGGTGAGTGGCTGGCGAAGATCCAGAGCAGCGGCCGGCGTGCCTGTTCGCTGCAACTCATGGAACGGACGCGCGAACAATCCGCGCCAAATGACTTGATCTACATGTTTGCGCCGCTCAAGCACGCACGCTTGGATTACATGGTCCAAAAGGCGGTCGAGATGGGGGCAGGCAGTCTTATGCCGATCATGACGCAGCACACACAGTCCAGCCGGGTAAATGTCGAGCGCATGGAGGCAAATGTCATTGAAGCGGCCGAGCAATGCGGCGTGCTTTCTGTCCCTACGGTTTTGTCTCCGGTGTCGCTCAAAGATGTTCTAACCGCATGGCCTGAGGCACACGCTGGGCGAAAACTGCTTTTCTGCGATGAGGGCGAAGAGACCAACAATCCTCTTTTGACCCTTGTGCAGCTGAAAGAAAATGGACCGCCGCCGTTGGCCATTCTCATCGGGCCGGAAGGCGGGTTTTCGGAAGACGAGCGCGCACTTTTGAAAGACCTGGATTTCGTGACCTCAATCCCGTTGGGCCCGAGGATCTTAAGGGCCGACACGGCAGCAGTCGCAGCCCTTGCTGTTGTCCAAGCAACCGTCGGAGACTGGAAGTAGCCATGGACGAGGAGAAGCGCCCAGCAAAAGATATCTCTGCCTCAGGCAACGCTTCTCCAGCCCTTTCCCAGCACGGCGGGCCAATGCATTCGCGACGTGGCCGGAAACCTTTCAGAATACCGGTTGGTGTGGCGCTCGGGTTGGTTTTCTCGCTTCTGCTAGTCGCAATTTGCGGATTGATCATTGCTTACATGGCAGCTGCGGACCGGCGGATTGCGGGCCGCTTGCTGGATCAGCAAGCGGCGGCCATCCTGAATGCCAATCAGGCTGTTTTGGAGAAGTTCTTCTCTGAACAAGATGTTCTGCTTCGCACGATTGCAGTTCATGCTGCGGCGATGCAGCGGCACCTGAACAGCGACGATCTTGAGGCATATAAAAAGCTGCTTCCGGAAAATGCTGAGTTTGAACTTGGCCGATCGGTCATGGACGATGCGCCGGCCGACGAATTGCCGGACGTTGCATGGTCCGCATTTGAATGGCGCGAGGGGCAGGCGGAAGCCGTGAAAACTGCCGAATTGAACCTTGGAAACGGTCAGAGCCTGTTCGTCCATTATCCGCGGGCCGTGTTTCTTGATGTTGCCAGAGCCATGACCTGGGATAGCCGACAGCAAGTGTTTTTGCTCTCAGGCCGCAACAACGTGATTGTTGTCCACGGCTTGGAGGGAGTGGATTACTCGGCATCGCCGGAGACGCCATTGCCATCGCTCACAGAAATGACGGAAACACCGTTACACCTGATCTGGGATGTAGGGCGTCAGGCGCACATGATTGACGGACAGATTAGCGGACGTTTGTTTCCAGCTTTTGGCGGCTTCTACACCGCGATTTACACGGAGCTTGACACAGGACCTGCCGACGGTTGGATCATCGGAACGCTTTATCGAGCCGACCAATTCGGAGAAGCATTGGACCAGACCCAGGTGGTGCTCTACGCAGCATTGGCGGCGCTGCTCGCTGGAGCTGCCTTGTCTTTCATAGTTGGGCGCAAGTTGGGGCGTCCGCTGGGACGGTTGGCTGAAGCGGCCGCTGATCTCCGCAAGCTGGAATTTCATGAAGAACATCGTCTGCCGTCCTCACCTTTGGCAGAACTCAACGATGTTAATCAAGCCTTCAACGGGTCGATCGGCGCTCTCAATGCCTTTGCCAAATACGTGCCGCGTCAGCTCGTAACCCGGCTGATCGAAGAAGGCATGACCGACAGCCGGAACATTGAGCTCCGGGAAATGACGATTGTGTTCACGGACCTTGCAGGCTTCACCAGTTTGGCCTCCAATTTGAGCGCAGAAGAAACGGCGGCCTATTTGAATGGCTATTTCGAAACGGTCTCAAAGGTAATCGCCGACAGGGACGGGACCATCGACAAGTTTCTTGGAGACGGTGTCATGGCATTTTGGGGGGCTCCGTCCGACCAACCGGACCATGCCTCCAAGGCAATCGCGGCTGTCACGGCATTGGCCGAGCAGATTGAAAAGGACAGCGCGTTAAACATGCGCCTCAGGATTGGCATTCATACTGGCAAGGTTGTTGTTGGTGACATCGGCTCTGCCTCGCGAATGAATTATACGGTCATCGGTGATGCGGTGAACGTTGCAGCCCGCCTGCAAGAGTATGGCAAGCACGTTGACCCAGGTGCTAAGGTAATCGCGCTTGCAAGCGGAGACACCATGGCGCAATTGCCTGAAGGAGTGAAGGCAACCAGCCTGGGTCCTGTAAAACTCAGGGGCCGTGAGGAGGCTTTGACGGTCTTCAGGATTGCGTGAGGCGCACCTGCGTGTCGCATCTGCGCTTGCATTCTACTTTCAAGACTCCTAAATCACCGGAACTCATAAACGCCGGAAAAGGCATCGGATCATCGCGGTTTTAAGGGGGCTGGGCTCCTTATGATTTGCACCGCAAACACTGAAGGATGGTTGTATGGCCCGCGATACGGTCGATGCCACACCGATTGAAACGGTCGCTGATCTGGCGGCAACACTGGAAGCGGGTTGCAAACCGACAAGCGATTTCAGGATCGGGACCGAACACGAGAAGTTCGGCTTCAATATAAAAGACAATTCACCAATCCCCTACGGCGGCGCCAATGGTGTCGAAGCCGTCCTGGAAGGCATGGAGCGCCTACTCGGTTGGGAGCGGATCGAGGACGCTGGAAAGATCATTGGCCTCGCTGATGATCAAGGCGGCGGTGCGATCTCCATCGAACCAGGTGGCCAGTTCGAATTGTCCGGCGCGCCGCTCGACAATCTCCACCAGACCTGCCGCGAAGCCAACCAGCACCTAGCCCATGTCCGTCAGGTTGCAGAGCCGCTGGGGGTCGGTTTCCTGGGTATTGGTATGGCGCCAACCTGGGCCCGGGCAGACATGCCGCGCATGCCGAAGTCGCGTTACGACATCATGACAAATTACATGCCGAAGGTCGGATCCCTTGGCCTCGACATGATGTACCGCACGTCGACGATCCAAGTGAACCTGGATTTCGAAACCGAAGCGGACATGGTCAAGAAGATGCGTGTCGGCTTAGCACTCCAGCCAATCGCGACGGCTATCTTTGCCAATTCTCCGTTCACCGACGGCAAGCCGAATGGCTTCAAGTCCTTCCGGGCCCAGATCTGGACCGATACGGACATGGACCGCACGGGCGACATGCCCTTTGCCTTTGACGACGGCTTCGGCTTTGAACGCTATGTCGAATGGGCTCTGGATGTGCCGATGTATTTCGTCAAGCGGGGCACTGAATATCACGATGTCACCGGAACCACGTTCCGGGCCTTCATGAATGGGGCCCTAGACGGCAAGATCCCGGATGCTCGTCCGAGTCTTGGTGACTGGAATAACCACTTGTCGACCTTGTTCCCGGATGTGCGGCTGAAGAAATACATCGAGATGCGGGGTGCCGATGGTGGCCCATGGCGCCGGATATGCGCGCTGCCCGCCTTGTGGGTCGGACTGCTCTACGACACCGGTGTTCTGGATCAGGCGTTTGAACTGGTGAAAGACTGGACAGCAGAAGAGCGGGCAGCTTTGCGGGCTGGTGTGCCGGAAACCGCATTGCAGACACCGTTCCGCACTGGAACCGTGCTGGATGTTGCCAAGGACGTCTTGGCGTTGTCTCAAGAAGGCCTCAAACGCCGCGCCCGCATGAGTGATGGCGACCTGGATGAACGGGTCCATCTGGCACCCGTTGAGGAAGGTCTTGCAGCAGGCATGTGCCCGGCCGACATTCTTCTTCAGCGGTACAACGGATCGTGGAACGGAGATCTGTCACAGATCTTCAGGGATTACGCCTACTGATCCTCTCAAGAGCCTAAGTGGTTTTTCTTATCCCGGCAAAAGCTTTGCCGGGATCAATTGACGTTCTGCCATGAAGCAGTCACTGTGAGCGAGATAGCCTTGTTTCTCAGGGCCTTGCGCAAGACAGTCGAGGCAGCGTGATGACAGCACATGACAAGGCGGCGCCGCCGTTCGATATCTTCTCCTTGAGCAAAGATATGCAAGAGCGCTTTGGCTGGTCCAATGACGACCTTAATCGTGTCATGGAACATCTGATGCCTGCCGCGCTGTCCGGGTTTCAGCACTTCGGTACGCCGAGCAAAAGCATGCCAGACTGGTTTGCTCAAGCATCTCAACTGTCAGCCGGTTCCGGCAATCCCTTTGCTGATTATGCAAAATTTTTCCAAGCCCCCACACAACAATCCCTGACGCCATTCTTCGGTCCGGAAGCCGTTCAGCAGGCCGTTGCTGCGCAGATTTCCACAATGACCGGGGTTCAACGAGACGCTGTGCAGGAGTTGATGCCGGTTGCGGCAACACTTGCCTTTGGACAAGTGGCGAGGCCTTTCTTGCAAGGGGAGGCTCAGGTCCTGTTGGATGCCTACCTGCGCGGCTTTGCGCGCGGGCGGCCAAAACGGGCGCCAGCTCCAATCGATTACCTTCAAGGGTACACGGAAGCAATGAATGCCTTCTGGGGCTCGTTCCTGCAACCTGCCGCGGCGCGCCATGTCGAGGATGAAGCTGAGCTGGAGCCGGAGCTCGAAGACGATCTGGTCGATGAAGAGGTCGAGACAGACGAGGCGTCGGAATTCGATGAAATGGTGTCCGGTTGGATGTCGGCTGGGCGCGACTTGCAGTCCAGCCAGTTCAAGGCGTTTGACGATTTCTTCGCGACAGCTACCAAAAACCTCGGCAAATAAGACGAACAAAAAAAGACCCGCCGAAAAGGCGGGTCAGTTGACGTCAGCAAGGCTTGCCGACAGGGGCTGCTAAACAATTTCCAATCAAGCTGCGATTTCCGACCGGGGATGTGCCGGAATAACTGTCAGTCTCGGAGCTTTGGGACCCTCGTTGGCGGCACGGGGCATAGGCTGCAGCGCGGTGATGCTGTGCCCGTTGGCCATCTGCGTCAAAAAAGGTACCGGGTCGGTGTGGACCGGTAGCGCGATGGCTCGTCGAACATCGCTCCGGGTCAGTCCAATGTCCTTCAATGCAGCGTCGCTCAACTCCGAGAGCTTGCCCATTTGGCGGCGGTTCTTGAACACGCGCAGGGCACGGGCAACCAACTGCCCGGAAAGAGCGAAAATGGGGTGGTGTGCGATATGTGACATGGCGTAATTCTCCTGTGAGCCGCCGGAGGAATTTCCGGCTGCTTGTTCCGCGCCCTTGGGGCAGTCCTTTGTTTGGAACACGCTCTAAATGCGATGTATTAATCCATTATTCCAACGAATGTTTTTGATATGAATAATCAGATATTGTGATATGAAGACTGTATCTTAGGAAAAACTCGCGGATTCGAGCCAATTCGAATGGCTTGGTTCCGATTTTGAATCTTCAGAAATTATTGGTGAAGCGGCATGTTAGACTTGGATCAGCTGCGGACATTTGTTGCCATTGCAGAAAGCGGAAGCTTTACCAAAGCTGCTGACAACGTGCACAAGACTCAGTCAGCGGTCTCCATGCAGATGCGCCGTCTTGAAGAGCGGATTGGAAAACCGCTGTTTGTTCGTGTCGGGCGGCAGTCCCGCCTGACCGAACACGGTGAACGGCTCCTGCACTATGCCAGACGACTTGTGCAGTTGAACGATGAAACACTCGCGGCGTTTGATGACACGGAACTCGCTGGACTGGTTCGTTTGGGCACACCGGATGATTACGCTGACCGGTTTCTACCAGAGATCCTCGCAAGGTTTTCAAGATCCAATCCAAAGGCTGAAGTGAGTGTTGTATGTGCGCCGACGCCGAACCTTGCGGACATGATCGGCGAGGGCGAGCTTGATGTGGCAATCATCACCCACGTTCAGAAAAAAGGGCGCAAAAACGTGGAGATCCTGCGCCGGGAACCATTGCTCTGGGTCGCGTCTGCTCGTCATGCAACGGAAAACGAAGCGGTTCTACCAATGGCCTTGGGCCGTGCAACATGTGACTGGCGCAAGGCTGCATTGAGTGCGCTGGAGGACCAGCTGCGCGAGTACCGTCTTTTGTATTCCAGTTGGAACTCAACCGCTGTTGGGGCTGCAGTTTTGGCTGGCTTGGCAATTTCCGTTTTACCTGAATCTGCGTTGCGCTCAGGAATGCGGGTTCTGACAGAAGCGGATGGGTTTCCTCGGCTTCCGGACTGCGAGATTGGCATCATGCGATCCTGGCACAACAATTCACGCGTAACAGATGCCTTGGTGGAACACATCATGTCGTCCCTCGACAATCTTTCGGTTCCGCAAGCGGCGGAATGATCACAAATTGAATTGCCATAAAATTTGATGTAAGCAGGATCAATCAATCATATTTTATGATGGTCTTGTGACTGCGTTATGTGTCCATTTGGGAGAGCTCCATGAGCCACGCGCTGGATATTGATCAGCTTCGGACGTTTCTCGCGATTGCCGAGCTCGGTAGTTTCACAAAGGCCGGAGAAGCGGTTCACAAAACCCAGTCCGCCGTTTCCATGCAAATGCGCCGCCTGGAAGAACGGGTTGGGCAGCCCATTTTCATCAAAGACGGACGGCAGTCGCGTTTGACTGAACAAGGGCTGCGTCTGGTGGAATACGCCCGTCGTATGATTCAGCTGAATGATGAAACCTTGCTGGCCTTCAACGGCAAAAAGGAGGTTGGTTTCGTCAAGCTTGGCGTCCCTGACGATTATGCTGATCGGCTGCTTCCGCAGGTGCTTGCCGCGTTTAATCGGCTCAATCCGTCGATTGAGGTTCAGGTCGAATGCACCAGCAGCGCAAAGTTGACAAAAGCCGTCCGCGACAATGAGCTCGATGTTGCGATCACGACATCCGGTGATACCAGTGAGTTACGCGGTGAAATCATTCGGCGTGAACCCCTCTACTGGGTCACTTCTGAACAGCACAGCGCGCACACACAAGATGTTTTGCGGCTTGCGCTTGGCCCGTCCAGCTGCAGTTGGCGCCGGTTGTCCATGGATGCTTTGGACCGCGCCGGACGCCAGTACCGCGTGTCCTATACGAGCGCGAGCGGCTCGGCCCTGATCGGGGCTGTGCAAGCTGGACTGGCGCTAACGGTGTTTCCCGAAAGCGCTATCCGGGATGGCATGCGGATCCTGGACGAAAGAGACGGCTTCCCGGCCCTACCGCATTGTGACATCGCCATGCTGCGTTCAGATAACGCCCGCCTGCCGATGCATGACCGGCTGTGCAATCACATCATCGCGGCCATTGGCAATGTGGGGACAGTGTCTTCCCGTGAGGCGGCCGAGTAACTCTTCGGGTCCCAGATCATTCGTTGAAATCTGACCTATCGAGCGCGCAACATCATAACGTTGCCGCCAATGACGCAGGCGAGGCCGCCGATTGCGAGCGGCGTCCACTGGTAGCCTTCAAAGATCGTTGACAGCGCCAGCGCAACAATCGGGAACAGCACTGTGGCGTATCCCGCTCGCGCGGAGCCGATCCGTCCAAGGAGCGTCAGGTAGGACGCAAACGCAATGACCGAGGCAACCAAGGCCAGGTAGATCAGGCTGCCGATGTATGGCAGCGTCCAGTCAACCGCAAAGCTTTGCCCACGGATTGCAGAAAACAGTCCGAGGAATATCATCCCGTAGACCATTCCCCAGGCAGTTGCGGGCATGACCCCAATCCCGCGGCGCTGCGTATCAGCGGACAACATGTTGCCAAAGCAGAACGACAAGGTCCCACAGATACAAAATCCCAACCCGATCGCGACACTTGTATCGAGCTGCGTTCCGGCCATCTCCGGCAAAAACATCAGCGCAATGCCTGCGACGCCGAGAAAGCCAGCGGCCAGAGTGAGTGCGCTCGGGCGTTGACGGAAGAGAACAAGTCCCAGAAAGACGTTAAAGACAGACGCCGTTGAAAACACTACGGCCAAAAGCCCGGAGGGTAGATAGGCGGCGCCATAGTAGAACAGGGTGAAGTTCGTTGAAAACAAGAGCGCGCCAAGTCCGGCGAAGCGAATGTGATCTTTCAGAGGAAAGGTCAGGGGATAACCTCGCATGCGAACCCAGGCCATCATCATCGCTGCGGCAACTACGAAGCGCCAAAAGACGGACACTTCCGGGGCGACACCAGAGATCTGTCCTTTCATCGCAATCCAGCTGAAGCCCCAGGCAAAAACCGTGGCGGCATAGAGACCAAGGTCAGTAGAGTCCATACCGGACCGGTTCAGCGTTGGCTGGGCAATGCTCATGGGAAATACTCGTTTGTGCAGGAACAAGCACAATTTGAGCTTCAGAATACTTCAGCGCAAATGATAGTTTTTGATGAGATGATCAGCTCTGTGAATGGGAGCTGGTGTCCTGCGATGCGCCGCCTGACGACACGAAGGCTTCAGGCGGCACAGATTTTTCAGTTAGGAAACGCCCGGATTTCCTAAAGGACGAGATTGTGCCTACCGACCTTCTTGACGTCCGTCTCGCCGCAGAGGCCCATGGTGACATCAAGTTCCTTGTGCATGATCTCAAGGACTTGGCGAACGCCAGGCTTGCCCATAGCGCCAAGACCGTAGATGAAAGCGCGTCCGATGTAGGTGCTGTGGGCCCCCATGGCGACAGCCTTGAAGACATCCTGGCCGGAGCGGATGCCGCCATCGACGTGAACTTCAACTTTGTCGCCAACGGTGTCGACGATATCGCGCAAGATGTCATAGGAGGCGAGGGCGCCATCCAGCTGCCGGCCGCCGTGGTTCGACACAACGATCGCATCTGCACCGAGATCCGCTGCAATTCTGGCATCTTCAACGTCGTTAATGCCTTTCAGGATTAGTTTACGGTCCCAGTGTTTTTTGACCCACTCGACTGACGACCAGTCTAGCGTCGGGTCGAACTGGCTGGCCGTCCATTCGGCAAGCGAAGTCATATCTTCAACACCGGAAACATGACCGACGATGTTGCCGAACTCGCGCCGCTTGGTTTGCAGCATGTTCCAGCACCAGCGTGGCTTGAAGGCAAGATCAACGAGCACATGCGGCTTCGGTTTTGGCGGTGTACTGAGACCGTTCTTGATATCGCGGTGCCGTTGACCAAGAACCTGAAGATCCAGCGTCAGGACAAGAGCCGAACAGCCAGCCGTGTGAGCGCGTTTCATCAGGTTCTCAGAAAAGCCTCGATCACGCATGACATAGAGTTGGAACCAGAACGGGTTTTTGGTGTGTTCGGCAACATCCTCGATGGAGCAAACGCTCATTGTTGAAAGTGTGAACGGCACTCCGAATTCTTCGGCAGCTTGTGCTGCCAGGATTTCACCGTCTGCATGCTGCATCCCGGTCAACCCGACCGGTGCGAGTGCCACAGGCATAGCGACATCCTGTCCGATCATGGTTGTTTTGACCGATCGGTTGTCGATGTTGCGCGCAACGCGCTGGCGCAGCTTTTGCCTTTGAAATGCCGCCTCGTTGTCCCAATAGGTGCTTTGGGTCCAGGACCCCGTGTCGGCATAGTCATAAAACATTTTCGGGACCCGCCGTTTGGCAAGAGCCTGCATGTCGGCGACGTCGGTTACAATCGGCATATCGTTTTCCCCTGAGCTATTTTTTTACGGCTCGATCGGAAGCTTGTGTGCGGCGCAGATCGGCCAGTTTCTCGCGCTGATCCAGCTGTTCCTTGGCAGCGAGTGTGGCGCGGACATAATCAATGTGTTCTTCCGCGCAGCGCAGCGCGAGCTTCGGATCTCCAGCGGCAATCGCCTCAAACACCGCCTTGTGCTGTTTCAGCACTTCAGCCCGTGCCGATGTGTGATGGTAGAGACGGCCTCTGTTCAGAAAGACCCCGTTTTCGAAAAGCCGGTAGCAGGAGTGGAGCGTGTGCAGCAGCACCACGTTGTGTGCGGCTTCCCCGACAGCATGATGGAACTCCACGTCCAGACGACTTTCAACAAGAGGGTCATCCGCTGCGTACGCAGTGTCCATCTGCTCAACGATGTCACTTAGCCTGCGGATATCCGAAGGAGCTGCGCGCATAGCCGCCATAGCTGAGGCCTGACCCTCAATGCCTCGGCGGAAATCAAAATAGTCGCTCACCGCAGATGGGTGCCGGGAGATCAATTGCACGATTGCTTCGGAAAAGATCGGCCCAATGAGATCACAGACGAATGTTCCACCGCCCTGGCGCGCTTCAATAAGGTCCCGGTCTTCCAGAGTTTTAAGCGCATCCCGCAACACGGGTCGGGATACATGAAGCTGATCTGCCAACACGCGTTCCGCCGGCAGCCGGTCACCGGATTGAAGGACCCCCTTGAGGATCAGTTCTTCAATTTGATCGACGGCGGCGTCGGCCGTTTTATGAGTGTCTATCGGCTGAAACATCGGTTTTTACGCTGTGATTACCGTGCGAAAATAGTCGAGCCGATAAAATTGGTCAAATAATTTATCCAATTATTAGATCGCAGCTGATGCAACCAAGCAAAAAAGGCCGCACGTGCGCTTATGTCATCTTTCAAGAAATTCAAAATGCCTGTGGTCTTGAGCAATTGAAACCGCCATGCTGTACCGGCTGTTGAGCGCAAGGAGGGGCTGTCGTTGGAAAAAAACCTGGATACCGGTGGGGCACTGCCCACATTCCGCACGTCACCCCTGAGGCAAAGGGTACTCGGTGAAGTTCACGCGCGACCTTTCCGGCCACTTGCAACCCCGCGAACGGTTCTCCACTACGCCTTTTTGACCAGCAGTGATGAGGCGGCAGCTGACAAGGAATGGCTGAAAGAGTTCTGTACATCCAGAGGAGTGGCCGGACCGGCCGATGGAGCTCGGTATCACACTCTGGAGTTCGGTGAGGGGCACTTGAGCTGGGAGCAGCACGCCGAATTCACCACCTACACCTGGGATGGCTCAGCTGATCTTGACCACTTGTTTGGCGCGCCTCCGGCGGGCCACCCTTTTGGGGCGGCTTTCCGGGCACCGGGCGAGTTGCTCGTTGCTGTGCGTCTGGAGCTGAGGGAAGAAATTGAGGAAAGCCGCTGGCGGCCCACCTTCGAAGAAGGCAGCCTGACAGTCTCATCGCTCGAGCGCGGACAAGCGACTGTTGCAACAGATTTCCGTCAGGATGGAGACGGTTTGTCCCGGTTTCTGGTGTTGAACCACTCCATGAGCGACGTGCAGACCGGGGCGATTGTTCAACGGCTTCTGGAACTCGAGACCTATCGAACACTGGCAATGCTGGGCCTGTTCGAGGCGAACACCCTGTCGCCCGATATCCGGAAGTTTGAGATAGAGCTTGCCGCTTTGACCGAACAAATGAAAACAGCAACTGGCCTCGACAGCAATCGAAACCTGCTCAACAAGTTCACGGAACTAGCAGCTTCGCTGGAGGCCGGCGCAACAGCGAGCACCTTCCGCTTTGGTGCGAGCCGCGCCTATTATGAGATCGTGAAAATCCGATTGTCTGCCCTTCAAGAAGAGGCCATGCCGGGCGAGTTGACGATGTCGTCTTTTTTATCCCGCAGGTTGTCGCCTGCGATGCGCACCTGTCAGGCTATTGAAGATCGTCAGGCGATGCTGTCGCGCAAGTTAGCAAGAGCGACCAATTTGCTGCGCACGCGGGTTGATGTGGATCTGGAACAGCAAAACCGCTCACTTCTGGAATCCATGAACAGGCGGGCACGGCTGCAGTTGCGTCTGCAGCAGACGGTTGAAGGTCTGTCGGTCGCAGCTGTCAGCTATTATATCGTGGGTCTGTTTTCCTATTTGGCGAAGGGGGCGAGCGGATCGGGGCTTCCGTTACCGCAGCCTTCGGTCACAACGGCAATCGCCGTACCGGTTGTTGTCTTGTTCATTTGGTGGACGGTGCGCAGAATACGGGCACATCACGTCAAACAGGACAAAGACGACCTTTAATTCTCGCAAAATAAAAGGCCGGGTCTGAAACCCGGCCCTTCTTGAATTTGAGGAACGAACTTAGTTCGTTGTTCCGTCTTCGCTGTATTGTGCCAGATATGCGATCACATCGGCACGATCTTCGTCTTTGCGAAGACCGGCGAAAGCCATGCGGCCTTTCGGGATCACGTCACGCGGCTTCAAGAGGTAGGCGTCAAGGGTCTCTACGTCCCACACGCGGCCTTCACCTGCGCCTTCCATCAGGCTGGGTGAGTACTTGTAGCCTTCAATTGTGCCCCAAGCGCGCCCAACGACGCCATTGAGCTGCGGGCCAACTTTGTTTTTCGCGTCTTCGCCTACGGCATGGCAAGCCGCGCATTTTCTGAATACTTTTTCGCCATTGGCCGGGTCGCCCTCAGCGCTGGCTTGTGCCGTAAATGCAATTAGCGCAGTGCCGGCGATCATCAGCAGTCGCTTCATGTGTATCTCCCTCAAATTGGGCAATGACTGCCCCTTCACAAATCAACAGTATGTTGCGTGTCGATGCAAGCGACGCGCCGTCGCAGGCGACACCAAGACACAGTTGCACCAAATTCGACCCGCGAAAGCTTCTCCCTCAGCTCGCTTTCGCAGCTCTCGGCCGGTGTAGCCAATCCTCCAAACCGGCATCCCAATAAGGCGAAGAGCCGTAAAGGGCAGCAAGGAAGTCTATAAACACCCGAACTTTCGCAGGCAGGAACTGCCGGCTTGGGTATACCGCATAAAGCCCCACATCTTTGGAGGCCCTATACTCAGGCAAAAGGATTTGAAGCTTTCCGTCACGCAACTCCGGTCCGATGTCCCAAGTCGATCTCAACGCAATTCCAATGCCTGACAAAAGGCATTCACGGACCACTTCACTGGAGTTCGTCTTAACTGGTGATTGTGTCCGCACGGTCTCAATGCCGTTTGGACCCGCCAGCCGCCATGGATCCTGATTGGCAGCTGCTAAGGTCACGTGATTGGCAAGAAGGTCGTCGATGGACTGAGGAGTGCCGTATCTTTCCAGATACTCTGGACTCGCACACAAAATGCGATGAACAGGAGCAAGACGCCGCGCAACGAGGCTTGAATCGCTGAGTTCTGCGATCCGAATTGCCAGGTCATAGCCTTCGCCGACGATGTCAACGAATTCGTCCGACAGGTCCAGATTGATGGAAAGATCCGGATTGTTGGTCAAAAACTTACCGACATGTGGAGCAATGTGCAGTCGCCCAAAGGAAGTGGGGACAGCAACTTTCAGGTGACCGCGCGCTTTTGCGGATCCGCGGGACACGAATGATTCAGCTTCTTCAACTGACGCAAGGATCGCGATCACGCGTTCATAAAAGCCTTGGCCGGCTTCTGTCATTGCAATCTGGCGCGTGGTCCGTTGAAGCAGGCGGCTGCCGAGTTTTTCTTCAAGTCGGCGAATGCGTTTGGAAACAACGGCCGGTGACAGGTTCATTTCGCGGCCCGCCGCCGACATGCTGCCCGCACTCACGACCCTTGCGAAAATCTCCATATCCGTCAGGTTGCTCATATTTAGACTCTCAGAACACAACAGTTGTGTGTTGGTATCGGTTTCGCCGCGCTCGAAATCGGCCGTATTCAAACTTCTTTGGCCGCCGCATGTTGTTACGCGTTTTCAGCTCATTCAGATCAGATAGGGGCCGCAAACTGGAAGGAAACCTCTTAATGTCGGCTGTCCTGTCCCTTGTCCGAACTTCAAAAAGGCCTTCAGGCGGCTGAATAAGGCTTAGCTTTTTCGTGTGCCAAGTTGGACCGGGGTCTTGTCTGGCTCAGCATCGGGGGCCTGTCCGGCAAGTCTCAAGGTCCGTTCCAGCAACTGCTCATAGATAGGCCGTCCGCCCAGATGATGCGCGGTCAATGCCGCAACTGTGCAGGTTACAAGGACCGGCAGGATCAGCGCATATGCACCGGTGAGCTCCATGACCAGGACCACTCCGACCAGTGGCGCGCGAACGGAAGCTGCAAAAAAACCACCCATGGCCGCAATCGCACAGGCGGCTTTGAAGTCGGCATCACCGACCGGGATAATGTCTGTCGTGATTGCTCCGAACGCCAATCCTGCGCAGGTCGCAATCGACAACATCGGGGCAAAAATCCCGCCCGGCACGCCCGAGGCATATGAAAAAAGCACGCCGCCGAACCGGAACAAGGTCAGCAGCAAAAGTGCGAGAATACCGTAATCCTTGGTGACGAGATCCCGGACGAGATCCTCGCCGCCGCCCGTTGCATCGGGAAACGCGACAAGCAATATGCCAGTCGCAGCGCCAATCATCATGGCAGGGATCCAGCGCGCGCCCTTTGGAATGGCGTGGAAGAGGTCCATGACCCTTAATAGCGCCCAATTGAAAAAGACGCCCAGGAACCCGAGGCACACGCCCAAGAGCCCAAGAAGGGGAAAACTCCAGACCGGGATGTAAGTGACTTCAATGAGGAGTGGCGGGCCGATATGCGTCAATTGTTCGGTGATGGCCGCGCTCAGAATCGATGCGATGATGACGGCCATGTAGGTCCGGTAGCCAAAGGGAAACTGCCGGCGGGTTTCTTCGACAATAAAGAGGATCGCTGCGAGCGGTGCATTGAACGCCGCCGCCAGCCCTGCGGCAGCACCTGCCGCGAGCAGCCCCTTATGGTCTGCCGACTGCAATCCTTGTGATCTGGAAAGCGCTTCTGCGGTCATCGCGCCCATATGAATGGTTGGCCCTTCGCGGCCGAGAACCAAACCGGAGCCGAGTGCGAGCAGGCCGCCAAAAAATTTCACCACGAGAACCCGTGCCCAATGCAGCGGGCGTTTGTCTTCCATCGCCCCTTCAATTTCCTGGATGCCGCTGCCAGCGGCTTCTGGAGCAAAGCGGGCGACGAGAAAAAAGGCTCCGGTGACGCAAACCGCGGAGACGACCGCAGAGACGACATAAGTTAGCATGCTCGAGCCGATGCTCGCGCGCAGGTTGGCATAGGTCGAGATGAGAATTTCCACACCGGAGTGGAAACCGGTGGCCAGACCGCCGACAAGAATCCCAACAAGAGCAGCCTTCAGAAAGTACGGAGTGTCTGAGGTTTTCAGCAAATTTTGGGCTTCCAAGAGTATGCGAGAGACCGAAGTTTAACTGTGGCGGAGCGATGAGCATAGTTTCGCACCGATTTCACTATTGCAGCAAGAAGTCGATCGCAGGCCGCACCCGCTCAAACGCAAAAACGCGCAGCTGAAGCCGCGCGTTTTGGATGGCTGTTGCGGGTGGCCGCCTTTAGATGACGTGCACCGTTGTGCCAACGCCGACCCGCTCGTAAAGATCAATGACATCTTCATTGCGCATGCGGATGCAGCCGGAGGAGACGGCGTGCCCGATCGTCCAAGGCTGGTTGGAGCCGTGGATCCGGTAAAGTGTGGAGCCAAGATATAGGGCGCGTGCGCCAAGCGGGTTGTCTGGTCCGCCTGCCATGAAGACCGGCAATTCCGGCCGGCGTTTGCGCATGGCTGCCGGTGGGCGCCAATCCGGCCACTCGGCCTTGCGGGTGACCTTGTGCGACCCGGCCCATTCAAAGCCCGGCTTTCCAACACCAACACCATACCTGCGGGCGGTCCCATCATTCTGGATGAGGTAGAGATACCGGGCATTTGTATCGATCACGATCGTGCCCGGCTTGTACTTGCTGTCATAGCTGACGATTGTCGGCAAAAACTGCGGAGCAACCTGGCGGGTCTGAGTACGCTGTTGTGGCTGCTGCCGAACGGGCTGTTGACGCGGCGACCACCAATTGGCCCGCTGAACACGAGGCTGTTGGACCTGGCGTTGAACCCGAGGCTGCTGGACTTGCCGCCGCGTGGGGGCAGCGGTGCGCCGCTGCACACGCGGCTGGAGCTGCAGCATCCACGGTTCGGTGAGATTTGGGCTCAGGACGAGCGGCGGTGGTGACACCTGTCCAGCTGCGGCAGGACCGGACGCAAACCCGCTGGCCACAAAAGCGAGACCAGCTGCAATCACCGCGACAGGCACGGATTTGGATAATGAGAACATGGCACAACTCGTTACTTATGGATAACCACGTTCAGCGGAACTTTCGCCCCGCCGGTTAACGGATTGGCAACGATGATAGGTGTGCGGGCTGTGCCAAAGATGAATCAACGGCATCTGGTGCCGACATTCGGCATTTATGGTTAGTTCTTGGTTGAAGAACGATATGAATCGAAACTTAACATGAAAGACGTGCTGCTCAGAGCGGGTTTCTTGCCATTGAGAACATGAAGGTTTTGATGAAAGGATGGTTAACGCACGCGTCTGCGGGCATCGCGCGCGATTTGAAGCAGAATGTCTTGTGTTTGCTTCACGGACATGCCCGGCTTGATCCGCGGGTCGTAAAGCATGTTCAAAATGATCTGGTCGAAGACCGTAAAACGGTTGTGACGCGAGGAATCGTTAAAGACCGAATGCACCAGTTTGTGATTGTCATTCATGGGACCAAGCCCCTGCAGCACTTCTTCAACAAGGCAGCGCTGAAACAGGAATTCGCCTTCATCAGAAACGATCACCGCAGCTGAACGCTTTATGCCGTTCCGGCCTGAAATGACACGGACCAGGCATCGCCCTGGAACCTTTGCCTTCGGGTTCTTGTAAATGTCGGTCCGCACCACCGGTTTGTATTGTTTGCGGTCAACAACATAGATCTCGAAATTTGCGTCTGCTGGCCGCCTGACGACCGTAGCAGACAAACCGCTCACCCGCCGATCGATCTCCTTTACAAAGCGGCGGACTGCGGCCGTTCGGTCCCGGCGTGCAAGGTTATGGATATAAAAGCGGACCGGTGTCGTGAATTTTTTGACCAGGTAAGGCCGCCATCCCCAACTGCGGTGTTCAAGACCGAAGACAGTCTGTTCAAATCCGAACATGATGTCTTCGGTGGTAAAGGCTTCACTCGACGCCCGGGCTGGCATGCTTGCCGACAAAGCCAACATTGTCATGAAAATCAGGATCTTGCGCATCATGTTCGCTGCAATGGACTTCACTCCGATCTATGCCGAATTCAGATCACGCCCCTGCAAACTTGTCCAGTCCAATACCGGAATGTGATCTTCAACCGGCACCAGCTTGTTTCTGTTCTAGGCAGTGTTGGCAGGGTGCGAGTGCGCCGCCTTGTAACCAATGCGGGAAACCATTGGCCGATGTTGTTAGTATCGAAAAAACAATTCCTTAAGCTTCCGTCGGTATAAGGACCAAAGCGTTATGAGAACAAGCCTGCAGGGGCCAGGGACGGGAGTAGGTATGACCGCTGTGAAACGATCCTTCCGAGCGGAAACCTTAATACGTATGGAATCCGTATCGAACACGGACCCTGCGTTTGCCGAAGAGCGTCGGCATCAGGAAGTTTTAGCTGAACTCTCGACCTTAAAGGCGATGATCCAATCGGGCGAAGGTCAGCAGCAACAAGCTGCACTTGACCCGGAAGCCATGAGCCAGAAGTTCATGTCCGAGTTCCGCAAGGAGCTTTCGGAAGCGGCAAAGCTCAAGGTGGAACTGGACGCGATCTATGAAGCGATCGCCCAGACCAAGAAGGAAATCGCAACCCTGCACCAGAAGACCGGTTCGGAAGGCGAGGATATGACTCGCGTAACGAATGAGCTTGATGCGGTCGTGGTAGGGACTGAAGGCGCGACAGAAAGCATTCTGTCAGCCGCCGAGTTCATTGATGAAACCGCGAACACTCTGTCCGCCCGTCTGAACGGGCAGGATTCAGAGCTTGCCGGTGACATCCAGGACCGCGTAATCAAGATCTTTGAGGCCTGTAACTTCCAGGATTTGACCGGTCAGCGGATTACAAAAGTGGTCGGTACACTGCGCTTCGTTGAAGATCGCATCATCCAGATGATGGACATCTGGGGCGGCATTGAGAGCTTCAAGGACATTGAAGTTGAAGAAGCCAAAGCCGCGGAAGGCGATGCTGCGCTGCTCAATGGCCCGGCACTGGAATCCGATATCGATGTTGCAACCCAGGACGACATCGACGCGCTCTTCGCTTAAATACTGTCCATAAGATCTACAAGACCCGGCCATTGAGCCGGGTTTTTTGTTGACTGCACGCCGAAGTCTCAGATTGCACCTCTCGGTCATCTCGTGTAGCAAATGGGGTGGAACAAAACGTGAATAATTGAGAGGCGCAATGGTCGAGGCAGGACTAACCATCAAGGCAGAGCGGGATCCGGAGACCGGTCTGCTCCTTGGGGTCGATGGCAAGCAGCGCTGCTGGTGGCATGGCAATTTGCCAGACTATTTGCATTACCATGACACGGAGTGGGGCTGGCCGGTGGATGATGACCGGCGTCTCTTTGAAAAAATCTGCCTGGAAGGATTTCAGTCTGGCTTGTCCTGGCTGACGATCCTTAGAAAACGCGAAGGGTTTCGGGCCGCCTTTGCCAACTTTGAATTTGAAGAAGTTGCGAATTTCACGGAAGCAGATGTTGAACGATGCCTTGGCGACGCCGGGATTGTCCGTCACCGCAAAAAAATCGAGTCTACGATCAACAATGCCAAACGCGCGATCGAGTTGAAAAAGGAATACGGATCTCTGGCGGCTTATTTCTGGTCTTATGAGCCAAAGTCGGAAAACCGGCCATCAAAAATCACCTTCGCGGTCGCCAAGACACTTGGAAAAACAGAAGAAAGCACTGCGCTGTCGAAGGACCTCAAAAAACGGGGCTGGAGCTTCGTTGGCCCAACCACAGTATATGCCTTCATGCAGTCTATGGGCATGGTCAACGATCACCTGGAAGGGTGCTGCTGCCGGGAACCCGTTGAAGAGGCCCGCAGAGCATTCCAGCGGCCGAGCTAGTGCGAATTGAGGTTGGCTGTTATCCGCCAACCTTTTCCTTCAGCGGCGCAAACAGCGGATTGTCTTTTGAAAAGACGTAATCCAGTGTCTCCACCGTCACGGTGTCTGCGCCCTCCGCGATCAGCAATTTGGCGCAGGCAGCGACAGCGTCCTTCGGGCACAACACGCTCACATAACCGGTCGATCCCGATTCGGAAAACCGCTGGATCGCGCCGACATTGCTAACCGCCCGAAGCGCTTGTGTCCGGTCATCGACCACAGCCTTGACCAGTTTCACATTGCGCGCGGCTTCTTCAGCTGCGACCCGGTCGAGGATTTCCCGAGCCCCGCTGAGGGCCGTTTCCGACCAGTCAGCATTGAGGGAGGCCACCAGATTGGCCTGGCTCATCAACATCACACCATCAGACAAGACCTTCAGGTTATTGGCCTGAAGGGTTGAGCCGGTGGACGTGATGTCGACGATCAGTTCTGCAGAGCCAGCCGCAGGAGCGCCTTCGGTGGCACCGGCGCTTTCCACGATCCGGTAATCGGCGATGCCATGTTTTGCAAAGAAAGCCCGGGTCAGGTTGATGTATTTTGTGGCGACCCGCAGGCGGCGGCCGTGGCGGTTGCGGAAGTCGGACGCAACATCGCCGAGATCCGCCATGCTTTCCACATCGATCCAGGATTTCGGGACGGCAATCACGACATCGGCGTGGCCGAACCCGAGCGGTGTCACGATGTGGACGGCACTTGCCGGATCGGCAATGTTTTCATCGACCAGATCCAGTCCGGTGATGCCGAAATGGACAGCACCGTCGGCCAGTGCGCGGGCGATTTCAGAAGCGGACAGGAAGGCGATCTCCACCGACGGCAGGCCTTTGATGGCACCTCGATAATTCCTGGCCCCGCCCGGTTGCGTTACCTTCAAACCGGCACGGCCGAAAAAGGCATGTGTGTTCTCTTGAAGCCGGCCCTTGGAGGGAACCGCGATCACAAGTTTGCTCATGGGTTAGCCTCCGATCCGCGCTGCAATCCGGTCCAGCCACATGGAAAATCCAATCGCCGGAACATCCGTTTTTGCGCCCAGCAGCGTGACCAGCTTGTCGTAACGGCCACCGCCGACGAGCGGGCCGTCGTGAGTTTCTATTCCGCCATGGATTTCGAAAACGAAACCTGAGTAGTAGTCGAGCCGCCGTCCGAAGTCGGCCGCGAACGCCAGCCGGGCCGGTTCAATGCCCTTATTCGTCAACGCTTCCAAACGCTGCTCAAACGCTGCAATCGGCTGCCTCAAGTCCAGGTCGTACTTCGCCGCAAAGGCGTTGAGTGCCGACACCGCGTTGGCGCCATCAGTCATAATCGCGAGATAACTCTTGAGAGCATCCGCTGCCTTCCCGTGTCCTGAGGTTCCGCGGGTCAAAGCGGCTTGCTCCAGGAAGCGGTCGGCGATTTCAGCAGGTGTACGCCCGCCAACGGCAGAAATTCCAGCAATCGACAAAAGATCCTCTACCACCGCATGTGCCGCTTTTGGATCAGCGCCCTCAAGCGCTGCCAGAAAACCGAGGCGTACATCGCGGGTCTCGTCGTCGTTTGTCGTACCACCGGCCATCCGCTCGACAGCTGCTGCCAATTTGTCGGTTTCGCCAAAAAGGTCACGCAGGCGGCGCTGCCATACGGCTGGGAGACCGAGCCCTGCTAGCACAGCTGCGAAAATCGTCTCATCGCCAATCCGGATGGAGACATCTTCAAGACCGAAGGTGCTCAGGGCTTCAATCGCCAGGGCCAACAAGTCAGCGTCTGCTTCGGCAATATCAGTACGGCCGAGGCTTTCTGCGCCCATTTGCGGGATCTCGCCAAGTCCGTCCGGGCGCTGGCGGAACACAGGGCCATGGTAGCAGTAGCCGGTCGGCAGGGTGTTGTCGCCATGCGCAACGTGGTGACGGCATACAGGAATTGTAAAATCCGGCCGGAGGCACAAATCCGCGCCGTCTGCCCCTTGTGTCAAGTAAAGGCGGCGGCGAATGTCCTCACCGATGAGATCAAGCAAAACATTTGCCGGCTGCAGCATGGGCGGCGACACCAAAGCGTGTCCGGCCGCCTGAAACAGATCCAGGACCGCATCAATTTTTGCTGGATCGAGATCCTTTGTGTCGCCCGCGGTTGCCATATCAGTCCCCGTTTGCCTGTCTGCGGTCTTCGGCCTGCGCATCCAAAATTCCGCGAACGGTCTCGATTAGGTCCGCTTCTTTTATCGTGACCTGAGCCGGACGACTTTCCCGCCACGTGACATTGTCGACGTCGGTTGATTCTGAGGCCAGCCGGGCGCCTTCGATCAGGTCCTTGATCTGGATTTCGCCAGCCTCACGCTCGTCCGAACCTTGAATGATGGCGATCGGACAACCACGGCGGTCAGCATATTTCAGTTGGTTGCCGAATTTCTTCCAGTTGCCCTGATACATCTCGGCCCGGATACCCGCTTGGCGTAGGTCCTGAACCATTTTCTGATAGCGGCCGAGCGCTTCGGTGTCGCCGTCCATAACGGTTACCAGCACCGGTGCCACGACATTGGCTGTTTGCAGTTTGCCAAGGTTTTTCAGCGCCGTCATAAGGCGCGAGACGCCAATGGAAAAGCCGGTTGCAGGCACGTCGCGGCCAGTAAAGCGCTTGACCAGCCCGTCATAACGGCCACCACCGCCGACAGACCCAAACTGAACAACTTCACCTTTTTCGTTGGTAACGTCGAACAGGAGTTCGGCCTCATAGACAGGCCCGGTGTAGTACTCCAGGCCACGGACCACGGATGGATCGACTGAGATCCGGTCGGATTGGTACCCGGCGGAAGTCACAAGATCCGAGATCAGTTTCAATTCGCGAAAGCCAGCCTCGAAACTCTCGTTGATCGCAAACTTGGACAGCGCGGCGGTCTTGAAAGTCAGATCGTTTGTGTAGTCGATCAGATCGTCGATCGCAGAAGCTTCCAGAATTTCTACAATGGCATCGATCGCCGGAGCTGACAGTTTAGCGCCGTCTGTATAGTCGCCGCTTTCGTCTTTGCGTCCGTCGCCCAAGAGGAGACGGACACCCTCGGTACCAAACTTGTCGAACTTGTCCATGGCCCGCAGGACAGTCAGACGGCGTTCGGCATCGTCTTCACCGCCGAGACCAACGGCTTCCAACACACCGTCCAGAACCTTGCGGTTGTTCACGCGGATGACGTACTGGCCGCGTGGAATGCCGAGGGCTTCCATGGCGTCCGCCATCATCATGCACATTTCAGCGTCGGCCTGGACACCTGGTGCACCAACGGTGTCGGCGTCGAACTGCATGAATTGGCGGAACCGGCCCGGCCCCGGCTTTTCGTTCCGGAACACCCAACCATTGCGATAGGTGCGGTAGGGTAGCTGAATTTCGTTAATGTTTTCCGAGACATGCCGGGCGAGTGGCGCGGTCAGATCATACCGCAGGCTCATCCATTGCTCGTCATCATCCTGTACGGAGAAGACGCCGGCATTCGGCCGGTCTGTATCGGGCAAGAATTTGCCAAGGCAGTCGGTGTATTCGAAGGCCGGTGTTTCAACCGGGTCAAACCCGTAGCTTTCGTAAACCTGACGGATCTTGGACAGCATCTCGTCTGTGGCACGGATATCGGCGGCAGAGCGGTCAACGAAGCCACGCGGCAAGCGCGCCTTCAGTTTGTTTGGTTTTTTGGCCATGAGATCTTTGTGTCCTGGCGGGTTTTCCGCGCATGCACCCTTTGGCGAACGCATCTGGAAAAGTCTTGTGATGTTGCCGGTTGTCCTAGACGAAAGCGGTTCTGAGAGCAAGCGCGGGAGCGGATCGTGCTGACCGGCAAAACACAGTCATCTTAACCGAGATGAAAAAAGGCCGCGCCATGCCTTGTTTGCATCACAGTCCGGGCTAAAAGGACGGCAACGGATCGCAGTCCCGATTGCAGCTGTTTGACATAGGGCGATCGGTGCGTTCTTTCTTGTATTTAATCTGCGCCGGGCTATGGTCCGCGCGAGTGAGACCCGGCGCTCTGAAAGTTGGCGGCTGGATCTGTCAGGCCTGGAATTGGAACAACTATGGACGGCGTCGTGAACCTGGTGGGTGATCAGGGCGGAGAGATCAGCGCACCGCGTTCTTTGAAACGCGAAGCGTTGCCCGCTGAGCTGAGCATCATTTTGCCTAGCTTCAACGAGGCCGAGAACATTCCAATCCTCATTGGCCTGTTGGACAAGGCGCTTGCCGGGACTGCCTGGGAGGCGATCGTCGTTGACGACAATTCCCCGGACGGTACCACAGAAGTTGGGCGGAGGCTGGCATTGACCGATCCGCGCGTGCGTGTGATCCGGCGTATCGGCCGGCGCGGACTGTCCGGAGCCTGTATTGAGGGGATCCTCGCCTCTTCCGCACCGTATGTCGCAGTGATGGATGCTGACCTGCAACATGACGAGACGTTGCTGCCCAAGATGCTTTCCGAGATCAAGTCAGGTGACATCGACCTTGTGGTGGCAAGCCGGAAAGTGGAAGGCGGAACCGTCGGCGAAGGACTGTCCAAGGTCCGGGCTTGGGGCTCCAACATCGCCAACGGGCTTGCACAGAAGCTTTTGAATGTAACGCTCAGCGATCCCATGAGCGGATTTTTCATGGTGCGCCGGGAGAAAGCCGAAGAGCTGGCCCCGAAACTGTCGCCGCAAGGCTTCAAAATCCTGCTTGATCTGGTGTCGTCAGCTGCCGGTACCTTGAAGATCAAGGAACTGCCGTTCACGTTCAGAGAGCGCCAGCACGGCGAAAGCAAGCTCGACACCCTGGTTACGCTGGATTACTTCGGCCTGCTGCTCGCCAAGTATTTCGGCGACATCGTCTCTGTCCGCTTCCTGATGTTCGGCCTTGTTGGTGCCAGCGGCCTTGTTGTTCACTTGGCAGCCTTGCGTATGTTCCTGCTGTCAGACATGAGTTTCAACATGTCACAGACCGCAGCGTCTTTTGTTGCGATGACGTCGAACTTTTTCCTAAACAACCAGCTGACCTACCGGGACCGGCGCCTGCGCGGTCTTGGAGCGCTGATCGGTCTCTTGACCTTCTACGCTGTCTGTTCTGTTGGCGTTCTGGCAAATGTCGGTGTTGCCAACCTTATATATGCCGATCCGGCGTACTGGTGGTTTGCGGGCGCTGCAGGTGCGATCATGGGTGCAGTCTGGAATTATGCGGCAAGTTCTGCACTGACCTGGCGGAAAAGCTGAGGCATTCGTGACCAACGCACACAGCTCTGAAGACTTGCCCTTTTTTCTTCGGCCAGCCGGACTCGTGCTGGTTGTTGTGGCCCTGATGGCTCTCAAGATTTTAGCCGCAAGCCACGCGCATTTTGTCGAGGATGAAGCCTATTACCGGATCTGGGGGCTTTATCCTGCGCTCAGCTACTATGATCATCCACCGATGATCGGCTGGTGGATTGCAGCGGGACAGTCCGTTTTTGGAGACACCGTGTTTGCGGTACGGTCATTGGTTATCTTTTCCGGCCTTATCGGATTGCTTGCACTTTGGCGGACGGCCTCCATCCTGTTTGATGCCCGCGTCGCCGGTTGGGCAGTCCTGTTCTTGAACACCAGCTTGCTGGTCGGTATTGGCGGGATCCTTGCAACACCGGATGCCCCGTCGGTCCTGTTTTGGGGCTTGAGTTTTTGGGCGCTGGCCGAGCTTATCACTTCCAAAAATGCAAACTGGTGGCTGGTTATCGGATTGATGGCCGGGTGTGGGCTCTTGTCGAAATACTCGGTTTTGTTTCTCGGGGCGGGGATCGTGCTGTGGCTCTTGTGGGTTCCGGACGCTCGCCGCTGGCTGTTGACCTGGCAGCTCTGGGCCGGTGGATTGATTGCGGTCCTGACGTTCGCGCCGGTGCTCTACTGGAACCATCTGCACGACTGGGTCAGCTTCTACAAACAGTTCGGGCGGGCCGGCAGTGATGGGTATACCGCCAAGTACATCTTTGAGTTTATCGGCGCGTTTGTCGGTCTGCTCAATCCGTTGATCGCACTTTTGGCAGCGTTTGGCGCCGCCCGTTTGTTCGGCCGCTTTTTGAAACAGGATGTGGTCGCCTCCTTGATCATCCTGACCGTGCTGCCGTTCCTGATTTATCTTGCCTATCACTCGCTGCACTCGCGCGTGCAGGCCAACTGGCCAGCGCCGTTGTTTCCGGTGATTGCATTGATGGCAGCGGTCTTTGTAGGCGATCTTCAAGGCCGCTCAAGAAACTGGGTCAAGCTTGCCACAACCGGTGTCTGCCTTGGCCTTGTGATCGCATTTGCCGTTCAGCTCCATGCTGTCTCGGCCTTTACAGGGCAGTTCGCGCGAAAAGACCCGACCCATCAGCTGCGCGGATGGCCGGAAATCGGCTCGGCTCTGAAAGACGTGGTCGATAAGACGGACGCGGCCTTTGTTCTGACCTCCGGCTATGGCCTCAACGGTCAAATCGACTTCCTCATGAAAGACACGGTGCCGGTTCACCAGTTTACCCAGCGGATCCGCTACATCATGGCGCCAGAGCCGCAAGAGGCTGATTTTGACGGCGCTGGGCTGTATGTCGCTGAAAGCCGCCGCGACCAAGCAGATGTTCTCAAGGCCCGGTTTGAAACCGTACAGCAGGTCGCGGTTCTGGAGCGATTGGTGAAGGGTGTGCCTCTGGAAGAGCTGGTCGTCTATAGGCTCTCCGGCCGGAAAACGGATGCTCTTGATCCACTAGAGACCAAGTAACGCCGACTCAATTAGAGACGGATGTCACGATAAGACTTGCAAAACTCTACGAAGTTTTGCAGGGAGGAGCGTGTCGTTTCTTATGTATCTTTACCGCGCTGCATGAAAAGAATTACGCTTGGAGCTTTGGACTACGGTCTTGCATTCGGGGTTGACCGCGCACTGCGTGATCTCGCCGAGCAAGGGCGTATCAGTGCGCTTGGCGCGCTCGTTGCGACGGACTTGTGGCCGCGGGAATTCCGGCCACTGATCGAAACCGTCAAGGCCTCAAGTTCTCGTACACTCTTTGGGATCACGCTGGCCTTTACCGGCGACAGGGTATCGCCCGTCAGCAGCCGAATGCATCAAACCTTCGGCGATCGCATGTTTTCCCGTTCTAAGATGAACCGCCTGGCGCTTTTGCGGCTTCTCCCCGATGAGCTGCTGTTGGAAGAAACGCTGGCGCAACTGGGCCGCTACACGGTCTTGATGAAGCGGCAGCCGGACTTCGTTGCCGTTCGAGACGGGATGCTGGCGCGCAGCAGTGTGGCCCGAACAGTTTTCAAGGCAATCGGACACGCGGGATTTGATACGCCGCCGCATATCATTTCTCCGGTGCGGTCGGGCCTGAAAACACTCCGGCTTCAGCGCTTGGCGAAGCCCTACGATTTGAAGTTCTTGCCCAAGGCAGATCCGCTGCCAGAGGTCAGTGACAGGGAAGAACTGCACCGTCTTCTGCACAATCATTTTGACGGGATGGCAGACATGAGCTTTGTGGCAGCCATCCCAGGCCGGGCCGACGATCGGTTACGCCGGGAGGAACCCAAAGCCAAGATCGCGATCCGGGAGTGTCAGTATGATGTCCTGGCGAGTGACCGTTTCTTTCACACGCTGGAAAAAAAGGATGTTTTCCTGAATTGAGGGCTTGGACAGCAATCCAAACGAAAAAACGGCTCTGGGGGGAACAGAGCCGTTTTTCGTGGAGGTCCGGAAGAGGGGGAGGGGCAACCCCGCTTCCATGTTTTTCAATATAGGGGTAGTTTGCGCATGGGCACGTGATGCACATCACAACAATGCGCGTATTTCGAAATTGGCCGGTTTAACGGCAATGTCTGCAGGGGGCAGGTGTGGCAAAGATCGATGATTTTCTGAAAAACAGCTTTTCTTTACAAGGGCTTGATTCGGAATTGGCGCTCGGGCTGTCAAAACTCGCCCGCCCGATAAAAATGGCTGCCAATGCCACTCTTTTCGAAAACGGGGATCCTGGAAACGGCTGTTATGCTGTTCTGGAGGGCTCTTTGAAGGTGTCGATCCTGTCAGTTGATGGGGATGAGCAGTTGCTTGCGGTTCTCGGACCAGGCGATCTGGTTGGTGAGCTTGCCTTGCTGGATGGCCGTCCCCGGTCTGCAACGGTCAGCGTTTTGAAAGAAGCGCAGCTGGCATTCATTGAAAAGTCCGCCTTTGAACGGTTCGCCGATGAAAACCCCGCCGTTTACCGCCACATGCTGTCCATCGTCGGCAAACGTTTGCGCCATGCCAACGACGTCCTGGCAGCGCGTTCTTTCCTGCCGCTTCCAGGACGTGTCGCGCAGACATTGCTGCAGCTGGCCGAAACGTTCGGCAAGCCTCTCGATGATGGCCGCGTCCTCATCCACTACAAGCTCAGTCAGGCTGACATTGCCAACATGGCCGGAGCTGCCCGTGAGAATGTCAGCCGGGTCCTGAACGATTGGAAACGCTCTGGAACGATCAGCCGGATCTCCGGCTACTATTGCCTGGAACAGGTGGATTTCCTGGAACAAGCTTCGACACTTTAGTCAGGACACCAAACCTTCATATCCTCTGCGTGCCGGCCAGGATCGAACCAAGCGTTTGTTCATTTAGGCTGTCGAGGAACGCCTCCGCCGCCCTCGCCATCGCGCCCTTAAGCGCGCAGCGCGGTAAAAACGGGCAGCTTGCCGGTTCATTCTTGAGGCACGCGACCACGCCGAGATCCGGTTCAATCAACCGCACCACATCGCCAATGCGGATGTCATCGGCCTCTTTGGCAATGCGGATCCCGCCGCCACGGCCCCGGGTCGTTTCCAGGTAGCCCGCCTTGGCAAGCTGAGCCACGATTTTCATGACATGGGATTTCGCCAGGCCAAGTTGCGCAGTCAATTTGTCAACTGTCTGCGGGGCATCTGATTGGCTGATTGCCATCAGAAGTCTCAAGGCAAAATCACTGGCTTGACTGAGGCGCATTTCCAGAACTTTCAAAACATTCATTTTATATGTTGATTTTAGCGTGCGCTTCTGTCATTTAAAAGATGCATTTTAAATGAATGTTATGAGGCTGCGATGCAAATCAAACAAACACCACAGGAAACAGGCGGCGCGGTCGTCCGCTCCGACAGCGCCTGCGAGGTGCAATACGCCGAAGTCACTCCCGAGACGATCCGGATCCTTGTGCATTCATTCTATGGGACCTTGCGCCAGCAACCCCATCTCGGTGAGATCTTTGAAAAGCGTCTCGGAGGGCGTTGGCCGGAGCACCTTGAGAAGATGGAACGGTTTTGGCAGTCCGTTCTCCTGAAAAACGGGACCTACAAAGGCAAGCCGGTTCCGGAACACCTGAAACTAAAGGAAGTGGTCAGCTCGGATTATGGCGACTGGCTCGACGTATTCCGCCCGGTAGCACGCGAGATTTTTGTTTCGGACGTTGCCGAAGAGATCATCGCCATTGCCGAACGGATTGCTCAGAGCCTGTGGCTCGCAACGTTCGGTTTTGCCGGCAGTACACCGCCGGCGGAACTCTTTACTGAACAAGCCTGATAGGAGGGGCTCATGTTACCGGCAATCGTCTTGGTGGCCGAAGGTCTGGTTGTTTTGTGGTTCGCGGTCTTCATCGGAATGATGGTGTCCATGTACCTGGATTCCAGATCCATGCCTTTGCCACGCCTCGATCTGGCGGGGCGAACGCTGATTGGCAGCGCCAAACTCGCCTTTGCGGTCGGAATGACCGCATTGGCGGCACTGACTTACTACGAAATCCCAGTATTCTAAGTTTGCAGGAGACACTCATGTTCAGTTCAAAATGGGCACATCGTGGCTTACCCATCCTGTTGATCTGGATTGCAGCACCAATGCCGCTTTGGATCATGGCCATTCTGATGCTGATTATCTGATTGATAGCGTTGTGTTTTGAAGCGGTTGGGCTAGGCTCGTTAAAACACGAAACTGGAGCGACCGCTTTGAGTGAAGAAACACCGCAAGGGGAACTGACCCTCCGGACAATGGCAATGCCGGCCGACACCAATGCATCTGGTGATATCTTTGGCGGGTGGGTACTTTCTCAGATGGATCTCGCCGGTGGGATTGCCGCGGGGCAAAGAGCGCAGGGCCGCGTTGTCACGATCGCAGTCGACAAGATGAAATTCATCCGCCCGGTCCATGTCGGAGACGTCTTGTGTGTTTACACAAGCGTCGGCCGCGTCGGGACAAGCTCCATGGAAATCAAACTGGAAGCCTGGGCTTTGCGCCACCGTTTCGGCGGCCGGGAAAAAGTCACCGAAGCGATTTTCACGATGGTCGCCGTTGATGACCAAGGCAAGCCACGTCCAGTCCCCAAGGACACTCCGGCTCCGCAGTAATCAGGCGCGCAAGGATCTGCGCGCCAGCAGGTCCGCAAACAGCTCCTCATCGACCGCGCAAATGCAGCCATTGGCCCAAAGGCGCAACAAGGCCTGTAAGCGGTCGACCCGCTCATGCCGGGTCAACCGGCGTTTGTGGCGTGGCAGTCCGCCATACACCCGAATGGTCTTCATGCGGGCCAGCACACAATCTTCTGCGGTAGATTGCCAGATCTCGGCCGCTGTCTGATCGGCCTCTTCGGCGTCCTGGTATCTGATCAACTCGGCAGCTTGTCCGGCCAGTGCGTCTTGAAACAAAAAATCCTCCATCGGTTGCCCGAGGAGGACTGGCGCATGAAAACTACCGCTTCGTTGCCGCGCAGCCTCTTTTGAGTGTCTGGACGGCCGCATCCCTGTTGCGGAAACCACCTTGCCCGGTCGGCAGGTTGGCGAGGGCGCCAGCCCTTCTCTTGATGATGGCGGGCTTATGCCATGGGTTCCGTTTTTTGGCAAGTCATCCAAGAACCGAAGGACAACAACGGTTATTGATTGCGGTCATAGTCGATTTTTCCATCGACCAGATGAATGCGACGCTGCATACGGCCGGCAATATCCATGTCGTGCGTAACGGCTATCACTGTGGTTCTTTGTTGATCGACAATCGATTGAAGCGACATAAACACCTGCTCTGTCGCGACAGAATCGAGACTGCCGGTCGGCTCGTCTGCAAGGATCAGGTCCGGCGCATTGGCAAGCGCTCTTGCAACGGCGACGCGTTGACGCTGCCCGCCGGACAATTGGGCAGGTTGCCGGTGCAAAAAGTCCTCCAGGCCGAGATCTTCCAAGAGACCCGCCGCGCGGTCTTTTTGCTCAGCTGCAGCCAGAGCGCCGAGTTTTTGCATTGGAATCATAACGTTTTCCAGAGCGGTGAATTCCGGCAAGAGAAAGTGGAACTGGAAGACAAAGCCGATCTTTTCCAGCCGCAAGTGAGCCATTTCGGTCTTCGATAGATCGTGCGTCTTGCGGCCGCCAATCAAGACTTCGCCCTCCGTCGGCCGGTCCAGAAGTCCAAGCAGATACAATAGAGACGATTTTCCGGAGCCCGATGGGCCGGTGATTGCGACGAACTCCGATGAGCCGATCGAAAACGAGATGTCCTCTACAAGGGTGACCGGAACTACGGCCGGGAGAATGCGGGTCAAGCCTCGCGTTTCCAAAAGTGGGGCAGGGGTGGCTGGGGTTGGGGCAACGTTCATGTCAGGTCGCGCCCCGGATGATGTCGACAGGATTGAGCGCGGCGGCCTTTCTGGCAGGCACAAAACCGGCAATGCCCGCAGACAGAAGCGCCAGACCACTGGCGATCATGTAATGCACATGAGAAAAGTATATCGGCAGACGGGTCATTTCGATGTCGGTGGTGACCTCGAATTTGATTGTTGCAAGATAACTCGACAATCCAAATCCAAGTGCAGACCCGACAAGTGCTCCGAGCACACCGATCACCAAACCCTCCAGGACGAAAATCTGTTGGATGTCGGGTTCCGGAAACCCCAGCGATTTCAGGATGGCAATGTCCCGGGCCTTTTCATGCACGATCGTTGAAATGATGTTGTAGATCCCGAAACCGGCGACCAGAAGAATACCGCCGACAGCGGTAAACATGATCACGTTGCGGACAAAGAAAGCCTCCATCAGCCCTTCATTGGCCTCTTCCCAGGAGATTGACTTGTAGCCCAATTGCCGCTCGGCCCTTGCAGCAACTGCGACGGCTTCATCGATGTTTCTCAGCCGGATCGTGATGGCGTTGATGATGTCGGGTTTTTCCAAAAGGATCTGGACGGCTTTGAGAGGCGCATAGGCGAGGCTTTCGTCGCTGGTGGTGATCCCGGTATGGAACAGGCCAACAATCTTGAACCGTTTCGCGACCCCGTTTGCTGAGGTCAACGTGACCGTGTCTCCAAGGTCAGCGCCAAGTCGTTCGGCTGCCTTGTCGCCTAGAACCAATCCGTTGGAGGTTGTACCGAGGTCCTCAAAGGCCCCCTCCCGGATGTCCTCGCCAATGTTGGACACAAGAAGTTCCTGCTTTGGGCGGACACCAATCAGCGTCATGCCGATGTCCTGACCGCTGTAGCGCAGCACAGCCTGACCCGTCAGGCGCTGTGCGATGTCGCCGTCAACCCAATCTCGCAGCGACGCTAACGCTTCCGTAGGATTGCGGATCCCACGCAAGTCCTCCAACGGCCGCAAACCGCGAAAGGCAACAGCATCATAAACGGAGCTGGCCGGTTGGGCTGTTGGCGTCCGCTTATCATCCTTGATCTCCACATGCGGAATGGCGTCGATTAAGGTTGCCATGAAGTCATGTTGAGAACCCTCCATGAGGGCGGCCATGGCAATGGAAAACCCAACACCGAGTGCAACACCAAGCGTGGAGACCACCGTTTGCCGGAGCCTGTTGCGCACATGGGTCGCAGCGATGCGGAGCTGAAGGATCATTCTGGTGTGCCCTCAGCCACCGGCTCCACCTTCTGGCCATCAGAGAGATCGTCGCGAAACGGCAGGAGAACAGCATCTCCGTCAGCAAGACCGTCGAGAATTTCGACAGCGCGGGTTCCGGTAATTCCTGTTTCGACCACTATAGTTTCAACGGTGTTGCTGCTGGAAACAGTCTGAAGCCGCTGACCATCGAGAGCGGCCACCGGTACGAGCACCGTTTCCGGCTTTTCAAGAGTGACTATGTTGATTTCAGTTGTCATGCCGATGTGAAGTGGCGTGTCCTTTGGAAGATCCAAATAGACGCGGTAATTCTTCAGCACCGGATCCCCTTTGGGCGTGATCCGGGCAACGGTCGCAGTGAGGTCTTGCCCCGGAAAGGCGTCCGCGCGAACCAACGCTGTTTGGCCCGCGGCGACTTTTGGAATGTCCTCCTCATTGACTTCTGCGACAAGTTGCAAGGGTTTGGGCTGGCCGATCCAGAACAGGATGTCACCGGGTTCAGCGACCTCGCCGACAGACCCGTCCTGCCGCAAAACCACGCCATCCATCGGCGCGACGATCCTATAGTCCCGCAGGCGTTCTGTTTGTGCGGCTATAACGGCATTGACCTGGACAAGTTCGCTTTGCGCGCGGTCATAAAGATGCTGGCTGATGACCCGGCGCTCCAGCAGCTGCAGCGCCCGCTCACTCTCAGATTTCGCTAGGGATTGGCGGGCTTCCAGTTCCGCAAGTGCCGCCCGCGCATCGCCGCTGTCGAGCTCGGCCAGCTGATCGCCCTTTTGCACGACCATGCCCTCACAGCCGCACAAGGACACGATGCGTTCCCGTAAGATGGACGTGACCTTTGCCCAGTTGACCGGTTCGACCACGGCCGTCGCATAAACAACGTCCGCAGCCGATCCAATAAACGCTTCAGTGACGGTGACCTTCGGAGGTCTGGCAGACCACCAGCTCCATGCTGAAAAAGCCGCGCCGAGAGCGGCTAAAATGAGCAAATAGCGGAAGTATCGCATGGCACTACCTGTTTCGTATCCGGCCAAACTAGTCCGTTTGACGTGGTCCGCCATGCGGTGGATCAATCGACAGATTTCACAAGGAATCTAAACTCTCAGTTCTGCTCAGAAAAAACCGGCGGATTGCTCCACCGGCGATATTCTCAAAAGGCAATGATAATCAGAGGTCCGAGACCTTGACCACCAGCTTGCCTGTATTGCTGCCATCGAACAGCTTGTTGAAGACGACAGGTGCGTTTTCTAGCCCTTCTTCAACATGAAGCCGGTATTTGAGTTTGCCTTGCATCATGAGTTTGCCGAGTTCTGAAAATAGCATTGGGTAAGATGCATAATGGTCCGGCATGGTAAAGCCCTTGAGCATCAAACGCCGCCGTATGATGGTTGTCATGTCAAGCGGGTCCGGATCGATATCGCCGTTGTAAGCGGAAATGAACCCGCAGAAGATCATACGGCCATGCGCGGCCATATTGCGGAAGGCTGCCTTGAAGGGCGCACCACCGACATTCTCGAAATGCAGGTTGATGCCGTCCGGGGCGAACTCGGCAAGCCCTTTGCTCAGATCGTCGGTCTTGTAGTTGAGAGCTGCGTCAAAGCCGAGGTCCTTGGTCAGCCAGTCACACTTTTCCTGAGTCCCCGCAATACCGATCACACGCAGTCCGAGCGCCTTGCCGATCTGGCCGACCAAAGAGCCAACCGACCCGGCGGCTCCAGTCACACAGAGCGTTTCGCCTTCCTTCGGTTGACCCTCAATGACCAGGCCCTGATAGGCGGTCACCCCTGGCAGGCCAAGAACGCCCATATAGTGCTCGATCCGGTCCATTTGCGGGACAACGCTGATCTCGCCTGGAGCCACGTCGACATATTTCGTCCAGCCTGGTGTGCCGGAGACCCAATCGCCGACCTTGTATGCATCAGACTTGCTCTCCTCAACAACGCCAACACCCAACGAGCGCATCGTCTCACCCAATTGAACTGGCGGAATATAGCTCTTTGTGTCCGGCGACACCCAACCGCGCATGGCTGGATCCAGAGAGACATAAACGACACGAATGCGCGCCTTGCCATCTGCCAGAGGTCCCATGTCTTCTTCGACACGGTCGAAGTGCTCCGGTCCGAGTTTTCCTTCGGGACGGGATTTCAGGGTCAAGCGCAGGTTCTGCATCTCAGTGTCCTTGGCGTTATTTATATGTGTATATGCACCGCATTATACGTAAGCGAACTATCACATTGAGCGCAAGTGGCAAGATGGGCACTCAAACGGTCATCGATAACCCGTGTTGTTCTGTCGGTTCGTCAACACGCGGCCGCCCTGTCGGGGCTCAATAGTGTGGCGGCTTCTCGACCTGGTGACCAGGCAACACGTTTTCAATCAACTCTTCGACCTGATCGGTCATGTTGAGGAGTTTTCGGGTCAGCCGGTCAATCTGTTTCCCTTGCTCAACGACAACGCCATTCAGCTCATCGATTGTGTGCGTGGCGTGCGCAAGATCGATCTCCAGTTTTTCGAGCCTACTGTTCAGTTCGGCACTCATAGGGGTCTCTTCGCATCAAACAATCTTCGGTCACTGTCTAGTGCCATTCCCGCTTTACGGCAAACGAATCTGTTGGATGGTGGAACCAGGTTGCAACATGGTACGTGGCACTGATTTTTTTGAGAAAAACAAAAAAAGTATAGGCCCGGACCTGGATATTTTGTGTGCGTTCGTTAGCGGATTTTGAGCGTTGGTTTGCCGCGAACTTGGCGAGCCATATCAGCGGACCGAGTCGTGTTTGAACCTTCGATTTTGGTTGTATCGCGTGGTGGGTATCTGCAAGGGATGCCCTTGAAATAAATGGGATTTGAAAGTGTCGTAAGGTAATTTTGAGGGGTTTTTCGTTCAGAGAATCAATGGCAATTGGAAGAAAATACACGTCGCCGAAAAGAGTGGGGACAGGTCAGAACAAAGAAGCATTTTCATTCATAGGTTGTATATTGGTAGTATTAAGTATAGAGGTGGCAGGAATAGGAATTTTATTGTGCGGCGCAAAATACGCCTCTCAATTTGGATTGTATATATATTTTTATTAAATCAAAAATAGAAATTGATTACTTGATCGGTATCAACTCCAATTAATTCCATTATCCGAATATTAGGTTTTCTCTCTTCTGTTGAGAGCATCTTTGATGACGTCTCAGGAGGAGATAAGGGAATGATCAAATCAAAAATCGCGGTACTCCTGATTACCGGACTTTCGATGGCTGGATCCGCCACTGCATTTGCAGCAGATCGCGGCACGGCAGATGAAGCAACGGCAATGCTCGACAAAGCCGTGGCGCATTACCAGTCTGCTGGGGCGGAAACGGCACTCGCAGACTTCTCCGCCACCGATAAGGGTTGGCAAGATCGAGATCTCTACGTTTTCTGCTTCGATGATGCGGGTGTAACGGTTGCTCACGGGGCGAACGCAAAACTAATTGGCCGGGATCTGTCTGGCCTAAAAGATGCTGATGGCAAAGAGTTCGTGATGGAACTTGTGAGCACGGGCAAATCTGGTGGTGGCTGGGTTGACTACCGTTGGCCGAACCCGGTTTCGAAGAAAATCGAGCCAAAGTCGTCCGTAGTTAAGTCCGCTGGCGATCACATCTGCGGCGTTGGAATCTACAAGTAAGGCCCGCCACTGCACGCCTTAGCCAACCAAATGATACCGATGGCCGCTTCGGCCATCGGCCTTCAATTTAAAATGCAATATTGGATGGAAAAATGAACTGGTTCGCCAACCTTGCCTTAGCAAAAAAGATGTTCGTCACACCGGTCATCCTGTTGGTGGGATTGGGAATTGTTTCTGTCATCTCCTTCATGGCGATCGATCAGCAACGCGCTGCCGTTGAAAATCTGAGCCATGTTCAAATCAAAGCCTTTGCGGACATGAACCGCGTTAAGGAAAACCTCTCGAGCGCTCAGTTGTCCCTCTATGACTTGATGACAACTGCGCAAAATGAATCGGACATGGACAAAATCAATTCCAAGTTCGAACAGTCAACAGCACAGCTCAAGGCGATTGTTGCAGACTTTGAAGCTTTGGATTTGTCCAAGCTCAACAACGCCGATCTGGCAGAGCTCCAAGAAGGGGCGATTAAGCACGCCAAAGAGTACTCAGAATCCGCCCTTGGTACAGCCGATATGGCAACCTTGGATGTCGCAACTGCAAGCATCTTCATGAATGATGCGACGCAACTTCACGCCAGTCTTGTTGGTGATGTCGACAAGTTGAAAACCGTTGTTGACGGTCTGAGGGTTGAGGCAACCGAAGCGACACTCAATGGCGCGCAAGAAGCTATGAAATTGTTTCTACTGACCGTGGCCCTGGTGGCTCTGGTCGGGTTGGTTGCGAACTGGCTGATTTCACGCATGATTTCGCGCCCAATTGTCCAGATCATTGGGTCTATGACCGCGCTTGCAGGTGGGAACTCTGACGTGGATGTGCCGGCAACTGACCGCCGCGACGAGATCGGACAGATGTCGCGAGCGCTTGCCGTCTTCCGCGAAAATGCTCTCGAAGTCGAACAACTCGAGCTAGAAAAAGTCGAACGAGAGCGCCTGGCAGCGGAAGAGAAGCGGGCGGCGATGAATGCGCTTGCTGATCAGTTCGAAACTGCTCTGATGGGAATTGTCGACACAGTGACGGACTCCTCGTCTCGCATGCAATCGACGGCACAGTCCATGTCGTCCGTTGCTGAACAGACCCAGCAACAGGCAAACACCGTTGCTTCTTCGGCGGAAAACGCATCGCAGAATGTACAAACAGCCGCCTCGGCCGCGGAAGAAATGTCGGCTTCCATCGGGGAGATCAACAGACAGGTCGCAGAATCAGCGGAAATCTCCAACCAGGCCAATGCAGAAGCGGAGCGCTCCAACGACTCGGTCCGTGGATTGGCAGATGCAGCGAGCAAGATCGGAGAGGTCATCGAACTGATCAGCGGCATCGCAGAACAAACGAACCTTCTGGCACTGAACGCAACCATTGAGGCGGCGCGTGCTGGCGAGGCTGGGAAAGGGTTTGCAGTTGTGGCCTCTGAGGTGAAAAACCTCGCAACTCAAACAGCCAAAGCAACCGAAGAAATCGGTTCGCAGATCTCGGGTATGCAGTCAGCGACTGGGGAGGCTGTTGAAGCGATCCAGTCGATCAGTCAAACGATTGGCCGGATCAAGGATATCTCTGATACGATATCTGGTGCTGTGAGTGAACAAGGCATCGCGACACGTGAAATCGCCGCCAGTACGCAGCAGGCAGCCTCTGGCACTGCTGAGGTCGGTCACACCATCAATGATGTTGCACAAGCCGCTTCCGACACGGGCAATGCAGCCAAGGAAGTTCTTGAAGTTGCTGTCGACCTTTCGGATCACGCTAGGAACTTGCGCTCTCAGGTTGAAGACTTCCTTGGTCAGGTCCGGGCTGCCTAACACGAGCTCTTTCAATGACCTCGTAATTGAAAAGAAAGTGCAGAAAGCATTTGGCAGCACCCGCGGCTTCGATCGGTACACACTCTAATTATCTACAAAATTAGCGATAAGTTCTGTCACAAGCTGTTTCTGCCGATTTAAGTCTCCAGCTTCCTTCAAAGACAGATAGTTGGTGCCCGATTGTATGTATTGGGCACCAAACGGCCTGGCGTTGGCCGAATATCCGAGACTTTGAGCATAGGCGCCCAATCGAAGCATGCGTGTCCACAAGTCGGCACCGGTTATGACATTCTCCAAGCCGACTTGCATGTTTGGATCTTTGTAATAGGTCTCAATGGCGTCGATCGTCATCAGGGAGTGCCCGAAATGGACACGGTTATCTGCCGGTACAACTTTCAAGGCCTCTGGAAAATCGCTCCCACGTGCGGCTGCTTCCGGGAAAGCTGTGTCCGGGATAGGGTAATCGATAATCTCAAAAGGGAACAAACGGTTGGTGTTTTGACCTGATCCCGAATTCCAGCCGCCTTGTTTCGATGCCCAGAACATCCCCTGTAGAGCTCCCTCGTTGATGTAATAGGTAGCCGTTTTGTCTCCGCCTTTATCATCGCGGTTCATGGTGACCAGCGCATCGGTCGATAGAGGAGTTGCTTGTTTCTGCATCATCCGGATGGATGCCTCCACACCGGTTTTGTCGACGCCAATTGGGGCATAGACGAAATACCGGCTTTGATAAAATGCCGGTATCGAGGCTTTTGTGTCCGGAAGCGACGGATTGATCGGCGCGAAATCTGTCGACAATGCGCTTCTTAGGTTTCCGATCGTGTTCCAATATCCTGCAAGGACCCAATACATACGCATTTCACTGGAGGTTGCGATAAAGCCTTGGGGGTGAAACGGTCTGTAGCGAGTTGAGGTGTTTTCAAACAACGCCGAGCTGAAGAAATAAGTGCTTGGTATCTGGCCGACCTTGAGTGTCAGACTGTTTTTGTAGTTGCTGTCGACGGCTTGTTTCGTGAGGTCGATGGTTCCGAAAAGTCGGTTCTTGGCGGTGATCAGTTTTAAAGTGTTGTCGTCTTGAACTGTCATACCTAATGCCCTGCACACCATTGTCGTTAGCCCGCCAAATGCGGGTTCTAAGACAAGGACGTCTCAGCCATCGGTATGTGAGCAGCAGTATGTTGCGCAGTATACAGCCGGGAAAAAGCAAAAAGGGCGACCCGAGGGCCGCCCTTTCCGTAAGACTTGTGAGTGGCTGGCTTAGAAGCCCATGCCGCCCATGCCGCCCATGTCGCCGCCCGGCATTGCCGGTGCTGCGTCTTTCTTCGGCAGCTCAGCAACCATGGCTTCGGTGGTGATCAGGAGACCGGCAACAGATGCTGCGTCCTGCAGAGCAGTACGGACAACTTTGGTCGGGTCAATAATACCAGCTTCGATCATGTTGACGAATTCTTCGGTCTGCGCGTTGAAGCCGAAGGTGGTGTCGTCGTTTTCCTGGATCTTGCCGACAACGATGGAGCCTTCGACACCAGCGTTTTCAGCGATCTGACGGATCGGAGCTTCCAGAGCGCGCAGGACGATCTTGATGCCAGCTGCGATGTCAGCGTTGTCGTTGGCCAGGCCTTCGACAGCTTTCTTCGCACGCAGCAGAGCTGTACCACCACCCGGGACGATGCCTTCTTCAACAGCAGCGCGGGTTGCGTTCAGAGCATCATCAACGCGATCTTTTTTCTCTTTCACTTCGATTTCGGTCGCGCCGCCAACACGGATCACAGCAACACCGCCAGCGAGTTTCGCCAGACGCTCTTGCAGCTTTTCACGGTCGTAATCGGAAGTGGTTTCTTCGATCTGAGCTTTGATCTGACCAACGCGGCCGTTGATGTCGTCCTTGGAACCTGCACCGTCAACGATGGTGGTGGTTTCCTTGGTGATCGCAACTTTCTCAGCGGTGCCGAGCATGTCGAGGGTCACGTTTTCCAGCTTGATGCCAAGATCTTCGGAGATCACGGTGCCGCCGGTCAGGATCGCGATGTCTTCCAGCATGGCCTTGCGGCGGTCGCCGAAGCCCGGTGCCTTGACTGCTGCGATTTTCAGGCCGCCGCGGAGCTTGTTGACAACGAGAGTTGCCAGCGCTTCGCCTTCAACGTCTTCTGCAATGATGAGCAGTGGACGGGAAGACTGAACAACAGCTTCCAGGATCGGCAGCATGGCCTGCAGGTTGGAGAGTTTTTTCTCGTGCAGCAGGATGAACGGCTTTTCAAGGTCAGCCAGCATCTTGTCGGCGTTGGTTACGAAGTACGGAGACAGGTAACCACGGTCGAACTGCATGCCTTCAACGACTTCCAGCTCGGTTTCCAGAGACTTGGCTTCCTCGACGGTGATTACACCTTCGTTGCCAACCTTCTGCATGGCTTCAGCAATGTCTTTGCCGACCTGCTCGTCGCCGTTAGCGGAGATTGTGCCAACCTGAGCAACTTCTTCAGACGTGGTGATGTCTTTGGAAGCAGCCATCAGAGCCTTGACGGCTTCTGCAGCGGCCAGATCTACACCGCGCTTCAGGTCCATCGGGTTCATGCCGGCAGCAACAGCCTTGGCGCCTTCTTTGACAATAGCCTGAGCAAGAACGGTTGCAGTGGTTGTGCCGTCACCAGCGATGTCGTTGGTTTTGGAAGCCACTTCACGCACCATCTGTGCGCCCATGTTTTCGAACTTGTCTTCGAGTTCGATTTCCTTGGCAACGGAAACACCGTCTTTGGTGATGCGCGGTGCGCCGAAGGCCTTGTCGAGAACGACATTACGGCCTTTCGGGCCGAGCGTTACTTTAACGGCATTTGCGAGGGTGTCGACGCCACGGAGCATTTTCTCACGTGCGTCAGACGAGAATTTTACTTCTTTAGCAGACATGTAGTCGTCTCACTTATTCTGGAATTTACGATTGAGATCAAAAAGCGGTTCGCTGAATTAAGCGATCACGCCCATGATGTCGGATTCCTTCATGATCAGGAGGTCTTCACCGTCGATTTTGACTTCAGTGCCGGACCATTTGCCGAACAGAACGCGGTCGCCTGCTTTGACATCAAGAGCAACAACGTTGCCGCTGTCGTCACGCGCACCGTTGCCAACTGCAACGATTTCGCCTTCCTGCGGCTTTTCCTTAGCGGTATCCGGGATGATAATGCCACCAGCGGTCTTCTCTTCGGAGTCGACGCGGCGAACTACGACACGGTCGTGAAGTGGACGAAATGCCATAAGACTGTTTCCTCTCATGAGCGCGCCCCACGCAATAGGCAGCGCGCGAGACATGATTATTGGGTTACTGAGAACAGGAGAAATTACCCCTCCCATCCGCGATTAGCACTCCCTAGTGGCGAGTGCTAACAACGCCCAAGGATTTATGTATCGCGGAGGGGCTTGTCAATGGCGGAAGGAAGATTTTCTGGCCAGATCCGGCACATTGGTACGACACTGTTAACGCTTGGATTTCCCTGCGTTCAGCCGCGGGCTGAGCGTGGTCGATGCTCCAACGCTGCGAGTCTTATTTTAGATGCGGATCAGTTGGCGGCCTGGATTGTAAATGGAAGCTTGAAACCGGCTGTCTGATTGCCGATTTGATCGGCAAAAGTGGCTTCGAGTGCATAGTCGCCTTCGGGCAAACCATCGAACTGAAATGACAAGCTGGCCGAAAGTTGGCGTTGCTTGGATCGGGTCGTGCCGGTGAACTCTGCAAAATCAGATTGTTCGCTCAAGACCTGACCTGATGTGTTTATCAGGCGATAGCTGGCGGCTAGTTTATATGTGTAACCGTCTTGCGACTGATCGAATGCATATCCGACAGGCTCAGCATAAAGCGCGATCGTCTCACCGGCTGAAAACACATTGTTTTCTGTAGCAGTGTACTTCCCATATCCACTGCCGGGACCGTCTGTGAACGTCACAGTTGAAAAAGCAAGGCCGTCTGCAGTCCATGCGGCATCGAAAGCTGTCAACGCTTCCGTGAATGCCGGGGAGGGAGACTTGTAGTCACGAGATTGAGCAACAGCGGAGCCCGCCGCCACGAATATCCCGAACACCAATGCAAGAGAAGTGGAATTCCGCCCAAGCTTAAACCGGCTTGCCTGCTTCGTCATATAAATCCCCGCCGCCCTTAGATCTTGTCTTTTCTTAGCGATTTTGCCGATATAGACCGAGCGTCGCCAAGAAACAAGGAAATGTGTGCGTTGCGGTAAACATAGCCGGTTAAAGGCTGCGGGCGGACCAGGATTGTTTTTTGCGATAAATTGTCGATGGGCTGATCTCCAGTGCCGCAGCGGCCATGGCTATGTTCCCATCAAACGCATCGAGTGCATCTTCGATAATGCGGCGCTCTTGAGCCCAGAGAGGTTCAATCGCACCGAATGGCCGACTGGCCGGAGCTGCGCGAGATCGTTCGCGCGACAGGTCTATAATGCCGTTCGGGCGCGATTGCGCATCGCGAATGACCAGAGGAAGCATCTCGTGGGTAACGGCAGCGCCATCATTCATCACGACAATCTGACGGATCGTGTTCTCAAGCTGGCGGACATTTCCGGGCCAGCCGTAAGAGACGATCCGCGCTTCTGCATCTGCGTCAAAACCGCGGAAGTTGCGGCGTTCCTCACCTGAATACCGTTTCAGGAAATCTTCGGCCAACGGTAGAATGTCCTCCCGCCGCTCCCGCAAGGCAGGAAGATGCACTGGCAGAACATGTAAACGATAGTAAAGGTCTTCGCGGAAGCGGCCGGCCGTGATTTCAGTCAATGGGTCCCGATTGGTCGCGCATATGATCCGGGCATCTACCTTCCGGCTTGCCGTGTCGCCAAGCCTTTGGAACGTGCCGGTTTGCAAAAAACGTAAAAGCTTGCTTTGCAACAGCAGATCCATCTCGCCGATTTCGTCAAGGAACAGCGTGCCACCGTCAGCTTGTTCTGCTGCGCCGGCACGATTGTCGGCAGCACCAGTGAAAGCACCTCGGACATAGCCGAAGATTTCACTCTCAATCAGATCCCGGGGAATAGCCGCGCAATTCAAAGTCACAAATCGACCAGAATTCCGATCTGAGAGTTCATGCACTGCGGCCGCACATAGTTCCTTTCCGGTTCCAGATTCACCGGTAATGAAAACAGGGGCCTGCGATGGTGCCATGCGTCGGACTTGATCGTGAATGTCCAGCATTGCGGGGGAGGTGCCGATCAGTCTGTCGAGCCCCAAAGCCTGTTTGGGTTCAGGAAGACTGCGCGGTGCTGGCAAGTTATCTTGACTTACTGCCTCGATCTGGACCGTACGATCTGGCGTCTGTTGGCAGGGCTTTGTAACAGGCCGACGCTGTTGCAGTTGGAAGCTGATTTTTGATGCCAGCGCATCCAGAGAGAATGGTTTTGTCAGAAAATCATGAGCCCCGGCGCGCATTGCACTGACCGCGCGGGAAACAGACCCCATCGAGGACACCGCGAGAATAACGGCCTTGGGGCAGCGGACCGCATAAGCCTCAAGTGCTTCGTCGCCGCCAATCGTCTCCAGATCAATGATGAGAATGTCTGTGGTCTTATCAGCAAGGTCCTGCAGACAGGGAGCGGTATCGGTATAGAGGATTGGCTCAGAACACTCGGCCGATAGTCTCGCACAGACTGCCGATGTGCGGGCTGCTTCAGACGCCGATGCGTCCAAAACACGTACAATCACAGGCAAGGTCTTGCCCTCTTTACTCCCCATCGCAGGGTAACTCCCATCGCTTTGGTCATAATCCTTCGGGGCTCGAAAGATTGACTAATGGGATAATTCGCCAAACAGGGTAAACAAAGCGTTGTCACAAAGCGCAAAATGCAGTTTTTGCCCGGAAAGGCATTGAAACGCGGAAGTTATTCACTGCCTGCCCAGTATCCGGCCACCAAGCAAACGGCATTTGTGACAAGCAGCCAGCCAATGGGAATTCGCGGACGGGACATTGCGTTTTTGAGCAGTGCACGTCCACTGTGTGAGCCTAAATGAGCAGTTTTTGGCAGGTCGCGTGGTCCTGGCGGTTCTTCTATTCCCGAATCTGACGAAGAGGCATTGCTGGTGTCAATGGTTGTGGGGGCTGCTGAAAGGTGTTCCGCCGACGGATCGTCCTGTCGTGGGGTGGCTGATGCAGGGACGCCGGATGTGCCCTTCATGTTCGCAAATTCAAAAGCTGGCGCATAACCGCCCTTCGGGATGGAGATCCTCACCGGATCTGACGCCCCTGATCCCTCATAGTATTTGGATAACCGTGATCTCAGCCGAGCCGCCTCGACCCTGACGATTGGATCTTTGTCCGGATCGAAGTTTGCATCGCGCCCAAGAGCCTCAATTGCGATTGTGATCCCTTTAAGTTTCTCGGTCTGGTCATTTAGGGCCGCATCGACCACGAAATGCAGGAAGGCCTGCAACTGAGGCGCTGATTTGAACTCTGGGCTGTTGAGGATGTGTTTCAAAGAACCTAGGACGGCATCTGCTCGGGACCCGAGGTCATTTTGTCCAGGCTTGGATCGTGAAGCTTTTGCCGGGCTTGTTATGCCCTGACCGCCCGACAAAAGTGGACCCTGGAATGAGGGGGATATGTCGTTTGTGGTTGAACCTTCTTCGAATGGTTCCGACCGCAATGATCGCCCCGGCATGGGCATTTTGAACGCCTTTCTGCTCCTGTGAGACGGCTGAAGAACAAAAGCTTACGTAAGGTAATCTTACGACATGTGTATTTGATTTCAATCCCTAATTGCCGGATAACGGGCAAAGCGGTACCCTCTAACGCGGCTAGCGCGGGAGAAACCGGGGCACTGATTTGGTGTGCGGGTCATTTTGGAGCCGCATTGCGCGCATAGTCGGGGACAAGTTGCCAAAAACAGGTTTTACAGGAGCTTACGGATTCGGAGGCTGCGCTGTCTTAAGGCATGATTAACCAGTCTTTTTTGATTCGCATCGGGTAGATTCAGTACCAAATGGGCCGAACTGCGACCATATTTGTAGCGATATGCATGGTGATCATTGCACTGTCTTCAGCGGCAGTGATGGTTTTCCAATTTGGCCGTCCATTTGGAGAAGCCGTGTCGCTGTCCCTAGCGCTGATGTGCACGATGATCCTCGTTCATCTGCTGATTGGACGGTCGCGGGACCGCAGTGCAGTGAGCGACGCCGTAGAGCGCCTCGAAGAACGCATGACGGATCTCGACGAGGATGTCGGCAATCTTGAAGGCCGTCTCACTGGCATGGAACATACGATGCCGCGCCGGACCAGGGCAGAAATCGATCCATTGTTTGCAGAGGTCGAAGTGCTCGGCACGCTGGTCAAGCAGATGGCAGAAGCCATGTCCGACCTGGAGACCAAGGTGGAGGATCAGCAGGCCATCGCACCTCCGCCACCCATGCAGAGTTTGCCGCAATATCAGCAGCCTCAGCAGCCAAACCTGGGATATCCGCAGACCAACGGCCAAGGTCAATCTCATCCGGGTCAGTATCCGCAGCAAGCGCCTGTCCCGCACCATGCTCCTTACGCGCCACCGCAAGCGCCGCAGCCAGGCCCATACAATGACGGCGTCGTTCCGACCCATCGTGATATGTCTGAGCTGGACCGTCGCTATGGTGTGCACGTGCCACGCGATGGCCGTGCGCCTGATGGTGGTGCTGGTGCGCGCGAAATCGATGAAGGTTTTGCCGATCTTCCGGCTGAACCATCTGCGGAGCGCCTGACCAAGCCTGGCCCCAACCCGGCCATGAATGAGCTCATCACATCGGCGCTGAATGCAAACCGTGTTGAGCTTTTTCTGCAACCGATTGTGAGTTTGCCTCAGCGTCAGGTGAAGCACTACGAAGCGTTTACCCGCCTGCGGAACGCCAATGGCGACTCCATTGAGGCGCAAGCCTTCATGCCCGAGGCCGTTCGCTCCGGACACATCGCCCGCATCGACAACTTGCTTCTGTTCCGGTCGGTTCAGGTTATCCGCAGGCTGATGTCGCGCAATCGCAACGCTGTCCTGTTCTGCAACATCTCTTCATTGTCGTTGTCGGACAATACTTTCTTTCCCGGCTTCCTGGAATTTGTCCGGTCCAACCGTGAGTTCTCAGACGCCCTGATTTTTGAGTTCTCGCAATCCGATATCGCTCAGATGGGTGCGGTTGAGCTGGAAAGCCTTGCAGCGCTTTATGAATCTGGTTTCCGCTTCTCTGTTGATCAAATTGACGACATGAGAATGGACTTCAACAGCTTGGCTGGCCGTGGCTTCAAGTATGGCAAATTGAATGCGGATTATCTGATCGGTAGACGGGAAACCAATCACGGTCACATTCACCCGTCCGATTTTGGGGATCTGCTTCACCGCTACGGTATGGAACTGATCACTGATCACGTTGAAACCGAGTCCCAGGTGCTTGAGCTTCTCGACTTCGACGTAAAACTGGCCCAGGGCAACCTCTTCTCACCGCCGCGGCCTGTACGGGCGGAAGTCTTGCAAGGCACACCGGCACCACGCAAAAAAGCGGCAGGCTAAACCAGCTCCGGTATCAAGCCGTCTGTGATCCGCCAGCCGCGTGACGCAGGCGGTCTTGCAGAGCCATGAGCTTAGCGTCACGAATATGTTTCTTCACGATGAGCCCCAAATAAAAAGCGGCGGAAAAGTCCCGCCGCTTTTTGTTTTGAAGTCCAAATCCTGGCCTTCAGGTCAGTCGGTTGCCGGCGGGTTGTTAGGGCCGACCTGGACAATTGTAGGGTCAACACCTGCTATGAGGCGCTGGGCGACCCGGTTGACATCGTCCAGAGTGACAGCCTCGATTTCACTGTTGCGCCGGTCGAAGTAATCAATGCCAAGACCGGCATTTTGAAGCGCAACCAGTTGCCGGGCGATTTTCCCGGAGCTGTCAAACCGGAGTGCGTAGGAGCCGGTCAGAAACCGTTTGGCACTTGCAAGTTCAGCTTCTGTCGGTCCTTCCTCGGCCATCCGTTTCAGCTGAGCCAGCATGACGTCGACGGTCTCGGATGAACGCTCTGCTTTTGTTGAGGCAGAACCAATGAGAACGCCTGTGTGCTTGTAAGGCGAAAGGGACGTGCCTGTGCCATAAGAGAGGCCGCGCTTCTCCCGTACTTCCTGATACATCCAGGAGGTGAAGGTTCCACCACCCAGAATGTGGTTCATGACAAACGCTGCTTGATAGTCCGGATCGTCCCGCTTCAAACCTGGCAGCGATAATAGGATCGTTGTCTGCGGTACATCGAGGAACTCTTCGACATTGTCTCCGGTTCGCGGGGTGAGCTCTTCGATTGGCTTCAGGTCGGCTTTCTCCGGTAAACCTGCAAAGACTGTATCCAGGACTGACTTCAGGGTTTCAGCATCAATTGCGCCAACAACTCCGATTTTGAGACCGTCCTTTGCGATGAGCTTGGGCTTGTGCGCTTTCAAGTCCTCCGGTTGAAGGCCCCCCAGTGTCTCAGGTGTACCAAGCGTCGGTTGCGCATAAGGATGATCGCCGAACACAGCCTTCGACAGTGCAAGGCCCGCAATGGCATCCTGGTTGGTCTCATTCCGCTTAGCGCGGGTGATCAGTTGAGTTTTCATGCGCTCAACTGGCTCAACATCGAACCGCGGTGCGTTCAGGGCGAGTGCGAGCATTTCCGTCGCTTCGGGAAGCGTTTGGGTCAGGGTGCGCATGCTGCCGAAGAACCTGTCTTTGCCGGTGCTGAAGTTGACGCTCACGGCCAGCTCCTCAAGCCGTGCCTGATAGTCTTCAGAGGTCAGGTCACCTGCGCCCTCATCCATTGTTGCGGCCAGAAGGCGTGTCAGACCGGCTTTGTCTGCCGGATCTTGAGCCGAGCCGCCTTCAAAGGAGAAGTTTAGGGCAATGATCGGCACCGTGTGGTCTTCAACCAGCCATGCTTCGATGCCCTTCGGACTTATGACCCGTTCCACTTCCACAGCAAAAGATGGACGCACTGCGAGCGCTACAACGGCAAACACGAATGCGAACAGGGCCGGGGTAGTGGGGAATACGTGTTGCAATCTCATGATCAGGACTCCTTGCCGGACTTATTGGCGGTGTCGGCGTTTGATTGCGGGCTTCTGAGTTCCCCGGTCACAGGTGTTGCGGTCAGAAATTCTCTCGCAGCAGCTTCAACGTCTTCGGGTGTGACAGCTTGGATTTGGCTTGGCCAAGTCTGGACATCTTCGACTTCCATGCCGGTTGTGAGGGCCGCACCGAACAGCCTTGCAAGGCCGGTCTGGCTGTCTTGAGCGTAAATCGAACTCGCGATCATGCTGCGTTTTGCCCGATCGACTTCTTCTGCGGTTACACCCTCTTCCAGCAACTTGCTCAGTTCTTGCGCTGCAGCCGCTTCAACGTCTTCCAGCGTATGGCCGGGCCGCGGTGAAGCGTAGACAACAAAACGTCCGCTGTTCAGGGCTGTGCTCTGGTAATAGGCGCCCGCACTCGTGGCGAGGCCGGCATCCAGCACAAGGGCCTTATAGAGGCGGCTGGATGGGCCCTGACCCAAGACGTAGGACAGAATATCCAGCGCTTCCGGTGTCCGGCCTTCGCCAGTTGTCTGGCTCGGCACGATCCATGTGTGGGAGATCGCTTCTTGCCTCACCCGCGGATCTGTGACTGCGATCCGCCGTTCTCCGGCAAGCGGCGGTTCCGCAGGACGAAGACGTTCGCCCGGTTCTGCCCGCTGCGGGACCTTGCCATATGTATCTTGGGCGAGATCCAGAACGGTAGCTGGTTCTACGTCACCTGCGACGACAAGCACGGCGTTATTCGGGGTGTAGAAGCGGTCATAGAACGCGATTGCTGCATCCTTGTTGAGAGCTTCGATCTCATTCTGCCAACCGATAATAGGCGATCCGTAGGGATGATTTACGAAAGTGATGGCGTTCATCGCTTCCCGCAAGCGTGACCCGGGATCGCTCTCAACCCGGTCCCGCCGCTCTTCCAATACAACGTCCCGTTCGGGCGCGACCACTGCGTCGCTGAGAACGAGGTTTTCCATCCGGTCCGCTTCCATTTCCATCATCAGCGGCAAGTGTTCTTTTGCAACACGCTGAAAATAGGCGGTGTAATCGTAGCTGGTGAAGGCGTTTTCCTGGCCGCCGCGGTCAGCAATGATTTTTGAAAACTCACCGTCCGGATGGTCCTGGGTTCCCTTGAACATCAGGTGTTCTAAGAAGTGAGCGACACCGGATTGACCTTCGGGCTCATCGGCCGATCCGACCTTGTACCAAAGCATGTGCGTGACAACGGGAGCCCGGCGATCAGGGATCACAACCACTTCCAGTCCATTGTCGAGGACGAACCGCTCAAGGTTCGGCGCGATGACAATTTCGTCTTGCGTGACTTCCAAAGCGTTTGCCTTGGATAGGGTTACGCCGGATAGCGGAACGGCAAACAGCGTGGCGGAGAAAAGGCTTGCCAAAAGTCTGCCGCGCAATGCGCGGTCAAAACTGAGTATCGGTATTGGTTGGCGCAATCCAATCACGGGGAGCTCCTGTTGTATGCCCAAACGAAAAGGCCTCCGGCCCAAACACCCCATATAGGGTCGAATGGATCGGAGGCCTCATTAAATGTCTGTAATTTGGCGTGAAGAGTTAGTTACAGTATTTGGACTCGCCCGCCATACATCTTGGATCGAGGCGGTTCGTTTCGTGGTCCCGCTGTACCTTCACGTATTCTTTTTTCACTTCGATTTCTGTCGACGGCATCGGAGCGTCGGCAGACGGCGTGCTATACGCTGCAGGCGGCTCGATCAGGTATTGCCGCTGAAGTGCAGCGCCAGCCGTCTGTGTGCCGGCTTGTTGCTGTTTCAGCGCATTAAACCGCTCTGACTCGATTTTCATTTGTTCTGGTGACAGACGTTTGCCCGGGCCAAGCGCAGTATCCGGATCGGATGCTGCCCGCAGTTCCGGTGTCGACGCAGGACGTTCAACACCGACGATTTCAATTCCTGCCATCTGTTCTGGTGTAAGCCGCTTGAGGTCACCGCGGTGGTCCGTGGCGACTTTGTAGCGATCCCGCAGGGCGTTCATCTCATCTTCGTTGCGCTGCTCGGGCCAATTCTGGGACCCTGCACCAGCAACTTCAGTTGAAGGTGACGGCAATGTTGTGTTGTCGGCCGGCATGGCAAGCGGAGCGCGTGGTTTGTATTCGATCTCTTTTTTGTTCGGATCGACGGCGCCAAGGCCCGACATGATGTTGTTCACCAAAGCCGTATCGGGAGCAACGGTCGTTCCGTCGGCTGCCTGACAAGCTGCGAGGCCTGTCACTGCTGCGAGCAGGAGGCCTTTGGAGATAAAATCGCCGAGCGTGCGCACCACAACGTATCCTTCAAGAAATCGGACACTGTCTGACCACCGCCAAACAGAAAGTAATAGATCCAGCCTATAAACCGCTAATTTGCGGCTTAATTTGGACCGTTTGCGAAACTGTCATACAGGAGACCGATGACACCTGCAACGATCCACACGTCGGCTAGGTTAAACACGTACCAGGAGAACGTGCCGACGTGGAAGTGGACAAAGTCGACTACAGCTCCGTAAATAACCCGGTCTACACCGTTTCCGATTGCGCCGCCGATGATTAGGGCAAGTGCAAGAGCCGGAAGCTTCAAATCGACGCGGGTCGACCAAATCCACAGTGCGATCGTCGCTGCAATGGTGAAACCGGCAAGCAACCAGCGGCCCAAATCACTGTCTTGCTGGAAAAGGCCGTAGGAGATGCCGCGGTTCCATACGAGAACAAAATCCAGAACCGGTAAGACCCTTACCGGGCCGTTTGCGGCAAGATCAAAGCCATGGACGAACCAGATCTTGGTTGCTTGATCCAGAAGGAAGCAAATGGCAGCGACAGACAGAACGAGCCAGCTTAAGCCGCCCCAGACATAGGTCGGTTTTGCGGGGTGATCTGAGTTATCACTGCCATTTGTCATCAAGGTCTCATTGATCCGTTATGCGGCAACGTTGGCTGCGTCCCATTCACGCAGCGCGTCGGCGTCCCTTGGTGTCACATCTGGATAATCCGGGTCTGTTCCGACTTCTGGCAGGATCTTCCAGGACCGGGCGCATTTGGTGCCCTCCGCAAGTGCGGGTACGACCGCAACGCCCCTTGTATCGTCCAGCGAAAACGCGCCTTCCGGGGCTGGATCCGAACTCAAGGTGAGTTGGCTGGTGATGGCAATGTCAGCCATATCCCGGCCTTCCAGCGCAGCCATGAGGTCTGGATCGGTCACGTGAACAATGGGATGTGCTTCTAATGAGGAGCCGATCCGCTTCTCGCGGCGTTCGATCTCAAGAGCACCGGTGATCACACGGCGAACCGTTTTGATCTTGGCCCACTTCTCCGCGAGCGCATCGTCTTTCCAGTCTGCCGGAACCGCCGGGAATTGCTGCAAATGTACAGATGTCTCCTCGCCGTAGCGGGAGACCCAGGTTTCGTCCATTGTGAACGGCAGCATCGGCGCCATCCATGTGACCAGGCTGTTGAACAGCTTGTCGATGACATAGAGAGATGCCTTGCGGCGATTGGAAGACCCGGCGTCGCAATAAAGCGCGTCCTTGCGGATGTCGAAATAGAACGCCGACAGTTCCACCGTCATGAATGTGAACAGCTGGTGGAAGATCTTCTTGTAGTCGTAATCGGCGTAGGCCTGGCGAACCATGGCATCAAGCTCTGCAAGCCGGTGCAGCATCAGGCGCTCCAGCTCCGGCATGTCACGGAGGGCAACTTCTTCGCCGGTCGCATGCGCCAGGGAGCCCAGCATCCAGCGCAGTGTGTTCCGCAGTTTGCGGTAGCTGTCGACGCTGGTCTTGATGATTTCCGGACCGATCCGCTGATCTTCCGAATAGTCGCACGACGCTGCCCAAAGACGCAGGATGTCCGCGCCGTATTGCTTGATTATGTCCTGAGGGAACACCTGGTTGCCGAGCGACTTGGACATTTTGCGTCCATCTTCGGCCATTGTGAAGCCGTGCGTCAGGACCGCATCATATGGTGCATGACCGCGGGTGCCGCAGCTTTCCAGAAGCGAGGAGTGGAACCAGCCGCGATGCTGGTCCGAGCCTTCCAAGTATAGAACGTAGTCCTTGCCGCCGGCGGTCTTGCGCTGTGGGTTAAGGTCTTCACGCTTTTCCAGGCAGAACGCATGGGTGGACCCGGAATCGAACCAGACATCCAGGATGTCCATGACCATGTCCCACTCATCAGCCTTGTGATCGTTGCCGAGGAAGCGTTCCTTTGCGCCCTCTGCGAACCAGGCATCCGCTCCTTCTTGAACAAACGCCTCATAGATCCGCGCATTGACCGCTTCATCCTTGAGAACTTCAGATGTGTCCTTGTTGATGAAGACCGTGATCGGCACTCCCCAAGCGCGCTGGCGAGAGAGAACCCAATCCGGGCGGTTTTCGATCATTGAACGCAAGCGGTTTTGACCGGAAACCGGCACGAACCGTGTTTCGTCAATTGCGTTGAGGGCCCGGGTCCGCAACGTGTCGCCTTCGCTGGACAAGGTCTTGTCCATATAGACAAACCATTGCGGCGTATTGCGGAAAATGATCGGTTTCTTGGAGCGCCATGAATGCGGATACTGGTGCTTCATGCGGCCAAGCCCGATCAGAGCGCCTGCCTGCTTCAGATACTCGATGTTGGCTTTGTTTGCCTTACCCTTTTCACCCTTGTGCGTGATGACCTGATTGCCCTCCAGGCCTGGCGCATCCTTGGTGTAGAAGCCGTCGTCGGCAACCGTGAAGGGGATTGCGGTGTCGATGCCGCGATCATCAAGGTCCTTGGCGTTTGCCATCCAGATTTCAAAGTCGTCCGCACCGTGACCTGGAGCCGTGTGTACGAAACCGGTACCGGCGTCATCTGTGACATGGTCGCCGTCAAGCAGCGGCACATCGAACTGATAGCCGCCGAGATCCATGTCCCGGTATGGGTGCGCCAGCGTGAGCGCGGCCATCTCATCCGGAGACACTGCGCGGACCAGTTTGAAGTCCTCGATGCGAGCGTTTTTGAAGACGTCGCCGGCAAGTGCGTCGGCGAGGATCAGGAGATCACCTTTTTGCACCCAGTTGTCGTCCGGCAGGCCGTCCTGGGTCACTTCATAAAGACCGTAATTGATCCGGGATGAGAAGCACACGGCGCGGTTGCCAGGGATGGTCCACGGGGTGGTTGTCCAGATAACAACCGAAGCGTCGAGCAGCTGCTCCGCCGCTGCTTCATCGGTGCCCCCGGCCTCAACGATCGGGAATTTCACCCAGATCTGGTCGGACTGATAGTCGTGGTATTCGATTTCCGCTTCAGCCAGCGCAGTCTTTTCGACAACGGACCACATCACCGGTTTGGAACCGCGATAAAGCTGGCCGGACATGGCGAACTTCATGAGTTCCTGGGCAATGACCGCTTCGCTCTCAAAGCGCATGGTGAGATACGGATTGTCCCAGTCACCTTCGATGCCAAGGCGTTTGAACTCTTCGCGCTGTACGCCGATCCAGTGATCAGCAAAGTCCCGGCATTCCTTGCGGAACTCGTTGATCGGCACTTCGTCCTTGTTCTTGCCTTTGGCGCGGTATTGCTCCTCGATCTTCCATTCGATCGGGAGACCATGGCAGTCCCAGCCCGGAACATAGTTGCTGTCATAGCCCATCATTTGCATCGACCGGGTGACGATGTCTTTCAGGGTCTTGTTCAGCGCATGTCCGATATGGATGTTGCCGTTAGCGTAAGGAGGGCCGTCATGCAGGATGAATTTGTCGCGTCCTGCGGATTGATCCCGCAGCGTCTTGTAGATGTTCAGCTTATCCCAGCGCGTCAGGATTTCCGGCTCTTTTTTGGGAAGGCCTGCCCGCATCGGGAATTCGGTTTTCGGCAGATTCAGCGTTTCAGAATAGTCGCGTTTTGGTGCGTCGGTCATCGGTGGTCGATCCGGTCAGCGGGACGAGGCCCGCAGTCAATTTTCATGAAATGTCTGCCGGCGCGATGACGGCAGTCGAACGAGGCTTATCCCGGTCCCTGGCGCCGCAATTGCGTCAGCCGAGGGCCGGGCCGGTAATTCGCTTTATGTACGCCACCTTCATCCAGGGGCGGAAGACAACCTGTTTTTGCATGGCATGGGACATAGCAGCAGTTCGACAAGGAATAAAGAGGGGCAATTGAACCGTATCTGCCCACCGGACAGCCTAACTTGGCAGCTAAGTCGTTCTCGTTTTGCAATTAAAACGCCTTCCAGAGACTAGTTACCCAATTAGGAATGGAGAAAGTCGAACGTGATCAACCAAATATTTATGGGTCAAGTTTAGGACAAAAATTGCAAAATCTTCCAGTAGGTTAATTTGATGTTGAGTTTGGCGAACGGGACTTGGGCAAAAGCAGACCGACTACTGCTGATAGGTGTGGTTTCTTCAATTTCTTTTTTTGTTTTTAACGTCCTGTGGCAAGTCGATTTCGCTAAGACGATGCCAGATGGAACGATTGTTTTAGTCAGCGATTTTTTGAGCTTCTGGATGGCTGCCAGACAGGTTCTGATGGGGATGCCAGAAGTCCCATATGACATTAACGCGTTCATAGGTGTTCAAGAGCTTTACAACGACCCAGGCGTCTTCTTCGCATTTTTTTATCCGCCAATGTACTTAATGATGATCACACCACTCGGCTTTTTCAGTTCAACCACGGCATACATTGTTTTTCAGGGGTTTAACGCTGTTGCTCTATCGGTAGTGATGAAAAAGATCGCGCGGCATTGGCTTGCCGTATTCTTGGTTTTCGGATCACCGGCAGCGTACATGTCAATGATGAACGGCCAGAATGGGTTGTTGACTGCGTTTCTCTTTGGAGCGGGCCTGTTGTGTCTTAAGAACCAACGTCTGGTGCTGGCCGGAGTATTCATTGGGCTTTTGACGACTAAGCCACAGCTAGGTGTTTTGATACCATTTGCTCTCTTGGCAGGAGGTTTCTGGATTACTTTTTTATCGGCAGTTGTAACCACTTTGCTGCTTGCAGGGGCAAGTTGGATTGTCTTCGGTTCAGATACTTGGTTAGCTTTCTTGCAACAAATTCCTGCGGCGCAACTGGCCATGACCGATGGCTTTCTCCCTGTGTATCATTTGGCCTCCGTTTTTGGATTCATTGTCGGCATTGGAGGGAGCGTTGGCGTAGCCTCGGTGCTACAGTTTATGTTCGGCCTATTTCTTGTTGTAATTACTGTCTGGACTTGGCGGAAGCAGATAAACTTCGAAGCAAAAGCAATAGTCTTGCTATCAGCTTCCACTTTGATTTCACCGTTCATTTTTGTCTACGATTTAACGCTGCTCTCGCTCGCAATCGCTTTTTTAGTGGGGGGGCGCGAAAATCAAAAATTGCCACCTTGGACAACTACGCTGTGCGCTTCCGCTTTGCTCATTACAGGATTTAGTTTCGGTATCGCGCAGACTTTTTTGATCCAGTTAGGGCCCCTCGCAGGTCTGCTGGTCTTGATAGTAGGATTGAGGCTGGCAGTCTTTGGCGAAGGCACAAGCCAAGTAACTGCAAATAGAACTGCAACACAGCTTCAAGGCCTATAATTCATATGAAATACTTTAAGTGAAGAATGGCACCTAAAACTGAAAAGGAAGAAATCGAGGGCGTCAGATGCAATTGATGGCGCACTCTGGCTGATGTTGACAGAGTTCCGTAATCACATGCGTGCGGCTGGGTGATTGAGGCAGTCAGCAAAGGGTCTTATGGTTTCATGGTATCGTAAAGAAACCCTTCGAAACTGTTTTAACCTGTTGCGCATACGTTCGATCGGGTTGCTCTTCCTGTAGACTTGGAAGCCGTGAGGTATCTGCTCCCTCGGTAGGATCTGGGTAGAATGACAAAACTGACGCCTGGCAACAGTGGGTTGTGGCGTACGGCATCACCAGAGTATCCCTTATCAGCCGGGGACGATCGGAGCTTGCGGCAAGACACTACCAGAATGGCGGAAACGGCACAGTAGCTTGAGATCTCGCTTCTTGTCAGAAAAAGGCTGAGCGCGCGCCCTCGGTCGGCTGCGCTGGTGTGAATTTTCGCTGTAAGCCGTGTGATCGACCAAGAACCGCCTCATGCGTCTCCCTATGCGCTATCTGCCTGACCGCGGCCGCGAACCTTTGTGCTGTCGATTTCATCCGGCAAGTCATCGGTAAGCCCGATTTCGATCTCCAACAGTGCTCGTGCATGTCCCGCACAATTGCAGCGCACTCGGGGATCCCGCTGGGCAGCGCTCCGGTTCTATTGACCAGGTTCCTGACGCATCGCTATTACAAGCAATGGGAACATAGACGGACAAACGTTGCGGGTTCTATCCGGCCGCCTGTTTCCTCACCCGCTCCCGGTGCGTGATGTAAAGACCGCTGCCAACAATCAGGCTGATGCCGACCCATGTAAGCAAATCCGGGAAATCGGCAAATACCAGAAACCCGAACAAGGTCGCGCTGACGATTTCCAGGTACTGCAGAGGTGCGAGCAGGCTTGCGTTGCCACGTTGGAACGCGGCCACCACCAGTCCATGGGCGCAGAAGGAAATGAGGCCAATCAAGGCCAATAACCCTGCTTGCCAGGCATTCGGCCACACGAAGACGACATCGCCCACGTCAAATGTGGTGGCCACGATGAGTATGGCGCCCAGATAAAGGCTTCCGGCCAGCCCTGCACTCAGTTGGATCGTCAGCAAATCATCGCGAACGGGATAGAGCCGGTTGAGCAGCAGATAAAACGAAAACAGCACGGCCGTTGCGACCGGCAACAGGCTCACGAGGCCGATTTCAGCAAGGTTCGGACGCAAGATAATGAGCGCGCCCGCAAGACCGACGGCAATCGCACCGATCCGCCGGGGGCCAACAGGTTCTTTCAAGATAAGGGCTGCAAGGATCGTCAGGATCATCGGCTCGACGAAAAAGATCGAGATGGCTGTGGCGACCGACATGTATTTCACAGCGATGAAGAAACATAACGACGCGGAGGCCAGCAAAATCCCACGCAGAAAATTCACGAAGGGTTGCTGTCCGCCAGGGCGTGGCAAGCGCAACAAGATCAGCGCGAACACCAAGCTGACCAGAAACTGAAAGACAAACCGGCCAAAGGTGACTTCTAGCGGGTGGATCGAGGACGAAAGGTATTTTGCGATGATGTCCATCACAGGCACGATCAGCATCGCGCTGGACATCAAAAGGATTGCCTGTAACGGATTTTCGCTGACGTCGATCGCAGGCGACCGTTGTCTCACGAGGCGAAGTCCAAGAGTTTCAGATCGATTTCGGACAAAGGCTGCAATGATGCTAGGGCCGCGCGTGCTTCTTCACTGTCCCGGTCCATCTGGGTGACCAGCGCATCCGCGCTGTCAAACTTCGCTTCTCCTCGAAGATAAGAGACCACGTGCACCCGCAAGGTCTTGCCGTAAAGGTCACCCTTGAAGTCGAACAGGTAGACTTCAAATAAGGCAGCCCCGTTGTCGAATGTCGGCCGTCTTCCATAACTGGCAACGCCGCCATACCAGTCGTCCCCAACCCTCACCTTGACCGCATAGATGCCTTGTAGCAGCGGGCAATCTTCGGGCATCCGAAGATTTGCGGTCGGGTAGCCGAGATCCCGGCCCCGTTTGTCGCCATGCTGCACTTGCGATTCGAAAAACCACCGGTAACCAAGGAGGGCATTTGCTTCGGCCATGTCGCCGGTCGCAAGGTTGTCCCGGATGCGCGAGGACGAAATCACGTCAGCATTCTCGTCTTCTTCGCGCTGGACGATTGTGACGCCAAAGCCGTGCTCAGCCCCGGCAGCGCGCAAGTAATCCGGGGTGCCTTGGCGGGCGCGGCCGAAGTGGAAGTCGTAGCCGGTAACGGCGTGGGAAATGCCGAGCGTGTCGATCAGAATATCTTGAACGAATGCGTTGGCTTCAACAGCTGCAAAGTCTTTGGTGAAAGGGAGGATCAAAGCACCGTCTAACCCACAGACGCGCAACATTTCGGTCTTGAGCGGCGGTGGTGTCAGCCGGAACACGGGCTTTGCCGGATTGAACACGGTGCGCGGATGCGGTTCGAAACTCATTGCGAAGACCGGGTGATGCGTTCCGCGGCCAAGTCCGAGAGCAGCGTCAAGAACCGCCCGGTGACCACGGTGCACGCCGTCAAAATTGCCGATCGCAACCACACCGCCCTTGAGACTTGCAGGAAAACTCTCCAGCGATTCGGCGATATGAAATTCAGAGGATGGGGTGCGGTTCATGCAGCTGACCTATGCGCAAGGTGGCGTTCGTTTTGGCAATCCGGAGCGGACGAAGAAAACTCGCCCGTTTAAAGCCGCGTGGAACGTGCCGCCAACACCAAAAAAGGTCAAGCTGCTCTCATGATGAAATTGAACTGGGTTTGATCAGATCAAAGCCGGGAGCGGTCTTCGGTCTTGCTCGGTACCTTGACCAAAGCTTCGCCTTCAAGCACCACGGTGTCTTCAACACTACAAATGCAGGACAGCCGGGCCCTGTTGCCGCGCTCCATCAGTTCTTCGACGCGCACGGTCACGGTGACATCATCGCCGATCTTTACCGGTGCCTTGAAATTCAAGGTCTGCGACAAGTAGATCGCGCCAGGCCCGGGCAGGCGGGTGCCAAGAACAGCGGAAATCAGGCTTGCGGTGTAAAGGCCGTGCGCGATCCGCGTTTTGAACGGCGTTCTGGCTGCGAAGTGCTCAGATAGGTGGATCGGGTTTCTGTCGCCCGACACTTCGGCAAAGCCCACCACGTCGGAGGAACTGACATGTTTTACGAGTTCTTCCGTCATGCCGACGGTGAGATCTTCGAAACAGAGTTTTTGCAATTCCAGCATGATGTTTTCGGCCCTGTGTATCCCGTTTTTTTGTGCGTTGGACGCTAAGCGCGCCCGGGAATTCTGACAATTATGCTTTCGGTGAAGAAAAAAAGTGTCTGTTATTAACGGTCTTTTCAGTTGCTGCCGTTAGTTTGCGTTGAGTGTGGGGAGGTGAGGACACAAATGAATGTGTCGCTCTCCTTCGAAGTCATAACGCGTTTCCAACGGCCCACGGCCAGGGGCCGCGCACCTTGACAGTATGGAGTAGACAATGGCCCTTGATCTTCAGATGCCGGTCCTCGTGGTCGATGACTACAAGACGATGATTCGCATCATTCGCAACCTTCTGAAACAGCTCGGTTTCGAAGACATTGACGACGCTGCGGACGGCACCGAAGCCTTGGAAAAAATGAAGCAGCGCCGCTATGGTCTTGTGATCTCGGACTGGAACATGGAGCCGATGACCGGTTACGAACTGCTGAAGCAGGTTCGCGCCGATGGTTCCCTCAGCAAAACACCGTTCATCATGGTGACAGCTGAATCCAAGACCGAAAACGTGATTGCAGCAAAAAAAGCCGGTGTAAACAACTACATCGTGAAGCCGTTCAATGCGCAGACATTGAAAGGGAAAATTGAGGCTGTCTTCTCCGACTAAAACACTTTGGCTTGGCGGGGACCGGTGTGCGTCTCCTTCTCCGCCGTTGCCGGCATTCTTTTTCAAGTTAAGCAGCCGGGCTGGGCAGGCAGGCTGCAGCCGGACAATTGCGCCAAAAATGTTTTATTGCCGGTTTTCAAGAGCTCGGCATCTGCTGTTTGGAGGCGGCGGTTAAGCAATGGACACCATTGAAAGGCTGGATCTCATGGCCAAAATAAAACAAGAAAATGTCGCGCAAATCATCGATTTCCTGGAACAAAACAAGACCCGGGATGGGGAAGTTTCCCTAAACGATGTCATGCATCTTGCCGAAGTCATGTCGGGGTCCATGCACGACTTTTTGTCGACAGTTCAGCCGGCTGTTACGGAAGAGCTGACGGCGATTGCCAAAGAAATCACGCGTATGAAGCAGGAGATTTCCGCGCTTCGTGCAAATGATATGACCGGCAACAAGATCCCGGATGCCGGCCGCGAACTCGACGCCATCGTCGAAGCGACCGAGAACGCGACCAACACCATCATGGAAGCCGCCGAAGAAATCATGGCCGCGGATCCGAGTGATTCCGAGGCCTATCAGGATCTTGTCAGCAACAAGATGATCGGCATCTTCGAGGCCTGTACCTTCCAGGACATCACCGGTCAGCGGATCTCAAAGGTGGTTGAAACCCTGCGCTTCATTGATGAGCGGGTGACCTCCTTCATTGAACAGCTGCGCATCCCGGCGAGTTTTGAAACCGAGATCGAGGAAACCGATGAAGAGCGCCGCAAGCGGGAGCTAATCCTTCACGGACCGCAGCACTCCGGCGAGGGCGTTTCCCAAAATGACATCGACGCGCTCTTGGGCGACAGCCAGGCAGACATCGACAAGCTGTTCGACTGATCATCGCCGGACACAGAATTGAAAAAGGCCGCTCCTTTGGGCGGTCTTTTTTATTCTTCCATCAGGAATTTGCCGGAGCGAAAACGAGTCTGCTGCTTGGATGAGTGTGTTGAGCGAAATTGGAAGTGCCAAAAACTGCGCAATGGCTCCACGAAGAAACTCAATGACTGGTTTGGTGAATTCGGGCCCAAAGCAGACGCTCGCGGTTCACTTGGTGTCGCGTAGAAGTGCTCTGCCGAATTGTGCAAAGAGAGCAACAAAAACACCAACGCCTGCAAAGATATAAACGACCGTGAACAGCTTACCAGCTTCGGTTTGAGGCGTCAGGTCACCATACCCCACCGTCGAGAGTGTTGCGGCGCAAAAGTAAAGCGCGTCGATCCACGGCCAACCTTCCACGCTGCTGTAGAAAACAGTGCCCGAGACCAGCATCAGAATGCATAGAACAAAGCCACCCTTGAAATGCGGGTCTTCCCAGGATCGCACGATCGCTTTGAAAAGCCGAAGGGCGTTCAGGAAAAAGGCAAGCATTTCATAGTCTCCCAGAAAGTCGTCTATCGAGACGTTCGGTCTGCGGCCATGAGATTGTCAATGATCCATTTTTGCGAGCGCGCACCGATGTGGTTCGGCAGCTGCGCTCGCCGCCACCGCATGTTTGAAATGCGCATTGATGAATTTACGCAGTTGCGCGGGAGGAGAAACGCCCCTTAGTCTCGCTGCGGTAGGACGAAATTGGCAAGTCATACGATGCTTGCCGCCACCGAGGCAGGAGGTTTACGCATGAGGCTCGGATTGTGGATAGGTGTCGTTGTTGCCTGCTGTCTTGGAGTTCAAGCAAGCGCCCAAGACGCGAAACCGAAGATTCTGATCAAGAACGTGCACATCTTTGATGGCGTCAACGAGGCGCGCATCGAAAATGCCAGCGTTCTTATAGAAGGCAATCTCATCGCGTCCATTTCTACCGACGAAATCGATGGCGCGGAAGCAACGATCATTAATGGCGAGGGGCGCACCATGATCCCCGGCCTGATCGATGTGCACTGGCATACAACCTATGCCTACACGCCCGCGACAGTGCTTATTTTTAACCAGGGCGACATGTCCGAAGTGGCAATCCGGAGTATGACGGGCGCAAAAGAAACCCTTATGCGGGGGTTCACGACCGTGCGGGACCCAGGCGGCAATCCCTTTGCCATCAAGAAACTGATCGACAGCGGGGACTATCCCGGCCATCGCATCCTGCCGTCCGGGCCCTTCATGAGCCAAACGTCCGGTCACGCGGATTTTCACAGTCTCTTGGAGAACCCAAGAAGTTCAAATGCCGAACTCAGTTACTGGGAACGGAATATGATGGCGATGGTGTCCGACGGTGTACCGGAGGTACGCAAACGGACACGTGAGATCCTCAAGTACGGGGCCACACAGGTCAAGATCACGACCGGTGGCGGGGTTTCTTCTCAGTTCGATCCGCTCGATGTCAGCGAATACTCCGTTGATGAGATCCGGGCAGTCGTCGAAGAAGCAACCAACTTCAACACATATGTACTCGCACACGTCATGACAGACGAGGGCATTCGCACTTCTGTAGAAAATGGCGTGATGAGCATCGAGCACGGGTTCTTTGCATCGCGCGAAACTCTTGAACTCATGAAAGAGAAAGGGGCCTGGCTCAGTCCGCAGGCCATGTTCGAACCCGACATGGTTTGGGATAGCCCGATTAGCGCTGCAAAATGGAAACAGGTCACGGATGCGGTAGACCAACTCTACCCGATGGCCGTGGACCTTGGGGTCAACCTTGCCTTTGGGACAGATCAGTTAATGGACCCGGCGAAAGCTTACCAGCAGAGTGTCTACCTTGCCCGCCTCGGAACATGGATGACACCCTATCAAGCACTCAAAATTGCAACCTCCGAGAACGCAAAGCTGCTTGAGTTGAGTGGCCCGCGCCATCCCTATCAGGACGGTCCGCTTGGCGTGATCAAGGAGGGTGCTTATGCGGATCTGATACTTGTCGATGGTAACCCGCTGGAGGATCTCGAGTTGGTCGCAAACCCAGGTGAAACCTTCGATCTGATCATGAAAGACGGCGTTGTCTATAAGAACGAGCTCTAATGGGAGAAAACGGATGCGTATGACGGCTTGTCTTGTCAGTTTCCTCCTGTTTGTGCTGCCCGCTTCCGCAACGCAGATTGGGGCAGATTGGTCGCAACTTATCGATCAGAACGCTCGGACTTTTGAGGACCCGTTTAAGGCCCTTACAGTGTCCCAGCTTAGCGATGTCGCGACAGTTGCGCGCTTGCGGCAAAGACTGAACCGGGAAGAGCTCACGGAAGACGAGAAGACGCTGATTTTGTCGCGACTTGAGCTTAAAGAAACGTCGCTCTCAAAAGCAGGTACCGATTTCGACTGGCTGATCTCCCAGCGCTGGATTGTGGCTGACAAGCGAAAGAAGGCTGCCTGGTCAGTCAACGGGTACCTGGACGGACAAACGATCAGTATCAAGGGGTATTTCTTGTTAGCTGGTTCCCTGTCCGAAAAGAAGCTGTTGACCTATCTCGTACCGGAAATTGGTATGTGCGCGCATGTGCCGCCGCCAGCGCCCAACAACCTTGTCCGTTTAGCGTTGCCAGAGGAGATGGAGCTTCCGGAGAAACTGTTCACACCTGTCGAAATCGTTGGAACCCTCAGATCTGCTCCTGACAGCATAACTGCACGGGTGGTGGACGGCCCTGTTAAGATGGCCAGTGCATGGGAGTTATCGGTCGATAGTATGAACGTGTTTGAGAGGGTTTCCTCTGAAGCCACTGGGAACTGGCCAGTGGCGATGCAAGCAAGCAAGCACTTAAGGGCGCTCAATCGTTAGGTTCTTGGCAACAAAGCAAACGTCCGTTTCTCGCCCCGTGCAACCCCTCACCAGGACAGCCGCGGGATCGCGGCGCGGGCCCGAAGACCTTCTTCGATGAGGCGCTTGCGGATCAGGTGTTCTTCCGGGGCTTCGCTCGGTCCAAAATCCGAGGCATGAATGCCGGCAGTGATGAACAGAACGTCGATGTCCTGGGACACCGCGCCGCGAATGTCGGTCGGCAGGCCATCGCCGATCGCCAGAACGTCTTCTTTTGCGATTGTTGTCCCGGCGTGCTCGGCCAAACGGCGCAGACCCGCCTCATAGATCGGTGCGTGCGGTTTGCCGAGAATGGCAACTTCACCGCCGAGGTCTTCATAGAGTCGCGCGAGCGCTCCGGCACACCAGACCAGCTTGTCGCCGCGTTCCACAACAATATCCGGATTGGCGCAGATCATCAGCAGCTTGCGCGCCGCGAGTTTTTGCAAGCGCTCCCGGTAATCGTCCGGCGTTTCGGTCTCGTCATCGCGGAAACCGGTGCAGCTGATGGCTTCCGCATCCTCGTCAACGCTGGTGAAGGTTGCTTCCAGATTGTGATAGAGCGGCTGGTCCCGGTCCGGTCCGATGTGAAGCAGCGTCTTGGAACCTTGCGCTTCCAAGACTTCGCGGGTGACATCGCCTGAGCTGACGATGCTGTCGTAAGCCTCTTCCGGCACGCCCATGTTCGTCAGCATTTCAGCGACATATTTTGCCGGCCGCGGGGCATTCGTGATCAGAACCACATGGCCACCGGTTTCTTCCCGGAAGCGCCGCAATGCGATATGCGCATCTTCAAAGGCGGATACACCGTTGTGCAGCACGCCCCAGACATCGCACAAGATCCCTTTGTACTGCGGGGCAAGGGCATGGAGCCCGTCAACAAGAAGCGGTGCAGAAACGGTCATGGCGGCTCACTCGGATGAGAAATTATCTGATAGGATTGCACGGAATCGAAGTAAATCCGGCGCGGACCATATCCGAAGCGCGCGTCAAACGGAACCAATCAAAGGGCAATTCATGCAGGTCAGGCAACTTGGCGAACAGGTGATCAACCAGATTGCCGCCGGCGAGGTCATTGAACGGCCTGCCAGCGTGATCAAGGAGCTGGTTGAAAACGCCGTTGATGCCGGGTCGTCGCAAATCGACATCGTCACCGCTGCGGGCGGCAAAACGCTGATGCGGGTCGCCGATGACGGGGCCGGCATGCGTCAGGACGATCTCAAGCTGGCCATCCGCCGTCACTGCACCTCCAAGATTTCCGATGATGACCTGTTTGATATCCGCACGCTCGGGTTCCGGGGGGAGGCGTTGCCGTCGATTGGCTCCGTGGCCCGTCTCGTCATTCAGACCCGCCACGGCGAAGAAGACCATGCCTGGGCGATCGCCGTGGAAGGCGGCAAGGAACAGCCGATTGTGCCTGCCGCCCGCTCAAAGGGCACCCAGGTTGAAGTCCGTGATCTGTTCTTCGCGACACCAGCCCGTCTGAAATTCTTGAAGTCCGACCGCGCCGAAGCCGCCGCCATCACCGAGATCGTCAAGCGGATCGCGCTTGCCTATCCGCATATCGGGTTTTCACTGTCCGGTGCCGACCGTCAGCCGCAATCCTGGCCGGCAGCGCGCGGCGACGAGCCGCATCTGGCCCGGATCGCTCAGATTTTGGGGCCCGATTTCGTCGACAACGCCATGGAAATTGATGCGGCGCGGGAAGGGGTCCGGCTCAACGGGTATGCTGGTTTGCCCACCCATCACAGGGGCAATGCCCAGCATCAATTCTTTTTCGTCAATGGCCGACCTGTGAAGGACAAGCTGCTCTTGTCCGGTTTGCGCGGGGCTTATGCAGACGTTCTTGCGCGCGATCGTCATCCGGTGGTGGTTCTCTTCATTGATCTAGACCCGGCGCTGGTTGACGTGAACGTCCATCCGGCCAAATCCGATGTGCGCTTTCGCGATGCGCAGTTGGTCCGCGGCCTGCTTGTCGGGGCGATCAAGCATGCTCTGGTCCAAGCGGGGCACCGGTCGTCGACGTCCAACGCAGCCGTCGCCTTGGACGCGCTTCGAAAACAATCTCCACAGCCGGGAGGGCCATCCGGTGCCACTTCTCACGCTTACGGTTCTGCAGCGAGCGGACCGGCAAATGCGCACGGGTTCGGAGCAACGGCAACGGCGGAGCGCTGGGCGCCGGAGGCTTTTCGGCCATTGGAGACGGCACCAAATCCTGTGCCGGGATTTGCTGAAGATCGGGTTTCAGAGGTCCAGAATGGCTTTTCTGCTCTGGCCACACCGTCAGCCGATGCAAGGGCACATGATGTTCCGCTGGTCTCGGAGAAAACCGAGCTGCCACTTGGCGCCGCGCGGGCACAGGTCCATGAAACCTACATCATCGCGCAAACAGAAGATGGCGTTGTTATCGTCGATCAGCATGCTGCGCACGAACGGCTTGTTTATGAGCGCCTGAAAGAGGCCTTTGCCAAAAAGGATGTTGCCCGGCAGATCCTTTTAATCCCGGAGGTTGTCGACTTGCCGGAAGAAGATGCCGCCCGGCTGGCGGAACGCGCAGAGGATCTGGCAAAGGTTGGTCTGTCGCTTGAGGCGTTTGGGCCGGGTGCCATCGCGGTTCGCGAAACACCGGCAATCCTTGGCGACATGGACATTCAGGGCATGGTGCGCACGCTCGCCGATGAACTGGCGGAGTGGGAGACCGCCGACAGTCTTCGGGAGAAACTTGACCACGTTGCCGCCACGATGGCCTGCCATGGATCGGTTCGAGCCGGACGCCGCATGCGGCCGGAAGAAATGGACGCCCTCTTGCGCGACATGGAAGCAACACCACTTTCTGGGCAGTGCAACCATGGGCGCCCGACCTGGGTTGAACTGAAACTCAGCGATATCGAAAAGCTTTTCGGCCGCAAGTAACAGCCAGTGGGAAATCCGTCCCATACGGCGAGATCGGCAGCCGTTTGGAGACCGGAATGACCGCAGAAGACAGCAACAACAGCACACCGCCTGCACCGGACGGCACGGGAACCGCGCGGAAGGTTGGCAGGACTGTCAGAAAAGGCCTGGTCGCTGGCGCGATCGCCTATGGCATTGTGGCCGGCTACATGTACCTCAATCAGCGGAATTTCGTTTTTGTGCCAACCGGTGAACTTGAATCCCCGGAAGTAAAAGGGCTGGAGAACGTCACCGTTGAATCGGTCACAATGCAAGACGGCACCGACGTGACCGTCTGGACGTCTGAGGGGCATGAAAACACACCAGTCGTTCTTTATTTCCACGGCAACTCCAGCAATTTGTCCACGCGCCACAAGCGCTTTGCGCAGGTTCTGGACAGTGGCTTCGGGCTCTATGCGCCGAGTTATCGCGGCTATCCGGGAAGTGAAGGCGCTCCGTCCGAGGCAGCGTTCATTCAGGATGCGCTGGAGCATTTTGACAAGGTCTCGGCAACTGGCAGACCGGTTATCCTGCACGGTGAGAGCCTGGGGACAGGTGTTGCCACTGCCGTCGCAGAACAGCGCCCGGACGCCGGGTTGCTCGTCCTGGAAGCGCCCTATACAGCTCTCGTTGACATTGCGTCCGAGCAATATCCCTGGTTGCCCGTGTCCGTGCTCATGAAGGATCCAATGCCGACGCGGGAGCGGATCCAGAACATTCAAAGCCCGGTTCTAATCGTGCATGGAACGGATGACCGGGTGATCCCTGTGGCGCACGGAGAACGCTTGTACGAGCTGGCTCCGGAACCGAAGACACTCAAGATCGTTGAAGGCGTCAGCCACAGCGGTCTTTGGGGCAACGGTCTCTGGGACGCGGTCCAAGACGCTTATTGCACCGCAAAGGTTGAAACGCGCGCCTGTTGAGTTTGGGCGAAAACCAAAATCGAACCGTGATCAGGAATATCCGTGTGCGTCACGCAGTGCGCGGTGCTGCTTGAGGTCTTCCCCGCGGCTCAAAACGTCTTCTGAACCCGAAGCGTTGTGTAGATTTCATCCGTATCGGAAAGCCCGGACGCTCTATCGAAATCGACGTTCCGGTATTGCATTTCAGCGCCAATATCCAGACTGGAAACCGGTGACCACACGAGATTTCCGGTCACTGTCCATTGATTGAAATCGTAACTGTCCAAGGCGGCATCGACCGTGTGGTAACCACCTTCCAGATTGGCCGTGACCGTGTCGGTTACGGCGTGACGCCAGCCACCGGCTATGTTCCATGTTTTTGTTGTCTTGGTGGACCCGCCAACATTGATGGCGTCGGTGATCCGGCCGTTCCAGCTGTCGAGTGGGAAACGGCTTGCGCCGTCAGAATAGCCCACTTGGAGAACAACTTTGTCCCGGTCACCAAGGAAAGGAACCTTGATCTCCGCGCCGGCTCCGACAGCCCAGCCCAGAGCAGATTTTGATGCCGTGTCGACGAAATAGACTTGGTGTAATGCGCCCATGATTTGCGCGGAACCCCAGGCCTGATCGATGCGGATATTGGCGACAGCGTCTGGGATCTTAAAGCCGCCATACCCGTTGGCGTTCGGAGAAATCAGTTCCACCCGGCGGGATACCGGACTTTCAATTGAAAGGCTGGCGGACACTCCGTTGCCGAATGCACGGGTATAGGCAGCAACGTTCGATTTGGTATCGGAGTAGGAGGTGACCCGGGCGCCGAAAGAATAACCTGTCCAGAAGTCCCAGAACGATTGAGCCCGGCCAAAGGTGAACCCGCCGAACTGGATGAAGCTGTACTCCAGCTCCAAGGAATTGGAGCTGCTGTCGTTGTCGTTTGTCACGAAGACGGCGTTGTAGGTACGCAGCAACCCGTATTCCGTTGCGGTGCGCGAATCCAGATAGCTGTAGCCGCGGGCCCGGAACGTTGTTCCTGTTGCCGCCTTGTCTGACCAATTGTTCGGTCCGCTGCCATAATTGTTCAGCCGGGCTTCAATACGAACGCGGCCTCCAACACGCAGGCAGGTTTCCGTGCCCGGCAGGTAAAAGAACTGGTTGCCGTAGGCATCACAAATCCGCAGGTAGTCTATCGGTTCTGGTGCGACGGGAAGGTCGGCGGCAAATGCGGGGCCGGCGAGCATCAGCATGCTCGCTCCAAGGATGGCAGATCTGATCATGACGCGATGTCTCGACAGTTTAATGGTTCGCGAGCCGTTACCATAGCGTGTCTTGCATGACAGTTTTCAGCGTAGTCAGGGTGTTCGTGAATTCACCTGTGCTTCGTTGCAATTGCGCAACAGAGTTTGGTCAGCGTCGGCCTTGGAAAAATCTCTTTAAGAGAGCTGCCGATTGGCGTTCTCCTATCCCGGCATATGTCTCAGGGGCATGGTGGCAAATAGGCTGGCAGAAAAAGCGGGTTCCGTGGTCGACAGCGCCGCCCTTTTCGTCTCCGGCACCATAATAAAGTCGGCGGATCCGGGCAAAGGAAATGGCGCCGGCGCACATGGCGCATGGCTCCAGCGTTACATAGAGATCGCACTCCGGAAGCCGCTGGGAATGTAGCGCGGCGCAGGCCGCGCGGATAACCAGGACTTCGGCATGTGCGGTCGGATCGCTCAGTTCCAGGGTCCGGTTGCCGTCCCGGGCCAAGATCTCCCCGTTGCGCACCAGAACGGCACCCACGGGGACTTCACCGCGTTCCGCAGCCGCCGCAGCTTCCTCCAGGGCGATATCCATGAAGGTCTTTTCGGTAAAGTTGTTGTCTTGAGAGGTCATGCCGTCTTTTCCATATCCGCCGTTTTAAGGCGGTACGGGGCATCCGTCAGCTGCAAAAGTAGGAGAATTTGGGTTCCGGATACCGTCTTCGGGTACGATTACTTTGAAATGGTGAAAACAAGCGATTCCCGAACGCGTTCTGCTCTGCTATGACGCGCCTATGACGACAAAGAAATTCCCTCCGAAACGGTCTGGCCCGGACAACGGCCGGAACCGACCCAAACGCGCAGCAGACAACCGCGGTCCGCGCAAGCCGGCGCCGCGCAAATCCGCTCCCAAAGCCGGCGAGGCGGGTGACGCACCGCGCGTGACCATTCCTGACACCGACAGCGGCGAACGCATCGCCAAGGTCATGGCCCGTGCCGGCTTGTGCTCCCGCCGGGAGGCGGAGACCTGGGTCATGAACGGCCGGGTCGAGGTCAATGGCAAGGTATTGACCACGCCAGCAGTCACGGTCACCGGCAAGGACAAGGTTCTGGTGGACGGCGAACCTCTGCCGATGCGCGAACGGACACGGCTGTGGCTCTACCACAAGCCGCGCGGCCTGGTGACGACCAACAAAGATCCGGAAGGCCGGCCGACCGTGTTCGACCGCCTGCCGGATGATCTTCCGCGGGTCTTGACCGTTGGGCGTCTCGACATCAATACCGAAGGCTTGTTGCTGCTGACCAATGATGGTGGTCTTGCCCGGGTCCTGGAACTGCCGGCAACCGGTTGGCTGCGCCGCTACCGCGTGCGCGCCTTTGGCAAGATTACACAGGCCGAACTCGATACCTTGAATGACGGTGTGCCGATTGACGGCGTGCTCTATGGCGCGATCGAGGCGACACTGGACAAGGAACAGGGCGGCAATGTCTGGATGACGGTTGGTCTGCGAGAGGGCAAGAACCGCGAAGTCAAACGTGTCCTTGAACATCTGGGGATGTCGGTCAACCGGCTGATCCGCCTATCCTATGGTCCATTCCAGCTCATGGATCTGGCCGAGGGCGATGTGCGGGAAATTCGCGGCCGTGTTCTTCGCGACCAGCTGGGAGATGCCTTGGCGGAAGAGGCAGGCGCCGACTTCGATGCGCCCATTTTCCATATGCCGAAGCAGGAAGAGGACAAGAAAAGGTCCGGTCCGCGTGGCGGTGGCCGGGATGGATCCTCGGAAAAAGGCCAGGGCAAATGGCTGACGGCCCGTGAAGGCAAGTCGGCGACAGATCGAAAGAAAGCCTCGCGGAGCGACGACGGTGGCCCAAAACAGGGCAAGCGAAGAAACGAAGGGCCGCGCCGGGAGAAAGTCTCACCGCGGTCAAAGTTCCGCATGACGTCCGAACCGCGGTTCCGCAAGGATTACAACGAAGAGCGTCCGACCCTGCCGCAACGCCGGATTTGGGGAGATGAAGGTCTCGTTGAGGACAAACAGCAGGAGCGTCGCACAAACCGCGACAAAGGTGATCGGAAGGGCGGACCTCGCGAAGACCGTCCGTTCCGCGGCGACCGGCCAGAGCGCGGCAACCGCTCAGATCAAGGTGGGCGGTCAGAAGGGCGGGATCGCGCAGGCCGAGGTGACCGCCCGGATCGGGGCGACCGGTCAGGCCGCAATGGCCGCCCAGACCGTGGCGGCCGTCCGGATCGCGGTGGCCGTCCGCCGCGCGGCGGTGGCCGTTCGTGAGAATAGTTGCCGGACGGTTCAAGGGCGCTGCATTGGCAGCGCCCAAGTCAAATGCCACGCGGCCGACCAGCGACCGGTTACGCGAAACTGTTTTCAATATCCTCGTGCATGGGCTTGAGTTTGAGATTGATGGATGCCGGGTCCTCGACCTTTTTGCCGGCACCGGAGCGCTCGGTTTTGAGGCCATAAGCCGCGGTGCGCGGCACTGTACCTTTATCGAAGAAGCTGCTGAACCACGTGGTGTCATCCGCCGCAACATGGAAAGCCTCGGGCTCAATGGCGCGGCCAAGATATTCCGGCGGGATGCGACAAAGCTCGGCGAGCCGGGAACGATTGAACCCTTCGATTTGGTTTTCGCTGACCCGCCTTATGACAAGGGACTGGGAGAGCGGGCACTCGTTTCTGCTGCGACAGGCGGATGGCTGAATCCAGGCGCGATCTGCATTCTTGAGGAGCGGAGCTCTGCGGATGTTGAAGTCCCGGAAGGGTTCACTGAACTCGACCGGCGCAAGGCCGGTGACAGTCAGGTTCTGTTTTTGCGGTTTGACCAGGAGTAATCGCGTCCTGATCTATGCTCCGCCTGGCATCATGATGTAGACCGTTTTTTCCGCTGGCAGGGTGCTACGGCTCACGGTCACACTTGAAGTCTCCGCACGGACGATCCGGTAGCCCTGTTCCGTTGCCCGGCCCATGAATGCCGGAAGGGCCCCAGCGAAATGAAAATGCATCGGAATGATCATCGATGGACTGATGGCAGCCAGCACGTCCATAAGGCTGTCGAGCCTAAGGGTCGAAGAGTTGTCAATGGCGGCGAAAACGACATCAATCTGCCCAAGGCGCAGCAAATCGTTTTCCGTCAGCCGGTGATGCAAATGCCCCAAGTGGGCGAGGCACAAATCGGCGGCTTCAAAGATAAAGATTGAGTTGCCGAGCCGGCGGCTCTCCCCATCCCAGCCACGAATGTTGGTTTGGATATTTCGAACGCGAACATCGCCAACAAAGATATCATGATCCATCGGGCCGCCGTTCCGGTTCCAGCCATAGAGCAGATGTTCGATGTTCGGGTCAGGGTTCAGCGAATAGTGGGTGCTGTGGGCTCCGTTCATCGTGGCGATCGTCGGCGGAAGAAACGGACGGTAAATGTCGTTGTAGTCGGTTGCGATGCGGATCCCTTGGGGAGTTTCCAGCTCGAAGGTAGAATGCCCGATGTAGCGAATGCTGACTTGATCTGGCTCCAGATTGGCGTTCCACACCCGGACTTCGCCCGGCCGCAACGGTTTGTACGGAGCATCGGCGACGACCTGGCAGATCGCCAGAGCAGGGCCAGCAAAGAGAATTGCCGAAAAGAAGGTGAGAAGGAACGCCGCATTGCTTTCAAAGCGTCGACGAAACCAGGTAGCTGGTCGGATGCAATGGATGGACTGCCACATGCTGAACGATCCCCACTCGCGAGTGTCACCCAAATAATACTAGGCTTTCAGGCAAGACCGGCAAGGAATTATGGGTGATCGCGAGGAATTTGATCGGTTGGACAATCATTTGCCCAAAGAAAAGGCAACCGGCCTGTTGGACGGTTGCCAGGTGGGGGCAGGTGGGAGGAAGGACCCGCCCCGGGAACTCAATCAAACGATGTGAAGGCTGACCGGCGGTCTCGTCCCGCGGGGCCGTGTTTTCAGATCGTCGGTGGCCGCACCGGCAGTTTTGGATTGCAGATAGATCATTTCGCCGGCTGTTCCGGCTTCGCGGACCAAGTCGGATTGTTCGCATTGGGCGGCAAGTTGAAGGCCCAGACTGCGCAAATGGGCGCGCCGGTAGCAGTAAACTGCCATTGCTGCGCGTTGTGCAGCTGGCCATTGGCCAGTGATCTCAGCCGTCGCGTTCAGGGCAGAATCCAGAAGTTTCTTCAGGATGTCATCCGGGACGGGGCATGTCTCTAAATCTGCGGATCCCTTTGCCATCGGCATTGCTCTACTCCTCGGTTCATAGAGAAGGATCGCGAAATTCAGTTAATTGAGTCTTAAGTATCCACAGTCGGTAAATTAAGCGAGGGAAATTGCTTGAATAGTATTTGAGATTATTTGATTGAATCGCTTGTTGTATTTAGCAGTTCTGTCAGCTTGGCCCGTGTCACACCACGTAAGGTTTCGGACTTTTCCAGAATTGCTCCTGCTTTCAGAAAATCGAGTACGCGGGTATTGTCATGCTGCGGGCGGATCAGGATATCCGGTTGATCCAGTTTGAGTTTTTGTGCCGTGATTGTCTGCATCAAGATTTGCGAAGATCCGAAAATCGAGTCCAGCATACTGATGTCAGCCGGATTTGAACGCGGAACCGGGGCGCCGACAACGTCAACCGCGACCACAAAATCGCACTCTTCCCGCAAGCCGTCGAAGGGCAACGGATTTACAACACCCCCGTCGATCAGAAATCTTCCCTGATGCCGGACGGGACGGAAAACGGCTGGAATCGAAATAGAGGCTGCAATAGCGGGCAGCAGCGGGCCGGTTTCGAAATCGACCTCAGTGCAGCCGAAATAATCGGTTGCCAAGATTCGTAAGGGGACATCGAGGTCTTCAAATCGGGGTGGCAGATGCTCGGCGACAAAGGCGTCCAGCACACCGACGGGGTCGAATTGAACCGGCCCGGCACGGAAGAGGTCCCGGATGCGTTTGGGGCCAAGTTTCCAAAAGCGCGATAGGACTTTATTGCCGTCGGCAAACAAATCCAGAGCGATGGCGCGCAGGTCCTCACCGCTGTGCCCGGCAGCATAGCCTGCCCCAAAGATCGCACCGATAGACGTTCCGGCGATTTTGTGGGGTCTGATCCCCAAATCGTCAAATGCCTCAAGAACGGGAATGTGGGCAAGGCCCCTTGCTCCGCCGCCGCCAAGGGCCAGGCCGATCTTGGGATACGACGCGTTTTGCAGCATGTGGCCCGATGCCTCTGTTGATTATTCGGCGAGTGTCGGGAACGTCGTGTTGCCAAACGGCCCTTTGGCCACTCGTTGCCTGATCATAACGTCAGCAGTGTGACGGTGTGATGGGCAGGTCCTAAAACACGAAATAGAGGTCTTCCGCGGTTTCCGACATCCAGTTAGTGGCGTCTTCAAAACGCAGGGGCTTTGCAATGAGGAAGCCCTGGACCGCAAAGTCACCCATCATGCGCAGGCGGTCATATTGCTCTTCTGTCTCAACACCTTCGCAAACAACCGAGATGTTGAGCGAGCGGGCCAGATGGATCAGCTGGTTGATCAGGATTTCCTTGCGGTCATCTTCGAGCAGCTGCTGGGTAAATGAGCGGTCAATTTTCAAACCGTTGATCGGGAGATCGACCACATGGGTAAGCGAGGCATAGCCTGTGCCGAAATCATCCAGCTCCACATGCACGCCCATCTCGTAAAGGTCCTTGAGTGTCGACAGGTGACCTGATTTGTGGTCGTCTAGGAACACCGATTCCAAGACTTCGGCTGTGATCCGTTCTGGTGCCAGATCATGCCGCTCCATAGCGGTTTTGAATTGATCGAACAGCATGCCGGAGGATAGGTGCGCCGGAGAAACGTTTACCGAAATCCGGCCGAAATCCAGTCCCGCATCCTGCCAGGACTTGGCTGCCGCGAACGCCTTGTCGAGAACAATTTCTCCAAGAACGGCGGCAAAACCCGTCTTTTCAACGACGGGCAGGAATTCCCCTGGCGAAACGACGCCGCGCTCTGGATGCTGCCAGCGGACAAGGGCTTCGACGCCGACGACCTTGTGAGTGCGCATGTTGACCTGTGGCTGGAAGACCAGGAAGAACTCGTCGCGTTGCGCTGCCATGTGCAGCTCGCGTTCAAGTTCCGCTTCCTTGTCGTTCACGGACTGCAGGTCGGATGAATAGAACGTAAACCGGTCCTTGCCGCTGTGTTTGGAGCGGTAAAGCGCAAGGTCCGCATTCACCAGAAGTGTTTCAAAGTTCGTGCCATGGTCCGGGCACAGGGCAATCCCCATGCTGACGGTCGGCCAGAAGGTTGTGCCGTTAAACTCCATCGGGGCCCGCATCAGCCGGCGTGCGCGCTCACACAATTCGTTCGGATCGGAGTCTGAGGAATTGGCCAGAATAACAAACTCATCGCCGCCCCAACGGTAGGGCGTCCCGAGCCCGCGGCTGACTTCGCGCAGGCGGCGTCCGGTTTCTGCAAGGCAATAATCACCGGCCAGATGCCCAAGCGTGTCATTGACCCGTTTGAAATTGTCCATATCCACATGGATGAGGAATGCCGGCTTTTTGGTTTTGGCGAACCGCTTTCCGGCATCGCGCTGACAACCGGCGCGGTTCGAGAGTTTCGTCAGAGGATCAAAATAGGCAAGCCGCTCAGCGCGTTCCTTCGCGTCCCGGGTTTCAGATTCGCGCTGAACCCGCTCCGAAATGTCGTTCGCCATGGCGACGATGCGATTACGGCCCTGGTCGCGCACCATCTGGATCTGGAAATCGACCGGATAATCCGTTCCATCTTTCCGGCGCTGTTGGGCCTCGCCCGTGATATTGGCCTCTGTACCTTCAGCCAACGGAACGAGTTTTTCAGCAATGGTAGAGCGGCTGAACTCCTGATTGATGTCCCAGAGCGTCAGATTTTGCAGCTCGGTCAGCGTGTAGCCGAGGTTCGTAATCGCGCAGGCGTTTGCGTATTCAACTTGGTAGGTATCGGCGTTGAGGACATAGATCTCGTTAAGCGACGTCTCGAGGATCTTTGCCATCAGCGTGTTCTGGCGTTCCGTGTTGGACCGTTCCGTAATGTCGTGGACAGTGCCGATACCCCGGACGCTCCGGCCATTTTCTCCTTTGAAGACACGCCCTTTGGTGTGGATCCGCGCAAGCGAACCATCAGCTCTCAAGATCGAATGCTCCAGATCAAAAGGCTGGCATTGCGCGAGCGCGTGATGAATGACTGACTTGACCCGGGGCAAATCGGTTGCAGGCACGCGCTCGATCAATTGCTCCAGCAGATTGCCAGACGCTGTTGTGGGCGAAATCCCGGTAATCCGGAAAAACTCTTCCGAGGCAGAGATCTCTTTTGTGCTGAGATCGCACTCCCAGCTGCCGATTGAGGCAATCGCTTGAGCCTCAAGAAGCTGGGCACGGCTGCGTTCCAGTTCCTTGGTGTTGGAACTGACCGCTTCTTCCAGGCTGGACCATGTGCGGCCAATTCGGCGTTGAAGCCGGGCCAAGAGGCGCTGCATGACAACCCAGGCAAGGATCGCGAAGCCCAAGGAGACAAGCAGCACGACGAGGGTGGTTTTGAAAAAGGCGTTTGCAGCAGCTGTAACGTCCCGCTGCAGCATGATTTTCGAGCCCGGCGCAGCATTCACCAATGGAAGAGACAGACCCTCGGTCATGAGAACCGTGTCATCTTCCTTGAACAACAGTGGAACAGCGGCTGATGCTGCTTGTGGGTTCTGCTCGTTGGAACCGGCTGTGGACGCAGCGGTTACCGGCCCGCCGGTTTTGAGAATCTTGCCGTTAACGGCAGAACTCAAATGCATCAGATGTGTTTCGATACTGGAACTTAAATCCAGATAGCCGAGCAGCCGACCCTCATACACCAAAGGTTCTGTGCTGCGAACCACAATGGTTCCAGCCTGATCGTATTCGAGGCTGTTGGAGACACGCGGCGCACTTGCATGATTGTCGTCTCCGGTCATGTCAGGCGAGGTCTTCAAAGCGGCTGCCGTAGGACCTTTTTGGTACAGAACCGAATGATCAGGTCCATAAACTGCCAACCGGTAAGGCCCCTCTTTGCCGTTGAAGGTCTCAAAAGCACGCTCTGCATAAAGCGCGACAGATGCGGGATCATTCTTGACCATCGCCGAGGTCAGATTGTCATCGGACGTCAAACGGTCTGTGAGCGTTGCAAGAGCCTGGGCATTGCGCTGCTGTTCCTGATGGACCAGCTTTTTGGAAGCTGACTGCACTCGATCGAATGGAACTTGCAGTCGCGAGACTTCAGTGACGATGTTCTGGAGCGTTAGAATGCAAACGATGAGCGCCAGAAATCCAATAAAGACAGCTTTAAGCGGGCGTTCAATCCGAGCGCCATCGTCGCTCCATTGAGCGGCGATGTGATCCAACCGGGATTCCACAGTATCGAGAAAATGATATCCGGACCGTTTCACTTCGGTGTCCCGCATACTCCGCTCAACCACGCCAAACCTTCAACCGTTGCGTACGGTTGCCCCCCGCACCTCGTCAGGCACTATCCTTAAATTCCGGCAGCCCAGATGGCGCCAATAAGATAGGAAGAGTCCCTGCCATAATTATCGATAGCGGGTATTCGTTAAATTGCATTGAATAAGAGTGTTAAGAAAATTAAGGACTTTCACTGAAAAGCACTGCATTTTAACAGCTTAACACCATGCGCATTTGAGCTCAGCAAGTTTGGTTGAAGCTGGAATTTGATTTTTTATACTTTGGTATTTTCTACAGGGAAAAGAATTCGAGTATCTCCTGTGCGATTTCTTTTGGTGACTCTTCCGGCAGGAAATGTCCGCCTATAATTGCCCTACCTTTGGCGTGAGGACACCATGTCTGCCAGGTTGCCAGCGGATCTTCGATACTGGCCGCAATCCCCTGTTCGCCCCACAACGCAAGAAACGGTTGGGAGATGCTTTTATTTGTACGACGGTCCTCTGCATCATGATCGTAATCGATATGCGCCCCGGCCCGGTAGTCCTCGCAGCTCGCCGCGATGCGCGCCGGATCTGAAAACCAAGCGCGTGTGTGCTGAAGCGCACCCTCAGAGAAGGGCGACAGGTCCTTTGCCGCGCTCCAGCTTGCGAGCTTGTGCTCCAGAAACGGGATTGGGTCGGCGGCAATCATGTTTTCAGGAAAGGGCGCCGGTTGAGCCAAAAACGCCCAATGATAAATCTTCAGTGCGAAGGTGCGGTCAAGATGGTTCCAGTAGTCAAAGGTCGGCAGGATATCGAGAACCGCAGCGCCAGAAAGCCGATCGGGCATGTCGAGCGCCATACGATACACCACACGCCCACCCCGATCATGCCCAACCGCCCCAAACTGGTCGTGGCCAAGATGTGCCATAACCTCGGCCATGGTCTGCGCCATCGTCCGCTTGGAGTAGGCGGCATGATCGTCACTCAAGGGCGGGATGACGGACTGCCCGTATCCTGGAAGATCCGGCATCACGAGCGTGAAGGACTTGGCAAGGTCCGTAGCGATCTTGTGCCAGATGACATGTGACTGCGGATAGCCGTGCACCAGCAAGAGCGGCGGGCCATCGCCGCCCCTCCGGCAGAAAATCGGCCCTTGCGCAGTTTCGACGAAATGGCTTTCGAAACCTGGAAACAGGTCTGGCAGTGTGTCGCCCACAGTATCCTCCCAACATGAGTCGTCGGGAGGAGCCTATTTATCTGAGACGTTTATGGCTATCGGTCTATTGGGCTAATTCAGTTCTCACGCGCAACAGCGCGCCAGCCGATATCGGACCGGCAAAAACCTTCTGGCCAATCGATTTTCGACACGGCCTTGTAGGCAGCTTCCTGTGCGTCCTTCACCGATATACCAAGCGCCGTGACGTTCAAAACGCGGCCGCCATTTGCAAGGATCTTGTCGCCATCGGACTTTGTTCCGGCGTGAAAGACTTCGGCTTCATCTGCCGAGATAGCATTCAGTCCTTTGATCTCCGTGCCCTTTTCATAAGCGCCCGGATACCCCTTGGCAGCCATAACAACGGTCAATGCAACATCATCGTGCCAGTCGGCTTGGGATTGATCGAGTGTACCGTCCGCGCTCGCGATCATCAGGTCTAGAAGATCGCTTTTCAGCCGCATCATCAGCACCTGGCACTCCGGATCGCCAAAGCGCGTGTTGTATTCGATCAGTTTGGGGCCGTCCGATGTGATCATCAGGCCCGCGTAGAGAACGCCCTTGAACGGCGTTCCACGTTTGGACAACGTTTCGATTGTCGGTTCGATGATGGAACGCATGACCTCTGCAACCAGAGCATCGGTGAGAACCGGAGCCGGAGAGTAGGCGCCCATGCCACCCGTGTTCGGACCTTCGTCGCCGTCAAAGGCGCGTTTGTGATCCTGTGCCGTCGCGAGAGGCAGCGCGTTGATGCCGTCTGACAGAACAAAGAAGCTCGCCTCTTCGCCTTCCAGGAACTCTTCTATCACGACCTCAGAACCAGCCGCACCGAAAGAACCTTCAAAACAATCTGTGACGGCTGCTTCCGCATCCGCAAGTGTCATGGCGACCACGACACCTTTGCCGGCTGCCAGGCCGTCCGCCTTGATGACGATGGGCGCGCCTTTTGTGCGCACGTAATCCAGGGCATCCGCAGCGTTGTCAAACCGGCCATAGCTGGCCGTCGGGATATTCGCTTCATCGCAGACAGCTTTTGTAAAGGCCTTGGAGCCCTCGAGCTGCGCAGCGGCCTTGCTTGGACCGAAAGCCTTAATGCCCGCCGCGTCCAGATCATCCACCAACCCGGCGACGAGTGGCGCCTCCGGGCCGACGACAACAAACTCGATCTGCTTGTCGCGGCAAAAGGTGATCACGGCTGCATGGTCTGAAACGTCCAGATCGGTGAGCTCTGCATGTGCGGCAATACCGGCATTCCCGGGGGCCGCATAAAGCTTTGTGAGCTTCGGGGATTTCGCCAAGGCCCAGGCAAGGGAGTGCTCGCGGCCACCGGATCCGATCAGGAGAACTTTCATGAAATGCCAATCTCACATGCATCAACAAGAAGGGGAGCGGATGTCGGGGCCGGCAGGGCCGCTTCCGCAAGTGAGGCGCGGTCTAACATGCCGGCGCCGGTGCCGCAATTGGGCCGGAGGTGTACCGTTGCCCGACAAGACGACCATCAGCCTACAGGAGAGGACATGAGCCGCGCATGGCAGGTCGTGTTGGGGTCTCCGGTCAACCGGCGGGACATACTCGGCATTGTCCGGACATGCCGGGAAGAGACGGGCCGCACTTTCAACAAGCAGTATGAAAATGCCATCAGCCGGTTTCTTGTCGATGCATCGGCCGGTCGCATCTACCTGATTGATATGCGTGGTGTCCCAGCGGGATATGCCAGCGTGTCGTTTCAGCAATCTGTTTCGTGGGGAGGTCAGCTTGCGGTACTGGAGGAGCTCCAGTTGCTGAAAGCCTATGAAGGGCAGGGGCTTGCCCAGCGGGTTCTCCGGGCAATCATTGGCGACTTGGAAAACTTCGGTCCGGACGTGGTGGTCGCCTATGTAAAGGAAGATGATCCGCTCGCAGCCGTGTACGAAATCGAAGGGTTTTCCCGAACCGCTCTCATTCGGTATTCCGATCAGGAAAGTGACGAAACTTGCTGAAGGTCGCTCCAAATTGGTCTTGCGGGGCGGACTGCGTCAGTTATGCCTCTCGCGAATGGATCTCCAGAGCTTTACTGTGTGAATTGCCGCTTGGGGGTGATTTTCATTTGCGCAGCCGGTAAAGCTGCGGGGAATCAAACGCGGACTCGGCGGGATTTTTAACGCGCGAAACGTCAATCAGGGACCACACCATGTTCTTTTCCACCCGGGATACCGGCCCGGTTGCAGATGCGGTGAAGCAGCATTGGGTCGATACCCGCCTGCCTGCAGGTTTGCGCCCTTACGCCCGTCTGGCCCGCTGGGAAAGACCGATCGGCTGGTGGCTGTTGCTTTGGCCTTGCTGGTGGTCCGCAGCGCTTGCGGCAATCGCGGCGGGCAACAGCTGGCCGAATCCCTGGCACATGCTCTTGTTCCTGATCGGTGCCGTTGCAATGCGCGGTGCTGGATGCACCTACAATGACATTGTGGACGTTGATATTGATGCCCAGGTGGAGCGGACGCGCTCCCGGCCGATCCCTGCCGGGCAGGTGAGCAAACATCAGGCAAAGATATTTCTAGTGGTCCAGGCGCTGGTCGGTCTGCTGGTCCTCGTGCAATTCAACAGCTTCTCGATTGCGCTGGGCATCGCATCGCTGATCCCGGTCGCGATTTATCCGTTCATGAAACGGATCACGAACTGGCCGCAGCTGTTCCTGGGGTTCGCGTTTTCCTGGGGCGCGTTGATGGGGTGGGCTGCGGTTTTTGGAGAGCTGTCCTTGGCGCCAATCCTGCTCTACATCGGCGGGATATGCTGGACCATCGGCTACGACACGATCTATGCTCATCAGGATAAGGAAGATGACGCCTTGGTTGGTGTGAAGTCGACCGCTCGTTTGTTCGGCGATCGCACCCGGCTTGCACTGATCGTGCTTTATGCTTTGGCGTCCCTACTGTTTGCCCTTGCTGCAGCCTTGGCCGATGCCGGACCGGCTGCTTTCCTTGGCATTCTTCTGGGCGCGATCCATCTTGGCTGGCAGATCGTCATTATCGATATTGATGACGGGGATCAGTGTCTCCAGCTGTTCCGATCCAACAAGATCTACGGCTGGATCCTGTTTATCGGCTTCACGGCAGATGCTTTGATTTCAGGGATGTTCGCCTGACGGGAAATCGAAAGGCGTAGAGTCAGTCCCGCGCGATGATCTCGCGTTCGTGAGCGTAACTCGCAGACACTTTGCCAAGTGATCCTGTTTGCCGCCGGTTCAAGAAGCGCGGGCGGCGGCCGGTCAGGAGACGCAGTTTCCGGCGTGGTGCTGGGGCAGCAGCCGGGTTGGCCTGAAAAGCTTCAATCGGTTTGACGGCACCACCGAGATCACACACCAGCATGGGCAACGACAAGACTTGTGCCCAGCGGCTCCAATGCGTTGCCAGCTCGTCGGATGAATGTGTTTCCACCAGTGTAATCGACAGCGCACTGTCGGGATGCTTCAGGATCAAACTGGCGAGGATTTCTCCAGGCGTAGCGCCTGGAACAATGCGCACCATCACGCCGTCAAAACCATGCATCGGAACAACGATTGTGACTGGCAGACCGCCAACACGGCGCTTGATGATTGCTTTTTCGCGATCAAGAAAGATATCGGCCGGAAGGGAGGTTGTTCCTGGCCGGGCTTCCAGGCGTTGCTGGAACTGGATTGGGAGGCAACCGGGATGCAGCACCTGCTCGGTGCCGATCCCGGCCGCTTGTGTCATCTGTTGTTCTGTTTGACGCTTCACTGTGACTTCTCCACCGGGCCTTTTGGCCTCTTGATGAAGTTACTCTACACACCGAAGAGTCGTGATCTGCTTAAGAGACACGGTTAAAAAACTGTGATTTTAAAGAGGGTTACTGGAGTGTAACGAGCCCGCTAACACTCTGTTGAGCATAATGGCTTGGCAAGAGCAGCATGCAGCCCCAATTTCCATGCAAATCGGTTTTCGTTCCGCCGCACACCATTAGTTATCCTCCAACGGTTGCGGCTCTATCGTCCGGAGCGTAAACAACAGCCCAACATAAGGCGGTATGCCAACACTAAGGCGGTATGAATGTCCGAATTGATTGATCAAACTGAACTCCAATCCCGAGCCGAACGTTTGGTTGCTGCAGCCCGCAATGCAGGCGCAGATGCCTGCGACGCCATTGCAGTCACTGGTGTCTCTCTGGGCGTTGAAGTCCGGGACGGCAAGGTCGAAGAGACCGAACGTGCCGAGGGGGATGACGTCACGCTGCGGGTTTTTGTTGGAAAACGCAGTGCAGCTGTGTCGGCCAATCAGTTGGACAATCCGTCAGATCTTGCGGAACGCGCTGTCGCCATGGCCAAGGTGGCGCCGGAAGACCCGTTTGCGGGCCTTGCTGATCCGGATTTGCTGGTCAAGCAGCTGCCGGAGCTGGAACTCTTGGACAGCAAACAACTGTCAGCCGACGAACTCACCAACATAGCGCTCGAAGCAGAAGCTGCGGGCCTCAGCGTGGAGGGGGTCAGCAAATCCGGTGGTGCATCGGCATCCTGGCGACTTGCCGGTGTGGTGATGGCCACCAGCCATGGATTTCAGGGGTCATATCTTTCTTCTCGTTTCGGCATGTCCATGACGGCCGTGGCCGGTGATGGCACCGCGATGGAGCGGGACTACGATTTTGACAGCCGGACATTCTTTGAAGATCTCGACGCACCCGTGGATATCGGCCGCCGAGCCGGGGAGCGGGCTGTGCGCAGGCTCAACCCGGACAAGCTTTCCACGCGCACCACCAACGTGGTTTATGAAGCGCGGGCGGCCCCCAGCATCCTTGGACACCTGGTCGGTGCGATAAATGGCGCATCGGTTGCGCGGAAGACCAGCTTTCTGATGGATCAGATGGGAGAGGCGGTTTTGGCTCCCGGCCTGACGGTTGTTGATGATCCGTTCAAGCGCCGCGGCGCGGCAACCCGCCCGTTCGACGGTGAGGGAACCGAGGCGAGCGTTCTGAATATGGTTGAAGATGGTGTCTTGCAACACTGGTATTTGGATGGGGCCTCGGCACGAGAGCTCGGGTTGACACCGAACGGCCGCGCCCGGCGCGCAGGCAGTGGCACGTCTCCGGGCTCCACGAACGTGACCTTGATGCCGGGAGAAAAGTCTCTGGAAGAGCTGATGGCAGACGCTGGCGACGGCCTTCTTGTGACGGATCTGATCGGTCACGGGGTAAACGGCCTAACCGGAGACTATTCACGCGGAGCTGCCGGATTCTGGTTCGAAAACGGCAAGATCGTCAGACCCGTCAGCGAAATCACGATCGCAGGCAATTTGAGGGACATGTTCAAGCGGATGGTGCCCGGCAGTGATCTGGACAACCGCTATGCAGCTGCGGCCCCTTCAATCATGATTGAAGGAATGGCCCTTGCCGGGAATTGATGCTGCTGCCTTTGACGCAGACCTGAAGCTTTTGGAAGATGCGGCGCTTGAGGCCGGTGAGCTGGCGCTGACCTTTTTCGGCCGCGATCCGGAAACCTGGTTCAAGGGCAACAAGTCTCCTGTCTCGGAGGCTGACATTGCCGTGGATCGTTTTCTCGGCGACAGCTTGCGCGCGGCCCGGCCGGACTACGGCTGGCTGTCGGAAGAAACCGCTGACGATCCGATCCGGCTGCAACATGACCGCGTGTTCATCGTGGATCCGATTGATGGAACCCGCGCCTTCCTGGCGGGCGGTGACGAGTGGACTGTATCCGTTGCAGTTGTCGACAAGGGGCGGCCTGTAGCGGGCGCGGTCTATTGTCCAAGACGAAAGGAAATGTTTCTTGCGGCAAAAGGCGGTGGGGCGTCCTTGAACAAGGATGAGATCACGGTCTCGAACAGAACCGAAACAGCAGGAGCCCTGTTAACCGGGCCCTATTCGATTGCCGCCAACAAAGACGTTCAGGCGGCCGGTTTTGAGGCAACGGATGTGTTGCGATCTCTGGCTTACCGGCTCGCAATGGTGGCGTGTGGCCGGGTGGATGTCGGGGCCGCGCGTGGTGGGCCAAGCGATTGGGATCTTGCAGCCGCCGATCTTTTGGTGCAGGAAGCTGGCGGAACTCTGACCGATCTGTCGGGTGAGCAACTGCTTTACAACCGCGCGAAGACGCGCCATCCCGCACTTGTTGCAGCCCCTGTGCAACTGAGCGGGCCGGTTCGCAACGTTCTGGGAAAGTTGATTGCTTAAAGCTTCGAGGATACAGGCAAACAAGGACTGTTCATGAGCGATACAGAAGCACCGAAACAACTCCTGCATCTGGTCTTCGGCGGCGAACTGGAAAGTCCCGACGGTCTGACATTCCGCGATCTGGATGAACTGGACATCGTCGGGATCTATCCGAACTATGCGGAGGCTTACACGGCTTGGAAAGCCAAGGCGCAGGCCACCGTCGACAATGCGCACATGCGCTACTTCATTGTACATATGCACCGGTTGCTGGACCCCGACACGGCCAGCTGACGGCGCCGCTCCATACTTGGGCAAAAAGAAAAATGCTAAAACGCATCGGCCGACATCCGCTTGTTCTTTCGGCAATCGGCTCCCTGCTCGCTGGATATTTGAAGCTGGTTCATTACACGAACCGGTTTACGATCGAACCTGTGACAATCCATGAAGACACGGACAAGGACCTGCCCGTGATAGTGGCCATGTGGCACGGACAGCACTTCATGGTGCCGTTCGCCAAACCATCGCATTGGCCGGCCAAGGTGATGATCTCCAAATCCGCGGACGGCGAGATCAATGCAATTGCCGCCCGGAAGCTGGGCATGGGATTGATCCGGGCCTCTGGCGGGCGGACTGCGCACCAAATCAAGAAGCGTGGTGGCATGCGCGGGTTTATCGAGGCGGTAAGGGCGTTGAAGGACGGATATTCCATCGCGATGACCGCCGATGTTCCGAAAGGGCCCGCACGGCACTCCGGTGCCGGGATTGTGCAGCTCGCGAAACACTCCGGTCGTCCGATCTTGCCGGTCGCAGTGGCCACGAGCCGCAGCATCGAGCTGAACAGCTGGGACAAGGCGAGTGTCAACTTGCCTTTTGGCCGCGGCGGAATCGTTGGCGGTGACCTGATCTGGGTGCCGTCCGACACGGATGATGAAGGTTTGGAAGCCTACCGCCAGAAAGTGGAAGACGGCCTCAACACTGCAACGCGCCGCGTTTACGAGCTTGTCGGAAGGCCGAATGGCTGAGCGTCGCCCCATCGCTCTGACGCTTTACCGGGCCCTTGGACGGGCATTGACACCACTTCTGCATCTTTTGTTCCGCCGCCGCGCTGCAAACGGCAAAGAAATCGAAAGCCGTAAGGGGGAGCGCTTCGGTGTTCCTGGAGTGCCGCGGCCAAAGGGATCTCTTGTTTGGATCCACGCTGCCAGCGTCGGCGAAACGATGTCTGTCTTGCCGCTGATTGAAGAGCTTGCACGCGACGGCCACTCGGTGCTTTTGACCAGTGTTACGGTCACGGCTGCTGAACTCGCCGAAAAGCGGTTGCCGGAAGCGTGTATTCATCAGTTCACGCCGTATGACACTCCGGGATGCGTTTCGAACTTTTTGGATCATTGGCGGCCCGATCTGGCCATGGTGGTGGAATCCGAGATTTGGCCCTGCATGTTCGACGAGGTGCATCAACGCGGTATCCCGTTTGCACTTCTGAATGGACGGATGTCGGAGAGCTCGTCGCGCAACTGGATGAAAGCCCCGAAAACTTCTGGCTACATCTTCAAGTGTCTCGATCTGGTTTTGGCGCAAAGCGATGCAGACAAGGATCGGTTCTTGAAGCTCGGATGCCGGCACGTCGAAATGCCGGGCAATTTGAAGTTCGATGCTGCAGAACCAGCTGCTGATGAAGAAGACCGCCGTCGCCTTGCCGATCAAATCGGCGATCGCCCGGTCTGGATGGCGGCCCTGACGCATCCGGGCGAAGATGAAATAGCGCTGAAGGCGCATGCACGTCTTCTTGAAGAACATCCGGACCTGCTTTTGCTCCTTGTTCCCCGCCACCCGGCCCGCGCAGATGATGTGGCAGCACTTGTCAGTGAACGTGGCCACGAGATGGCCCGGCGGAGCTGCGGCGATCCGGTGACCGCCGAAACCGTGGTCTATTTAGGTGACACGCTCGGCGAAATGGGGTTGTTCTACCGCTTGGCCCCGGTGACTTTTCTCGGAGGGTCGTTCAACGACGCCGGTGGACACAATCCCGTCGAGGCCGTGCTTTTGGGGTCGGCTCTGGTTACAGGGCCGAAAGTCGCCAATGCCAGAGCCGTTTATAAGGACCTCTGGGAACAAGGCGCAGCTCTAAAGGTTGAGGAGCCCGCTCAGCTTGCCTCGGAAGTTGCCGGCCTCATGGAGCACCCTGATAACCGCAAGGAGCAGGTCGACCAGGCGATGAACCTGGTCATCAAGGGACGCGGCGCCTTGACACGGACAGCTGACTTGCTGAAGCCCATGCTGTCAGAACCATCTCGGGCCGACACCATGGAGAGGGGCGATGGGCAAGGCGCCTGATTTCTGGTGGACACCCAATCGCAGCGCGGCTGCGCTCGCGCTCGCCCCTTTTGGCTGGATCTACGGCCTCATCGCTGGCCGCCGGATGGTGCAGCATTCAAAAGCAAGAAGCGCGTTGCCGGTTATTTGCATCGGTAATTTTGTGACCGGTGGAACCGGCAAGACTCCTTTTGCGCTCCGCTTGGCAGACCGATTGCTCAAGGAAGGGCACACGCCCGGCTTTTTGTTGCGCGGCTATGGCGGGCGTCTCAAAGGGCCTGTGCTTGTTGACCCGGCACAACACACTGCGGCGGACGTTGGCGACGAAGCGCTGATGTTGGCTCAAGCCGGGCCAACAGTGATTTCTGCCGACCGTCCGGCCGGAGCTGAATTGCTGGAAAAGCAGCCGGTCGACATGATCCTAATGGACGATGGTTTCCAGAACCCGTCTTTGCACAAGGATCTCAGCTTGGTCCTGGTGGACTGCGCGACCGGCTTTGGCAATGGTCTGTGTTTTCCCGCCGGACCGCTGCGTGCGCCGGCGGAAAAACAAATCGTCAAGGCCGACTGTTTGATTCTTGTCGGAGAGGGGGAGCGGGCTTCGGACGCTGTCCATTTGGCGGGCCGGCGCGGATTGCCTTTCCTGCATGCATATATCGTTCCGGAAGAAAACCACGCTCTCTCAGGCCAAGATCTCCTGGCCTTTGCCGGCATCGGCCGGCCCCAGAAATTCTTTAAGACCCTCACCGATCTTGGTCACAAGTTGGCAAGGACACGGGAGTTTGCCGATCACCATGATTTCAGCGAAGCAGATGCCCGGGAACTGTTGACGGAGTCCGATCGGAACGGGCTGCAACTCGTTACCACGGCCAAGGACATGGCGCGCATCACCACACAGCGCGGCGAAATCTTCCATTGGCTCGCTGCCAAGGCGGAAGTTCTTGATGTGCAAATGGAGATCCCGGAGGAAGACCGGCTGGTGTCCCTGATCAAGGACTGCCTGAGAAACCGCGCTTTCAGGTCCTAAACAGACAAAACGGTTTAGTTCTTACCCTGCGTTTCCAGGTAGCGTTTCATAGACGCGTGGGCATCGACATAGGGCTCTTGCAGTTCGACCGACCAGTATTTCAGCTCATCCAGTGGGATCGCGGTGCCCGTCACGGCGCAGCGCACGAAGGTTCCCGGAGTCTCAACCTGATAATCTCCATCGAGATACCGGATGCGGGCTTCGCTCGGGATGCGCGGATTTTCGTAGCGGTTCATGGTGGCCTGATGCTTTTGTTCCGGACGTTTAGCGTCCTCATGGGCCTCTTTATGGCACATTGGGCGGGTTCGGCAAGTCCGGTCCGGTTTGCAAAGGCGATGTCACCTAGAAAATTGGCGCTGTGCGGGCATCCGGCGCGATCGTGTAACGGCACCTAGACATGACAACGGTCTCGTCTGGAAGATCGTCCCGGGCCCGGTCCATTTCCGGTTCACGGGCCATCTGACAGGCGTCCATATCCTCCCAATACTCTCGGGAGGCGGACAGGTCCTCGCAGATCAACAGATTAGGCTGACACGCGACCAGGTGAAGGGCGATCAAAACGCCGTTCATGACCTTTCAGATCCTGTCTTCCGATCAGGTGCTTGGATTTTTAATAAACAGACGCGGACCACGTTAGCGGCAGTTTCAGATGAAAGGGGTGGACCAGAGACAGGCCCGGTCTTGGCCAAGGCCTCGGCAAGCCGCGGATGCAAGCCATCTCCACGGGCTGCGGCAAAGGAGTTGAATGCAATTAAGCTGGACGGCAGCCGCCGTCCGGTCTTATCAGTCATGGCGCAAGCCTCTTTGCTGCGGGGAGGCCGCAGTCGATTTTTCAGGATTTTGGAGGTCTGGCTTGGGTCTTCGGAAGATGCCCAGCTGGATCGGCGGGAGGAAATCGTCCGCACTTAAATATGAGTGTTATATTCATATTAAAATGATGCCAAGTGGATTTCTGCGCTTTTGGGGTGATTTGCCCCGCCAAATCCCTATGTTGTTGTCAAGAAGACATACATGCCGCCCGGTTTTCAGCTCTGTCTGGTATCTGGCAGCGGCACTGGATCAACAAGGAAACTCTGATGGCTCTGTCCAGTTCTGATCTGATTGAAACATCCGGCCTGGGTTTGGAAACAGCCAGACGCATCACCAAGGAAGCGCTTGCCAATGCCGATGATGGCGAGCTGTTTGTTGAATACCGCCAGACCGAAGGCCTCGTTTTTGACAACGGCCGGCTGAAAGGCGCCAACTACGACACGGCGCAAGGCTTCGGTTTGCGGGCGGTGGCTGGAGAAGCGGCCGGGTATGCCCATGCAGGGGACATCTCTGAGGCGGCGTTGAAACGCGCGGCCGATGCGGTGAGTGCTGTGTCGAAAGGCTACTCCGGGACCTACGCCGCTGCTCCGGCGCGCACCAATCTGTCGCTCTACACCGACGCCAATCCATTGGGCGGCCCAAGCTTTGAAGACAAGGTCAAGCTTCTTCAGGAGATCGATGCCTATGCACGGGCAAAGGACCCGCGTGTGCGTCAGGTTTCCGCATCGCTTGCCGGGTCATGGCAAGTGGTCGAGATCCTGCGTGCTGACGGGCATCTTGTGCGGGATGTCCGCCCGATGGTGCGCCTCAGCATTTCCGTCGTTGCGGGCAATGATGACCGCCAGGAAAGCGGCTCTTACGGGTGCGGCGGCCGGGAAGGGTTCGAGCGGTTCATCACAACAGAGAATTGGCAGGGCGGTGTCGACGAAGCGTTGCGCCAGGCGCTGGTCAACCTTGACGCCATTCCGGCACCTGCAGGTGAGATGGATGTTGTCCTTGGACCAGGCTGGCCGGGCATTTTACTGCACGAAGCCGTAGGTCACGGCTTGGAAGGCGACTTCAACCGCAAGAAAACCTCGGCCTTTGCGGGCCTGATGGGTGAGCGGGTGGCGTCACCTGGCGTGACGATTGTCGATGACGGAACGATCCCGGATCGCCGCGGATCCCTGTCGGTCGATGATGAAGGCACGCCAGCTGCCCGGACGACGCTCATCGAGGACGGTATCCTGACCGGTTACATGCAGGACCGCCAGAATGCCCGATTGATGGGAATGGAGCCGACCGGCAACGGCCGCAGACAGTCCTACGCCCACATCCCGATGCCGCGTATGACCAATACGGTCATGATGAACGGTGACAAGGATCCGGAAGAAATTCTCGCTTCCGTAAAGGACGGAATATACGCGGTCGCCTTCGGCGGCGGTCAGGTCGACATCACGTCCGGAAAGTTCGTTTTCTCCTGCACGGAGGCCTACAAGGTCGAAAACGGCAAGGTTGGCGCGCCGGTCAAGGGTGCCATGCTGATCGGCAACGGTCCGGATGCCCTGACACGCGTCGAGATGATTGGCAATGACATGGAGCTTGACCCTGGCATGGGCACGTGTGGCAAGCAGGGGCAGGGCGTTCCGGTCGGTGTCGGCCAGCCCTCCATGCGCATCAATGCCATGACAGTGGGTGGCACTGCGGTTTAAGCATCGATAACTTCGATCTGAACAACTTAAGACGGGTCTTCAGTAAAGCACTGAAGGCCCTTTTTGTTTTGCAATCGCCGGCGCATCGCAGTAGCAACAAACCCTCTCCTGTGCTGGCAGCTCTGCCGGCCGTTTTCGATTTAGGGTGATAGCGAAATGGCGTCAGACATAATCGTCTGGGGACGGATCAACTCGTCCAATGTGCGCAAGGTTCTGTGGTGTCTGGAGGAACTCGGCCTGGACTACGAGCAGATCGATGCCGGTGGGGCCTTTGGCGTTGTCGATACGCCTGACTATCGCGCGCTGAATCCGAATGGCCGGATTCCCTGCCTGCAAGACGGGGAGTTCACCATTTTTGAATCCAACGCGATCTGCCGCTATCTGGCAAAAACCTATGGCACTGCGCCGTTCCTCTCAGAAGATCCGAGGGAATGGGCGCTGGCGGATCAGTGGATGGATTGGACCACGTTTTCGTTCGGGATGCCGTTCAGAGATCTCTTCTGGAATCTGGTCCGAACGGCTCCGGAAGACAGGGACAAAGCAGCCATCACGCATGGTATCGAGCATTGTTCCGCTCAGTTCGCCGTTGTCGATACACTGTTGAAAGACCAGCCTTATTTGTCCGGTCACGCGTGCGGGGTCGGCGATATCCCGCTTGGAAGCCTTGCTTTTGCCTGGTTCAATATGGATTTTGAGCGCCCCGATCAGCCGTATCTTGCGGCCTGGTACAAACGACTGACCGAACGTCCGGCCTACCAGAAGGGTGTCATGAGCCCGCTCACCTGACCGCTAGTCTGCGAGCAGGAAATGGTCGGATGATTTCTTGGCGGCACGGTATTGCTTTAGACGCTGTCTGCATTGGCCTATCTCAATGTTTCTTTCTGACAAATCGCTAACATGTTTAGGAATCTTTCGAGATTTCCGCCGTTTAATTGGGTAAGATGAAACACCAGGCCGGGGGCCGGAGAGAGCATGGCTGCAGAAAGTGCGCCTCCCTTATTTGCTGAAGCGATAATATTTCTGTCGGCGACCGTTGTGGCGGTGCCGATCGCGAAGCGTCTCGGCCTCGGTTCGGTGGTGGGCTATCTGGCGGCCGGCGCTGCAATCGGGCCGCATGGTCTTCAGCTCTTGGGCTCTGGCGAGGACGTGCTGCACGTTGCCGAGCTTGGCGTCGTCCTGCTGTTGTTTGTCATTGGCCTTGAACTGGATCCCCAAAAACTCTGGCGCATGAAGCGTGACATTTTCGGCCTCGGCACGGCGCAGGTGATGTTGACCGGCGTCTGCCTCTTCGGCTTTGCGCAACTCGCCGGCATGGGCCAATCAGCGGCCCTCGTCGCGGGCTTCGGCTTGGCGCTGTCCTCAACGGCCTTTGCTCTGCAGATCTTGCAGGAGCGCGGGCAGCTTTCATCAGAATATGGTCAGCGAGCTTTTGGCATCTTGCTGTTGCAGGACATTGCCATCGTCCCGCTCTTGGCCATGGTTGCTATTTTGGCACCCGGAGAGGGCCCGTCAACGACGGTGGAAATTGTACAGGAAGTGCTGCTCGTTTTGTCTGCGGTGGCAGCGGTGATTCTGACCGGGCGATACCTGATTTCACCGGTCTTCTTGCTGCTCGCCGCGACGCGAGCCCGCGAGGTCATGCTGTCCGCGGCCCTGTTGGTCGCGCTCGGCAGCGCCGGGATCATGCACACAGTCGGCCTGTCGATGGCGCTGGGCGCGTTTTTGGCCGGCGTGCTTCTTGCTGAATCGAGTTTCCGTCACACACTGGAAGCCGATATCGAACCCTTCCGATCGCTCCTTATGGGCCTTTTCTTCGTGGCCGTCGGTATGTCGCTCGACTTCTCACTCGTTATGGCAAATTGGGCCTACATCGCGGGCGGAGTGTGCGTGGTCATGGTGGTTAAGGGGCTTTTCTTGTGGGGGCTGTCACGGGGGACCGGATCCGGCAACTCCGATGCCATGCGGATCGCCGTGACCCTGCCGCAGGGCGGTGAATTTGCGTTTGTCCTTTTCACCGCGGCCGTTGTGAATTCGATCTTCGACTATGAGACCGCCAATCTGTTGAATGCGATTGTCATTCTGACAATGCTTTTAACCCCGGTGGCCTGTCTGGGGTTGGATGTTCTGGCCACGCGCGCCAAAGCGCGCGGTGTTGAAAACCCGTCCATTGAAACATTCGATGAGGCAACGCCAACGGTACTTGTCGTCGGTTTCGGCCGGTTCGGCATGGTCGTTGCGCAAATCCTTACCTCGGAAGGCCTTGAGATCACCGCGATCGACAACCGGCCGGACCGGATCGCCTACGCCCGGAAGCTAGGCTACAGGGTCTATTATGGCGATGCTACGCGCGCAGATGTCCTGGAGGCAGCAGGCGCTGGCGATGCGGCGCTTGTCGCCATGTGCATTGAAAACGACAAGGTAATGGCGCAGTCGATCGAGATGATCCGCGAGGATTTCCCCAAAGCGCTCATCTTCTGCCGCGCGACGGATCGGGCGCATGCCATGGACCTCACCAAACAGGGCGTCGACTTCCAGATCCGTGAAACGTTCGAATCGAGTGTGGTGTTTGGTAGGGCTGCACTGGAGGCTCTGGGAACGCCGCTCGATCGGATTGATCAGATTGAGGAAGACGTGCGGTATCGCGATGAACAGCGCCTGGCTGAGCAATTGTCTGGTGGCATGTATGCCGGTTCGGACAAACTGCACCGGGTGACCCCGCGCAAGGCGGCCGAGGCGACCAACCCGGACGCTGCTGCAGAATAAAAAAGGCGCCTGATGAGGGCGCCTTTTCGATCACAGATCAAGTCTGCATTAGGGCAGGGCGTCAAAGCCTGCAGAGAACCCGTTCAAGGAGATCGGAATACCGATCCCTTCTTCGGGTGTCTGGAAAATAATGAAGGTTGCTTGGGAACCGGACTTTAGTTGGTTCAGCAGCTCGTCTTCCAGAATCACTTCCGCAATACAGCCGTTCGGCAAGCAGCGGACGAAACCCGCCCGTCCGATGTCGTTGCCGTCAACCTTCAGGCCGAGGCCGGAGGGGAGCAACACGCCGAGCGGTGCCAAAACCCGCAAGATGCGGGCCTGCTTGTCGGCCGTCCGCAAAATGATGACCGACAAACCAACGTTCTCACGATCGGCAGCGGTCACGTTCTGGATCAGCGCACATTGCTCACTGGCGGCGCCTGGGGGCGTGTCACAGCGCATTTGCCAATCGCCATGATTGGCGCGGATTTCGCCTTGGGCGCTCGCCGGTTGCAGGCTGTGCGCAAATGCGGTCAGGCCGATCGCGGCGGCGGCCGCCAGTTTCGGCAGGGTGGAGAGAAGCGAGCGGCTACGGCGCTGCTGCGGCAACTGGGTCGACAAGAATTCCTCCAGTCGTTCGTGGTCAGATCCGCACAGCGCACGTTTTAAAATGTGCTGACCGCAGCGAATCAGGAGTGTTTTCCGGCCAGACATTGCCGCATGAATGCGGACGATTCCAGTCACCGCCGGTGCAAAGCTCTTGGATAGCCGGTTTTTTTGTCGAAAATCCGCCTGTCCTTGATCTCTCTCAATTGGAAAAAAATCCGAGCTACTTGTGAAATCGCGCAAATTTCGTTGCAGCGCACGGCGTCTTGTGGTTTTTGTGCGGCCAAAAGGGGCCGATGAAAAGATGCGGCAGATCGCCGCCCTAGCCGATTGGTAGCATCGCTCTTTAACCGTGGATGTGGTTATATCCGGCAATCCTTTAGAAGGACGGCCGGGTCTGGAACCGGCAGTTTAAGCTTGCGGAGTTCCGGCAAGCCTATTACTGCGGCACTTAGGTATTCGACCGGGCAGGGTCCGGAAATTTGCATGCGCCGCCATCTGGGCGGCTGAGGGAAGGGAGCGCGGACGTGAAGGCAGTCTTCAAGCGTCTCATGAATTTGGTCACGATGGCGACCGCATTCGCCGGTGTTTCAACAACGGCATTGGCAGCAGAGCCTGGGTTCAACAACTGGCAGCTCGGGTTTCAGGCTTCAACCAGCGATGTGATGGACGACATCACCTGGTTCAACAACTTCACTCTCATCATCATCACGGTCATCACGCTGTTTGTTCTGGCGCTGCTGATCTACTGCGTCGTGAAGTTCAGCGCCAAAAACAATCCGGTACCGTCGCGCACGTCGCACAACACGACGATCGAGATCGTCTGGACCGTTGTGCCGATCCTGATCCTCGTCATCATCGCGATCCCATCTTTCCGTCTGCTGTACAAGCAGCTGGAAATCCCGGAATACGACATGACGGTCAAGGCGATCGGTTATCAGTGGTACTGGGGATACGAGTACACCGACGAAAACATGGGCGAGCTCTATTTCGACTCGATCATGGTCCAGGACGCAGACCGTCAGGCCGTCGCAGATGCGCGCGGCGTGTCCATCGACGAAGTGCCGCGCTTGCTCGCAGTCGACTACGATCTGGTTATCCCTGTTGACACGACTGTGCGCCTTCAGGTCACCTCTGAAGATGTCATCCACGCATTCGCAATGCCGACATGGGGCGTCAAAATCGACGCGATCCCGGGCCGCTTGAACGAGACCTGGTTCCATGCCCGCGAAGAAGGCGTCTACTACGGTCAGTGTTCCGAGCTTTGCGGCAAGGACCATGCCTTCATGCCGATCGCAGTCCGTGTGGTCTCTGCGGATCAGTTCCAGCAGTGGGCGTCTGCAGCGCAAGACGACCTGGACGTTGCCAACGAGCAGCTTATGGCCTCCATCGCGGAAGCCAAGAAACTCGCCGCACAGGGCGACCTGGACGAAATTTCCGTCGCCGCGAAATAACGCGGCGGCGAGCCAATTTGGCGATTGCGCGCGATTTGACACGCAGCGCCGCTGAAAACGACTAAAGAGGGAGCCCAAAATGGCTGCGACCGAAGCACATGCGGCACATGACCATCCTTACGGATGGCGCCGCTGGGTCTATTCGACCAACCACAAAGACATCGGCCTGATGTATTTGTACTTTGCGATTTTCGCTGGGATTATCGGCGGCGCTCTGTCCGTCGGTATCCGGATGGAATTGCAAGAGCCGGGCATGCAGATCTTTGCAAATGCTCATACCTTCAACGTGTTCACCACGTCTCACGGTCTGATCATGATCTTCTTCATGGTCATGCCGGCCATGATTGGTGGGTATGCTAACTACTTCGTGCCGATCATGATCGGTGCACCGGACATGGCGTTCCCGCGGATGAACAACATCTCCTTCTGGCTGCTTCCGCCGGCTTTCCTTCTGCTGATCCTCTCGCTCTTCGTTGAAGGTCCTCCGGGAGCCAACGGTGTTGGTGGTGGTTGGACGATCTATCCGCCGCTGTCCACATCCGGTCAGCCGGGCCCGGCAATGGATCTCGCGATCCTGTCACTGCACATCGCAGGTGCCTCTTCGATCCTGGGTGCGATCAACTTTATCACGACCATCTTCAACATGCGCGCGCCGGGCATGACCCTGCACAAGATGCCGCTGTTTGCTTGGTCCGTTCTGATCACAGCCTTCTTGCTGTTGCTGTCCCTGCCGGTTCTGGCGGGTGCCATCACCATGCTTCTGACCGACCGTAACTTCGGCACCACGTTCTTCGATGCTGCAGGCGGCGGTGACCCGGTTCTGTTCCAGCACTTGTTCTGGTTCTTCGGCCACCCGGAAGTGTACATCCTGATCTTGCCGGGCTTCGGCATCATCAGCCACATCATTTCCACGTTCTCCCGTAAGCCGATTTTCGGTTACCTGGGCATGGCCTACGCCATGGTTGCGATCGGTGTTGTCGGCTTCATCGTGTGGGCCCACCACATGTACACCGTCGGCATGTCCGTTGAGACGCAGGCGTACTTCGTAGCAGCGACCATGGTGATCGCGGTTCCGACCGGGGTTAAGATCTTCTCCTGGATTGCGACAATGTGGGGCGGTTCCATCGAGTTCAAAACCCCGATGGTCTGGGCAATCGGCTTCATCTTCCTGTTCACCGTCGGTGGTGTGACAGGCGTGCAGCTGGCGAACGCTGGTCTCGACCGTGCGTTCCACGACACCTACTACGTTGTGGCTCACTTCCACTACGTTCTGTCGCTGGGCGCCGTGTTCGCGATCTTTGCGGCCTGGTACTACTGGTTCCCGAAGATGTTCGGTTACATGTACAACGAGACGATCGGGAAGGCTCACTTCTGGATCACCTTCATTGGCGTGAACCTGATCTTCTTCCCGCAGCACTTCCTGGGCTTGAACGGCATGCCGCGCCGCTATGCCGACTACCCGGATGCGCTGGCTGGCTGGAACTTCGTATCCTCCATCGGATCGTATATCTCGGCCTTTGCTGTGCTGGTGTTCATTTACGGTATCGTGGAAGCCTTCTCCAAGAAGCGCGTTGCCGGCAACAGCCCGTGGGGTGAAGGTGCAACGACCCTGGAGTGGACCCTGTCTTCTCCGCCACCGTTCCACCAGTTCGAGACCCTGCCGCGGATCAAGTAATTCCGCGGCCGGAAGGTCTGCCCTTCCGCTCTGAACTTACGCACCGCGCCGGACACCGGCGCGGTGCGCTCTTGAAAACAACCTGTCCGGAACCGGGCCCTGAGTTGGGCACCCAATCCGGCAGAAGATAAAGAATTAAGGGACGCGCCCATGTCGCTCGCAGAGCGCCAGGATTTGATGGATCAAAGCAGCACCGTTTGGAACGGTGGCGAAGGGTCAGTGAGCGACTACGTGGCGCTCCTGAAACCGCGCGTGATGTCTTTGGTGATCTTCACCGCTTTTGTCGGCATGATGCTGGCACCAGGCTCCATTCATCCTGTCCTCGGCGCCGTGGCGATCCTCTGCATTGCCATTGGCGCAGGCGCATCCGGTGCCTTGAACATGTGGTATGACGCGGACATCGACGAAGTGATGTCGCGCACCGCAAAACGGCCGATCCCGGCAGGAAAGATCACACCAGAAGAAGCGTTCGCATTCGGCATCACACTGTCGATCGGCTCCGTCCTAACGCTCGGACTGCTGGTGAATTGGTTCGCCGGCGCATTCCTGGCATTCACGATCGCATTCTACGTTGTCATATACACGATGTGGCTGAAGCGCTCGACACCGCAGAACATTGTTATCGGCGGTGCGGCTGGTGCATTCCCTCCGATGGTGGGTTGGGCATCCGTGACAGGTGGCGTCAGCTTGGAAAGCTTCGTTCTCTTCCTGATCATCTTCATGTGGACCCCGCCGCACTTTTGGGCTTTGGCGCTGTTCAAAAAAGGTGACTACGAAACGGCCGGTGTTCCCATGCTGCCGGTGGTCGCCGGTGAAACCAACACCCGCCACCAGATTCTGATTTACTCCATCCTGCTCGCACCGATTGGCGTGGCACCATACTTCATGGGTTATGCCAGCCTGTTTTACGGTGTTGCGTCCGGTCTTCTTGGATTGGCCTTCGTTGCGATGGCTGCCGACATCTGGCGCAAGCGGGAAGGCGACGTTGCGCGCAAAGCCTGCCTTCGTCTCTTCAAGTTCTCGATCTTTTATCTGTTCATGCTGTTTGCACTTCTTCTCGGCGAAAGCCTGGTAGCGGGGATTTGACGGATATGGACAACAACGAACAGGGAATTGTTCTCACCGACGAGCAGAAAAAGAAGCGCCGCTCCCGATCGATCGCGATCGCGGTTGTGCTGGCTGCTCTTGTCTTGCTGTTCTACCTGGTGACGATTGTTAAGCTGGGGCCTGACATCATGAACCGTCCGTTGTAACGAGAGGTAAGATGACCGAAGTCAACGATCAGAACAACCTGTCCCGCAGCAATCGCAAGGTCGCGTTTGCTTGCCTGGGTATGTTCAGTTTTATGATCGCTGCTGCCTACGCAGCCGTCCCGCTTTATGATCTTTTCTGCCGGGTCACCGGCTTCGGCGGCACGACACAGGTTGCGGAACAGGAAAGCGAAATGGTGATCGATCGCGTGATCACTGTTCGATTTGACGGCAACGTCAATCACGCGCTTCCCTGGGACTTCAAACCTGCCCAACGCTCAGTTACCCTGAAAATGGGCGAAACCGCGCAGTTGCCGTACATTGCGGCAAATGTCAGCGATGGGCGGACCGTTGGCACGTCCACGTTTAACGTCACACCGACGTCGGCGGGCGTCTACTTCAATAAACTGGACTGTTTCTGCTTCACCGAGCAGGCGCTGGACCCTGGCGAGTCAGTCGAAATGCCGGTCGTCTTTTTTGTCGACCCGGAGATGGACAAGGATCCCATGCTTGAGCATGTGAAGGAAATCACTTTGTCCTATACCTTCTTCCCGGTAGAACAACCGGAACAACCTGTTGCGGCGCGGGCAGATTCGCCTGCGGCTGAAACGAACTTGTAAGAAACTGGCGCTTTGCGCCCGTACAGAATGTGTTTGGGGAGCTTGCCAATGGCTGGTGCACATACCAAGAACCACGATTACCACCTGGTCGAACCCAGTCCGTGGCCGTTTATGGCGTCCGTTGGCGCTTTCATTCTCGCACTCGGCTCGATTGCCTGGATGCGCTACGCCTCCGGCAACTCCTTCGAACTCTTTGGCCTGGAGTTGTCCGCTGCAAAGTGGATGTTGTTCGCAGTTGGCTTGCTGATTGTTCTTTATGTGATGTTCGCATGGTGGCGTGACACCATCAAGGAAGCGCATGAAGGCCATCATACGCGAGTTGTGTCGCTGCACTTGCGTTACGGCATGATACTGTTCATTGCGTCTGAAGTGATGTTCTTTGTTGCCTGGTTCTGGGCCTACTTCGATGCGGCCCTGTTTGCTGGCGAAGCAATCAACTTTGCGCGCGCTGAAGCAACGGGCGGTGTCTGGCCACCGGAAGGCATCGAAACCTTTGATCCGTGGCACTTGCCGCTGCTCAACACGCTGATCCTGCTTGCGTCCGGCACCACCGTTACCTGGGCACACCATGCGCTGCTGCACGATGACCGTGAAGGCCTGAAGTGGGGTCTGACGCTGACCGTTCTGCTCGGTGTTCTCTTCACCATCTGCCAGATCTACGAGTACACCCACGCAGCCTTTGGGTTCAGCGGCAACATCTACGGCGCAACGTTCTACATGGCGACGGGCTTCCATGGCTTCCACGTCGTCGTAGGAACTATCTTCCTCGCGGTTTGCCTGTTCCGTGCCCTTGCTGGCCACTTCACTAAAGAGCAGCACTTCGGTTTCGAAGCAGCAGCCTGGTACTGGCATTTCGTTGACGTTGTCTGGCTGTTCCTGTTTGTCGCCATCTACATCTGGGGCGAATAAGCCGGAAGACGTTCTCAACGAACACTAGAAAAACAAGCGCCCGGCGGATCATCCGACCGGGCGTTTTTCAAATCCGGCCCCGGAGCCAAATGATGGAAGACAAGGCACATTTCCCACCGGTCAACCCGGTCACCGCCGGACTATCAGGCGCATGCCCGCGCTGCGGCCAGGGAAAATTGTTCGACGGGTTCTTGAGCGTGAAAGGGTCGTGCTCCACCTGCGGGCTCGATTACAGTTTTGCCGACAGCGGGGACGGGCCAGCCGTCTTTGTCATCATGATTGTCGGGTTCATTGTCGTCGGCCTGGTGCTCTTTGTTGAATTGTCATTCCAACCTCCCGTTTGGCTCCATCTGATCCTTTGGCTGCCCCTGACCGTAGTTCTTGCGGGTGGCATTTTGCGCCCCTTAAAAGGCTTGATGATTGCCGTGCAATACCGGCATAAGGCGGAAGAAGGCCGTCTGGACAACGACGGCGATCAAACTGACCAGTTGTAAGAAAGAAACTTGCCAATGGGCCGCGCCCGTAAACTCATCATTCCTGCCGTTGCTGCTTTGATTGGATTGGCGATCCTGTTGAATCTTGGTTTCTGGCAAGTTCGGCGGTTGGCGGAAAAAGAAACGCTGATAGAACAAGTTGAAACCGGTTTGAAATCGGCCCCGGTGGCCGCGCCCGGCATAGCCGATTGGGAGGGGCTCGGTGATGAGGACGATTACCGCCGGGTCTCGGTCACGGGCCGTTTCCTGGACCAAAACGTTTTCTATTACATTTCGCTCACCGATCCGGTCGGCACGTATGGCGGGCCGGGCGAACTCGTCTACAGTCCATTCGAAACGGCAGAGGGATGGAGGGTCTTGATCAACCGGGGTTTTTTGCCCGATGGCGTTCCGGACGATATCAAGCGCGAAGCTCTCACTCCGCCACCAGGAGACCTGACGCTGGTTGGACTATTGCGACTGAGTGAGACGCCTGTCTGGACCACGCCGGCGCCGGACCTGAATGCAAAACTCTGGTTTGCCCGCGACACAGATGCCATGGCGGAAGCAATGAACGTCAGCGGAAACCTTGCGCCCTACAGCATCGACCTGGAAGCCGTGCATACGCCGGACGGTGGTTTACCTCAGGCCGGTGAGACCCTTGTGCGTTTCAAGAACGATCATCTGGGATATGCGCTGACATGGTTTGGTCTTGCAGCAACCCTCATTGGGGTTTTCCTGGCTTACGCGGCCGCCGTATTGTGGCCGCGTAAGCAGGAGCATTTAGCGAACGTGGATTAAAGCGCTTCCAGGATTGCTGCGGCGCCAGTCTTGGTCGCATCGCCCGGGCTGTCTTCGACGGCGATGAAGCTGACTTCACCGTCTTTTGCAATCAGAGCAAACCGTTGAGACCGCAGGTGCCCAAAGATCGGTGCCGGGCCAAGGCCGAGACCGGCTGCTTCGACAAACTCTGCCCCGGTGTCAGCGAGAAAAGTGATCGCATTGGCATTGGAGGCTTTCTGCCACGCGTCCATGACAAACACGTCGTTGACGGAAACGACAGCGATCGCGTCGACACCTTTGGATTTCAGTGTATCGGCATGCTCGACAAAGCCGGGCAGGTGGTTCATGTGGCACGTCGGCGTGAAGGCACCTGGAACACCAAACAGGACAACTGTTTTGCCGGACGTCAGGTCTGCTGTTGAAATTTCACCAGGACCATCGGAAGTCATGGTCTTGAATGTTGCATCCGGCAGCTTGTCGCCCACCTTGAGTGTCATGTCTAAATCCCCTTGTTAAAAAACCGCTGCCATTTATTCCGCAGCCCGCTGGAGAGATAGGGCTTCCAGAGCAGACCGTCGAGGGAGAGCCGAGAAATCTTTGCGAAAGAAGTTAGTTCAACCAATCCGGTTGGATCGGTGCGAGGTGTTCCAGCGCGTTTTCGCCGTCGGACAAAACCAAGCGCAGGCTCGTATCGGAAGCGGTTGTTTTCAGGCCCTTTGTCGACAAGTGCCAAACGGGATTACCTGTTTCACCTTCGGCCAGTTTCGGCAGAGCGATGTAAGAGCCTTCAGGCCCCGCCGCAAACAGATCCAGAGTGCCCACTGATCCGGTTTCAGCTTCAATTCTCAAACGCTTTCCATCGCTTTCAACAAGCGTGACAGAGACAATATTCAGTCCGCCAGTTGGGGCGATGCCGGGGACGGCCTGTAAATCGCGTTTGATCAGTTTTGCTGAAAGGCTGTCCGGGCGGGCATCCGGGTCAAGTTGAAGGGACAAAGTGGCTTCGCCCGGCACGCAAATGTCCTTGCAAACGCCAAAAAACAGCTCCAGCGAAATCTGCGCAGGCTTGGAGGTATCTTCCGGCGAGATCTTTAGCGGCAGGATAATGCCGTCGTGGTAGACGATGGAGTCTGAGAACCCATCACTGTATCGCTCCGGAACCGGGTAGAGAACTTCTTTGTCCTGTATGTTGGACGTGTTCGTCCAGGTGATTTGCGGCGGTATGCCAGCTTCGCCCGGATAGCGCCAATAGGTGTGCCAGCCTGGTTCCAGTTGAAACTCCAGTCCCGCCCAGTAAGTGCCGTTTTCAGGTGGTCCCGCCGTGATCAGTCGAACAGCACCACCTTTGACGGTGACCCATTCACTGGCCGCAGCAAAAGCTGCGGTTGGGAGTGTGATTGCCAGAAAAAGGATGAGTGCGAAAGCTGATTTCATGGACTTACAGCTACACCAAAGCAGAAGGCGCGTCAGCATCGCACAACGCTCGAATGGTCATATCCTCGTGACGCGATTGTGAGCATGCGACTCAATCAGTCATTAACATGAAGTCCTATTGGGGCTATGCTGAGGAATGAAGGCGGTGGGCGTTGAACAGTAACGAGGTGCGTATGTCCGAAATCGGAGCAGCAGACACCCTGGAGGGTCAATTCCTGATCGCTATGCCCAGCATGGCGGACAGCCGCTTCGAGCATTCGGTCATCTATGTGTGCTCTCACTCCGAACAAGGCGCAATGGGCCTGATCGTCAATCAAGTGGCAAAACATCTGTCTCTTGAAGAGTTGCTGATCCAACTGGACATCGTGAATGACGACGATGCGATCCGCTTGCCACCTCAGGTGCGGGGCATGAGCGTCCATAAGGGCGGACCGGTTGAGGTTGAGCGAGGCTTCGTCCTGCACAGCGATGATTTTCAACTCAATCAATCGACCCTTGCGATCGACAACGGGATCTGCCTGACAGCGACGCTGGAGATTTTGAGAGCCTTGGCCGAAGGCACCGGGCCGCGGCAGGCGATGTTGGCGCTTGGTTATGCTGGCTGGGCCCCCGGTCAGCTGGAAAATGAAATCCAGTCAAATGGGTGGCTAACTGCCCCGGCGGATCGGGACATCCTGTTTGATGCGAATTCGGAACAAAAATGGCACCGGGCCCTCGGCAGTCTCGGGATTGATCCAGCCATGTTGTTTTCAGACGCCGGACACGCCTGAGGCGTCACCGGTCAGCAGGATTGCCGGAAATCGGACACTTTTTACCGACCTGTGGCTTGCGTCCGATTAGGATGGCGCGTAAGTCGCTAGACTGGCTTGCTTTGTTCCAAAGTTGACAAAATTCGGGTAGGGTTGAGGCTTACGGTCGGTGAAGGGCTCTAATGCCTCTAACCCGGCTGGAAACACTAGAGGAAGTGACGCGGTGAAATACAGCAGTACGCGCGGTGATGCACCTGTATTGGAGTTTTCGGACGTTTTGCTCCAGGGACTTGCCCGCGATGGCGGTCTTTATCTTCCAGAAACATGGCCGCAGTTCGATGCTGAGACCATCGCTTCTTTCGCTGGAAAATCCTATGAGGATGTCGCGTTTGCGGTGATTAGCCCGTTTGTTGACGGGGCCATCCCGGATGCGGACCTGAAGTCGATGATCGCGGAATCCTATTCCGGGTTCCGGCACCCGGCGGTCACGCCCTTGGTTCAGACGGGCTCCAACACATTTATCCTTGAGCTTTTCCATGGTCCGACCTTGGCGTTCAAGGATGTCGCCATGCAGCTGCTTGGCCGGATGATGGATTACGTGCTGACGCAGCGGGGCTTGCGCGCAACCATCGTCGGGGCAACCTCGGGTGACACCGGCGGGGCGGCCATCGAAGCCTTCCGCGGCCGGGATCGGACGGACATTTTCATCCTTTTCCCGGATGGCCGGGTTTCAAATGTTCAACGCCGTCAGATGACAACGCCGACTGAAGCGAACGTGCACGCCTTGGCCTTGACCGGCAACTTTGATGATTGCCAGGCGATCGTCAAAGGCATGTTCAACCATTTCAATTTCCGCGACCGCGTGGCCCTGTCCGGGGTCAACTCCATCAACTGGGCGCGCATTTTGGCTCAGATCGTCTACTACTTCGTGGCTGGTGCCGCACTGGGCGCACCGCATCGTAAAGTGTCCTTCACCGTTCCGACCGGCAACTTCGGGGACATCTTCGCCGGTTATGCGGCCATGAAAATGGGCCTGCCGGTCGACAAGCTGGTGGTGGCAACCAACGTCAACGACATCCTGGCCCGCACGCTTGAAACCGGCCGGTATGAGAAAAAGGGTGTTCACCCGACGATTTCTCCGTCGATGGACATCCAGGTGTCGTCCAACTTTGAGCGTCTGCTCTCAGAGGTGCACGGACGAGATGGTGATGTAGTACGCCGGATGATGAACCAGCTGAACCAGTCCGGCAGCTTTACGATCGAAGACGGGCCTCTCGCTGAGATGCGTCAGCATTTCGCCGCCGGCCGGTGTGATGAAGAGGCAACCTCGGCAACCATTGCTGAACTCTGGGAAGAGGCGGGTTATCTGCTTGATCCACACACGGCAATCGGCGTGCATGTTGCCAAAGCGCACTCGAGCGGTGAAACGCCGATGGTTGTCTTGGGCACCGCCCATCCGGCCAAGTTCCCGGATGCTGTCGAAGCAGCAAGCGGTGTCCGTCCGGATCTTCCGGAAAATCTGAAAGACATGATGTTTGCCGAGGAGCGCCAGCAGGTTCTGGCGGCCGAGCAGGGCGCGGTCGAACAATATATTGAAAAACACGCCCGTGCCGTGGGGGCAGGGGTGTAACTGAATGAAAGTAGAAACAACAGTTCTCGAAAATGGCCTAACCGTCGTCACCGACCAAATGCCGCACCTGAAGACGGCAGCACTTGGTGTGTGGGTCCGCACCGGATCACGAGCGGAAAACGCGGATCAAAACGGCATTACGCATCTTCTTGAACACATGGCGTTCAAGGGAACGAAGAGCCGGTCGGCACGCGGAATTGCGGAAGAAATCGAGGCTGTTGGCGGCGAACTGAACGCGTCTACGAGCATTGAACACACAAACTACTATGCGCGGATCCTGGCGGAAGACCTTCCGCTTGCCGTCGATATATTGGCGGACATTCTGCAGAACTCGACCTTTGAGGCCGAAGAGCTCGTGCGCGAGCAACACGTGATCCTGCAGGAGATCGGTGCATCCAACGATGCTCCTGAAGACCAGGCATTTGATTTGTTCCAGGCGACAGCTTGGCCGGAACAGGCAATTGGCCGTCCGATCCTGGGCACACCGGAAACCGTGCAAGGCTTCGGCCGCGACAGTCTCAACGACTATTTGACAAGCCGCTACCGGGCACCGGACATGGTGCTGTCGGCTGCCGGCGCGGTGGACCATGATGAGCTTGTTTCACTCGCGCGCCAAAAGTTTGGCGCCATCAACAGCGAACCGGCCGCCCCGGATCCTGATGCCCGCTATTCAGGTGGTGAGAAGCTGCTCAACAAGGACCTGATGGAAGCGCAGGTCCTGATCGGCTTTGAGGGCCGCCCGTACAAGGCCAAAGACTACTACGCCATCCAGATTCTGGCGTCCGTGCTGGGCGGGGGCATGTCGTCGCGCTTGTTCCAGGAAATTCGTGAAAAGCATGGCCTGTGCTACGCGATTTACAGCTTCCACTGGGCGTTTTCCGACACGGGGCTGTTCGGTATTCACGCCGCAACGAGTCACGAGGATCTCGGCGCCCTGATGCCGATGATTGCAGATGAGCTGGTGTCTGCCGCCCATACGATCACCGAGGACGAAGTCGCGCGCTCCCGGGCGCAGATCCGTGCCGGTTTGATGATGGCTCTGGAGAGCCCGGCGGCCCGGGCCGGTCAGATAGCCCGCCAGATCCTGGTGCATGGCCGGGTTCTGGCGCCAGATGAGATCTCGGCCAAGATTGAGGCTGTCACCGCAGCAGACATTCGCGAGGCAGCTTACAACACCTTCGTTGGCACAACGCCGACACTGACGGCAATCGGTCCGATCAACGGCATCATGACTGCCGATGAGCTGGCGGCGCGGCTTCAGCAGGCGCCGGTCCGGCAGGCTGCATCAATGTAATAGGGCGAGGACCGGCATGTCTCTCCTTCGCCCAGGTCCACCTCCCGACGCCGAGCTTCTTATAGAAGCCGGCGCGCATTATCTGCGCCCCCCGATCATGAGCGACTTCAAGGCCTGGTGCTTGCTTCGCAGCGATAGCCGGGCCTTTTTGACGCCTTGGGAACCGTTGTGGCCGTCTGATGATCTGTCCAAATCCGGTTTCCGGCGCCGCCTGCGCCGCTATGCGCGCGATCGCAAGGAAGGGCGCAGCCTGACATTCCTCCTTTTCAACGCGCGCAATGACGACTTGCTGGGTGGACTGACGCTCAGCAACATCCGGCGCGGGGTCAGCCAGTCGGCAACGCTTGGCTACTGGATGGGGGAGCGTCACGCGGGCAAAGGGCACATGTCGGCGGCTGTCGCCATGTTCTTGCCGTTTTGTTTCGACGTTCTGAACCTTCATCGTATTGAGGCTGCCTGCATTCCAACCAACACACCGTCCATCCGTCTTTTGGAAAAGGCGGGGTTCAACCGGGAAGGATATGCGCGTAACTATCTGTTAATAAACGGAACTTGGCAGGACCATCTTTTGCTCTCCTGTTTAGCGGAAGACCACGCGGCGCGTCCGGATGCGGTGTCGCCGCTCGTCGAAGGAATTTTGAAAGACTTCTTGTGACATGTGCTCCAAACCGGTAGTTCTTCGCCCCATGTCGATTTCTGTGCCGGTCCATATTTTCAATCTGATCCGAAGCGCCATTTTAGTGGCTGCCGCAATGATGCTTATCGTTGCGCCGCAGGCCGCCCGTGCGCTCGAGCCGATTTCGGTGCCCTTGGATATTGAGGCGCTGGACATCACCAACGCGATTGACATGCACAGGGACGCCGGAACCCGTTTGCAGGTGTCAACCGCGCCGGGTGCGGACGGAATTGTTCGGCGGATCGAAGTCCCATCGCGCAGCGGGGAAAACACCAACTGGGCTGTCTTCGCACTTGCCAACACCAGTGATGAACAGGTCGACCGCCTGATCGTTGCCCCGAACTACAAGTTTGTGGGGTCCGATCTGTTCTGGCCGGATCTCGGATCCTCACGGATTGCCAGCATTACCCCGAGCCAGGGGATCGCGCCGTCTCGCCAGAAAAGCCTCGAAGCCGATGTCTTCCTGGTCACTTTGGACCCTGGTTCTGTCGTCACCTTCGTGGCTGAACTGACAACGCCGAATTTGCCGGAAATCCGGGTTTGGGAACCGGATGTCTACAAGGAAACGGTCAACGCCTATTCGTTGTATCGCGGCATCATTCTTGGCATCTCGGGCCTGCTCGCCCTCTTCCTGACGATCTTGTTCGTGGTCAAGGGCACAGTCATGTTCCCGGCGACGGCGGCTTTGGCATGGTCGGTCCTCGCTTATCTCTGTATTGATTTCGGCTTCTGGGGCATGGTCTTCAAGCTGGAAGGCGGTAGTAGCCAGCTGGCCCGGGCCTCTGCGGAAGTCATGCTGGCCGCCAGCCTGATCATCTTTCTCTATGCCTATTTGAACCTGAACCGCTGGAACATTCACTATTCCCATCTGGCACTGACGACCCTGATCCTTCTATTGGGGCTGCTTGGTGTTGCGGTTTGGGACCCGTCAATTGCAGCCGGTATTGCCCGTCTGTCTCTGGGTATCATCGGCATCCTGGGGTTCGTCACAATCGCTGTGCTGGCGTATCAACACTATGATCGGGCGATCCTGTTGATCCCGACCTGGTGTTTGCTGATTGCCTGGCTGATTGGTGCGGCCATGACGGTGACAGGCCGTCTGTCGAACGACATCGTCCAGCCGGCGCTGGGTGGTGGACTGGTTCTGATTGTTCTGCTGATCGGTTTCACGGTGATGCAGCATGCTTTTGCTGGTGGCGCAATCGCCCAAGGGCTCATCTCTGATGTGGAGCGCAAGGCGCTGGCACTCACCGGTGCTGGAGACATCATCTGGGATTGGGACATCGACCGTGACAAGATCTATACGGGCAACGAAGTCGAAGATCTCTTGAATCTCAAGCACGGCACCTTGGAAGGGCCTGCGCGGGATTGGCTGGAGATCTTGCATCCGCAAGACAGGGACAGGTTCCGGGCAACGCTCGACGCGGTGATTGATCAGCGGCGCGGCAAGATCCAGCAGACATTTCGTCTGCGCTCTGAGGACGGTCACTTCCGGTGGTTCCGCCTGCGCGCCCGGCCAATAGTGGGCGCCGATGGCGAAGTCATCCGCTGCGTCGGCACGATGCTCGATGTCACCGAAGAGCGTACCGCCGAAGAACGCCTGTTGCACGATGCGGTCCACGACAATCTGACTGGCCTTCCAAACCGGGAATTGTTCGTTGACCGTTTGCACACCAGCGTGGTGCGGGCTCAGGCGGAAGAGACAACCAAGCCGACCGTGCTTGTCATCAATCTGGACCGCTTCAAGCAGGTCAATGACAGCATTGGCCTGTCCGCCGGCGACAGCATTTTGTTGACCGTCGCACGGCGGTTGGGCCGCCTCATCGGCCAGCAGGACACGTTGGGACGCTTGTCCAGCGACCAGTACGGACTTGTGCTCCTGTCAGAGAATGAGCCGGACCGGATCGTTGCCTTGGCCGATGCGTTGCGCAAGGCCGTGCGCGCGCCCATCACATTCAGCGACCGCGAAATCTTCCTGACCTGCTCTGTTGGCATTTCCTTCTTTGAAGGCGGCAAGCAGGCGGTTGAGGACATGCTGACCAACGCCGAAATCGCTTTGAATCACGCCAAGCGCCTTGGGGGTGACCGCCAGGAAGTATACCGGCCGATCCTGCGTCCCCTCGGCAAGAACATTGTCGACCTGGAAGCAGACCTGCGCGAAGCCATTAAAAAGGAGACGCTTGGTGTCTTCTTCCAACCGATCATTCGACTGGAAGACCAGGCGATTGCCGGATTTGAGGTGCTGGCGCGCTGGAACCATCCGAAGCGCGGCAAGATTTCACCAGCCGAGTTTATTCCAATTGCCGAGCAATCGGGTCTGATCAACGATCTTGGCATGTACATGCTCGACAAGGGCGCCAGTCAGCTGGCGTTCTGGCAGCGCGAATTTCCGATGCCGCGGCCTTTGTTTGCGTCCGTGAACCTGTCATCCCGGCAGCTTTTGAAGCAGGACCTGATCAATGATGTGAAGGCGATCCTGTCCCGGAACTCGCTGGAGGTCGGGACGCTGAAGCTGGAGCTGACGGAATCGCTCGTCATGTCCAACCCGGAGTATTCGGCAAAGGTTCTGGAGCGGTTGCGCAGCCTGGGTGCCGGCTTGTCCCTGGACGATTTTGGTACGGGCCATTCATCGCTGTCCTATCTGCAGCGGTTCCCGTTCGACACGATCAAGATTGATCAGGCCTTCGTCAAACCCGATGGGTCTGCCGCGCGTCCGGTGCTGTTGCGCACGATCGTCGCCATGGGTCACGACCTCGGCATGTCTGTGGTCGCCGAGGGCGCGGAGAGCGAAAACGACGCGCTGGAGCTGTTCCAACTTGGCTGCCAATACGCACAAGGGTTCTATTTCGGCGAGGCCGTATCAGCTGCGGAGGCGACCAAGATGCTGCGGAAAATGCCGATGGCAGAAGCCGCTTCGGCATAAACAGCCTCAGCCGTTAGGGAACAAGAATCGGAACCGAATTTGCCGCGGCCTGAATGTGCAGTGGCGTGACCGCGAACGGATCACCATCCACTTGCGCGGCGACCGGTCCCGGACTGGAAATAACCGCCTTCTGAAAGGCTTGAACAGTTGCGCCCTTGGCTTTGGAGATCCGGCCCAGCATCAACGCGATGCTGTAACGGATCGAGGACCAGGGGTCGTCGCGTTCCAATATCAGGATATGCAAACCAGGATCTGTCGCACCGCCTGGGCAGATGACAAACGGGCCGCCGTAATGCCGGGCATTGCTGGCAACGGCAAAGCGCCCGTCAACCGGCGCAGCGCCATCTAGGGAGATTGTCAGCGGCGTCGCCTTGCGTGTCAGTCCGATCCGGATCGCGGTGATCACATAGGCAAATTTCTTCAAGCGCCGCTTCAGGTCCAGCGGGACCGCGTGGACGACTTCGGCATCAAATCCGGCCGATGCCATCAGAACAAACGGACGATCATTGGCCAGACCATAGTGCAGCGGTTTGGTGCGCTTGTTCAGGATCATCCGGGCAATCTCTATAGCGCCTTTTGGCAGGCCAAGCTCGAGTGCCAGAACGTTCGCGGTCCCAAAGGGGATGATCGCCAGGTTGGGGACGCGTTTTTTGTGCTGCAGCCCCGTGAGGGCTTCGTTGACCGATCCGTCGCCACCGGCAATGATCAGCGTCTCCGCAGCCAACCCCGGCGCGGCACACACCTCGCCGATCTCACCGGCATGGGTTGTCAAACGCAGATCAACCCGGCAGCCGCCAGCTTCGAGAAGGCCTTTGACATCCTGCAATTTTTGGCTGTTGTAGCCGCCCGATGTCGGGTTGGCCATGATAAGCACGAGGCCAGCCGTCTCCGGGGCCTCAACTCCGGATAAAACCGGAGCGGTCTGCAGCGAATCGATCACCCGAAATCCTTGCTCTTTGGCAGCGACGCTGAGTGCTTAACTGTTTTTCTTGAACGGTTCCATACCGCCGCGCGCCAATTCGTCTGCGCGCTCGTTGTCCGGGTGGCCCGCATGGCCTTTGACCCAGTGCCAGGTGACATCATGGCGTTCGCGGGCTGCGTCCAAAGCCTGCCACAAATCCGCATTCTTGACGGGCTTGTTCGCGGCCGTCTTCCAGTTCTTCCGCTTCCAGCCGTACATCCACTCGCTGATACCGCTGCGCACATATGTGCTGTCGGTATAAAGATCGACGGCACAGGGGCGTTTTAGGGCGTTCAGCGCTTCGATCGCCGCTGTCAGTTCCATGCGGTTGTTGGTGGTCTCGGCCTCGCCACCATTCAGTTCACGCTCATGTTCGCCGAAGCGCATGATAACACCCCAGCCGCCTGGGCCGGGATTTCCGGAGCAGGCACCATCCGTGTAGATCGTCACGCGATTTTCCTGGCTCATCCTTCAAGCCCGTATGCGTTGGCGCTGTCGACGGTTTGGTGGAACCGCAGTTTTTTCAGGTATTCCATCGGGTCCTTCGGGGTGACAAGCGCGCCTTCAGGAACACTCAGCCAATCATAAAGACGTGTCAGCAGGAAGCGCAGCGCAGCTCCGCGGCAAAGCACGGGCAATGCGTCAAACTCGGCAGCCGTTAGCGGACGCACGGATGTGTATCCTTTGAGCATGGCTTTGGCCTTGGTGACATTGAACGCCAGATCCTGCTCAAAACACCATGCGTTGAGGCAGATGGCGATGTCGTAGGCGAGGGCGTCATTGCACGCGAAATAAAAGTCGATAAGGCCGGACAGGCGGTCGTTCAGGAAGAACACGTTGTCCGTGAACAGATCGGCATGGATAACGCCGGCTGGGAGATCCTTCGGCCAGTTCTTCTCAAGGAAGTCCAGCTCGGTGGTGATCTCTGCGCCCAGTCCCGGATGGACGGTGTCACAGCGGTCTTGGCTTTGTTCAAACAGCGGCCGCCAACCGTTCAGGTCCAGTGCATTCTTGCGGGTCAGTTCATAATCGGCCCCTGCCAAGTGCATGGCAGCCATGGCCTTGCCGAGTTCCTCGCAATGTTCCGGACGCGGCCGCTTGACCGACATGCCTTGAAGAAATGTGACGAGGGCTGCGGGCCGTCCAGCAAGTGTGCCGAGCAGCTCTCCGTCTCGCGAGGCGACCGGAGTGGGGCAGGAGAGGCCCTTGCCGGCCAAGTGTTCCTTGAGTTTCAAAAAGAAAGGCAGGTCGTCAGGGTTCACCCGCTTTTCATAGAGGGTGAGGATGAAATAGGCCGTGTCAGTCTGAACGAGATAGTTGCTGTTTTCAACGCCTTCAGCGATGCCCTTGTAGGACAGAAGCTGCCCGACATCATACTGTGCGATGAAGGCGTTCAGCTCTTCATCGCTGACTTCCGTATAAACGGCCATTCTTGTTATCCGGTGGCTTTTTCAGTTTGGGCGGGCATATCCCGCAACTCGCGCGGCAGGTTGAAGGCGATGGTCTCTTCGGCCGTCCGCACGATCTCGACCGTGACGTCGAAACGCGCGTCAAACGCGCTAATGATCTCTTCAACCAGTGTTTCAGGCGCAGAGGCTCCGGCTGTCAAGCCAAGGCTGGTAACGCCCTCAAAATCTGCCCAGTTGATCTCATCAGCCCGTTGTAAAAGGACCGCAACCCGGCAGCCTTCCCGCTCGGCGACTTCCCGCAGTCTTTGCGAGTTTGATGAATTGGGCGCGCCTACCACAATCATGGCCTCAACGCCCGGGGCCACATGTTTCACCGCTTCCTGGCGATTGGTGGTGGCGTAGCAGATGTCTTCCTTGTGCGGGGCGACGATGTCCGGAAACCGGTCCTGAAGGACGGAGACAATCCCTGCGGTATCATCAACGGACAACGTGGTCTGCGTGATGTAGGCGAGGGGACGGTCGCTGCTTTCGCGTTCAAACCGCCGTGCGTCGTCCTCGGTCTCGATCAGGGTGACCGTGCCTTCCGGGAGCTGTCCCATCGTGCCGATCACTTCCGGGTGCCCGGCGTGGCCAATCAGGAGAATGTCGCGCTCACGCCGGAAATGGATCTCCGCTTCCTTGTGCACTTTGGAAACCAGCGGACAGGTCGCGTCCAGGTAAAACATGTTGCGTTGCTGGGCATCGGCAGGCACGGATTTCGGCACGCCGTGAGCAGAAAAGATCACGGGGCGTTCGGCGTGCTCCGCCGGGATCTCATCCAGTTCTTCAACAAAGACCGCGCCTTTGGCTTTCAACCCGTCCACGACATATTTGTTGTGCACGATCTCATGGCGAACATAAACGGGCTGGCCATATTTCTGAAGGGCCAGTTCGACAATCTGAATTGCCCGGTCAACACCTGCGCAAAACCCGCGCGGGGCGCACAGTTTGATCTCCAGAGAGGGTTTGTTTGTCGCGGTCTGTGTCATGGTGCTCATTTAAAAGCCTGCTTTGGCGCAATAAGGGCTTGTGACGCTGTTCTGTCAACCCGGTTGGCGTGCTTTCTGATATAGGGGCAGGGTCAACAAATACCCACCGCCATCTCGCCAAGTGGCCGGTCAACTGCTATGAAGCTGCGCCAAATACATAGTTTTCAACAGGTCCACGATGTTCAAGGCGTTCCAAGCACTGTCTCATGTCAACAGCAAGACCGCGGTTTCGGTCGCATTATGTGCCGCTTTTCTGACAGGATGCGGCGCAACCGGAGATATCGCGGAGAACGTGATTTCGGGCGGTGCGGAACCGGTCCAAGTCTCCCGCGAGACATTTGCGCCGCCAGTGCCGTGTCCGCCGCTGCAGATGAAAACAAATTCCCACCTGATCCGTGAGTTTGTAAGGGGCAAGGACGGGGAACGCGACGGCCTGATCTACCAGGCTCTGGTGGAAGATTCGGCGGTCAGCTGTTCCCAAGAAGCCGACGGCCAGCGCCGTTTGAAGCTCGGGTTCACAGGTGACGTGACACCCGGACCGGCGTGGAGAGGTGGCGATGTTGTTCTGCCGCTGCGTGTCACGATCCCAGCGTCTTCCGATGCGGATCAAAAACCGCTGGTTTCTGAAGTGATCCAGATCCCGGTTTCCATCGAAGCCGGTGGCCGCGGGCAACAATGGACCTATGTGGATGAGAAATTCGTCATTCCGATGAACCAGGGCAGCAAAATCCAGTTTGGTTTTGACGAAGGGCGTCGGCGCTAAGCCAGGGGTCTTAGGGCCATCCCTATTGGCATCTGGCTTTCGCGATTGAACAGTTTGATTGCCGCATATTGACAAGGTGGTGTCGGCCACTCACAATCGCGGCGAAATTGGGGTCGTTCCCTGATGATCGTGTCTCTGGCACGAAATGCCACTGCGGGAGAGGCCAGGTGAGAAGATCCTGGCGCCGAAGGAGCAACCGCCCCGGAAACTCTCAGGCAAAAGGACCGCAGAGGCTTCAACGCTCTGGAAAGCAGTGATCTGCGCCAACACATGCGCGGACTGCTCACCGAAGGAGTAACCACCAGGCCGGTTTGGTTTGGCTGGGAAATCTCTCAGGTACTCGGACAGAGGGGGTGCAGACGAATCGAGACCGTTCGCGGCGAGGTTCGGGACTGCGCAACCCCTAACGCGAGGACCGTTCATGGCGGAAACCGTTGCAGACGAAGATCTGAAACAAACGCCTCTTCACGACCTTCATATCGAGCTGGGCGGCAAAATGGTGCCGTTCGCCGGCTACTCCATGCCCGTTCAATACAAGCTCGGCATCATGGGTGAACACCAGCACACACGCGCGAAAGCGGGTTTGTTTGATGTGTCCCACATGGGCCAGGCGGTGCTTATCGGCCCGGATCACGAGACCACCGCCAAAGCACTGGAAGCCCTGACACCGTCCAACTTCGTTGAACTTGGGTATGGCCGTCAGCGCTACACGGTCCTGTTGAACGAAGACGGCGGCATCATAGACGATTTGATGGTCACCCGTCCGCTCGATCCGAACGATGATGGCCGTCTCTTGCTGGTGGTCAATGCCGCGCGCAAGGATGTCGACTACGCGCACCTGCGGGCCAAGCTGCCGGAAACGGTCAAACTCGAAGTGGTCGATGACCGCGCTTTGATCGCAGTGCAGGGCCCGGAAGCTGTTGCGGCGGTTGCAGCCCATGCACCGGCTGCTGCCGAACTCGGTTTCATGTCCGCAGCTCCCATGGAATTTGATGGCATTGCGTGCCACATCGCGCGCGCCGGATACACCGGCGAAGACGGTGTTGAGATGTCGGTGCCTGCAGGAGCAGCCGAGGCTATTGCCCGCGCGCTTTTGGCGGATGACCGGGTCGAAGCGATCGGCCTTGGGGCCCGCGACAGCCTCCGTCTGGAAGCCGGACTTTGCCTTTATGGCCACGACATCGACGAAACCACGTCGCCGGTTGAAGGCAACATCACCTTTTGCATGCAAAAGCGGCGCCGCGAAGAAGGCGGGTTCCCGGCTGCGGACCGCATCCAAAAAGAATTGGCCGAGGGAACAGACCGCATTCGCGTCGGCCTGCGGCTGGACGGTAAAGCCCCGGCACGTGAGGGCGCGGAAATCGCTCTGCCTGGTGGGGATGTCATAGGCATTCTGACCTCCGGCGGTTTTGCTCCGACTGTCGGCGCGCCGATTGCCATGGGCTATGTCCCCGCCGAACACGCAAGCGAGGGAACACAGCTGGAGCTGATCGTCCGCAACCGCCGTTTGCCGGCCACGGTCTCAGCCATGCCTTTCGTGCCAAACCGCTATTACCGAAAACCAAAAGCCTGACTTTTTTCCAGAGAACGGACGCAAAACATGACGACTTATTACTCAAAAGATCACGAGTGGATCTCCGTCGAGGGCGGCACCGCCACCATCGGCATCACGGCCTATGCGCAGGAACAGCTCGGCGATGTTGTCTACGTGGAACTGCCGGAAACCGGCAAGGCCCTGTCCCAAGGCGATGAAGCCGCGGTTGTGGAATCTGTGAAAGCTGCCAGTGAAGTCTACGCGCCGATCGACGGCGAGGTCACCGCAGCGAATGACGTGCTGGCTGATGAGCCCGCCAAGGTCAACGAAGATCCGGAAGGCGCAGCCTGGTTCATCAAGATGAGCGTTGGCAATGAAGGCCAGCTCTCCGACCTGATGGATGAAACGGCCTACAAGGCCTACATCGAGACCCTTTGATCCATGGCGGGGCATTACTACACGGCGGTGGTCGAATGGGCGTGTGACGGGGATTACGCGGCCAATAAATATTCGCGCGGCCACATATGGCAGTTTGACGGTGGTCTGAAGATCCCGGCTAGCTCCTCGCCGACCGTTGTGCCTCAGCCTTATTCGATTGAAGCAGCCGTTGACCCGGAAGAGGCGCTCGTTGCAGCGATCTCGTCGTGTCACATGATGTCGTTTCTGGATCTTGCCCGGCGCGCCGGTTACGTCGTTGCCAGCTACCGCGACAGCGCAAAAGGCGAGATGAGCCGGATTGCCCGCGGCAAGATGGCCATTACCAAGGTGGTCCTCAAGCCCGAAATCGTGTTGGTCGCCGACAGCGATCCGGATCCCAGCTGGATCACGGATCTGCACGAAAAGGCCCATGACGTCTGCTTCATCGCAAACTCGGTCAAATGTGAGATCGTGGTGGACCCGGAACCGGTCCGCACGGTCGCACCGTAAATCTGGAGCCGCAGACAATGCGCTATTTACCACTTACCGACACTGATCGCGGCGATATGCTCGCGCGCATCGGCGTCAATTCGATTGATGACCTCTTTACCGACATTCCAGAGGATGTTCGGTTCAAAAGTCTTCTGGATCTGCCGAAACGCGCCAGCGAAATGGAAGTCGAGCGCAAGCTGTCCGCGATGGCCGCGAAAAACACCTCGGCTGGATCCGTGCCGTTTTTTGTTGGTGCGGGCGCCTACAAGCACCACGTTCCGGCGACCGTGGATCATCTGATCCAGCGCTCGGAGTTCCTAACGTCCTACACACCGTATCAGCCGGAAATCACTCAAGGCACCTTGCAGTACCTGTTTGAATTTCAGACCCAGGTTGCCAAACTGACCGCCATGGATGTTGCCAATGCCTCCATGTATGACGGTTCCACCGGCACCGGCGAGGCTGTTCTGATGGCCCACCGGGTCACCAAGAAGAACAAGGCGGTCCTGTCCGGCGGTCTGCATCCGCAATACCGGGAAGTGGTCGAGGGCCTGTCGAACATGGCGGGCGATCGGGTCGTCAGCCTGCCGGCCGACCCAATGGGCACGGAAGACATTCTGTCCCAGATCGACGACGAGACCTCCTGTGTGGTGGTCCAGTCACCGTCTTTCTATGGCCAGCTGATCGACCTGAAACCGATCGCGGAAAAGGCACACCAGCACAAGGCGCTGTTGATCGCCGTCTTTACCGAAGTGGTGTCGCTCGGCCTCATTGAACCTCCTGGGACGCAGGGCGCGGACATTGTGGTTGGCGAAGGCCAGTCCATCGGCAATGGCCTGAACTACGGCGGCCCGTATGTCGGTCTCTTTGCGACCCGCCAGAAATACGTCCGGCAGATGCCGGGGCGCCTCTGTGGTGAAACTGTTGATGCGGAAGGCAAGCGCGGTTTCGTTCTGACGCTCTCCACCCGCGAACAGCACATTCGCCGTGACAAGGCGACGTCCAACATCTGCACCAACTCCGGTCTCTGCTGCCTGGCTTTCACAATCCACATGTCGCTGCTCGGCCAAAAGGGTCTGACCCAGTTGGCGCGGATCAACCACGGCAACGCGGTGAAGCTGAAGAAACAGCTTGGTGCCGTACCGGGTGTGGACGTGCTGAATTCGGCTTACTTCAACGAATTCACCCTTCGCCTGCCGAAAGCAGCCGATGGTGTTGTTGAGGCATTGGCAGCTAAAGGCATTCTCGCCGGCCTGCCGGTCTCCCGCCTGGAGCCGGGCAAGGCGGATCTGGAAAATCTGCTGGTGGTGGCCTCCACCGAAGTCAACACGGATGAAGACCGCGCGGCCTTTGCCGATGCGCTGAAGGAGGTGCTGGCATGAGCATGAACACGCAAGGACGCCCGACGGCAGCAGGAGATGCGGGCGAGAGCTTCCGCCCGAAAACATTTACTGGCAACCGCGGCCTCGACATGGAAGAGCCGTTGATCTTTGAGGTGGGCTCTCTAGAAAACTGCGGTGTTGATCTCGACGAAGGCGATCGGCCTGATTTTGAGCTTGGCGGTCACGCCCGCCGAGCCGAGATCGGGCTGCCGGGTCTCGCAGAACCTGAGGCGATGCGCCACTATGTGCGCTTGTCGCGCAACAACTACGCGATCGACAGCGGGCTTTATCCGCTTGGCTCGTGCACCATGAAGCACAACCCGCGCCTCAACGAGAAAATGGCCCGCCTGCCGGGCTTTGCCGATGTGCACCCGCTGCAGCCGGTGTCATCCGTCCCGGGTGCGATTGAGCTGATTGACGAGCTGGCCCACTGGCTGATGGTCTCCACCGGCACCCATGCGGTTGCCATGAGCCCGAAAGCCGGGGCCCATGGTGAGCTTTGCGGCATGATGGCGATCAAGGCGGCGCACACTGCGGCCGGCCGGAGCCCGGAAATCGTATTGGTTCCCGAAAGTGCTCACGGCACCAATCCGGCAACCGCCGCTTTGCTCGGTTACAAGGTTGTCTCCATTGATGCCAAGGACGATGGGACAGTCGATCTGGAGGCTCTCAAGACCACGATCGCGGAGCACACCGGCAACATCGCTGGCATCATGCTGACCAACCCGAACACCTGCGGGCTGTTCGAGCGGGACATTAAGGAAATCGCTGACCGTATCCACGAGGCCGGCGGGTTCTTCTATTGTGACGGCGCGAACTTCAACGCCATCGTCGGCAAGGCTCGTCCGGGAGACCTTGGCGTTGATGCCATGCACATCAACCTGCACAAGACCTTCTCGACGCCGCATGGTGGCGGTGGTCCGGGCTCCGGCCCGGTGGTCCTGTCGGACAAGCTGGCTCCGTTTGCCCCGTTGCCGTTCATCCGCAAGACGGACGATGGCTTGGAGCTGGTTGAAACGGAAGCTGCCACGAAAGACGGCGAACAGCCTTTTGGCCGCATGACGGCGTTCCAGGGCCAGATGGGCATGTATGTGCGCGCGCTAAGCTACATGATGAGCCACGGCTCGGACGGCTTGCGCCAGGCCTCTGAAGATGCGGTCCTCAACGCCAACTATGTCCGGGTCGGCTTGCAGGATCTGATGAGCCTGCCGTTCGGCGAGCGTCCGTGCATGCACGAGGTTCTGTTTGACGACAGTTTCCTGAAGGACACAGGCGTCACCACGCTTGATTTCGCCAAGGCGATGATCGATGAGGGCTACCACCCGATGACCATGTACTTCCCGCTTGTGGTGCATGGCGCGATGTTGATCGAGCCGACGGAATCGGAAAGCCGCGCCTCGCTTGACCTGTTCGTTGCCACCATGCGGGATCTGGTCATGAGCGCCAAACGCGGAGAGACACAGCGCTTCTCCGGGGCGCCATATCTCGCCCCGCGCCGCCGCCTGGACGAAACGGGCGCCGCCCGCAAGCCGATCCTGAAATGGACCGAGCCGGAACCAGCACAGGTTACGCCGGAAGCTGCGGAATAAAAATGATAAGTGGGGCGGGCGTCAGGTCCGCCCCGTTTTCTTTTTGCCAGGCGTTAAACGGCAACGCGCGGCCGGCCGCTGGCTTCAACGACAATCTCAGCCTCAATGAACATCGGCCGGGATTCGATCTCGACCGAGCGCACGTCGCGCTTCGCTGAGACCTGGATGCCGACGGCACCGGCGTCCTTGGCAGCCTTTTCGGCCTCTGCGCGAAGAACGGTTTCCAGCCGGTCAAGAGCGACTCCGGTTTCTGAAAAATCTTCCGGTCCGCTCTCCAAATGCACTCTGTAGCGCCCGTCGGCCGGTGATGTGACAGTGCCGCTGCGGCGCAGGGTTATGCGTCCAACGACGGCGCCGATGGCGTTGGCCACCCCGGCATGCTGGGACAAGAGCATCGGGCACCGTAAGCGCCTGCCAACTTCCGGATAGTAAGTCGGAGCCGAAGCGCCGAGGCCGACCACCTCCACGTTCAACCGCGCTTGCAGATCGATGAAACCGGCATGGCCGGAAAGTCCAGCCTGCAACAATTCATGGCGTGCAAGGGTGCGCGGGTTGTCCTGAAACCGGCCGCCTTCCTCTCTAAAGGCCACTTCGAGCAGCGCATCCACGGTTTGCTGCGTCAGCTGATCAATGATCATCTGCGCCATGGCGTTCGCGCTGGGCGCAAGCACCTTGCCATCGCCGCGCCGCCGCCGCGCAAGCTTCTTAAGCGCAAGGCGCGCAGCCTTCGAATCCCAGACATCGAGAAGACCGAGAACGTGGGCAGCGTCTGAGGGAGTTACCCCGGACACATGTACCATGCCGCGATCGATCAGGCGTCCAAGCGTGGCATTTTCCATGCGGTTTCGAACGATGGAAGAAACAGGATGAATGTCATCCCCAATACGCTCCATCAGCTCGCTCTCACGGGCGTTCAGGTCCTGTTCGGCCATTACACCGCCGACACACCGGACAAACCTGCCGTCATCTTCGGCCGGGAAGTCCGAACGTTCCTGTTGTTCCAGAACCGGCACCACTTTCTCTGGAGCAAGATGAGCAATCAGGGAGACGGGGAGTACGCGCTTCGGGCCAAGGTGGAGGCCGCCGGTCAGGCCCGTGTCGAGAAAATGGACCTGGCTGTCGCCGCCAAGGCCGATTGTGCGCATGGCGACGGCTTCAACCATCGTGCGGAACGATCCCACCTGGGCGCCATCAGGATCGATCGCCGGCCGTCCTTTGCGGATCAGGGCAATGTCCGTCGTGGTTCCGCCGATGTCGGACACCAGCGCCGTATCAACTCCGGTCAGCCAATGGGCCCCGACAACCGAGGCTGCGGGTCCGCTGAGGATCGTTTCGATCGGCCGGGCTCGGGCGTCGGCCGCCGACATCAAGGCACCATCGCCGCGCACCACCATCAGTGGGGCATGGATGCCCAACTGAACAAGAGCATCCTGGGCCCGGCCAATCAGGCGGTCGATCATGCCGATCAGGCGAGCATTGAGGAGCGCGGTGAGCGCCCGTTTTGGTCCGTTGAGCTTGGCGGACAGCGTGTGCGACATCGTCACAGGACGGCCCGCGATCTCTGCTATTTTTTGGGCAGCCGCGTTTTCATGCGCGGGGTTTCGGGTGGCAAAACGCGCAGCAACGGCAAGCGCCGTCACGCCTGGATCAAGATCTTTCAGAAATGTCGCGAGCGCCTCTTCATCGAGAGGGGCCGCCTCGGAGCCTGCATGGTTGTGACCGCCGCGCAAAAGCAGCACTGAATCATCCTTCAAGGCCGCGCTCAAACCGGCTTGCTCAAGATCCTTGGCGTCAAATCCGATTGCGATGAGCGCCACCCGCGCGCCCTGGTCCTCGACCAGTGCATTGGTGGCCAGGGTGGTGGACAGGGACGCGAGCTCAATCTCGGCAGGGTCGATTTTCGCCTGCACCAGCACCGATCGGACGGCCTCTCCAATACCAACAGCAAGGTCGTGCCGGGTGGTGAGCGCCTTGGCGGTGGCAATGACCTCTTCTTCGCCGCGCAGGATGACCGCGTCGGTATAGGTTCCGCCCGTATCGACCCCAAGGCTGTATGTCACACCACGTTCCTCTGCCAATTCCAGTTCGATCGGGAACGAGCATCCGCTGTCCCGAATGGAGCGCTCCGATGGATACCGTTTCCTCAATTGTGTCAAACAAAAACCGCGCGAACGCACGCGGCACTGTCTGTCTGAGACCACGGCAGCTCGTGTGCAGTGTTGGAAATCTGAGTGATGAAACAGTTTGCTCCGTAGTGAATGCGTCTAAGGGGATTTTTTGATTGCCCGGAGAACGCATTGCCCGATATGGGTAGGAACATTCATGTCTTTCAAATTACTTTGAGAATTCAAGAGGGGGCTTTCCATGAACGGTGCAGAAGCGCTGGTGAAGACGATGCTGGCGTCCGATGTGTCGGTGTGCTTTGCAAATCCGGGCACGTCCGAAATGCACTTCGTGGCAGCCCTCGACACCCATCCCGACATGCGCTGTATCCTCTGCCTTTTTGAAGGCGGGGTTACAGGTGCTGCCGACGGTTATGCCCGGATGAGCGGCAACGTTGCCGGGTCGCTGCTTCATCTTGGGCCTGGCTTCGGCAATGGCTGGGCCAATCTGCACAACGCCCGCAAAGGCCACTCCGGCATCGTCAACATTGTTGGTGATCACGCCGGTTATCATCTCAAGCATGATGCGCCGCTGCAGGCCGATCTGGACGGGGTGGCCGGATCCGTTTCCCATTGGGTGCGCAGGGCGACCGACAGCACCATGGTGGCAAGCGCTGGAGCTGAGGCCATCCGGGTTGCGCGCGGCGGCGAGATCGCGACCGTAATCCTGCAGGCGGATTGTGCGTGGGGAGACAGTCAAACTGGCCCGGCCAAAGCCCAACCTCCGGCTCAAAAACACCGGCCGGACAAGGATCGCGTTGTGGCAGCGGCCAAAGCCTTGAGCGAACCCGGCGCGGCTCTTTTGGTGAGCGGCCCCGGACTTTACGGAGAGGGGGCGGAACTGGCCGGCAAGATTGCTGCCAGAACAGGCTGCCGGTTGCTGGCGCCGTTTTTTGCGCCGCGCATTGCACTGGGCGAGGGCGCCGTTGCCTTTGAGAGCTTGCCGTACAATGCCGATCTCACCGCCGAGTTCCTTGCCGGGCAGACACGGATTGTTTTGGTTGGTGAAGATCCTCCTGTGAACTTCTTTGCCTATCCCGGCAAGCCGTCCACGCCGGAGCCGGCGGGGTGCGCGCTGGACCGGCTCTGTTATGGCGACTGGGATGTGCTCTGGACCCTTGAGACGTTGGCGGAAGCTGCGGGTGTTGACGGCAGCGAGACGATCGCGCGGATCGAACGCCACGTCCCGGACATTGAACCGGGTGCGCTGACCGCCGAAGGGATTGGCCGCGGTCTTGCCAACGCCATCCCGGAAGGGGCCATTATGGTCAATGAGGCCGTGACGGCCGGCGCCGGGATTTGGCCGTTCGTCAACGCCGCTGCCGCCCATGACCGGATCAACAACACCGGTGGGTCGATTGGTCAATGTCTACCAAATGCGCTGGGTGCGGCAGTCGCCTGCCCCGACCGTCCGGTGTTTGCGGTCTCCGGTGACGGGTCCGCCATGTATCAGGTCCAGAGCCTGTGGACCGCGGCCCGGGAAGAATTGGACATCTCGGTCGTGATTGTCGCCAACCGGGGCTATCAGATCCTGCATTTCGAACTGGAAGCGCAAGGCGCGCCGAAGCCCGGACGCAACGCCAGTGCGATGTTCGATATTGAAAACCCGTTGCTTGACTGGGTGGCACTGGCCGCCGGCCATGGGGTGCCAGGCGTGCGGGTCGACAGTGAGGAAGGCTTGGCTGAAGCGCTGAAAACCGCATCAAACACCAAGGGTCCGTTCCTGATCGAGGCTGTTATCTGAAGAGCCACTGACAGGTCCCCGGTTCAGTCCATTTGACCTGTCAGCAACTCCCGCAAGATTGGATGCGGAAACGACCGTGTTACGGTCACCGCGTAAAACGCTTCAAAGATCTGCAAATCAAAAGGGGCACTTTGCAGGAGACCGGCAGCAATCTCGTCGGCCATGACGACCGGCGGGGCAATGGCGATGCCGACATCAGCCCGGGCGAGCAGCCGGACCATGGCCATGTCGTCAACATCCGCTACGATGCGCGGGGTGATGCCAAGCCGGGCCACCAGGCTGTCGAAACCTGTCCGGATCGAACTTTCATCGGGAACAATCAAGGGCTCGTCGCTCAGGAGCTGATGCAGCGTCTTTCCGGCAATCCGCTCCGGCGTTCCGTGAATGGTGACCTTCTGTTCAGCCAGCCGGTGTGCCGTAAAGTCTCCAGACAGGGAGCTGTCCGGCGGATCTGTGGTCAGGACGATGTCCAGGGCGAGCGATTCCAGCGCCTCCAGCAGGACTGAGGCGCTGCCGGACCGCAGGGTGAAGTCAACTTCTCCACTGGACAGCAGCGGCTTTAAAAAGCGGATCTGAAAGTTCCGCGAAAGGGTCGATTGGGCCCCGACCCGCAAGGGCGGGGCCGACTGACTGGATCGCTGCAGGGTTGCGATCAGTTCTTCTCCAGTCCCGAAGATCCGGTCGGCATGATCGAGCACAATCCGTCCAACTTCGGTCAAGACAAGCTGACGCCCGGACCGCTCGAAAAGATCATGGCCGAGCCGGGCCTCAAGTTGACGGATTTGAGTGGAGAGCGCGGATTGCGACAGGTTCACCCGCTCCGCAGTCCGGGTGAGGTTGCCCTCATGCGCCACTTCCCGGAAGTAGCGCAAGTGGTGGTAGTTGAGGTTGTCCATCGGTTTCCAGCTCGCTCAAACCATCAATAGTTCTATTAAATAGAACGAAAAATAATAAAACATATATTTTTTATTCTCTTTGAACTGCGTCATAAGCCCCCGGACGACGCTTTTTGACGACAACCGAGGCCGGAATGGACATTTTCTTTGAAGTAATCACGACGCTTGCAGCGCAATTTCAAAAGCCGACGCTGGCGTTTTTGATGGGCGGCATGCTGATTGCCGCAATGGGCAGCAAGCTGGAAGTGCCGGAGCCGGTCTACAAGTTCGTTGTTTTGCTGCTGTTGTTGAAGGTCGGTCTGGGTGCCGGGATTTCTGTCCGCTCCGCGGATGCCATGTCGCTCGCGGTTCCGGCGATCTGTGCCGCGCTCTTAGGCGTCGTGATTGTTATCTTTGGCGGCAAGATCCTCGCAATGTGGCGGGGCGTTTCTAATGCCGACGCTATGGCAACGGCTGGTTTGTTCGGCGCGGTCTCGGCCTCAACGCTTGCCGCTGGCATGGCGATGCTCGACAGCGAAGGCATCTACTATGAAGGCTTCATCGGAGCCCTTTACCCGTTCATGGATGTCGCGGCGCTGGTGACTGCAATTTTCCTGGCGCGGATGAGCGCCGAGCGGCGGGCCGCCGGCACTGTCCAGTCTGACGGCACGGCAACCATGTCTTCCGGCGGTGGTGGCTTCGGGTTTGGCGGTGGTTTTGACGGCCAGCTCGCCAAGGGAATCATTGTTGATACGATCAAGAGCCCGGCCATCTCTGCCCTGCTGCTTGGCATTGGCATTGGCCTGCTGGCCCGGCCGGAGGCAGTCTATGAAAGCTTTTATGAGCCGCTTTTCCGGGGGCTTCTGTCCATCTTGATGCTTGTCATGGGTATGGAAGCATGGGCCCGGTTGTCGGAGCTCAAGAAGGTTGCTCATGCCTATCTGATCTACGGTCTGACAGCGCCTCTGCTGCACGGCTTGCTGGGCTTCGGAATGGGTCTTGTTGCCCACCATTTTACAGGGTTCTCTGCCGGCGGCGTCGTACTGCTCTCGATCATGGCGGCCTCCAGCTCTGACATCTCCGGTCCGCCGACCATGCGGGCGGCCCTGCCGGAAGCCAATCCGTCGGCTTACATCGGGACTTCGACCGGGCTTGGGACACCGGTGGCAATCCTGAGCATCCCGCTCTTCATCACCCTCGCGGAGCTGGTCATCGGGTTTTAAGGGGAAAACAAAGAAAGCTTTTTTAGCGGGCGCCCGGACAAAAATCCGGGCGCCCGTTTTGAGTCAAGCGAAGAAAATATTGACAATAAATATGTCAATATGACAAAAATATTGTCATGATAAAAGCACGGCATCAGAACTCTGATGAACTCTATGAGGTGATCCGGTTGATCCGGCCGGTGTACCGGCGATTGGCGCGGGCTGTTGAGTCAAAGCTGGACGGCACCGGCGTATCGGTCGGCATGCGGGCTGTCATGGAGGTGCTGGAAGAGGCAGGGGCGTTGTCTGTTCCGGATATTGGCCGGTCCTTGTTTCTGGCCCGGCAGCAAATCCAGCTGATGGTCAACGAGCTGGAGCAGCTCGGGCTATTGGAACGGCGCTCCAACCCTGCCCACAAGCGTTCGCCTCTTTTTGCACTGACAGGGCGCGGCCAAGATGTTTTCGGCGAGATCCGCTCAAAGGAAAACGATGAGATCGATGCCGTCAGTGCGCATTTTTCCAAAGAAGAGGTTCAGGCAGCCCAACGGGTTCTGTGCGCCATGCTCGATCACTTTGCAGAATTTGAAGACGACCCCGACCGCCCACGCGGCCTGGAGTGAGTGCATTTAGGAGTTCGATATGTCTTTTTTGACTTTAGCCGTGAGTGGTCTGGGTGCCTTGGTCCTATGGGCCGCGGGCTATTTTTTCTGGGTTGTCTGGATTTCAAGCAAGGCGACCATGGGAAAACCGATCGACCGGGCGGCGCGCCCGAACACAGCCTTGCTGGTGATTGATGTTCAGGAAGACTTCACGCGCATTAGTCCGAAACCTTATTCGGAAGACGCGCGGACCCGCGGCATTGACCGCATCAACCGGGAAATCGAGGCAGCGCATGCAGCCGGTCATGAGGTCATCTTAATCAAACAGGTGTTTCGCCACTGGCCGGCCATTCTGGCCATGAAGCTTTTGATGGGCGGCATTGGCACACCGGGCCGCAAGGGGCTGGCATTCGACGAGGATCTGAAGACAGGCAGTGCGCCGGTTTTTGAAAAGCCGATCGGAGATGCGTTCTCTAATCCGGAGCTGGATGTCTATCTCGCGGACCGGAAGGTCGGCCATTTGCGTCTGACCGGTCTTGATGCCTGCCAGTGCGTTCAATTCACGGCCAAGGGTGCGCTCAATCGCGGCTATTCCGTTGAAATCATTGAACCAGCCACCATGACCGTCACGCCGGAAAAGTGGGGGACTTTCAAGAAGGAACTCGAAGCACTTGGCGCGCAGGTTATCAGAGACGCCGAACAAGCCGCTTGACATTGCCTCAAAGCTCGCGCATCTAAACTGCCATGATCAAGTTGAGCGCATCCTTCGTGTATTTTTATTACGTCACCGACATACCGGCGGCTGCGTAGGATCTTGCTCTGACAAATCAAACCTAAAAAAGCCGCCGCGTCAGGCGGCTTTTTGGTTTTCAAGATACCGGCCCCTGGCGGGAACTCCCCAAAAGACCCAGGAAGCCGAAAATGACCAAACACATGATCGAAGCCGGAAAACCGGCGACAAAGCTCAAATCGGAAGCTCTTGCCGTGCTTCTGGAGCGCGGGCTCGTGCATCAGTCCACCGATCTGGAAGCTCTCGACAAGCGCCTCAACGACGGTCCAATCACCGCTTACGCCGGATTTGATGCAACGGCGGCCAGCCTTCATGTCGGTCACTTGATGCCCTTGATGACCTTGCGCTGGCTGCAGAGACTGGGGCACCGCCCGATCGTGGTTCTGGGCGGGGGCACCAGCCAGGTCGGAGATCCGAGTTTCCGTAAGGACGCACGACCGCTTCTGGAGGAACGCCAGATCGCGGCCAACATGGCGACCATCCGCCGCTCGGTGGAACGTCTCGTCGATATGGACGGTCCGGAAGGGGCGCTGCTGGTCGACAACGCGGAATGGCTGAACGAGTTCCGCTTCCTTGAGTTCCTGCGCGATTATGGCTCTCAATTCACCGTCAACCGGATGATGACCTTCGACAGCGTCAAGTCGCGGCTCGATGCCCAGATGCCGCTGACGATCCTGGAGTTTTGCTACATGATGCTGCAGGCCGTGGATTTCCTGGAACTCGCCAAGCGCCACGACTGCGTTCTCCAGGTCGGCGGCTCAGATCAGTGGGGCAACATCGTCAACGGTGTCGAGCTTGGCCGCCGCGACGGGCGCAAGCTGCACGGGCTGACCGTCCCGCTTCTGACGACGGCTAACGGATCCAAGATGGGTAAGACCGCATCGGGCGCTGTCTGGCTGCATCCGGAGCATCTGTCGCCGTTCGGCTTCTGGCAATTCTGGCGCAACACGGCGGACGCCGATGTCGGCAAGTTCCTGCGTCTCTTCACCGAACTGCCGATGCGCGAAGTGGAGCGTTTGTCGGAGTTGCAGGGTGCGGAGTTGAACGAGGCCAAGAAGATCCTTGCAACGCAAGTCACCGCTATCGTTCATGGCCCGGAAGAAGCACGAGTGGCTCTGGAGCAGGGCGATGCCTTGTTCTCAGGAGATGCCGAGTTGACGGAGCCGACCCACACAATGGCCCTGTCCGTCTTGGCTGAAGGGGTCGGCCTTCTGGAGCTTGTGGTGGCAAGCGGCTTTGCCGCCTCCAACGGCGAAGCGCGGCGCCTGGTGGAAGGCGGCGGTGTGCGGCTTAACAACCGTGTGGTCGACGATGCCCGCCGCCGCATCTCCTCCGGCGACCTTGGGGCCAACGACCGGCTGTCGCTGTCCGTCGGCAAACGCCGCAAAGCGTTGATTGGGTTTGAATAACTTAAGTTTGGCGGGTCACAGCAGGATGGGTGACCCGCCATCACCGCAGATTACAATTTTTCCCCGTCAACTTGTCGGCACAACATTTTGAACGCGTTGATTTTCTGAAGAAACGGCGAGCGGCTGCGATTTTCTGAAAATCTCAGGCACATAACGAACGTGCGGATCAATCAGGTGTCTTTCAATTACAATAAGTAAAGTTATAACATTACCAATGTGAGGTTTTCGATCTGGAGTAAAGAATGTCATTGGTTGAAGCCATTGAAGGTGCATCGTCGGCAAACACGCACCACAAAAGCAACAGCGCGCACCGCCGGCCAAAACGTGAGGATGCCGAAGCGGCGGTCCGTGTGATGATCGAGTGGGCAGGGGATGATCCGGACCGGGAAGGTCTGGTCGATACGCCAGCCCGGGTTGTGCGGGCCTATGAAGAGTTTTTCGAAGGGTATCAGACTGACCCAGTCGAAATGCTTCAGCGCACCTTTGAAGAAACAGACGGCTATGATGACCTGATTGTTCTGAAAAACATGCGGTTCGAATCCCACTGCGAACACCACATTGTGCCGATCATCGGCAAGGTGCATATCGCTTATCTTCCGGCCGGGCGTGTCGTCGGCATCAGCAAGTTGGCGCGCGTCGTGGAAGTCTTTGCCAAGCGCCTGCAGATCCAGGAAACGCTGACGGCTCAGATCGCGGATGCCATCAACACGGCTCTGAAACCACGCGGCGTTGCTGTCGTAATGGAAGCCGCCCACATGTGTATGACCACCCGCGGGATCAAAAAACCAGGCGTTTCGATGATGACCCGCAGGATGCTTGGTGAGTTCTCGACAGATAAAGAACTTCGGCGGGATTTTCTGAACTCGATTGCCGGACCGCAGGAATCATTTGGATAGACAAAAACCTTGGGCTCCAGTTGTTACTGGAGCCCAAGGGGTGGTTTCGGATGGCGCTAGGATCCAGTTCGTTTGGCCCTGAACTCGGTTACTGGCACACCAGCGTTACCCCAGTTCTCGAGGGGGACCTCCTCGATGACGACAAACGTCGTGGCGGGCTCCTTGTTCAGAACATCGACAAGCAGATCGGTTGCGCCTTTGATCAGCTCGGCTTTTTGGTGCTTGCTGACGCCTTCATCCGTCACTTGAATATGGACATAAGGCATCTTTAAACGCTCCCGGATTGTCGTGGGATGATCTGAAAAATCTTCGCCATGATCTGCCAGCGCCCACCATCACGCACGAAGGTCAGAAAATCGACGAAGTCGTTGTCCCCGATTGAGCAGCGAACACGGGCAAAGGCTGTGTTGGCCCCAGCAAGTTGGATTTCGTCAATTGCGTCTGTGCGCACTTCCCCGCGCGAGGCCGGGGATTGGCGTGCGGCAACCACCGGAACATAAGCATCCATGGTCCGGTGAAGCAGCGGCGTTTCATCGGCGGTCGCATACACCGCCTTGGGATGAAACACCTTCTCCAAAAGGTCCGTGTCGCAGAGGTACAGCGCTTCGAAGTAATCCGCGATCACCGCCTGAAGTTCATTGAGGACGGTGCTCATGAGGCCAGCCCTTCTTCCTGCAGCGTTCGCTGCGTGGCGGGCCGGGCCTTGATCCGGTTCACATAGTCTGTCGTGCGTGGCCATTCGGTCAGCGCAACTCCGATGAAGCTCGCCCAGTTCAAGATGACGAAGGCATAGGCATCGGCAACAGTGAAGGTGTCACCGAGAAGATACCCGCTGTCATCCGAGAGCATGCCTTCGAACTGGGAAATCTTCCTCTTCAAGACCGCAAGATTGCGAGCACTTTCCTCTGCCGTGAAAGTTTTGCCTGAGAAGTACGGGCTGAACGCCTTGTGCAACTCCGATGTCAAAAAACTGAGGGCCTCCAGCATCCGGTATTTCTGAAGTGCGGAGGTTGCACCCTGGGGCCCAAGCTGAGGAAACTGTTCGGACAGCCAGGTTAGGATGGCGACGTTTTCGGTCAGGATTGCTCCGTCCTCCAGCTTTAAAGCTGGAACGTAGCCCCTTGGATTGATCTGCGCGTAGGCCGCACCGCTTTCCGTCGTGCCGGCATCTGTATCCACCTTTTCAAGCGTGTAGGGAACGTCTGCCTCGTTGAGGAGAATGTGCGCTGCCATGGAGCAGGCGCCTGATTTGTAAAAGAGTTTCATCGGGTGGCTCCTTCTGGTTCCGATGACCGGAAGATGCTCACCTTGGTTTCTGTTGACAATATGGTAACTGATGGTAACTCCTATTATGAAGTTACCGCGCAGAAACCTCTTTGCACGCGGTTCGCTGGTTGGAGATCTCGCTATGGCACTGAAAATGCGAAAGAATCAAAGCCCAACACCCCCTGCACCATGCCTGTTGACGGAGTGCATGCAGGTGATCGCCGGGGCGTGGGCCCCGAACGTCATTTGGTGTTTGAGGGCAGGGCCCCGGCGGTTCAGCGAGCTTCGAGCCGACATACCGCCGGTGTCGGCGAAGGTCCTGTCGGCCCGGCTGAAGGAGCTGGAGGACAGGGACGTGATTGTCCGCCATGTCCGCCCGACATCGCCGCCATCCGTTGAATACGAGTTGACCGAGATTGGCCAGGAGCTGATCCCGGCCCTGGAAGGCATCGTCCGTGTCGGGCACAAACTGAAAATCCGCAGCGGATACTATCCGTCAGAAGCGGAGGCGGACGCAAACCTGGTGCGTGCGCTGGAGCCTGCGTGAGCATCGGCCTATTGCGTGATGGTCATCTCTGCGAACTTGTAAGTTCCGATGCCAAAGGCGGTCAGTCCGATCCAATGCGGGTCTGATCTGCGGGCGTTGGTCGGCAAGCGGATGATTTCCTGCTCGTTGACGAAGAAAACAAATTCCTCTCCTTGCCGCTCAAAGGCAATCACATTTGGCGTGTTTGGCTTAATCGCTGGGTGTTCGCCTTTATAAACACGGGCGAAACCCCGGCCGGATAGCCTCAACACATGATAGCCGCCTTCATTGTCGATGTTGAACCGCCAATTCTGACGTTGGCGATAGGTTCCGGCAACGATGCCTGCTCCGCCACTGTTGAACCGTCGCGGCAGGACTGTGACCGAAAGGGAGGCTTCATTCAAACGCGTAATTTCTTTGTTATCCTCGAAGCGGACCCAATCGATGCTCTGGTGTTGGGAGTTGGTTTTCTTGGATGTGTTCCGCCAAACAAGGTTTGCGCCATCCACCGATATTGACCATGGACTGTGCCGGCCGGGGCTCATAATTTGGCCCTCCAGAACGGTCTCAAGCTCGGTTGTATCGAACGTTTCCAGGTAAACCTGCCTGTCAGGTTCCAACAGGGTCAAACCCCAAGCTGCGAAGCCAAAAAGCGAAATAGAAACAAAAATTAACAGTCTTGTGAGGCCGGCCCACGTTTGCATGAAAAAACTCCACATCTGCAATCAATGCGGGTGTAGCGTAAGATAAGGTTTACAGATAGTTAAACCTGACAATGAGGTTAACGGGCCTCCAGTTTCCGATGTCGTTTGGATCTCGTGAACCTTTGATCCTGCATGAAAACCGAAGAAGCCGCAGCGTCACACGAAGCAGAAAACTTATCCACGCTCTGCAAACCAGCCGTATACTTCCTCCCGTTCCTGTCCCACGGGGCCGAGGCCGGACCGTCCGTTCGAGGTGGCAGGAACCGGAGGTTGGGCGCTTTTTTGAGGTAACGGATCAAGAAACGCGCCGTCAGCAGTCAGCTGGTTATCGGACTGCCGCCGGGTTCCAGACGGGGGCAGGTCAGACCGGAAGATTTTCATAAGGATCATCGGGCGCTGCCAGGGCCTGGTGTTTGTCCGGGAAAGACAAGATTGCTGGCCGGGAACAGCCTTCGGGCAGGCGTGATGCCTTGCCAATCTAACCCACTCTTTACTCTTCGCCCCGGCAAGTCCGGCGCGCCTGCCGTCCCGTTCGTTTCGAACGGTATTCTGATCGCCAAAATGCCGGAGGGAGACCTCGCGGCGGGTTTTGTGCTGGTGATCTAAGTCTATCTCTGCTGTCCCGGTCTCCGAGCCGGGACCAACCGATTGAGGTTTGGTCCCGGATCAGGTCCGGCACTGCAAAATATTCAAGTCTGCAAACTGTCTCCCCGCGCGAACGGGAGTGAAGACCCAGGGTCTATTCGCCGTCCGACTTCCTGCTTGAGGTTGCGGGGGTTAAACCGAAGCTCGGCAAATGAGTGGTCCCGACTATCCGAAGCTTGTCATCTAGCCGTGTGGATCCACAGCCCAAAGCGTCAGCTTGTCCTGTTTTCCGGCCGCTTCATAAGCAGGCAGAACGCGTATTGGCGTCCTGAGGATATCTGGAAGTCTTTTGACGAGATCGTCCGATAAAACGATCTGTTCGCCCAGATCGCGGGCAGCGCTTTCGATCCGGGCGGTGGTGTTCATGGTGTCGCCGAGCAGGGCGATTTCTTTTTTCCAATCGCCGATTTCACCGGCCGCCACCTGGCCGCAATGGATGGCAATGCGAATGCGCGGTTCCGTATCGTATCTCGTCCTGTAAAACGACGCCCGGCGATCCAGGATGCGATGCATGCCAAGCGCGCAGTTGAGACTGGCACCATTCTTCACACCCTTTTCAAGTGGCCAGGTCACAATCACAGCATCGCCGATATAGCGATGAACATCGCCGCCGGTCTTGTAAATCGGGTCTGCAAAATCCTGCGCGACATCGCTTAAAAACGCATGGAACTGAAGTTCTCCAAGGCGTTCTGCAAGTGCGGTTGACCCAACAAGATCGGCAAACAGCACCACACGGTTTTCAAGTCTTGGGCGGGCATACCGGCCGGTGATAAGTGCAGTGGTGGCTTCCGTCCCCAATAGGCGGGAGATTTCAATGCCGCTGGAAAACGCAAAGGCGATTGCCGCGGAAATCGCAAAATTCTCAATGAATTGCGCATCGAGGTGCTGCCACGGTTGGCCGAAGAGCCAATTGGGCAAGCTCATCCCGGCCAAAATGCAGACGCACCAAACAATTGTTCGAAGAAGCAGGAGCTGCCAAAGCGGCATCTGCCGGGCCATTCGCAGGCGGGAGTTGGAAAAAACAAAAAACTCTGAGCAGGAACAACTGAAGCCGATCAGGACACCGGTGAGCATGCCAACACTCACATCCGTGATCAGGCTTTGCTCACCTGCGCGAAGCAAGCCGATAAACAGCCCAACGATGGCTGAGGCCAGCGAGATCCAGGCAATCGCATGCAGTGTTCTGATTTGCCAGTTCTGAAACATTGCAACATCCCACTCGGTGTCCGCCTATGTGTATAGGCGTTTGCCAGGCAGAAGAAAAACCCCGCCGTCCCTTTCGGGAGGCGGGGCCAAGGGAAGATCTCGCGGGGAACGCGAAGGTCTTTTCTTCCTGCTTGTTAGCTCATGCCGGCTACAGCTCTAATTGGCCTGCAGCCGGGATCTGATTTCCTTGCGAAGTTCGTCGATTGGCGATTTCTTCGAACCTTCTTTGGTATGCCAGAAGGTCCAGCCGTTGCAGGCCTCCTGGCCCTGCACCAACGCGCCCACCTTGTGGATCGAACCGGTGTGGTCGCCGGATTTCAAGGAACCGTCTGCCCGGACGATCGCCAGATGCTTGCCCTTGGAACAGGTCAACTCGGCGCCCGGCTCCAGCATGCCGTTTTCCAAAAGCGTACCGAACGGGATGCGCTTTTGGGCACGCTTGCCTTGCTGCATCTCAAGCGCTTTTTCGTCACCCGGCTGGATTGCCGCGATCCGGGCTGTTGCCGCATCGATGTAATCCTGCTCGCGCTCCACACCGACATAGTTGCGGCCAAGTTTGCGTGCGACAGCACCGGTGGTGCCTGTGCCGAAGAACGGATCGAGCACAAGGTCGCCCGGTTTGGACGAGGCGGTCAGCACCCGGTAGAGCAGGGCTTCCGGTTTCTGGGTCGGATGCACTTTCTGACCATCCTTGCCCTTCAGCCGTTCCGAACCGGTGCACAGCGGCAAATGCCAGTCGGAGCGCATCTGCAGATCTTCGTTGAAGGTCTTCAGCGCATCGTAATTGAAGGTCGGTTTGGCGTCCTTGGATTTGGTCGCCCAGATCATGGTCTCGTGGGCATTGGTGAACCGCTTGCCGCGAAAGTTCGGCATCGGGTTCGACTTCAGCCAGACGATGTCGTTCATGATCCAGAAGCCGAGATCCTGAAGGATCGCACCCACCCGGAAGATGTTGTGATAGGAGCCGATCACATAGAGCGAGCCGTCCGGCTTCATCACCCGGCGCGCGGCCAGCAGCCAGGCGCGGGTGAAGGCGTCGTAGGCCTCAAAGCTCTCGAACTGATCCCAGTGATCGTCGCAGGCGTCCACCTTGGACTGATCCGGCCGGTGCAGGTCGCCGCCCAGTTGAAGATTGTAGGGCGGATCCGCAAACACCAGGTCGACAGACCGGGACGGCAGCTTCTCAAGGGCGGCCACGCAGTCGCCCTTCAGGATCGTGTTCAGCCAGGAAGCATCAGCTTCCTCAGAAGATGTTGGATGGGGTGCCACAGGGGACACCCCGGTACGCAGTACTCTCATTGCGACGCAATACCTCACGCAATTTCGAGTGTCATGGTTACCGCTTTTGGTAAATCAGGCGTTAAGCCGTCAGAACAAAAATTACCGTTGAATCAATGCTTTGTTTACAATGGTAAAACCTAAATGAGAAGTTAATGGGCTCAGCCGACCGAAAACGCCAGAATTCTGCTGATTTCATTGAGAGAACGACCGGAAGTTGATCGCCAATGGTTAAAGGCTTCCTGAATTGCAATCAGATTTTTTTTCGACATGGACTCATTCCCAATGACATTTTCACGGATTAGAGCGTTAACCACGTCCCGGGAGAGGATGAATGTCTCCTTTCCCATGAAGCGAAGCGCATACTGACCGGAGTTGCCACCAAGCCGGCTGCCGCGCTTCTTTAAAATATCCATCAGGCCGATTTGATCCTCGACAGGATACCGGGCAAAGAACTTCGAAGCACTGCCGTGGGCTTCGGCCAGATCCCGGAGGAATATCGCATTAGCCTGGACGGACTTGATCTTCATGGCATTGCGCACGATGGCCTTGTTGTTGAGAAGCGCCTCAAAAGCCTCATCCGGCAGGAAGGCGAGGCGGGCCGTATCAAAACCTTCGAAGGCTTCTTCGAAACCCGGCCACTTCTTCTCAATCACTTTCCATGAAAATCCGGCCTGAAAGATCGTTTTGGTGAACATGGACAGCCAGCGGTCATCCTCGATCGTCTCCAGCTCTTCTGGTGTCTTCGGACCATTGTGTTCGGCCAACAGGGCGGAGAGCTGAGCTGCGCCGCCTTTTTTCTCGATTGCCAACGCTTCGATGTCTTCAAAGGATTTCATAAATCCGTCCCGGCAAGTTTCTAAATTCAACCAGATAAGGGGATATCCCTATCACAGGGAAGGATGCCCTGGTGTGTGCGAAAATAATTTCTTCGTGTGCAAAAATATTCATTATCTGAAGCTGCACCTATTGACCGCGCGCGCATCTGGCGAGACTGTTCAAGGATAACAAAAATAAGGATGATCACATGACCAACTCGATCCACAGAGCCTTTCAACAACCGGCCCGGCCAACCCGCCTTGCGCCCTCGCACCCTTTGCAGGTTTTCAGCGATCCCAAGGAAGCCGTCGCGCGGTTGATTGAAATTTTTGAGGCGAACACGGCCTTCTTGAGGAAGCACTTCCAGGCGCTTCTCGACGGGGAAGAGCCGGAACATCGGGTGCGGGCCTTTTATCCGCAGGTGCAGATCGTCACCGACAGCCATATCCGCCATGACAGCCGCTTGTCCTACGGTTTTGTCTCCGGGCCGGGGCGCCATGTTGCGACCATCACCCGGCCGGACCTGTTCCGCCATTATCTGGAGACACAGCTGGCGCTTCTCATGAAGAACCACGAGGTGCCGGTTCTGGTTGGCGATAGCGATATGCCGATCCCTTTGCATTTCGCTTTTTATGACGGAACGCACGTGGAAGGCGGTGCCGCCGCGGCGAGCCTCGAGCGGCCGCTGGCAGATGTCTTTGATCTGCCGGACCTGACCGTGATGGATGATTCCATCGCCAACGGAACGTATGAACCGGCCGATGGCGAAATGCCGCTGGCCTCTTTCACGGCACCCAGGGTCGATTATTCCCTCCACCGTTTGCAGCACTATACGGCCACAGCGGCGGAGCATTTTCAGAACTACGTGCTCTTCACGAACTATCAGTTCTACATCGATGAATTTTGCCGCATGTCTCAGGACTATCTGGCGGATCCGGACAGCGGTTATGAGGCCTTCGTTGGGCCGGGCAATTTGCTGACAAAGGCCGGCGACACGGCCCCTTGCAGCGGTACAGAACCGGCAAAGCTTCCGCAAATGCCGGCCTATCACCTGAAACGAGCCGACGGCAGCGGCATTACAATGGTCAATATCGGCGTCGGGCCGTCCAACGCGAAGACGATCACCGACCATGTGGCAGTCCTGCGTCCGCATGTCTGGCTCATGCTCGGGCACTGCGCGGGCTTGCGCAACAGCCAGACCCTCGGGGACTATGTCCTTGCGCATGGTTATGTGCGCGATGACAATGTTCTCAATCAAGATCTGCCGATTTGGGTGCCGATTCCGCCGCTTGCAGAAGTGCAGGTTGCACTTGAAGACGCGGTTGCCGAAATCACCGGATATGACGGATATGAACTGAAGCGGGTGATGCGGACCGGCACGGTCGTGTCGCTCGACAACCGGAATTGGGAACTTTGGGATCAGCCGGAGCTGGTCAAACGCTTCTCGCAGTCGCGGGCCATCGCGCTTGATATGGAATCGGCGACGATCGCAGCCAACGGCTTCCGCTTCCGCGTGCCCTATGGAACGCTTTTATGCATCTCCGACAAACCGCTTCATGGCGAACTGAAGCTGCCGGGCATGGCGACCGACTTCTACAAGCGCCAGGTCGCTCAGCATCTGGAGATCGGCATTCGGTCACTGGAGAAGATGCGTCAGATGCCTGCCGACCGCCTGCATTCGCGGAAACTCAGAAGCTTTGCGGAAACCGCGTTTCAGTAGGTTGTCCACTGAACCGGTGTTTACGAAAGCCGGAAGCTAAACGGACCCATTCCTCTCAGCAGTCATCCTCGGCCTCGTGCCGAGGATCCATTTTTCTTCAATTAGTTTTGGATGTTCGGAACAAGTCCGAACATGACGCCAGAGGAGAATTTGACTTTGTCACCAAGCAAAGGCCCCGGATTAAGTCCGGGGCCTATTTGTTGCCGGTATTCTGACGACCAGGGCCCGCGATATTAGTTGCGCATGTAGCGCTTCAACGCAGGTCCGGACTGAACCATGGTTGTTGCTTCTTCGCCCTGGACCTTCTGTGGTAGGGGCGATGCCTGGACGCAGGTGTTGCAGCCGCAGGCCGAATATCCTGGCCAGGCAGGAGGAGATTGGTTGGTCCAGGAGCCGATCCAGCCGCCTGCCGATTGACACAACGGGGTGCAGATGGACGGAGCCTGCGAGTTGTCGCCCGGAAAATCGGTGCTCTCCAGATCGCAATGGCCGCTGAAGTCGCCTAGGACAGCCGTTTGAACGGATCCGCCGAAACTGTGAAAAGCAGTCCGGTCAGTCGTCGGCATGCTGACCAGTTCCGTTGTCTTGGCATTCAGGATGTCGGACATTTGCTGGTAAAGCGGATCAACCGAGCTCAAGGCATTGAGCACACTGGTCCGTGCGGGGAAGAGATAGGACAGCTGCCCGCCAGAAGGCGCGATGGCATTCTGCATTGTCGCTTGTTCGGTCATGATGTTCGCAAGCACGAACGGCAGCGTTCCGTTGTTGGCGAGTAACGGTGAGTTGCTGTTCACGCCAGCAACATCTGCGTAAAACATGTTCGGGGAGTTGGTGTTGTCGGTCCAGGGAAACGCACGGAGTTTCAGGTTCTGCCGGGTGGCATTCGACATCTGTGACATGCTTTCAGAAAAACCGATGGACGTCCGCCCATAGCCTTCACTGAAATATCCGGCCCGGACATACTGGTCCTCAACGCCCTGCAGCGGTGGTACGGCTCCGGTCAAGGCGTTGTAATAGCTAGCGGTCTCCGCAATGCCTGCAAGAGATTGGACAATCGAGGGATCCAACTGGGTCATGGATGGCCAGTTGCCGGTGTCGAGATACCCCTTGACCATGTAATTGACGCCGATGGTCGTCTTGCCGGACATGTTCATCATGGCGCCCGACATGCCGAAGGGGACGGGGCTGATATAGATCCCGGCCGAATTGACGGTCTCAAAGTCCGAAAAGGTGGTCACACCCGCCATGCCTGAATCGCCGTTCCGGTAGAACATGATGTTCGTACAGCCCAGCATGGGCAGGGCGTACATGTCGTTGTTGGGAAGCTTCAAGGCTGTGTCGGCGTAAGGCACGAAGTCTGTCGGATTGCTAATTTGCGCCGCCGGGATCTGGGTTGTTTGGGTCTTCCAGTATTCCAGATACATTGCGTCATAGACAAAGACGTCGATCGGCGTCTGTTTGCCGCTGCCATTGGTATAGACCGGATTGGAATCGTACCCGCCGTCCCAGACATTCTCATCTGCAATCAGATAGAGCTTCTCCGTTTGCCCCGCTGACTGCCACGCCGAACAGATGGCGGACGTGAACGCGCCCATGTCCGGGACATATGGATAGACCGCCGCGGAGATACAGGTTTCACCATCTGTGCAGATCGCATCGCAGTTCTGCGCCGACGCTGCGGTCGAAAACAATGCGCCGATGACCAGTGCACTTTTCAATATGACGATATTGCGGAATTGCTGATGCATGACTTCACCTCCAGGCAGTCTCGGTGGAGGGAGTGTCTCACGATGCCGTAACGTTATGCAACTTATAATTTAGTAAATAAGAATTGCTCGCTATACCGTGTGGAGCCAACAAAAACGCGGCCCCGAACAGAGCCGCGTTCCAAAATTTGGGCTGACGGTATCCTTACTCGGCTTCGTCCGCAGAGGCTGCGTTCAGCATGCCGTAGCGCTCAACGCCGATTTTCTCCAGAAGCTCAAGCTGGGTTTCGAGGAAGTCGATGTGGCCTTCCTCGTCCTTCAGAAGTTCTTCGAAAATCGCCATGGAGACGTAATCGCCTTCTTCCCGGCAGACTTCGCGTGATTTGGAGTAGGCGGTCCGGGCGTCGTATTCACCGGCAAGATCTGCTTCCAGAACTTCTTTGATGTCCTGGCCGATGCGCAGCGGCGCGACCTTTTGCATGTTCGGCAGGCCTTCCAGGAAGATGATCCGGTCAACCAGCTTGTCCGCATGTTCCATCTCTTCGATGGATTCCTCGCGTTCCTTTTTCGCCAGTTTCGCGTAACCCCAATCGGCCAGCATGCGGTAATGCAGCCAGTACTGGTTGATCGCGCCAAGCTCCAGGAACAGAGCCTCGTTCAAACAGGCAATAACCTTTTCATTCCCTTTCATGGCCGTCACTCCTTGTAGCCGAAATTTTCTGTACTTTAGAATTATTCTACACTAGGTGTCCAGTGTCTAAATCATGTTTTTTTTCAGAAATTTGCGAGCTTTTGAATGTAGGGAGAAGTATCTGACGCACTGCCCAAAATCGGTTGATTGCAAGGCGCTGGAACAGCCTGCCGCAAAAAAGCAAAAGGCGCAGCCGGTAAAGCTGCGCCTGTTGACTTACCAGAGGAGGGGTAAGACGCCGGTGGTATTAGGAGGCCGGCAGGATCACGCTGTCGATCACGTGGATGACGCCGTTGCTTGTTTCAATGTCGGCGGTGACAACGTTTGCTTCGTCGACTTTCACGCCGTCTGTTGCGTCAACTGCAATTGTGTCGCCCTGAACAGAGGCAACATCAGCTTTCTTGCCTGCGATATCGGAAGACATCACTTTGCCCGGGACCACGTGGTAGGTCAGAACAGCGACGAGCTTGTCCTTGTTTTCCGGCTTCAGCAGGTCTTCTACAGTGCCAGCCGGCAGTTTCGCGAAGGCTTCGTCGGTCGGAGCGAAAACAGTGAAGGGACCATCGCCTTTCAAGGTGTCGACCAGGTCAGCGGCCTGAACAGCGGCAACCAGTGTGTTGAAGGTGCCTGCGCCGACAGCAGTGTCAACAATGTCTTTCTCGGCAGCTTTCGCAGCGGAAAACGGCAGAACGAGAAGTAGAGCAACTGCGAGTTTCTGGATCAATTTCATGTAGATGACTCCCTTGCTTAGGTTCAAGCCAAAGATCAGCGTTCCCGGAAATGATGTTCCGAGGGTTTAAACTTGGATGCAGTCTTTGCTTGCAACGTGAACACTTACGGGAGGGGTGAGTAAACGGATGAGGAAAAAGTCTTTCCTGACTTTTCCAAGAAAAGACGTGATCTGATCGCTGCATTGGAGCGTCGCGTGCGCCCGGGACGCGTGACAGGTTCAGTCCAGCGCCGCTGACAAAACCTTCCGCATGACTGTCGGCAGGGCTTCCTCGGAAAGCGTGTCTGGAGCGGACCACCATCCGGAGTCTTTGCCAAGCTGATCCTTGCCGGACACCGCTGTCCTGAAGACGGTTAGCTTCAAATGAAAATGGGTGAACGTGTGTTTGACCTCGCCAACGCGCTTCTGCCAGTCCGCGGCAAAGGGCGCATGGGAGAGGCTGTTGTCGGTGTCGAAGTCTTCCGACCAGACAGAACCAGGCACTTCGGTCATCCCGCCAAGCAGCCCCTCCGGCGGACGGCGGCGCAAGAACACGGCACCGCTTGTTGCGTCAACGGCGACGAAGGCCGCACCGTGCCGGGTCGGTTTTTTCGTCTTGGGGGCTTTCCGCGGCAGGGTATCCGCAAGCCCCGCGCGGTGGCCTTCGCACTCTTCCCGCCAGGGACACAGGGCACAGGCGGGTTTTTTCGGTGTGCAGATGGTCGCGCCGAGATCCATGACAGCTTGCGCAAAGTCTCCCGGCCGGGCGTCCGGTGTCAGGTCCGCCATGACAGCTTTGATTTCCGGCTTGGCCTCGGGCAGGGGCGTCTCGATCAGTTTCAGGCGCGACAGGACACGTTCGACGTTGCCATCAACAACGGCTGCATGGCGGTCGAAGGCAATCGTGGCAATGGCCGCGGCCGTATAAGGGCCGATGCCCGGCAGCTTCAAGAGATCGTCTTCCGTGTCCGGAAATCGGCCGTCATACTCGCTGGCAACGAGGTCAGCGCATTTTTTCAAGTTCCGCGCCCTGGAATAATAGCCCAGCCCCGCCCAGGCTTTCATGACGTCTTCTTCATCTGCTGCGGCCAGATCCTTGACGGTCGGCCAGGTGCTGGTGAAGGTTTCGAAATAGCTCTTCACGGCAGCAACTGTGGTTTGCTGCAGCATGACTTCCGACAGCCAGATACGGTAGGGATCCGGCACTTCGCCAAGACGCCGGTTTTCCGGGCTCACCCGCCAGGGCAGAGTGCGCGCATGCCGGTCGTACCACTCCAGTAGACTTGATGATAGAAGACTTGGTGATGGGTGGGTTTCAGCCATGGTTTGCTGCACGCCGGTATGCGCCAAGATGCTGCGGATCAACGGTGATTTGCGTCTGGATAGCTTGGGGACAATTGCGGTGATAAGCCAGCGCCAAAACGTGTGTTAAAGTAATCGTCTTCATTTTGTCTTATTCTACTGGAACACAACAGACTTCGAAAAGCGCGTCTGCGCGCCGCGCAAAAAGGTCCGGGCAGGCGTCAGGAGGTAGGCCATAACCGCGTCGAAGGCAAATCGAAAGGGTGCAAAACTGCTGGCCGATTTGGTCGGCAAGGCGATGACCCCTGCCTGCAAGAAACGCGGCTTCGCCTCCATCGATATCATTGCGTCGTGGGCCGATATCGTCGGCGAGCGCTATGGCACCCGCGTCCAGCCGGACCGGCTTATTTGGCCGCGGCAACCGGAGCTGAGTGACCCGGAACGCCCGCCGCAACCTGCAACTCTCGTGGTCCATACAGATGGCCCCACTGCGCTGATGCTGTCTCACGACAGTCCGCAGGTGATTGAGCGGATCAACACCTTTTATGGCTGGGCCGCCATTGGCCGCATCAAGATCCAGCAAAAGCCGGTCGCCGTGAAACGCTCCAGCACGCGCAAGGCGCTGCGGCCATTGACCCGGTCGGAAGAGCAGCAGCTCGATGCGAAACTCGAGACGGTCGAAAACGATCGTCTCCGGGAAGCCTTGAAGAAGCTGGGCGCGCAAGTCATCGCCCGGAACGCCGGCACGGCCGCCTAATCGCTTCTAGCCTTCACGCAGCAATAACAACACTGTGACTTTGCCTGCCAATATGTCCACGCTGGTGCCACATTTGCCAAGCTGTGTTGACGTTGAGGGCCTGAAAGGGCACATGGAACAGCAATGGCGCCGGAAGGTGCAGGACATCAATTTGTGACAGGACGATCTTCGTGACACAGACCCGCAGACAGTTTCTCAAAACCACCGCTTTGACCACGGCCGCGCTCGGGCTCGCATCTGCTGCGCCCGCATGGGCTCAGTCGGTCGACGAAGACGAGCTCCTGAAGCCGGGTCCGCTGGGGGACAAAATCCTGGGCGATGAGGCCGCACCGGTCACGATCATCGAATATGCGTCCATGACCTGTGGACACTGCGCCAATTTCCACAAGCGCACTTGGCCGGATCTGAAGAAAGACTACATCGAGACTGGCAAGGTCCGCTTTATTTTCCGGGAGTTTCCGCTCGACCCGGTTGCCTCGGCCGCCTTCATGCTGGCCCGCTGCGCGCCGCAGGAAAAATATTTCGACATTGTGGACATCATGTTCGAAGAACAGCGCGCCTGGGCGTTCACCGACAACCCGTACCAATCCCTGCTCGACTTTTCCAAACAGATCGGCTTTACACAGGAGTCCTTTGAGGAATGCTTGACAAACCAGGGTTTGCTTGACGCAGTAAACGCTGTGCGTGAGCGCGGGGCGAACGAGTTTGGGGTGAACTCGACGCCAACATTCTTCATCAACGGCGAAAAGCACTCGGGGGCGCTTTCGATTGAAGAGATGGGCAAGATCATCGAGGAAAACCTCTGATCCTGCAGCAGAGCTGCGGGCCACGCGCCTGCACCTGCAATCTGATATGATTTTGTCGGCGTCCGGACCGGAGAGGTGCGGGCGCCGATGAGGTTTTCAAAGCTCCGCATTGCCGGGTTCAAATCCTTCGTCGAGCCGATGGAATTCATCATCGGCAACGGCTTGACCGGTGTTGTCGGTCCCAACGGCTGTGGCAAGTCCAATCTCGTGGAAGCCCTCCGATGGGTGATGGGCGAGAACTCTTATAAGAACATGCGCGCGTCCGGCATGGATGACGTGATCTTTTCCGGAAGCCTCAATCGTCCGGCCCGCAACACGGCGGAAGTGACGCTGTTTTTGGAAAACAACGATCGCACGGCTCCGACCGCCTTTAACGATGCCGACCTTCTGGAAGTCAGCCGCCGCATTGAGCGGGAACAGGGCTCCAATTACAAGATCAACGCCAAGGATGTGCGGGCCCGCGATGTCCAGCTCCTGTTTGCGGACGCTTCCACGGGTGCGCGCTCACCCGCAATGGTCCGGCAGGGGCAGATTGGCGAGCTTATTGCCGCAAAACCGACATCGCGCCGCAAGATCCTGGAAGAAGCCGCTGGAATTTCCGGTCTGCATTCACGGCGCCATGAAGCGGAAATCCGCCTGCGCGGGGCCGAACAGAACCTTGAACGCTTGGAAGACGTGCTGGTGCAGATCGACAGCCAGCTCGACAATCTGAAACGCCAATCGCGTCAGGCTTCGCGCTACCGCAATCTGTCGTCGGAGATCCGCGGTGCCGAAGCTGCCATTCTTTATATCCGGTGGACAGAAGCCCGGGATGCCCTGAACTCAGCAGAAAAACAGTTCACTGAGGCGCAAAGCCAAGTCAACGAGGCGACCGGCCTGCAGGCGGAAAGTGCGCGCATTCAGGCAATCGCCGCGCACAAGTTGCCTGAGCTTCGGGAGGACGCAGCCAAAGCCGGAGCCGCGCTTCAGCGGCTCGTTATCGCCCGCAATGATTTGGATGCCGAAGAGCGGCGCATCAAGGAACGCTTGCAGGATCTGGAGCGCCGCTTGGTACAGCTGGCCGAGGATATCCGCCGCGAACAGTCCATGGTCTCGGAAAACGACGAAGTTCTGGAACGCTTGGCAGAAGAGCGCGCCGAACTTCTGGAAGAAAACGAGATGGTGCAGGACCGCACCGAAGCGGCCCGGGAAAAGGTGGCCGAGGCCGAAGACATCGTGCGCGGCAAGGAGGCAATGCTCTCCGAGCTGACGGCCGCCGAAGCGCGGGCAACGGCGGAACGCCAGCAGCTGGAACGCGCCGTAGCCGAAAGCCGCCAGCGGGCGGACCGGCTGATGTCACAGGCGCAGGAAGCTCAAACCGCACTTGGTGCCCTCATCGCGCGCATGGATGAACAAGATGGTGTGGCGGAGCACCGGGAAACGCTAGAACTTGCGAGCGAAGAACTCGCCGAGGCTGAAGCGGCCGTCGAAGAAGCAGAAGCTGCCACCGCAACGGCACGGGATCAGGAACAGGCCGCCCGATCGCCGTTGAGCGATGCCAAGGCTTTGTTGCAAGGCCTTCAGACAGAGGCCCGGACGCTTGAGCAGGTGTTGAATGTGCACAGCGAGGAGGATCACACGCCGGTTGTTGAGCAGATCACGGTTGAGACCGGGTACGAGACAGCGCTGGGCGCAGCGCTCGGCGAAGATCTGGATGCCTCTCTTGATAAGGCCGCCGCGGTCCGGTGGGGCAGTGCGCTCGGAACGGACGGCGATCCGGCTCTACCTCGAGGTGCCAAACCGCTGCTGGATGTGGTTACCGCACCCAAAGAACTCCACCGCCGATTGTCTCAGATCGGTTTGGTGTCCCAGGAAGACGGTTCACGCCTGCGATCTGATCTGAAACCTGGTCAGCGCTTGGTGAGCCGGGAAGGGGACCTCTGGCGTTGGGATGGTTTTGTTGTCGCTGCCAATGCGCCAACACCGGCAGCACAACGGTTGGCGCAGAAGAATCGCCTGGCCGAACTGGGTGACGAAATCGAGACCGCGCGTCAGGCCGTCGAACGTCACCAGCTGGATCAGGAAGCCGCTGCGAACCGGGTCCGGCAATCGGTGGAATTGGAACAAACCGCTCGCGGCAAGGTTCGCGACGGACAGCGGCAGGTCACCGCGGCGCGCGAAGCCTTGGCCGCTGCTGAGCGGTCCATTGCGCAGCTGGCTTCCCAGAAGGCGGCTGCGGAAGACCGGGCGCAGCGTCTGGGTGAAGAAGCAGAAGAAGCGCGGGCCTACTTGGAAGAAGCGCAGGAGCAGTTGGAAGCAGCTGCCGAGGCAACCGGCTACGCCGACCAAATTCGGGATCTGCAAACGGATGTTTCCTCTGCGCGGACAGCACTTGCAGAAGCGCGGGCGGTCTCGGAAGGTCTCTCCCGGGAACAACAGGTGCGCGACCGGCGCCTGGAGGCGATCGCCCGGGAATATGACAGCTGGAAGTCCCGCGCGGCCAATGCGACACAGCAAATTACGGTTTTGAGCGAACGTCGCGATGAGGCGGAAGAAGAGCGGGCTGAGCTGATCGAGGCGCCCGAAGACATCGAGATCAAACGCCGGGAGCTGTTTTCTGCGATCGCAAAAGCCGAAGACGCCAAGAAGGAAAAGGACGACCAGCTCAGCCAGGCCGAGCTTGATCTGGCCGATGTCGACCGGGCCGCAAAGCTGGCCATGGAAGGCTTGGCTGGCGCGCGCGAGCAAAAGATTCGCGCTGAGGAGCGTCTCGACGCGGCACGGGAGCGGAAAGAGACCCTTGAGCGGCGGATCGATGAGGATCTTGAAGTGCCGGTGGTCGCCCTACCGGAAATCGCCGGCCTGAAGGAAGGCGCGCCATTGCCGGATCCGGAGGCGATGGAGAAGAAGCTGGACCGGCTCAAGGCCGAACGCGAACGTTTGGGCGGGGTCAACCTGCGCGCAGAAGAAGAATTGCGCGAAATGGATGAGCAAAAGACCACTCTGACGTCTGAGCGGGACGATTTGATTGAGGCAATTCGTCGCTTGCGGACGGGGATCTCAAATCTGAACCGCGAGGCGCGGGAGCGCTTGCTCGCTTCCTTCGAAGTGGTCAATGGTCACTTCCAAAGGTTGTTCACCCACCTCTTCGGCGGCGGCACGGCAGAATTGCAGCTGGTCGATTCGGACGACCCGCTGGATGCCGGGCTTGAGATCATTGCGCGGCCTCCTGGCAAGAAGCCGCAGACCATGACCTTGCTGTCGGGCGGTGAACAGGCGCTCACCGCCATGTCATTGATTTTCGCAGTTTTTTTGACAAATCCAGCGCCGATTTGCGTGCTTGATGAGGTCGACGCACCGCTCGATGATGCCAATGTGGAGCGCTATTGCGATCTTCTGGATGAGATGGCGCGTAACACAGATACCCGCTTTGTGGTGATTACCCACAACCCGATCACCATGGCCCGCATGAACCGTTTGTTCGGTGTCACGATGGCGGAACGAGGTGTCTCGCAGCTTGTTTCGGTGGATTTGGAGACTGCTGAACGATTCCGCGAAAGTGCCTAATTTTCAGCCGAACCGCGCTCCTTCGTAAGTTTCCCATAAGACTTAGGTCATGGAAAATGTGAAGAAGGGCGAATTTGTGTTATAAATCAGATAAATAGCGGAAATCTTAGTGTTCTTGACAGGGCAATGGCCCCCGACTATGGTGCGCGCGGCTTGAGGGGGTGTCCAAAGGCTGGGTCTCACGGCTTGACGGGGGCGGGGAACGACATGAGTGGCTCTTCGCAAAACGGCAATACAGATGATCTGGACAAGGGTGCCTCCGAGGCGGATCTGTCGGAACGGCGGGACCGTCTGAACCGGAAGCTGGACGGCCAGCGCAAAGCTGAAGAAGCTGAGCGCGCGGCCAAGAAAAGCGACAATTCCGGCTACGCGCAGGCAATGAAACTCTCTTCGGAGTTCATTTCCGGTGTGGTTGTTGGAGGCGGTTTGGGATGGTTCGTTGACCAATGGTTTGGGACAAAGCCCTTTGGGTTGATCGTGTTCCTGCTGATTGGTTTCGCGGCGGGCGTTTTGAACGTGATGAGGGCTGCAGGGCGTATCGCCGAGCCAGGTCAACGGTACAAACGCGAGAGTTCTGACGACGGCGGGTCCTACTGAAGTTGTGCATCTGGGCGCCTCGCGCACCCACGAATAGAAATGATTTGAGCGAAGAAGGCTGACCGGTGGCGAACGATCCGATCTCGCAGTTCAAAATCCAGACCCTGTTTCCGATTGAAGTCGGCGGAATGGATTTCTCTTTCACCAACTCTTCGCTGTTTATGGTTGCGACCGTAGCAGCAGCTTCTGCCTTCCTGATCTTCTCCACGTCCGGCCGCGGCCTTGTGCCGAGCCGCGTGCAGTCGGTCTCGGAAATGGCTTATGAGTTTGTTGCAGGCATGCTGCGAAGCTCGGCGGGTACGGAAGGAATGCGGTTCTTCCCGCTTGTGTTCTCGCTCTTCATGTTCGTCCTTGTGGCAAACCTCTTCGGGATGTTCCCGTACTTCTTCACGGTAACCAGCCACATCATCGTGACGTTTGCGCTTGCGATGCTCGTGTTTCTTACTGTCACGATCTACGGTATCATGAAGCACGGAACCAAGTTCTTCCACCTGTTTGCACCATCAGGCGTTCCGCCGGTGTTGCTTTTGATCGTTGCACCGATCGAGGTCGTTTCCTTCCTCTCGCGTCCGATCAGTCTGTCCGTCCGTCTGTTCGCGAACATGCTGGCCGGTCACATCACCCTTAAAGTTTTCGCCGGGTTTATCGTGTCCATGAGCGCCGCTGGCGGCGTGGGCATCGTCGGCGCAATCCTTCCGCTGAGTATGACAGTCGCGATCACCGCGCTGGAGTTCCTCGTCTCGTTCCTGCAGGCCTACGTCTTCACGGTCTTGACCTGCATGTACCTCAACGACGCCCTTCATCCGTCACACTAAGCGAAACGTCTCATGCGGCGGCCCAACCCGGGCCGCTGCCTGAAGAAATCTGAAATCTGCAAAACACTACTTAGGAGCACGTGTCATGGAAGCAGAAGCAGCAAAATACATCGGCGCTGGTATCGCATGCCTCGGCATGGGTGGTGCAGCGATCGCACTCGGCACCATCTTCGGTAACTACCTGAACGGCGCTCTGCGCAACCCGACTGCAGCTGATGGCCAGTTCGGTCGTCTGGTTTTCGGCTTCGCCGTTACCGAAGCTCTGGGCATCTTCTCCCTGCTCATCGCTCTTCTCCTGCTCTTCGCTGTCTAATTCTCTTTCGTTTCAGAGAGTTTTGACGCGACTCCGGGGGCGGCGTCTGCGCCGCCCAACCGGATTTTGGAGATAGGATATGGCAGGCAACGCCGAACATAATACGGAACTCGGAATTCCGGCTGAAGAGCACGGTGCCGGCTTCCCGCCGTTCGACGCAACGACCTATTCTTCGCAGCTCCTGTGGCTGGCCATCACTTTTGGCTTTTTCTACTGGATCATGAAGAACGTCGCTGTGCCTCGGATTGCAGGCATCCTGGAAGACCGCAAGGACCGCATTGCCGGTGATCTCGGCGAGGCCAACCGCCTCAAAGATGAAACCGACGCGGCGATCGCGGCTTACGAACAGGCACTTGCTGAAGCGCGCAACAAGGCACACGGGATCGCAAGCGATACCCGCGCCAAGTTGAAGGCGGATCAGGAAGCCCGCCGGGAAAAAGCCGAAGCGGATATTGCCGAGAAGCTGAAAGCAGCTGAAGCTCATATCGCCGGTATCAAGACCGAAGCGCTGTCCCAGATTGGTGACATTGCCGGAGACACCACGTCTGCGCTCGTTGAGCAGCTGATGGGCAAGGCTCCGACAAAAACCGATCTGACCAAAGCGCTCAAGTCGGCGATGAACTGAGGAGACCGTCATGGACGCATCATTTTGGGCCCTGGTCGGTCTCGTTCTCTTCTTCGTCCTGATTGCCTACCTCAAGGTGCCGGGCATGATCGGCGGGGCGCTGGACAAGCGCGCTGACGACATCAAGAAGGAACTGGAAGAAGCACGTAAGATGCGTGAAGAAGCCCAGGAACTTCTGTCGGAATATCAGCGCAAGCGTCACGAAGCTGAAAGCGAAGCCGAAGCAATCGTTGCGGAAGCCAACGCAGAAGCCGAGCGCCTGACCGTTGAGACGAACCAGGCACTGGAAGAGATGATCGCTCGCCGTTCCAAGGCAGCGGAAGAGAAAATCGCTCAGGCCAAGACCCAGGCAATCGCCGAAGTCCGTGCCAAGGCTGCTGACATCGCTGTCGCGGCCGCTGAGGAAATTCTCTCCGCCAAGGTCAAGGACAAAGTGGCAGACGACATTCTCGCCAAGAGCATCACTCAGGTGAAGGACCAGCTGAACTAGTCTTCAGCACAATCCGGAACCAGTTCTGAAAAGCGGCCTCACCGGGCCGCTTTTTTCTTTGTCTACCGCCTGCGAATGAAACTCTATCCGCGTTTTTGTTCGCCATCCCTGCGAAGGCAGGGATCCGGTAATCTGAGCCGGTGCGGTTTGTTTCCCTTGTGGGCAGATGTGGCTTCTGAGCCCCTACCTTCGCAGGGGCGGCAGGGGTGTTTGAGCTTGCTGGCTGACCTATCGCAAAGAGGTTGCTAGGACCGGCCTTTCTCCATGACCACCAACGGTGTCCGGCCGTTTTCCATCATCTCGCCGGTCACCTGATAGCCAAGGCTTTCATATAGCCGGATGTTGCCGGAGCTCAGCTTGCCGGTAATCAGCCGGTAGGAGTGTGCAGAGGGAAACTTCTCTTCCGCTGCGATGAATAGCTGCCGGCCGATCCCCCGTCCTTGATGTTTGGGTGCCACAAACAGTCGGCCGATATGACATGTGTCGTCCTCAGCGCGAACCCGGACCGACCCGATGATGTCAGATCCCTGCCGGGCGATGAGAAAAACGTGCGTGGTGAAAGCCGACTCTGTGTCGGCGAGGGCCTCAACCATAGGGGCGATCTGCATATCACCGTTTAGCGCTGCTTCTTTGTGAAAGGCGATTTTCTGAAGTTCGAGGATTTGTTGCGCATCGCTTTTGTCTGCGACTGTGATTTCGACGTCCATTTCCCTCTCGCCGGATTGTGATCTCAAAAATTTCTGATGCGTCGTGATTCGATAAGATTGGCCACTCAAGCCATGCTCAGAACGATACGCCGCCTAGGGCAATTCACTAATGGTGATACCAAGCAAGGCGCCGGTCATGCAATGCCACCGCGGTCCAGAAGGCCGGGTTCATTGAGGTTTTCAAGAAAGGCGCCGCCATGAAGTCGTCTCATCGAGTTTTCGCACATCTCCTTATCGCAGCGCTTATACCGTTGTTGTCACTTGTTGGCAGCGGATTTGCCCAAGCCCAGGAGCGCGCGCCCCTTCCAGACTACGTGATTGAAAAATTCGGCACCCCTCCCGCGATACCGGATGGCCCGCTGTCCGAAGATCTGAAACGGGCCGTGAAAATGGCGCTTGTAGACCCGGTGACCCATGCGGGTTGGGGACGGGACCAAAGCCTGGCGCTAGCCGAGGTCGCTGCATCCAAAGATCCGCGCCTGGTCTGGATCATCAGTGATTTGATGCGGTTTGCAACCGGCCCTCAGCTGAACCAGGCCTTGAGCGAAGCCGCGTCCGAACTGTTGGGCAAACAGATCCCGCTGCGCAACAGTTGGGGCGTGGTGAGCGATCATCTCATGGCCTGGGATATTCCGGCACCTCCCGATTACCTTGCCTCCAAGCGTGAGATCTTCACAACGATCGTACCTGGCTGGGACCGGATCTTTGTCGAGGGCGATATTGATTGGCGGATGGTGTCCTGGGGCGGGGTCCTGATCGATGACCGCCCGTATGACCAGACCGACAATCAGTGCAACTGCATTCCGGCCGTGGATAATCCGGAGGTCAGCAGTGCGGAAGACGCAACCTGGCTTAAGGACAGCGATATCGTTTTCGGGATCGGCGTGAACGGTGACTACCGCGCCTATCCGAGACGGATCATGGAAGTGCGCGAGATGGTGAATGATACCCTTGGCGGCCGGACGCTGGGAATTCCCTACTGCACTTTATGTGGCGCTGCGCAGGCCTATCTGACGGATGAGCTGCCAGACGGAATTGAGCGGCCGGTTCTGAGAACCTCCGGGCTGCTCATTCGGTCCAACAAGGTGATGTATGACGTCAATACCTACTCGGTCTTCGATACGTTCCTCGGTACCGCGGTGACTGGCCCGCTTGCGGAGAAGAACCTGAAGCTAAAACAGGTCAGCGTCGTGACGACCGATTGGGGTACGTGGAAGAAGGCGCATCCGGAAACAACCGTATTGGTGGAAGCGCTTGCGCTTGGCCGGGACTTCGATTTCCGCAATGGCCGGGATGCGAATGGACCTATCTTCCCGATCGGCGATGTCGATCCCCGGCTGCCCGTGCATGAGGACATCATCGGGATAGTCACGGCGTCTGGACAGCCGGTCGCCTTTCAGCGCAGCAAGGCCTTTGCCGTACTCAAGCAGGGGACAGAGATCCGCGTTGAGAACGTTCGTCTGGAACTGGATGCCGGTGGTATCCGGGCCGTTGGCGAGGACGGAGCGGATCTCGGCAGCCATGAGGCGTTTTGGTTCGCGTGGTCTCAGTTTTACCCTAAAACAGATCTCTGGGACGGTTGACAAACCCTATCCGGGAACTCTGGCGGCCAGCCGGACGGGCTTGAAGCTCATCCGGTGGTGCGACGTTGGCCCCAGGGTATCCAAGGCCGCTTGGTGTGCTGGAACGCCGTATCCCTTGTGCTGGGCAAAGCCGTAGCCGGGAAACTCGGTTTCTAAGGCGACCATCATGCGATCTCGCAGAACTTTGGCAACGATGGAGGCTGCGGCGACACACAGGCAGCGGCCATCGCCCTTGATCAGCGCCTGCCCAGGCTGCGTGAGGCCAGGGGGGATGTCGCGGCCGTCGATGAGAACGTATTGCGGCACTTTCGGTAGTCCGTTCACCGCCCGCACCATGGCGCTCAGCGTCGCCGTCCGGATGTTCAATCGGTCAATGGTGGCAGGGGAGGCACTCGCCGCGCAAACCCAGCTGGTTTTGAGGATTTCAACGAACAATGATTCTCGTTTGGCCTCAGTCAGCTTTTTTGAATCGTTCAGTCCGGCCGGCACATTTTTGTAGTCCAGGATAACCGCCGCCGTTACCACAGGACCCGCCCAAGGCCCGCGACCGGCCTCATCAACCCCGCACAACAAACCGCCAAAGAACCTGGCGTGTTTTATCTCGGTTCTGAGGTCGGGACTGTCCGAGAAGCTGAGGTCGAAAAGGGAGGGTGTTTTGTTCATGGGCGCAGAATGTGGGGCCAAATCCAACAAATCAAGCAAGCTTTGCCCAAGCCTATCTATTGGGCGGCTACAGAGGGCGGGGAAATCCAGCTTCTGGGTTCCATGCCTGCTTCACTGCTGTCATCCCCGACGCAGCAATGCGGAGATCGGGGATCCAATCGTTTCTAGAGCATTTGAAAGAGTCTAACGAAGCAGCGGCGCGTGGAGCGGTGAGTAGATCCCGGCTCGGAGGCCGGGATGACAGCAGAGAGCTGGGCCTCCTTTTATCCCCTCAGAACAAGTCCAGCTGCACCCCGCCTTTCTGCGGCTGGATAAAATGCTCGGTGGACAGCTTTTTCCTGCGCAAATTCAGGCCCAACCGTTTGGCCGCCAACGAGAAGCGTTTGGCAATCTGGTCGGCATAGGGGCCACGCCCGCGCATGCGCTCGCCCCATTTGGCGTCGTAGTCCTTGCCGCCGCGCATGGAGCGGATCAGGTTCATCACATGGCGGTAGCGATCCGGGCGTTCGCGCAAAAGCCAATCGCGAAAGAGCTCTGACACTTCCAGAGGCAGGCGCAGCAGAATAAAGGCCGCTTCGCTGGCCCCGTGCTCAGCAGCTGCCTCCAAAAGGGTCTCAATTTCACTGTCTGTCAGCGCAGGTATGATGGGGGCCATCATGACGGAGGTCGGAATGCCAGCCTCGTTCAAGGCTTTGACCGCTGCGAGACGCTTGTGCGGCGCGGATGCGCGGGGTTCCATGGCGCGGCACAGCTTTTTGTCGAGCGTCGTGATCGACAAGGCCACCTTGACCAGATTGCGCTCGGCCATCCGCGACAGAATGTCGATGTCCCGAGTTACGAGCGCCGACTTGGTGACGATGGCGACCGGGTGGCCGCAGGCCTCCAGCACGTCCAGGATCTCCGGCATCAGCTTGTAGCTGCGTTCCATCGGCTGGTAGGGATCGGTGTTGGTACCGATGGCGATGACCTTGGGCTGATACCCCGGCTTGGAGAGCTCCCGCTCAAGAAGCGCGGCGGCGTTGGGTTTGGCAAAAAGCCGGGTTTCAAAGTCCAGCCCGGGTGAGAGGCCCATAAACGCGTGGCTGGGCCTCGCAAAACAGTAGATGCAGCCATGCTCGCAGCCGCGATAAGGATTGATCGAGCGATCGAAGGAGATGTCCGGTGACTCGTTGCGGGTGATGATCGTCCGCGCGCGTTCTTCCTGCACCTCTGTCTTGAGAGGTGGCAATTGATCGAGGCTGTCCCAACCGTCGTCAAAGGCTTCTTTCGATAAGGGTTCGAACCGCCCCGAGCGGTTCGTTGCGGCCGCACGCCCCCGGCGCCGGTCGGCCGCCATATGGCTCAGATCCGCCGTATCGGGCGCCAATTGAGCAGAACCAGAAGAATTTGGGGGTGCAAGTGTCATAGACTGCCGACTCTTTATGAGAACAATACAAGAACATTATCTAGAATCGGGCGCCGAACAAGCCCCTTCTCTCGCACTTTCGAAAATTTCATGTCATAGAAAGGGTCATGATTAGTGTCATAATTCCGACTGAAAACGCAGAACTCGACCTTGTTCACGCACTGGCTGCCTTGGTGCCGGCCGCCGCCGAGGGCGTTGTTCGGGAAGTTGTCGTTGTGGACGGCGGATCGACCGATAACACGGCGATGGTCGCCGATGCGGCAGGCTGCACGTTTGTGACGCGCAAAGGGCCCCGCAGCGAGCGCCTCGCATATGGCGCAAGTGTTGCCAAACGCGGCGACTGGCTGTTGTTCCTGCAGCCTGAAACTCTTCTGGAAAGCGGTTGGCATCACGAAGCGCAGGCGTTCATCGAGCGGGCGGGGCGCACTCCGAAAGGGCCAAAGACGGCTGCAGCTTTCCGCTTGCGGTACGAGGCTTTCGGGCTTGGTCCCAGATTGTCGGAAAAGGCAGCTTCTGTGCGCAGCCAGCTGCTTGGCATGCCCTACGGCAATCAGGGCCTTCTGATCTCCCGCCAGTTCTACGAAAAGCTTGGTGGCCACCGGCCGTTGCCGGAAATGGAAGATCTTGACCTTGCAAAACGCATCGGTCGCAGCCGGATGGTGTTTTTGCGCGCGGCAGCCGTATCCGCGGGTGAGCCGGGCGCAGCTGGCTATGCCACCGGCCTGCGTCAGGCTCTGGCGCGCTTTGCCGTCGGTACCCTTCGTGTTCCAACAAGCCTTGCGGTCAAGCTGCACGGGTAGTCGGCAGCCAGTGCAGTTCGCTTCAGACTTGCGAATTCCACTATAACATCGGCGCCGTCCCGGTCCCCGAACCGGGAGCGAAGATGCTTCGTGTTTGATCCCGGATCTCCGCGTTGCTTCGTACGGGAAGGCACCTCGATCGCGTTGCAGTTCTGATTACAGTGAAGCAAGGTTTCCTAACACAGTAGAAAGCAGACAAATGTTGCCATCCCTGCGAAAGCAGGGATCCAGTATTCTGCGGCCTAAGGTTTTTTCTGCGCTGGCGGTGGTGATTACTGGGCCCCTGCCTGCGCAGGGGCGGCCACGTTGAAGAAGGGCTTTGGTCTGGGTAGACTTACGCCGCGTAGAGCGAACCGGTGCGGGTTTTCAGAAACGCATCCAGCGGAATGTCTTCCTGCTTCAGGAAACCGGTTGCCGGCAAGGCGCCGTCCCGGACCATCTCGATGACTGCAACGACAGAGGCTGATGTGGTCCAGGCAATCGCCGTGCGGATCTGGCCGCCGATCTCAATCGGCTTGTAAGCCCGCACGAATTCCTCCCGGCGCGGGCGGCCGTCGATGGTGCCTTCCGAGGCCACATGCACATAGACGACATCATTGTCGGTTGGTGGTTTGGCGTGCACCAGAATTTCTCCGGCTTCCTGACGGCGCTCACGCATGAGGAGCTCGTGGAAGAAGAAGTTCATCAGTTCGGCATGGCCAGGATAGCGCATGGTCTTGTAGTCGATGTTGGCGACCTTGCCCAAATAGGTCTCGCACATGGTGCCAAGTCCGCCGGAGGTGGTGAAGGCTTCCAGCTTCATGCCGTCGATGTAGATCGTTTCCAGCCACTCCATCGGCGAGACCCACTTGCGTACGCCATCCTCGATCACCTCACAGTCGTTGAGGTACTCGTTAACGACCCCATCCGGGGACCAGTTGAAGGCATAGCCCATCAGCCCGGTCGGGTTTTGCGGCAGCGCGCCGACGCGCATCCGGCAAGACCGGCAGTCGTCGAAGTCGCCTATCTGTTTCGCGCCAACAATGCCAACAAACCCGGGCGCCAGACCGCATTGCGGGGCCATGAGACCCTTGGCGGTTTCGCTCATCTCGATGATCGCCTTGGTGGTTGGCACATCCTCCGTCAGATCAAAATAATGGATCCCGGTCGCATGAGCTGCCGTGGCCACACCGACATTGAGCTGATAGGGCAGGCAGGAGAGGACGGCATCGACGCCCTTGAACATCTGCAGCAGGCCATCATAGGCTTTCAAGTCTGCAGACTGTACTGAAAACGGCAGGTCTTCGCGGGGCGCATGCTGGTCATAGGCATGAACCTCGAAGCCGGAGTCGTGCAACAGCCGAGCCGCCAAAGCGCCGACCTTACCCAATCCGAGCACTGCTATTTTCTTCATGAATTTCCCCCTTGGCTGATGACTGGTTTCCCCAGACAGGACCGGTTCAGTCACCACAGCAATCGACATTCCGCTTCCCGCCAGGAAGCTGTTGGACCGCATTAAGCCGTGAGTCTGTGTCAACCAAAATGTCAAAAAATCTTACAAAACGGGAGTTTTATGGCAAAATGATAACTGGAGACGAGGCGCCGCCCCGGCCACGAGCCGGTGCCGGTTTCGTTTCGGCTCTGGTCCCGGATCTCCGTTGCACTGTGTCCGGGACAGCACATGGACGGGCCCTTGATGCTGGCCGAAGACAACAAATGAGATAGTAATCATGGATGACCTGGATCACCGCCTGCTTCATCTCTTGACGCGCGATGCCAGAGCTTCTGTCACGGATTTGGCGGCAGCACTTCAAGTATCGCGAGGGACGGTGCAGAACCGGATCGACCGCCTCTTGCATCAGAAGGTCATACACCGGTTCACCGTTGAGCTCGGACAATCGGAAGAGGACCACCAGATCAGCGCCTTCACGTTGATCCGGCTGAAGGCGGACGATGGCCGGGCAACGCAAGCCGCGCTCCGGCGGATCGATGCGATCACCGACATTCATACGCTCAGCGGTGCGTTTGATTTGGTCGCCGAGCTTCGTGTCCGCTCACTGAAGATTCTCGATCAGACTCTTGACCAAATCCGGGCCTTGCCGGAGGTGGCGGAAACCCAAAGTCACATCCGTTTGGCCTCCGCGGGCAAGCGCTAACCGTTACAGCCCGAAGGTAACTAGCTTGGCCATCCCTGCGTGGGCAGGGATACAGTATTCTGGGGGCTTTGCGGTTATATCCGCGCTGGCGGCGGTGGGTACTTGGCCCTGCCTGCGCAGGGGCGGCCGAGTGGACAAAGGGCGAATTCTTGTTTCTTGAAACCTGCTGCTGTCCCGGCCTTGAGCCGGGACCTCTGGCCGGTCATGCCCCTAGATCGTGGATATTCGCCCCGTTGCCTTGAGAACGGCGCTTCAGTCGCAGTCGGTGGCCTCAGGCTTCCTGCAATTTGCCGCGCTTCAGATGCTCGTCAAGCCGCGGCATGATTTCCACGAAATTGCACGGCATGTGGCGGTAGTCGAGCTGCCACTTCAAGATGCCGTCCCAGGCGTCCTTGCAGGCGCCGGGCGAGCCGGGCAGGACGAAGATATAGGTGGCTCCGGCCACACCGCCAGTTGCCCGGGACTGGATGGTGGACGTGCCGATCTTGTCATAGGAAATCCGGTGAAAGACCTCTGAGAACCCGTCCATTTTCTTCTCAAAGAGCGGTTCCATCGCCTCGGGCGTGACGTCCCGGCCGGTAAAACCCGTACCGCCGGTGGAGATGATCACGTCGACGCCGTCCCTTGAAATCCAGTCCTTGGCAATCGCCTGGATCGCGGGCACGTCGTCTTGAACGATCTTGCGGTCGGCCAGTGTGTGCCCTGCCTTTTCCAACCGATCCACCAGCGTGTTTCCGGACCTGTCGTCCTCCGGCTTCCGCGTGTCGGACACGGTCAACACGGCCATGTTCAGCGGAATGAATGGACGGCTTTCATCAAGACGGGACATTTTAGGCTCCTGTTTGATGAAAGACATAGGTGATTACCAAAGCCTGTGCCAGAGGAACGGACCGGCTGCGTCCCGCCTCCACGAATATTACATCGGCTGGAATAAGATGACCTGAGAGTAGGCCCCGGGTCTCGCTGTGCTCGCCCGGGGTGACATTATTGGCTATTCAAGAGGTCTTTCCATCCGGGGTTTTCTGTTTCAATCAGCTGAATTTTCCAAGCCCTTCGCCATTTCTTTAGGCGCTTTTCCTGGGCGATTGCCTCGTCGATGCTTTCGAACTGTGCAGCATAAACGAGCCTCGTTACGGCGTGTTTAGTGGTGAAGCCGGAGCCAGTTCCCTGTTTGTGTTCAAAAACACGCCGTGCGAGATCGTTGGTAACGCCGACATAAAGCGTTCCGTTCAATCGGCTTGCAAGGATGTAAACGTAGTACATCCTCTATCTTTGGTGGATGGTAAGTGACTCGGCAACCCTGACGTCACCCCGGGCGAACTTGTGAGACCCGGGGCCTACTCGCCTTTCCGCAGGTAAGCGGATCGGAAAGCGCGCGGAGATCGGGGTCAGAAGATAATTCAGATTTGAGCAGATCAGCCCTTCGCAGATTTTTTGAAATAAAATTACAAAAAATAACAAGATTAAGACACTTGCATTCAAAATAGGTCAGTATTATTGACTTAATTAATTCACGTCACAAGAAACCAAATGAGCCAAGCATGATGACCTGGGACGCCGTATTGGCGACGCGCGCAAAGCGCATGAGTGCATCTGAAATCCGCGAGCTTCTGAAACTCCTGGACCAGCCGGATATCATCTCCTTTGCCGGCGGCATTCCCGACCCGGCGCTGTTTCCGGCGGACGCGTTCCGGACGGCCTATGCGGATGCCCTGAGCGGTGATGGGGCCGCTGCCGGTCTGCAATATTCGGTCAGCGAGGGCAGTTTGCGTCTGCGCCGGTGGCTTGTTGGAGAAATGGCAAAGCTTGGCGTTTCATGCGGCCCGGAAAACATCCTGATCACTTCGGGTTCGCAGCAGGCGCTCGATTTCCTCGGAAAACTGTTTTTGTCTGCAAATGACACTGCCCTGGTTGGCTGGCCGACCTATCTGGGGGCCTTGCAGGCCTTCAATGCCTACGAGCCGAATTACGACCGGCTGGACCCGATGACCAACCGATACTCAGAAGACTACCGAAAAACCGCAGAGGAGCGCGGTGGCAAGGTCAAGTTTGCGTATCTGTCGCCGGACTTTGCCAACCCGACGGGGGAAACGCTCGATGAAGCAGGCCGCCAGCGGTTGCTTGGACTTGCTGACGAGTTGGACTGCGCGGTCATCGAGGATGGCGCGTATCAGAGCCTGCGGTATGACGGCACGCCGGTCCCTGCCGTTCTCGCGCTAGACTGTGCCCGGTCCGGCGGTATTGAAAACACCCGGACGCTCTATTGTGGCAGCTTTTCAAAAACACTGTCTCCCGGTCTGCGGCTTGGCTGGGTTTGTGCTGCAAAAGATGTGATCTCCCGTCTGGTGCTCTTGAAGCAGGCAGGCGATCTGCACTCTTCAAGCCTTAATCAGGAAGCCATGGCGCGCGTTGCCGAAACCGTCTTTGACGCGCAAGTCGACAAGGTGCGCGCTGCCTATCGGGCGCGCCGGGATGCCATGCTGGCCGCACTTGAAACCCATATGCCGGAAGGGACCCGTTGGACCCGGCCTGAGGGTGGCATGTTCGTCTGGGTCGAGCTGCCGGAAGGCACGGACGCGGCAGGCCTGCTCAAACAAGCCGTCGAAACGGCCAAGATCGCCTTTGTTCCGGGCAAGGCGTTTTTCGCAGATGGAAGCGGTAGCAACACATTAAGACTCAGCTTTTCAGCTACGACGCCAGAAAAGATCACCGAGGGCATTTCCCGTCTTGGTGCCTTGATTTCGAAGACTGTCACACCCGCGCTGTAATAAGGTTCAGAATCAAAAGCAGCAAAGGGACAGCGCAGGATGGATTTGACGGATCAGCTCAACAATTATTGTGAACGCCTCGGTCCGGAGTTCTGGTCGGAACCTGTCAACGCCATAACCAACGCCGCCTTTGTTGTGGCGGCTCTCGCCGCTTATCTCTTGTGGCGGCGAAAGACGCCGGATGATTGGGTCGCGCTGTTTCTGATTTGTGTCGTGCTTGCGACCGGGATCGGGTCGTTTCTGTTCCACACATTCGCGACACGGTGGGCGCTTCTGGCTGATGTCATTCCGATTGTTGTCTTCATCCACGGGTTCTTGCTGTTCGCGCTCCGGCGCTTCCTCAACCTCCATTGGGTGATCAGCGTGTCGATCGTGATCGGCTTTTTCGTGCTCTCACCGATGGTGGGCGAGGTTTGGGCACCGCTGATCGGGTCCTCTGCCGGATACCTGCCCGCACTTCTGGCAATTTTCGTTGTGGGCGGGTTCTTTTATCAGCACGACAAAAAGCTCGCCAAACAAGTGCTTCTCATCGGGATACTGTTTACCGTTTCGCTGACTTTCCGGACGCTGGATGGTCCGGTATGCAGTCAGCTGGCCCTCGGCACGCATTTCCTGTGGCATATTTTGAACGCTGCCGTGCTGTTTGGGCTGTTACGGGTTCTCATTTTGCATCGCGCCGGGTAAAGGTCGAAGACAATTCATGAAATTTCGAAGGTCAGGATCGGATCGCCGGCTTAAACAGACGCACCAGATCAATGACCGAGTGTGGTGGAATTGAAATTTGTCTGATATTTGCACCGAGTACGGGCACAAATTTCAATTCCGGAAACCACACCGGATACAAAATTTGCTAGTCACCTCTATGAACCTGTAGTTCGTTCAGAACACGCTGGAAATTCAGACGAACTACAGTTTCAGGTGACTACGAGAAGCGGTAGGGAGACAAGAACGTCATGAGCGATAATAACAAAACAGAAAGCGACCTGACCGAAGCCGCCCTGTTCTTTCACGAGCATCCAAAGCCCGGCAAGCTGGAAATCCAGGCGACCAAGCCACTCGGCAACCAGCGCGACCTCGCGCTCGCCTATTCGCCGGGCGTCGCAGCACCTTGTCTTGAGATTGCCGAGGATCCGGCAAAGGCGGCCAACTATACCGCCCGCGGCAATCTGGTTGCCGTCATCTCCAACGGCACCGCAGTGCTCGGGCTTGGCAACATCGGGCCGCTCGCCTCAAAACCGGTGATGGAAGGGAAGGCGGTTCTATTCAAGAAATTTGCCGGGATAGACGTGTTCGACATCGAGGTCGATCAGCTGGATGTCGACAAGTTCGTTGATGCGGTGGCCGCGCTTGAGCCGACCTTCGGCGGCATCAATCTGGAAGACATCAAGGCGCCGGAATGCTTCATGATCGAAGCAGCCTTGCGCGATCGCATGAACATCCCGGTCTTCCATGACGACCAGCATGGCACCGCAATCATCGCCGGGGCGGCTGTACGCAACGGTCTGCAGCTCGCCGGCAAGAAAATCGAAGACGCCAAGATTGTCGCATCCGGCGCGGGGGCGGCGTCCCTCGCATGCCTGAACATGCTGGTCTCGCTCGGTGCCAAGCGCGAAAACATCTGGGTCACCGACATCGAAGGCGTGGTCTACCAGGGGCGCCAAGCCTTGATGGACCAGTGGAAAGCGGTGTTTGCACAAGAGACCGACAAGCGGACACTTGGTGAAGTGATCGACGGCGCAGATGTTTTCCTGGGGTTGTCGGCGTCAGGTGTTCTGAAACCCGACATGGTCGAGCGAATGGGCAAGGGCCCGTTGATCCTGGCGCTCGCCAATCCGAACCCGGAAATCATGCCGGAAGATGCCATGGCAGTGCGCGACGATGTTGTCATGTGCACCGGCCGTTCCGACTACCCGAACCAGGTCAACAACGTTCTGTGTTTCCCATATATTTTCCGCGGCGCGCTCGATGTAGGTGCAACCACCATCAACGAGGAAATGAAGCGCGCGGCCGTCGAGGCAATCGCTGGCCTCGCCCAGGAAGAACCATCGGATGTTGCCGCACGCGCTTATGGCGGCAAGACAGAGACCTTTGGCCCGAACTACCTGATCCCGTCGCCGTTCGACCAGCGCCTGATCCTGCGGATCGCACCCGCTGTTGCAAAAGCTGCGATGGACACCGGTGTTGCGACCCGGCCGATCGAGGATTTCGACGCGTATCAAGACCGGCTGAACCGGTTCGTCTTCCGCTCCGGCCTGATCATGAAGCCGATCATCCAGAACGCGGCCAAGGATCCGAAAAAGATCATCTACGCGGAAGGCGAAGACGAACGGGTACTTCGCGCCGCGCAGGTGCTGATTGAAGATGGCATTGCCAAACCGGTTCTGGTCGGCCGTCCGGATGTTCTCACAGCTCGCTGCGAACGGTTCGGTCTGAAGATCCGTCCGGATGTGGATTTTGAGTTTGTGAACCCGCAGGACGATCCACGCTACCGCGATTATGTCGATGAATATCTGGAGTGTGTCGGTCGCTTGGGTATGCCGCCAACGGCGGCAAGAACCGTGTTGCGGACAAACCAGACGGTCATCTCAGCGATTGCCGTGCGCCGCGGCGAAGTGGACGCCCTGATCTGCGGCCTGGAAGGCCGGTTCACCAAACACATGCGCGATATCCGCCAAGTGATCGGCGTTTGTGAAACGGCCCGCGATCTGTCGGCCATGTCGCTCTTGATCAACAGCCGGGGCGCGATGTTCCTGTCCGACACGTTCGTCACGGAAGACCCGACGGCTGAGGAAATCTCTGAGATGGCGATCCTGGCGGCGCAGGAAATCCGCCGGTTTGGCATTGAGCCGAAGGTCGCGCTGCTCTCCATGTCGAACTTCGGTTCGCGCGACACAGCCTCGTCCCGCAAGATGCGCGAAGCGCTGGAGCTGATCTGGGAGCGGCATCCCGAACTGGAGGCAGATGGCGAAATGCACGGGGACTCGGCCTTGAGCGTCGCCTTGCGTGAACGTGTCATGCCGAACAGCAAGCTGAAGGGTGAGGCAAACCTTCTACTGTTCCCGAACCTGGATTCCGCAAACATTGCGCACAACCTTTTGAAGGTCGCAACGGATGCGCTGCATGTTGGCCCGATCCTGCTCGGGACGGCAAAACCGGCTCACATCCTGACACCGTCGGTGACGTCCCGTGGCGTGGTCAACATGTCCGCGCTTGCGAGCGTTGAAGCGCAAACAAGGGCTCCAGAACAGTCCGCATAACGAAGCTGTACGGCCCCCCGCATTTCCGGCCGGTGCGTCCTTGTGACCGCTGGCCGGTTTTCCGTGTTTGCGAAACAAGAGCGCATGACCGACCTAAAAGCCCCAGTCGACTGCCAGACCAAGGCAGACATCCGAACAGCCATCGATGCGTTGGATCAGGATCTCTTGAAGCTCTTTGCGCAGCGCCAGGGCTATGTCCGGCGCATGGCGGAGCTGAAACAGCACCCTGACGAGGCCTTTGACCACGACCGGATCGAAACCATGGTGGCAGCGCTCAAACACCGTGCCGAAGAATTGGGCTTGGAAGCCGATCAGGCCGAGCAGGTCTGGCGGGTTCTGATCGACTGGAATGTCGCCTATGAGAAGCGGACGATCGCGGCTCGGTTGGCAAAAAAATGAGGGCTAAACAGGTCGCTGGTTTCATTAGCGGCCGCGTGAGGGAACAATCCGCACCAGCACATTAATCGTCGCACCAGCTCTGTTCCTGCCAAAATCACTCCCTATCTGTAAATCTGGAAATCGCGCCGGCACCAGAGGCCGCGGGATCGGATGGATGGTTTTCGGGAGGGTGATGTGCAACACGCATATTGGCGTCAGGGCTCACGGCATGGATTGTTGAGATACGCGTGGACGGTGTTGGTCGCCGGCATCACGTTCCTTGGCCTTGCGGGCAGTCCCAATCAAAGTGCGCACGCGCAGACTGCTGTGACCGCTGAAACAGTTGCCTCCGGTTTGTCCTATCCGTGGAGCGTCGCCTTTCTACCGGACGGCGGATACCTGGTCACCGAGCGTGACGGTGTTCTGAAGGTCGTTCACGAAGACGGCCGCCAGGATGTTGTTGCCGGTACTCCGGAAGTATTTGCGCAAGGGCAGGGCGGTCTTTTGGACGTTGTTCTGAGTCCCTCTTTTGATGCGGATCAGACGGTCTATCTCACCTTCTCTCAAGGATCGCCGGAGGGCGCTGGAACATCACTCTTCAAGGCAACGCTCGATGGGTCGAATGGCTCTGGCTACACGCTGGTTGAAGGGGACACGATCTTCGCCGGCAACAACAAGGCCTTTGGCGGACGCCACTTTGGCTCCCGCCTGGCATTTGACGGCGATGGCAACATCTACATGACGCTTGGCGATCGCGGGGATGGCCCCCGGTCTCAGGACACATCCGATCACACGGGCTCTGTGCTGCGTCTGACCCCCGATGGCGCTCCGGCACCGGGCAACCCGTTCCTGGACAACCCGGCCTACCAGCCGGAGATTTGGTCGATCGGCCACCGGAACCCGCAAAGCGCGGCCGTTCACCCGGAAACTGGGGCCTTGTGGACCGTGGAGCATGGCGCGAGAGGCGGGGACGAGATCAACATTCCGGAGGCTGGCAAGAACTATGGCTGGCCGGTCATTTCCTATGGCCGCCACTATTCCGGTGGCAAAATCGGCGAGGGGACCGAAAAGGCCGGGATGGAGCAGCCGATCTTCTATTGGGATCCGTCGATCGCCCCCTCTGGAATGGCCTTTGTGACCAGCGACAAATACCCCGATTGGTCGGGTGATCTGCTGGTCGGCGCCCTTCGCGGACAGCATTTGGCCAAACTCACCCTGAACGGCGAAGAAGTCGTGTCTCAAGAACAACTGCTGTCGGACTTGCGAGAGCGTATCCGGGACGTGCGCCAGGGGCCGGACGGGTTCATCTATGTGCTGACCGACAGTGATGACGGGAAATTGATCCGGCTGCGCCCGTAGCCGTGACCGCCGATCCATCGCTTTGATCGTTGATTGGAACAAGCAGAAGTTCTTGATTTTTCGTGGGATGCAAGAGCCTCTGCTTGACAAAACCATCAGAAAGGCAGATACACCCCACGTCATTGCCGCTGCCGCGTGAGCAGCAAGCACAGGCCCGAGCGGCCGGGAGCAGATGCTCCGATTGAATGTGCCAGGCATGACAGGCTCATGTCCAAATTAGCCGGACATATTCCCAGTACCCAGTTCACGCGGGGGCTGACGGCTTGTGTAGATGGCGAGATAGCCTCTGCAGCCGCAACCGCAACAGGACCGCGATCAACAGGCGGTCACGCAGGCGCGACCTCGTCCGCCTGACAAAGGATATTTGATTTGACCAACTTTGAAAGCCTGGGGCTTTCCAGCTCTCTGCTGAGCGCCATCAAAGACAATGGCTATGAGGCTCCGACCCCTATTCAGCAGAAAGCAATCCCGCTTATTCTTGACGGACAGGACCTGATGGGTCTGGCGCAGACCGGGACCGGCAAAACCGCCGCATTCGGACTGCCCCTCATCGAGCGTCTTCTGGCCGAGCCGCAACGGGCGGCACCCAAAGGAACCCGTGCGCTGATCCTGGCGCCGACCCGCGAACTGGTGAACCAGATTGCCAAGAACCTGATTTCCTTCCTAAAGACTACCCCTTTGCGGGTGACCTCTGTGGTTGGCGGTGTGTCCATCAACGGGCAGATCAAGCGGTTGTCGAAAGGCACCGATATTCTGGTGGCAACACCGGGCCGGCTGCTGGACCTCGTGGACCGCAATGCGGTTGATCTCGGCTCGGCATCGTATCTGGTGCTTGATGAGGCTGATCAAATGCTGGATCTCGGCTTCATTCATGCACTGCGCCGTATTGCCGGTCTTGTGGCCAAGGAGCGCCAAACGCTTCTCTTCTCGGCAACCATGCCGAAGCAGATTAACGAGCTGGCGCAATCCTATCTGACGAATCCGGCACGTGTTGAAGTGTCTCCTGCTGGCCGGACGGCCGACAAGATCCGCCAGAAGGTTCACTTCATGGACGCCAAGGCGAAGACCGGATTCCTGATCGATGTGTTGTCGGATCAGCCGGACGACATGTCGCTGGTATTTTGCCGGACGAAACACGGTGCGGAGCGCCTGATGCGCAAAATGGCGCAGGCAGGCATCGCTGCCGGATCGATCCATGGCAACAAGAGCCAGAACCAGCGCGAGCGCGCGATTAAGGAACTTCGCTCCGGCGCGATCAAGGTTCTGGTCGCAACAGACGTTGCAGCGCGCGGTATCGACATTCCGGGCGTCAGCCATGTCTATAATTTTGAATTGCCTGAAGTCGCCGAAGCTTATGTGCACCGGATCGGCCGGACTGCCCGTGCTGGTGCGGATGGCGATGCGGTTGCACTTTGTGCTCCGGAAGAAATCGGTCTCTTCCGTCAGATCGAGAAGCTGATTGGCATCGATATTGAGGTCGTCAGTGGTGAAGTGCCGCCGATGTCCGCTGCAAAGGCTGCCAAGCGCGCGAAAAACAACAAGTCCGGTGGTGGTGGCAAGCCACGGTTCCAAAAGCCTGCCGGAGCAGGTGCTGGCGACAACGACAACGGTCGCCGGTTTGCCAAGAACCGCCGCCGTCGCCCTCAGACGCGCAAGAACGCGGCATAATCGAGCGTTTGCCAAGTATCAGACGCTGAAAACAAAAGCACCGGGAAGTGGCCTTCCCGGTGCGGTGTCCTGTGGTCGATGGGGTCAGTGCAGTCAATCCGCGCTGAGTAGTCATTTGTCACATCGAGCCAAAAGTGCGAGACCGCCGCGTCTCTCATTTTGCCCTCTGCTCCTGGTCCACAAGACACCATTTCTGCCTTTGCGTTTTAACGCTAAGCGAGACTCGGTGTCCGCAGGTGCAAGCCCACTCTAATCTTATAAGACTTTATTATTATCTTTCCGATGCAAGTGAATTTAGGTTAATCATTTGCAAAGTGCAAATACAACCTAGACTGCGCCAATCGTGGTTTTAAACGTATAAAGCCGATAAAAATCAATATTTTAACTGAGGTTTGCTGTGGAATGTTCAGGTTGTGTTGCGTAAGTCCTGAACGAAGTCTCTAGCTGTGTGAAATCCGGAAAACCTTAAACATCAATGAATTGTTCATTGTATTTTCTTTATCTATTACCCCATAAAAAATGATTATATCGTCAAATTTTGCCCCGAGGCTGTGGATTGAAAATCGATAATTCGGCTGAAGATGCTCGCAAAAGCGCCGAATCCTTGAGAATCATGCAGTCCAAGGTTGTGTGGTGTGTTTTGCATTCGGAAGAGTGAGCGCCAGCAACGTTGGGTTTAATGGTAAGTCTATGTATTTGATGGATCTTTTAAGCCATAACTTTTGTTTATGTTTAACCCGCTCTGGTTTTAGGAGCCTCAATCCTCAGCCGGTCTCCAGCACCAGTAAGGACTGATGCCACGTGTCCGGTCGACGTTACGTTTCAAGTCTGCACGTCCACTCAGTCATGTCAGTCCAAAGGATGGGCTTATTTCGGATGGGCCCGATCATACTCCAGGCGCGCTGTTTTAACCTGCTCCATCTGCTCGCCGGACCAAAACACCAGAGGCTTCAAAGTGGCAACCAGGCTTTTGCCGAGTGGCGTGAGTTCATAGGACACAGCGACCGGCGGGCCTGGATCGACCGTGCGGGTGAGATAGCCGTCCCGCTGCAGTCCGCGCAGATTTTCCGTCAGCACCCGCTGCGTGACATCTCCGATACAGCGTTTGATCTCGCCAAAACGCATCGGTCCATCTTCCAGCGCCAGAACAATGATCATGCGCCATTTGCCGGTGACATTGGAGAGAACGGATCGGATCGGACAGTTCGAGGCTTCAGCCTTGGTTTCAACACCAATTGGGAGCATGGGATGTCTCGGTATGCATAGGGAACCAGTGACAGATATCAAACTTGGATTATGTGTCAGAACACATGGCAAAACAACAGGTATCCTGGAGCATACCTTGTGACAAATTAGTGCGTAATTGACTGCAGGTGCAGAATGAATACTTACTATGGCGACGACACAAGCAGAGGATACAAACATGTCGCCGAAGGAATTGGTACTTGCTCTTTTGACCGCAGCTTTCGTGGATCACGATCCAGAGGCTGCCAAACCGTTGTTGGCGCCCGGTTACATTCAACACAATCCGGCGATCCCGACCGGCGCGGACGGATTGCTGGGCGCGATCCCCATTGTGCAAGACTCCGGTTTGACCGTCACGACTCACCGTGTGATCTCGGAAGGTGATTATGTCGTCTTGCACAACACCTATGAAAATGCAGATGCCTTTGGGGCGCCGAGCCTAGTCGCTTTTGATGTGTTTCGGGTTGAAGATGGTGTTGTTGCCGAGCATTGGGACAATCTCCAGGCACCGCCCGAGGCAACGGTCTCCGGGCGGTCAATGACCGATGGCCCTGTCGAGGTGACCGATCATGATCGCACACAGGAAAACAAGGAACTGGTTGTGGGTTTCGTCCGGGACGTTCTTGGCGGTGCCGCGCCGCAGAACGTGACCCAGTACATGGATCCGGCGGTTTACATGCAGCACAATCCGCTCATCGGTGACGGGCTCGACGGCCTTATGAAGGCTATGGAAGAGTTTGCGGCCCAAGGGCAGGTGATCACGAAGTTTGAGCCGCAAATCATCGTTGCCGAAGGTAACTTCGTGTTCGTTGCCTCTGATGCGGTTATGGGCGGTGAGCCCTGGGCGTTTTTTGATCTGTGGCGGGTCGAGGCCGGCAAGATCGTTGAGCACTGGGACGTCGTGTCCCCGATTCCAGCAGAGATGGCGCACGACAACGGTAAGTTCTGAGCGGCCTCAACACGTTGAAAATAAGAAAAAGCCGGGGCGTCCAATTGGACGTCCCGGCTTTCTGGTTTTTTCTGTCAACGAACAGATCACATGTTCGGGTAGTTCGGTCCGCCAGCGCCTTCCGGCACCGTCCACGTGATGTTACGGTTCGGATCCTTGATGTCGCAGGTCTTGCAGTGCACGCAGTTCTGCGAGTTGATCTGGAAACGCGGTGCGTCTTCGCCTTCTTCCACCCACTCGTAAACGCCGGCCGGGCAATAACGGTTGGAGGGCCCTGCGTAAATATCGTGCTCGGACATCTTCTGCAGTGTCTCGTCAGCGACCTTGAGGTGGATCGGCTGATCTTCCTCATGGTTTGTGTTCGACAGGAAGACCGATGACAACTTGTCGAAGGAAATCACCCCATCCGGCTTCGGATAGTCGATCTTCTTGCAATCCTTGGCCGGCTTCAGCGTTTCAGAGTCCCGCTTGCCGTGTTTCATGGTGCCGAAGAAGGAGAAGCCGAACAGTTCGTTGGTCCACATGTCGAGACCTCCGAGGGCAACGCCCAGCACCGTACCGAACTTCGACCAGAGCGGTTTGGCGTTGCGGACCTTCCAAAGATCCTTGCCAATCTCGCTGTCGCGCCACGCCTGATCATAGGCGGCCAGCTCTGTATTGGCCTCGCCGCGGCCGATCGCGGCCATGACTTCTTCTGCCGCCAGCATGCCGGAGAGCATCGCGTTGTGCGATCCCTTGATCCGCGGCACGTTGACGAAGCCCGCGGAGCAGCCCATCAGCAAACCGCCCGGGAAGGACAGTTTCGGCACGGACTGATACCCGCCTTCTGTAATGGCACGCGCGCCGTAGGCCAGGCGCTTGCCGCCTTCGAACGTTTCGCGGACGGCCGGGTGCGTCTTGAAGCGCTGGAACTCGTCGAATGGCGACAGCCACGGGTTTTCGTAGTTCAGGTGCACCACGAAGCCGACAGCGACCTGGTTGTCTTCCAGATGATACAGGAAGGAGCCGCCGCCTGTCTTGCCGTCTAGCGGCCAGCCGAAGGAGTGCTGGACCAGGCCCTGATTGTGCTTTGCCGGGTCAATCTGCCAGAGTTCCTTGATGCCGATACCGAACTTCGGAACATCGCTGTCTTTGTCGAGCTCGAACTTCTCGATCAGTTCTTTGGCAAGAGATCCGCGCGCGCCTTCGCCGATCAGGGTGTATTTGCCGCGCAGCTCCATGCCGCGGGTGAACATTGCGTTTGGCTTGCCATCGCGGCCGATGCCCATGTCCCCGGTCGCAACACCCGTGACATTGCCGTTGTCGTCATAAAGGATCTCGGCTGCAGCAAAGCCCGGATAGATCTCGACGCCGAGCGCTTCCGCCTTTTCCGCAAGCCAACGGCAGACATTGCCAAGCGACACGATGTAATTGCCATGGTTGTTCATGAGCTTCGGCATGAACATGTTCGGCAGGCGCATCGAGCCCGCTGGCCCAAGCACAATGAACTGGTCGTCCGTGACAGGGGTTTTCAGCGGCGTGTCTTCCTCGCGCCACTCCGGCAGCAGCTTGTCGAGGGCAACCGGATCAATCACGGCGCCAGACAAGATGTGCGCACCAACCTCGGAGCCTTTCTCCAAGACCACGATGCTAATGTCTTCGCCTTTTTCGTTGGCGATTTGTTTCAAACGGATCGCGGCGGCCAGACCGGCCGGGCCAGCGCCGACGATCACCACATCCACGTCCATGCTTTCGCGTTCGCCGAGCGCGTCCTGTTCGCTCATGAAATGTCTCCCTCCGCAAGGTTCGCAGTGCCGGTTTCGCGCGATTTGCCGTTCAATGACAGGCAATTCGCGACATTTTGCATATGAAAATGCGAAGCCGGTTGCCGAATGCTCCTATTTGGGGCCAGATAGACCAAAGCTCGGCTCGGGCGTCAAGTGCAAAAGTGACGCTTACGTAAACGTAATTATGCCTACCTGTCGATGCGGTGTCTTCCTGTTTGTGTGCGCAACTCTTTACGCAAAGGGTGTGGGAGGATATTTGCGGCTGCGTGGTGCCGCCTTGGCAGGCATGACCTCTTAGCTTAGTTTACCGGTTCAACTGATGACTGCATCTGCGGTCAGTCTCTGGCCGCTCGGCCCCGTTGGAGAGTTCGTTTGCAACAAAGCCCGTCTGATATGCGGCATCTGGAAGCCCTGCTGGATTTCTATCTGGCATCAGGCGTTGATGCATCGCTGGGTGAAGAGGTCGTTGATTGGTTTCAGCTCTCCGAAGTTCAGGCAAAAGCACGCCAGCAAATTGCCACACCGCAGGCTGGGGCTCAGCCAGTTGCTCCGGGGCAGGGCTCCTCCCAACAAGTTCGGCAGATGCCGCAGCAGCACCAATCCCCCTCTCAGCCCGGACCAGCCCCGGCCGCGCCGGTCGTTGGAGCCGGTCCCCGCAGCCCCACCGATCACGGAGCAATCCCGGATCAGGCGGTCATTTCCATGGCGCGTGAACAAGCCTCCAGCACCGGGTCTCTGGCTGATCTGCGGGCCTGTCTTGAGGCTTTCGACGGCTGCAACTTGAAACGCACGGCCAAGTCACTCGTGTTTGCCGATGGCAACCCGAATGCAAGAGTTATGTTTATTGGTGAGGCGCCGGGCCGCGATGAGGATCTGCAGGGCAAACCCTTCGTCGGTCGGTCGGGTCAGCTGCTTGACCGGATGCTGAAGGCAATTGGCCTCGACAGATCCCAAGTCTATATCGCGAACACCGTCCCCTGGAGGCCGCCGGGAAACCGCACGCCGACACCGCAGGAGACAGAGATCTGCCGCCCGTTCATCCAGCGCCAGATCGAGTTGGTGAACCCGGATGTGGTTGTGTTCCTAGGCGCAGCCTCTGCGAAGACGCTGCTTGGAGTGCAGGACGGTATCCGGAAAATGCGTGGCCGCTGGATGACCTATCCAGTCGCTGGGCGTCAGGTCGCAGCTCTGGCCACGTACCATCCGGCCTACCTGTTGCGCAGCCCGCTTGAGAAGCGGCTGTCCTGGCGCGATTTTCTAAGCGTGAAATCCAAGCTGTCCGAGTTGGGCTGATCGACGAACTGGGGCGGCGCAAGGCACAGATTGCAAGCTGACCGTTCGGTCAATTTGTTCAAGAAAATGCAGCCGCTACTCAAACACAAGCTCAAATATTTGCATTCTGGATAGCAGAGAAAGTTGTGCGGATATGTTGTAAAGGGCTGTAAGAAAACGGGAAAACATACTTGTGGGAAGTATTGCATAAAAGTCACTTCAAACACATCCTAGAGTCACCGGTAGAATTAACAATATTTTTGCGCTTTGAGGGCTATGGTCTTTCCCCAACTGGAAGTGGTCTTTAACCGCTGTCAGCTGGAGATTGGATGTGAAGGAAATCTTTGACCGATATTCCGGCGGCTCCAACATCATGGTCCTGGTTCTCGACTTCGAGACCCTTGATTGCGAGGAGGCGATCGCGACAGATATCACCCGATCCGGATGCCGGATCCGGGACACCTCCCACTCGGAAAAAAACAAACTGATCGGTCTGCGCCTGTCCGGTCTGGACAAAATGGTCAAGGGCAAGATCCGGGATATCCTGGAAGAAGAGGTCCGGGTTTCATTCTTGTTCGAAGACGATACGAAACGGGAAAAGCGCAAGGAAAAGCGCCGCACGGTTTCCATCGCGGCCTCGGTTCTTCCAGGACACGGAATGCCTCCGGTGAGTTGTCAGATCGTGGATGCCAGCCTGTCCGGATGCCGCTTTTTCTGCAATCAGCTGGACGATCTGCCGGACACCATTGCTTTGCGGATCCCGGGCATGGATCTGCCTGTTGGCGGCAGCATCGTCTGGCGCGCCAACGGCTACGCGGGTGTTAAAATGAACTGGCAGTTCAGCGGGAAGACCGAGTTTATGGCGGCCAAGACGATCCGACCGCCAAGCTTGGCCGAAAAAGCCGGTGCCAATGGCAGCCGCAAAAAGACCCTGGTGAAACAACCTCACATTATCCCGGCCCGATAAACCCGCTGCCTTGTTACGATCGCGCAGTGGTATCTTCCAAACCAGCACCTATATCTCCTGAAACAACAAATTAGTCAGGATTACCTCTTCGTGCTGTCTTCCTTGCGCCGGTTTTTGCCCGGTTTTTTGAAAAATGACGCCCCCATCATTCCAGTCGTGCGCCTGCAGGGGCCTATTGGCATGTCCAGCCCGTTGCGGCCAGGCCTGTCGTTGGCAACCGCAGCCCTGCCTCTGGAGCGCGCCTTTTCCATGAAGAAAGCGCCGGCTGTGGCGCTTATCGTGAATTCTCCCGGGGGCTCGCCGGTGCAATCGCGGCTGATTTTCCAGCGGATCCGGGATCTGGCCAAGGAGAACGAAAAGGACGTTCTGGTCTTTGTTGAGGATGTTGCGGCCAGTGGCGGCTACATGATTGCGCTTGCGGGCGATGAGATCATCGTCGATCCGTCTTCCGTTGTCGGCTCGATTGGCGTTGTCGCGGCCGGCTTCGGCTTCACGGAGTTGATTGGAAAAATCGGTGTTGAACGCCGGGTCTATACGGCGGGCAAGAAGAAAGTCACGCTCGATCCGTTCCAGCCGGAAGTGCCCGAAGACATCGAATACCTGAAAACCCTGCAGCAAGAGATCCATGACACCTTCATCGACATGGTGAAGTCCCGCCGGGCGGATGTCCTGTCGGATGATCCGGACCTTTTCACGGGCAAGTTCTGGACGGGATCGAGCGCGGTCAATCTTGGGCTTGTGGATTCCCTTGGCGATCTGCGCGGTGTCTTGAAAAAGCGTTACGGCGACAAGGCGGAAGCCAAGTTGATTTCGGCACCGCGCGGCCTGTTCGGCCGCAAAGGGGGCGTCGGCGTCAATCTGGAGGCCGGAGCCCTGACCGCAGGCCTTGGCAATGAACTGATTTCGGCTGCCGAGGAGCGGCTCATGTGGCAGCGCTTTGGTCTTTAAAAAAACGTATTGAGGGTGTGAGCTAGGTCAGCAACAGGGGATATAAGATGACCGAGTTGATTGGGGCCGCTGCGTTGGCGGTCGGCGGATATTGGATTGTCCAACGGATCAAGCGCAAGATGGCGGATGTCGAAGCGCAGATCTCCAAGGCGGCGGCAAAGGCCGATCCGGCCGGGCGCGGCGAAAAGCTTGTACTGGATCCTGTCAGCGGGAAGTACCGGCCCCAGAGCTGAAACGGTTTTCAGCGTCGTCCAGAAACCTTGATGCGGTGGCTCGACCAAAGGACGCCGTGCGCTATTTTTCCTGACACAAGATATTGAACTCAAAAAGGATTGAGAGCCATGTTGCAGGAGAAGCACGGCGATTTGGACGCTGAAAAGCGAAAGAAACTCATTACGCGTTTGCTTGAAGACCTGAGCCGATCGAACCCGGACCTGTACTACCAGCCAACCAGCCAAATCGCACTGCAGATCAAGCAGCAAGTTGATGCAGGCACAAACCTCAACAACGACGACCGGGCGCTGCTATCGCCGCTCACCTTGCGGGACATAGAAGTCTTACTGAGCTTGCATTGACGGGCCTGCTGCGACAACACCTATTCTCGATCTCTAACCGAAGAGGCCAGACCCTAAGGCTTTCCGGCGTTTCAACGGTTCGGACTGCACAGCCTTGCGCTGAATGAACTTGAAGTGCCCGAGCGCTTCGCGGATCGTATCATGGACCGGTTTGCGCTCCAGATAATCCATCAGCCGGTAGAGATTGATCGGCTGCTTCTGAATGAGCGCTGACACTTTTTCCAAAGCGTCATCAAAGGAATAGGTGTCAATGATCTGGCAGGCCGTTTGTGTGGGCGTAAGGATGTAATAGTCCTGCGCGCGCTTCGGCGTGTAGCGCAGAACATCGAACGGGGATGCCCCAAGCACTTGGGGTTTTGGAATATAGCAGAACACATCATCGGCCTTGTTGTGCAGGACGGACCCGGACGTTTGCTTAAACCCGTGGGGTTTGAGCTGCTGAACGGCATGCGTGCGCATGCCCGGGCTCATGATATCCGCATCTGAGCGGTCGTAGCGCAGGTCGTCGAACACCGAAAAGATGTTGAGCCGGTCATCCACCAGCATCATGTAAACGCTGAGATCCCGCTCCGCGCAAAGGGCTTTTGAAGTCTGTGTTTCTGTGCGTACCGAACTTGCGTCCATGATCTGTCTCCTGTTCTTGGAGAGGTAGGACCGACGGGCCGGCGGGCAACTTGGTTTTTCTGAAGCCGGATTGGAGATTTGGTCCAAGTATAGTTCAAAGCCAAGTCTGCAGAAGAAGCCACAAGCCCATCAACATCCCGGGAAGCAAGGTGATCAGCATGGCAAAGCCCCGTTTGCTGCTGTCAAAGAGAATGAAGTGCAAGACACGCCCAATGAGAAACACGGCAACAGCCAACCACAGCCACTTTTGTCCAAGCCCAGCCAATTCGGATGCTCCCAGAACCAGGATGAAGACTGGCGCATTCTCCATCAGGTTTCCGTGAATCCGGATGCGTTTGAAAAGCGTCGCATCATCGCCGTCGCCTCGAAAGACACCACCGATTTTTTCGCGGCGCAGACCGATCCAGCCGGTCAGAGGGATTAGTGAAATAGCGAGCAGGCTTGTAAAAGTAATTGTGACGGGCAGCAGGGCTTGGGTCATTGGTTGTCGCCTTTGATTTCCATCGGCGATGCAGGCTCCGTTGATGACAACAAAGCGAGCATCGCCGATCAATTGTTTTCGATAAAAGGGTGGCATCGATCGAGGCGTCTTACTGATCGAAGGGGCGAGCTGCTTGGTTTCCAACTAGGCTCCAGACGAGCCCGGTGTCTATGTCAGTGGGCAGGTCTTTCAGGCTTACATGTCCATGTCCAAAGCTTCTGCGATCTCAATGGTGCCAGTCCCGCTGAGATGAGGACAGCCTTTGGCCAAGGCAATCGCATCTTCCATAGTGTCGGCTTGCAGAACGGTCATGCCGCTCGCTGGATTGGCTCCCCCGTGATCCTCGACACCATCTGGCGTGATGGTTTTCGACGGCCCGACCGGAAGGCCTGGATCAATGACAGCCTCAGCGATGGAGGCGCTCCAGGCTTTCCACGCCTGCATGTGGTTGACACCATCCTCCCGGCTCTGGATGTCAGGCTTCCCGTGATAAACCAGCAAAAATTTGGGCATGTTGAACTTTCCTTGTTTCAATCAAGGGGAGAACGATTGGCACAAATCAAAATATGATAAAGAACATTTTTAAAGGCGGTGCTAAGTACACCTCGTATCGGAGGAAGCGATGCCCTACAGCGCTGAGCATAAGGACAAAACGCGAAAGAAGATTGTGGAGACAGCCCGTGTCCTGTTCAATCGGCATGGCTTCAACGGCGTGTCGATCGACATGGTGATGCAGGAAGCCGGACTGACCCGCGGCGGTTTTTACAATCATTTCAAGAACAAGGAAGAGCTCTTCAGCGAGGCGGTGATGAGCTTTCTGATGGGGCGCGGCGCAGAGTGGCGGGAAGATGCCGGTGTCGATGTCAGCAACTTGCGGCCCGAAATGGCCCACCAAATGATCAACGCATATCTGTCGCCAGAACACTTAAATGATCTTGATGGGCAGTGCCCGATGATCGCATTGCCTTCGGATATTGCGAGAGGTGGGGTAGAGGCCCAGAAGTCTTTTCAGACCCTGCTGGAGGCGATGGTCTCTCTATTTGAGACTAATATGTCCTCCGACGACAGCACCAACCGGCAGTGGGCTCAGGCGATCGCTGCGCTGTGCGTCGGCGGAATGGTTCTTTCCCGTGCGCTACCGGATTCAACGCTGGCGAAGGAAGTGCGCGTTGCTGCGGGCCAATCGGCAAAACGTCTCTTGAGCGAAGGTCAACGTTAGGTGTTTGGAGCAGCGGCGGCTCGCAGATTGGAATGTCGTCTCAATTAATTTAGTCGGCTAAGTAATGGGTTTATTGGGTGCCACGCGCCCTTTGACGAGGGCGCGTGGCTGACAGTTTAGTCGCTGCGGACCAGGCCGGAGTAGTCTCCGCGCAATTGCAGGGTGACTGTTACGGCTGACTTATCGCGGTTCCGCCAGAACCAGCCGTGATCCCCTGCGAACGGGGTCTCAAAGCTTCCTTCGCCCGAGGTTTCGCCGCGGCCCTTTTCATAGGTCACGTTTTCTCCGCCAGCATGAGCATGGAGATCAAAGTTGATCCGTCCGCCGTCAGCCATCCAGGCATATGTCAGCGTGGCGCCTTTCTCCATGGTGGCCTTGATCTCGGTGTAGGCACCGGGTTCAAGGGTGAAGGTCACGACGTCTTTCCAGGCGTCTTGCGCCTGAGCGGAGGATATGAAAAGCCCCAACACGCCGTCGATCAGCGACGATGAGTCCTGGCTGTTATGAAGTTTTTCGTCCTCTGCCGCTTCCTTCGCCAGTTGTTGCTTGATCTCGCCCATCTCGGTGAGGCCGAGCACACTGCCGAAACCTGTCGGATCGATGCCGTACTCAGCAGGCAGGTAGACCATCACGCCAATGGCCGCAGCTCCAATGGCGGCAACGACGGACATGCTGCCCAGTTGCCGATTGCTCGGCAGATCTTCAAGTTTCGGCTGGGGTGCGTTGTACATTGCTGTCTCCGATCATGAGGTGCTGGCGACGTAACCGGCGATTTGCTGGTAGGTCAGCAAGACGCCAAGGAATACCATGATGATGTTGGCGATTGTGGCCTGGCGCATGAAATTCGGGCTTTTGCGCCAGTATCCCATGACGATGAGGATCACAAACAATGCCAGAAGCTGTCCGATCTCGACCCCTACATTGAACGCCAGAAGATTGGCGAGGAGGCCATCCGGGGAGATGTTGTACTCCAGGATTTTGGAGGCCAAACCTGTCCCATGGAACAGGCCGAAGATAAGCGTTGCGGCCTTTGTGTTCGGCTGAAACCCCAAAACTCTTTGAAAGACGCCAAGGTTGTCCAGCGCCTTGTAGACCACGGACAGGCCGATGATTGCATCGATGATGTAGGCGTTGATGCCCCAGCCGTACCAGACACCAAGAAGCATGGTGAGGGAGTGACCAAGCGCAAACAGGCTCACATAGATGGCCACATCCTTCATCCGGTAGAGGAAGAAGACGACTCCTAGCAGGAAGAGGATGTGGTCGTATCCCGTGACCATGTGTTTGGCCCCGAGATAGATGAAGGGGATGATGTGAACCCCCCAGATTTCCTGGATGTATCCCGCATCGCCGGGCGTGACATCATGCGCGGCGGCGGTTTGAACGCCAGCGGCGTAGAAGAGAAATGAGAGTGACAGGGCAAAAACAAAGGCGTGAGTCAGCCATGACTGCCCATGAATAGAAGTAGGCTTCATAAGGTCCTTCCAAGTGTATAACAGATTTCTGATGAGCCCGAACCGGGCAATCTGTCAGGTCCTTGGAGGGCGCTCCGGGGGAAAAACAAAGGCAGACGTCGCATCGCTGACTGGCAGCCGCCAGGATGACGTGTCAAAGACATGAGGGGATTTCGGCGCGGGTTTCACAAGCAGTGCGGAGTTGTGGTCATGGTCACCCAGGTCGTGCTGGTGGCCGTGCATGGCCCACAGCAGATCAAGTTCAAACCCATGCGAATGGCCGTGGTCTTCAATCATCTCAAGATGATCTTGCACCGTATCGAGATACTTCGGCGTATGAGACGCCGCGGGCACCGTCGTCCAGACGCACAGGCAGAGGCAGAGAAGCCCTGCCAGGAGCCTCTGCCATTCCGATTGTTTTTGGATCCGCATCCAGTTCAAAACGGGTTCCTGTTTACGTCGGGATTCCAGCGACGAATCGATTTTGGTCCGTATCGCCTCGATTAGGCTCGAAATATGGCCAAATGGAGAGAATTGGCAACCCTGTTGCTCTTTGAACCGGTGGCTTGTCCGGAATAACCGGGAACTTGCTCACCACCATTGGTCGCGCTTCGGTCCATTAAGTGAAGAGGCGCTTCCATCGCCAGCTGGAGACCAATTCTTAAAGCCCGGAGAGGCGCGCAAAACCCGCAATTGGGACGTATGTGGTGGAATTTACGGACCAGACAGAAAGCGAGCGCAGGGTCTTTTGCCCTTCCTGTGGGAGATGTTGCTTAGATGGTCTTGCCGCCGAACTGCCCATTGATGTGATCCAGTTCGGAAGTTAATGCTTATAACATTCGTATCTGTTGAGAATTTGAGCGACACTGGCGGAGATCGAATGACACTGGATCAGGTATTCTCAATCACCGGCACGATCGCCATGGCAGGCTGGGTTATCCTGGCCGTGGCCCCCCGGCGCTGGCCCGTGCTCAACGCACTTCCCCGACTTGTTCTGCCGGCGGTTCTAAGCCTGTTTTATGCCGCCTACATTTTTGCATTCTTTGCGGAATCTGGCGGAAGCTATGACAGCCTCGCGGACGTGCGCCAGCTCTTTACACTCGACGAACTTCTTCTGGCGGGCTGGATCCATTATCTGGCCTTCGACCTGATGATTGGCGCTTATCTCGCCGACCGGCTCGATAGAGTGGGTATCGGCCGACTGCTGCAACTGCCTGTGTTGGCCGCAACGCTGTTCTTCGGCCCTGTCGGTGTCATTTTGGCGCTGTGCATGGAAGGGAGCGTGCGCTTTGTTTCCTTCAACACGAGAGGGCTCGCCCATGTCCGGGTATTATGACGCAGTAGCATGCAATCCTGCCAGAGGGCCTTCGATGTCTGTGGTCCTGACTGGCTTCTCATTGGCATTGTTGCTCGTCTCCCTGGCTGCCGGCATCGTTGATCCACGGCTACTGGACGGGGTGCCGGTCTGGAACAAGCCTGCAAAGTTCGCCCTGTCCTTTGTGGTTCTCTTTGGAACCATCGCTTGGCTGGAGACACGACTTTCCCAGCCTTGGCGAACGGGGTGGCTGCTGCGCGGCACAATGGCCATCATGGCCGTCTGCCTGATCGCGGAAATGGGATACATCATGATGCAGGCAGGTCTTGGGCAGGCCTCCCATTTCAATCTGTCGACCCCGTTCAATCACTTCATGTATACGGTCGTGATGGCCTTTGGAGCAGTCCTTCTGGTTGCCGGTATTGGGGTCTTTGGATATGCGGCCTGGGCGGACAGGCAAGCCGACCTGACACCGGCTTTGCGTATCGGCACCGCCTTGGGCTTCGGTGTTTCTTTCCTGCTCACACTTTTTGTTGCCGGTTACATTGGAGGTCAGGAAAGCTCACTGATTGGGACCGTTGGCACCAACCATTCCACCTTGCCGTTTTTGGGGTGGTCTACCGAGGTTGGCGACTTGCGGCCTGCCCATTTCCTCGCGCTGCATGCCATGCAGGTTCTGCCGCTGTTCGGATATCTTCTCGACCGCTGGGCAATTTCTCATCGGCCGGTATGGGTAGTGTCCGGCACAGTTGTCTATACGGCTGCGACACTCTTGCTTTTTGTACAGGCGCTTGCCGGACAACCCCTGATCTCGCTCTGAACTTTTAAGCCGTGATATGGACTGGGGCCATCAGTTGGGGGCTGCACCCAATCCGGGTCTCCGACAAGAACGCGCAAGTGTCAGGAAAGTGAACGGCCGGCACAGCGTTGGAGAAGCAAAAAGGGCTCAAAACCAAGTCGCCCCATAGCTTCCTTTGGCCGAACCCTTGACCTCTCCCGTCCACCGTGGCACCTGTCGCGCCAACAGGCGAGGGGGAACCCTTGCCGCAAGCAATTGGTCCCCGTTCTCAGGAACACGAAAACATGTCGAGCGACGTCCCGGCGCACATGCGCCCTGAAAACTCCTTCCAAGGCCTGATCCTGACGCTGCAACGCTACTGGGCCGATCAGGGCTGCGTGGTTCTGCAGCCCTATGACATGGAAGTCGGGGCCGGAACGTTCCACCCGGCAACAACCTTGCGCTCGCTTGGGCCTCGTCCGTGGAAAGCGGCCTACGTGCAGCCGTCCCGCCGCCCGACCGATGGCCGTTATGGCGAGAACCCGAACCGCCTGCAGCACTACTATCAGTTCCAAGTACTGTTGAAGCCGTCTCCGTCCAACCTTCAAGAGCTTTATCTCAATTCGCTCTACGCCATCGGGCTCGACCCGAGGGTGCACGACATCCGCTTCGTGGAAGACGACTGGGAAAGCCCGACGCTGGGGGCCTGGGGCCTTGGCTGGGAATGCTGGTGCGATGGCATGGAAGTGTCGCAGTTTACCTATTTCCAGCAGGTCGCAGGCTTTGAATGCTCACCGGTTTCCGGCGAGCTGACCTATGGCCTGGAGCGCCTGGCGATGTACATTCAGGGCGTCGATAACGTCTATGACCTAAATTACAACGGCATGGAAGGCGCCGATAAAGTCACCTATGGCGATGTCTTCCTGCAGGCCGAGCAGGAATACTCCCGCTACAATTTCGAGCACGCCAACACCGAAACCTTGTTCCAGCACTTCAAGGATGCGGAAGCCGAATGCCGCGCCATTCTGGAGGCCGGGGCCAAGGCGCGCGACGACAACGGTCTGTCGGTTCATCAGGTGGTGCTGCCGGCCTATGACCAGTGCATCAAGGCCTCTCATGCCTTCAATCTGCTTGATGCCCGCGGCGTGATCTCCGTGACCGAGCGCCAGAGCTACATCCTGCGGGTTCGTGAACTTGCCAAAGCCTGCGGCACAGCGTTCCTGGAAACGGAAGCCGGCGGTGTCGGCTATCACAATCAGGCCGCTGAATAACGCCGGGCTCCAGCAATAATCCTGACTTGGTCACCCCGGACGCAGCAGTGGTGCGATCCGGGGCCCACTCGCAGCTCCACGTGCCGAAGCGTTTGAAGCGAAATAACCAACCCTCTGCAAGCGAGTAGATCCCGGGTCTCGGCTGCGCCCGCCCGGGATGACGAACGGTGGCTGTAATAACATCAGCTTAACCCCGGTAAACTCGTCTCGGACCGTCAAAAGTGTGGTCTGGATTACACTTTTCCCGTTTTGGCTGTTTCCTCCGTGGCCGGGCGATGACATCCACTGAAAGTCCGGCTAGCCTCCGCTACAAATGGTTCGGAGGTTTTGATGGCCACTTGGTTTATTCTCGCTCTTTTGATCGCGCTCTCGGTTTTAGCGATCCTTCTTTACAACGCGCTGGTGAAAAAGCGGCAGATGGTTGAGGAAGGTTGGAGCGGGATTGATGTCCAGCTGAAGCGCCGCGCCAACCTGATCCCGAACCTGGTTGAGACGGTGAAGGCCTACGCGTCCCATGAGAAAGAAGCGCTGGAGAACGTAACCCGGCTGCGCACGGATGCCGCCGCTGTTTCGGGTTCGGACATAGCTGGCCGGGCCAAGGTGGAAGGCGCATTGACCCAGGCGCTGGGCCGTTTGTTTGCCGTCGCCGAAGATTATCCAGACCTCAAGGCCAGCCAGAATTTCGCAGATCTGCACAATTCCCTTGATGAAATCGAAAACGCAATCCAGATGGCCCGGCGCTATTACAACGGCGCAGTGCGCGGCCTCAACGTTGCCGTAGAAAGCTTCCCGTCCAACCTGATCGCGGGCCAGTTCGGTTTTCAAAAAGCAGAGTATTTCGAGATCGAGGACGCAGCCGAGCGCGCTGTTCCGAAGGTTGAATTTTAAGAAGTTTCCGGGAGATCCGATCATGCGGTTCCATCAAGGTCTGATGGCAGTCCTGGCGGCTGTCTTATGGCTCGTAACAGTCAGCGGTGCGGTCTCGGAAGAACGCATCCTCACCTATGTCTCCGACATCGACGTTCAGGAGGATGGATCCTTAATTGTGACGGAAACCATCCGGGTCCGGGCCGAAGGCGATGAGATCAAGCGTGGCATCTTCCGCGACATTCCCTTGCGTGCGAAAGACGCCAATGGCTGGGAGCATGATGTGCCGTTTGAGTTGCTGGAGGTCTTGCGGGACGGGCAGCGCGAAAACAAGTTCACACGGGAAAACGGGCGCGGTGTCCGGATCTACATTGGCCGCGAAGATGTGTTTCTGGATCCCGGCGTTTACACCTACACGATCAAATACCGCATGTGGCGCCAAGTTCGTTTTTTTGACGGCTATGATGAAGTCTATTGGAACGTGACCGGCAACGAGTGGATCTTCCCGATCGATGAAGCCGTTGCGAGGGTCCGCTTGCCTGCCGGGGCCGACGCTACGCAATATGCTGCCTACACCGGCGCATTCGGCTCTGATGCGACCGATTATGAGGCCTCCGTCGACCCGGCAACGGGGCAGGTGGTCTTCGAGACCACGCAGCCGCTCGGCGCTTACGAGGGCCTGACGGTCGCTGTCGGATTCCCGAAGGGCTTTGTCGCGGAGCCAAGCGAGTCTGAAAAATGGGATATGTGGCTCCAGGACCAGAGGGTCTTTGCGATCGGGGCGCCCGCGGTTCTGATCCTTGTTCTTTATTACTTGATTTCCTGGTGGCGCGTTGGCCGGGATCCGGCCCGCGGTGTTATCTTCCCGCGCTTCAAGGGACCGGATGGCGTTTCTCCGGCGATGGCCAACTACATCACCAATCGCGGGATCGAAGGGCAGCGCTGGGTTGCGTTGGCCGCGGCCTGTTTGAGTCTTGCCACCAAGGGGCGTCTCAAACTCTCAAAAGACGACAAGGATCTTGTTCTGGAAATGCCCGAGGAGGGCACACCGGCAAATGATGAGCCGCTGCCGAAAGGCGAGGCCGTTATCGAGAGTTACATCCGGGGCCGGGGAACACCGCTCGCCTTGAATGACAAGAACGGCAAGGCGATCAGCGCGCTGGGAGACAAGTTCGTTTCAGCGATCAACCGCGAATACAGCGGGGTCTATTTCAAGCACAATGGATTTTATCTACTGCCCGGTCTTGGGGTCAGTGTTGTGACGATCTTCTCGCTGTTTTATTTCGGCAATTTGAGCGATGCGCAGTTCGAGCAGTCCTTTCTGTTCGGCTTTTTCACCATCTTCGGAATTGCGGGCTCCGTCGGCCTGACAATTCTGGTTCAAAGCCTGTTTGACAAAACGACAGGGCGCAGCTCCAAGGCGCTGGCATTCTGGCTGGTTTTTGCGGTGATTTTTGCTGGCGCTGTCTACCTTGTTATGCATCTCACCGCGTTTATCCTTCAAATCCCGCCGGAAATTCCCCTGCTGCCCGCATTTGTGATCGGGATTGTTCTGATGTTCATTGTCTACGCCAATGTCATCGACATTCCGACCACCCATGGCCGGGTGGTCATGGACGAGATCGAGGGCCTGAAGCTTTATTTGTCGGTCGCCGAAAAAGACCGTCTGAACATGACGGATGCGCCGGACATGAGTGTCCTCCATTTTGAAAAGCTGCTGCCCTATGCGGTTTCGCTGGGCGTTGAAAAGCCCTGGTCCACGCATTTTGAAACCTGGCTTTCGAGTGCAGCCAATGCAGGACAGTCGCGTGAATACCGCCCGAGGTGGTACAGCGGCCGCGACTTCGACAGCCGGGATATCTCGCGCAGCGTTGGTGCAACAGCAAGTGCCATGGCCGGATCGTTCCAGTCCTCCTTGCCGGTGTCTTCCAGCTCCAGTTCTGGCTCGTCCGGTGGCGGGTCATCCGGCGGCGGCGGTGGTGGTGGCGGCGGCGGCGGCTGGTAGGCAGCCATTCCCGCCATATTTGCCGTCCCTGCGCCGGAACGGCTTGGCGGGGCTGGTCCGATGCCGCCGTCCCGGCCCTGAGCCGGGACCGGGCGAGGTGGCCCCGGATCATGTCCGGGGCGGCTCCGATGCTTCTAATAATCTGCAGAATAGCGAGCGGGGAAGATTGGTAGCCGGCCGCGCTGGCTCGGCGCTGAACTGGTAAACCTCGTCATTCTTCGCTAGGGTCGCTTCGGGCTAAAAAGGGGCAGGTTTGATATGAGCGGCGAAGTGCTGACGCTGGATGAGTTTCTCAGCTTCAATATTGCTATACTTGTTTATTTTCTGGGCGTTCGCCTGAACAAGCAGTTCGCGTTCCTGCGCCACTACAACATTCCAGAGCCGGTCTCCGGCGGTTTGATGGTGGCAACACTCGCGCTTGTTGCCTACGGGGTCTTCGACAAGGAAATCAGCTTTTCGCTGGGCGCGCGTGATTACCTGCTCTACTGCTTTTTTACCGCCATTGGTTTGAACGCCCGCTTCTCGGATCTTGCCAAGGGTGGCAAGCCGCTGTTGATCCTGTTGATGCTGACGGTCGGCTATATGCTGTTCCAGAACGTCATCGGCACGGGGATCGCCGTCGCCATGGGATTGCCTGTCGGCTTTGGTCTTTTGGGCGGAACGATCTCGCTGGTGGGTGGTCACGGCACAGCGATTGCCTGGGGACCACGTCTGGTCGAGCAATACGGTGTTGTCGGTGCCGTTGAAATCGGCGCAGCAACCGCAACTCTTGGCCTGATCGCGGCGAGTTTGCTGGGTGGCCCGATCGGCAACTATCTGATCCAGGTAAAGGGCGGCAAGCCGGACCCGAACCGGCCGGATGAAGGTCCGGTGATCGGGATCGAGACCGAGGACGAGGCCGATACGAGTGTGACCCATACTGGCCTGATGCGGGCGATCCTCGTGTTGAACATCGCCATTGCGCTCGGTGTCGCGCTACAGGAGGCTCTGGTATACGGCTTCAATCTCGATCTGCCGATCTTCGTCTGCTGCCTGTTCTGCGGCATCATCCTGTCGAACACCGTGCCTGTCATTTTCAAGAACATCATCTGGCCGGCTCGGTCACGCTCACTTGCTGTGATCTCGGATCTTGCGCTTGGGATCTTCCTGACCATGTCGCTGATGAGCCTGCAACTCTGGACCATTGCTGGTCTCGCCGGGCCGATGATGCTGATCTTGGCCGCTCAGATTGTTGGAGCAGGGCTGTTCATCATTTTCGTGCTCTTCCCTGTGATGGGGCGGGACTACAACGCCTCGGTGCTTGGAGCGGGGTTCGCCGGTTTTGCGCTGGGCGCGACCCCAACGGCCATTGCCAACATGACGGCAGTGACCAAGCAATACGGCCCGGCCATGCAGGCATTCCTGATCCTGCCGCTCGTCTCCGCTTTCTTCGTCGATCTCGCCAACGCGGTGATTATCGTTCTGTTTCTGGGGAACTAGCGCGCGATCACGTGTGTCTTTGAAGTGCCTTCGCGCGTATGTGCTTGCCAAAGGGGGTGACAAGCCGCGGCTGACTTGGTAACGGACGGCCAACGCATTTCCGGTGGTTTCCACCCAGACCCGAAGGCTTTAGACCCTATGCCCGATCTTCTGCTTGAGCTGTTCAGCGAAGAAATCCCGGCCCGTATGCAGCGCAAGGCGGCCGAAGACCTGAAAACGCTTGTGACCAATGCCTTGGTGGATGCCGGTTTGCCCTATGAGGGGGCCAAAGCCTTTGCAACGCCGCGCCGGCTCGCCCTTCATGTTGCCGGTGTGCCGGCTGGCTCTGCCGCGACCCGTGAAGAGCGGAAGGGTCCACGCGTCGGCGCGCCGGAAAAGGCCGTTGAGGGGTTTTTGCGCGGGGCCGGGCTTGCCTCTATTGACGAGGCGACGATCCAGACCGATCCGAAGAAGGGCGACTTTTATGTGGCCGTGATCGAGAAGCCGGGCCGGTCCGCTATCGACATCATTGCCGAATTCATGCCGGGCATCCTTCGTAACTTCCCGTGGCCAAAATCCATGCGTTGGGGCACAACGACGACCCGCTGGGTCCGCCCGCTGCATTCCATCATCGCAACCTTCGGTCCGGAAACCGAAGAGCCGGATGTCGTGCCGTTCGAGTTTGACGGCATCACGTCCGGCAAGACCACCCGGGGTCACCGGTTCCTGGCAGATGTCGCCTTCGATGTCCGCCGTTTCGACGACTATGCCCCGGCCCTTGAAAAGCACAAGGTCGTGCTCGATGCGGACCGCCGCAAGGAGATCATCCTTGCCGACGCAAAAGACCGGGCACTGGCGCTTGGGCTTGAGCTTGTCGAAGATCCGGGGCTTCTGGAAGAGGTTGCCGGTCTGGTCGAATGGCCGGTCGTTCTGACCGGCTCGTTTGACGAGGCGTTTCTGGAAATCCCGGACGAGTGCATTCAGCTGACCATCAAGGTCAACCAGAAGTGCTTTGTGCTGAAGGACCCGAAGACGGGCAAGCTCGCCAACAAGTTCGTTCTGATCTCCAATATTGTTGCACCCGATGACGGCAAGCTGATCATCGCCGGCAACGAGAAGGTGATCCGCGCGCGTCTGTCGGATGCGCAGTTCTTCTGGACCAGCGATCTGAAAACGAACCTCACTGACAATCTGCCGAAGCTCAATGACGTGAAGTTCCACGAAAAGCTCGGCAGCGTCGGCGAACGGGTTCAGCGCCTGATCGCGCTCTCCGCGGAGCTGGCTCCGCTGGTCGGCGCGGACGCAACCAAGGCCAAACGCGGCGCGGAACTTGCCAAGGCCGATCTTGTCTCCGCGATGGTCTTCGAGTTCCCGGAACTGCAGGGCCTGATGGGCCGCTACTACGCGACGGCCCAAGGTGAGGACGCGTCCGTGGCAACGGCGATTGAAGAGCATTACAAGCCGCAGGGCCCGAGCGACAACGTGCCGGCCGATCCGGTCGCGATTGCCGTGGCCTTGGCCGAAAAGCTCGATCTTCTTGTCGGCTTCTGGGCGATTGACGAAAAGCCGACCGGCTCCAAGGATCCCTATGCCCTGCGCCGCGCTGCTCTGGGTGTCATCCGGATTGTTCTGGATAACAATCTGCGCCTGAAGCTGGGCGAGCTGATACTCTCGGCACTGAAAGCGCAGTCTGCAATCGCTGACGATGAAGCGGCTCTGGTCGCCGACCTTCTCTCCTTCTTCGCCGACCGCCTGAAGGTCCACCTGAAGGACGAGGGCATGCGGCATGATCTGATTGACGCCGTGTTCGCGCTCGACGGTCAGGACGATCTTCTGATGGTCGTGAAGCGCGTTGAAGCCTTGCAGAAATTCGTCTCCTCCGACGACGGCACCAACCTGGCAGCCGGCTACAAGCGGGCGGTGAACATCTTGAAGGCGGAAGAGAAAAAGGACGGCACACCGGTCACCGGCAAGCCGCATGCGGATCACCTGTCCGAGCAGGCCGAGATTGATCTGGCCGCAAGCATCGGCACGGCCCGTGCGGAGGCCGCCGAGGCTGTGAAATCGGAAGACTTTGAAGGGGCCATGGAGGCGCTGTCCAAACTGCGCGCGCCGGTCGACAAGTTCTTCGAGGACATTCTGGTTAATGCCGATGATCCGGCCCTTCGAATGAACCGCTTGCAGCTGCTCGCCGAAATCCGCGACGCCACCCACGTGGTTGCCGATTTCTCCAAAGTCGCCGGTTAACTCACAGATCTGGGCCTCATCCGATGAGGCTCGTTCCACTTATTCTGTTGCTTATAGGAGTCAGCCGTGACTGCAGCACCAACCCGCTATGCCTTCATCAAGGCCAACTGGCATGCCGACATCGTGGACCGCGCTCTGGATGGGTTTTGTGAAGTGATCCCGGCAGATCAGGTCGATGTCTTCACCGTGCCCGGCGCCTTCGAAATGCCGTTGCTCGCGCGCGATCTGGCCAACAGCGGCAAATATGCTGCCGTCGCTGCGGCGGCTCTGGTGGTCGATGGCGGGATCTACCGGCATGACTTTGTGGCCCAGGCCGTTGTCAGCGGCCTGATGCAGGCGGGTCTGGACAGCAATGTGCCGGTCCTGTCGGTGTCTCTGACCCCGCATCACTTCCAGCCGACCGAGCACCACATCGGCATCTACAAGGACCACTTCGTCGAAAAAGGCCGGGAAGCCGCGCAAGCCGCCCTCATGATCGGCGAAACCCGGGAAAGCCTGAAGGGTTTAGAAGGTTCTCGCGGAACACTATGACCCGATGTGGTGAAATTGAATCCACCGGATGGGGAGCCCATCTGGTGGACTTTTTTTGAGCCGTGCTTTTGGAGATTTTGCCGTTCTTCGTTATATTCAGTGAGAGGATTGAGGTGCGAGAGACACGACAATGGATACAAAAGCCAAGTGCAAGACAGACGGTGCACCAGACAATGCAACTGGCCGTGACCACATTGTCAAAGGCTTGGCTGTGTCTGATCAGGCGCAGTCTCAAATACCGCACCGCTCCATCCGCGACATGGTGATTGACAATAATAAGCGTTTTGCCGCGACAATGAAGTCTCTGGGCGAGTAGGGTTTTGGCCGAACCGACTTGGCTGACTTTCGGTCAGGTGACAGAAATTATCGACGTGGTCGGCGAATTATATCCGCGCCATCGCGTCGAGTTGGTTCGGCCGGCAGAATTGGCCGCTGCCTTGCTACGTCCTGCGAACAGATTTCATTATGCCAGCGAAACCAACCTTTACATGCTCGCCTCTGAGTACATTTATGGCGTTGGCAAGGCGCATGCGTTGGTTGACGGAAACAAGCGCATCGCGTTTCAGTCTGCGCTTGTTTTTCTTGAATTGAATCGCGTGCGGCTGAATGAGCCGGCTGACGAATTCTTTGCCGTCTACATCAAGGCTTTGATGGCTGACCGCATCAACATGCAAATGTTGTCTACGGTCTTCTCAGTGTTCTCCGAGCCAATGTAGCTCGTCACTCCGCCGCCTGCTGGGCGAGGCGGTCCACGGGCTTTTCCTGGATCGGCCAGTGGATGATGGCCGCGGCGATGCCAAGGGCAATGCCCATCCACCAGATGGCGTCGTAAGAGCCGGTTTCATCGTAAAGTTTGCCGCCGAGCCACACACCCAGGAACGAGCCGATCTGGTGCGATAGGAACACAAAACCAAACAGGGTTGCCATGTATCGCGGCCCGAACATGACGGCGACCAGCCCTGACGTTGGTGGCACGGTGGATAGCCACAACAGGCCCATGAGCGCGGAGAACACAAGCACGGAAACCGGGGTCACCGGCAGCATGATAAAGCCGAAAATGACCACGGCCCGGGCAAGATAGATCAGCGCCAGGAAGATCGGTTTGGAATAGCGTCCGCCGATGTATCCAGAGGCGAGGGAGCCGACGATGTTGAACAGGCCGATCAGCGCAATCGAGGTCGCACCCCATGACGGATCAAGCCCGAGATCAGCTATGTAGGGCGGCAGGTGAACGGTGATGAAGGCCACGTGGAATCCGCAGACGAAAAAGCCAATGGTCAGCAGAACAAACCCGCGGGTGCCAAACGCCTCGGCCATCGCGCTCGTCAAGCTCTGGTCCGCAACAGCCTGATCGGAAGAGGGCGGAGCTGCCTTGCCTTTCAGAGCAATCGCCAAAAGCGGGATCAGGGCGATCAGCCCCATGAAAACGATCAGAGTCTGCTGCCAGCCAATGCCGGCAATCAGCGCACCGCCCAGTGGGGCAAACAGGAACTGCCCGAGAGACCCGGAGGCCGTTCCAATGCCGAAAGCGAGAGACCGTTGCTCCGGCGACACTGTCCGGCCAAACGAAGCCAGAACAAGTGAAAACGATGAGAAGGCGACGCCGAGGCCGATGAGGACACCTGCCGAGAGATGCAGCGCCACCGCGCTTTGGGCATCGACCATCAGGAAGAGGCCTGCTGCATAAAGCGCCGCACCAATGGCCATCGCTTTCCAGGTGCCGAACCGGTCGGCGAACATCCCCGCAATCGGCTGGCCGATCCCCCACATGAGGTTCTGGATGGCAATCGCCAGCGCGAAGATCTCCCGGCTCCAGTCGCGGGCTTCTGTCATCGGCTGGAAGAAGAGGCCCATGGCGGAGCGGGGCCCGAAGGAAATCAGCGCGATCAGACAACCGCAGGCGATCACCAGGGGAATGTTGGGGCCATCGCGCCGCGATGTGGGTGCAGTTGACATCAGAACCTCTCATCGTGAATTGCCGATAAGATACTCCCGTCCGCCAAAACGGCCAAACGTGTATTTGTGATGTGTCCATCAATCTTGAGAATGAATTGCCGGTTGAGGTCAACGGAAGGCCGGACCGTCCCTAAGTGCGGACGAACTCCTGCAGGCCCAAAATGCCCTTTGGTTAGCCGGCGTTGGAAACGGTATATTTTGTCAAGGAATATCAATCGCTTGCGAACTGTTTTTGTATTAATTGCCAGAAAGTAATAGATTTTGCCGCGAAAGCCTCTTATATAAACTCCGAACGAGCAAAAGAGTTGGGCGCAAGCCCGTTTTCTTTTGAACTTAATATGCTCAAAATGAGTATAAGTGTGCATCGGACCAAAACACCGGTGTTCGAGCCAAAATGAGGGAGGTCGCCATGACCATTGCCCAAACAACCGTACCGGTCGGCACACCGATCAAGGACGGCCTGTCGGCCCTGGATCGCTATGGCAAATTGAACCGTCCAGATCTGAGCTACACCGCCGAAGTTGCTGAAGCGACGGCCCCGATCTACCAGAAGGTCAAACACATCATTCCGGAGATCGAGTGGCCCGCCCTGGCCCCGACAATCCACGCGATCAACAAGCTGAAAAAAGAGCGGAATGCGGTCATCCTGGCGCACAATTACATGACTCCGGACATTTTTCATGGCGTGGCCGATATCGTGGGTGACAGCTTGCAGCTTGCGATCGAGGCGACCCGCACCGATGCGGAAGTCATCGTCCAGTGCGGCGTGCACTTCATGGCGGAAACCTCCAAGATCCTGAGCCCGGAAAAGACCGTTTTGATTCCGGACATGAAGGCCGGCTGTTCCTTGGCCGAGTCCATCACCGGCGCGGATGTACGGGCCTTGCGCGAGCGCAACCCAGGCATCCCGATCATCACCTATGTGAACACGTCTGCGGACGTGAAGGCGGAATGCGATATCTGCTGCACGTCGTCCAACGCCTTGCAAGTCGTTGAGAGCTTCGGCGTCGACAAGGTGTTCCTGATTCCGGACAAGTATCTGGCAGCGAACGTCGGCAACAAGACCGAAGTCGAAGTCCTGATCTGGGATGGCGCCTGTGAGGTTCACGAGCGGTTCACCGCACAGGAGCTGCGGGATTATCGCAAGATCGAACCGGAAGTGAAAATCATCGCGCATCCGGAATGCCCGCCCGAAGTGGTCGCGGAAGCTGACTTTGCCGGCTCCACCGCGCACATGATCGATTGGGTGAAGACCAAACAGCCGGAGAAGGTGATGATGATCACCGAATGCTCCATGGCAGACAATGTCGCCAGCGAGACCCCGGAAGTGAACTTCATCCGTCCGTGCAACCTGTGCCCACACATGAAACGGATTACTTTGGACAAGATCCTCGATACCCTTCTTGAGATGAAGGACGAGGTGGTTGTCGATCCGGTGATTGCCGACAAGGCGCGGGTGGCGGTTGAGCGGATGATCAACTTGAAAATTTGACCGCTCAAGGTTAGGTCACACATCTTCAAATGAATATCTTCCGGGCTTGGGTCCGGAAGCTCTTTTTGGGCATCGCCCAGTTCCATCCAGGAAGGTCCCATGGCCATCTCGACCGATGATTTTGTACCTGCCTATCCGGGCAAGGATGTCGATGACGTTGTCATTTTGGGCGGTGGTTTGGCCGGCCTCTTCTGTGCACTGAAGTTGAGCCCACGGCCCGTTACGATCATCTCCAACGCACCGATCGGGCAGGGCGCGTCGTCCGCCTGGGCCCAAGGCGGTATTGCTGCTGCGATTTCTGAAAAGGACTCGGTCGAAAAACACCGCGACGATACGTTGGCGGCCGGCTGCGGCATTTGCGAAGAAAACATCGTCGATCAGATGACCCGCGAAGGCAGCGAACGCGTTCGGGATCTTCTGTCTTATGGCGTGCCGTTTGATCAGGATCTGGAAGGCCGCCTTCAGTTGTCCCGGGAAGCGGCGCACTCGCACAGCCGGGTCGTCCGTGTTCGTGGCGACATGGCCGGCAAGGCGATCATGGACGCGCTGATTGCAGCTGTTCGCCGAACCCCTTCGATCCGGGTGCTTGAAGGCTATATGGGCGAAAGCTTCATCGGTGAAGGCCGGTATGTCACCGGTGTTCTTGCCCGGCGCCGTGGCGGTTTGGAACGAATGGCCTTCCCGGCAAAGGCGGTTGTTCTGGCGTCTGGCGGCATCGGACACCTTTATGCCATGACGACCAATCCCGGCGAAGCCAATGGCCATGGATTGGCGATGGCCGCCCGCGCCGGTGCGGTCATTTCGGATGCCGAATTCGTTCAGTTCCACCCAACGGCCCTGGATGTGGGCTCTGATCCCGCTCCCCTGGCAACCGAGGCCTTGCGCGGCGAAGGCGCGATCCTTGTCAATAAAGTCGGCGAGCGGTTCATGGAAGGCATCCATGCCGATCTTGAACTCGCGCCCCGTGACATCGTCGCCAGGGCCATTCACCGGGAGATCCTCGAAGGCCGCGGTGCTTTTCTCGATTGCCGGGACGCGATTGGCGCCCGCTTTAAAGACGACTTTCCAACCGTGTTTGCCGCCGCGCAAAGCGCTGGCCTCGACCCGGTAAAAGATCTGCTGCCGGTCGCACCGGCCGAGCATTACCACATGGGCGGTGTCCTGACCGATGCCAACGGCCGGACATCCCTCGACAATCTTTGGGCTGCAGGCGAGGTGGCCAGCACTGGCGCGCACGGCGCCAATCGGCTGGCCTCCAATTCCCTTTTGGAAGCCGTGGTGTTTGCCGCGCGCATTGCGGAAGATATCCAAGGCCTGATGCCGACGCCGCGCAGCGCTTTTTGGGACGAGATGGACGCAGCGCCGGGTCTGCCAAGCCAGCGGAACATCGAAGAGCGCGATGCGATCACGGTCCTGCGGAGCACACTGTCCGAAAATGTCGGTGTTCTGCGTAGCCAGGAAGGCCTTAGAAAGGCGCTGGCGGATATCCAAAAGGCCGAAAGCGTCTGTGTGCGCCAGTCCATTCAGAACATGATGGTGACCGGAAAGCTGATTGCCGCTGCTGCCCTCATGCGCGAAGAAAGCCGCGGCGGCCATTTCCGTACCGATTTCCCGGATGAAAACCCGGCGATGGCCAAGCGGTCTTACACGACCTTAAAAGAGGTCGACGCGCTTGTCGCCGAGAGCCTTGAAACTGCGATCTGATTGCGAGTATTTCCATGCCGAGACATCTGCCGGACCTGCCGCGTCTGATGGTGGACGATGCCGTTAAGGCGGCCCTTCTGGAAGACTGGGGCCGCGCCGGAGACATCACCAGCCAGGCAACCATCCCGGCAACCGCCCGCGCCGAGGCTGTCATCGCAGCGCGCAAACCGGGGGCGCTGTCAGGCATTGCACTTGCAGAAAGCGCGTTCCGGCAGACGGACGCGAGCCTGTCTTTCGCAGCTGACAAACAAGATGGCGACCGGCTTGAACCCGGTGATATTGTCGCCCGGATTTCCGGACCGGCGCGCGCGCTGCTGTCGGCCGAAAGGGTGGCCCTGAACTTCCTCGGCCACCTTTCCGGGATTGCCAGCGCAACGGCACTCTTCGCCGACCGGATTGCCCACACCAAGGCGTCGATCGTCTGCACCCGCAAAACCACTCCGGGTCTGCGCGGATTTGAAAAATATGCAGTGAAATGCGGGGGCGGGTCCAATCACCGCTTCGGTCTGGATGATGCGATCCTGATCAAGGACAATCATATTGCCGTTGCCGGCGGTGCAGTAGAGGCAATCTCTGCGGCCAAGTCCTATGCCGGGCATCTGGTAAAGATCGAAGTTGAAGTGGACACGCTGGAGCAACTTCGTCAGGCCATTGGAGCAGGGCCCGATGTGATCATGCTCGACAACATGCCGCCCGAAACGCTTGAAAAAGCGGTCGAAATCACCGGTGGAAAAGCGCTTTTGGAAGCCTCCGGCGGGATCGAGCTGGACACAGTCCAGGCTGTTGCCGAGGCCGGGGTCGACCTGATTTCGTCAGGCTGGATCACCCATTCGGCCCCGGTTCTCGATCTCGGACTTGATATCGAAATCAGCTAATCAGTTTTAGCTCACGACAAGCAGAACGCCGCCCGCCGCCGTTATAGCGCCGATGGCGCGGATGATCGTTTTGGCAACCGGGCCATCCCGGCCGGCTGCCACATTCGCACCATGGCCGATCAGCACACCCGCTGCGTGAAGAATGGCCGTTGCGAACGCGAAACCTGCGGCATAACCGAGCCAGCCGGCATCCCCCATCTCGCCGCCATGCGCATGTCCGTGGCACATTCCAAAGACAGCGACCAGGGCAACGCTGAGCCAGCTCGGCAGGTTGACGGCTGCTGCCACGATCAAACCAAGAATGATCACGGACGCAAGAATGACCGGTTCAACATATGGAATGGGAACTCCGGCGAGGGACAAGCCAAAGCCAGTCAGCATTGCACCGACAAAGACAGTCGGGAGCAACCAGATTGCGCGGCCGCCGACAAGCGCCGCCCACAAACCAACCGCGATCATCGCAAGAACATGATCAAGGCCGAACACCGGGTGCGTGAAGCCGGCGGCAAAGGAGCCATGCTCTGCCGGGTCCAGGTGGGCGAATGCGGGAGAGGCCGAAACAGCCACAAGCAGCGCGGCGGCGGCAAAACGAATACTCATGTGTGATCCTTTATTTGGTCTTTCGGGTGCCCCGGAGTGGGTCGCACCTGACATGCGGGTTTTGGGTAACCCGTCGCGGTTATGGCTGATTCTTTTGCCTTTGAAAAATCAGATAAAATACGAAGGCATTTTGTTTTGATTGAGTGCTGCTCTGCGCCTCTGAAGCAGTGAGCCATTGTCTTTCGATCATAAGTGCGCAGGATGTAAACTAGCGACCACTTTCAACGACCGAGCTTGATTTTGAACAATGCGTTGCCGGAAGAAATTGCGCTGAATGATCCGCAGAGGGTCTTTGTCCAGAAGCATCGGTTTGAACTGGCAGGAAGGAATGAATGAGCGACAGCGCGGACGACACCGAAAAAGAAATGGATGTGGTCACGCGCTTGACCCGATGGGCTCAGATCCCGCTTCTGATCGGGCTTGCCATCGGCATGATGCTGTTTCTGGTCACCTTCTTTGTCGATATTCTGGATGCAGTCCGGACTTTTGAATTCATGGATCGCAAGAAGACCATCCTGCTGATCCTCAATCTGCTGGACATGGTGTTCATTGCCAATCTGGTGATCATGGTGGCAACCAACACCTACAACAGCTATCGGATCCGGGCCTCGGCCCATGGAGAAGACTACATTTTGCAGGGCCAGATGGCCTACCGTCGGATGAAACATCGGATCGTCTCCACGATCATCATCATCTCCTCGATCCATGTTCTCAGCGAGCTTTTGGAGTACTCCCAGGCAACGGCGCTGCAAGTGGCCGCCTTGTTTGGCTTTCATTTGATCTTGCTGGCCACCTATGTTGTGACCAATGTCTTTGAATCAAATGAAAGATAGTGCACAAGCGCTGCCCCTTGAGACACTGGTATTGAAATGCCGCAACTTGATGATAACTCCGAAGCGATACTCCAAACGGCCGAACTGAGCGGTGCCGCACGGGCGGCATCCGGGGTCACCGGCATCTGTTTCCTGCTTCTGGACAATTTCTCGCTGCTGTCCTTTTCATCCGCCATCGAACCCTTGCGCATTGCCAACAAGATCATGAAGCGCAAGGCGTTCGAGTATGTGTGTTGCACGTTGGACGGCAACGACGCCCTGGCGAGCTCCGGTGGGATTATGCGGGCGGATTGCGCGTTGGATGATGTCAAGTCGGCGGATCTTCTGGCGATTTGCAGCAGCGATGATGTCGAACTGAACAGCCTGAGCCCTGCGCACAAAAACCGGATCCGCCGCTTTGCGCACCAGAAAACCCGGATCGCGGGCATTTGCACCGGTGCCTATGTGCTTGCGGATCTTGGGTTGCTCGAGGGGCGGCAATGCACGATCCATTGGGAATATGCCGATCTCTTCAAGGAGCGCTTCCCGAAGGCCAGACTTATCGACAGCCTGATCCAGACCGACGATCATTATCTAACCTGTGCTGGCGGAACGACGGCGCTGGATCTGATGATTGGCTATATCGCCGATCTGCATGGCGGAGCGGTTGCCAGTGATGTCGCCAGCATCGCCCTGCACCAAGATATGAGATCGGGCAGTGAACGGCAGAACACGCTGATGCGTGATGAGCTCTACCTGATCCCGCCGCGTCTGCGCCGGTGCATTGAACTGATGACGGAAAACGTCGGAGAAACCCTGTCCCAGAACGAGCTGGCGGCGCGGCTCAATGTCAGCCCACGGCAGCTCCAACGCGATTTTCAGCACTATTTCGAATGTTCGCCGCTCGCCTACTACAGCAAAATCAGGCTCGATATTGCTCAGCGGCTGGTCTGCCGGACGGCCATGCCGATCATTGAAATTGCGGTGGCTTGCGGGTTCGCCAATGCTTCACATTTTGCAAAGCGTTACAAGAGCTTGCACGGCAAGAGTCCGATCGAGGATCGGCAGGCGAAAGGCCGACCCCGGCAACAATGATTGCTGAAACGAGGGGAGGGTGCCGGAAGACGGCTGGATCAGTTCCAGCCGCCGGCGTAGGTTTTGTAGAAGATGTGCAGGCCGATCTTACCGCGCTTCGCCATAGACTTGGCCCACCGCGGATTGACATAGTCGGCGTGGTAGTGGGTCGACGCATCGACCATCTTCAGGAATTCCTTGCCGTCGGTGACATCACGGGCGATACGCTCAGCCTTCTTCCAGGCGCCTGGGCTTGCGATCCGGTCGCGGATGCCATCACAGGCAAAGGAAAACTGGCAGCGGTTGCGCTTGTGCTTGTTCTGATAAACGACACCGCAGATGGAATCCGGATAAGACGGGTTCTTGACCCGGTTCAAGACCACCTGTGCAACTGCGATTTGACCCTCTTCGGACTCGCCGCGTGCCTCGAAGTAGATCGCTTCTGCGAGACACTTTTGTTCTTTGCGGCTGCCGACAGAAAGGGGAAGCGGGACCTGGGCCCACCAATGCGGGTTGTCCGGATCTTCCGCTGGCGGCAAGTCCTGTTCGTACTTTGCAGCGCCGAAGAGGGCATCGAACGGCTCTTTAGTTTCTTTCACGGAATCTGGTGCATAGGCGGATACGAGAGAGAAGCTGGCCGCGGCTGCGTTGCGGGCCATCATGACCTTTTGAAGATCAATCGGAGCACCGGGCTCGAATTCGTCGGAACTGGATTTTTCATCCAGTGGTTCGGGCTTTACGAAGGCCACCCGCGGCAGGTCTTCATGCTTCTTCTCGGTCGAAATGAGACTGGACATGGCGTAGAGATTACCAGCGGCCTGATCCACCATGTGGCGGTCCGGTGCCATGGTGATCTTCCGGTTTCCTTTGGCCGACACATTTGTCTTGATGCCGTCCGGAACCGTATCGGGGCGAACGCTGCGGGCGATGTCCTCCAATCCGAGGATCGGTTTGGCGTCGAAGTCCTTGTCGGCGGATGTCAGCGTCAGAAGTGGTGCGGACGTATGGTCCGGAACCGCCGGGGTCGCAAGATCCAGCATCGGTGCGATGCGGGACGTGAAGTTTGCCGGTTCCAACGCCAGCATCCAGCGCGGTGTTTCCTGATGTTTTGCATTGATCAGGGCAAAAATGTCCTGATTGCCGACCTGGCCCTGGAGACCGAAGAACAGCAACGGACTTGCCAGAAGCACACGCGACATCTGTCGAAGACGCGCACCCATCTTGCGGCAACCTTGGTTTTTGCGAGTAGAAAACCGCTTTACTTCGCGGGACTTAAGGCCAGACATACGCAGCCAACTCCAACTCAATACACGCTGTCCGAATACGCCGGATCAATCATCGCTAACGTTGTGTAAACGTCCGCTCTGAAAGACAAGATGTCTGCTTAACCTTGAAAGACCGTTAATAAGCTTGAAATTGGCAGAATTTCTTGAGGTATGCGGAAATAATCAGCGGCTTATGGTTAATACCGCTGAGAAAAATCAGGATGAATTGACAGCCTGTGGCCTTGTTGCAAGGGCAGATGATCTCGGGGTGTTACCGGCCGCCTACACGCAGGCCAGGCGCCGGCCGTTCGCTCAAGAGTTGATGCTTGAATCGGAAGAGGGCAGCTGGCCGGCCACCGGTCGCCGTTGATGTCGCACCGGTCGGTTCCACCAGGTCGGCGTTTTCAACGAGGCGCCGGAAGTTCTGTTTGTGAAGGTGCCGGCCTGAGATGGCTTCGACCGAGTTTTGGAGATCGGTGAGGGTGAAGGCCGAGGGCATGAGCTCAAAGATCACCGGCCGGTATTTGAGCTTGCCGCGCAGCCTTGATATCGCGGTCGCAAGGACACGGCGGTGGTCAAACTCCATCGAGATACCAAACGGCGGGATCTGATCCCGCTTCAGGGCCGCCGGACGCCCGTCCCTTTTGGCCTCGGCGACAAGGCCTGCCTCGTAGAGGAGCTCAAAACGTTCCAAGGCCCGTTCTTCGTCCCAGTCGGTTCCACCGGTTCCAAAGGCCAGGCGGACCCGTTCGCTCCGGGCAAGGGCGCGCGGAGGCTCACCTTCCTCAGGTGGCTCCTCGGCCCAGCTCTCCAGAGCGGGCAGCATATCGGTATCCAGCAAGCCCGGGCGTCCGGCACGCCAGTCTTCCCATGGGAAGTAGTCGTACCAGGACCGCCATGCGGAATGATGGCGGGACAGCGTCTCTTCTGAGTCCGGGGTCTGACGCGTTAGAGCAAGATATCCGACAGACACCACATGCGGGCCCTCATCTCCCGACACTCTGTGCCGTCCCCGGTCTCCAAACGTGTAGAGCTGTTCGATGTAGCCCAGCCGGAGTGCGGTCTGGTTTTCCACCCAGGCGCGCAGCCCGATCTCAAAGGTCCGGTGATGCAGAGGGTCGAAAGGACCAAAGGGCAGGCTGTCGGCCATATCCTTTTCCGGCTCTTCCACATGCACGATTTGCGGCATGCCACCCGCGACCGACACGATGACCGCATTCAGACCAATTTCAATGCTGGCGTGCCGGTGCGGCATGAAGGCTCCTCGTTAATCGTATATGGGCATCTCGAAGGGGGCACCCTCGAACGCGTTGGCACCGCGCCCGATGCCCCGGATGGCGTCAATCATCCGGCCATCACGATTGAGGATTTTGTCCGCCATCGCGACAATTCGCGGGTTTGGCGTTGCGGAGGGCGATTGGCGGCGCAGCGTTGCGGCCACAGTATATTCGTCTGCCTCTGGATTGAGCGCGCAAGCCGTCACATAAGCGCCCGCGGTGGAGCGGCTGATCCCGGCCCAGCAATGAATGACCATAGGCGATGTCCGGTCCCATGCCCGGACAAATGCCAGAAGCTGCTCAACATGGCTTTCACCGGGCGGTGTCAGCCCCTTGACCGGCGCCGGGATATCATTGAACGAAAGGTTCAGATGACGCTCTGCAGAAATGCTGGGCGGTGTTGGAACCGGCATCTCGGCATTGATCAGGGTAACGAGTGACTTGGCGCCGGTTTTTTCAACCGTTTCGCTCAGCCGGGACAGGGAGCACACGTGCAGCATTCAGGTTCCAGAACGAAAATTCAGTGCCGTAGGGGCGTAAGGGTGAAGGTAGGGCTATTCGCCGGTCAGGTCACCTGCTTGCGCGTCCGGTTTGCGGTTTTTTCCCAGCTTCCCGCAGGGCTTCGATCAGCTCAAACCGCTCCATAAACAAGGTTTCTGCTTTCGCGACGGGCAAAGGTTTCAAACCATACCGCAACCTGCCATCCTCATCGGCGGGATAGCCGCGGGGACGGCCGAAGATTTTGGCGGCTTCCTTGTCATCGAAGCCAGCAAGTTCCACGGCTTCAAAATAGGCGCAAATGATGTCCGCCCGTTTGCAAAGTTTCTTGATTGTCTGAGGCATGTCCGCAGGCAAGCCAAAGCGCAAATGGATAGCGCCTTGCAGCCGGTGCTCAACGGCCTTATAGGCTTCACCGATCACCGTTTTGAACGGCGAAATCATGTCGCCGATCACATATTCCGGGGCATCGTGGAGGAGGATTGCAAGCCGCCAGTCCGGCGAGATATCTGGTTTCAAGCTGAGAGCGATGTCTTCCACGATCAGCGAATGTTCTGCAACGGAGAACGCATGGTCGCCATAGGTCTGACCGTTCCAGCGGGCGACACGGGCAAGACCATGGGCGATGTCTGAAATCTCAACATCGAGCGGCGAGGGGTCTAGAAGGTTCAGCCGGCGGCCGGACAACATGCGTTGCCAGGCGCGGGGCGGCTCATCAGAACGGGAAGCAGACATTGGACCCCTGTCGGTGGGTGGAACGTTACTCCGCTGCCTTGGCATCCGGCCAGCCGAAACCTGCCCAGTCCGGCAGCTTGACGGTGATGGCCACATCTCCGCAGGTCAGCGGGACGTCGTTTTCAATGGCTTGGTGCACCTTGTCAAGGCGCAGCAGGGCAACGCCAAAGGCTTGGCCGTCGATCATTGTGGACGAGCCGAGTTCGCCGACGCTTTTGTCGTTGGCGATGACAGCTGTGCCCTTGTCCGGAAGCGCGCTCGCTGCCTCGATTTGGATAAACCGTTTGCGGGCCGTACCCCGGTGGTGGACACGCGAAACCACTTCCTGTCCGACATAGCAGCCCTTTTTGAAGGAAACGCCGCCGAGCTGATCCATATCCGCGTCGTGCGGAAAAATATCGGAGTATGCGAAATCCTTCAGACCCTCCGGAACTCCAAGGGCGACACGATGGGCGTCATAGGCTTCAAGGTCCATGACCGTCGCTCCAGAGCCTTCAGCAAAACCGGCAGGTCCGACAATCCTCTGACCGAGCGCTGCAAGACGCGGATCCGTCACACCAAGTTCGGCGCCGTTTGTGTCTGTGAGGTGGTCCCCCCAAACGGCAAACAGGCAGACATCTTCGCCGGCAGCTTCCAGGTCCACCTTTGCCCGCAAGCGGTAGAATGTCAGGCGCTTCAAAAGATCCGCGGATGTTTCTTTTGGCGCATCAATCAGGTAGCCGCCGTTCTGTTTGTAAATGAGGAAATCGAAGAGGATCTTGCCTTGGGGTGTCAGCAGCGCGGAAAGAGTTGCGCCCGGGTCCGCCAGCTCATCGATGTCGGCCGTTACGAGGTTTTGCAAAAAGTGCTCGGCATCCGGGCCAGAGACGCGGATCAGGGCACGATCATGAAGCGGTGCGATTTTGGGGGATGACACGGGAAAACGCTCCTTGAAGTTCTGCCAGACGCGGCCTTGGACGGCAGATAAGCCCTTTCGTGTACACAGACAAGGTATCGGCCCGAGATCGCGCCCGGACAATGCGGCTGAACCCTTCAGCGAAACTCGGTAACTGGTGTGCCGCGCCGGCCAGAAAGAATGTGTCCTGAAAAACACACCCGGAAACTCTTCGAATTTGTGATGTGAATAACAGCCAGCCCCCCGCTAGTGTGCGAGGAAAGGTGCGCTGAGAGGGACTGGACGCTTGGAAACCATTTGGTAACCTTATGTCCTAACCCAAAATACACGGCTCACTTGTAAGGTTTTCTAAGGGCTTATGGGTATTGCGTTGGGGAGCTCGGGAATGTTTGTAACGAAGTACAGTGAAAGACCTTCGAAATCGCGCGCCGCTGAGCGTAGGTTTTCGCAGCTCGCTTGTGCGGCTTTTCTGACCCTGGCAGCGGGCTCAACCAGCCTTGCCAGCGAAGCAGTTCAGGGCACGCCTGAAGAGGTCCAAAAACAGGACCCGTTGCATTTTCTTGTGTCTCTCGATGAGCAACGTATTGATGTTTATCGTGGCTCTGAACTGATCGAGACATCGCCGATTTCGTCCGGAAAACGTGGCAACAGCACCCCAACGGGCGTGTTTTCTATTCTGGAAAAACGGCGCAAGCACTTCTCCAATCTTTATGACAACGCCCCGATGCCGTTCATGCAGCGCCTGACGTGGTCTGGCATTGCGCTTCATCAGGGCAAACTCCCCGGTTATCCGGCGTCTCATGGCTGCATTCGTCTGCCGCGCAGCTTTGCCAAGTCTATTTTCGGCATGACAGCGCGCGGTAATCACGTGGTCGTAACGCGTGCTGCGGCAACACCAATGCCTGTCACGCACAGCGCTCTGCCGCAGCCGTTATCGCCCTCCACCAAGGTGGCGAGCTTGTCTGCACAGAACATTGCCATGGATCCGGCGCTGCGCGGCGCGATCCAGCCAGCTGTTCTGCAGACGCCCTTAGCAGCTGCAGAACCGGAAAACCCTCATTTCGATCAACCGCTTCGGATGATCATCACGCCGCAAAAGCCGCCGAGCAAAAACAAGGTTCTGCAGCGGCTTTTGAACGAGCTTGGATACAATGCCGGGCCGGTCGATGGCGTGGTCGGACGGAAGACCCGGGCAGCGATCGAGCTTTATCAAGAAGGTGCCGACCTGCCGATCACCGGCAACATCACCGACAGTCTGGTGGCGCGAATTTACCGCGAGGCTGGATATGAAAAGCCGCACAACGCCAAACTCCGGGTCCGCCGCAAGTTCCGCGATGTTTACAGCGCGCCTGTCACAATCAAGGCTGCCGGCGATGACATCGGCACCCATGTCTTCACCGCACTTGATTTCAAACAGGGCGACCCGTCTGTCGAGTGGATTGCCGTCTCCGCAGAAGGCGAGCGCGGCGGCGCATCATACGAAATCCTGGATCGACTGGAGATCCCGCAAAAGGTCGCCGAAGACCTTTCGAAAATGCTGACGCCGGGAACATCATTGACCGTGACGGACCGCAGCTATCAACGCAACACGGGTCTTGGCACAGACTTCGTTGTGATCACGCGCTGACTGATTGGCCAAGCGTCTTGTGCCGGAAATCCGGCGCAAGACTATTATCCGGATAACCTCACAATTCTGGCGTGAACGTCACCAAACTGTCGTCACTCTCCCGTATCGCAAGGGAACTTTCGAACAGCGATCCGGGAGAGCGAGATGCCCCAGAGCACGTTAACTGCATCCAAAAAACGACTGAAGAACGCGGTGCACCGCTCGGATGCCGCGTCCCGCGATGGAATGCTGGAACGGCTCTTTACCTTCGCATTCAAGGGCCTGGTCTATCCACAAATCTGGGAAGACCCGGATGTCGACATGCGGGCGCTCCGTCTGACCCCGGAAAGCCGGATGGTGACGATTGCGTCTGGTGGCTGCAACGTGATGTCTTACCTGACCGCCAATCCCGCAGAGATCACCGCAGTTGATTTGAACCGGGCACATGTGGCTCTTGGCCGTTTGAAACTCGCTGCGGCAAAGCATTTCCCGAACTATGAGACATTTTACCGGTTCTTCGGTGAGGCGGACGAGAAGGCCAACGTCGCAGCGTATGAGCGTTTCCTCAAAGCCAACCTTGATCCGGAAACCATTCACTACTGGGAAGGCCGGGACCTGGCCAACTGGGGCCGCAAGCGCATAACGCTGTTCTCGCGTGATCTCTACCATCATGGCCTTCTGGGCTACTGCATTGGCGCAGGGCACTTGGTCGCCCGCCTGTACGGTATCGACCCCAAGCACATGGTCCGGGCCAAGTCTCTTGAAGAGCAGCGCAGCTTCTTCGACACGGCTCTGGCGCCACTGTTTGACAAGCGCCTGGTTCGCTGGGCGACGTCGAAGAAGATGTCTCTTTATGGTCTGGGCATTCCACCGGCGCAGTATGATGCGCTGGTATCCGGCAATGCCGACGGCGACATGTCTGCGGTTCTCAAAGAGCGGCTGGAGAAACTTGCTTGCGATTTCTCCATGTCAGACAACTACTTCGCGTGGCAGGCCTTTGGCCGGGGTTATGCGCCTCAAGATGGCGGAACGACGGGTAAATCCGGACCTCTGCCGCCGTATCTCAAACGCGATCATTTTGAAGATATCCGTGACCGCGCCGGGCGCGTCCGGGTCCTAAACCGGAACTTCACGGAGCATCTGCAGAGCGTTGGCGAAGATGTGCTGGACGCATACGTGCTGCTGGATGCGCAGGACTGGATGACGGATCACCAGCTCAATGCACTTTGGAGCGAGATCACGCGGACGGCGCGTCCGGGCGCAAGGGTGATCTTCCGGACGGCCGCTGAACCAAGCCTTTTGCCAGGCCGTGTTGCCGACGAGATTCTAGACCGCTGGACCTATGAAGCTGAGGAGAGCCTTGAGCTCGGCCGCCAGGATCGATCCTCAATCTATGGCGGGTTCCACTTGTACGTCTTCAAAGGATAGGCGACCGCCGCAAAACGTCATGAGCCATACAGCTGACACCGCAAGCCTGATGGATGCGGTCTACCGCAACCAGCGCCACATCTACGATCTAACCCGCAAATATTATTTGCTCGGCCGGGACCGGCTTATCCGCAATTTGGCACCGTCGGAGGGCAGTCATGTTCTTGAGCTTGGCTGCGGCACAGGGCGCAATCTGATCGCGGCGGCCAAGCGTTATCCTAACGTGCGGTTTTATGGCCTCGACATTTCTGAACAGATGCTGGAGACGGCCCGCGCGAATATCGAAAAAGCAGGCCTCACAGACCGGATCATTCTTGTTCGCGGAGATGCTTCAGACCCGGCGGCGGTAAAGCCTCTGGGTATCTCCCAGTTCGAGCGAGTGTTCTTCTCGTACACCCTGTCCATGATGCCGATTTGGCGTGAGGCGCTGGCGGCTGGATTGGCGCATCTGGCTCCTCAAGGGCGAATTCACATCGTCGACTTCGGCCAGCAGGAGGAGCTGCCAGTGTGGTTCAAGGCGCTACTAATGAAATGGCTGGCCTCTTTCCATGTCACACCGCGCGCGGATCTGCAGGAGGAACTGCAGAAATTGGCGCAGGACAACGGCGCCACATGTTCCTACAAGCCGATCTATCGCGGCTATGCCGTTATGGCGGACCTCCGCAAACCGTGATCTTTCCGGATCAATCGCCGGCGACAAAGTAATGCAGGGTGCCATCCGGGCCGATGCCGACCCGGTAGAAATTCCAGGCGCCGTATTGCTCCATTTCTGCAAAGTCCCCGGAGGTCACGATGCGGAAGAGCTCAACCTTTTGCTCCGGCGTTAGATCCTGGATCGGATAGCGGGAGAAATACGGCCAGACATACATTTCCTGCGGTGTACCGGTGTCTACATGTACGAAACCGGCGTCCAGTATGTCTGCGAGGATAGCCAGTATCTCGTAGCCTTCCCCGTCGCCGGAGCTTTCTTTCAGGAAATCGATCGGATCTTCAATTTTTCCGAACGACAAGGTCGGCATGACCTCGTTGCTTTCCAGAATGATACGCATCCGGTTGATATCGCCGGACTGAGCGGCCTCCATCATCTGGGAATGCATGCGGGCGACGGGTTTGGGCAGATAGGACTTGTTGTAAAGGATTTGCGGACGATCCTGGAGGACGTCCGGAACGTCACCAATCACCTCATCAGCACTTTCCAAGGTGCCGGGCAGATCTCCGAGTGGGATCGTTTCCGGGGAGGCCGCAGGACTGTCTTTACCTTGGGCGGGCGACACTTCAATCGTCTCGACAGTGACCGTTTTGGCTGGAGCGTTCCCAACACACAAGAGAAAGGCAATGCATGCCCCGAGGGTGTGCCATTTCATGGGTCTTTCTCCTTTAGAATCGCCTTACCGTCAGCCGTTCTTCTTTAATCAGTTCATGGCAATGTGAAAACAATAAGAAACGGCGTTGAGATGCTTGTGGTGCATGGGCTGCAGCGCTATCGAAGGTATTCCCTCCCGCTTGGGCGACGACAACACACCTAAGGCTGGCCTGTGACCTTTTTGGAATATGCCGTTATCGGCTTCTTCATCGGTATCATCACCACGGCGCCGGTCGGACCTGTCAACGTCATGGCCATCCAGCATGCCGTACGCAGCGGGTTTCGCCATGGGGTGTTCGTTGGACTTGGGGCTGTTGTCGCAGACACGCTCTATGCGACCGCCGCGATATTTGGAGTCTCCGCCGTCACGCGGTTCATCGAAGGCCAATTCGATCTGATTGAGATCGTCGGCGGAGCGCTTCTGATTATTTTCGGTTTGAAAATCTGGAACAGCCATCCGCACTTGAACGGCGGGGATGACGGCAAGGAGCATGGGTTCTGGGGCGATGCAACGGCGGCGTTCTTCATGGCCATCACAAACCCGGGAACAATTCTGGCCTTTATCGCGATTTTCGGTAGCTTAGGGGACTGGCGCCCGGACCACGACAACTACTTCGGGTCGCTGATGATGGTCGCCGGTGTCACGGCCGGCGCGTGTTCCTGGTGGGTCTTCATCTCCGCGACAGTGACCCATTTCAGATCCCGCATCGACGATGCCTGGCTCGACCGGGCCAATCATATTGCCGGTGCCATTTTGATGATCTTTGGCGGGCTGATCTACCTGAAGCTTGCCTACGATCTGATCCGCTGACCCTAGGCTTTGCGCGAAACAGAACTCAAAAAGGCCGGACGAACCGGCCTCTCCAAATAACAGTACTTGCCAAGCTGATGCTACTGCAGAACCCGGTTGACCGTGTAGTCGCCGCGCTGGATTCGGTCCGGCAAACCTTCGGCCAGTTTGGCAACTGCATCTTCGCCATAGGCCGCAACGAGGTCGGCGAGGGCGGTGAACATTGCGGCATGTGCGACAGCATCCGCGTCGACACCATTGGCAATAGCTTCTGACCAGGCTTCTGAAATGAAGCCCAATGCAGCGCGCCGAATATCCTCGTCTTCGGCAAATTCGGCTTCCATTGCCGCTTCGGCGTAATCGTCGTTGATCATTCGTTCCCTTACCGGTCTTTCCCGACGCGCTTGGTATCAACCCCAGCGTGTCCCATCCCCGAATCTCATGAACTGATCCTAGCACGGTGAATCGCGCTGATAAGCAACCGTGAACACAAACTTAACGGCCACCCACAAATTTGATGCAAAAAGTTTACGAACTGATAACGAAATGGAAAAATCTGCCGGGTTCAGCGCCCGTAACGGCTGGTCACGTCGGATATGATCGTTTCGCCTTGGCCCAAATACTGTGCCATGGCGAGACGTGCGGCATCCGTGCAGTCCTGATAAGCGACTGAAAAACCGCGATAACCCTGATTGAATCGCTCGATGAATCGCCGCCGCCGGTTTTCATCCCGGGTTTCAGCGTCGAGGAATTCCTCCATACGATCCCGCCAGGTTGGCGTGTCGTCTTCTCCGCACAGCGGACGCAGGTAATGCAACGCTCCGAAGATTTCAGACAGCCGCATCAGCTGCGGTTCATAGGGCGGAGCGCTGACGCTTGGTGTGTCCTGAGCAGAAGCGGTTGGAGGTCCGGATACGACAAGAAACGCCGCCAAAAAGGCGGCGGCGGGAAACCCAGGTTGTATCGTGTTTCCGAACATAGGGCGATCATGCGCCGGGCGATCGCATCCTGCAACAGCTATGGTGCGTTGACCCCAGGTATTCGCTTCTCAGGAGAGTTTGGAGAGCAGACGCCGGATCCGCGCTGGTGTTCCAGGTGTCGTGATGCGGCCGTCCAGGTCTTCTAGGGCCACCCATTCGGCCGCGGTGGCATCATCACCGGCCATCACGGTCCCGGACGGGTTTGCCGCAACAAAAACTGCCAAAACGAAATGAGAAAGGATGTTCCCGGTTTCATCACGTTGGATGGAGTCAAACACCTCGACGGGTCCGGCAAGCTCTGCGGTGAGCTCGGTCTCCTCGCGCAGCTCCCGCGCCGCGGCCTCTGCAAGTGTTTCGCCGAACTCCACCTTGCCGCCCGGCAGGCTCCAATAGTCCTTGTAAGGCGTTTTGCCGCGCTTGATGAGAAGCGCGGAGCCATCTTTGTGGCAGAGCACACTGACGCTGAGAATGGGGACGGAAGGAAAGGGGCGGGACATACCCAAACTCTGTCACATAAAAGGTCGATCAGGCAAACAGGGCGTCGATCTCTGCCTGTGCGTCATCGCCTTCGGGTTGCTCGGCTTCCGGTTTGACGTGACCGTGGATCACACCACTTGCAGTCGAGATCAGTGGTTTGATCTCGTGGGTCGCGAAGTCGGCGATCTCCGCAGCGATCACTGACGGGTCTTCGGTTTCGCGGAGCTGATCCTGGATTTGAGCCACGAGCGCATTGATGTCGGAGACGCGGGCTTCAAGGTGCTCGCGAAGGTGGGCTGGTGCGGCATGATAGGCAAGGATCGCCAGTTTCTTGTCCTTGAAGGATGAATTCTCAAAGTGCCCTTCGTAGTCAAGCGGCTGCCATTCCAGAACATCAGCCGCGCAGTCGGGCATTGCCGGCAGCATTTCGAGCAGCATCATTACTTCATTGAAATGGTTTAGGTAGTCGGTTGCCAGGCCGGTCTGGGAATTGATATTGGCCTGCTCCAGCCGTTCGGCGGCCAGCTCACCGGCGCCCAAAACTGGATCCACACATTCCATACCCGACCCCCGATTATGTTACTTTCGAAAAAGCTAGCGCTTTATCGTTTCAAATTGCCTAACTTCACGTCATTTCTTGATAATTCGCAAACGGGCATGTGAATAAGGACAACCAGACATGTGCGGACGTTACAGCCTAACAGCCACATCGGACGATGTACGGGCGCTTTTTGGCTACATCGATCAACCGAATTTTCCGGCACGCTACAACATCGCACCGACCCAGCCGGTGGCGACAGTGATCAATGCGCATGGCCAGCGGCGGTTTCAACTCGTCCGCTGGGGCCTGATCCCGTCCTGGGTCAAGGATCCGGCAAGTTTCACGCTTCTGATCAATGCACGCGCAGAGACGGCTGCCGAAAAACCATCTTTCCGGTCGGCGATGAAACACCATCGGTGTCTGTTTCCAGCCTCCGGTTTTTACGAGTGGCGGCGAACCCCCGAGGGCAACCAACCTTTCTATATTTCGCCCGCAGATGGTGGCCTGATGGCCTTTGCGGGCCTTTGGGAAACGTGGTCCGACCCGGACGGCGGCGACATGGATTCCGGGGCGATGCTGACCACGCAATCCAACCGGATGATGGCGGAGATCCACCATCGTATGCCGGTGATTCTGAAGCCGGAGAGTTTCGAGACATGGCTGGACACCGGCAATGTGCCCGTTCGGGATGTGAAACAGCTGATGCTGCCAATCGAAGACGATTATCTGAAAGCTGTTCCCGTCTCAACGCGGGTCAACAAAGTCGTGAACGATGACCCGGATCTGCAAGTCGAGGTTTCGCTTGAGCAGACGGATACTCCGGAAAAGGCGAGCCGGTCTCCAAAGAAGACGGCAACAGGCGGTGGGCAGTTGGATTTGTTTTGAGCGTCTAGGAACCTATGGTTTTCGAGCCAGTGGAATGACCGGTTTGAGCCCAAACTTCCAGACTGCTGCGCCGCAGTTTACAACCGCTATTCGGCGGTCATTGACTTTGTTCGATTGGGTGAATTAGACCTAGCCACATGATGAATTTGAGTTCGCCATGTCAGGACTATTATCCGCAGTTTACATAGCTGCGGGTCATTCATCATTGGTTTTCCGCTGCCCCTGACAGCGGTCACCATAAAAACGACCTTTTGCCGGGCGGCAATTACAAAGGTCGAGATATTGAACACCAAAAGAAGAATTCATCATACGTCACTGGGCATCGTAGGCTTTGGTGCTTTCGGGCAACTTGCTGCGCTTCATCTGGGCGAGCATTTCGAGATATCGGCGTATGATCCATCCCCGAGCCTTGCGAAGGTTGCACAGCAACTCGGGGTGACACTCTCGTCGTTCCATTCAGTGACCCAGGCAGATGTGATCCTAATTGCCGCACCGGTCTCTTCCTTCGAGCAGGTCGTTCGCGAAATCGCTCGTACTTGCAAGCCGGGTGCGCTGATTGTCGATGTTGGCTCGGTCAAAGTAATTCCGTCGGAAATCATGCAGCGGCTGCTACCGAACTGTGTAGAAATCGTAGCCACTCACCCGTTGTTTGGTCCTCAGAGTGCTGAGAAAGGCGTTACAGGGCTGAAAATTGCGGTTTGCCCCGTTCGGGGAAAACAACACGTTCGGATGGCGGCGTTTTTACGAAAATCTCTTGGATTGAAAGTCATTGTAACGACACCAGAAGATCACGACCAAGAAGCCGCAGTTGTTCAAGGGCTCACACACCTCATCGCTAAAGTGCTATTGAGAATGGGGCCTTTACCAACGCGCATGACAACAAAGAGCTTCGACTTGTTGTCAGAGGCAATATCCATGGTTCAGTACGATGCACCGGAAGTTTTTGATGCGATTGAGAAGACCAATCCCTACGCTGAGGCCGTGCGACGCCAGTTTTTCGATTTGGCGGCGAGTCTGAATGCCGATCTGGAAGCGGCCTCGACGACAACTTCCCACAATGACACCGGACTTTGATGGAGCAGCAAGAATAGGAAGTTTCCTCCTGCAAAGCTGTCATTGGAAATTGGTTCAAGAACGACCATTTGCCGTGCATTGTAACCAAGGCCGCGATAGGAAAGGGCTTCAACGAGAAATGAGAGCCTGATGAGCGACGATCAAACCAATTTCGACGTATCTGACATGCCCGCAGCAACCGTCGAGAACGACGCGCTTGCTGAAGCTTACAATCGGGGTTTGAAACTCGAAAAGGCAGGTGACCTCGTCGCAGCGGCCGAATCTTACCGGGAAGCCTTAGCACTCGATCCGTCCGATCCTGGCGGCGTCAGTATTCGGCTTGCAGCCATGGGCGTGGCGGAGACGCCCGGCAAGATGCCGGATGCTTATGTGGCGACTTTGTTCGATCAGCATGCAGACGTCTTTGATGAAATCCTGGTCGATGATCTTGGATATTGTGTCCCGTTGTTGCTCCAGGACCTTGTCGCGCGATTGGAGCTGGGACCGTTCGACCGTTTTCTGGATCTCGGCTGCGGCACCGGATTGACCGGCCTCGCGTTCTCCGAGACAGCCCAGCATCTGACCGGCGTTGACCTGTCTGAACGGATAGTTGAACTGGCATATGATCGGGAGGTCTATGATGACCTCTATGTCGGGGAAGCCGTCGAGTTTCTTGAAGAATTTGAGGAAGAAGACGGCAGCCGTTCGTCATGGGACTTTATCGCGGCAACGGATGTGTTTCCCTATCTCGGCGCGATTGAACCCTTTCTGAAAGGCGCGTCCGAGCGGCTGGTAGCGGGCGGGTATCTCGCCTTTTCGACCGAAACCCTGCCGGATGCCGTGCTGGATGGACGGGACTATATGGTCGGGCCGAAGAGCCGGTTTGCTCAAGGCGAAGCTTATGTTCGAAAAAGGCTTGAGGAATTCGGGTTCGACATCCTGGCAATGGATCCGATTACCGTCCGGATGGAGGAAGGGGAGCCGGTTCCGGGCCATCTCGTGATGACCCGGAAACGGTAACAGCGCCGCAAAGAGCGTCGGGCGTTTTGTTTCAGACGCCCAAAGCTGCTCTACGCAGCCAGGTCCATGACCAAATGCGGGCGCCCGTCGGACGTCCGGTTGATCGCAACCCCGTTTTCCCGAATGGTGCAGGTGACGCGGCTCCGGTAAGCGGAGAAGCTGTCAAATGTCACCACATCCACAGGGGCGTCAAACTGGATGGTCACCCTGTAGGTCCCGGATTGCGAGGTTTTTGCGAAGCCGAGAATTTCGCCTTCGAAAGACTGGCCAAGATATGTGCCGTTCACCCGGTCCCCCACAGTGAACGGGCGGAAGCCGTTGCTCTGGGTGGCCGCATGCAATGTATTCCAGTCCCGGTAGCCATATTGTTTGGCGACCAGTTCCAGCGATTTGCTGTGGCTGATGTCGGCACTGTCAGAATTTGATATCGCGAGTCGGAGGCGTTTCGCCTGAGACTTTAGATCAGTCAGATTAGGTAAAGTCATTACGCACCCTTCCAAGAAAGGCAGGCATGTTCGGATGGGGTCCGCATTGCCATCGGCCTGCACAACTTAGTCAGGAACGATTGAAGCAGCCAGGCGGCTGCGAAGGTGTTCACCGAGGCTTGTCGCCCGCGGACGGCTGGTCCCTTCAAACCGAGGCGACATGTAAGCGCGCGGTTTAAATAAATCAAGAGCGCAAAAAGAAAGCCGCTCGCGGCGGCTTCAAGGGAGGGAGGAGTAGATACTCAGGTACACAACGCTTCACAATCAAATGGCAGGGCAATCACGTCTGCCACATCAATAGGGTATTGGGTGAAGCTGGCTTGAAGCTTGCGTTAATCAGGCCAGCATCGTGTCACGCGTGGACGAGACGCTTCAGGAGTTCGACCTCTTGGGCCAATGCTGCGTCGCCCGCAACCATGCTTTCGATCTTGCGCACAGCATGGAGAACCGTGGTGTGGTCCCTGTTGCCGAACCGGCGTCCGATTTCCGGCAAGGACCGCCCTGTCATGACCTTTGCGATGTACATCGCGATCTGGCGCGGACGGACTAGGGTCCGGGCACGGCAGGAAGACAGCAAGTCGGCCTTTGTTACGCTGAAGTGCTTGCAGACAACGTTTTGAATGTCTTCGACCTTGATGGACCGCGGCTCACCGATCCGGACCAGATCATGCAAGGTCTTTTCGGCAAGCTGCATGGTAACCGGCTGTTTGGTCAGCTGGTTGTGTGCAAACAGGCGGTTCAAGGCGCCTTCCAGATCCCGTGCGGAGGAAATCACATAACGGGCGATGTAGTCGATCACTTCGTCCGGAACCGTAAAGCCGGGATGGGTCCGGCGCGCCGAGAAGATCCGTTTCTTGAGGATATCGTGACGGAGCGCGTAGTCGGTCGCCTGGATCGTGACAACTTCACCGGTCTGGATGCGTTGGCGGACCGTGGTGCCCAAAGTGCTCATTTCGTCCGGAGCCCGGTCTGCCGCCATGATGATCTTCATCGGCGATTCCATGAGCATTTCGAGAGTTTTGCCGAACTCTTCGTGGCCTTGTTTGCCGTGCAGGAACTGCAGATCATCGATCAAAAGCAGATCGATGGACTTCATGGCCTGGCGCAGAACCGGGTAGGCTGGTGTGCGCAGGGCTGGTACCAGGTGGTACATGAAGAACTCAGCAGACAAATAGGCCACCCGGCGCCCACCTTTCCGTGCTTCGGTGGCCGCAGCCTGGAGCAGGTGCGTTTTGCCGATGCCGGTGGAAGAGTGGATGTAGAGCAGGCCGAGCGAACCATCGTGACCGGCCGCCATTTGGCGCACTGCTGCACAGGCGAGGCTATTGGACGTTCCTTCGGCAAAGGTATCGAAGGTCAGTTTCGGGTTCAGCGCGGCGCCGTTCAGGAAATCAGCTGCAGCATCCTCACCCGTGTCCGCCAGGCACGGGATGGACGCAGCTGTGTTGACCGAGCCGAACTGAGGGTTTGTGGCAAATGGGGCGGCCCGGCCGCTGATGCGGCGTGCCTTGATCGGTTTTGGTGACTGGTTGCCAGCCGGCCGCGGGCGGAGCGCGCCGCGAACCGTCAGCTCAACCCGGCTGATGTCGTCGTGCTGCCGCTGCCACAGGTTGACCAGCTGCTTTTCGTAATTGCTCAAGATCCAGTTCTTGAGAAATGGTGTCGGGACCGACAAACGAACCGCATCTCCGTTTGTCTCTTCGTGTTTTACCCTGCCGAACCAGTTGGAGAAAATGTCTTCGCCCAGTTCATTTTTCAGTTCCGCCTTCACCCGATCCCAAGGATCGGACACTTGTAGAGTCTGAACCTGCATTGTGGCCTCCATCCAAAGAAACGCACTCGTCGCTTCTTCACGTGCACTGTCCTGCCTGGCTGCGATTGCTCTTGCCGCAGCCTTTTGGCTGTTTTCTGGCCTTCACGGCCGGTTGGCTTATTCTTGCCTATGAACAACGTTAACTATTTGCTTACCATATTTTCAAATAGCTAATTTTTATGGGGTCATAGACGTTTTGTATTGTAATTTTTGTAGATGCCCAGTCTTCGATTCTGTTGATTAGGGAAGGAGACTTGCCCTTTTACTCGCCGCCGAGCAGAGAGCTAGATCCAGCCCAGTATTCCTCCTTGGTCTGCTATTGGTTTCTGCCGTTGCAAGTTTGGATTTTAGGAAATTTTTAACTATTTCGAAAATTATCCAGGAGTTTTCAAAAGGTAAGCGCGAAAATTGGGAATTCTTTGTATGTGAATTCTGCGATCGCGCTGAGAAATAATGAGAATTTTCCCAAGGTGGTGTTCGCCAAAAAAACGGCCCGAATTCAGGATGGACCCGATTTTTGCTGAAAACTTGCCTTTTCGGCAGTGGATTTGTGGGAAAAACCTGGCCTTAGGAACTTAGGACTGAGGCGGGGTAAACCGTCTTTTGACCACTTGGTCAGAATCAAAAAATTCGTCTAAACAGGCATTTACTTCACAGAGTGAAATTATCGGGTCAGCAATCGCCGCTAAGTCGGTTGGCCTGTGCATCCCCGTTCAGGGCATAAATCGCTGCAATATGGTAATTTTGACAATTGCACGTCTCAGCAGGAATGCTCCGCCAATCCGTTTGGCCTACCTTTTGACGCCGTTTACCGAACCGGCAAGTACAGCATTCACTGTTGGAAGTAAAAATAGACATTTACTCCAAAGGGGAGTTGGCGCAGCCGATGGATATTGCCAAGTGGCTGATTTTTCAAAGCAGCAGTTTTGCGTGTTGAGCCCGGCGCGGCACACGGGTGTTCCAAGGCTGAAGTGCCGCCCTGAAACACCACTATAGTAGTCTGGGCAGAAAAGCGGTTAGGGGAGGCGGGCACCTCCCCAATTTCAGTATATTTAGAGTACCCGGCCCGGGTTCATGAGGTTTTTCGGATCGAAGGCCGATTTGATCCGGCGCATGAGATCGAGCTCGATCTCTGATTTGACGTCGCGCAGCAGATCCTTCTTCAAACGCCCGATGCCGTGTTCGGCAGAAATGCTGCCGCTGAAATCCGCAACAATGCCGTGGACGATCGCATTCATCTCGTCCCACTTTGCGAGGTAGGCTTCCTTGTCCGCGCCAACCGGCTGGCTGACATTGAAATGGATGTTGCCGTCGCCCAAGTGGCCGAATGGCACCGGCCGGCACCCGGGAACGAATGCTTCGACGGCAGCAATCGCTTCATCAAGGAAGGCGGGAATGGAGGCAACCGGGACCGAAACATCGTGTTTGATGGATCCGCCTTCGGCTTTTTGGACTTCCGACATGCCATGGCGAATGTGCCAGAAGTCCTGAACCTGGGTGAGGTTCTGGGCGAAGGCTGCGTCTTCAACCAACTCGGCTTCAAAAGCTTCGCCCAGAATGCCTTCCATAAGGTCCCTGACCGGGAACACTTCAGAGCCGCTGGACAGCTCCATCAGCACATACCAGGCGTGTTCGCCCTCCAAGGGATCCCGTGCCCCGTCCAGATGATCGAGACAGAATTGCACGCCGACACGCGGCATGATTTCAAAACCGGTGAGCAGCGGTCCGGCCTGCGCCTTGGCCATTGAAAAGACCTTCAACGCGGCATGCGGGTTGGCGAGGCCGATAAACGCAGCTTCCAGTTTCTTCGGCTTTGGAAACAGCTTTAAAGAGGCTGCCGTAATAATCCCCAGGGTGCCCTCTCCACCGATAAACAATTGTTTCAAATCATAACCGGTATTGTCCTTGCGAAGGGTGCGCAGACCGTTCCAAATCTCACCGGTCGGCAGCACAACTTCGAGCCCGAGAACCAGGTCCCGGGTGTTGCCATAGGCCAGCACGGCGGTGCCGCCGGCGTTGGTCGAAATGTTGCCGCCGATCTGACAGGAGCCTTGCGCGCCGAGTGACAGCGGGAACAGGCGGTCGACTTTTTCAGCCTCGTTTTGCACCGTCTCAAGGATCACGCCGGACTCCACGGTCAGCGTGAAACCGTCCGGATCGACGGCCCGCACTTTGTTCATCCGGGTGAGAGAAAGAACGATTTCGTCCCCGGATTCCTGCGGAATTTGACCGCCGACGAGTCCGGTGTTGCCGCCTTGCGGGACGACCTTCAGATCGTTCTCACAGGCATAGCGCACCACCGCGCTGACTTCTTCGGTGGACCCTGGCCGCAGTACCATTGGCGTGACACCTTTATATAGGTCACGCCACTCGGTGAGGAACGGGGCTTGGTCTTCGGCGGTCGTCAATACGTTGGCTGCGCCGATCATTTCGGCGAAGCGTTCAGCGTGAGGGGAGGGCTCCATAGTCGGGATTCTCGTCCTGTTCCGTGATCAAATTTTGCGGCTAACATAGTGATTGAACCGGCCCCCGTCGACGCTTCATTCCGTCTCGGTCTGACTTGAAGGAGAAAATGCCTTGTGCCATAGGAGGCCAGCCCGCTCGGGTGGTGAATGGAATCCTAATCGGAGAATACGATGGCGGAAACGCGCGGACTGATGAACGGTAAACGTGGCTTGATCATGGGCTTGGCAAACAAGAAGTCAATTGCCTGGGGGATCGCCAAATCGCTTGCCGATGCCGGTGCCGAGCTTGCCCTCACATACCAGGGCGACGCTCTGAAGAAACGCGTGGAGCCGCTTGGGGAAGAACTGGGTGCGTTTGTGGCCGGTCATTGCGATGTAACCGACACTCAGTCCATCGACGACGTCTTCAAGGCGCTTGAAGAAAAGTGGGGCAAGATCGACTTTCTGGTTCATGCCGTTGCATTCTCCGACAAGAACGAGCTGACCGGCCGTTTCGTTGATACGACCGCCGATAACTTTGCCCGCACGATGGATATCTCCTGCTACTCGTTGACCGCTGTAACCCAGCGCGCCGAAAAGCTGATGACCGACGGCGGGTCGATCCTCACCATGACCTACTATGGTGCAGAGAAAGTCATGCCGCACTACAACGTCATGGGTGTTGCCAAGGCGGCTCTGGAAACCAGCGTCAAATACCTCGCGATGGATCTCGGACCGCAAAACATTCGCGTCAACGCGATCTCTGCCGGACCGATCAAGACGCTGGCGGCGTCCGGTATCGGCGACTTCCGCTACATTCTGAAATGGAACGAATACAATTCGCCGCTGCGCCGTTCCGTGACAATTGAGGAAGTTGGTGACAGCGCCCTGTTCCTCCTGTCCGATCTCGGCCGTGGTGTCACTGGCGAAATTCAGCACGTCGATTGCGGCTACAACATCGTCGGCATGAAAGCCGTCGATGCGCCGGATATTTCCGTCGTCAAAGACTGACGCGCGCGCAACAAACCCAGGCGGGGCCCCCGCCTAGGATATTCCAATTTCAGCGCTCCGGCTTATATCCTGCCGGAGCGTTTTCATATCCGGACACCTTCATGACGATTGTACCTGCGCCTCAAGCCCCAGAATATCTGCAGAAGCTTTTTGATCCCGGATTTCTGATTTTCATCCGCCACGGCCAAACCGATTGGAATGCCGAAAGCCGGATGCAGGGCCAGAAGGACATTCCATTGAACGCGCATGGTGAAAGCCAGGCGACGAACAATGGGGCGCTCTTGAAGGGGTATTTGGAGAAAGAGGAGATCGATCCGGATACCCTGGATTTTGTCGCGTCTCCTCTCGGCCGGACCCGGGCGACGATGGAACGTGTCAGGGCGGAAATGGGGCTTGCGCCGGATACGTTCAGGCTCGAAGACCAATTGAAGGAAATCACCTTTGGTAACTGGGAAGGTTTCACGCTTGAAGAGCTGGCCGTAAATGATCCGGATCTCGTCGAACAACGGCGCGCAGACAAGTGGCGTTTCGTGCCGCCGGGCGGGGAAAGCTACGAGATGCTTGCGGATCGCATCGGACGGTGGCTTGTGACCGTTGACCGTCCTTCGGTCGTAGTGTCCCATGGCGGTGTCTTTCGGGTACTGCGCGGTCTTCTGGAAGGTGGTTATACGGACAAGGTTCCGAAATACGATGTTCCGCAAGACAAGGTGTTCGTTTGGCGGGACAGCCAGATGACCGCTGTTGAAACAATCTGAGAGCAACCCGGCCACTTACGGGGCCGGTGTCTTGACGCATATGTGAACTGAAAGCGGGCGGTCCGGTCATCGGATACCGAGCTTCAGTCCGTATGAACCTGTACTCATACGGAGACAAAGACATGTCCGCAGAAGACTTCTATTCCGAGCTTCCTAGCTGCCAAGATTTCAAGTCGGACAACATACGCAATGATTTCATTCCCGTTCCGGAAGACTGGGTCGTCCTGACTGCCGACATCGTTCGATCCCGCGACGCCATCAACGCGGGACGCTATAAGCACGTCAACATGGTCGGTGCGGCCGTCATAGCCGCTGTCCTGAACAAGATTGACCGAGAGCGCGTGCCCTTTGTCTTCGGCGGCGATGGGGCTGTTGTGGTGGTGCCAGAGGCCGACAGAAAACTCGCAGAGGAAGCGATTGCCGGCGTTGTTGCGCTCGCACGGGATGTTGTGGATCTGGAATTGCGGGCTGCATCCATTCCGGTTGCGGACATCCGGAAAAGGGGCGGCGACATCAAGGTCCGCAAATACTGCCTCAGCCCGGGAAATCATCTTGCCATGATCATCGGCGACGGCTTGCTGATCGCGGACAGGATCCTCAAAGACCCCGAGGCCGTGAAGGCCTATGCTTTGGCGGCATCTTCCGATGATCCCGTTTTGAGCGGGTTGTCCTGCAGATGGGAACCGTTGGATGCCCAAAATGGGTACATCGTTTCCGTCATCTTGAAACCGGCGACGGACGAGAGTTTGCCGCAGATTATCGAAGGATTGGCCGGTGGACTTGGTTTTAATCCGCTGACGGACGACGAAAAGCTCCGTTTGGCAGAGGGACCGCGTCTGAAGTTCCGGTTTCCGCCGCGCACCCTGTCGCTGGAAGCAAGTTTCGGTTCGCCGGGCCGCTGGCTGAAAGGCTATCTCATGGGGATCGTGGAGAGCCTGTTCTTCATGTACGGGTACTACACTGGGCGCCGGGTTGGGCCCTTCGAGCCCAAGAAATATATTAAAGAGCTTAGTCTCAATACCGATCACAGGAAGCTCGGGGACAGTTTGCAGCTTGTCCTCGATCTGACTCCGGATCAGCTGAGCGCGGTGAAAACGTATCTGGAAAGCCAATCAAAAGCGGACCAACTGGTTTACGGGCTCCATGTGTCTGATAGTGCCCTGATGACCTGTTTCGTGCAGGATGTGTCCAACAACCAGCACATCCACTTTGTGGACGGGGCCAATGGCGGCCTGTCTTTGGCTGCCATCGATTTCAAGAAGAGACTCGCAGACCGGGTCGCAATTTCTCAGATCACCAATTGATCCGCCGCTGAAAGCCGAAAGTCAGAGGCTCACGCGGTTACGGCGTACATCTTGCCGTCCGCATTCAGGACCGACTGCCGCTGGATCATATTCAGGATTTGATCTGCCGGTACGGCCTTTGAGACCAAAAAGCCCTGGATGTAATCGCAGCCATTTTGTTGCAACCAGAGCCGTTCGCCCTCGGTTTCAACGCCTTCCGCCAAAACGCTGATGTCGAGGCTCTTGGCGAGATTGATCAAGGCGCTTGTGAATTTCTGCAGACCCGGATTGGTGTCAACTCCGGTGACAAAGCTGCGGTCGATCTTCACGCGATCCACCTTGAGGTCCCGTAGACTTGAAATGCTGGAATGGCCGGTGCCGAAATCATCGAGTTCAATGAAAAAGCCAAGTTCTGACAGGCGCGCAATGTTGGCTTTGACCGGCATGGCTGCGATCTCGTCGATCATGACAGCTTCAAGGATTTCGAGGTTGAAGTTGGAAGGCTTGAGACCGAGGCTGACGATCTTGGCGTAGATCTCTTCAGCCACATTTTCCTGTTCCAGAAAGCTTGCTGACACGTTCAGTCCGAGATGAATGCCATGCATGTCCCGGGTTTCGAGCGTCGTTGCCAACGACAGTACGTTCTCGCGAACCGCTGTTTCGATAAGTTCCATATATCCGGCATCTTCTGCGGCGGGCAGGAAGGCGCCTGGAAAGCGGACCTGATCTCCATCTATCCAGCGGGCGAGGGCTTCCGCGCCGATGATCTGTCCAGTGTGGATGTCCACCTGCGGCTGGTACCAGGGAACAATGTTGCCATGTTCCAGGGCCGATAGGACTTCCTTCGCGGTTTCCGCATTGCTCTCAAAAATCGCGCGCATCATTGGCGAGAATACTTCGAGCTCTTTGGATCCCTTTTGTTTGGCCGCGCGCAAGGCAAGTGTTGCATCCGTCAGGATGTTTTCGCTGAGTGCCGTGTTTGCTTTGTGAAAGGAAACCCCGGCGTTCGCATCGATTACCGTTTCCTGGCCTTCCACGACTTTGACCGAGCATATCTTTTTCAAGACTTTCCGGGCGAACGATTCAAAGGCTGCGATGCTGTTGGCGTCCCTGCGGAGTAGGGCGAACTCACTGCCGCCTGTCCGGCATAGGAAGTCTTTTGGGCCTGCGATCGCCGTGAGGTCACTCGCAATGGCCCGCAAGATCATGTCGCCAGATTCGTCCCCAAAACGATGATTGATCTTGCGGAACTGGCGGATGTCGAACACGACAAGCCCAGATGTGCCATTTGAGCTGGACGGGCGGACGGTTCGGAGTGCTTCCAGAAGAGCTCGGCGGTTCGGCAGGCCTGTCAATGGATCGTGGAACCCGAGCTTTTCAAACTCCTTTTGCGTCCGGTCTGCCAGTGCCCTAACAAGAACAGCACCGATCCCAAAGGCGATGAAGATCACAGCCGTCGCAACAGCGCCGGCTAAGGAGACTGCCTGAAGTGTGTCCTGCTTTTCTTCGATCAATGCAGCGCGCAAGTAATCCAGGGTTTCTTGCCACAGAGTGTATGTGGCTTCGATCAGCAAAGGCTCCGCAGTGATTACGGGTTCTGCGACGATATCGGTACCTGTTTCGGCCTGTATCGTCGACGTCAGAAACTTGGCTCCTTGGGTCTGAAAGGCAACGTTCGCCTCGCGGTACTGTCTAGCCATGAGACGCAGGTCATCTGCTGCCGGGCCTACGAGATCGGTGAACAGCAATACGGTGTCACGTGCCGCGCCATCGGCGGCCACCTTGAATTGCCCGCCCTGAACCGGAACCATCATCTTGTCCCAGACGTTGATGGTGTCCTTTGCCGACAGGAGTTCGGCATTCTCGCGCATTTTCGACGTTTCGATAATGACGGAGGGCAGAATTTCAGTCAGCAAATGAGGGAGTTTTGTTGTCTCGTACGGACTGGATGATGAGATCTTGGCAAGGGCTGCGATCGAAAGTGCCAGACTTCTGGCATGTCTCAGCGATTTGGAGACATCTTCTTCCGTCGCAAACTCTGTCAGTTGGGTGTCCAGATAGTCCGCATAATCGGGGCCACCGAAGCGTATAAGCTGGTTGCGGTAGTCGTCTGGGATCTCAAGTGAAGGGATGCCACGCGACTTTTCCTCCGTCAGTGGTCCCAGCGCTTGAAGCAGGCCAACGCCCTTCAAACTGCGGTCAATCGCGCGGACACTTTCGAAATTCCCGTAAAACCAAAGCGAGGCAAAGAGCAGGCTGGGCGCCAGCAAGAAAATGATCAGACCTGTTAGCCAACCACGAATGCGCACGATAGAATCCCGCTGACCTCAACTTGGGAAGGCACGATAAAGATTGGTGTTTAACGATTGGCAAATCCGGTTTTATAAAAACGGGTCTATCGCCGTTTCACACGTATAGGTGATCTGTTTTTGATCAATCAGCGATTTTCTTGTTTTCTGTCATTTTGACATGCGTCGAAATAGAAGACCGCTCCAACGCCTCATGGGCTTGAGCTTCAAGGGCGGATGGCTTATCGCTCGCAGTCTTGGTTCACGCTGCTTTTTGGGAAAGCCACGGATGTCGCACAACAGTTTCGGTCACATGTTTCGGGTCACCACTTGGGGGGAAAGCCACGGACCTGCAATCGGCTGTGTTGTTGATGGCTGTCCGCCGCTCGTTCCGCTGACCGAAGCCGACATTCAGGGCTTCATGGAAAAGCGTAAGCCCGGCCAATCCAAGTACACGACCCAGCGGCGTGAACCTGATGAAGTAAAGATACTGTCCGGCGTCATGGTTGATGAAGACGGCGTGCAGAAAACAACTGGCACACCGATTTCGTTGATGGTTGAGAACACGGATCAACGGTCCAAGGATTACTCGGAAATCAAGGATCGGTTCCGCCCGGGCCACGCCGATTTCACCTATGATGCGAAATACGGTATTCGCGACTATCGCGGCGGTGGGCGATCCTCTGCCCGTGAAACGGCAATGCGTGTCGCAGCTGGTGCCGTTGCGCGGAAGGTTCTGCAGGGTGTCACGATCCGCGGCGCTCTGGTTCAGGTTGGGCCGCATAAACTTGATCGCGGCAATTGGGACTGGGCGGAAGTCAACAACAACCCGTTTTTCTGTCCCGACCCAGCAGCCGCTGCCCAGTGGGCGGAGTATTTGGACGGGGTGCGCAAGGCGGGATCCTCCGTCGGCGCGGTGATTGAAATCGTGGCGGAAGGTGTCCCTGCTGGTTGGGGCGCGCCTATCTACGGCAAACTGGATACGGACCTGACCGCAGCGATGATGTCCATCAACGCAGTAAAGGGCGTTGAAGTCGGCAACGGCTTTGAGTCCGCGACCTTAACCGGTGAAGAAAACGCCGATGAAATCCGCGTGGATGATGTCGGCCGGCCGGTGTTCCTAACGAACAATGCCGGCGGGGTGCTCGGCGGGATCTCCAACGGTGATCCGCTGGTGGTGCGCTTTGCGGTCAAACCGACATCGTCGATCCTGACAGAACGCAAGTCCATTACACGTCAGGGCGAAGAAGTCGATGTGATGACCAAAGGCCGCCACGATCCGTGCGTCGGCATCCGCGCCGTTCCGGTAGGCGAGGCCATGATGGCCTGCGTTTTGGCCGACCACATGATCCGCCACCGCGGCCAGGTCGGCTAAGACTGAACGACCGAAGGTTTAGACAAACTTGAACGTCCGGATGCGGGTCAGAACTTCGTCCGGGTCGCCGACAAGGGTGTGCAGGTTGACGGAAATCAGCTCCCGGCCGTGTTCGCGTTTGCTGCGCTTCCAGTTGCGCATTGTGAACCGCTTCCATAAGGGTGTGTGTTGGCCTTGAGTGACGGCATCTTCCAATGGGCGGGTTAGAAGCACGTTCAGTTTGATCAACTCGATGCTGCGGACGCTCGTGCGGGTCAGATCGATCATCCGGATGGCTCCCCAATCGATAAAGCCGATCCGGTCGATAAAAAGTCCATCCTCATTCGCGCCCAGTTGCGGGCGCTTTTTCTCAAGCATTGGAAAATGCCAATAGGCGATGACCGCTGGACCGAGCGCTGCGAACAGCAACAGGTACATGCCGGACACGATGCTCACGACTGCGAAGAGACCTGCAAGCAGCATACAGCCATAGACGATGGCCTCGCTGTTCCGTCGGTCGTAGCCGATTGTGAACGGCGCGGGAGCTGGCTTTTCAGATCCCTTGCTCTCGGCTTCCTTGTCGACCACCTGTTCTTTCATGCAGCATTATCCAATCTGTTGACCTCACAAGTCGAGGATCTCTGTTTCGTCGATCTTGATGTCAAACCCCTCCAGCCCAACGTAGTGCCGCTCACGGGAGGCCAGCAGACGAATGGAGCTGACACCCAGATCTTTCAGAATTTGAGCACCCAGTCCGACTTCCCGCCATTGTTCCTGTCTAGCTTGCGCGGAGCTGTGGTCTTCGGTTTCCGCAGCTTCGAAATCCGATCTTGGCCGGGTGGACTGACGGGCAACCCCCACAGATCCCTCGCGCAGATAGACAACAACGCCGCGTCCCCGGTCGGCGAAATGCCTCATGATGGTGTCAAGCGGGCGGGCATCCCCGAACGTGTCGTCCAGCACGGATTCCAGTTGCAGGCGAACTGGCACGCTGCGGCCATCCAGAATATCACCATAAACGATGGCAACGTGGTGCATCGGGTCGTAGGGCGTGGAATAGGTCATGGCGTAAGCCGGGCCTGCAATTGTCTCAACCGGCTGCTCGTTGACCCGCTCGACCATGCGTTCCGTTCGCTGGCGCCAGGCGATCAGGTCGGAGACCGACACCATCTTCAGATCATATTCGGCGGCAAATTCGGCAACCTGCGCTCCGCGTTTGACCGTGCCGTCGTCATTGACCAGTTCACTGATCACGCCAACCTGTTCAAGGCCGGCCAGGCGGCACAGATCGACAGCGGCTTCCGTATGCCCGGAGCGGATCATGACGCCGCCTTCCTTGGCAACCAGTGGGAAGATGTGGCCGGGACGGACAAAATCGTCTGCGCCAACATTCGGGTTGGCCAGCGCACGGACGGTTGAGCAACGCTCTTCAGCCGAGATCCCGGTGGTCAGGCCCTGGCGGTAGTCGACCGAAATGGTGAAGGCGGTTGCGAGCGGCGCATCGTTTTCCGCAACCATCGGGTCGAGGCGCAACCGCCGCGCATGGGCCACAGTCATCGGCGCGCAGATGATCCCGGATGTGTGCCGGACCATGAACGCCATTTGTTCAGGCGTGACCTTGGAGGCGGCGACAATCAGATCGCCTTCGTTTTCGCGGTCGTCATCGTCGGTCACGACCACCATTTCTCCACGTTCGAATGCGCGGATTGCTTCTGCGACACGGGCCTGGGACACGGGATGCTCCTTGGTTGTAGCTAGTCCGAGAAAGTCGTTTGGAGTGACTTCGCCATTCGTGGCGATGGCGATCTTGCGGGCCATATCGCGCGACACCCAGACATTCGGGTCGTTGCACAGGGCGGTAACGGAGGCAGGGGACAGGTTTGCCCGGCGCGCGAAGGCGCTGCGGCTTTCCCCTGTTTGCAAGAGCCAATGATCCAATCTCATAAGACCGGATATACGCCCTTCGGCTTTCAGTCACAAGACAAGATGCAGAAAAATTTCAGTAATACTGAAAGGTCAGGCGGTTTTCACAAATCCCGCAGCCCGGGACACAAAGGCGGGCCGCATCCAGCGTTCATCAAGCCCCACATCCGCGCACAGGCTCGTGAAGTCCTCTTTCAAATAAGAGGTATAGTATGGCTCGTGGAACAGCTGCGGAAAAATCGTCAAAAGTCCGTCGTAATCCGGCACATCGCCGGTTTGCAGGCTGTCGACGAATAGAAACGAACCGCGTGGTTTCAGGACCCGGGCCACCTCGCTTAAAACCTGGCGCCGGATTTTCGGGGGCAGTTCGTGAAACAGGAACACGCACGAAACAACATCGAGCGAGTTGTCCGCGAAGGGCAGCTCTTCGGCCATCGCGGTCACATATCTGGCGCGCGGACTTTTGAACCGGTCCCGCGCAACGTTGAGATACGGTTCTGAAAGGTCCAGTCCGATCCCGGACAGGCGCGGAAAGGCATTGAGCGCGGGGCGGAGCAGGCCGCCCGTGCCGCACGCAATGTCGACATAGGCGATCTTGCGCTGGTCCTTGCGTTTCAGGATTTCCGCGAACGGGAGGAGGGCCTTGCGCCGCATGGCGGCTGTTGCCCCGGAAAACAGGACATCCACTTGGAAATCATAAAGCCGTGCGCTGTCTTCCGACAGCCAGCCATCTGTCTGGAAATGGAAGTTCTGGCGATAATAACGTGGAAGCGCATCGGCAAAGGCCGGGCCGTCCTGGTTGACTTCCTGATGGGTGTTTTCGGCCCGCCGCCGCGCCACTTTGGGCACATCCTTGAAAAAGGCCTGGCTGGTCTGCAAAAGCTCCCTTGGGCTCAGGGTGCCGTCTGAAGGCATCGGATAGATGCCATCTTCAACCGCCTTCATGTCCTCGGCAAACAACCTGACGATGTCGGTGAGCATGCGCCGCTGGCTCGGGACCGGGCCTTCCGGGGTGACTTTCGGCGTTTCGGGCAGGTCCTTTTGAAGCCGCAGGTTCATGCGGCGCATAGCTTCGGAATGTAATGTGTAGAGCGCTACACGACTGCCCTGATGGGCCGCATAGCGGAGCCTGCGGGCAACTTTGGCAATCGGGGGCGGTGACCGGCGCAAGCCCTCTTTGTCAGACACATTCTGATCCGTCACCGCAGCCATGGTTCACTCCCGTTTTAAAACTGCCACCGCCTCAATATGGGGCGAGAAGTGGAACTGGTCTACCGGGGTGACAGAGTGAAGCGCATAGCCGCCGTCGATCAGGATCCTCAAGTCCCGGGCCAGCGTTGCCGGATTGCAGGAGACGGCGACGATCGTCTTCACTTTCGATTTGGCCAGCATCTCGGCCTGAGCTTGAGCGCCGGCACGCGGCGGGTCGAAAACAACAGCGGCAAATGGATCCAGCTCTTCCGGCACCAGCGGGCGGCGGAAAAGATCCCGCTTTTCGAAGGTCACCTTCTTCAAGCCCTGCGGCTTGCGCAAGGACCGGTCGAGCGCGGCAATCGCGGCCGGGTCGCCCTCAACCGCATGGACGTTGGCTGCGCGGGCAAGCCTGAGTGCAAAGGTGCCGACACCGGAAAACAGATCGGCCACGGTCTTGGCCTTGCCAACACCTGCGGCAACAAGTTCTGAGAGCGCCTCTTCAGCGGCATGCGTTGCCTGCGTAAAGCCGCCCGGTGGCGGGACGAGGCCGGTGCCGCCCATGTCGAGCAAGGGCGGGCGCACTTCCAGAAGGATTTCGCCGTTCACACTGAGGCGCGCCAGATCCAGCTCCACGGTCTTCTGGCTCAACGCCGGGATCTTGCGGTCATAAGCCTTGTCGGCCTTTTCAAAGGCGACATCCAGACCGGAGGTGGTGCTGAGCACGGTTATCCGGAGTTCGCCCTTCTTCGGCACCAGATCAGCGGCCAGGGATTTCAGGCCCTTGAGTGCGCTGGTGATGCTTGGGTCGAGCACCGGGCATTCAGAGATATCGACCAGCTTGTGGCTGGCTTTTTCATGATAGCCGAGAAGAACAGCCCGCCCGGCCCGGGTCGCCGTAAAGACCGCCCGTCGCCGGCCACCTTGGGTCGCTGCGATGGTCTGCGTCACGTCAGCGTCTATGCCCTGGGTTTTGAGCGCCTTTTCGACAAGGCTCCGTTTCCACGACAGATAGGGCGCTTCGGCCAGGTGCTGCACCGAGCAGCCGCCACAGGCCGCGTAGTGCCGGCACACCGGCTCAATACGGTCTGGCGATTGGGTCAGATAGGCTGGGTTCTGCGCCCGCCCATTCTGGACCTTGGCCTCAACAGTCTCGCCTGGCAGGCCTCCGGCCACATAAACAGGCCCGGTATCGGTGATAGCAATGCCATCTCCCCGATGGCCCAGCTCGGTGATTTCTAGTCGCGTCTCAGTCATGGCCGAGCGATACAGGCGAACGCAGGTCGGGGCAAGCAATAGGTCGGCTTTAGGCCGCTTTCTTCCCGTAAAGCAGCCATTCGGCGTTGCCGTCGCCGCCTTTGACCGGAGAGGGTATCAAGTCCCCGGCGGTCCAGCCCGGCACGGTCCCAAGCCAGTTTTGTAGGTGTTTGGCTGTTGTCTCGGCAATCTCCGGGTCCACCAGTCCGCCTTTGCCGATGTTGTCCTTACCGGCCTCGAATTGCGGCTTCACCAGAAAGATGCCGTCCGCCCCCGGGGATGCAAGGTCGAGGGCAGGAGGGAGAGCGAGTTTCAGAGAAATGAAGCTGACATCGGAGACCAGCAATTCCGGCTGATCGCCGGTGAGGTGCTCAAGGGTCAGCTCGCGCGCATTCAATCCGTCTTGTGCCAAAACTCTGGGATCGCTGCGCACGCTGTCGTGCAGTTGGTCATGCCCGACGTCTATGGCATGGACTTTTGTTGCCCCGTTTTGCAGCAGAACCTGTGTGAAGCCGCCGGTCGACGCGCCGATATCAAGGCAAATCTTGTCTACCGCCGAAACATCAAAGGCGCGCAATCCTTCGATCAGTTTCAGCGCGGCGCGGGAGACGTAGGCTGCCGCCGGATCTTCCACGGCAATAACAACATCTGCGGCGACTTTTTGAGCTGGTTTGCCACAGACCGCGCCGTTCACCGAAACCGTGCCGCGCAAGATCGCATCCCGGGCACGGGCTCGGGAGGGAAAGTGACCGGTGTCGACAAGGTGCTGATCAAGACGCTGTTTGGACATCAGAACGGGCTAATCAGAAAGGAAGGGGGCGGTGGGTTGTCAAAAACACCCGGCAATTGCGGAGATGAGACGGTCGACATAGACCCGCTCGCCTGCGTAGAGCCACAGCATTGCGGACAACGCGACAAGGCTTGTCGCGCCAAGCGCCAGTCCGAAATAAAGCGACGTTTGCATTCCGCCCTTATCCTTTCAACCAAACTATCCGACGCAATCCTGTCGCAATTCGTCAGGAGGACGCCGGGGCATTTTCGATCAGCCGCTTGAGTTTGGCCAGTGCTGTTTCTTCCACTTCGCCATAAGCAATGGTGCCGACGAACTTGTTGTCTGCATTCATCAGATAGACGGCCGCGGAATGGTCCATCGTATAGTCGCCGTCGTCAAGCGGAACCCGCTTTGCATAGACCCGATAGGCCTTCAGCATTGAATCGATGTTCTCGCGGGACCCGGTCAGGGCCAGGATGCGGTCATCGAATGCACCGACATAATCGCGCATAACGTCTGGAGTATCCCGCTCCGGATCAACGCTGACAAAGGCGTAGTTGAGTTTGTCTGCATCCGGGCCCAGAGCTTCGATCCAGCCCTGCAGTTCCGACAAGGTGGTGGGGCACACGTCCGGGCAATAAGTGAAACCGAAGAACATGACTGTCGGTTTTCCGGCCAGCGTCTGGTCGGTCACGGTTTCGCCGTTGCCACTGACCAGTTCGAACGGGCCACCAATGGCAGCCAGTGGCTCGATCAAGGCCCCGGAATTGTTGCTGGAAGTGGTTTGCAGATAGACAAGCGCGCCGGCCACGCAGGCAAGGACGGCAACTGCCGCCCAAGCCACGTACCGGAAGAGTTTCAAACCTGACATGGTTGGCTCTCCCTGGGTCCTTTGGTGTTAGTTGGTCTTGCTGTGGTCGTGACCACTGTGATCATCGCTACTGTGGTCATGGCCACTGTGATCCATTTTGCCGTGGTCCATGGCTTTCGCGCCCATCTTGGCGACCGGCAGTTCGACGGCGACATCACCAGCTTTTTCGAACGTCAAAACGACTGGAACGGACGTGCCCTCTTCAAACGACTGGTTCAGCCCCATGAACATGATGTGCAAGCCGCCCGGCTTCAAGGACACAGTTTCGCCAGCCGGGATCTCAATGCCGTTTTCCATCTCGCGCATTTTCATCACGCCGTCGGTGACGGCCATTTCATGCAACTCGACTTTCTTGGAGACATCGGAGCTGGCCGCGACAAGGCGATCAGCCTCTGTTCCTGTGTTCACGATTTCGATAAAGCCACCGCCTGCCTTGGCTTTCGGAGGTGTTGCCCGGGTCCAGGCGTTCGACAGCTCAAGAGAGCCGGCAGAATAATCGGCTGCTATGGCTGTCATAGAGACGAGCGAAAGTGCAGCTGCGGCTGCAACGGAAGTCCAGAGTTTCATTTGTGAATTCCTCGTGTTCTGTAGGTTTGGTTCGGGTCAGACACGAAGAACAGGCGGTGCACGGATTGGCCCGCTTTTGCCGATGGAAAGATGAGGTGCGCGTTGCGCGTGGTGGGGCGTGTTGAGGCCTATCGGATCATTGGCCGACAAGCGCTCAATCTGCGCCGGAGCAAGGCACGGGCCAGCTGCACAGCCATGCGGACAGCTCGTTGCGCAGGTGCAGGTGATCGGGTCATGCGCACCTTGGGTGGAAGGGTCAAGATCTGTTGTGAGGCAGAGGCTCGCAAGCCCGTCACCAGCAATCGAGCCGGTGGGTGCGAGGGCAGTGCCGAGTGTGATCAGGATCAGCCGGACGGCAAACGCAAGCCCAGTGAGCGCCACCAGTGGTGTCCGCTCTTGCCGCAAGATCCTGAGTGTGCTCATGCGCCATTCCATGGGGCGGCTATAAGCTGATTGCGGACTTCTGTCGAGCGGCGAAACAGCGCAGAAGTTCGATTGTCCGCTCAAAAGGCCTCCAACACGTCAGGTTTTGTCTGCCGGCTTTGCTGGTGCCTCTGACAAAGTCTCGGAAGGCTTGCCTTCTGGGGCACCGTCCTTGAGTGATGTGTCAGTGCCACTTGTATCATCGGCGGAACCAACCTCGGTCTCGTCTTTTTCCGGATCGCCAGAAGCTTCGGTATCGAAGTTGTAGATGTCATCTTCATAAGCCGGGAACTCTTCCGGCGGGATGACATACTCTTCGTCTTCGGCGTTCAGCTCTTCGGTCGAAATAACGGTGCCGACCTGCGCCGTTGCAGCGTACTCGAAGTCTGTCTTTTCTTCGGCTGTCAGCGCTTCGCGGGTCAGGACGCGGGTGAAGATGAATGCGGCCATTAAGACATTGAACGCGATCACCATCACGTAGAGACCGGACGGGCCCATCTGGCCCATCAAGACTGAGGCGACCAGAGGTCCGACGATCGAGCCGATCCCAAAGGACAGAAGCATGCCGGATGAGGTTTCAACGAAGTCTTCCTGCGCTGCGTGGTCAAACGCGTGCGCCACGGCAATCGCGTAGAGCGGCTGCGAGAACATGCCGACGAGAACAGCCGTGCCGGCAGCAATCAGGAACGCGTTCGGTGAGAAGACAACGATCGCTGTCGAGGCCGCCGCGGTCGCAAGTCCCAGAATGATTATCACGAGACGCCGGTCCATCCGGTCGGACAAACGGCCGACCGGCCATTGGGCAATCAGACCGCCACCGATGATCGCGGCCGCATAGAACGCGGACTGGTTGGTGCTCAATCCGATCTGAGATCCATAGAGCGGCGTCAGCGTCAAAAGTGCGCCTTGAGAAATGCCGATGAAAAACACCCCGACAAAGGCAGCCGGTGAGTTCTTGTAGAGCTGAACCGGTCGGAACCGGACAAGTGTGATCGGCGCAGGTTGTGCAGAGGTCGTCAACGAGACCGGCATGACCGCCAGGCTGACCGTGACTGAGGCAATCACGAACGGAATGAAAGACGCAATGCTCATCGTTGCGATGGACACCTGGCCAAGCATCAGCGCGCCGAATAGGATCACGATGTAAACGGACATGATCGTGCCGCGGTTTTCGTTGGTGGCGCTCTCGTTCAGCCAGCTCTCGACGATCATGTAAAAACCGGCGAGACAAAAACCCGAGACGATACGGATCACGACCCAGAAGACCGGATCCACGACGACGGGATGGAGGATGGCAGCCGCTGACATCATGGAAACGAGCGCGGCGAAGGCCCGGATATGGCCAGCCCGCATAATCAAGAGCGGAGCGCCGAAGCATCCGATGACCATTCCCACAAAGTAAGCGGACGAGATCGCACCAATCTCGAAATCTGAGAAATAGAATCGGTCCGCAGCGAGCGGCAGCAGCGTTGTCTGCAGGCCGTGGCCAAAAATGAGCAGAGCAACCGACAACAAGAGTGCGGAAACCGAGAGTAGCGTCTGTGCCATGGCAGCCTCCTGAGCGTTTCGTTCAGCGTCCGGAACGTTCAAATCGGGCGAAAAACAAAAGCGCCGGCAAGATGCCGGCGCGGTTTTTTATATTTCTCCAGCCATAATCTTCCTGCGCCCGGCCTGTCAATCCGCATTTTCCGGCGCGGCGTGGCTCAAATTCGCCGAGCCCTGGCACAAGGCTTATGCGCGCTGAGATCCGCTCATGAATTCGGTGCCAAGCGCTGCAAAGACTGTTTTGAGAATACCGTCCTTATCGAGACCGGCAGACGCGTACATGGATGCCGGTTTGTCATGGTCCTGATACGTGTCCGGAAGGGTCAAGGTGCGGATCTTAAGGCCGGCATCCAGCGCGCCTTCTTGAGCCAGTGCGCTCAGGACATGGCTGCCGAAACCGCCGATGGATCCTTCTTCGATTGTCACAAGCACTTCGTGTTCGCGCGCAAGTCGCCGGATGAGATCCATGTCGAGCGGTTTGGCAAACCGGGCATCTGCAACAGTTGTGGAAAGACCGGCGGCATCCAATTCATCAGCGGCTTTCAAGCATTCGGCCATCCGTCCGCCGAAGGAGAGAAGCGCCACCTTGGTGCCTTCGCGGCGGACAATGCCTTTGCCGATTTCCAGAACAGTGCCGCGTTCCGGCATCTCTAGCCCAACACCTTCGCCGCGTGGATAGCGGAAGGAGATCGGGCCCTCATCATAGGCAACAGCTGTTGCCACCATGTGCCGGAGTTCGGCTTCGTCAGAGGCCGCCATCACCACAAATCCCGGCAGGCAAGAAAGATACGCGGTATCAAACGCACCGGCATGGGTGGCCCCATCAGCGCCGACGAGACCTGCACGGTCGATCGGAAACCGAACGGGCAGTCCCTGGAGAGCGACGTCATGTATCACTTGATCATAGGCGCGCTGCAGGAACGTCGAATAGATCGCGGCAAACGGCTTGTAGCCTTCGGTCGCCATTCCAGCCGCAAAGGTGACTGCATGCTGTTCGGCAATGCCGACATCATAGGTGCGCTCCGGGAAGGCTTCGCCGAAGAGGTTCAGGCCGGTGCCGTCGGGCATGGCCGCTGTGATGGCGACCACCTTTTCATCGTCTTCAGCTTCCTTGATCAGCGAAGTTGCGAACACATTAGTGTAGCTCGGCGCATTGGCCTTCGGTTTGGACTGTTTTCCCGTGACCACGTCGAACTTGGCAACGCCGTGATACTTGTCTTTCGCGCCTTCTGCCGGCGCGTAGCCCTTGCCCTTCTGGGTGACAGCATGGATCAGGACTGGACCATTGTGCGTATCGCGGACGTTTTTCAGGATCGGCAGGAGATGCTCAAGGTTATGCCCGTCGACCGGGCCGACGTAATAAAAACCCAGCTCTTCAAACAAGGTGCCGCCGGTCCAGAAGCCTCGAGCATACTCTTCCGCCCGAGCCGCTTTTTCAGCCAGCTGCTTCGGGAAATTCTTGACGATGTTCTTCGCGGCACCGCGCAGCGACTGGTAAGTCGGGCCTGAGACTAGCTTGGCGAGGTAGGCAGACATTGCGCCCACCGGCGGGGCGATCGACATGTCATTGTCGTTCAGGATAACCACAAGCCGGGAGCCGAGGTGCCCCGCGTTGTTCATCGCCTCGTAAGCCATGCCTGCGGACATTGCTCCGTCACCGATCACTGCGATGACGTTGTTGTCGCCATCCTTCAGATCACGAGCCGCTGCCATGCCAAGGCCGGCCGAAATGGATGTCGACGAATGCGCCGTTCCGAAGGGGTCATAGATGCTTTCAGAGCGCTTGGTGAAACCCGACAGGCCCCCTGGTTGGCGCAGGGTCCGAATTCTGTCCCGACGTTCGGTAAGAATCTTGTGCGGATAGCTTTGGTGTCCAACGTCCCAAATGATCCTGTCGTCCGGCGTGTTGAAGACATAATGCAGCGCGACCGTTAGCTCTACGACACCCAGACCGGCGCCCAAATGCCCTCCGGTTATGGAAACCGTATCAATGGTTTCGGTGCGCAACTCGTCGGCCAGTTGGCCGAGCTCGGTTTCATCGAGCTGGCGCAAATCGGCCGGAGAGGACACCTTATCGAGCAAGGGCGTTTTTGAATCTGCAGTCACGCTGGGGAATGCTCCGGAATAGAAAACATGGCGGGCAGCCATACACCAACCTTATGTATGGCGCAAACGCTGTACGATCAGGGGGGCACACCTTGAAATGTGACACCTTGGTGAACATGCATTGAGATAACGGGTGTATGCGGGAATTTATGCACTTATAGCGCTAAATTTTCGTCGAAATCCATGCAATGTCACCCATTTGGGTGATGCATACATTATTAATATGTATTAAACCTTTAAGTGTGGTCGATGGGGCCACGTGCACAGTGATCAACTTGGGGTCGTAATTGCGCGACCCCAGTTTTTTGACTTTTTAGACGCGGTTATTCTTTAAAATATTTGCCGGCTCATTGCCTATCCTTGGGCTCTTTTGTCACACCAGACCGGATAGCCGATACACCAATTGCACCAACTCCAGTTGTGTGCGCACTGCTGTCTTGTCGAATATCCGGCGCAAATGAGTTTTCATGGTGTTCCGGGTAATGTTTAGCAAATCGGTGGTCGCAGAAACGGAACCGGTTTCCGCCAAAGACCGGGCAAGGTGCGCTTCAGACTGTGAGAGGCCGAGTTCCTCCTGCAGGATGGTCTCAATGGCTTCAGGTATGTTGGCTGGCTGGCAAACGCGGATAAGAACCCAAGGGTCATGTGTGTCTCCCGATACTGCCTCGATCGTGACCCGGTTTAAGTTTCCCGACCGGTCACGAAGACAAAAACCGGACCGGGAAAGAGAGCTGTCTGACCTGGCATCTTTTATGTAACCTGTTTGATGCGGGTCTTTTGCAGAGGTGGGAGCTGACGATATCTCTGACAGAAGCATCTCCATCTCCCTGTTCCGGATCTGCAGTTTCTCCCCGGCCATATGACCGACGTCCAGATCTGCCAGAGCTGATAGCCCGTTTTCATGCTCTGCTATAACGAGACGTTGTTTGTTGATGAGAACAGAAGGAACCGCGCAATGGTTCGCAAAGGCCCGCTGAATGCGGCTTTGCGTTTTAAGCATGTCGATGTTTGTGAGTGCACCAAAGCAGGTCTTCAGGATCTTGGCGATTTTGGAGAAGGCAAGAACGGTTTCTGCCGAAGTCGTTTCCACCGACGATGCGTCATCAAAGAGCAGGCCGAATATCACGGTCAAGCCTGTGCTATCCCGTGTAATGATGATTATCGCCGATTGGGACGAGAGTTCATTTCCATTCACAAGAGATGTGGCAGCAGCATCGAGCTTTGAAATGTGACCTTGGTGAATACGGTACACAGCATCCGGTTCCGCCAACTCAAGCAAATACTTAAACGCTGATACTCCGGCGTGGTAGGAAGCAGAATTCAAAAAGTCTCTGAAGGCTTCTGCGTGCGCCGGACCCGTAAACCGGCCTGTTGCAAATCCGTCGTTGAGATATTCTGCCGCGCAGGCTTTGCTTTCAAAGACCCCACTGACTTTGTCTAGGAAAGGCAGCCAGTCCGTATGGGTCGTAATATTGCCTAAGGCGTCTTCCAAAAGGTCCAGTTCAGCGTCTTTGCTTAAATTGGGCATTTCCGGTCGCTCGATAGATGTCCTTAAATATTACAAGATGAGCGCAAGGATAACACTGCAAAATAGTCAGGGATCTGAAAAAATTAATGAGATCGTCAATTTGCCAGAAATAAAGTAAAGGTTCAGGCAATAACGTTCTGCAATTGATTTATAAGTTTTGGTAGATGATTTGAGCTTTCTCTACCTGTGGGTGCGTCAATCTCGGTGCTCCTGAGATTGGTTCTTTGCAGAGACCAGCCCTCGCAAACGGTTCGGGTTACGTTTGTCGGAGGTTATTTGGCTGCATGAGCCATTGCTGGCGCTACCGGCTGAGCAGTCTAGCCGTTTTGCGGGTCAAGCTCGGTCGTGCCAGTTGGTTCGCCATTTTGCCCAAGCTGGATTTTTTCAACTTTGGCCTCAGCCGCCTTCAGCAATGTATCGCAATGCTGGCGCAATGCATCGCCGCGCTCGTACATTTCGATGCTGCGCTCCAGCGGAACGTTTCCCTGCTCGAGTTCGCGCACGATTGTCTCAAGCTGCTTGAGCGCGTCTTCGAAAGACAGATCGGCAATTTCCTTGGCAGCATCAGACATGCGATTTTCCTGAATGAATTCCCTACAGACCGGCACATTTGCGAGACCTGCGCCAAAGGTCAAGAGGCCGCGGGTGGATAGGCGATACCGTCCACCGCCAACTGGAGAATTCTTGGTGTTAGACTTCAGCCGGTCATCAACGTCATGACATGAGCAGCGGTTGAGCGGGCGAGGCCTTCAAGGTCATAGCCGCCTTCCAGAACCGAGACCACGCGGCCGTCACTGTGTTTGTCTGCCACGTCCATCAGGGCCCGCGTAGCCCAGGCAAAGTCAGCCTCCACGAGATTCAGGCCGCCGAGCGGGTCACGCGCATGGGCATCGAACCCGGCTGATATTATGACCAATTCCGGTGCGAAGCCATCGAGCCGAGGAAGCAGAACAACTTCGAACGCCTCCTTGAAGCCCGCGCCATTTTCGCCCGGCGGCAGCGGGACATTGACGATCGTGTTGGCCTCCCCGGTTTCCGAGGCATCGCCGGAACCAGGATAGAGGGGCATCTGGTGCGTCGAACAATACATCACGTTTGCATCATCCCAGAAAATATCCTGGGTGCCGTTGCCGTGATGCACATCGAAATCGATGATCGCGACCCGGTCTATCCCGTATTTCTCCTGAGCGTACCGGGCTGCAACGGCTGCGTTGTTGAAGAAGCAAAAGCCCATCGCCCGGTCTTTTTCCGCATGGTGCCCAGGGGGGCGGGAGGCAGAAAAGGCGTTGTTGACTTTCTTTGTCAGGACTTCGTCAACCGCCCGGCAGGCTCCGCCCACACCGCGCAGCGCCGCTTCCCAGGTGCCGGGCGACATGGTCGTGTCTGCATCGACACGCGCGACACCCTCGTCCGGGGACAGCCGGTGAAGTTGGTCGATATACGCCATCGGATGAGCCCGTGCGATATCCTCCAGCGCGCCAACGGGTGCGAGATCGCGCTCAACCGACTGAAACTTTTCATGTTCCAGAATACGGTCAATGGCACGAATGCGATCCGGGCGCTCCGGATGACCCACCGGGGTCAAATGATCCAGGTAGGTCGGGTGATGCAGTAGGAGTGTTGACACGGCGGGCGTTTCCATAAGGTATGAATTTATAGTTGTCCGCCATCAGATCCGTGGTCTTCAGATCTGTCAATGAGCCATCTCAATTCCGGCAGCTTATTCCAGGCCGGTCTATCCGGCTTTCTGAATTTCCACCTGGTGCGGGTAGGGAATGGAAATTCCGCCCGCGTCGAAAGCCTCTTTCACAGACTTCAGCATGTGGAATTTCAGTTCCCAATAGTCGCCCGCGTCGCACCAAAGCCGCACACCTAGATCCACGGAGCTGTCACCGAGATTTGTAACACGCACCCAGGGCTCAGGGTCTTTGTGGACGCGCGCATCCGCAGTGGCGGTGTCGAGAATGATCTGGATCGCCTTGTCCGCGTCATCGCCGTAGTCGATGCCGAAAGTCAGGTCGAGCCGGCGAGTCTGGTGCGCTGAAAAATTGGTGATGACCGTGCCCCATGCCTGGCCGTTGGGCATGATGATCTGAACATTGTCCGGGGTCACCAACTCTGTGACGAAGATGTTGAGGTCCTTCACCGTTCCGGAGGTCCCGCCGATGGACACATGTTGTCCGATCTTGTAGGGGCGGAAGATGATGAGCATCACTCCGGCCGCGATGTCACTCAAGGTGCCCTGCAGGGCAAGGCCGATCGCAAGGGTACCGGCGCCGAGGACGGCTACCAAACTGGTCGCCTGAATGCCAAACAGCTGCAGAACCGCAATGAATGTTACGAGAAGGACAAGCCAGCGGACGATCGAGGCCGCGAAGCCGCCGATCGTATCGTCGATCCGTTCGTGAGAGACGATCCGCTTTCGGACGAAGCTCGACAGGGCACCGGCAAGCAGCCAGCCAATGATCAGAACGATCAGTGCTTTTGCCGCATTGATCACCAGAGGCATGTAGACGGTTACCTGTTCCATTGTGCCGTTCATCGACGGTCTCCCCGATAGCTGACGTGTCACCCTACTTGTCAAAATGTCGTAGCGGAATGATTTGCCACAAGCAAGTAAGCCTGTGGCAAATCTCGCTTTTTGTCGGATCAGACCCGTTGGGCAAGGCTCTCCGGATAGGCGCTGATCCAGGTCTCTAGAAAGGCAGCCATGTCCTCGTCACCACATCCCTTGATGAAGTCGGGATAGATCCGACTGCCGTTTTCCAGCAAAAGCCGCGCGCATTTGATATGGTCAGCTCCAGGTTTTTCCGGTGCGAACTCTGCGCCGTGAAGTACCGTGTCGAGCGCGTCACCTCCGAAGCCGTTCTTTTTGGAAAGATCCGGCTTCAGACTCAGGAAATATGCAGTTTCCTCTGGTAGCCCAAGCCAGCCAGCTGCATGAAGGGGCGATAAACCCATCTCATCGGTGGCATTCGGGTCCAGCCCGGCGGCAACGAGAGCCTTGATTTGCGGAAGACGTCCGGGTTCTGAGGCAAGCCTCACCAACAGCCGTCTGTCTTCATCAGTCAGCGCCTTTAGATTGAGCCTCTTTGCAGAAGCCTCGCCAGTGGCACACGCCGCGAGAGCCTGCTCATCCGGGGTGAGACGTGTGTCGCACCCAAGGTCCGACAGCGCGCTTGCCGCTTCTGTATGGCCGTGGATCCTAGCAAGCGCATAGGCAGAATGGCCCTGCCATCGGGCATCGAGGGCCGCCCCAGACGACACAAGCAGCGAAACAACCTCTCCGGAACATCCACGGCGCGCTGCCTGGTGTAGCGCAGGGATGGTATTCACCGGTTGTCCGCTCGGGTGATTGTCTTCAAGCAGGTTCGGATCGGCTCCGGCCTCCAGCAGCATGCGAACTTTGTCGAGGTCATTGAAATCAAGCGCACGCGGTAGAGCGTTGGTGCCATCCGGTTTGGCACCGTATTCTAGAAGCAGCTTCAGGGCGCGAGCGTGGGCGAGCTCCGTGGCATGATAAAGGCTTTCATTGTCATTCGGATCTGCGCCATGGCGGAGCAGTAATTCTCCAAGTTCGTAATTGTCGGCGTGGCACAACGCGCCGTACAGCGCTGAGAGTTTGTGATCAGTGTTTGCATCCGCGGGAAAGCCGTCATTGACATCTGCGCCATGGGACAGAAGGAGCTCTGCCAGGGCGAGCATGTCCGCATGTTTCGAGGGAGATCGGTGTATTTCTTTCGAAAAGGCGAGATGAAGTAGGGGGGATCGAACACCAATCGGGTCGAGCGCTCGCTTGGGATCGGCCTCGACCGCTTCGCGCACCGAGGTTAGGTCGTAGAGTGCGATTTGCAGGCCGAGGTTGTCGTCTTTGAGCCCAGGATCATCATCCAGCAGCTTATTGGTGACCCAATGCTGACCGGCAAAGAGTGCCGTTTTCAACCGCTCCGCCCGTTCCGCACGGGTCATGGCAGCACTTTCGACGGCAAACTTCAGTTGTGGCCAGCTGGTGTGTCCGGCTTCACGCGCGATTACATGGAGGCAATCGGCGTGCTTGAGCGGCTTATCGGCAGAAACAAATTTATGCGCGCGCGCAAGAGCTAAGCGGTCGCCACTGGCAATCGCCTTCTTGAGGCGTCTGGCATCCTTGCGGAAGTGATCGAGTGAGGTAAGCGTCTTGGAAGACAAGGCTTTTCTCCTGTTAGCGTGCCCGGACGATCCGCTTGTGTCGGGCGCAGGTGAAAAACCGGCATCAATTGTATGTGTCAGGGTGCTTTCGCTGTCCGCGGATCCGGGTGCCGCCCTCATCGGCTCGCGGACATTGCCGGGACGGGCCTGAAAATGCAAGCCCGCCTTGGTAAATTTCTCAGGTGGTAGCAGGTTTCATGCTGGCCGGGGCCGGGCTGTCGTCCGGGACAAAGAAATCCGGGGTGAGCGACTGGGTTGGATCCACACGGTACTGATCAAAGTCGGTTACGCCGCGGCTCTGAAGGAAGGTGTCGTCTATCAGGAACTGACCGGTCAATTCCTTCGACGGTGTCGTGAAGATTTCATAGGCAGCATCTGCAAGGATGTCCGGCGTCCGGCTTGTTTGCATCATCTTGTCGCCGCCGATGATGTTCTTGATCGCCGCTGTCGCGATCGTGGTGCGCGGCCAAAGCGCATTCACCGCAATTCCCTTGGAGCGCAGTTCACCGGCAAGGCCCAGAACAACAAGGCTCATGCCGTATTTGGCGATCGAGTAGGGCGTGAACGGCGCAAACCACTTTTCATGCATATCCAGCGGCGGGGACAGCATCAGGATGTGCGGGTTTTCTGATTTCTTCAAATGCGCGATGGCGTGTTTCGCGCAGGCCATCGTGCCCCTCGTGTTGATCTGGTGCATCAGATCAAACTTCTTCATGTCCGTCTGCTGCAGCGGTGTCAGTTGGATCGCGCTGGCGTTGTTGACGAGGATGTCCAAACCGCCAAAGTGATCCGCCGTCTTGTCGATGGCTGCTTGAACCGCTTCATCATCGCGAACATCGAGCACGATCGGCAGGGCCTTGCCGCCAGCCGCTTCGATTTCCTCGGCAGCTGAAAAAATCGTGCCCTCCAGTTTCGGATGCGGTTCTGCGGTCTTGGCAGCAACGGCGACATTCGCGCCTTCCCGCGCAGCACGCAATGCAATGGCTTTACCGATCCCGCGCGAAGCGCCGGTGATGAAGAGTGTTTTGCCGTTCAAGGACATGGTGTTCTCCTTCAAGGAAGCTACTGTGTGGCTGTTCAGGATTTCGACTTCTTGGTCATGAAGGCCTGGAACGCGGAGATGGCCTCCGGCGACGTCAAGCGGGAGGAGAACACCTTGGCTTCCTCATCGACCCGGTCGCTGAGGTCCTGGCTTTCCTGCCAAAGGAACTGGCGGGAAAGCGCCATTGCTTCCGGCGGTTTTGCAGCAATTTCCCGGGCGCAGGCCAAAGCCACATCATCGACATTCTCAGAGACGACTTCATTGATGAGACCGGCCTGACAGGCCCGTTCGGCGCTGAATGGACGGCCGAGGCACAGCATTTCAAATGCGCGGGCATGGCCCATGATTTTCGGACCGAGCAGGCTCGACCCAGCCTCTGGGACGAGACCCAGGTCGATGAACGGGGTGCGGATGACGGTGCGCGGGCTGGCAAACACCATGTCGCAATGCATGAGGAGCGTTGCGCCAACACCAACTGCAATCCCGTCGATGGAGGCGACTAATGGCTTCTTGTTCCCAACAAGCGCGCACAGAAAGCGGTAAACCGGCGTTTCCGACATCTGCATCTTGCCGGCGAATTGAAGGAAATCACCGATGTCATTGCCGGACGTGAAGGCTTCCGGCTGGCCGCAAATGAGGTGGCAGCGCACATTGTCGTCCGTGTTTCCGGTTTCCAGCGCTTCCGCCAGATCCGTGTACATCTGGCCGGTCAAGGCGTTCTTCTTTTCCGGACGATCAAGACGCAAAGTCCTGACGCCGTCTTCGAGAGACTGCGTGATCATGAGGAAATTCCTTTCAGTATTCGCCTATAAGGCCGGGGCGTTTAAGAGGTCATGGCTTCCGGGTCGAACTCCAGGATGCTGTCCGACGAGCCGACGATGTCTTCCTTCAGACTTGCCGTGTCGCAGAGAAGCGTCATGGCGTAGCTTCTCGCCATGATGGTGCGCTGGGTCCGCAGAGCCCGGTTTTCCATGCCTGATTTCAGGGCGCCTTTCGCCAGCAGAACACCACCATAGGCAAGGCCCGCCAGTCGCAGGTAGGGTGTTGCGCCGGAAAGGGCCTCTTCGACCCGTCCATCGGCCTGGACCGCCAGCATCCAGTCAGTCGCTTCTTCCAGATCATCGAGGGCCCGGCGCAGGCGTTCGGCCGTGTCACCAAACTCGGGCCGGTTGGATTGGGAAACTTCCCGGGCAATCTCACGCAACTCGGTCAGGAAGCCACGAATGTGATCCCCGCCCGACAGGGGCAGCTTGCGCATCACAAGGTCGATCGACTGAATGCCGTTGGTGCCTTCATAGATCGGCGCAATCCGGGCATCGCGCAGGTGCTGCGCAACGCCGGTTTCTTCCACGTAGCCCATTCCGCCGTGGATCTGAACGCCGATGGAGGCGACTTCGACGCCGAAATCGGTCGACAGCGCCTTGGCAATCGGCGTGAGCAGGCCTGCGCGTTCCGACCAGTGCTTCTTCTGATCCGGATCGGTGGCCGTGTTGGCCATATCGATGGCATGGGCGCAGGAATAACAGATCGCGCGGGCGACCTGGGTTCGGGTCCGCATGCCCAGCAAAGAGCGTTTGATATCAGGGTGATGGGCAATGGCGACCATGCCGTCGCCCTTCTTACCGGGGACGTTGCCTTGTTTGCGCTCCAGCGCGTAGGCATGGGCGTCCTGACAGGCGCGTTCCGCAACACCCAGCCCTTGAATGCCGACGGCGAGCCGAGCGTTGTTCATCATCGTGAACATGCAGGCAAGGCCTTTGTTTTCCTCGCCGATCAGCCAGCCCGTGGCACCACCTTCATCGCCGTAGACCATGGTGCAGGTCGGGGAACCATGAATGCCGAGCTTATGCTCTACGCCTGCACAGTGGACATCGTTCCGCGCGCCGAGCGAGCCGTCTTCGTTGACCAGGAATTTGGGGACAAGGAACAGCGAGATGCCGCGGGTTCCAGCGGGCGCGTCCGGAAGGCGGGCAAGCACCAGATGGATGATGTTGTCGGTCAGATCGTGCTCGCCGTAGGTGATGAAGATCTTCTGGCCGTAGATCCGGTACGTGCCGTCGTCATTGCGTTCGGCCCGCGCTTTCAACGCATTGAGATCAGACCCGGCCTGTGGCTCGGTCAGGTTCATGGTGCCCATCCATTCACCGGTGACCAGCTTTTCCAGGTAGGTTGCCCGCAACTCTTCCGTTGCGTGCTTTTCGATGGCCTCCACAGCGCCCATTGTCAGCGTCGGGCCGATGGCGAAGGCCATGGAACCGGAGTTCCACATCTCCAGCGCAGCGGCTGACAGCATTTGTGGCAACCCCTGACCGCCGGCGTCCTCGCTGGCAGAAAGGCCGTTCCAGCCGCCTTCGATCCAGCCATGGTAAAGCTCGCGCCAGCCGGGAGGAGTTGTGACTTCCCGGTTGGCAAGCGGAGTTCCGTGCTTGTCGGCGACGCTGTTGAGCGGGGCAATTTCTTCGGCGGCGAAGCGGCCGGCTTCGTTCAAAATGGCATCCACCAGATCATCGCCGAGTTCGGCATGCTGTCCGACCTCCTGCAGGTCTGACAGGCCGCAGACGTGTTTGAGGGTGAAGGCGATCTCATCGACCGGTGCACGATACATGATTGGTCCTCCCAAGAACCGGTGGCCTATCTTGGCCAAATCTCTTCTTTCAGCCGTCCAAAGCTTGACGGAACACGGGGTTGCCCGCAAAAGGCGCTACTGGCAGCCGATTGACGCAAACAGTAGCCGTGTTGACGTAAACGTCAACCCATTTCGCTGCGGCATGTCCTTATCTTTTTGGTCAGTCTTTCAGAATGGCAAGCAACGGAACGAAATGAATGCAGCGCTGGAACGTCAATCTGAGCTCAAGTGACTGGCAATTGGATGTGGAAGCCGATGCCGTCTGCCGCAGCGTGATTGACGGCGGTCTGGTCGCTGTGCCGACCGAAACCGTTTATGGCCTGGCGGCCGATGCGACGAGCGGCACTGCCTGCGCGCGGATTTTCCAGGCCAAAGGTCGGCCGAGTTTCAACCCACTCATTTCGCATCTGCCCAACCTGGAGGCCGCTCGCCATCATGGTGTCTTTGATGACCGCGCCCTGAAGCTTGCAGAGGCATTTTGGCCGGGCCCGCTGACCCTTGTTGTGCCGAAGACTGAGGCCTCAGAAATTTCAGATCTGGCGACGGCAGGTCTGTCCACGGTCGCGCTGCGGGTCCCGTCCGGGCCGATCATGCGATATCTTTCGGAAAAAACGGGTCGGCCGCTGGCAGCCCCAAGCGCGAACCAGTCCGGCAAAATCAGCCCTACCCGGGCGGAGGATGTGATTGCCGATCTCGGGCACGCGCTCGATTTCGTCATTGACGCCGGACCGTGTGAGGTTGGTATTGAATCCACAATCATCAGTTTGACGGACGAACACGTGACGCTGTTGCGCCCCGGTGGTCTGGCACGCGAAGAAATCGAGAATGTGCTGCAGACAAAAGTCCGGACACCAGCTTCAAACAAACAACCGGAGGCTCCCGCGGCGCCCGGAATGCTCACCTCCCACTACGCACCAAATGCACAGATGCGTCTTCATGCACGAGCCGTTGCGCCAAACGAGGCCTTGTTGTCGTTTGGTGTGGATCCGATTGAAGGGCGAGAATCAGCCTTGGCGGAGGCGAATCTTAGTCCGTCCGGGGATCTCGTAGAGGCCGCTGCGCAGTTGTTTCAGGCCATGCGGACCCTTGATTCGTCCGGTGCAAAGACGATTCAGGTGCAAGATATCCCCAATACTGGCCTTGGCGAGGCGATTAATGACCGCTTGAGACGGGCAGCGGCTCCGCGCAGTTAAGCTCGCCATCGTCGGACATTAGGTGTGAGGGTAATTCTTGGAACACGCGTGTTAAGCGCGGTGTTTTTGTCTGCGCCCTAAACTCCACCAAAATCAATAGGTCAGATCAGGTTGTTGATGTTCCGCATTAACTTAGGATCACCTAAAGTTAATCTGTGTAGTGTCTTCATTTTGCATGGAATGCCGTAGGTAATAATGCAAATGAACGGTCAATGGAAGTTAAAAATTTCATACACCCACCTTCTAAAAACAGATCTTCATCTAAAACTTATCAACACCATAGGTGCGTTTACTTGAACAAAGGGCTGGCAAAAAACCGTTCGCATGACTTACTATGTAAATCAGATTTTGGATGTGATGAACCTCCCCTCGAGCAAGCGATGCTCGCACCTCAGACCGGACCGGCCCCTAATCGCCGGTCCATTTTTTTGCCCGGCCTTTGCTCTCTGCCAACCAAAGAACCGGCCTGCGCTCTCAAGTCGCCACTTCTGGAGTTCTGTTGGGAGTGGCCTCCGGAGGATCGTCTGCCTCTTTTGAAGGCGTCTTGCTGTCCTCAGTTGGTTCTGTCTTGTGTTCGGACCCCAACTCCTCTGCAGTGTCGGAATTTTCCTTGAACTGGGGAACGACCGGATCTTCGGTTTCGGCTTCCTGGGCCTTCGAGTTCATCTTCAAGCGCTGAGCTGACAGGCTTTCCACATGGGCCTTCAGATCTGGATGTTTATCCATGAGCAACCGGAAGTCTTGCGCCCGCAGGCTCAGCAAATGGCAATAACCAATCGCAACAACATCGGCGCTGCGCCGCCCGCCGGTCATGAGAGAGATTTCCCCGAACACATCACCGCGGCCGAGGCGGATGGTGGTAATTGGCGTACAAACCTCGACCGCACCGGATGCGATGAAGTAGGCGGCATCGCCGCGTTCGCCCGTCCGGATCAAGGTTTCCCCCGGTGTCGCGAATTGCGGGCGCATCATTTTCATGATGGCTTTCTGCTGTTTTTTTGGCAGTCCCTCAAACAAGGGATGGGCTTGGACCAGCTCTTTGGTCTTCATCCCGAGGTCCAGCTTCGGCCGGAAGTCGCAAGCGCGCCGCACCTTCTCCACGTCTCTGAGGAGGTCCTGATGCAATTCGGTGCCCACCAACATCTGATCCCGGGCTTCGTCGTATGCGGTCTCTTCAAGACGAACACCGCTCATGCGCAAGAATTTGTTCTCAAGCGCATCGGCATAATCCGGGTACTGCAAACGCAAAGCCTCAATAGCCTGGATGGTCTCAGCTTGCCGGTTGCTTAGGGTCTCTTTCAAAATGTCAGCGACGCGTTCGCCCAAGAGCGGGCGGATACGGCGTTCATTGAAAACGAGCAGTTCGTCTTCGAGGATCCGGTAAACGAGTAAGAATTCGAACCTTGCCGCGAGTTGGCGTGCCAGAGGCCGGTTGATCTTGAACCGGCGTTGCAAAGTCTGTGCGAAGCGGAAACCGAACCCGAACTTCAGAGGTTCCCGGCTTGCCTGACGATAGCCGCTCCGTCCTTCACTGCGAGCAAGATCACTTGTCCGGCCTGTAATGGCGAGAAAACCAGCGACAGCGCGTCCGGAGATTGTTTTGTGGTGGAAGTGTTCCAGGACGAGTTGTTGTTCCCGGTCCGCGAGCGCAATCAGGCCAATATTGACCCGATCCTTGTCTTTCAACTCTTCCAGCATGTTGGTCTCTGCAGCGGCAGAGGCGGCGCGTTTTTCATAGTCGTCGAGAACAACGGAGGCGACATGCGGTGCCACATGATAGGCTTTGGCAGCCTCCCCAAGCTCGGACCGGATGTCGGACAGGGTTAGGGCCAGATACTGAGTGCGGAGGGCTTCGTCCCGTGCGTTTAGCTGGTCGAGCCCGAGGAGTTTGATCAGCGGCTTCAGGCTGGTTCCATACACCAGCAAGGTGAACAGCACGAAGCCGGTGGCGAGCTTTGTGACAAACGTTGAGATCTCGGGCGACAGTGCCGCGTGCTCGGACACACTGAGGGCCAGGGTAAGCGTCACTGCGCCGCGCATGCCGCCCCAGAGCATGACAGCCTTGTATTTGTCGTTCACTGCCTCTCCGGCTTTCATGAAGCTGAGGACGGGCAGCAATCCGTAAATCACGACAGCACGGGCCGCGAGGGCTGCGACGATCACGATCAGAAGCAACAGAATGTCGAGTGGGGCAAACCCGTCGACCAGCCGCGGGATAAGAATTGCGGCGAGCAGAAAGATGAGCGATGCGGCCCAGAAGGACATCTGGTCCCAGACCGAATGCAGAAAGTTCCAGTTGGCCGGCTGGATCCGGGCCGGACCGTAGAGATTGAAGATGATCCCGGCGGCAACAACGGCAACAACCGCCGACACGTCGGCAAACTGATCACTGAGCACATAGATGCCGTAGGGCAGAGCGAGGCTGAGGGTTACTTGGGCGAGCGGTAGGTCGCGCATCAAATGCAGGAGACTGACGGCAATGCGCGCTAGAACCGCGCCCACAATGACGCCCCCGACAAACGACCGGGCGAAGGCAATGGCCACTTCGCTGCCAGTGAGAGCCTGATCTCCCGTCAGAATGCCAAGAAGCAGAACGAAGATCACGATAGCGGCCGCATCGTTCAAGAGGCTTTCACCCTCAACGATGCGCCCAAGGCGGGCTGGTGCTCCGATGTCGCGGAAAATCGCCACGACGGCAACCGGATCAGTTGTTGCAACGATTGCGCCGAGCAACAGGCAGGCCACCAACGGAACGCCGGCCAACGGGTAGAGCGCAGCGCCGATAAAGGCTGTTGCTACGAAAACGGCAACAACCGCCATGACCAGAACCGGCGCCCAGTCCTCAAACAAACGCCGCACGTCGAGGGTCAATGAGGTTTGAAACAAGAGCAACGGCAGGAAAATGTAGAGGATCATTTCTGAATCCAGAGGCGGATTCACAAAGACATTTGCAATAGTGTTAAAGGCGTCGGTACGCGGCGTATAAAGAAGATATGTGGCAATGATCCCGATCAGGGTGCCGACCATGGCAAGCAGCACACTGGGAGCCACACCGAACCGGCGGGCCAGCGGTTGCAGCAGGGCAATTGTAAGCAACAAAAGCGCAAAGGCGCCCGTAATCATTGGAGTTTCCATGACGCCAATGTGCCCTCTGATTATGGCAAATTCAAACTCGCTAAAGTCACCAGCTGCAAATACTCCGCCGCCACATCAACTGCCTGCCTTGCGTTCCGACAACCAGATCCCGCCCAAAACCAGCAACAAGGCCAGCCCGTGGTGCCATTTGAACGGCTCGCCGAGGATGCTGACAGCAAGGACGGCTGCAAAGATCGGGACGAGGTTGATGAAAACGCCCGCTCGGGCCGGGCCGATCAGTTCCACGCCGCGCATGAAAAAGATCTGGCTGAGGCAAGAAGGGCCGAGCGCTATGTAGAGTACAATCAGCCAGCCTTTCATGTCGGGCCAGAGAGCCGTGTCCGTCGCCATCTCGTAGGCAAGACCGGGAAGCGAGGCGAACACGGAGATGGCGGATAAAACGGCAAAAAAGACCAGCCCTGAAACCTGTGGCCGGTTGCGCAGCGCCAGCGTGTAGCCTGAATAGAGCACGCAGGCGATCAGCATGACACCGTCGCCGGGATTGACCGCAAGGCTCAAGAGAACGTCGAGACTTCCTTGTGCCGCAATCAAGGTCACGCCCAGCAATGTCGCCAAAATACCGACGACCTGAAGCAGCCGTACTTTGGAGCCGAATGCGATAACAGATCCAATGAGGACCAGGATCGGCATGGATCCCTGGATAATCCCGAGATTGACCGCCGTTGTCTCTGTCGCTGCGATGTAAAACAGCGTGTTGAAACCCACAAAGCCGAAGGCGGCCATCAGCACCATGCGGAGGAACGAGCCGCGCATGACTGGCCATTCGGACCGGATCCGCGGCCATAAAAAGGGAACAAGCAGGCCCGCAACAATGATCCAGCGCAGAAAGACCACGACCATCGGGGAAACCTCCCCCGCAGCAAGCCGTCCGGCCACAGTGTTGCCGCCCCACAGAAGCGTGGTTGCCATCAACAACAGGATGGCATTGCCATAAGCCATGGTTCCGATACGTCCGGCAAACGAACTCATAAGGTGTCTTCTTTCCTGCCAATTTGGCAGCCGGGGAGGGGCGTTGGTCTAGAGCGGTAGCGGATTGTTGGCGTTTCGGAAAGGCCTTGGAGACGCCGAATTGTTCGTTCTGCAGCGATGATGGTGCGGATTATTTCGGAAAAGGAAAAAGTCATGAAGGCTCGCTGGCAATTGACCCGGAGCGTTTGACAGCTAAAACACTCACAAAGATCAACATAATGCCGCAAAAGCGTTTGGAGAAAATTATGACAGAACGGGTCGACGCCCACGGATTGCAAGTGGCGAAAGAACTCTTTGAGTTTGTGAACGACAAGGCCTTGCCTGACACCGGTGTTGATCAGGAGCATTTCTGGAAAAGCCTGTCAGCGCTTGTTGATAACCTTGCCCCGAAAAACCGCGACCTGCTGGCCAAACGCGACACGCTCCAGGAAAAGCTGGATGCTTGGCATCGGGCCAACCCCGGCACGCCAGAGATGGCGACTTACAAAACGTTCCTTGAAGAAATCGGCTATCTCGTTCCGGAAGGCGAAGCGTTCGAGGTCGGCACCCAGAACATTGATCCCGAAATCGGATCTGTTGCAGGCCCGCAGCTTGTGGTTCCGGTGATGAACGCACGGTATGCGCTGAACGCCGCCAATGCCCGGTGGGGATCGCTTTATGACGCGCTTTACGGCACCGATGCCATGGGCTCCAAGCCGCAAGCTGGCGGCTATGACGAGGCGCGCGGCGCTGAGGTGATCGCCTACGCCCGCAAGGTTCTTGATGATGCAGCTCCGCTGGCTGCAGGTAGTTGGGCGGACATTACCGGCCTTTCGATTGAAAACGGCACTCTATCGGCCGCGACGGACAGTGGAGCGATCGGCTTGCAGGATCCGTCTCAATTCGCAGGTTATTCCGGCGATGTTGCATCCCCGTACAAGGTCTTGCTCGTCAAGAACGGTCTGCATCTTGAGATCAACGTTGACGGTCAGCACCCGATCGGGAAGACCGACAAGGCGCACATTTCGGATGTCGTTCTGGAATCGGCCATGTCGACCATCATGGATTGCGAAGACTCCGTTGCGGCCGTCGATGCTGAAGACAAGGTGGTCGTTTACACCAACTGGCTTGGACTGATGAAAGGCGATCTGGAAGAAACCTTCCAGAAGGGCGGCGAGACCGTCACCCGCCGCATGAATGGGGATCGTCAGTACACCGCTCCCGACGGCACCGCTCTGTCCCTTCATGGTCGGTCCTTGTTGTTGGTGCGCAATGTGGGCCACCTGATGACCATCGACGCGGTTCTGGACAAGGATGGCAACGAAGTTCCAGAAGGGCTTCTGGATGGCATGATCACCGCACTGATCGGCCTGCATGATGTTGGACCGAACGGCCGGAACACCAACAGCCGCGCGGGCTCCATCTACATCGTAAAGCCGAAGATGCACGGCCCGGAAGAAGTGGCTTTCGCCTGCGAAATCTTCAATCGTGTTGAAGACGCGCTGGGCATGGCGCGCAACACGATGAAAATGGGCATCATGGATGAGGAGCGCCGCACCACGGTGAATCTCAAGGAGTGCATCCGTCAGGCAAAGGACCGCGTGTTCTTCATCAACACCGGCTTCCTGGACAGGACCGGTGATGAAATGCACACCTCCATGGAAGCTGGCCCGATGATCCGCAAAGGCGACATGAAAGCGTCGACCTGGATTGGTGCCTATGAAAACAACAACGTTGATGTTGGCCTTGCCTGCGGTCTTCCTGGACATGCCCAGATCGGCAAGGGCATGTGGGCGATGCCTGATCTCATGAATGCCATGCTGGATCAGAAGATCGGTCACCCGATGTCGGGCGCAAACACGGCGTGGGTTCCGTCTCCGACGGCTGCAACGCTTCATGCGCTGCACTACTACAAGGTGTCCGTTGCTGGCCGTCAGGCTGAGCTAAAATCGCGCGATGCCGCGAAACTGGACGACATCCTGTCAATCCCGGTTGCCGAACGTCCGAATTGGGCGCCGGAGGACATTCAGGCCGAACTAGACAACAACGCACAGGGCATTTTGGGCTACGTGGTCCGCTGGGTCGAGCAGGGCGTTGGCTGTTCCAAGGTGCCGGACATCAACAACGTTGGCCTGATGGAAGACCGCGCAACCTTGCGGATCTCCTCGCAGCACATCGCGAACTGGCTGCGTCACGGCGTGTGTTCCGAAGCGCAGGTCATCGAGACGATGAAAAAGATGGCCAAGGTGGTGGACGGGCAGAACGCAGGCGACCCGCTGTACCGGCCGATGGCAGATGACTTTGACGGGTCCGTTGCGTTCCAGGCAGCACTCGAGCTTGTTCTGGAAGGTACGAAACAGCCGAACGGCTATACGGAGCCGGTTCTTCACCGCCGCCGGATCGAGTTCAAGGCCAAAGCGGCCGCTTGATTGACCGGCAACTCTGAAGATCAGAAACCCTCGCCCGAATGCCGGGCGGGGGTTTTATTTTGGATATTGAATTAAATTTAAACGAACCGGCAGCACATTTGGCCTGTCTATCGTTAACGCCTCACCTTTTCTGAGCAGTGGAAACTGTTTTACACTGTTGTGTTGATAAAAGAAAATACAATTAGATCAACGCAGTAGGGGTTTTAAGAAGTTGTTATTCAAACTTTCAGTCTGATACGTACATTTACACAGAGATCTCTGGTTCCCGCTAGGATATCCGGACTTGGAGATCTAAATGCTAACTGTCCTGTCTTGCATCGCCTTTGACCATGACCCCTTTTCGCTCGGGCTTGCTGTTGCAATCCTTGTCGTGGGGGCTGTCCTGACGATGCGTCTCTACGCGCGGGTCCGCAGAACGCAAGGCAGCTTGAAATACATGTGGTTGTTTCTGTCTGGCATGATTGCAGGCGGAACCATCTGGAGCACACACTTCGTCTCCATGCTGGCGTACGAAAGCCCGTTGATCCTCGGTTATGATGTGACGCTCACAGCGGCATCTCTTGTTATCGCGATCCTTGGAACCACGTTTGGCCTTTGGTTGGGTAGCCTGACACAGCGATCTGCCTTGATCGAGGTTGGCGGTGCCGTATTTGGACTGTCGATCGCAGCCATGCATTTCACCGGCATCCACGCCATGCGTGTCTCCGGGGTTTCCCAACTTGATACGCTGTTTGTGGTCGTTTCCGTCGTGTTGGCAGCTGTCTTCGGCATGATCTCCACCAGCCGGATCGCGCGGCCCGTGACGCGTTACTGCAAGTATGGCGCAGCACTTGCCTTCATTCTTGCTGTCGGCAGTATGCATTTTACCGCGATGGCCGGGATGAACATACTTCCGCTCCGGCTGGATGCGGAGGGGCTTGATCTTGTCTCCAATCAGTTGGTTGGGATGGGTGTCGCTTTCACGATGAGCGTCCTATTGTTAAGCGCGATGATCACCTACTCGATCGACACGGCCAATGCTGAAGTGACGAACAATCAAATCACGCAGATCGCGCACCAGGACCCGTTAACAGGTCTGCCGAACCGCAAGGGGGTCGAGCTCTTTACGGACGGCTTGATATCACGTGTTGCCCTCGACAATGCCCGCGTTGTTGTTGTGACCTGCAACCTGTCGCGGTTCAAGGCGGTCAACGAAGCCTTGGGCCACACGACCGGAGATGCGCTTCTCCGCCACATTGCCCGCAATCTGTCGACCCATCTGGATCAGGATGAATATGTCGCCCGTGTTGCCGGTGACGAATTCGTTATTGTCGGCAAGCCGGTTTATTATCGCGGCTATTTGCTTGATTTGTGCAAGCGCATTCAGAAGATCGTTGCTATGCCTTTCGGAGCCGGTGATGACGCTGTTCATGTAGACAGCGCAGTTGGCTATGCACTGTTTCCGGAACATGCGCAAAATGCTGAGGAACTGTTTTCCGCCGCCGAACGCGCCATGCACCGGGCCCGCTCTGAAGGTGGAAACGCAGCTCAGTGTTATGACCCGGCAAAAGACGACAAGGTAAAAGACCAAAGTGCGCTTGCGATCGATTTGCGCAAGGCACTGCGGAACAATGAGTTCGTTCTACACTATCAATTGCAAAATGATGTCCAGACCCATGACGTAACGGGGACCGAAGTGCTCCTGCGCTGGAATCATCCGGTACGTGGATTGGTTCCCCCGTTCGCCTTCATTCCGATAGCTGAGGAAACCGGCCAGATCCTGGAAATTGGAGCATGGATCGTCCGGACAGCGTGCAAGGAAGCAGCTGGCTGGTCCAAGCCAATCCGGATTGCTGTGAATGTTGCCCCGATCCAGCTGTCTGACGCGAATTTCCCGGATGTGGTCGCGAATGCCTTGAAGGAAAGCGGTCTGGATCCGTCTCGCCTGGAACTGGAAATCACGGAAACCGGTATTATTGAAGATACGAACCACGCGCTGCAGGTGATCCAGCAACTGAAACGGCTGGGCGTCCGCATTGCAATGGATGACTTCGGGACGGGTTACTCCTCTCTGGCCACCTTGCAAGCCTTCCCGTTCGACAAGATCAAGATCGACCGGGAATTCATCAAGGACCTCGGCACGAATGCGCAATCCGAAGCAATTGTCCGGGCAACCATCATCTTGAGTGAAAGCCTGAATATCCCGGTGCTTGCTGAAGGTGCCGAAACCGAGGAACATTTGCGGCTTTTGAAGCATCACGGCTGTAAAGAGGTTCAAGGCTTTTATTTTGGAAAACCCATGCCGGCTTCCGAGGTTCGCCATCGTATCAACAGCGGGGCCAAGCAGCCGCAAGAGGCTTCAGAAACAGAAACCAAATCTGCCATGTCAAAGCCAGCTGTAAAACCTGCTCTCCAGCTTCTGCCCGCCAGAGTTGCTTGAGAACCGGCCGGGCCCATCGAAATGGTCCTTTTTAAAGCTGTGCCCGTCCGCTCTCGATGAAGTGAGTGATTTTCATCCAGCCGGGACTGGCTTTTCAGAAACAACTGCGATAGGGCGATCCCATGCGTTCGTTTTTGACGGTCCTTTTGCTGATTCTTTTCACTGCGGTGCATGGTGTGCCGGCGGCGGCATTCAACGTGTCCGATTGGAAAGGCCAAGTGGGATCGTTTTCTGTAGCGGCCGTGCTTGAGGACATGAACAACGTCGATATGCCTGTGCAGACGGCGGACTTGAAGGAAGTCATGGTCTGCTGTGGCCAGGAAGTCAGCGATGCTGCGCAGCATGCCGGCAGCAAATGCTCAAGTGACTGCGCCTCCGTTTTGCCCATGCCGCCCGGTTTGGTGTTACCTGGCTCCGTCCGGGTTCACGAAAACACTGGGAAGACGCTCACGATGGCAGCGCCCGCCGTCGCAGACCACCCGCCCCAATCTGTCTGAGACCGGAACTGCCGGCGCTTGCCGGCCCAAGTTACTCAGACAGAAAGGGAGCAAGATGCTCGCCTCACATAACGTTTCGCCGCTGCGCAGCCGGTTCGCTTTTGATCGGTTGCGGCAGAGTGCCAGTCCCCGTTCGCTCTTCATGCTGGTGTGCTGCCTCATGATGGCCGCAGGAATGGCTATTGTTCTTGCAAGTGCGCCAGCCAGTGCGTCGTTTGCCGATCGCTTCTGGCCCGTTTTGCCGCTTGCCGGTTGTTTGGCGATGCATTTGATCATGCATCGCTTCATGGGGGGATGTGTCCACCAAAGAAGCGGTGACAACCGCACACACGGAGACAAATCCAATGCTTAATCACAAACTGGTCCGCACAGGCGCCCTTGCGGCAGCGCTGTTGGCCGCTCCGGCGATGGCGGATGAGGAACGCACGGTCACAGTGTTCAAGACCCCTTGGTGTGGGTGCTGCCACATCTGGGCGGAAGAGGTTGCCAAGGCCGGCTACAAGGTCGAGATCCGCGACATGGAAGATCTGACCTCCATCAAGAAGCAGGCCGGCGTTCCGGGCGATTTGCAGGCCTGCCACACGGCTGTGCTTGGCGATGAGCGCAAGTACGTGCTGGAGGGTCATGTCCCTTTGCAAGCAATGGATAAACTGATGAGTGAGCGCCCCGACATTCGCGGGCTGGCAGTTGCCGGGATGCCGACGGGGTCGCTCGGAATGGACTACGATCCCGCGGCTCAATATCTGGTACACGCCTTGCCGATGGAACCTGGTGCAACACCACGCGTTTATATGAAAATGGGCGAGGTAAAGTAACGTGTCTTTGCTGACAAGAAGATCATTTCTTGCCGGTTCGGCGAGCCTGACAGGGCTCGCCGTCTCCGGCTGCGTGTCGACGACGACACCGCCGGCTGCGCCGCCGGTCTCACCGTATCTATCCATGTACCGGGCGATGCCGGAAGAACGGTTTCCGATCCCGGCGATCAATCTGAACAAGGTTCCGGAGCGTTATTACCGCAAGCAAGTGCGGTATAACACGCCCGAGCGTGTCGGCACGCTGATCGTCGATACCTCCAACTATTATCTCTATCTGGTCCAGGAAAACGGCATGGCCATGCGCTACGGTGTTGGTCTTGGCCGAGCCGGATTCGAATGGTCGGGCCGCGCCCGAATTGCCCGAAAAGCGCCATGGCCAAGATGGGTCCCGCCGGAGGAAATGATCCAGCGCGAGCCGGAGCTTGAGCAGTGGAGCTGGAAGAACGGCGGCATGGATCCGGGTCTGGAAAACCCGCTGGGTGCGCGTGCGCTCTATATTTATCAGGGAAACGTCGACACGCTCTACCGGATCCACGGCACAGCCGAATATTGGACGATTGGGTCCGCTGTTTCCAGCGGCTGTGTCCGTGTGATGAACCAGGACATCATCGACCTTTATGGCCGTGTGCCGGTGGGGTCCCAGATCGTCGTTATCTAGGTCGTGGGGAAACCATTACATTATCTGGCGATTGCCGGGGCTCTGATTGCGGGCCTCGGCGCCGCCGCTCTGTTTGTGATTCCAGGCAACGAAAACACCGGTTTGCTTAAGCCTGAAAATGCCGACGTGGTTGCGCGCGGGAAGGACATCTACGACGAGACCTGCGCGGCTTGCCACGGGGCGAATCTGGAAGGGGAGGCGGATTGGCAAACGCCAAAAGCGGATGGCCTCCTGCCGGCGCCGCCTCATGACGTCTCTGGTCACACTTGGCACCATTCCTCGAAACTGTTGTTCGACATGACCAAGTACGGCGTTGCCGAGGCTGCAAATCTTGAAAATTACCAATCAGCCATGCCCGCTTATGAGGGCGTGCTAACGGACGATGAGATCATTGCTGTGTTGTCTTTCATCAAGGCAAGCTGGCCCGAAGATGTCCGGGCCAGGCACGATGCGCTTGATGCAGCCACAAACTGACCAGCCCTATGGTATTTCCTAAAGCGGTAGTGCTGGCGTTTTCTGAAAACCCAAATGGAGCTCGGTGCCGGTGTAGGGATTGGCGCGGGCAACATCTTCGTTGAGGTCATGCCCAAGGCCCGGTTCCTCTGACGGGATGATGTAGCCGTTCTCCCACCGGATCGGTGTGTTGAGAAGATCTGCGAAGAACCCGTCAAAGGTGCGGATTGATTCCAGCACCAGGAAATTCGGGCTGCAGGTCGCAAGCTGGATATTGGCGAGCGCCACCAAAGGCCCGCAATAAAGGTGCGGAGCGACTTGCGCCGAATGGCATTCCGCCATCGCCGCGATCTTCTTGGCCTCCAGCAGTCCACCGACCCGGCCAAGGTTCATCTGCAAAATGCTGGCGGCTCCCGTCTCCAGAACACGCGAGAATTCGTACTTTGTGCAAAGCCGCTCGCCGGTTGCTACCGGAATGGAGGTGAAGCGGGCCACTTGCGCCATATCCTCCGGCTTTTCAGGCGGGATCGGCTCTTCGAACCAGAGCGGGTCGTACGCTTCCAGCCGCCGGGCGAGGCGCTTGGCACCAGACACCGTGAACTGGCCATGGGTGCCGAACAATAGATCGGCTTTTGTGCCGACCGCTGCGCGGATCTGTTTGCAGAACGCCTCGGAGCGCTCCAGATCCTCAAGGCTCGGTTGGTGACCGTCATAGATGGTGTAGGCGCCGGCCGGGTCGAATTTAACCGCTGTAAAGCCTTGGTCGACGGCCTTAGCCGCTGCTTCAGCGGCCATATCCGCGTCGTTATAGACGTTGGGTTTATCCGGGTCCGGATAAACATCGCCATCGGCTGGATAAAGATACGTGTAGGAACGCAGCCGCTCATGCACCTTGCCGCCGAGCAGCTCATAGGCGGGTTTGCCCGCCGCCTTGCCGATGATGTCCCAGCAGGCCATTTCCAGACCCGACAGCACGCCCATGACGGTCACATCCGGACGCTGCGTATATCCGGCACCGTAGGTCTTGTGCCACAGCTTTTCGATATGATGCGGGTCTTCGCCAGCAAACTGGCGCTCGAAGACATCGACTGCCATCTGTGCCACCAGCTTCGGCCCAAAGGTGGCATTGTAGATCTCGCCGTAGCCCGTGATGCCGCACTCAGTCACCAGCTTGACGAAGATGAAGTACCGCCCTCCGTGGCGGGGCGGCGGGTTGCCAACGACGAAGGTCTCGATATCGCTAAGTTTCATGTCGAACCGCTTTAGCTGGCGTTGCTGATCGTGATGGCTTTGACTTTGGTGTAGGCATCAAGGCCTTCCCAGCCCTTTTCTCGGCCATAGCCGGATTTCTTATTGCCGCCAAAGGGCAGTTCCAGACCGCCCGCCCAATAATCGTTGACCGAAACCTGACCGCTGTCGAGCGCATGGGCAACCCGCATCGCGCGACCGGTGTCGCGCGTGTAGACACTTGCCATCAAGCCGAACTCCGTGCCGTTCGCCAGCTCGACGGCTTCGTCTTCGGTTTCGAAATTCTGCACTGACAGGACAGGCCCGAAGATTTCGTCCTGAACGGCGGGGTCGTTGGCCCGCAAATCCGCGATAATGGTGGGCTGGAAAAACCAACCTTTACCGGTTTCCGGATCAGTGGTCACATCGCCGCCGGTCAGGATGTTGGCGCCGCGCGCCTTGGCTGCATCGACATGGGCCTTGACCCGGCCAAGGTGCAGATCAGAGTTGATCGCCCCCATATCCGGGTTCTTTAGGCCATGACCCACTTTCAGGTTGCTTGCGCGTTCCGTGAGGATGGCGAGGACTTCATCACGTAAGGACTTGTGCAGGATGAGCCGGGAACCCGCCGAACAGATCTGACCGGAGTTGGAGAAAATCGCCCAATAGGCGCCATCCGCAACCTTTTCAGGATCCGCATCTTCGAAGGCCACCAACGGGGACTTACCGCCGAGTTCCAAGGTGAGGCGGGTGACGTTCGGGGCCGCCATTTGCGCGACATTGACGCCGGTGGTGACGGAGCCCGTGAAAGTCAGCTGCTTGATCCGGGGATCGCGGGCCAATTTGGCACCGACATCACTCCCGAGGCCGGTCACAACGTTGACCAGCCCGTCCGAAACGCCGGCCTCGCTGAGGAGCTCGGCCATCACAAGTGCGGTGAAGGGTGTCGTCTCTGCGGGCTTGGCAACAACAGAACAGCCAGCGGCAAGGGCAGGGGCAACGCCACGCGCAAATGTGGACGTTGGATAGTTCCAGGGAATGATGTGGCCGGTGACACCCACCGGCTCGCGAACCGTAAAGGCGGTCAAGTCCGGGCCAAGGTTCACCGACCGGCCGTCCAGCTTGTCGGCAGCGCCTGCATAATACTCAAACAGCCGCGCAGAACCTTGTACATCGCCTTGGGCCTCTGCCAGCGTCTTGCCGCTGTCGAGGACTTCCAGGACCGCGAGGCGGTCTGCGTTTTCACGGAAGACACGGGCGACGTTGTTCAGAACGCGGCAGCGTTCGGACGGCAGCGCTCTTGCCCAGTCTTTGGCGGCTTTTTCGGCCGCCTCGATTGCCGTGTCCATATCGGCCTCGGTGCCGAGCGAAAACTCGGCAAAGGCCTCGGCACGGGCTGGATCGAAGCTTTCCATCTTCCGGTCGGAGGCGGAAGTGAACCGCCCGCCGATGAAATGGCCATCCGGGAGGCCATCAATGCGTCCTGTGGAAAGGTAGTTGGCGGCAAGGTCTTGAACGGTCATGCGGAGGCTCTTTTGTGATCTTCCAGAATTATATCAGCGCCCTTGAGGGCAAGCATCATGGTGGGGGCGTTGGTGTTGCCGGAGGTAATGTTCGGGAACGCCGACGCGTCTACCACACGAAGACGCTCTATACCGTGAACTTTCAAACGGTTGTCGACAACCGATGTTTCCGCGCTGGATCCCATCCGGCAAGTGGACACAGGATGATAGACGGTCCCAGCGCGGGAGCGGAAATCCTCCAGGAGGCCTTGATCGTCCAGCTTCAAAAGGTCTGGTCCGGTAGGCCGGGCGACGATCGCCTGTAAAGCCTTGCTCGCCATGATCTTCTGGCACAGCCGGCCGCCGGAAATGACCGTTTCCCGGTCTTCGTCCGTCGACAGGGAGTTCGGCTGAATGGATGGCGCGACAGAACAGTCTGCGCTCTTGATATCAATCCGGCCCCGGCTGGTCGGCCGCGCCGGCTGGGCGCAGATGATGAAGCCGTTGAAGGGATCAAGGGTAAAGCGGGAGGAACCGCCGGAGGATTTCATCTGATAACTGATCGGATTGAAATAGATTTGCTGATCCGGCTGGGTGAGCTCCTTGCGCGAGCGTAGGAAGCCACCGCACTGATTGACCGACAGGGCCAAGGGGCCTTTGCGCGACAGGGCATATTGGAACGCTGCGCGCATTTGCCCGATAAGTGGCCGCAGAATCGCATTCAGCGTTGGTTCACGGGCTTGAAACGTGTAATTCGCAGCCAAGTGATCCTGCAGGTTTCCGCCCACATTGTCGTTGGCTTGGACGACCGGAAGGCCAAGCGATTGCAGAATCTGCCCCGGTCCAACACCAGAGAGCTGAAGCAGTTGAGGTGAGGCAATCGCACCGGCAGACAAGATAACTTCCCGGCGGGCGGTCAAAACTTCGCCGGATACCAATTGAACGCCGGTTGCGCGCTGTCCCTCAAAGAGGATGCGCTTTGCCTGCGCGGCTGTGCGCACTGTCAGATTTGGGCGTTTGAGGGCGGGGTGCAAAAAGGCGCGAGACGAAGAGCACCGAAGTCCGGCTTTCGTGTTGATGTGGTAGATCCCGGCCCCTTCGGGCTGATCGCCGTTGAAATCTTCCGACAAAGGCAATCCGGTTTCCGTGATCGCAGCAAAGAAATGACGGTTCAGCGTGTGGATCTCGCGGGAGATGTCCTGAACGTTGATCGGGCCGCTGCCACGCTTACTCCCATCCGCACCGGTCTTTGTTTCCAGGCGCTCGAAGGTTTCACGCACCGCGGACCATGACCATCCATTTGCGCCTGAGCTTTCCCAGTCGTCGTAGTCTTGCGGCAAGCCTCGGCAATACACCATGGCATTGATAGACCCGGAACCGCCAAGCATTTTTCCGCGTGGCCAATAGAGCGACCGGCCATTCAATCCGTTGTCAGCTTCGGTCATGAATTGCCAAGTGCGTTTTGGATCGGCGTAGAGTTTGCCGTAGCCAAGTGGCAGTGAGACCCACGGTGAACCGTCGGCCCCTCCCGCTTCCAAAAGCAGCACCGTCGTGCCGGGGTCCGCACTCAAACGTTCGGCCAGAATGCAGCCCGCCGAACCGGCGCCCACAATGATGTAATCGGCTGTTTGCAAGGTCGGATCTGCTCCGGTCATTTGATCGCTCCAGTAACTGTCGATGAGTTTGCAAAAAGCCTGAAGCGAAAAATCATTTGGTGTAACATTGAAAAAATTTGAAAGAGGCAACGGGCGCACAATGAGAAATGGAGCGATCTTCAACATAATCCAGCGGCTGAGAACCTTGGATGGCCTATAACCTTCCGCCCTTGCCGTGGTTGAGAGCGTTCGAAGCAGCGGCCCGGCTCGGAAATTTCACGCGTGCCGCCGAAGAACTCCTGATTACGCCGGCCGCTGTCAGCTATCAGGTGCGCCAGCTGGAGCAGCAGCTCGGATATCCATTGTTTGATCGCCTGCACCGAGAGTTGAAATTAACCCGGCTGGGGCAGACCTATCAGCCGTCGGTGGAAAAGGCGTTTTCCGATCTCTCGATTGCAACGGTTTCGGTCTTTGGCGGGCGGGAGCGCAAGCCGGTCCGGTTCCGTTGCCTGTCCAGTTTCGGGCACCTCTGGATGATCCATCGGCTTGCGGCTTTTCAGGCGGAGAACCCCGGTGTCGACCTTCAAATGATCTCCGCCGCCTGGGCTGAGACCCTCAATCCGGATCTCTTTGAGATCGATGTGCGGTTTGGCGATGGAACCTGGAGTGACGGCACTGTTGAGTTCCTGGTCAACGACCCGGTGATCGCCGTTTGCCATCCTGATCTTGCGTTGGACAGCACGAAAAGCGACGTGGAACAGCTTAGTCAGGCTGTCCGGCTCGACATCATGGGGGTTCTGGACACTTGGGAAAGCTTTTTCCGTCTTTATGGATATGCAGTTCCGGGGCGGTCAGGGCTGCAGGTAGACCAAACTCTGTCTGCCCTCGAGCTGGCGGCCCTTGGTCATGGCCATGCACTCGTTTTGGAAACGCTCGCCAAACCCTATCTGGAAAGTGGTCGGCTCATTCGCTCAACGGACAAGGTCATCACAAGCCGGCACAGCTATTATTTGGTGACGTCCGGACCCCGCCAAGCCCTAAGCCCTGAGGCTCAGGCCTTTTGCGACTGGCTGATCCGGGAAATGCGGGCTTAGTTGAAATTGAAGGTGAAACCCAACAGCCGCTCGATCGGATCTGTCACTTTCGGGTCAACGTAGCGATTGAGGTCCAAAAGACCAGCTTCAACAGCATCTTGTGCGTCCAAGGCAGCTTGAACCTGATCAAAAACCATCCAGAACTCTGCATGTGTTCGGCGAATGCCGAAGGTCTCCACCACGCCCTGAAAATCGGTCTGACTGCGAACCGCGCTCAATGCCTCGACAAACTCGGGCAGTGCAGCCTCTTTCACTTGGAAGATAAAGTTCGGGTAGCTGCTGAATTGGCCCGGAACAATCGTCATCGCGTCATCTTCCGGCTTGCGGCGCAAATCCTCGTTGAAGACGAAGGCAACGTTACTGTGTGCCATGTCGTGCACCAGCGTGTAGATCTCGTCGTTCTCCGCGCGCTTCACAACAAGCACGGCGATATCGGGCATGAACTTGGCAAACGGTGCGGGTTTCACCGTCAGCGGACGCAACTGGCCGGCTGGTGTCTCAGGCGAGGCACAAGTTTCCCCGGTACAGCGGTTGATCGGGTCGACTTTCGGCCAGAGGCCCGGCTCAATCTGAAGGAGCTCCTTCAGAAATTCCGCTTTCGGTGTTTGTGTCTGAAACGTTATGCCGGTTGGTGTCTTGGTATCGAGAGGCGCTTCTTTCCATCGGTCGACCAGGGACACGAGGGTCCCCTGGTACCAGGAGCTGTGGAGCGGATCCCGGCTTTTGGGAGGCAGAAAGGACAGGAACATGCGTTCGCCTTCACGGCGCAGGCTGTCCATGTAAAGACGCGTTGTCAGCTGGTGTTCGACATTTCCGAAGACGTCGAACCCGGCAACAAGATTGTAATAGATCCGTTCAAACAGAGGGAAATCGATCACCCAGGCGGTTTCAGGTATGGACCCCGCAAAGCCGCGCACCACAGATGCGGATGAGAAGTTCCGGTAAACGGTCAACCGGGCATCATGGTTGTTGCCATCCCCGTCCCAGATGTCCTGATAATTCAGGCCGCCGGTTGTCCGGGCAGCATGCCTGTAGCGGGCCTGCCGAAATTCCTGATACTTGATGGGGCCAAGTGTCAGAAAATTACGCATTCGGCCCGAAATAGAGCTGTCTGAGACGGCGACCGGCAGTTCCAGAATGGGCGTTGCCTGTGGCAGATAATCAGGGTCGGTCACAGAAAGGTCGGCATCAGGGTCGAGGAACGACACCCAGAAGCGGTCCTCGATCACATTCACCGCGACCTGGCCATAACACACCGGTCCGCGAATGAACGAGCGGACAAAATAAAGAGCGTTGTCGAGTAGGAATTGATAGCGGCCGCGGGCCGGGATTGCCGCGAAGGTCGAGAGCGGATTGCCGCCAGCAGTCGTAGAGTAGGCTGGCAGTGCATCTAACGACCAGTCGGGTTTCAGGAACAATTCTGTGTAGCGGGCAAGCCGCTTCTGTCCGATTTCATAGACGATGTGCTGCTTGTGCAGGATCGTCTCGTTCAACGGGATCAGGCGGTAGAAGAAACGGCCGCCCGGATCATCAAAGGGGCGGCGCGACGCAATTTCATCGGCCGGTTCACCCGGTGCAGTTCTAGACCGGATCAAACGGAAAAAGCGGTCCGGATGATCGCCTTCAAGGTGCAGATGCGCCAGGAACAGATGTTCGTAGATGTAGCGGGCAACGAGTTTCGATTTCAGCGCCGTTTGATTGAAGAACCCTTCAATTTCAGCCACCTGCGCCGAGACACCTGGTGGGAGATCAACGGGCTCCACGGTGCCGGGCGCCCCGGCCTTGGCCCAGGCCAGTAAAATCCGGTAGTCGCTTTCTGGAAGCGGAGCCATACCGTAAGGCATACCGCCAAACTGATGATCGTTCAGATAGTCTGCCGTTTCATTTGGCGCAGGGCACGACGTGTCCCGGTTCAATCCGAGCTCAACTTCGTCTGGCAATGCCGCGCCCAGTATAAACGGATTGTCGCGCCCGGACTGCAGCAATTGTACCAGCGTCGAAGGTTGTTCTGATGTTCCCGTGACCGGAAAGAATCCCTTTTGCCGCCATTCTGGAACAGTCTTCGCATCGATCCTCAACCGCGTCATTGGTGCATCATCAAGGCGGGAAGATTCGTAGACCTTTTGTTTGCTCGCCCCTCTGGCCCATCCATCGGGGGAAGACAGTTTGAGTTGGCAGGGGGCATCATAGCAGCCGTGACACACCACGCAGCGGTTGTTTAGTACATCCTGAACCTGCGTTTGAGGGGAGTGTTGCGCCTGCGCAGGACTGACAATCAGGAGGCCAAGCCCCACCGACGCCAGAGCGGGTTTGACCCTGCCGAAGGTTGTGCCTTTAAGGAGTGCCAAATAGGGGCTCAACACGTGTGGCATCTCCCGTCATTCCTGATCTTCAGGCGGTTTCGTTGTCGAGCCTTTGTAGGCGATGAGATACCCATAGAACGCATAAGCCGTAATCGCCCCTACGATGATCGCCCAGGTTTGGTTGTCATTATAATATTCCACGCCCGTCCAGGCTGCACAAAAGCCGACGATCAGGATCCGCCTCCAGAGAGGATCCAGCCAGGGATGTTCAAATCCACCAAACACAAATTTGCCTTTCTTCTTCGCCATCAGTGGCGATGACTGGCTTCGGGGCTTCCTTAAGGTAAGGTGTCAAGATGTTGCGCAACAAAGTGAAATTCCAACAGCCTACGCCTTTTTGCCTTGCAACATTGGTCACAAGAGAACAGGGTAATCAAGCTAGCCGATGCTGAAAAGGCCATCTGCATCATGACACCATTCATGTATACCGGCACCGCGACATGCTGAACTCGCTTGACCTTCTAACCGCCAATGACACACCGGGCCAACACCCGCCCTCCTACTATGCTGCAACAGCACGGTGGCAGACGACCTATGCACCGTTGGACGGGCCACGGGCTGCCGATGTGGTGATTGTCGGTGCCGGTTATACTGGGCTTTCCGCGGCACTTCATCTCGCCGAGCGCGGCTTGGACGTTGTTCTTCTTGAAGCCAACCGCGTCGGTTGGGGCGCGTCCGGACGCAACGGAGGACAAGTCGGGTCCGGTCAGCGTGTCGAACAGGATGTCCTGGAAACCCGTCACGGCAAGTCTCATGCAAAACTTCTTTGGGATTTGGCCGAGGATTCCAAAGCGCTTGTCAAAGACCTGATCGCGAAACACGAGATTGCTTGCGACTACACGCCTGGAATTCTTCACGCCGATCATCGCAAGTCTTACGTGGAAGACAGCCGCGACCACGTCGAACATCTCCGGCTGACCTATGGCTACGAGCAAATCAGGTTTGTCGATGGTGATGAGATCGGCGACATGGTCGGCAGTCCGAAGTATTTCGGCGGATCGCTGGATATGGGTGCCGGACACCTCCATCCGCTGAACTACGCGCTGGGCCTGGCTCTTGCTGCAGATAAGGCGGGCGCAAAGATCTTTGAAGAAACCAAGGTGACTGGCATAGAAGAGCATGCTTCCGGCGGTGTGCAGGTCACAGCGGACACCGGCACTGTGAAAGCCCGTCACCTTATCCTTGCCTGCAATGGCTATCTCGGCAAACTCAATCGGGAAACGGCAGCCCATGTCATGCCGATCAACAACTTCATTGTTGCGACGAAGCCGTTTTCTGAGGACGAAGCCCGGGCCCTGATCCGCGACAATGTCGCAGTCGCCGACAGCAAGTTCGTGATCAACTACTTCCGTCTGTCTGCTGATCGGCGTCTGTTGTTCGGCGGCGGCGAGAACTATGGCTATCGCTTCCCGGAGGACATCAAGTCGTTTGTCCGCAGGCCGATGACTGAGATTTATCCGCAGCTGACGGACGTCGAAATCGACTATGGCTGGGGTGGTACTCTCGCCATCACCCCAAAGCGGATGCCCTATTTCGCACGCGTCAAACCCAACATACTGACCGCGACGGGCTATTCCGGACACGGCGTTGCAATGGCAACGCTTGGAGGGCTGCTTCTGGCCGAAGCCATTGCTGGAACCGCAGGGCGTTTTGATGTCTTTGAACGGCTTGATATTCCGGCGTTCCCGGGGGGCGACAAGTTGCGTTTTCCGCTGCTCGTCCTAGCTATGACATGGTTCTCACTGAGGGATCGGCTCGGCATCTAAAATGCTTCAAAAGACACAAGATCAGCGGCGACTGGCGGGAAGCTATTGGGAGGCGAGCAGGCCCGCAGTGCGCACGGACCGTCAACTGATGGGCAATGCGTTGTTTGATGTTGCAGTGATCGGTGCCGGATTTGCCGGGTTGAGTGCTGCGATGAAACTGGCAGCGGCTGGTGTTTCGGTCTGCGTCCTGGAAGCAGAGCATGTCGGCTACGGAGCCTCAGGCCGGAACGGTGGATTTTGTTGTTTGGGTGGGACCAAACTGAGTGTGCACCAGCTTGTCCGGCGTTTCGGTTTGGAAGAAGCACGCAAGTTTCTTGCCTATCAAGTCGCCGGCATCAACCAGGTCGCTCAGCGGCTGGAGACTTGGGGGATTGACGCCGACTGCCATTCCAAAGGCGAAATCACTCTGGCGCACCGGCCAAAAGACCTTGACGGTTTGAAGGCTGAAGCGGCCTACCTGAAGGAGAAATTCGGGATCAAGTCCCGGGTGCTGGACAAAGCAGCGCTGGACGAAGAAGGTTACGGCGGTCCCGGCTTTCACGGCGGTCTTCACATCCCGTACGGGTTTGCGCTCAATCCGATGGCCTATCTCTTTGGCCTTGCCGATCAAGTGCGCAGGAAGGGGGGGCGGATCTACGGAAAGTCCCCGGTGAATGGTATGAGCCGCGATGGGGACCGGTGGCGGCTTGATACCGAACATGGCTTCGTGCGCGCAAAAGGTGTCGTGCTTGCCGGCAACGGTTATGCGAAGGAGAGCGTGCCCAAATGGCTTCACGGCCGAACGCTCCCGGTCATGTCGTCCATCCATGTTACGCGCCCAATGTCCGAGGATGAGTTGTCCGCTCAAGGCTGGACGTCGCAGACGATGGCGTCGGACTCCCGTATTTTGCTGCATTACTTCCGGCTGATGCCCGACCGAAGGTTCCTGTTTGGAACGCGCGGCGGAATATTCGAGACCGATCCGTCCCTCAAAGCCATGCACAAGCGCGCAAGGCAGGATTTCGATCAGATGTTTCCCGCCTGGAAGAATGTTGAGAGTGAATATCAGTGGTACGGCCGCGTCTGCCTTTCCCGCAACCTGACCCCGTTTGTCGGTGAAATCCCCGGGATGGACGGTGTTTATGCGGCAATGGGCTGGCATGGAAGCGGAATTGCCATGGCCTCCTTGTCCGGAGAAAAAGCCGCTGGTCTGATATTGGGCACCGTGCTCCCTGAAGACCTGCCCGCCGCTCTGCAACAACCGTTCAAACGTTTCCCGCTGCCTTCGTTGCGCAAGCTCTATCTGCAAGGAGCCTACTGGTGGTACGGATATAAGGATCGGTAAGGTTTTGAGGAAATCCAGTTTGGTATCGCAGGTCAAAGATGGCGGCAGGGTCAAAATCAGAGCTTCTTGAGATCACCGAAAAGGAATGGAGCAAACTCAAGGATGTGCTTGATGCCTTTCCGGCTATGCAGCGCCTGGAAAAGGATGAAGACGGCATCAGCCCCAAGGATATCGTGGGACACCGTGCGCACTGGATCGAGTTGTTCTTGAAATGGTATCAGGATGGTCAATCGGGCGTCCCGGTCCACATCCCCGCTGAAGGTTACAAATGGTCGGAAACGCCGCGCTACAATGCCGATTTGAGAGCGCGTCAATCCGGCTTTTCTTGGGTCTCTGTCCGCACACTGCTTGAGGCCAACCATTTTGAATTGCTGGCCCTTGTCGAAAATCTGACTGACAAAGAGCTCTATGGTGCGCCGATGAAGGGAAGCCGGAGCAAATGGGCCGCTGGTCGTTTTGCAGAAGCTGCCGGTGCAAGCCACTACCGGTCGGCTGTCAAATATCTCCGGAAACGGATGCGCGCAGCCAAAGCCGGATAAACACTGCCATTGCATCCAGCCATAACAACGCCCATCTCGGGCTAAGTGAGAGTTGGAGGAATGATGGCGGTCGGAGACTTTGTTTGGTGTGACCTGTCCACCTTGCGCCCTGAGACAACCAGGCATTTTTATCGAGACCTTTTTGGTTGGGACTATTCGGTCAACCAGCTGCCAGATGGCTCTGACTATGCCGTAGCTGAAAGCAGGGTTGGTGAAGCTGCTGGCATTTTCGAAATGCCCAGAAAATTCCAGGAGATGAAGCTCCCGAGCTTCTGGATGGGATACATCGAGGTTGGGGATGCTGATGCGGCGGTGGCCTCAGCGCGAGAAAACGGCGGCAAGGTTGAGCTGGGTCCGGTGCCATTTCAAGACGGTGCTCGCATCGCGTTGATCCGGGATCCGCTTGGCGCTGGCTTTACCGTCATTGAGAACAGCGGCCTGCCAGTGCGTTCGGATAATGCCCTTGAAGGCTCAATGATTTGGAATGCGCTTTATGTTTCAGACGCCGCCCGGGTTATCACCTTCTACGAGCACTTGTTTGGCTGGCGTTTCAAGCCGTCATCGGGAGCTGGAGAAACATACAGTCGTTATCAGATCCTAAATTCCAATGGCCGTCATGTCGCAGATCTCGTGCAAGCCCCGGAAGCGATCCGCGGCTCTTTCGAGTTCTGGGGCATACACTTTTCGGTTGCCGACCGAGATCGCGCCAAGGCGACCGTCGAGGCCAAGGGCGGAGCGGTTCTCTACGAGGACGATGATGCGGTCCTAGTGCAGGACCCGGATGGCGCGGCGTTCTTCGTGGCTGTGCCCAAAGCTGGTGCATCGAGTGAAGACGACTCGGCGTCCAAGCCTCTTTTCCGTTATTGGAAGCCTGCGGCCGCGCTGGCCGTGTTGTGGGGGGCATTTTTGCTGGACCAATCCTGGGTCTGGGGGCTGATATTCCTGGCCTGGGCCATTCCGGCACTTCGCACCGGAGAAACGCATCTCATCGAACCGGTTCGCAAACGCGAAACACCCGTTCTGTTTTGGTCGATTACGCTTACCTGGATCATTTTAAGCGCCGCTGTGCTGATATACGGCCTCTAACGGGATATTGGCTCTCACCTAATTGACGCTGCGCCCAACGCCAATGGTGCCTTTCGCATCTGCGCGTTCGAGTACAGTGACTGCTTGCTATTCTTTTTATAGCGCATTATTGCTATGAAAAAAATAGCATGAGGTCTTGTGATGATAGCGTTGCTGCCGGCAGTCGCCGCTTTGTCGGCGTCATTTGGTTGGGCATCTGGAATTGTCTTGGCGCAGTGGCCGGCCCGTCAGCTGGGTGCTTTTGAGTTTACGAGAATTCAGCTGATAGCGTGTGCGGCCTTGATGTCTTTGATGTCGTCAGTGCTGGGTCTGTGGCCGGCCCCTGCCACCATGGACATTCCAGCATACACTTTGAGCGTGGTCGGTGGTGTCTTGCTCGGCAATCTTGCCATGATCGAGTGCCTCCGACGGGGAGGCCCACGTCTGACGGAACTGTTTTTGTGCTTGAAGGCGCCTCTTGTTGCGTTGATGGCCTACATTTGGCTCGGCGAGACGCTTTCTCTTGCGGACATCACAGGTGCAGGCGTGGTTATTACGGGCATTGTTCTGGCGATCCAGGCCAATCACGCGGATGAGGTGCCGATAACCGGTGCTCGCAAAATCCTGGGCCCAGTGGTTCTATTGGGGATTGCAGCCGCCGCTCTTCAGGGAGGTGGGTTTCTTGCCGTCAAGCCGATGCTTGAGCAAGGTGCAGAGCCCATTGCCGTGGCGGCCATTCGCCTTACAGGTGCAGCCGGTCTTGTTGTTTTGATTAGCCTGTGGCCAGCGGCGATCTTCAAGCTAAAATCCGAGCCTAACGCTTATCTTCTTGTGCGCACGATCTTGCCAGGCGTCATTGGCTACGGATTTTCTTCGTCTCTGTTGCTTTATGCCTTTGCGCACATGGAGGCAGGGATCGCGGCGGTGCTGGGATCCCTATCCCCGCTGTTTGTGCTGCCGATCCTGTGGCTGAAATCAAAAATGCGCCCGGACCCCAGGGCCATTGCGGGCGCATTCCTTGCGGTGACAGGCACCGCCATCATTGTTCTGGGTTAAAGTCCTAGTCGAATTCGGCACCGCGAACCCGGTACGGGGTGATCTCCCGCCATGCCTTCATCAAAGTGTCCAGCTCATCATCCCCGTGCGGCGGCAGCATAATCTGGATCTTGACCAGGAGGTCGCCATGACCGCCGTTTTTGGTCGGCAAGCCTTTGCCCTTCAAACGCATGGTCTTGCCGCTGGAGGTATTCTCCGGAATGGTCAGATTGACAGCGCCGGTCAGGGTCGGTGTCCGGATCTTAGCGCCGAGGATCGCCTCATAGAGTGTGATCGGCAAATCCAGATGAAGATCGGAGCCTTTGACGTCAAACAGCTTGTGCGTCTTGAAGCGGACCTCAATCAGGGCATCGCCTGCAGGACCACCTTGGTCGCCCGGATGACCCTGACCTTTCAATCGGATCTTTTCGCCCTCAACCACGCCTTTGGGAAGTGTGACATTGACGGTTTTACCGCTCGGGAGCGTAACCTGAGCCTTGCCGGAGTTGAGAATATCCTCCAGCGACACAGCGGCTATCAGATCTGCATTCGCGCCTTTGGAGGGGGAGGGCCGCCGCGCCTTGGCGCCGCCTGCACCTGCAAACCCGCTGGCACCTGGGCCCGTACTTCCGCGCGCGCCACCACGGCCGCCGAAACCCCCCAGAATGTCATTCAGGATGTCATCGAACCCGCCACCGCCCGCAGCTCCGCCAGAGGACCGGAACCCACGCGAACCACCGGCTGCACCAAAGTCTTCAAATCCGGAAAAGCCGTCAAAACCACGCGACTGGAATTTCTGCTTGCCCTCGGCATCAATTTCGCCGCGATCAAACTGGGCCCGCTTGTCCTTGTCGCCGATGATTTCATAGGCTTGGTTTACTTCGGAAAAGCGCTGCTGCGCCCCCGGATCGTCCTTGTTCTGATCCGGGTGGTACTTTTTGGCCAATTGCCGAAAGGCCTTTTTGATGTCGCCCTCGCTGGCGGATTTCGCCACCCCGAGAACGCTGTAGGGATCCCGCATTCGTCTCACCAGTGTTCACAAGATTGCCGGTCTGGACCGCTTGTGCCGGTCTTGATGCCTGTCACAAGGCACTGCCTGCATATCGTTGTCCGACCATCGTTACCTTAGATATCGTAACGGATAGGAAAAAATTCCAGAGCGCCGACGGTGGACCCTCGGATCTTTTACAGCGAATTTTCCGTTGTTCAAGCGTCAGCGACTGTGAGCGCTGTGACGGCAAACTTCTGCGTAATGTCCCGGCAAGCTGTGCCGGAGTAAAGTTTGATGCCGCTGATGGTGTTGGCGGTGGTTTTGAAACCAAGGCACCCGGTCTGCGTAAACGCAGTCGAATTGATTTCGGAAATTGTTCCAGAATTTCCGCTGATACCGTTCAGCCACGGCAGTTTCAAGTCGTCCAGGCCCGCTCCGCTCGGCAGATCCTGGTCAAGAGTGTCGAAGTTCTTCGCAATGGATTGCCGGTCCTCAACGCTGAGATCTGTGTAGGCTTCATCTGCCGCTGAGGGAATGGATCCCGTCAGAATGGTCGGTGTTTTCATGTCATCGGTGCCGACCTGCATGCCAACCTGGCTGCATCCCGATGTGGTCAATCCCATGACAAGTGCGCACACCACTGCGTATTGGCTTTTCAGGGGGTGGATCTTGCTGGGTCTGGCAGTATATGAACGCATACGGCGCATCACTTGATAGCCTTTCTCAAGGGCGGCATCTTCTTGCCGTTCCTCCGGCCATCGAATCCTTCGACAGGGTACCAATGACAGACCTCAAGAATCCCCATGAAGAGTTAACAAAAGGTGACTTTGTTGAGGCAGAGAAACCATTTGAGCTGTTTGATGAATGGCTTGAGGAAGCCAAAACGACCGAACCCAACGATCCGAATGCTTTGGCGCTGTCGACGGTTGATCCGGACGGATTGCCAAATGTACGCATGGTTCTCCTGAAGGGTTTTGATGAAACCGGGTTCGTTTTTTACACAAACCTGGAAAGCGCCAAGGGCCGTGAGCTGTTGTCGGCTGGTAAGGCAGCCATGTGCTTCCATTGGAAGTCGCTGCGGCGGCAAATCCGGATCCGCGGCGAGATTGTCCAGGTGTCCGCCGAAGAAGCCGATGAGTATTATCAGTCCAGGCCGCGCGGCAGCCGTATTGGTGCCTGGGCCTCCCGCCAATCCCGGCCGCTGGAAAGCCGTTTTGCATTGGAAAAGGAAGTTGCCAAATACACGGCGAAGTTCGGCATTGGCGAAATTCCACGCCCAGAACATTGGTCTGGTCTGCGCTTGATCCCAAGTGAGATTGAGTTTTGGGCGGACCGGCCCTTCAGGCTTCATGACCGGGTAAAGTTTACGAGGTCCAGCCCGTCTGAACAGTGGAGTAAAGAGCGCCTTTACCCCTAAACCAGCTCAGAGCAGCCGGAGCCAGCGGAACAGGAAGAAGGTCACTCCGACAGAGATGACCATCAGACCAATGGCAAACAGGAACCCCATTTGCCATTGGAGCTCCGGCATATTGACGAAATTCATGCCGTAGATCGACGCAATAAGCGTCGGAGGCAAGAAGATCAGCCCCAGAACGGTAAAGATTTTCGCGATCTGGTTTTGCTCCATGGAGACCAGGCCAACGGTTGCATCCAAAAGAAATGTGAGTTTGTTGTCGAGCGCATCGCCGTGCTCCTTGATGGAGTGGATGTCCCGCCCATACATCTTGCAATCGGTCAGTTGGTCGTCGCTGAGATTGAAGCGCTTGGCATGGGTGGTCATATAGAGCACCATCCTTGCCAGTCCGGCGCACACATCGTGCATCTTGGCAACTCTCAAGCCGATCCGTCCCAGTTCCCTGATCGCGTCCTTGTAGCTAGCGGTTTTCCGTGTGTTGAGGCCGTCGCCGAAGACTTTCAGCGCAAGGTCGTCATAACAAGCAGACGCGGTTTCCATTTCGTCGGCGCACCGGTCGACGATGATGTCCAACAGCGCGAACATGATCGCAGGTCCAAGATGCGCGATTGTCGCGTCCGATTGTACCTTTCGGGCCAAAAGTGTCAGGGATTTCGGCTCACCGTATCGAACGGTCACCAGGCGTTTTGCATTCAGAACAAAGGTCACGGAAGACCGGACCGGATCAAGGGTATGAGACACAGCAGGCATTTGTGCTGTCATCACGACCGCGCCGGGTTCCAGATAGAAGCGTTCTGACGTTTCGATTGAGGTAATTTCGTCCCGGTTTGGGATCTCGGCCCCCATCAACCGCTCTGCCTTGGTCCGCTCTTCTTGAGTTGGACTGATGAGGTCAATCCACACGGAGGTTGATGGCAGGGCTACGTCATCGGCAAGCTCGATACGTTCCAGGCCATTCACTGACGGGCAATAGGCAATGATCATTCAGACAAGCTCCACCCAGATTGCAATGCAATCGACACTCAGGAACTTGCCCAAAATAACTGGGCGCACGCAACCACTTTTGCGGCTATGCCAATAACATACCCTGACCAACAAACAGTGTTGACGGATTATGCAAACGCTGACGTTTTGCACGCGCTGTTGCTGCGCATGCAAAAGGGTCTGACGGTATGTCGTTTGTATCGAAATCAGAAGGCGATGCCTGATCGCCTATGATTACGCCTGACGGATTATTTTCCGGAGGTCTTTTTTGAGAACGGACGCAAGCACAATGCCGCAGCGTTTAGGGCTGCGATGCCAACTGGCTTGTAGAGGCTTTCAAGTTTTGCTCCAGCCTGTGCAGTTTGTGCAGGGCGGGCAGTTTGATCAGACATTGTTCCGTTCCGTCTTTCTGTCTCAGTTTTTTTATCGATGCGGCCTAAGAGTGTTTCGATCCGCACCGGTGATGTGATGCCGGAATAAGGCGCTTAGATGACATTTTGTCCATCTTCCGCTTTTTCTTATCCGGATAAACGTAGGATGCCCCGACGTTCCGTGTTCGGCTACTCAAAAAGGATGTCAGGTTGTTACCAACTTGGGTCAAACGTGAACAATTGCGGTAAGGCTTTCTTAACGAACCGGGTGAGCGTATTGGTTGCGAAGTAATTCAGGCCGGAGACCGATGTATTGCCGGGGACATCAGGCACATGCCCGCTATGCCGACACGGTGAGGAATGCTAAACAGGCGGTTGGAAACTGAACGCAAGGTCAGATGAAGCAATACCCGGCTCACAGATCAAAAGCTGCACCAGCCAGCCGCACTCTCGGGGCGCTTGCGTTCGCGCTGGCTTTGGTTACCTTGGTGACGCAGCGTTTTGACCTTCTCACACCCGATACATTCGTTTTGTCCCTCTCTGTGGCAGCCGTTTTGGCCGTCACGGCCATGCTGTGTGGGCTGATTGCATTTGTCCGGATCTGGAGCCGTGGCGGCGGCGGTATCGGATCTTCCATACTTGGTGTCATGTTGGGTACTGTTGCGCTGTGTGCGCCTGCAGCCGTTTTGGGACTTCTCATCGTGGATCCGGAACTCACGGATGTGACCACGGACCCGGACGAGCCTCCGCTGCTGGTGGAGGTTCTGCCGCAGTCGGACCAGGCTGTATTGGTCTGGATGGCGTCGCATGTCCGGAACACGGCCTGGACCCAGTACCAGGAGACCATGCGCACTGAGAGGTCAGCCGCGGAGCTTCAATTAGAGCTCTACCCGGACATTGTTCCACGGCGCTACCGGATAACTCCAGGCGAATTGCACGCGGCTGCAAAGAAGGCGGTTGATGAGCTGAACTGGCGGGTTGTTGATGAACTTCCGCCCGACCTCTTGGATGCGCCCACCGCGTTATGGGCCGAGGAAACCACCCAGCTGTTGGGCCTTAAGCATGATATTGCCCTGAGGGTCCGCCCGGATCCGGTCGGTGCGCTCCTTGATGTCCGCTCCAGATCCCAGTCGCCTTTACGTGAGTTTTCAGGCAATGCGGATGTCATCCGAGGTCTCATGGCTGAAGTCGACCGGGTTCTTCTTGAAACCTACGGCGATCTGGAGCGTCTGGCGGTTGAAGAGGTCGACCTTCAGGAAGACGCCCCTCTGGAAGTTTTTGAGCGCGATCGGGAAACAATCCCGCTGCCGAGCTTCAAGCCCTACTTTGAAGATGATGAAGGGCTCTCTGCCGATGCCTTCGAGCTGGATGATCTCGAAGGATGATATCTATCGGTTACGCTGCCAGCCGGAACGTTGCGTCCAGAGCCAAGCTCGGATCAGCCACTGTCCTTCCGCGTTCGGTCAAATCCTCCAAGTGCGCAAACACCGACAACCCTGCGGCACCATGCAGTTTGGGATCCACATCAGCGTAAAGCTTGGCAACGATCTCCGGAATGCTGCTTGGCTGACTGCTGAGTACATTTAGGATTGAGGCCTCGCGGGACAATCTGTGCCGTTTCAGCTGCTCAACATAGAGGGGCGCATCAGAAACAACACCGCCATGCCCTGGCAGATAGGTTGTCTCGGAGCGCGCAAGCAGCTTGTCGATGGACGCCATGTAGTCGCGCATGGACCCGTCGGGGGCAGCGACAATGGACGTAGACCAAGCCATGACATGGTCGCCACTGATCAGCACGTCTTCGCCGGAGAGTGCAAAACACATGTGATTGGCGGTATGACCTGGTGTGGCGATGGCTTCAAACTTGATGCCTGCTGCTTCAAATACATCGCCATCCTGATACTCCTGATCCGGCGCGTAGTCTTTGTCCCCGCTGGCATCCAGTGGATTGACTTCACCTTCCATGAGGGGGCGGGCCGTATGGTGCGGCGCGCATCCGATGATCTTTGCGCCTGAGCGTTCTTGAAGCATCCGTGCCGCGGGCGAGTGGTCCACATGTGTGTGCGTGACCAGGATAGCCTCGATCTGTGCGCCATCCGTCAGCGATAGCAAGGTGTTTACATGTCCTTCGTCCGCCGGGCCCGGATCCACAACAACCAGGTGCTTCTGGCCCAGAATGTAGGTGTTCGTGCCATGAAAAGTGAACGGGCCCGGGTTTCTTGCTGTCACGCGGCAAAGGCCGGGCAGGAGCTCCACGCGTTCCCCATAGCGCGGATCGAAGGATCGGTCATGTTTCATGCTAAGATGGTTCCTGGAGGATGGGATCGGACGTCACGCAATTGACGTTTGAATCGTATAACGGCCATATGATGAAGCATCGAGCCCAAAACATGGGATCTTGTCAAACCCGATGAAACAAGATGTCGAAAACAACGCTGCCATGACGAGCCAAGCGGCATCGGAATTCGAATGCCGGTTTGAGAGCGTAATACCGCTCGCGCGACTTGATGCGTTCAAGCTGGTTGTCGACCATCCGGAGCTTTGGTGGTGCCCGCCCATGAGTGAGGCCCCCAGCGGTGACCTTGATGTCCGCATAGAGCCCTTTGCTGGCGGCGCCTGTTACCAAATCGACGACAAGGGGCAGCGGCGCATCTGGGGCACCGTTCTTTCCATAGAAGAACCACTCTATATTCGGATTTCTTGGCAGGTGGCGCAGGATGGCAGTTTGATCGCCGATCCAGCGGCAGCCAGCCGGGTCATGCTCAATTTCCGCGAGGCCGGAGAGGTGACGCGGGTTGAGGTCGTACACAACAAGTTTCTGCGGCATGGCGAGGCGGGCGGCGAATATATGCAGCTCATGATGCAATCGAATGGCTGGCCACGAATTTTGAAGAACATGTTAGAGGCGGCAAAAACGCTGAAGCGGAAATGATGCGCCTGCGTCAGGAAGCCGCCATTCTGTCGTTTAGCTGACATGCATTCTGTGCTAGGCGGAGTGCACCTTTCATGTCTTCACACTTTAACCTGCAAGGTGAGGTGTCGAAATAACCATAATCGGCGGACACCCAGAGTTCGTTTCAAACCCGCAAGCCCATGACCGTGTCTCAACCGCCTTTTGAAGACAGCCCTCAAATTTCGCCTGTGGAAACACCGCGGCGCCGCTTGAGGGATGCGCGGTGGGCGCTCTTGGCCAGCGCGGTCATTCTGACTGGTCTTGTGGTTGTGTATGAAATCCCGGTATGGGTGGGGTTCCTCTGTTTTGCGGCCACTTTGGCAGCCACGCTCTCAATTCCCCGCAACTCCGCCAGCCGACGGCTGAAGATCAATGCGCAGCGCAGAATGCGGCGCATGTGGCCTGGAACGGACATGAAGGTCACGGTCGATGCGTTGCCTACGCCGTGCTTCGTTGCAGATGCGCGTGGCATCACTCGGTATGTCAACGCACGGGCGATGGAGATTTACCCCGGCGCGAAACCGGGAGATCCGCTGTCGTTCTCCTTGCGGGCTCCATCGCTTTTGGAGGCGTTTGATCGCGCCTGTTCAAACGGCACTGCAGAGCGCATCAATTGGATCGAGAAAGTTCCAACAGAAACCTGGCTTGAGGCCTATATCGCGCCCATTCACGAGCCGGGTCCTCAAGAAGGACAGGCGAGCAGCCGTAAGCCCGCTTTTGTTCTTGTCGTGGTCCAGGATCAGACGGAAAACCGGCGCCTTGAACGTATGCGGACCGATTTCGTAGCAAATGCCAGCCATGAACTGCGCACGCCACTCGCGTCACTGACCGGTTTTGTCGAGACCTTGCAAGGGCCAGCTCGCGACGACGCGGAGGCACGTGACCGATTCTTGTCGATCATGCTGGATCAGGCCGGGCGGATGCGCCGGTTGATCGACGACATCTTGTCATTGTCGCGCATCGAACTGCGTGCCCACGTTCGCCCGCAAACTTCAGTCGATCTTTGCGAAATCGTCCGGCATACAAATGACGCTCTTGGGCCGTTGGCGCGCGACATGAAGATGACGATCCGGCTGGATCTCCCCGAGACGCCGGTGATGATTTCAGGTGACCGGGACGAACTGATCCAGGTAACAGAAAACCTGGTCGAGAATGCGCTCAAATACGGCAGCACCGGCGAAGTCGTCGATGTCAGCTTGACCTCCAAACAGATGGGCGAGAGCGAGATCGCGTGGGAACTTGCCGTGCGTGACTACGGAGAAGGGATTGCTCCGGAACACCTGCCGCGCCTTACAGAACGGTTCTACCGCGTTGATGTTGATTCCAGCCGGGCCATGAAAGGCACAGGGCTGGGTCTTGCGATCGTCAAGCACATCCTGACCCGTCATCGCGCCCGGCTCGATGTGGAGAGCGCGCCGGGCAAGGGCGCCACGTTCAAGGTGATCATTTCCGGCTAGTGTCTGTTTCCGAGCCGAGCAACCGCGACTTATCCGGTTGCTGGATCGAAAGTCTTCATTGTCAGAATGACTTATGGGGCGAGTTCGCTGGCTAATCACGCGAACCGTGCTGGAACGTGTTCTACTACCTAAAGAAGCGGGTTCGAGGTGAGGAGACCTGAGAGCTTCTCCACTGCGTGTCAGTCACGCCATGGATTATGTGTCAATCGGAAGCGCTGGATGACACAAAGAAATGTAGAATTGTAGAATTAATCAATAAATACATATACTTACAATGTCATAAAACTGAAAAAAATCTGTCATAGAACTCTCATCCATCGGGCCTAGGTTCCGGGCAGCGCTTGGACGAAATCGCGTCCAGCGTGGATTTGCAAACCTTGACATTCAAAGGGAGTGGTCAAGTGAAATTTACGACCCTCGTTAGCGCAACTGCTCTTGCTGTTGCTTCCACTGCATTCGTTGGCGCCGCGCAGGCTCGCGACCAGGTTCAGGTTGCCGGTTCTTCAACCGTTCTTCCTTACGCTTCTATCGTCGCTGAAGTTTTCGGTGAAAACACCGACTTCCCGACACCGGTTGTTGAGTCCGGCGGTTCTTCTGCTGGCCTGAAGCGCTTCTGTGAAGGTGTTGGCGAAAACACCATCGACGTTGCAAACGCGTCCCGTAAAATCCGCGAAAAAGAGATCAAGGCTTGCGCAGAAAACGGCGTAACCGACATCATGGAAGTTCGCATCGGCTATGACGGGATCGTTTTCGCATCCCAAAAAGACGGCCCTGCTTTCACCGCTTTCACACCGGTTCAGTGGCACAACGCTCTGGCTCCGAAAGTCCTGGTTGATGGCGCTATCGTCGACAATCCGTACACAAAGTGGTCCGAAGTAGACGCTTCCCTGCCGGACGTTGAAATCGCTGCTTTCATCCCGGGCACCAAGCACGGCACTCGTGAAGTCTTCGAAGAGAAAGTTCTCCTCGTTGGTTGTGAAGAGTCCGGCGCCATGAAGGCGATGATGGACGGCGGCATGTCCGAAGACGACGCTGAAGACGCATGTCTTGCAGTTCGTACAGACGGCAAGTCCGTGGACATCGACGGCGACTACACCGAGACCCTGGCTCGCATCGACTCCAACCCGAACGGCGTTGGCGTTTTCGGTCTGGCGTTCTACGAGAACAACACCGACAAGCTGAAAGTTGCGACCATGTCTGACATCGCACCTTCCACTGAGACCATTTCCACTGGCGAGTATCCGGTTTCCCGTCCGCTGTTCTTCTACGTCAAGAAAGCACACATCGGCGTTATCCCGGGTCTGAAAGAGTACGCTCAGTTCTTCACAGCAGACGAAATCGCTGGCCCGCAAGGCCCGCTGGCTCAGTACGGCCTGGTTTCCGATCCGGAGCTGGCTGCTACTCAGGCTTCCATCGAAGCTGAAGAAACCATGAAGTAATCGAGCCTTCAGGTTCGAATATGAGGGGCGGCATATTCCGCCGCCCCTTTCTCCTTTTTGGAAATTTCATATAAAATCCGGGGAAGCAGATGCCTGTGGTCTGGCTCATCTTGATCGTACTCGCCATTGCGGTGGTGGGCTACGTACTCGGACGTGGTCGAGCTTTAGCGAGCGCAGGAGGCGAGCAGATAAAGCTCCATTCGCTTCCTTCGTATTACGGCTCAAACGTCGCAATGAAGGTGGTGGTTCCTGCCTTCCTCATTCTGGTCCTATGGCTGCTGGCGCAGCCTTTGATCGTTAACAACAGTGTTTCAGGTTTGATCCCGGACAGCGAGATCGCGGAAGGGTCGTCGCGTGGGCTTGTGCTTGCCGAAGTGCGCCGTGCTGCGCGCGGTTTGGACAACGCCGTTGCTCAAGGGCTGATTTCGGAAGACTTCGCGCGCAATGCCCGTGCCGACTTCAACGATGTTACGGCACGGCTGAAAGAGGCGGGGCAGGTCGTCACGTCTCAGATTACGCAGCCAATTCTCCGGGCAGCCCAAGAGTACCGGGTGCTGAACGCCACCGGCAATTTCATGATGTCGATTGTCGTCATCCTTGCGGCTTTGGCTGGGGCGGCATGGGGGCTTTATGAATCCCGGGCAGACTTCCGCGCCAGGAACACGGTTGAGCGGGGCATCAAGGCACTTTTGATCTCGGCCGCATCGATCGCGATCCTGACGACTGCCGGGATCGTCTTTTCGCTGGTGTTCAATACGGTTGAGTTCTTCCGGCTCTACCCTGCATTCGACTTCTTCTTCGGCCTGACGTGGTCACCAACCTTCTCCGGCCGCGGCGGCAATTCACAACTCGGGATCATCCCGCTCTTGTGGGGCACATTCTACATCTCGTTCGTCGCTTTGGCCGTGGCTGTGCCGATCGGCCTGTTTGCTGCGGTGTACCTCTCAGAGTACGCCGGACCGAAGGTGCGCGCCGTCGCCAAGCCGCTTCTTGAGATCCTCGCCGGCATTCCGACGATCGTTTACGGTCTCTTTGCGCTGCTGACAGTCGGCCCGCTTCTTGTCTCGGTCTTTGGGCCGGACGGGGCCGGGATTATGCAGTCCGGTACGGCGGTGATGACCGCCGGCCTCGTGATGGGCATCATGCTGATCCCATTCGTGAGTTCGCTCTCTGACGATATCATCAACGCGGTTCCGCAAGCCATGCGTGACGGCTCTTACGGCCTGGGTGCGACCAAGTCCGAAACCGTCAAGCAGGTCATTCTGCCGGCAGCCCTTCCGGGTATTGTTGGCGCAATCCTGCTGGCAGCCTCCCGAGCCATCGGTGAAACGATGATTGTGGTTCTTGGTGCGGGTGCCGCAGCGCGTCTCAGCTTGAACCCCTTCGACGCAATGACAACAGTGACAGCGAAGATCGTCAGCCAGCTGACGGGCGATGCAGACTTTGCATCCCCGGTGGCGCTGGTCGCCTTTGCGCTGGGCATGACGCTCTTTGTGGTGACGCTCGGTTTGAACATTGTCGCGCTCTACATCGTGCGCAAATACCGGGAGCAGTATGACTGATGACCGACGCAACTCTTTCTCCAGAAGGTGCAAAAGCGCCTGAAAAAACGTCTGCACAGCCTCGCTCACTGTATGCGACGGACGAGCTGACGAAGAAACGCAATGCATCGGAAAAACGCTTTCAGGCTTACGGCATTGCCGCTATCGGAGCCGGTCTGTTTTTCTTGGTCGTCCTGGCCTACTCAATCATTAGCGAAGGCATTCCGGCCTTTACGCGGACCGTTCTGACTGTTGAATTTACTGTCACCCAGGAACAGTTCGACGATGCTGAAAGCCAGCTCTTCAAGACGCGGGCCTACGAGGCTGTGTTCACTGAAGCAATGAGCGCGCAGTTTGAGCAAAAGGACATCCAGGTTCCGTTCGATATTGCTGCTATTGAGCGGATTGTCGGCAAGCCGGGAAGCACCATTCGCGAGTTCTACCGGGCGAACCCGGACCAGCTTGGTCAGCCGGTTGCCTTCGAACTGGCGGCATCCTCCCGTGTTGATGGTTACATGAATGGCCGCCTGACCCGGGACAACATCACAGACAGCCGGTTCCTCCAAAAATCCGATCTGGATCTGGTCGATGTGCTGGTCGAGAGCGGGATTATCCAGACGGTCTTCAACTGGCCGTTCATCACCGGGGCAGACTCCGGCGTGGACAATCCGGGCGGTGCCGGTATCGGAGCCTCTGTGGTCGGATCGTTCTTCATGATGCTGGTGGTGTTGTTCCTGTCCCTGCCGATTGGAGTGGCTGCATCCATCTATCTTGAAGAGTTCGCACCGCAGAACAAGTTCACTGACTTGATCGAGGTGAACATTTCAAACCTTGCGGCGGTTCCGTCAATCGTGTTCGGTATTCTGGGTCTTGCGGTGTTCATCCAGTTCATGCACTTGCCGCAATCGGCGCCGATCGTTGGCGGTCTTGTTCTGACACTGATGACGCTGCCCACGATCATCATCTCAACACGCGCCTCGCTGAAAGCCGTGCCGCCAAGCATCCGCGACGCAGCCCTGGGTGTCGGTGCCTCAAAGATGCAGGCCGTGTTCCACCATGTATTGCCGCTGGCGATGCCGGGCATCTTGACCGGAACGATCATTGGTCTGGCTCAGGCTCTTGGGGAAACAGCACCGCTGCTTCTCATCGGGATGGTCGGCTTTGTGGCCCGCGGATATCCGGACGGTTTCGTCTCCGGATTTATGGACCCGAACTCGGCGATGCCGGCACAGATCTACACCTGGGCGGCCCGTTCCGACTTCGCGTTCTACGAGAAAGCCTGGGGCGGTATCATCGTCCTCCTGATCTTTCTTCTGTCTATGAACATCCTCGCGATTATCCTGCGCCGCAGGTTCGAGCGTCGCTGGTAAGGAGGCGTACCCATGAATGACATGCCGAAAATTGAACAGGCGACAGATATGACCGACAGCAAGATTTCAGCCAACAAAGTGCAGGTCTATTACGGCGACACGCACGCGATCAAGGATGTGGATATTGAAATCCAGCCGCGTTCGGTCACGGCCTTCATTGGTCCGTCCGGGTGCGGAAAGTCGACATTCTTGCGGACCATCAATCGCATGAACGACACGATCGATATCTGCCGGGTCGAAGGCTCCATCCAGATTGACGGCGAAGACATCTACGATCCGAAAGTCGATCCGGTGCAGTTGCGCGCCAAGGTCGGAATGGTGTTCCAGAAGCCGAACCCGTTCCCGAAATCGATTTACGATAACGTAGCCTACGGCCCGCGCATTCACGGTCTGGCCCGGAACCGGGCTGAGCTTGATGACATCGTGGCCTCCAGCCTGCAAAAGGCGGGTCTTTGGGAAGAAGCCAAGGATCGTCTCGACGAACCTGGAACTGGCATGTCCGGTGGTCAACAGCAGCGTCTGTGCATTGCCCGCGCGATTGCCGTCAGCCCGGAAGTGATCCTGATGGATGAGCCGTGTTCCGCTCTCGATCCAATCGCGACCGCCAAGGTTGAGGAGCTGATCGACGAGCTGCGCGAGAATTACACGATCGTGATCGTAACGCACTCCATGCAGCAGGCCGCCCGCGTGTCTCAGCGCACTGCATTCTTCCACTTGGGAATTCTGGTTGAAGAAGGTCCGACACAGGATATCTTCACCAACCCGGTGGACAAGCGTACGCAGGATTACATTACCGGCCGCTTCGGTTGACCGGATCGCACATTTTTTCGAAGGGACACAGGATGTCTGAACATACAGTCACGGCTTATGATGACGAATTGAACGTCATGGCCGGCCGGATCGCTGAAATGGGCGGTCTTGCAGAAAAAGCATTTGCAGAAGCCGTTTCCGCCCTCGTGTCCGGCGACACCGATTTGGCGCGCCGCGTGATTGATCAGGATCGCCGTCTTGATGCGCTGCACCAGGACGTTGAGGAAGGCCTGATTGCAATGATCGTGCGCCGTCAGCCAATGGGGCAGGATCTGCGTGAAATCACAGCCGCCAGCCGGATCGCGAACGATCTGGAGCGTGTTGGCGATCTTGCAAAGAACGTCGCCAAGCGGGCAATCGCAATCGACAACGACATTCAGAGCAAGAAGCTGGCAATCGGCGTCGAGCACATGACCGAGCTGGCCCTCGGGCAGCTGAAAAAGGTTCTGGATGCCTACACCGGACGCAATGCAGAGGCTGCGCGCCACGTGCAGGAAGCTGATGCCGAAGTCGATGCGATCTACACCTCTCTGTTCCGCGAACTTCTGACGTACATGATGGAAGATCCACGGGTGATCACCTCCTGCGTCCATCTTCTCTTCTGTGCGAAGAACATCGAGCGGATCGGCGATCATGCCACCAACATTGCCGAAAACGTCTTCTTCATGGTGACGGGCGAGCGGCTTCCGGAAGACCGCACCAAGGTTGATGAAACCGGCGCTATGTGAGTTGCCAGAGCCAGCCTGAGCGGGCTGTGAAGCAGGAACTGTAAGCCGGCGCTTTAGTGCCGGCTGAGGGAATTGGAGCGAGAATTCATGCCGAAGGTCCTCATCGTCGAAGACGAAGAACCGTTGAGCCTTCTGTTGCGGTATAATCTGGAAGCTGAAGGATACGCCGTCGAGACCTGTGTCCGCGGCGACGAGGCGGAAATCCGCCTCCGGGAAACCCAGCCGGACCTTTTGTTGCTGGACTGGATGTTGCCCGGACTCTCCGGAATCGAACTGTGCCGGCGCCTGCGGGCACGCGAAGACACCGAGCGCTTGCCGGTCATCATGCTGACGGCGCGCGGCGAGGAAGCTGAGCGCATCAGAGGCCTGTCGACCGGAGCGGACGACTACGTGGTCAAACCGTTCTCAGTGCCCGAACTGATGGCGCGTGTCCGCGCGATCTTGCGGCGGGCAAGCCCGGAGGTGGTGTCCACGATGCTGCGCTCTGGCGATATCGAACTTGACCGGGAAACACACCGCGTCCGGCGCAGCACCAAGGAAATCCATTTGGGGCCAACAGAGTTTCGCCTTCTGGAATTCCTGATGACCGCACCAGGCCGGGTCTTTTCACGCGAACAGCTCTTGGATGGTGTTTGGGGGCACGATGTGTATGTGGATGAACGCACGGTCGATGTTCACGTAGGCCGGCTGCGCAAAGCGCTGAACAAGGGCAAGGCGAAAGACCCGATCCGCACGGTGCGCGGGGCTGGTTATGCCTTCAACGACCAGTTCACGGCAGCCTGATCGAGACTTTCAAGACAAACAAAAAAGCCCGCCAAATCGGCGGGCTTTTTCTTGGGTATTTCGAGATCAGGAGGCCTGGGCAACACTGGTCTTGTTGTTGGCGCTCCGGCGGCGGTCAGCGACCGGCTGGTAAGCAATCTTGCAGTGGTAGGGGCAGTAGGGCACCCCGGCTTCGGAAACCTGACCGCAGAAGTAGAAGTCTTCTGTCGCCGGATCGCCGATCGGCCACTTACAGGTGCGCTCAGTTAGCGTCAGGATGGTCGCCCGCTTGGACATTGGAACAACGTCAGCGATCGGTTCTGCAACGGGTTGAACCTCTGCGACCGGGGCCGGTGTCGGTTCCATCTTCAACGCTGCGGAGCCTTGGGTCTGCGGCTGTGTTTGCGGACGTTTCGGTGCCGATTGAGACGACGGGTTGGCCGTTGTGCGCGGACGGCGCGGTTTCGCGCTTGAGGAAGAAGACTTTGCGCGGCCGGAAAGACCAAGCCGGTGTACCTTGCCAATCACCGCGTTCCGTGTGACACCGCCAAGCTCACCCGCAATCTGGCTTGCGCTCAAACCATCACCCCAGAGCTTCTTCAAAAGCTCAACCCGTTCGTTCGTCCAACTCATTGCCGCACCCCTTGCCAAGGCCAGTGACTGGCCAAAATCCCGTTATTGGACACGCAAACGCAAGTCCATTATGGCATATCTTGTGCCTCTATTTGATACGCCGCACGAGATGTCGTGTCTGATTAGTCAAAGGTTACAATAACGTTAATTTGTGAAGCAACCGTCAGGCTGCAGTGAGTTGGGGATGAACGGACTTTTCCCCAACAGATGCGAGGTCATTGAGACTTTTACATAAAACAGCCCGAACCCGGGCAATGGCCATTTCCATTGACAGGCGGGGACCTCGGCAGTGTATAAGGATCTTGCAACGTGCCGCCGCTTTGGCGGCACATTGCGTTTTTGGCCTTTATTAAAGGTGATGCCCCGGAGTTCCGACGGTCCGATACCAGTGGCGCTTCCGGCGGCCAAAGGAGACTAAAGAGGTATGTCCGCGTCCGCGCTTTTTGGAAACTACGCAAGATCGAACCTGTCATTCGATCACGGGGAAGGTGTCTGGCTTGTTACGAGTGACGGCCGACGATTTCTCGATTGCGGGTCCGGGATCGCGGTAAATTCGCTCGGACATGCTCATCCGCATCTGGTCCAGGCCCTTCAAGATCAGGCGGCCAAGCTCTGGCATATTTCCAATCTGCACCAGATGCCGGATGGCGCGCGGCTTGCGCAGCGCCTCACCGATGCAACATTTGCAGACAAGGTTTTGTTCGTGAATTCCGGCGCCGAAGCAATGGAAGCGGCTATCAAGTGTGCCCGGCGTTATCACTATGACCGCAATGAGCCGGACCGGTATCAAATCGTGACCTTTGAAGGCGCTTTCCATGGCCGGACACTCGGCACGATTGCAGCAGGTGGCCAGGCGAAATATCTGGAAGGTTTCGGACCGAAGGCCCCGGGCTTCGATCAGGTGCCCAGCGGGGACTTGGAGGCCTTGAAAGCCATGGTCGGTCCGCAAACCGCAGCGATCGCGATCGAACCCATCCAAGGCGAGGGCGGCATTCGGGAAGTCGACTACGAATTCCTGCGCGCTCTGCGTAAGCTTTGTGATGAAACCGGAGCCCTGCTGATCTTTGACGAAATCCAGACGGGTGTCGGCCGGACCGGAAAAATGTTCGCGCATCAGTGGACTGGCGTTGATCCGGATCTGATGGCCGTCGCCAAGGGCATAGGCAGTGGGTTCCCGATGGGCGCTTGTCTTGCGACCGAAGAAGTTGCGTCCGCGCTGGCACCCGGAACCCACGGCACGACCTTCGGTGGCAATCCGCTGGCCATGGCTGTTGGCAATGCGGTTTTGGACGTCATTCTTGCAGATGGTTTTTTGGAAGAGGTTCAAAAGAAGGGCCTCTCCTTCAAGCAAAAGCTTTCCGGGCTGGTCGATAGCCACCCGAAGGTGTTCGAGGCTGTCCGGGGCAATGGTCTGATGCTGGGCATCAAGTGCACCGCGCCGGTGGGAGACTATGTCGCCGCCGCGCGCGAAGCGGGCATTCTTGCGGTCCCGGCCGGTGACAACGTTGTCCGGATCCTGCCGCCGCTGACCATCTCGGAAGAAGAGATTTCCGATGCGGTTGATCGGCTGGAGAAGGCTGCATTCGCCGTTGAGAAAAAGTTGTTGGAAGGAGCGGCCGAATGACCGCCAACGGAGCGTACAAAAACTTCCTGGATCTGACCCAATTCGAGGGCGATGATCTGCGCGCTATTCTGGAAACCGGAAAGAAGATCAAGGCAAACCGCAACGGCGTTCGCCGGGGTGAGGGGCCGCTCGCCGGCAAAGTTCTGGCCATGATTTTCGAGCAGCCATCGACACGGACCCGCATTTCCTTTGATGTTGGAATGCGTGAACTCGGTGGTGAGACTTTGATGCTGACCGGTGCGGAGATGCAGCTGGGCCGAGGCGAGACTATCGCCGACACGGCGAAGGTGCTGTCCCGGTTCGTCGACGGCGTCATGATCCGGATCCTGGACCACGAAGCTCTCAATGAACTGGCTGAAAACGCGACCATTCCGGTGATCAATGGCCTGACAAAGATCTCGCATCCGTGCCAGATCATGGCAGACATCATGACCTTCGAAGAGCATCGTGGTGGCATCTCCGGGCGCAGCATTGCCTGGACCGGCGATAGCAATAATGTTCTGGCGTCCTGGGTTCACGCCGCACCGCGTCTGGATTTCGAACTGCGCATCGCGACACCGGCCGAACTGGCCCCGCCTCAGGACTTGATTGAGACCGCCCGTGCCAAGGGTGGTTCCATTCTGGTCACCGACGACCCATATGAGGCTGTCAAAGGGACCGACTGTGTCGTCACCGATTGCTGGGTGTCGATGGGCGACGACGACGCCGAAAGCCGTCACAACCTGCTGAGTGCCTATCAGGTAAATGAACGTCTGATGGCGGAGGCAAATGGTGATGCACTGTTTATGCATTGCCTTCCGGCACACCGCGGCGAGGAAGTCACCAACGAGGTCATGGACGGTCCCAATTCTGTCGTGTTTGACGAAGCCGAAAACCGGCTCCATGCTCAAAAGGGCATTTTGGCCTGGTGTTTCGGCGCAGCTTAAGGCGTAGCCAAAGTGGCATTAAATTTGGAAGAACTGGGCATCAAGCCCGCAGGGCTGGACGCTGTCCGGCCCTTTGCCGTGGAAGGACTGGATGTCCGCGGGCGCAGTGTTGCGCTTGGCCCCATCCTTGAGAAAATTCTTGGACGCCATGATTATCCGGAGCCGGTATCCCGGCTTCTGGCGGAAGCCATTGTCCTGACAAGCCTGCTCGGAACCTCTCTGAAGTTTGACGGGCGGTTTACACTCCAGACCCAGACGCAAGGTCCGGTGTCGATGCTGGTCGTCGATTTTGAAACGCCGGACGCGATCCGTGCTTGCGCAACGTTCGACGCAGAACGTGTTGCCGGGTTGATCGATGCCGGTGCTGCAACGCCAGAGGCGCTGCTCGGGCATGGTCATCTGGCGATGACCATCGATCAGGGCAAGCACATGCAGCGCTACCAGGGCTTGGTCGAGCTGAATGGTATCTCATTGGAAGAAGTCGCGCGCCGGTACTTCGAGCGATCTGAGCAGATCCCGACCGAAGTCCGTTTGGCTGTCGGTGAACTCTACACCCGACAGGACGGAGACGTGCCGGTCAAATCTTGGACAGGCGGTGGCTTGCTCATCCAGTTTCTGCCTGAAGCGCCGGAACGGATGCGTCAGGCGGACATTGACCCGGGTGATGCGCCGGCGGGAACCGTGCGTCACGAAATTGACGAAGATGATGCCTGGGTCGAAGCCAAGGCACTTGTCGATACGGTCCAGGATGTGGAGCTGACAGACCCTGAAGTCAGCGTCGAAACGCTGCTCTACCGGTTGTTTCATGAGCGCGGCGTGCGGCTTTTCGATGCCCAGCCGATTGCCGATAAATGCCGTTGCTCGCGCGACAAAGTTGCCAATGTTTTGGCAAACTTTAGCGCAGACGAAGTGGAAGAAGTCACAGTTGATGGCAAGATCGTTGTTACGTGCGAATTCTGCAGCACCACATACGAATTTGACCGCTGAGGATACACTGCAGGCCGGTGACATCTGGCCTGCAGACTGTATCCGTTGATACATTTGGATACACGAATTCCGGCCTGAAGAGCGCGTTTCTGCGCTGAAAACCTTGATTTTTTGCGGTGCAAAGTAATCTTATGCCCACGGTTCGCGTATAGTTTAGAGCCGTCGCATTCGCACCTGTGAGAAAGCTTGAGTATGTTGCAGTCCGTTGAACCGGAAACCGGCAAGCCGCCAAGTCCTGAAGTTCTTCCGCCAGCAGGCCGGACACGGACACCGATGGAGCGCACAAAGCTGGTTCTGAAAGCGCTGCTTCAAACGGCTTTGGCGTTTGCCATTCTCTTTGGTGCCTTCAAGGGCATGAACCAGCTCATCGCAACCCGCCCGGACGTGCCGAAACGGCCCGTTCAGGAAAAAAGTTATGCGGTTGAAACCACCACAGTTCAACAAGGCGATTATGCGCCGTTGATCTCCGTTTACGGCCAGACCCAGGCTGGCCGGGAAGTCGATTTGCGGGCGCTGGTCGGCGGCGAGATTGTCGAAGTTCATCCAGACTTGAAGGCGGGCGGTAAAGTCGAGCGCGGCGATACCCTGGTTGTGATTGATCGTTTCGACTATGAAGGGGCCGTGACTGAAGCCCGTGCCAACCTTGCTGAAGCGCAAGCCGCACTGGTGGAAAACGAGGGCCGTGTTGCGCTTGAAAAGGCCAATCTGGTTCGTGCCGGAGAACAGCTGGAGTTTGCCCAACGGGATCTGGAGCGGGCAGAGGAGCTTCTTGGACGTGGTGCGGCAACAGAGCGAACCGTTGACGACCGTAAGCTGATCGTGTCCCAGCGCCAGCAAAGCGTTGAACGGTCTGAAAACACTTTGGCTTTGGAAGAAGCAAAGGTCGTTCAGCAAAAGGCGACTGTCGAGCGCCTGGAATGGCGCCTTGAAAACGCTCAGCGCCAGTTGGAGAACACTGTCCTTACCGCACCATTTGATGCGATCGTGCGTTCGTCAGCGGCCGAGCCGGGACGTCTCATCAGCGTAAATGATGCAATCGTATCCCTCTACGACAGCAGCGAATTCGAAGTCCGGCTGACCCTGTCGGACAACCAGTACGGCCGCTTGCTCGAAGACAGCGGTACAGTTGTCGGGCGCCCGGTCGACGTGATCTGGAATCTCGGGGATCAGCCTGTCACTTATCCGGCGACAGTTACGCGGATTGGAGCGGATGTCGCAAGCGACCGGGGCGGCGTTGATCTGATAGCGCGCATTGATGCATCGGGAGCGGCAGTTCCGCTGCGGCCGGGTGCCTTCGTCGAAGTGGCGGTTCCGGACAGAACCTACGCCAACAGCTTTCGCATCCCGGAAACAGCTTATTATGGCCAGGGTACTGTCTATGTCGTTGAAGACAATCGCCTTCAGGCCAGATCAGTGAACGCACTTGCAATTGACGACGGCTTCATACTCGTGCGCGGTGACCTGAACTCCGGTGAAACCTTGTTGGTGACGCGTATCCCGGAAGCTGGCGAAGGACTGCTGGTCAGCGATGTGAACGCTGAGCAACCGGCTGTGAACCAGGTTGCTGAGCCGGCAGATCAATCTGCTGCGGTTTCGCAGTAAAGGGGGGACGACATGGCGCGCCCAATGGAACCCCGCGGCATCATGGAAGTTCTGGTCCGGCACCCGAATGCAGCCAACCTGATCATGGCAATCATGGTGCTTTTTGGCGCCTACGGCCTTGCGAAGCTGAATACGCAGTTCTTTCCAACCGTCAAGATCGACAGCATCTCCGTTTCGGTTGCCTGGCCGGGAGCCAGTGCGGAGGACGTTTCGTCCAACATTCTCGAAGTTATCGAGCCCGAACTCCGGTTCATCGATGGCATGAAGGAATTGACGTCCTACGGCCGCGAGGGCAGCGCCTCGGTGCGGATGGAATTCTTCGAAGGCACCGACATGCAAAAGGCATTGTCGGATGTCGAACAGGCCGTCTCTGCGGTCACGACGCTTCCCGTGGATTCCGAAACGCCCGTCGTATCGGCGGCAAACTTTACAGACGGCGTGGCAACGCTTGCCCTGCGTGGTCCGTTCCCGGAGCAGGCGCTGAAAGTCTTTGCGCGGCAGATGCGCGATGACCTGCTCGCCCGTGGCATCGACAAGGTTGAGCTCAAGGGTTACCGGTCGCCGGAGTATCTCGTTGAAATACCGGAACGCGAACTCCGCCGGCTGGATCTGACCGTTTCGGATGTGGCTACCCAGATTGCCGGAAACACAGTTGATTTGCCTGCCGGCAATCTCGACGGAGGTGTTGAACGGCAGATCAGGGCCTTGTCTGAGGGTCGATCTCCGGAGGCTGTCGGCCGCGTTGAGGTGAAGTCCTTTGCATCGGGCGAAAAGACCAAGGTTGAGGATATCGGCACGGTCGTCCGGGATTTTGACGAAAGCGAAAACCAGGGTTTTTCTCAAGGCGCACGCGCAATTGAGCTCGACATTCTTCGAGCCGAGACCACCGACACATTGAAGGCAGCGCAGATCGTCGATGACTATTTGGCAGAAATCACGCCTCAGCTGCCGCAGTCACTCGAAATCCTGAAATACGATGTCCGCGCCGACGCCGTGAAGGGCCGCATCAACCTGCTTGTTGAAAACGGGCTCACTGGTCTCGTGCTCGTGGTTGGGATTTTGTTCTTGTTTCTTAACGCACGGATCGCGCTTTGGGTGGCAGCCGGCATTCCGGTCGCCATGATGGCAACGCTCGGGATCATGTGGCTGATGGGCGAGAGCATCAACATGATCTCCATGTTCGCCCTTATCATGATGCTCGGCGTGATTGTTGATGATGCGATTGTGGTCGGCGAGCATACGGCGACCCGGCAAGCCATGGGTGACAGTCCTGAAGATGCGGCTGTCAACGGGGCAAGCACGATGCTGGCGCCGATCTTTGCTGCAAGCCTGACGACGATTGCGGCCTTTGTGCCGATCCTCCTGATCAGTGATGTGCTCGGTCAAATCATGGGAACGCTGCCCGTCGTTGTGGTCGCTGTTGTCATTGCATCCTTGATCGAATGTTTCATGATCCTTCCGGGCCACCTGTCGCATGCTCTCGGCAGCCGGCCGCGCTGGAACTGGTGGCGCGTCGTCCTTCTTGCGGGTGCGCCGGCGTTGTTCCTGAGCGCGCTTGTCAACCAGCCGGACATGTCGGTTCCCCCGTTCCTGGATGTGATCGATGATCCCTTGCGCGCCCTCAAGGAAACCGTCGGTTTGGTTCCGTTCGAGGCGATTGTTGTCGCAGTCTGTTTTACACTTGCAGTCGGATTTGAAGCTTTTCTGAGTGTCATGCGCCGATCACGGGCCGGGTCCCGTCGCAGCGGACAGCCAAGCTGGTTCCGCCGCGGGTTTGACGCTGGCTTCAACTGGGTCCGCGATTATCCCTTCCATGCCTTTGTGAAGGTCGCGGTGAACTGGCGGTATGTCACCTTCGCGGTCGCGGTTGCGGCCATGGTGCTTGCTGTGGGGCTCGTCCGGGGTGGCCGTGTGGGCTTTACATTCTTTCCGTCGCCAGAAGCGGAAAACCTGACTGCCTCAATCTTTTTCCATGCGGGCATTCCGGAAGATCAGGCAATCGCCGGAATCATCAAGATTGAGGACGCCCTGAAAGAAGCGGAAGCGGAGCTCACCGGCGGCGCTGGTTCGAGCCTTGTCGTTGCGACCTACGCAACGCTTGGTGTTGCGGGCAACAACCGTGGGGACAATGTCGCAAACATCACCGTTCAGCTCAGCCGGTCCGAGGAGCGAGCTGTCAGGACGCCGGCCATTGTGAATGCGTGGCGGGCAGCCGTTCCGGAGATTCCAGGCATCTCCCGCGTTGCGATTGCTGAACGCCGAGGCGGCCCTCCAGGGCGGGATCTGGATATCCGTCTGACCGGCGCATCGCTTCAGGATTTGAAGGCGGCAGCACGGGAGCTGCAGCAGGAATTGTCTGCCTTCCCGGGGACCAGCGGCGTTGAGGATGATTTGCCTTATGGCAAGCCGGAGCTGCTGGTTGAGCTGACGCCACGCGGACGGGCGCTCGGGTTCACGGTCGAAAGCGCCGCCCGGCAGATCCGCAATGCGTTTGAGGGCAACATCGCCCGGAGGTTTGCTGAAGGCGATGAAGAGGTGACCGTTCGGGTTCGCCAGCAGATCGATGTCGACGGTACGGCCGCCTTGCGGCAGTTGTCCTTGCGAACACCGGGCGGTGAATTCGTACCGCTCACAGAAGTCGTCAACCTGACCGATGCGCAAGGCTTTTCGGTGATCCTGCGCCGGGATGGCAAGACGGTTGTCTCCGTTGTCGCCGACATCGACAGCACGGTGACGTCGAACAACCAGATCATTGCCGAGCTTCAGGAGGCTTTCCTACCCAATCTCGCCAGAAGCTACGGTCTGGAGTATTCCTTTGCGGGCCGGGCAGAGGAGCAGGCGAATGCGTTCTCCGAGCTCCTGACCGGTGTTCTGATGGCAATTGCCGGGATCTACATCATCCTTGCTGCGATCTTCGGCAGTTATTCCAGGCCGCTCGTTGTCATGTCGATCATTCCATTTGGCATCGTCGGTGCAATTGTCGGCCATTACCTGATGGGCTTTAAGCTCACCATTCTCAGCATGATCGGTTTGCTCGGACTTGCCGGGATCCTGGTCAACAACTCGATCATTTTGGTCGCTCGTTTCGAGGAACGGCGCAAGAGTGGCGAAGACCTGGATTCAGCTGCAATCAGTTCAAGTTGCGACCGTCTGCGGGCCGTGTTGTTGACCTCAATGACCACCATCGGCGGGTTGTTGCCGCTGATGTTTGAGACCAGCTTGCAGGCTCAGTTCCTGTTGCCCATGGCCATCACGATCGTGTTCGGTTTGGCAACGGCAACAGCGCTGGTTTTGGTGCTGGTGCCAGCTCTACTGAAGATTGGCGACGATATCGCCGGTCTTATCCATCTGCGCCAGAGGCCCATGCCACCATCTGCTGGGACCGGACGTGGATTGACTCCCGCCGAGTAGTGTCAATTCCCGGCTGCGAACTCTGCAACGGCTTGAGCGGCAGCGTGGATGTTGCCATCAAGCGTTGCGGGCGATTTGCCACGCGGACCAAAGTCGTGGTTGCCGTCTTCCAGATACCTGAGCGCGACAGCATCGGGCAGAGTGATGGCATCAATTTCCGCCTGATTGCCAAAGGGATCGCGATCTCCCTGCAGAATTAGTACCGGGCGCTTGGCGTCCTGAAGAGGGGAAAGTCGCCATTCGGCATCCGGCTTGCCTGTGGGATGGAACGGATAACCGAAACAGCAGACACCCTTAACCCGGGCGGGCAGGGAACCGCCACCGGACAACATGGCAGCCACCCGACCGCCCATGGATTTTCCGCCTACCAGAAGCGGTCCTTCTGCTTCACTCATCAGCTTCTGCAGGGCAGTTTGGAACTCACCGATCAGCTTGTCGGCTTTCGGCGGTGGTTTCTTTGGGCCGCCAGTTCTGCGGCCAGCCATGTAAGCAAATTCGAACCGTGCACTCGCAATCCTGTTTTCGGCGAGCGCACCTGCAAGCTTCTCCATGAACGTGGAATCCATCGGCGCGCCGGCCCCATGTGCCAGGAGTAGTGTTGCCACGGGGTCTGTGTCCGGCCGGGTCCAAAGAAAATTAGCCATGGTTTTGTCTGCTGTGCCGCGCGAATGTGAATTGCTGGAAATCGTGTCCGTGCACTACATATGCTCGGCAAGGAAAGCAAGTCAGGGATGCGAGGTGCAGGTGGAGACGGCTGGATTACTGGAAGGTCTGGATACGAACACAATCCGGCTGGCCTGTTTTGCGGGAATATTTGGCCTTATGGCGGCTATTGAGTTCGCATTGCCAAAGCGGGAGCAACCACTCGGGCGGAGCAAACGCTGGCCGACCAATTGGGCGCTCGTCGTTCTTGATGCAGCGTTGGTTCGGTTCATCTTTCCAATTGGTGGTGTTGGTTTGGCGATGCTGGCCTTCGACAATGGCTGGGGCCTGTTCGGCTGGCTCGGCTGGTCGGGCGTTGCGGCCTGGTTGCTGACCTTCGTTATTCTGGATCTTGCGGTCTGGTTCCAGCACTGGGCGTCTCACAAGGTGCCGCTGTTCTGGCGCATCCACCGGATGCACCACGCAGATGCTGAGGTCGATGTTTCCACCGCACTTCGGTTTCATCCGATTGAGATCCTGCTCTCGTTTGTCTGGAAAGGTGCGGTTATAGTCGCGCTCGGCGGACCGGTGGAAGCGGTGCTGGTTTTTGAAATCGTGTTGAATGGCGCAGCACTTTTCAATCATGCCAATGCCTCGCTCCCGGGATGGCTCGACCGAGTCATGAGAGTTGTCATCGTGACACCGGACATGCACCGGGTACATCATTCGGTTGAGCGCCGCGAGACGGACTCGAACTACGGTTTCAATCTTTCCGTATGGGATCGGATTTTCGGAACCTATGTGCCGCAGCCTGAGCGGGGGCACGATGGCATGGAGCTCGGTCTTGGACCCGAACTCACGCCGAAAGCGCACAGTTTGCCGTTCAGTCTGGCTATTCCGTTTCTGAGGTCCAGACGGCGTCCCGAGACATCGGAAAGTCAGTAGAAACTGAGCGGAAAGTAACGCAGATACAGTTCCTGATAGACGCCCTTTTGGTGCAGCTGCCTTAGGGCATAGTTCAATGCTGCGGCCCGCTCGGTATCACCGCTCCGCGTAGCAATCGCCATACCCTCCCCAAAGTAACCCGGCTCCAACCAGGGACCACCGGCAAAGCGGCAGCAGTTTTCTGCGGCCGGGCTGCGCAGCCAGAACGAGAGACTGAGACCGTCACCAAAATGAGCATCTGCCGTCCCATCCTTTACGGCCTCTCGTGCCTCTGCGGTGGACGGGAAGTTCAGGATGTCGGCGCTGGGCCAGAACTTGCGTGCAAAGGCTTCGTAACGGGTTCCGGCTTGGACCGCGACTGTTTGGCCGGGTTCGGGAGCATCGCCGAAGTCGTTATCCGCTGAGTTAGAAACGATCACACGGGCCGGCAGTTTCATGTAATCGTCGGTGAATGTCAGATCGCGGGCCTGCGGCGAATACCGGGAAAGGCCTGAGATGATTGCGTCTCCCTCTTCCTCCTCCAAGGCCGGGATCAAGACCTCAAAGTCCTTTATTTTCAACGCACAGGAGATTGCGAGCTCCTGACATAGGGCACGGGACAAGTCGATGTTGAACCCTGTCAAGCGGCCTTGCGGATCGCGGAACACAAAGGGCGGGAAGTTATCCGTTGCAAGAAACTGGATTGTGTCCGGGATGTTGTTCGGCCGGTCAAAAACAGCTTTGTGATCCCAGAAATTTGGAACGATGATTTCCGGTTGATCTGCCCGAGCTAAATCAGAAGTTGCAACCATAGCGATTATAGTTAATAGTAATGCAACTAAAAATACGAAAGTAACACCAAATACCCGTTTGCCGGGGGGCAGCAACTCAGCTTCGTTTATTGATGATCCCCTACGGCAGAAGTGCGTGTATCGAGTATGCGGGGGGAACGGAAATGCAGGACAGTCTGCCGGGTGTTCTTGAAATCCTGTTGTCACGTGGCGTTCCCCGATCGGTTTTAACAGCGGCTCATGACGCGGCCCAAGTTCATGACGTCCCGTTCGAAGAGTATCTGCTTCGCCACGCCATTGTCACTACGGAGTGTCTTTACAGCGCCTTTGCAGAACTCTGCAATCTACCGTTTTTGCCGGAAAACGGGTTTCGGTTGCGCACCTTGAACGATCGGCCGTTGGCCATAGGGGAGGCGGAGTTCGGTCCGACCCTTCTATCGCTTTACAGAAATCAGGCGCTTTATGCGATCGCTCCGGAGCCCGGACAGTTTCTCGCTGTCCGCCGCCATTTGGAACGCCATCCGGTACTTGCCAAACAAATCCGGATTACGACCCCCGCCGCAATCGAATATGCGTCCCATGTATCCAATTCACCGGCCGGAGAATTGGAAATCCGGTTTCCGTCTTATTCGGCGCGGCATATCCGGTTGCCGGCGGTCCTGTTGATCCTGTGTTTTCTCGCTGTCTTTGTGCTGGGTGTCAGCCAGATGATCTCCGGGGCTTTGTTGTTTGTTGTAACCGGCGTCGTTTCGCTGGCCTGTTTGGGAGCCGGGATCATCCGCTTTGTTTGCGCACAGTCTTCTCAAGAGGAAGACTTGGTCTACCATTTGCCGGAACCCTTAAGCTCCGGGCTGATCATTTGGCCGAGATATACGGTTCTTGTTCCGCTCTATAGGGAAGCAGGTGTTGTTCCGGATCTGCTACGGGCCCTGAACGCACTGAACTATCCGCGCGACCGGCTTCAGATTCTTCTTCTAATGGAAACGGACGATCTTGAAACCGCAGCAGCCCTTCCTGAAGATCTGCCGTCTCACATTGAAGCCTTGGTGGTGCCGGACGGGACACCCCGGACGAAACCACGCGCGTTGGACTACGGTCTGGCAGCAGCCACCGGAACTTATGTGACTGTCTTCGATGCGGAAGACCGGCCGGACCCTGACCAGCTGAAGAAGGCTGCTTTCCTGTTTGCTAGAGGACCGGCCGAGCTCGCTTGCCTGCAGGCGCGATTGCTTGTCGATAACGCCAACGAGACCTTCATCTCCCGCCAGTTCGCGCTTGAATATGCCTGCTTGTTCGACCAGTTGTTGCCGTGGTTGTTCAGGCATCGTTGGCCGTTTCCGCTGGGTGGGACCTCCAACCACTTCCGCATCAGTGCATTACATGCTGTTGGTGGGTGGGACCGGTACAACGTGACCGAAGACGCTGATCTCGGCGTCCGGCTCGAACGGCTTGGGTTCCGGCTCGGTGTCTTGCCGTGTCAGACATTGGAAGAAGCGCCGGTTACCTTGAGGGCTTGGCTCGCCCAGCGCGCCCGCTGGCACAAAGGGTGGCTGCAGACAATTTTCGTTCATGCCCGATCACCGAGACGGCTACTGAGCGATCTGGGAGCGGTCAGAACAGCCGTTTTGGCGGTATTGTTCCTCGGCACTTTTCTCTTGATCGCACTACATCCGGTTTTCTTGGTTCTCCTGACCGGCACTCTCCTTGGGTATTACGACCATACTTATTTCTTCGGCAATATTGTGCTGACCGTGATGTTTGTATCAGGTGCGGCCGCTGGCTATGCGGGCGCTTTGTTTGCTTTGTGGACAGGTGCCCGCAGGCGCGGGCATGGCATCCGGTTGCTCGACGCACCGGGCGTCTTGATCTACTGGATGTTTGCGGGTCTCGCTTTTTACAGAGCCGTCTGGGAATTGGCCTCAGCACCTTACCGTTGGAACAAGACGGAACATGGTGTATCGCGTCAACGAACCTCTTTGACCGATTGGAAAACGGCGCCCGAAGCGGAACTAAAATAGGCATTATCCTTGTTGCGAAGCGTAATCATCCCATTTTCTTGAAAAATCGAAAACTGCTGATCTCTTTCCCCTCTGGCTTATGAGGCAGTTGAAGGCCATATTTCCGTTTGCAACTGAATTTAAGGGAAGAATGGCAGTGCCGAAGTCGTACTATGCGCCCACAGGCGGACATCCAGGGCAGGAAACACTCTTGACTGACAGGGCCGTCTTTACAGACGCCTATGCCGTCATTCCGCGCCGGACCATGCGCGATATCGTAACCAGCTATCTGCCATTTTGGGATGAGACGCGTCTTTGGGTCCTGTCCCGCCCATTGTCCGGGTTTGCCGAGACCTTTTCGCAGTACATCATGGAAGTCTCACCCGGTGGCGGTTCAGAGCGCCCGGAAACGGACCCCGATGCTGAAGGTGTTCTTTTTGTTGTGGAGGGCGAGGCCGTTCTGACTGTCGAGGGAACGCGCCATGAATTGCGCGCCGGGAGTTATGCCTTCCTGCCGCCCGAGACGGATTGGACCTTCAAGAATGAAAGCACCAATCCGGTGCGCTTTCACTGGGTACGCAAATCCTATGAAGCTGTCGAAGGTCTGGATTTTCCCGAGGCTTTTGTGACCCATGAAGACGATGTCGCGCCAATTGAAATGCCGGGAACGGACGGCAAGTGGGCAACGACCCGCTTCGTCGATCCCAAGGACTTGCGGCACGACATGCATGTCAACATCGTCACCTTCCAGCCGGGGGCGGTTATTCCCTTTGCCGAGACCCATGTGATGGAGCACGGGCTTTATGTGCTCGAAGGCAAAGCGGTTTACCGGCTCAATCAGGATTGGGTCGAAGTAGAGGCCGGTGACTACATGTGGCTCCGGGCCTTTTGTCCTCAAGCCTGTTATGCCGGCGGCCCGGGGCCATTCCGGTACCTTCTCTACAAGGACGTCAATCGGCATATGGCGCTCTAAACATCTGCGTCAGACGGAATGGGAAGAGGTAGGGCATTTGCCTGCCATTTCCCATAATTGTCTCTAAGGACAATGTTTTTCGAGACAGACAGCCGTGGATTGATAAAAGTAAGGCTGCGGTCCGGCTGCATTAGCCGGGCCGTATTAACCCGGCCATGCCGGGTGTTCCGGCTGCTCTTCATCATAGCGGACATGTAACATGCGGATCGTCATCAACGGGTTCGGCCGTATTGGCCGGACTGTCTTGCGCCAAATACTGCGGTTGCCAGCTGGTCACTCCATTGATGTGGTGCAGATCAATGACATCGCCGCGCTCGAGACTTGCGCGTACCTCTTCAAGTACGACAGCGTCTTCGGTCCTTATCCCGGGTCCGTTGAGCACACTGATGACAGCCTGATCGTGGACGGGCGTAAAATCCCGTTCACGTGTGCTCCGGACATTTCCGGGTTCGACCTGTCAGGTGTGGATGTGGTTATGGAATGCACCGGGCGGGCAGATACCAGAGATGTTGCGTCCCGGGGCCTCAAGGCCGGAGCCCGCAATGTGCTGATCTCCGGACCGTCTGCTGCCGCAGATGTGACCCTGGTGCTCGGGGCGAATGAAGACCAGCTCGGCAGCCACACGATTGTGTCCAATGGGTCTTGCACAACAAACGCCTTGGCTCCGCTCTTACGCGGAATTGATGATGCGATCGGCATCGAAACCGGTCACATGACGACGGTGCACTGTTACACCGGCAGTCAGCCGATGGTGGATGCGCCGCGTGGGCCGATGGAGCGCAGCCGGGCAGGCGGTGTGTCTATGGTTCCGACGACCACCAGTGCGACCAAGCTCTTGGGCGTTGTTCTGCCGCAGCTGGACGGCAAAGTCAGCGGGGCTGCCGTGCGAGTTCCCGCGATCAGTGTCTCGGCAATAGACGTTACGCTCACGTTGAAAGAGCCGCCAGAAGACGACGTCAACGCGCAGCTCCAGAAGATCTTTGACAGCAGTTCAATCGTCGGTTTTACGAACGATCATGTCGTCTCGACCGATATGCGTGCCCGGCCGGAGTCTCTGGTTGTTGCTCTGCCGGAAACGCTTGCCGTTGGGGACCGTCAGGTCCGCATTTTCGGCTGGTACGACAATGAATGGGGCTTTTCCTGCCGGATGATCGACATGGCGCGCATCATGGCGGCCCGGTAGGTCAAACCGCTTCAACGATCCAGGGCGTATCGAACCAGTGTTCTTCCAGGTTCGCGCCATCCCCGATCCGGTCGACGACGATATAGCGGCCCGGTTTTTCGATTGGGGCAAGGACTCCGTGCCACGTGCCTCGGTGAAGGTTGATGGATTGCCCCGGCTGGGTGACAAAGGCTTTCAAATTGACCGGCGCGCCGTCTTGGTCTTCGGCGACAATCACCAGCATCGGAACACAGTCCAGTGGAACAAATGCCTGACTGCCGTCCGGGTGCCGCTCGACCATGTCGACCGTGTAGGGAAAGGTCCGAGCCTTTGCGTCAAAGAGGCTGATCCCGGCGCGGCCGTTGCCAAAATCAACCTTTGCCAGATCATGATGACGCCCGCACATGCCTTGATTGATGATCTTGTTCGGCTCACCGGAAACCTCGATCACATCGCCATAGGCAGAAAAGGCCTCAGCTGTCAGTGGCGCGGGCGTCAGAACATGGGTCATGGCAGAACATCCATCAGGCGGAATTCCGCGATCCGCTCAACCTGTCGGCAAGCCTCAGCAAATTCCGTTTCACGGTCATTGCCGATCCGCTCGTGAAAGGCAGCCAGGATGGATGCCTTGCTGTGATCACGGACAGCGATGATGAATGGGAAACCGTGTTTGGCGACGTAGTCGGAATTGAGCTTGGTAAAGGTCTCCCGCTCGTCGTCGGTGAGCATGTCCAAACCTGCACCGGCTTGTTCGCTGGTGCTTTCTGCGGTGAGGCGTCCAGCCGCTGCCAGCTTTCCGGCAAGGTCCGGGTGTGCGGTCAATACGCCCAAACGCTCCCCTGCGCTAGCGGTCCGGAACTTGCGGCAGAGCGCATTGTGGACCCCGGCCGCACAGTCATGCGCTGGGCCGAGTTCCAGATCAAACGCTCGTTCTGCAATCCAGGGTGAGTGCTCAAAGATGCCGCCAAATCTGGCAACGAACGTGCCGCGATCCATCTGGCTCGGCCGCTCAAAGGCTTGCGGCGAATGGTGTTTGGCCCAATGCTCAGCAATCTCGATCCGGCGAGGACACCAAACGTCGGTGTGGCTCTGGATGTAATCGATAAACTTCTTCAAGGCAGCGATCTTGCCCGGTCGGCCGATCAAGCGACAGTGAAGGCCTATAGACATCATCTTCGGCGCGCCCGCTTCGCCTTCGGCATAAAGGACATCGAACGCGTTTTTCAGGTACTCGAAGAAATCCTCACCGCTGCTCCATCCCGGTGATACGGAAAAGCGCATGTCATTGGCTTCCAGCGTATAGGGTATGATCAGCTGTTGCCTGCCGCCGATCTCAAGCCAATAGGGTAGGTCATCGTCATAGGTGTCGGAGATGTAGTCAAAGCCACCTTCTTCAGCGACCAGCCGGACCGTGTTTTCCGAGCAGCGCCCGGTGTACCAGCCGTGCGGACGTTCACCTGTCACTTCCGTGTGGAGACGGATCGCTTCCGCAATGGCCGCGCGCTCCGTTTCCGGATCCATGTCCTTGTGTTCGATCCATTTCAGACCATGGCTGGCAATTTCCCAGCTGGCGCTCTTCATGGCCGCGACCTGTTCCGGATTGCGGGCGAGCGCGGATGCAACACCGTAGATCGTCAGCGGGATGTTTGCGCCGGTGAAGAGCCGGTGGATTCGCCAGAAACCGGCGCGCGCGCCGTACTCATACATGGATTCCATGTTCCAATGGCGTTGACCCGGCCATTGGGCGGCACCCGGAATATCTGACAAGAACGCTTCAGACGCGGGATCGCCGTGAAGGACGCAGTTCTCGCCGCCTTCCTCATAATTCAGAACGAATTGCACAGCGACCTTGGCACCGTTCGGCCAGTTTGCGTTCGGCGGCGTGGGACCATAACCACGAAGATTGCGGGGATAGCGATTCAAGACAGACCTCCAAGCTTTCCGGTCTTATAAAACAGCGCACGGGTAATTGGTTTTCGATAATTCTTGAAAGTGCTTCACAGTTCCAGCTTCAAACTGAAGGCGTTTTGGCCAGTTCGTCCTGAATGTGTGCAACCATGAAATCGATAAAGAGGCGGACTTTAGGATCCTGGCGGCGGCGGTGGGTGTAAAGGCATGCCATTTGAACGGGTATCGGTGGTTCGTTCTCCAAAACCTGAACCAAGCGACCGGACTTCAAGTGTTCTGCAACTTCGAACACCGGTTTGAGGACGATGCCATGACCTTCCAGCGCCCAGGCGGTGAGCACATCGCCGTGGTCGGACTCAAAAGGGCCTTTGACCGGAATGCGCTTTACACCTTCAGGTGTTTCAAGGGGCCACTGAAATTCCGGCGCGCCGGGATAGCGCATGTTCAGGCAGTCGAATTTTCCTGTCGACAAGTCGGCGCTCGATGCCGGTTGTCCCGTCTTGGCAATGTAGTCCGGCGAAGCGCAGAGGATTCTCTGACAATCGGCGATCTTGCGGATCTTCAGGTTCGAGTCTTCCGGAACTCCCAAAAAGAACGCCGCATCGAGGCCTTCGCCTGTCAGGTCCACCTTCCGGTCAGACAAACGCAACCGGATATCGATCAGCGGATGGTCTGCCTTGAAGGTCGGAATGGCTGGGGCAATCAGGCTTTGCCCCATGCTGATGGGAGCGGCCACGAACAGTGTCCCGCGTGGTGAGCGGGTCATGTTGGTGATTTCCGCTTCCGCTTCTTCCACCGCTTCCATTATTTTTGTTGCGCCGCGGTAAAAGATATTGCCCTGTTCGGTTGGGCTCAGGGCGCGGGTCGTGCGCTGAAACAGCCGGACATTCAGGTGTTCTTCCAGTTGAGAAATCCGGGACGACGCGACCGCAGACGAAATTCTAAGGTCCCTTGCGGCCGCGGACATGTTACCGAGCTCGTAGACACGTAAAAAGGTGCGGATATTCTCCAGGTAAGCCATTTTGGCGATTGTTCCGGATTTTTTGAAACTGCTTGGATTATGTCGGGATACCAGAAAATTGGATGATCGACTAGGTTGATGGCAAAGTTTTTGGAGGGATTGGAATGCTGGATATCGCCATCATTTGGGACTGGCTGATGTTTGCCGTCAGGTGGCTTCACGTCATCACCGCGATCGCCTGGATCGGATCGTCGTTTTACTTCATCGCCCTTGATCTGGGCCTTAGAAAAGTGCCGCATTTGCCTGTCGGCGCGCATGGTGAAGAATGGCAGGTCCACGGCGGCGGCTTCTACCATATCCAGAAATACCTGGTCGCGCCCGCCAACATGCCGGAACATCTGATCTGGTTCAAATGGGAGAGTTATGCGACCTGGTTGTCCGGTGCAGCCCTCTTGATGATGGTCTACTGGGTCGGCGGCGAGCTCTATCTGATCGATCCGGCAAAAGCGGACCTTGCGCTTTGGCAGGGCATCTTGATCTCCGCAGCATCCCTGTCGATCGGCTGGCTTGTCTATGACTTCCTTTGCAAGTCGAAGCTCGGTGACAATCCGACCCTATTGATGGTTCTCCTGTTCGCGCTGCTGGTCGTCATGGGATATGGCTACAATCTGGTCTTCACCGGCCGGGCCACCATGCTGCATTTGGGCGCCTTTACGGCGACCATCATGTCGGCGAATGTCTTCTTCATCATCATTCCGAACCAGAAAATCGTCGTTGCGGACCTGAAAGCGGGCCGAACGCCTGATCCGAAATACGGCAAGATCGCCAAGCTGCGGTCCACACACAACAACTACCTGACTCTGCCAGTCATCTTCCTGATGCTGTCCAATCACTACCCGTTGGCGTTTGCCTCGGAATACAACTGGGTGATTGCAGCGCTTGTTTTCCTGATGGGCGTCACCATCCGGCACTACTTCAACTCCAACCATGCCGGAACCGGCAATCCGACCTGGACATGGCTGGTAACCGCGCTTCTGTTCCTCGGTGTTATCTGGCTGTCGATGGCTCCGCTTCAGCACGACACCTACGAAGCGTCCGAAGCGCGTCCGCTGACAAGGACCGAGCAGGTCTTTGCCAATGCCGAAGGGTTTGAAGAGGTGATGGCGATCGTGCCCGGGCGCTGTGCCATGTGCCATGCACGGGAGCCCTTCTACGAGGGGATCCACTGGGCACCGAAATATGTGCTTCTGGAGACGGAAGCAGATGTTGTGCGCTCGGCCAAGCAGGTTTACCTGCAGGCTGGCGTGACCAACGCCATGCCGCCGGCCAATGTGTCTCATATGGAAGAGAGCGAACGGCGCGCGATAGTGGCTTGGTACCGGAACGCCACCAAGGATCAGCCGTTCTGGATTGGTGCGCGCTGACGGACCGGTCGGTCAATTTCTTTCACGCTTGAAATAACGCGCTTGTTAAACAGCGTCTGCCCGCCTCCCAATGCTTTAATTCGGGAGGCGGCATTTTTCGCTGTTCGGCTCTGTCAATTAAAGACTTGTGTCATTCGTCAATTCTCCCAATAAAAAACTTTGCCTATGCCCTTGCGTCACGGGGTTTTACTAAGGCCGTCCCGCATCTATGGTTGAGGCACAATCTTCAGTGCTTGAGGAGGCAACTGAAGGTTGTTTGAGGAGCAGGCGTTAATGCCGGGGGGAAGCAATGACATCAAGCGATCGTCCGTGGACCGCGTTTTATGGGCCCGATGTGCGGTCCGATATAGAGGCCGCATCCTACCGCACGATCAGTGACTTGATCCGGTCTGCAGCAGACACTTTCAAGTCTGCCCCGGCTTTCACGACCTGCATGCACAATGGCATGAACGGCACTTTGACCTTCGAGCAGGTCGATGAAATGTCAGACGCCTTTGCGGTCTATCTTCGGGAAGTGGCAGGACTTGCACAGGGCGACCGCGTAGCGTTGCAAATGCCAAATGGCCTGTCGTTTCCAATCGCTGCCTTTGGGGTCTTCAAGGCCGGCTGTGTTCTGGTAAACGTCAACCCGCTTTACACGGCTGAGGAGATGGCGCGGCAGTTCCAGGATGCGGAACCGCATGCGCTGGTGATTGTCGATATGTTTGCCGACAAGATCCCGGCTGCAACAAAGGGACATCCGATCCCCAACATTATCGTCACGCGGGTTGCGGAGTTTTTGCCTTCATTGCCGCGCGGCATCATCGGGTTGGTGCAAAAGTACTGGGACCGGTCGGTCAAACCAATCGAAGTCCCGCATATCCGTTTTCCGGAAGCGCTCGCCGCGGGGCGGGACAACAAAACCCGCGACCATGTCGAAGTTGATGCCTATCACCAGTCCGTCGAGCCCGACGATGTGGCCTGCTTGCAATACACCGGCGGGACGACGGGTGTTGCGAAGGGCGCGATGCTCACCCATAAGAACCTGCTTATGAACATGGAGCAATCGCTGGAGATGTGTCCGGCGGTGCAACGAGGTGAGGAGGTCGCTCTGACAGCCCTTCCACTCTACCATATCTTCGCGTTCACGCTGAATTTGCTTGCCTTTTATTGGATCGGATCGCGGAACATTCTGATCCCGAATCCCCGGCCGCTGACAAATCTCAAACGCGCGTTTGAGAATTACAAGATCACCTGGATGAGCGGGGTGAACACCTTGTTCAACGGTCTGTGCAACGAGACGTGGTTTCTCGACAGCCCGCCAAAATATCTGAAGTTTTCCTCTGCCGGCGGCATGGCCTTGCAGGCAGATGTTGCTCGGAGATGGGAGGAGGTGACAGGCCGGCCGGTGCTGCAGGGCTACGGGCTGACCGAAACCTCACCTGTTCTCAGTTTCAACCCAATCGGCAAGACGCGGGACGGTTCAATCGGGATACCGCTGCCGTCCACCTTGTTGCGCTGTGTGGACGATGACGGCAACCCGGTGCCGCAGGGCGAGCGCGGGGAAATCGCCGCCAAAGGCCCACAGGTCATGGCTGGATATTGGAACAAGCCGGAAGAGACCGCGATCGTCATGCGGGATGGCTGGTTTCTGACAGGTGATATCGGCGTGATGGAGCCGGATGGGTACTTCTACATCGTTGACCGGAAGAAGGACATGATTGTCGTGTCGGGCTTCAATGTGTACCCGAACGAGGTCGAAGACTGCCTTGCCTTGCATCCCGGTATCTTCGAAGCTGCCGTAATTGGCGTTCCGGATGACACCACTGGAGAAGCGGTGAAGGCCTATGTTGTTCTGAACGACAAGAGCCTGACCAAAGAGGCGATCCGGGCTCATTGCAAGGAGCACCTGACAGCGTACAAGGTGCCCAAACGGGTTGAGATCCGGGACGACCTGCCCAAATCAAACGTTGGCAAGATCCTCAGAAAAGACCTGCGCGCAGAAGAGCTGCAGGCGGCGGAGTAACACTACATGGTCGGAGCATTTGAACAGGCGCTTCTGGCGGCCATGATCTTTGTCATCATGCTGGGAATGGGCGCGTCCCTGACCCCGCGCGACTTCTATCTGGCACTGCGCCGGCCCTATGGTCTCGCCGTTGGCGTTGTCTCACAATATGGCTTTATGCCGTTCATCGGCTTCCTGATGACACTGGCTTTGGCATTGCCCGAGCCGATTGCAATCGGGCTGTTGATCATGTCCTGTATGCCGGGCGGCACGACATCGAATATTTTTGCCTATTTCTCCAAAGGTAATCTGGCACTCTCCGTACTCATGACGGTGACCTCGACCGTGTTCGGCGTCATCCTCATTCCGATTGTCCTTGTGATCTACGCCACGGCGCTGGATCTCGAAATCCCGCGGGAAAACATCATCGCAACCCTGGTGATCCTGTTGGTCCCTGTCGCGATCGGCATGGGTTTGCGCAAAATCAGTGCAAATATCGGAGCGGTGACGGAGTTCTTCGGATCGGCCTTGGCCTTGTTCTTTATCGCCTTCATCGCGATCTCCTGGATCCCGCGGAACTGGCAATTCCTTCTGACAACCACACCGGCGACCTATTTCGCAGCGATCATGCTCGGTGTCTTCGGGATATTGGTCGGCTATCTCTTCGCCCGGTCCTTGAAGCTCCATCCACGCAATGTTCGGACAATCGCCTTGGAGACCGGCATTCAGAATGGACCGCTGGCTGTCGCCATCATCGCCCTGACCTTCCCAAGCGACGAGCAGCAGGGGATCATGGCCGTGGCGGCGCTCTATTCCCTGTTCATCGTGATCACGTCGACCTTGGTGACGCTCATCTTCCGGCGGGCGAACACGGCCGCAGAACAGAAGATCCCCGACAGCCTGCTTTAGAGCGTGTCGCGTTTCATCGAATTCAGAATTTTTCAGGTTTCGCGTTCGAGGCGCTACCGAGAGGCAGCGAAACCTGAGTCCGCTTAAACGCGATTTGCTTTAACGGCTGTCGGGTCTCTGCGCCGATCAGATCGCAGCAAGTTGTTCCTCAGTCCTTTGTAATCAGATGATTTGAATATCCGATGCGTCCAACTGCGAAACGGAAACGCCAAGCAGGGTGATCGACAGGCTGTCTGAGAAACGGAAAACGACCCCGGCATCGGTGTCCGCGGCGACGGCCAGGATTTCGGTAGATGACGAGAAACCTGCGACCCCGATTTGAAGGACGTCACCGTTGCGGTTACTGGTGCTGAAATCAGTTACTGTGTCCGATCCGAAGGCTCCGTCAAAGACATAGGCGTCGCTGCCGCGCCCGCCATTGAGGGTGTCGTTGCCCGTGCCGCCGACCAGCACGTCATTGCCATCGCCGCCATAAAGTAGGTCGTTGCCGGCCTGGCCGAACAGGACGTCGTTTCCGTCCTGTCCCTCCAACTGATCATCCCCGCCGGCGCCGTCCAAAATGTCATTGCCGCGATTGCCCAGGATCAGGTCTCTCTCTACCGAACCGACCAGAGCATCATCGCGATTGGTTCCGCCGAGGCGGTCGTGAGCGAGCATCACGTTGTCCTGAATGGAGCGGATGTCCGTGTTGCGCTCGATCACGTCGGCCAGCGTGGTGGACCACAGAGCGTCAATCTGAGCCTGAGGTAGATCCAGGCCCTGGCTCCAGAAGGGATCCCCGTCGCGCAACCGCAAAAACTGATCAAGGAGGATCGTCGCAAACAACTCTCCAACAATCCCGCTGCCCGAAGGGTCCTCGGCTAGCCCGCCGATCCAGGCATCGACCTGATCGACGGATCCGTAAACGCCGGCCAGTTTTGCGGCCAATGTGGCATCCGACGTTATATCCGAGAAGTCAGCTGCGCGTTGCAAGCCGAGGGACTCGCGAAGGTCGTTGTAGCTGGCGACCCCAAGATCCCGGCCGCGCTCGATGTTCAAGGCGGCGAGATCAAGCCCGCCAGACCCTGGAGCGCCAAACAGGAAGGAGCGCACATCCTCTACGATGTGTGTGTCCAACTCTTGCGCCATGCCGTCTGCAAGTCCGCGCAGAAGGGGGTCGATGCCCCCATTCTCTGCAATCTCTGACGGGTTGAAAAACGCTTCACTCAAAGAGAGATTTCCGGCAGCGATGGTGTCGCCATCCCGGTCCAACCTTTGAATGCTGGATGACAAGAGACTGTGGCCAAAGCGGAAAGCGGCAGTTGCAAATTCGACCGAAATGCCAGGATTTAGGTCTGGATTGTACCCGGCGTAATCCGTGATGGCATCCTCTCCCAAGAGGAGTGGCAGAAACTCATTATAGGTGATTGCCTGGATTTCAGCTTCAATGATGATCCGGGCTGCGTCATAGAGTTCATCCGAGCTCATGCTTGTGTCCTGGCGGGCCAGCCGGTCCACCCAGAGGTTATGCTCGCGGGCAAACAGGGTGTGCATGGATGTCAGAGCGACATTTTCCGCAGCGCGCACTTCGCCGGCCAACACGCCACCTGTTTCCGTTTCGATGAGGAGATTGTTGTCCGTCAGGAGCAGCTTCCCTCCGTTGCCGCGCAGCGAGGCGGCAGTTTCGGCATCTGATCCGTAAACCATGGAGGCATCGATAAAGGCGGTGATTTCATTGCTGTATTGCCGGGCAGACGTGGCTCCGGTTCCATCAACAAATCCCGCGCGTGTAAACGGTATGACCGCTTCACCCGTTCCGGTTGGGTCAAAGTCGCTGTCGCCAGCAGGGACAACAATCGGCGCGAATTCAAATCCCTCGCTGCCGGTCAGTGTGATGTCATGATCGATGAATTGGCCCCAGACCCAGAACATGTCGCTCAGGCCGAAGGAACTGGGCTCATCTTCCGTTTGCTCCGCAACCGCATTGCTTATCGCCCGCGCGTTCGGAAGGTCAGTTGCGACGGAGCCGATGCCGTCTATGTAGTTCGCATCTGTTAGCCGCAGCATTTGCTGGCCGACAGATCCCCAGTCGATGTTGGTCTCATGACTGGAGGATCCGTCAATGGACCGGGTTTCAAGAGCCGCGACAAGGTTTGCCTGAATCTGAGCCAAAGTGTTTGGCGCGCTTTGCTGGTTTTGTGGCTGATCCGGGTTTTGCTGATCGCGACGTTGATCTTGATTGGACCGAGGCATCTCAGGCTCCTGATTTTGTTGTTGGATGGGACGGAACGTGCGGTATCGTCAAAACGCCAGTGCACGCGGCGTTTGGACGAATGCGATGAACTGCTGTTGCCTTGGAATGGTGAGGTGAGCGGACGTGGATCGCACGAATAAACGGCAATCGCAGCGCCGGGCTGCGAGCTGGCTGTTGTCGTTGGTTTGTGTTGCGGCCTTGCAAGAAAAATCGCAAGGCAATGGCCTCCGGTACGGAGCAACATACCGCTCGTCCCCCAGTCTGGAGTCCACCACACCCAGAATCATGCACGCCCTTCTGGAACAACCCTTCGGAACAGGATTCATTCCGTTGGCCATGAAAAAATGCTAAGTTAGATAGGATTTGAGGACTGCGGGAATTGGGCGCCGCATCCCAGAGCATCACGCGACAGGCGGTCGTGATAGGCGCATGAATTCGAGTGCCCATTAAGACTTGCTCAGTGGTGTGCGGTTAAGAAGCAATCGAACCGCAATTAATTCAGCGAACAATATTGCATACCATTGTATACTGAATTATGTAGTGCGCAGCGAGCTTACCCGGCGAGCCAGCAAATGTGCGACCCGGCGACTAAGCGATATCCAACTTCAAGACGCCGGGGTCCTTATGAGTCTCTACACTGAATATCTCGCCGAGATCGAAACGCGCAAAGAGCAGGGCTTGCATCCCAAGCCAATCGAAGACGGAGCTCTAGTTGCCGAGCTGATCACGCAGATCAAGGACGCTGGCAACGAACACCGCGACGACTCGCTCAAATTCTTCATCTACAACACCTTGCCAGGAACGACGAGCGCTGCTGGCGTCAAGGCGAAGTTCCTTAAGGAAATCATTCTGGGCGCGGTCAACGTTCCGGAAATCACACCTGCCTTTGCCTTCGAGCTGTTGTCCCACATGAAAGGCGGCCCGTCCGTGGAGGTCCTTTTGGATCTCGCCCTTGGCAACGATGAGGCAATCGCGAAGGACGCTGCCGAAGTCCTGAAGACCCAAGTGTTCCTGTATGATGCAGATACCGATCGTCTGAAAGAAGCCTATGAGGCCGGCAACGAAATCGCCAAGGACATCCTGGAAAGCTACGCGCGGGCCGATTTCTTTACGAAGCTTCCTGACCTGGACGAAGAGATCAAGGTTGTGACCTACATCGCCGCCGAAGGTGATATTTCAACCGACTTGCTTTCGCCGGGTAATCAGGCGCACTCGCGGGCCGACCGTGAACTGCACGGCAAGTGCATGATTTCAGAGAAAGCGCAGAAAGAAATCGAAGCGCTGAAGCTGCTGCATCCGGGCAAGCGCGTGATGCTGATTGCCGAAAAGGGTACCATGGGTGTCGGCTCGTCCCGCATGTCCGGTGTCAACAACGTGGCCCTTTGGACCGGCAAACAGGCAAGCCCATATGTGCCGTTTGTTAACTTTGCTCCGATTGTTGCCGGCACCAACGGTATTTCTCCGATCTTCCTGACAACAGTCGGCGTGACCGGCGGCATCGGTGTCGATCTGAAAAACTGGGTCAAGAAACTCGGCCCGGACGGCAATCCGATCCTGAACAACGATGGCAACCCGGTGCTGGAGCAGAAGTATTCCGTCGAAACCGGCACGGTTCTGACCATCAACACGAAGAAGCAAAAACTATTCAATGAGGCTGGCGATGAAGAGCTGGTCGACATGTCTTCTTCTTTCACTCCCCAAAAGATGGAGTTCATGAAGGCCGGTGGGTCTTACGCCATCGTCTTCGGCAAGAAGCTGCAGACATTGGCTGCGGAAACGCTCGGCATCGAAACACCGCCGGTCTTTGCACCGTCCAAGGAAGTGTCTCACGAAGGCCAGGGCCTGACTGCCGTTGAAAAGATCTTCAACAAGAACGCAGTTGGCTCCACTCCAGGAAAGGTTCTTCATGCCGGCTCAGACGTCCGCGTTCGGGTCAACATTGTCGGCTCGCAGGACACCACTGGCCTGATGACCTCCCAGGAGCTGGAAGCCATGGCCGCGACGGTCATCTCTCCGCTCGTCGATGGCGCCTATCAGTCCGGGTGTCACACGGCTTCCGTCTGGGACCTGAAGGCCCAGGCCAACACGCCGCGCCTGATGGCATTCATGCACAGGTTCGGCCTGATCACCGGCCGCGATCCCAAGGACGTCTACCACCCGATGACGGACGTCATTCACAAGGTTCTGAACGACATCACGGTCGACGACTGGGACATCATCATCGGCGGTGACAGCCACACCCGCATGTCCAAGGGCGTTGCCTTTGGCGCGGACTCCGGAACTGTGGCGCTGGCGCTCGCGACCGGTGAGGCGTCCATGCCAATCCCGGAAAGCGTGAAGGTCACGTTCAAGGGCTCCATGAAGGATCACATGGACTTCCGCGATGTCGTGCACGCCACCCAGGCCCAGATGCTGAAGCAGCATGGCGACAACGTCTTCCAGGGCCGCATCATCGAGGTGCATATCGGCACCCTTCTGGCGGACCAGGCGTTCACTTTCACCGACTGGACTGCGGAAATGAAGGCCAAGGCCTCCATCTGTATCTCCAACGATGAAACCCTGATCGGATCTCTTGAGCTTGCCAAGGGCCGCATCCAGACCATGATCGACAAGGGCATGGACAACGATGCCAAGGTTCTGCAGGGCCTGATCGACAAGGCAGACAAGCGCATTGCCGAAATCAAGTCTGGCGAAAAACCGGCGCTGACCCCGGATGCCGATGCGAAGTATTTCGCTGAAGTCGTTGTCGATCTGGATGAGATCGATGAGCCGATGATCGCGGATCCGGACGTCAACAACGCCGATGTCTCCAAACGGTACACGCACGACACGATCCGTCCTGTGTCCTTCTACCACGGCGAAAAGAAAGTCGACCTCGGCTTCGTCGGGTCCTGCATGGTGCACAAGGGCGACATCAAGATCGTTGCTCAGATGCTCAAGAACCTGGAAAAGTCGCAAGGCAAGGTCGACTTCAAGGCACCGCTTGTTGTGGCTGCTCCGACCTACAACATCATCGATGAGTTGAAGGAAGAGGGCGACTGGGACGTTCTGCAGAAGTACTCCGGCTTTGAGTTCAACGACAATGCACCGAAGACTGCAGCCCGGACCGAATACGAGAACATCCTGTATCTGGAGCGTCCCGGCTGTAACCTTTGCATGGGTAACCAGGAGAAGGCCGCCAAGGGCGATACCGTTCTGGCCACATCCACCCGTCTGTTCCAGGGGCGTGTGGTCGCGGATTCTGAGACCAAGAAGGGGGAATCCCTACTTGCTTCGACACCGGTCGTGGTGCTGTCTGCGATCCTTGGCCGGACACCGACGATGGACGAGTACAAGGAAGCGGTTGAAGGCATCAACCTGACCAAGTTTGCTCCGCCGCTGCAGAAGCCGCTGGATTCAAAGTCTGTCCACTTTTAAGCGAGAAAGACAAGCCGGTTTATCGGCTGACAGATCAAATACGAAAAGGGCGGCAGAGATCTCTGCCGCCCCTTTTTTATGCCTTCCAGTCGCCGATGCCATGCCACCACTGATTAATCAGGCCCAGGCTCAAAGCCGGGTAGGGGGTGCCAGGATCGGGGTCCTCGGGGTGCGGGAGTGCGCCATGTGACTGAAGAACTCTGAGGCTCGTTAGGAAATCGCGCATGCGGTTTGTAATTTGCCGGATCTCGTCCGGGGTTTTCGCAACAGACCCGCTGGTGGGCCGATAAAACTGCTCCCACTGCCGGTAGAGCGTGTGGCCGAGTTCAATAACTTCCTGCTCGCCATGCGGTTCGAGGCCAAGGCACATTTTGATGATTTTGGTTGCAGGGCCTTTGCCGTCTGTGAAACCTGGTGTCACCGATGGGTCTCTTTTCTGTTCTTTTTCTTGGGTGTCCGACATCTGTCATGCCTGCAGCGTGTAAAATCTGTTGGACGGCAGAGCCTCTCCCTTTTGAGAACAAAAGGGACATTTTAGAGGCGCTGAGAGATTTGGTTTGGGACGTTTTGATTACCTGGCAACGTTTGAGTCGCCAAGCAGGCCTTTAGGTGGCAAAGCTGCCGTTGGGTGAAGCAATGGCTTTTTTCAATTCAGGACGAGATCATCCAACGGCTTGTTCGGCCAACGTGATGGCTTCCAAAGCCGAGAGAGCGACGAAATCGGCTCCCATGTTTTGGAAGCTGTCCGGATGCGTCAGGACAGCAGCACCGCCAATGACGATCTTAGTCGTGTCGGTCGCTGCTTCCGACCGGCACCGTTGAATGGCTTCCATGCAGTCATTGGCCTCTTCGAGACGCCCGACCGACAGACCAAGCATGTCATACGGCCTGGCAGACAAGCGCATATACATTGTGTCACCGATTTCCATATCGGCGCCGCCATCGACGATCCATCCAAGGTCACGGAAACACATTCTCACCAGGTTCACACCAAGCGTATGTTTGGTCCCGTGCGACCGCGCCAGCAAGATACGTTTGGCCGACGTTGGTACGGATGGCTGAGGCCCGGCATGGGTCAGATGATTGACGATGTTGCTCAACCGTGTTGAAGCCACGGCAACCTGCATGAAATCGGCATCATCGGTGCACCAGTAGTTGCCAAGCTCGGTTGCGATCGGGCAAAGCAAGTGAATGGCCAGTGTCTGAAGCGGGATGTTGGTTTGGACAAGTTCCTCGATCAGATCCCGGTGGTGGCGAGGGTCCGGGTCGATCAGTGATTTCAGGAACGGCACGCGGTAGGAAATAGCAACATCCATGGACGGCATTTGCCGTGCCCGCTCATCCAGTTCGGGATGCAAACGAAGATCGAGACCCGAAACCGGGTTCCCGTTCACAATTAGTTTTGCAGCCTTTGGATGAAGCGCTCCGACCAAACCGGACACTTGCCCACGCACAGTCGTCTCCAGAACGGTGAGGTCCTGCAGAGACAAATTGGCAGCATCGTCTGCCTTCAACGTCTGGCCATTGCCAGCAAGGTCCGACGGGGTCTTGTTTCTTTCCGTCTGTCGCTCGCTGTCGTCTTTATAGGCCAATTCCCCCTCCCGATGTCTCGGCCTAGGCGGTCAAGCTCCTCCAAGCAAAAGATCGTACTATACAACCTTTCCCCCGCCAATTGAGATCACCTATTCGTCTCTGCAATAATAAGTGCCGGTCTTCAACGGTCCTCCGCATGGTGCGTCCACATGGGGCGATCTTGTATTCGGGTGGTCCCGCCTCCGAGTGTTGCCCGTGACCCGTGACCCATGCGTGACAGGGTCACACGCACGAGATCGGCGATCTGGCGGGCATTCAGCCCGGCTTCATTATACATTTCCCAAGGCGATGCTTGCGAAATGAACGTATCGGGCAGTGTCATCGTGCGTACGCCGCAGCGTCCATCCAGTAGGCCTTGGTCTGCAAGGTGATGCAAAACGAGGGCCCCAAAGCCGCCGGTCGCGCCTTCTTCGACTGTCACCAGCAGCTCATGGGTCTCAACAAGGTCCTCAATCAGCTCCGTATCGAGTGGTTTGGCAAAGCGGGCATCGGCGACCGTGACGGATATGCCGAGTGCGGACAAAAGCGCTCGGGCTTCGAGGCATTGTTCCAGCCGTCCGCCGAAAGACAACAGCGCGGCTGTGTGCCCGATGTCGACGATCCGGCCTTTTCCGATCGGCAGGGCAACCGGTTGAACGGGAAGTTGTGCGCCCGTTCCTTCACCGCGCGGGTACCGGAAAGCAATGGGGCCAAGGTCGTGTTCGGTCGCTGTCTTGACCATGTTGACCAGTTCCGCTTCGTCAGCGGCGGCCATCACCGTGAAATTCGGCAAATTTGCCAGGAAACCGATATCAAAGGCTCCGGCGTGGGTGGCGCCGTCGGCGCCGACAAGACCTGCACGATCAATGGCAAAACGAACGGGAAGGTTTTGCAGGGCGATGTCATGGACGACCTGATCATAGCCGCGCTGCAGGAAGGTGGAATAGATCGCGCAGAACGGCCGCATACCGCTGGCGGCAAGCCCTCCGGCAAAGGTCACTGCATGTTGCTCTGCGATCCCGACATCGAAACTGCGATCCGGAAATTGTTTTCCAAACAGGTCAACACCAGTTCCCTCCGCCATGGCGGCAGTGATGGCGATAACCCGGTCATCCTGCCGGGCTTCCTCAATCAAAGCGTTGGCAAAGACCTTGGTGTAGCTCGGCGCCTTTGGAACCGACTTGGACTGTTTTCCGGACGGAACGTCGAACTTCGAAACGCCATGATATTTGTCGCTTGCCGCCTCCGCATGGACATAGCCGGCCCCCTTGCGGGTGATGGCATGCAAGACGACAGGGCCCGTGCCGTCTTCTTTCAACTGGCGCAATGTCTCCAAGAGAGTTGGAATATTATGCCCGTCGATGGGACCATGATAGGCAAATCCCATATTCTCAAAGAAGCTGCGTTCCCGCTGGACTGTATCGGACTGAGCGAGGGTGTTGAGATGATCCGATAATGCGCCTGTCGGCGGGGAAATCGACATGTTGTTGTCGTTCAGGATGACGATCATGCGGCTGTTGAGGTGGCCGGCGTTGTTGAACCCCTCATAGGCCATACCGGCTGTCATGGCGCCGTCGCCAATGACACAGATGACATGGCCGTCCTTGTCCTCAAGATCACGGGCAACGGCAAATCCAAGCCCGGCAGAGATCGATGTGGAAGAGTGGGCAGCTCCGAATGGATCGTACGGACTTTCGCTGCGTTTCGTGAAGCCGGAGAGGCCGTCCTTTTTGCGCAAGGTCCGCATTCTATCACGCCGGCCGGTCAGGACTTTGTGCGGGTAGCACTGGTGGCTTACGTCCCAGATCAGGGTGTCGTCCGGCGTGTCGAACACTGCGTGGATGGCGACAGTGAGTTCGACGACGCCAAGACCAGATCCCAGATGGCCGCCGGTTTCTGACACGATATCAATAACATCTGTCCGAAGTTCATCAGCAAGTTGGGCGAGTTCGCCATCACTGAGGCTTTTCAGGTCTCCTGGCGTGTGGATGGTATCCAGCAATGGGGTTGCGGATGTCTTGTTGGAGCTCATTGCGTTTCCTCCACCGCATGGTTCCGTCTTTCTGGTGGTGCCAAGCTGTGACCAGCTTCACGTACGACCAGTAGACACTGATGTCGTTAGGATATTCTCGGGGATCTTGATAGATGTGTAAACTTTTTTTTACACATAAGGATGGGAAATATGTCGTCAAAGTTGACAGTTTAAGCGGGTCGCGGCACGTTTTTGGGCTATCATGAGCAAAGCGGCGGTGGGCTTGTTTTCCTGCCAGGTGCCCTTTAATCCAGTGTGACAGTTCGCAAACGGTCCGCAGTTCTTCATTTGGGAACCCGCGTTTCTATCTATTGCAGGGTCTAATCCCCCGGAACGGAGCCTTTGATGGCCATCGCAGTTTTTATTGGTGTCGTTTTCCTGGCTGCGGCCAGCGGTGCCGTGTTCAAACCAGGACCGTGGTACGAGGAGCTGCGGAAGCCAAGCTGGACACCGCCAAACTGGGCTTTCCCTGTGGTCTGGACACTTCTTTACATCATGATCGCCTATGCTGGCTGGAGTGTCTGGTCCAAGGTTGGTTGGTCGTTGCCGATCGTATTCTGGGCCTTGCAGATCGTGCTCAATGCGGCTTGGTCCTGGTTGTTCTTCGGATTGCGGCGCATGGATCTGGCGCTTGTTGATGTCGGTTTTCTCTGGCTGGCAATTGCCGGGTTTATTGTTACTGCGTGGCCTGTTTCACCGATCGCAGCCCTGCTTTTCGTGCCTTATCTTGCCTGGGTGACAACTGCCGGATTGCTCAACCGAGCCGTCCAGCAGCTGAACCCGGGAGTCTAAACACGTAATCGCGTGATCAGGTCCCATATATGGGCGATCAGTGCGAGGCTTAGAAACGACAGCACAAGAAACAGGGCATCGCCGCGCAGGGCAAACCCAAGCGCGGCCATCAGGCAGCTTCCGGCAAGGACATTGGCGAGCAACAACTTGAATCGCTCGCCAGGTGCGTTCGAAAACCTGCAAAGAACTGCGAACTCTATCCAAAGAAACAGAACTGCGCCGAACGGCAGCCATCCGGACTGCAGCCACGTCAAAAGCAGGTTCATTTCTGGCTGGCCGGCAGGCCTGCAAGTTGTGCCAGATCCTTGAAGAACACCCGGATATGACCGAGCGGATCGCGGCGAACCAGGCGCTTGTTGAGATAAGATTCCCAGGTCAGGCGCTGGACGTCCGGATCGGCGCACATCGTTACGAACCGCTCCCGCAAACCGTCACTGCGATACCAAACGGCCTGCATGATGCCGAGAATGAAAAAGATACGGCCATGTTCCGCCATGAACCGGCGCCGGGCTTGGCGCAAAGCGGATGCTTGGCCGGTCGCAAGGCACTCAGCAACCGCATCTGCACTCAGGTTGCCACACAGCATAGCGTAGTAGATGCCTTCGCCAGACGATGGGGCAACGGTGCCTGCGGCATCGCCGGCAAGAAGGACATTCTTCCCGTTGTCCCAACGCCGCATTGGTTTGAGGGGCAGCGGAGCCCCTTCGCGCCGAATCGTCCGTTGTCCGGTCAACCCTGCACGGTCGCGCAAGTCCGACGTGGCATCCCTGAGGTTATGTCCCTTGACCGCGGAGCCGCAGCCGACGGACGTTTGTCCCCCATGCGGGAAGACCCAGCCATAGAAGTCGGGAGAAATCCGGCCGTCATAGACAACGTCGCAGCGGTCGCGCTGGAAGGCGTCTGGGTCCGGAGCCTCCGGGCTTTCCACGATCTCGTGATAGGCAAAAACGTAAGGCGGCTTCTTCTTCGCGGGAAACATCAACCGTCTGACAGCGGAATTGGCGCCATCTGCACCAATTACCATGCGCGCATTGAGGTGTTCCGTTGTTCCAGGATTCTCTGGATCAGTCCCGTCCACTTTCAGGTCTAGGCTTCCATTCGACGCTGTGTCCATGCCAGCCAGCTTGCCTCTGACAAATTGGGCACCTGCCTGTTCAGCCCGGGCGCGCAGATATGGATCAAAGGTTTCCCGGTCGACCATGCCGACAAATCCAATATCGCCAATGCGCATTTCCACCGCATTCCCGGACGGTGCAATGACACGCGCCGCATTGGCCCGGGCAACCAGCAAGTCTTCAGAGATCTCAAAGTCTTTCAGGGCGCGGGACGGGATTGCCCCGCCACAGGGTTTGATCTTGTTGTCCGGGTCGACCAGAACAACAGAATGACCGGATCGCGCCAAGCGCTCCGCAGCGATCGCACCACAAGGACCGCCTCCAATGACAGCAACATCAAAATTCGATTTCATTGCAGGCTCCCTGGTGTGAGGTTTTGCGCCTATTCGGCGGGCACTGCCGATGGTTCCCGGTTTACGGGCAAACGAGGTTTGGCAACTTGACCGCCGCCGATCCGCAACGCGATGGCCGCGGACATGAGGAACAAGACGGCTTCCATTGAAAAGACGATTGCAAAAGCGGTGCTGTCCTGGGCCGTCGCCCATCGCCCGAGGGTCAAGGCGATCGTGCCGGCCAGTCCTCCAAGGCCGAAGGAGATGGCCTGAGCTGCGCCCCAAACGCCCATCCGCATGCCTTCGTTGGCTTTTTTTCCGGCGCCCGCGAGAATCATCATGGTGCCAATGGCCGCAACGGCGAACGCGCCATTCATGAAACCGAGTACGAAGATGTTGACCTCAAGCGGCCAGGCCGGTGCAAATGATGCCGAGACCGCAAGACCGGCGAGCGCCACGCCCGAACCGACACAGCCGGTGACAATGAACATCTTCATCAGGCCGGGTTTGCGTTTTGAAAACAGCCATCCGGCGATCCCGACAAGTGCCATGCCCGCAAAGATACCGCCGTGTTGCGTTCCAGACAGCTTTGTTGTCTCGCCCGGAGACATGCCGAACAACAAGCCGGCAAACGGTTCCAGGATCAGGTCTTGTGTGGAATAGGCCAGCATCGACAGGAAGATGAACACGGTCAAAAGGCGGGCTTCCGGATCGCTCCAGACTTCACGGACACTTTCGCGGAAACTGCCCGGTTTCTCGCGGCCAGTCTCGCCCACCATGGTCGGTTTGCGTTCAATTCCGGCAACTGCGATGGCCGAAAGAACCAGAACCGCAACGCCGGTGAGGGCGGTGACTGTAACAAGTCGGAGATGCGAATAAGGTTCAAGGTTGATCCCGGTGACAATTGAAGTCACCACGATGCCGGCAATCATCAGCATCCAGGTGATCGTGGCTGCCGATGCCCGGCGTTCCGGTGCCGTTTTGGTCGCAATCAACGTGAGTAGGGATGTGCCGCTTGCCCCGATGCCGACCCCGATAAGCGCGTAGGCGAGAAGCGCCGCTGCCAAGCCGGCTGCAAAGCTGATCTCGAAAAGAAATGTGGTTGCCGCGGCTGCTGTCCCACTTACGGCGAGAAGCGCCAAACCGCCCAGGATCCAATGGGTTCGCGAGTTTCCAATATCCGACCGGTGCCCCCACAAGGGTCTGGAGATCTGCACGCCGTAGTGGAGCCCGACAAGCAAGCCAGGAATAACGGCTGCCAGGGCCAACTCGACGATCATGACCCTGTTCAGCGTAGAGTTGGTGAGAACCACAATGGCGCCCAGTGACGCCTGTACAAGCCCAAGACGCAAAATCGAGATCCAGCTCAGCCCTTTGACCGCTGTGGAGTTTTGCTGATTGGCGTCTCCCCGACCGAACATGGGGATCTCCCTTTTAATAAGCCTAAGAGATGGCTGGCACCAAAGTGCGCAGTCCAAATGCTGTGATCATCATTCCTGTGACGTAGAGCCCGACACCGATGGCCGAGTACCAAACTGCAAATCGCACGGGATTGCGGGCAAAGCGAACCATGCACACCATCTGCAGCAGCAGAACAATAAGGATTGCCAAGGCATAGACCGGCAGTCCGAGCATCCAGAGTGTCAGGACAACGCCCGCCTGAGCCACGGTCATGACGGCGCAGGCGATGAGGGCTGCGGATCGTTCCCCATGCAGAACGGGAAGGGTCCGGATGCCCATTTCCTTGTCGCCTGCAATCGCCTTGAAATCGTTCAGCGTTAGAATGCCATGGGCACCAAGGCCATAGAGCAAGGCCACGATCCAGATTGGTGTTTCCGGCACAAGGCCGGTCATGGCGGTCGCTGCTGTCAGCCAAGGCAGGGTTTCGTAACTGAAGCCGACAACGCCATTGCCCAGCCAGCCGTTTTGCTTGAAGCGGAAGGGCGGCGCGCTGTAGGCCCAGGCAAAGGCAAGACCGAGAAGCGCTGCTGCAAAGATGAAGGAACCCATCAGTCCGGCGACAACCAGCGAGAGCGCCGACATGATGATAGAGATATAAAGACCCCAGTGTCCTGGCATCCGGCCGGACGGGATCACCCGGTCCGGTTCGTTGATCGCATCAACATGTCTGTCGAACCAGTCGTTCACCGCCTGGCTGGTGCCGCACAAAAGCGGGCCGGCCAAGAGGACGCCGAGCACGATGAACCCCAAACGCCCATCCATCCCGTGACCTGTGGAGATCGCACCGCACGCATAGGCCCACATCGGCGGAAACCAGGTGATCGGCTTGAGCAAAGCGACGATCGCGCCGGGCATGGGCCAGTTGGCCTGTGGTGTTTGGCGGGTGAGTTCCATACCAAACATGCTAGGCGCCGCCCTAAAAAGTGTCAATTAAAATTGACACATTACGCGGCTATAAAGTGTTACTGTAAATGAGAGTTGACGGTCGCTCGAAAGCTTCAACTGCCGGGACGGTAGTTTTCGAGCCCGTGCCGGCGCAGTTTAATGTAGAGGCTTTGACGAGAGAGGCCCAGGATCTCGGCCGCGCTGGCGCGGTTGTTGTTGGTCTGGTCAAGGGCGGCTTCAATGCAGATCCGCTCAACAACGTCCAGTGACTCGCGGATCAGCTCCTTCAAGGGCACTTTGCCAACGAGGCTCGCAAATCCCTCGGCCTGATCTGGTGTCGCGGGTGGCGGCAAGGTCATTTTACCAGCGCTGGCCGCTTGAGGAATAACCAGCAGCTGTGTGGTGTCGGTCTCTTTGTTGTAATGGGCGGAGAGACTGACATCCTGACCCTCGCCGAGCGTATCGGTCAGAACAGAAGAGAACCCGCTGAGGGTCTTTTCGTCCCGGACGCGGGTGAAGAGAACACTCAATTCGACGGTGGATTTGCCGAGCCAGTTTGACACATTTCGTCCGACCACTTGATTGAGGGTCGGTGCATGAACGCGGTCCAGAAACAAGGTATTTGCTGATAAAACCGTGCCTTCGCCATCAATTGTCAACGCGGCTTCGGGCAGCAGTTCCAGATCAACGCGAACGCCATTGAGATGATCGCTGGAGCGTTTTGCATCACTCCTGTCCGGTTCTTGGGAATTCTCCAGGGTAATGACCAGGTTTGTGGTGCCGTGTTCCCGGTAGGCGCGCAGTTTTGCGTCGAACGTACTTCCCGCGCTGCTGTGAAGGTTGGCAAGCTGGACCGGTTCACCGCTATGGCGGGCTTCGCCAATCGCATCTGCAAGACGTTCCCGGTCCTCTTTCTTAAAGAGATCCCGCATCGCCTTTCCGGTCAGGTTTCCTGAGGCGCCGGTCAAGAGAGATACAGCTGCCGTATTCGCTTCCAGAATTGTTCTTTTTTCACCGTCCAGTACGACATGGGCTGTTTCGGACATCTTGAAGACAGTCCGATACCGCGCTTCGGCCTGCCGGAGTTCGCGGTAGTCGGCCTCCATTGCGATCTGCGCTTCCACCAATCGCTGCTGATCCAGCATCTGCTGCCGCATTTCGTGTCCGACAACAATGGTGAAGGGAAAGTCGTCAGTCCTGCTGGCCGTGTAGGCGACCGGAAGGTCGGGAAGGCCGCTGGCGCTGTGGTTGACCTGATAGCCACGGGCTGGCCGCTTTTTCGCCGGGGCAAGAAGGGCGTCAATTTTCGGAATAGATTCCACCGTTACGCAGTCGCGCAGGGGCTTGCCGACAATGGCTGCCAAACCATACGCATCCAGATCGGCGTTGCGGTAATGGAGGCGATTTACGACACCTTTGTCGTCCACCAATGCAACGATATCGGCACCCAATCCGATCAAGGCTGTTAAGGCGTCTGCGCCCAGCAAATCAAGCAAATCAGTCCCAACCCCGATATCTTGCAGCGCGCCATGTGTCGAGGGAGAGGTCATTGGGAATGCCGATCGATGCTGCTTTTTCTTCTTTTTGCATCGCGGTCTTCCTGCGCGGCAAAGTGATTGATTTTTTCCAAATTGTAGAAACTCTCAGCGATTTTTACCGCTGAAAGCGCGCTATCGCAAATACAATCGACGCCCATTTCCACAAGGGGGTCGATAAAGTCAAGGGTAGCAGCACCGCCTGCAATTATGGGTAGTGTTTTGTGGCTGGAATACAATTTGATGTCGTTAATCAGTTGGATTGCGTTGCTTTTGAGGTATGTGGTGCTCCACGCAATGCAGACAACATCAGCTTGAGTTACCACTTTGGCGAACTCAAATTCACTCAGTGATTCGTGCGGAACAACCTGTTGCTGCCATCCAAGTGCCTGAAAAAGGGCGCCAGTGAGGTAGGACATCAGGCTGTGTTGTTCATCAACGGGCAGAAAGATGACGGCGAACGGGGCCTTCGATCCAGAGCGCTCCCGCGCAGCTTCCGTGGTGAGGGCTTGAGCAATGGCTTGCAGCCGGGCTGAAGCGATCGTGACATCGATGAAGCTGGCTGCGTCGCAGCTCCAGTTCTTGCCCAGTTCGCGCGCAACCGCTTCTAAAAGCATGACTTTCATTGCGGTGGGCGGAAGTGCTGCCGGGTTGCCATTTGATCTGAACCTGGAGCGGACTTCCTCGTCCAGAAAGGCAAGATGATCCTGTATGCGGGCATCAGGTGCCAGGATACGTTCGTACATTTCTGCGATAACAGATTTGTAGCGGATGTCGGTTTCAAGACCTGCATCCAGCAGGCCAGATAATTGCTCTGCGGCCATTGCTGCTACTGGTCCTTGGATGAGGTTGCGGAGAGTCGCTTGTTCGCCGCTGCTAAGCCGGGATTTCTTTACCATATTTGCCTGATCAGAAACAAAAATATTGCCGTCGGCAGGCTCTGTCCGGCGGGCGTCCGCGGTTTCAACGGGCAATTCTGTTGTGCCGTTCATCCTCACTTCGCGGTCGGCCTCCCTGGCCTTACGGAAAGGGGTCATGCTCCGGCGTGCGCAATTGTTGCTTTTATTTGCACCTTGAGCCTGCTTAGCATGACTCTCACGTGACGTGATGTAAACAAAAATATACGTCAATCAAAGTTGACACTTTTGCAGTTGCGGCGTTACCCTCACTCATCTGCTGAACCCAATGTCGGGTTCGGGGGGAGGGTTGAATGTCCGTGAGTGGAAACAGGAATTCGATAAAACCCGGTTTTCTTTACACCGAGGAAGAAAGACGCCGCCGTGATGAAACCGTTTGGACACTGGTCCAAGGCGTTCTGGCACCCGTTCAGTTTGTCGTCTTTCTGATCAGCCTTGCTCTTATCGTTGTTTTTTTGATTTCAGGCGAGATGCAGGGCGCTGCCGAGCTCTCCGTCGTGATCAAGACGCTTACGCTCTACGCGATCATGATCACTGGATCGATCTGGGAGAAAGAGGTTTTTGGGTGTTACTTGTTCGCCCGGCCGTTCTTCTGGGAAGACGTCTTTTCCATGTTGGTTCTGGCCTTGCACACGGCCTATCTCGCAGCTCTGTTCACCGAGGCTCTGACTGCCAATCAGCTGATGGCTTTGGCCTTGGCAGCCTATGCAACATATGTGGTCAATGCGGGACAATTCGTCTGGAAACTGCGGCTCGCCCGGCTGGATCAGACAGCCCGCAAGACTGGTCTTGAAAGTGGCGTCCGGTCCGCTGGCGTTAGCGATTTGCAGATCGCAGGAGGTTCTCAATGAACCAGGCGTTTTCTGCAGGATGCGGGACAGGGCCGACAATCCGGGAGCGGGGCCAGCATGAAGTTTTTTGCGGCCTGACCTCCATCATCTGGCTGCACCGGAAGGTCCAGGATGCCTTCTTTCTGATCGTTGGATCCCGCACTTGTGCGCATCTGATGCAATCGGCGGCTGGGGTCATGATCTTCTCAGAGCCGCGCTTTGCGACCGCGATCATGGAAGAGCGGGATCTTGCCGGCATGGCGGACATGCATGATGAGCTCGATGGCGTGGTCGACAAGCTGCTCGCGCGCCGGCCGGACATCAAAATGCTGGTCCTGGTCGGGTCTTGCCCGTCTGAAGTCATCAAGTTCGATTTGTCCAAGGCTGCTGAGCGGTTGAACCGGGTTCACGCACCTAAACACCGTGTGCTCTGTTATTCGGGCAGTGGCATCGAGACGACTTTCACCCAGGGTGAAGACAATTTCCTCACCGCGCTTGTGAACGAAGCGCCAGCCTCAAGTCCGCAAAACGAAACCAAACTGATTGTCGCCGGGTGTCTTCCCGATGTTGTTGAAGATCAGTTCGCGCGCCTGTTTGAAGACCTTGGCATTGAGGGTGTTCAGTTTCTGCCCGGCCGTTCAAGCGCGGCAATGCCGTCAATCGGTCCGGGAACCCGGTTCATTCTGGCTCAGCCCTATCTGGGGGCGACAGCCGCAGCTCTGGAATCCCGCGGCGCTGAACGCATTAATTCCATCTTCCCGCTCGGTGAAGAGGGGACAACGGCCTGGTTTAAGGCGATCGCCGACACTTTTGGTGTACCGGAGGACCGGTTCGAAGCGGCAACAGCAGCGCCGCGCAAGCGCGCCAAAGCCGCGCTTCAATCCTATTTGCCCTGGCTTGAAGGACGCAGGATGTTCTTCTTCCCAGATTCTCAGCTCGAGCCTTCGCTGGCGCGTTTCCTTCACAGCGAAACGGGAGCGGAGATAATCGAGGTCGGAAGCCCCTATCTTCACCGGGAACATGCAGCAGGCGAACTTGCACTGCTCCCGCCGGGCACCGCGATCTCGGAAGGTCAGGATGTTGATCTTCAAATTGATCGCGCCCGTGAGGCGGATCCCGATCTGATTGTCTGCGGTATGGGTCTTGCCAATCCATTTGAAGCGGAAGGCCGTCTGACCAAGTGGTCGATCGAATTCGCCTTCACACCGATCCAGGGCTACGAGCAGGCAGGCGATCTTGCAGAACTCTTCGTGCGCCCGCTGCGGCGCCAGTCCGTTTTGAAATCCGGTCTCGGATTTGAGGAGGGCGCGCCATGCAGCTGAGCATGTGGACCTATGAAGGACCGCCTCATGTGGGCGCCATGCGGGTCGCCGCCTCGATGAAGGATGTGCATTACGTTCTGCACGCGCCTCAGGGCGATACCTATGCCGATCTCTTGTTCACGATGATTGAGCGGCGGGACAGCCGGCCCCCGGTCACCTACACAACGTTTCAGGCGCGCGATCTCGGCGCGTCAACCGCCGACATTTTCAAGACGGCCTGTCACGATGCGGTCGACCGGTTCAAGCCGCGTGCCTTGCTGGTTGGGGCATCGTGTACCGCAGAACTCCTTCAGGACGATCCAGGCGGCCTTGCCAAGACACTTGATCTCGATATCCCGGTCGTGCCGCTTGAACTGCCGTCTTACCAGAAGAAAGAAACCTGGGGCGCGGCGGAAACGTTTTATCAGCTGGTGCGGGCGTGCGCGTCCAATCGGCAGCGGCCTGAGACCATTCCAGCCAACACCTGTAACATATTGGGCCCGACATCCCTGGGGTTCCGGAACCGGGACGATGTCCGCGAGATCAAAGCGTTGCTGGAAGAAAACGGTCTGAATGTCAGGGTGGTCGCCCCGCTCGGTGCAAGTCCGGAAGATCTGGCCAGACTGCCAGAGGCTGCCTTCAATATCGTGCTTTACCCGGAAATCGCCGATACCGCTGCCCGCTGGCTAAAAAAGGCGTACGAGATGCCGTACATGTCTACGGTGCCGATCGGCGTGTCCGAAACTCGCAGATTTGTCACCGAGGCACGGGCTTTAGCCGGTCTTGAACCGGTCCTGTCATCGTCAGAAAACAAGGACCGTCTCACTTGGTACTCCCGGTCTATCGATAGCACCTACCTGACCGGCAAACGGGTGTTCATCTTCGGCGATGCGACGCATGCAATTGCCGCAGCCCGAATTGCCGCGAACGAACTTGGCTTCGAAGTCTGCGGTCTTGGAACCTACATGCGCGAGTTTGCGCGCGATGTGCGGGCTGCAGCCAAGGAGTACGGCGTTGAGCCGCTGATCACCGATGATCATTTGGTCGTTGAAGATGCCATCATAGAAGCACGCCCGGAGTTGGTGCTCGGCACCCAGATGGAACGCCACATTGCCAAGCGGCTGCGTGTTCCCTGTGCTGTCATTTCATCGCCGGTCCATGTCCAGGATTTCCCGGCGCGGTATTCGCCGCAGATGGGCTTTGAGGGTGCCAATGTCATCTTCGACAGCTGGGTTCACCCGCTAATGATGGGGCTGGAAGAGCATTTGCTGTCCATGTTCCGCGACGACTTTGAATTTAATGACGGGGCGACGGCCTCGCATCTGCATGCCCACAGTCCTGAAGCTGCCTCAAACCAGCAAACAGGCCCAGCAGCGCCGGTATCAGAAGACCAGATCACCTTGCCAGCCAGCGCAACGCTCTGGACAGATGAAGCAGAAAAGGAACTCAAGAAAGTCCCGTTTTTTGTGCGCGGCAAGGCACGGCGCAACACCGAGAGCTTTGCCGCTGACAACGGCATTCACCCGATAACCGTGGAGACGTTATACGATGCGAAAGCGCACTTCGCCCGATAACGACCTCCCGATCCGGGTGGTCTTTGTTACGCTCGACAATCATGTCGCAGCCGCCGTCGATGATGCGCGCAGGGCTTTGCAAACAGAGATGCCGGGTCTGACCTTCACGGTGCATGCGGCAACCGACTGGGCGGACAATCCGGACAAGCTGGCCCGCTGCCGTGACGCCATCCGGGCAGGCGACATCATCGTTGTTTCGATGATCTTCGTCGAAGAACACGTCAAGGCGATCGCGGACGTTCTGGAAGAACGGCACCTTGAGTGTGACGCCATGGTCTGCTGCATGTCTGCCGGCACGATCATGAAGTATACGGCCATGGGCCGCTTCCGCATGAGCGGTGAGCAAAAAGGGCCGCTGGCGCTTTTGAAGAAACTGCGCGGCAGCAGCTCCAACAGTGGCAAGGAGAGCGGCAAAACGGCCGGCGAGCGCCAGATGGCGATGCTCCGCCGGTTGCCCAAGCTTTTGAAGTACATCCCGGGCACCGCCCAGGATGTCCGCAACTATTTCCTGACCCTGCAGTACCGGATCGCGGCGTCGGACGAGAACATCGCCAACATGGTCCGCCTGCTGGTCGGCAAATATGCCGCTGGCGAACGGAAATCGTTGCGCTCGGCAGTGGCGGCGAAACCACCGAGTGACTACCCGGATATGGGGCTCTACCACCCGCGCACCGAGCCGCGGATTACGACCCAAAAGAGCAATCTTGCAACTGTCAAAGGGGCGAACGGCACGGTCGGGCTCCTGCTTCTGCGGACTTACATTCTGTCCGGTGACACCGGTCATTATGACGGGGTCATCTCGGCGCTAGAGGCGCGCGGGCTGAATGTCGTTCCGGTGTTCTGTTCCGGCCTCGATATGCGGTCCGCGATCGAAACCTACATGACGGATGCCAATGGCATGCCAACGGTCGACGCGCTGTGTTCGTTGACCGGCTTCTCGCTTGTCGGCGGCCCGGCCTACAGCGATGCAGCTGCGGCGGCGGAAACCCTTCAAAAGCTTGACGTTCCTTATCTGTCAGCCTGCGTGACCGAATTCCAGAGCCGCGAGGGATGGCAGGCTTCAACGCAAGGGCTTACACCGATTGAAACCACCTTGATGGTTGCTATCCCCGAGCTGGATGGTGCCGTCGGATCCATGGTGATCGGTGGCCGCAGCGGATCGGAAGCCAACGGCAAGAGCTGTATTTGCGCCCGCCAGCTTGGAACATGCCCGTCTGGCCGGTCTTGCATGCGGCCGGATGATGAACGTGTTGATCTGCTTGCTGACCGGATCGCGGCAATGACCAAGTTGCGCCAGACCCCACGTTCAGACCGCAAGATCGCAGCCACCTTGTTCAATTATCCGCCCAATGGCGGCAACATCGGAACCGCGGCCTTCCTGTCCGTTTTTGAAAGCCTTCTGGAGACGATGAAGCGCTTGAAAGCGGAAGGCTATGACGTCGACGTGCCTGCCGATGTTGAGACGCTTCAGAACATGATCCTCAAAGGCAACTCGGACCGCTATGGCACCGAGGCCAACGTCCATGTGACTGTTTCTGCAGATGATCATGTCCGCCAGGAAAAGTTCCTGAGCGAGATCGAAACCCAGTGGGGACCGGCCCCAGGGCGTATTTTGAGCAACGGCCGTGGGATCCACATTCTCGGACGTCAGTTCGGCAATTTGCTGATCGCTCTCCAGCCGTCCTTCGGCTACGAGGGCGATCCGATGCGGCTCTTGTTTGAAGGCGGGTTTGCTCCGAACCATGCCTTTGCCGCGTACTACACGTATCTCCGCGAAACATTCGCCGCTGATGCCGTTCTGCACTTTGGAACGCATGGCGCGCTGGAATTCATGCCGGGCAAACACACCGGGCTGTCCGGCTCCTGCTGGCCGGATCGGTTGCTGGGCGCCTTGCCGAACTTTTATTTCTACGCGGCCAACAACCCGTCCGAAGGTTCGATCGCCAAACGCCGGTCTGCCGCAACGCTTGTGTCCTACCTGACCCCATCAATCACGGAAGCTGGTCTCTACAAGGGCCTGAACAGCCTGAAAGCCAGCCTTGACCAGTATCGCTCCATGGCGCCTGAGGCGAGAGGCGAGCGCGAACGTCTTTTGGACGTGATCCGCGTTCAAGCCGACGAGCTCGATCTCACGGGCAAAACGGCGGAGTTGTCTGAAGACCAATTTATCCAGCATCTCGTCGCGGCCATCACCGAAACCGAATACGCGCTGATCCCCCACGGCCTGCACATTGCGGGACGCGGTATGGACGCCTCCGAGCGCTCAGAAATGCTCGCGAAGATGGCTCTGAGTGTCGAGACAGACTCAGGCTTTATCGCCGACCCGGAGTTGTGTCAGGTCATTGCCAATCGAGATCGCGATGCCCTGGCTGCGGCAACGGACACCCTCGACGAAGAGGCAAAGTCTATTGTTCAAAAACTCGTCCAGATCGATCAGGACTTATCAGACAATCGGGAACTTGACGGTCTGGTACAGGCACTGGATGCGCGCTTCGTACCGCCAGCCCCATCCGGCGATTTGTTACGCACGCCGGACCTCCTGCCAACTGGCCGGAACATTCACGGCTTTGATCCGTTTGGTATCCCAAGCAAGTTCGCGCTTGAAGATGGTGCCCGCCAGGCGGCCCTCATTCTGGAACGGTATTTGGAGACCGATGGCAAACTGCCAGAGACCGTTGCAATCGTTTTGTGGGGCACAGACAATCTGAAAACCGGCGGTGCGCCGCTGGCGCAAGCCATGGCGCTCATGGGCGCGCGGCCGCGGCTGGATTTCTACAACCGGGTCTGCGGCGCTGAACTTATCCCGCTTGAAGAGCTAAACCGGCCACGCATCGATGCCGTGATGACCCTGTCCGGCATTTTCCGCGATCTTTTGCCGATCCAGGCGAGCATGCTAGCTGAAGCAAGTTATCTGGCGGCCACGGCGGATGAGCCGGTTGAGCAGAATTTCATACGCAAACATGCACTTGCCTATTGCGAGGCCAATGGCTGCGATCTGGAAGAGGCGGCCTATCGCGTCTTTTCCAATGCGGATGGCACCTACGGGTCGAACGTCAACATGTTGATTGCCTCATCGGCCTGGACCGATGACGAGGAAATCGCAGAGACCTACACCAACCGGAAGAGCTTTGCGATCAGCCGCAAGGGCAAGACCAGCCGCCAGACCGAACTTCTCGATTCTGTTCTGGCGGACGTCGACATGGCCTATCAGAACCTGGAATCAGTCGAAATCGGCGTCACCACGATCGAGCATTATTTCGACACGCTTGGCGGGCTCTCAAAAGCCGTCTCAAAGGCCAAGGGCGGCGCGGAACTCCCCGTTTACATTTCGGACCAGACCCAAGGTGAAGGCAAGGTTCGCTCCATCGACGAGCAGGTCGCGTTGGAAACCCGGACCCGGACCCTCAATCCGAAATGGTATGAGGGCATGCTCCAGCACGGCTATGAAGGTGTGCGGCACATCGAGGCCAATGTCACCAACACCTTTGGCTGGTCGGCAACAACCGGCGGCGTTGAGCCCTGGGTATATCAGAAAATCACGGAAACCTACGTGCTCGACGAGGCGATGCGCCAGCGGCTCGCCGATCTCAATCCGGCCTCCGCGGCACGGGTCGCGGCAAGGCTCATGGAAGCGCACGAACGCAACTACTGGCAACCGGACGAAGAAACGCTCGAGGCTCTGCGCCGGGCGGGTGAAGAACTGGAAGACCGGCTGGAAGGCCTGGCAACGGAGGCAGCCGAATGAACATCTACACCCATCCGAAGACAGCCGCACAAGAGGCAAAAACCGCTCAGAAACTCCGGGAGCGTGCGGATGGCGACGGCAGTGTCCAGGTTCATCTTGATCCGACGATGGAAATCGACGGGGCCAAGGTTTTTGCGATCTACGGCAAGGGCGGCATTGGCAAGTCAACCACCTCGTCCAACCTGTCCGTTGCTTTCTCCAAGATTGGCAAGCGGGTTTTGCAAATCGGCTGCGATCCGAAACACGACAGCACCTTTACGCTGACAAAAAGCCTGATCCCGACCGTGATCGATATCCTGGAACAGGTCGATTTCCACACTGAGGAATTGCGTCCGGAAGACTATATGGTCGAGGGATTCAATGGGGTTCAGTGCATTGAGGCCGGCGGGCCGCCAGCTGGCACCGGCTGCGGCGGGTATGTGGTCGGTCAAACCGTCAAGCTCTTGAAGGAACACCACCTTCTGGATGACACCGATGTGGTGATCTTCGATGTCCTTGGGGACGTTGTTTGCGGCGGTTTTGCCTCTCCACTTCAACACGCCGAAAGGGCGGTTGTTGTCGCGGCCAACGACTTCGATTCCATCTTCGCGATGAACCGGATCGTCGCCGCAATCAAGGCAAAGGCGAAAAACTACGAGGTGCGCCTCGGTGGGGTGATTGCCAACCGGTCCCGCGAAACGGATCAGATCGACCGTTACAATGACAGTGTTGGCCTGAAGCGCCTCGCCCACGTGCCGGACTCCGATCATGTGCGCTTGAGCCGTCTCAAAAAAAGCACGCTCTTTGAAATGGGCGACAGTCCTGAAATCGCAGCCATCCAGAACGAGTACCTCCAGCTTGCCGAGCAACTTTGGGCGGGGACAGAGGCCCTTCAGGCTGAACCCATGAAAGACCGGGAAATCTTTGAATTTCTCGGCTTTGAATAAGAAGGTTTGAACCGGATATGACACGGGCCAGCTACACACAGCGGATCGGCGAAATCGAACATTACTTCGATCGTACGGCGCTTGATGCCTGGAAAAAGCTGACCGGCGATCAGCCGGTAAGCGGGATCCGGGCAACTGTGCGTCAAGGCCGTGAAGACATGCGGTCAACCTTGGAAAGCTGGCTTCCGCAGGATCTTACCGGCTGGCGCATTCTCGACGCCGGCTGCGGTTCCGGCGTGTTGTCCATGGAACTGGTCGCGCGTGGGGCTGACGTGGTTGGCATCGATCTATCGGCGCAAATGGTTTCCTTTGCCCGCCAGCGCGCGGCTGAGCAAATAAGCCGCCTCAACGGTCACCCGCATGGAACTGTAACGTTCAAGAGCGGGGATATGCTGGACCCGCATTTGGGACAGTTCGATGCGGTCGTTGCGATGGACGTCCTTATTCACTACACCCCCGAGGACGCCAAGAAGGTTCTGGAGCAGTTCGCTGAGCGCACCAGCAAAAGCCTTTTGTTCACGCTTGCTCCGAGCTCGCACCTCCTGAAAGCCATGCTGATGATCGGCAAGGCATTCCCACGGGCCGACAGGGCCCCGGCCATCTATCCGGCCAACCCGGAGCGTTTGGTGGATCAACTCGTGCATCAGCCGCATATGGGCGGTTGGAGGAGCGGTCGAACGCACCGGATTTCAGTCGGCTTTTACACCTCCCAGGCCATGGAGGTGGTCCGGCCATGATGTTCAAGTCCGCATCAGACAGGATGATCGGGTTCTGGCAGACCGCCGGGGTCCACTTCATGCCGTTTGCGGACGCGGCAACAAAAGACGTGCCGCTGTCGCGTCTTCTTCGCCTCGCGCTGTTCCAGGTGTCTGCGGGCTGTGTGCTTGTTCTCTTAACCGGAACGCTCAACCGGGTCCTGATCGTCGAGCTCGGAGTATCCGTTGCATTGGTGTCTGCTGTGGTGGCAATCCCGGTTCTGGCAGCGCCGTTGAGGCTTTTCTTCGGTTATCGTTCAGATACCTACAAGTCGGTGCTCGGCTGGCGGCGTGTTCCCTATCTCTGGTTCGGAACGATCTTGCAGTTCGGCGGACTGGCCTTCATGCCCTTCGCGCTCTTGCTGCTTCAATCGCAGAGCGTTGGACCAGCGTGGGCCGGAACAGTGCTTGCTGGTCTTGCCTTTCTCTTTGCCGGCTTCGGCCTGCACATGTCGCAAACCGCGGGTCTTGCACTCGCAACTGATCTGGTTCCCCAAAACAAGCGGCCCCGTGTTGTTGCGCTGCTTTATGTGATGCTGCTGGCGGGAATGATCGCTGCATCAATTTTTTACAGCATCTTCCTGGCCGATTTTACGCCGAAGCGGCTCATCCAGGTGATCCAGAGCACAGCACTTTTGACCTTGGCGCTCAACGTGATTTCCGCCTGGAAGCAGGAAGCCCGCAACCCGGCCCGAACGTCCCATGACAGGAAAGTTGCCGGGTTCTTTGAGGCTTTGGCCGACTATCGGCGAGAGCCGGGCACCGTTCGCCTGTTGATTGCTGTCGCGATCGGGTCTGCCGCGTTTTCCATGCAGGACATCCTGCTGGAGCCTTATGGTGGTGAAATCCTTGGCATGACGGTCGGGCAAACCACGCTGCTAACGGCGCTTTGGGCCACTGGCACGATGGCAGGATTTGCCTGGGCAGCACACAGCCTTAATCGCGGCGCCCACATGTACAGGGTCGCCGCCCGCGGCCTCTTGATTGGTATTGCAGCCTTCTCCGCGGTCGTTTTTGCATCGCCGCTTGAGACCGACATGCTGTTCTACGCCGGCGCGGCCGGTGTCGGGCTCGGCGGTGGTCTCTTTGCAGTCTGCACAATGCTGGCAGCCATGAGCATTTCGAAACGCGCTGACAGCGGCATTCTGGTTGGCGCCTGGGGAGCGGTCCAGGCGACCGCCATCGGCGTCAGCCTGTTGCTCGGCGGTCTGATCAAGAACGGCGTCAACATCCTTGCGTTGGATGGGCTGCTCGGAACTGCAATGAACAACGAGGCCGCCGGGTATCTGGCTGTCTATCACATTGAAATCGCGCTTCTTTTCATCTGTCTCGCCGTTCTTGGTCCCCTGGCAGGGCACCAATACCGGCAAGAGCGCGGAGACGACATGCGCTTTGGCCTTGCCGAAATACCCGGGTGATCCCGGATCGGCACCAGTTTTAGGAGGAATGACCATGACCGGTTCTATCGTCGGCAGCATAGATGTCGCCCAGGTGGTGCTCTATGTCTTTTGGGTCTTTTTCGCCGGGTTGATCTGGTACATCCGTCAGGAAGACCGGCGCGAAGGCTATCCGCTTGAAGATGATGTCACAGGCAGGTTCAACAAGGACCCTTGGCTGTTTGTTCCGGACAAGAAGACGTTCATCCTGCCACACGGTCATGGGACTGTTCAGGTCCCCGATCTAAAGCGCGATGACCGCCCCTTGAATGCCAAACGGGTTTCTCCTGCACCTGGATATCCGATGGAGCCGGAAGGCAACCCTCTTCTCGCGGGCGTTGGGCCGGGCTCATGGGCCGAGCGCGCTGATACGCCCGATCTGACCGCTCATGGCGATGCCCGGATTGTCCCGATGCGCGAAGCTGAGGGATTTGCGATCGCCGACGGTGAGCTTGATCCTATTGGCCTTTCGGTTGTGGGCTGTGACAGCAGTTCTGCAGGAACCGTCAAGGACGTCTGGGTCGATCGGGCAGAATTTCTGATCCGCTACTACGAAGTTGAGATTGAGGGCGCTGAGAAACCGGTGCTTCTGCCGAACAACTTTGTCGTCATCAAGCGGGGACGCGGAAACAAGCCTTATCTTTATGTCCACGCGATCACATCCGAGCAATTTGCTGATGTCCCGGCACATGCGAAACCGGGTACTGTCACCTTGCTGGAAGAGGACAAGATTGCGGCCTACTTCGGCGCCGGTCTCCTCTATGCCTCGAAAGATCGTCGGGAGGCCTTGCTGTGAAACAGTTTGTCGCTCGGGAACATGAGATGGAACCGGTTCCCGGATTGCCTGAATATTTACCGGACGGCGAAAAAATGCTGTGGCAGGGGCGGCCTTCAACCCGCCTTTTTGCCCGCCATCTCCTCAAGAACCGCTGGATTACCGGCTACTTTTTGATCTTGGCGGCATGGGCAGTGATTGGCGGTCTTTATGATGGCCGCCCATTGGCTGGCATCGTCTTCTCTGTCGCCGTATTGACCGCCTTGGCCGCGATCTTGATCGGCATGCTGGAGTTGTTTGCCTGGGCTGTCCACAAGACGACGCTTTACACCGTCACAACGCAGCGTGTTGTCATCCGCTTTGGTGTCGCGTTTTCCATGACGCTCAATCTGCCTTTCAAACAGCTGGCAGCAATCTCTATGGCCGAACTTCCAGGTGGTGCCGGACATGTTGCTATCCAGGTTTTGCCGGGACACCAGATTTCCTGGTTGGTGCAATGGCCGCATGTTCGTGGATGGCGGTTTGCAAATGTCGAGCCGAGCCTGATCTGCCTGACCGACGCGAAGAAAGTAGCTGACATCCTTGCCCTCGCGATCAGCCAGGATGCGGCTGTGACTTCTGGTCACTCGCGTCTGGCTCACAATGACACCTCACCGCAGGGTGCAGTTCCTGCATCTGTAGAAGCTGCGGAGTAGGAGCCAGCGATGCCTTCGGTTTCCCATCTCGGATATTTCTCGGACCGCAAGGGCCGGCGCGGCAAACAGTTTCCGCGCAGGATCCTGATCGGGACGGCATTGCTTCTGACTTTTGCCGTCGCGGCGGTCGTTTTTGGCCAGACAACCGGCATTGGCGTCATCAAGCATCAAACAGGTGCACCGGTTGCGATCCGGGATATTCTCATCACACGGGATGCGGCGGATATCGTCACTGTCACGGACGCGCGAAGCGGCGTTGTGATTTCAGCCTTTGAGAAGGACACCGGAGGCTTCGTTCGCGGCTCGCTGCGGGCTTTCGAGCGCATGCGGATGGTGGCGAAAGTTCCGGCCGCAGCACCTTACAGGCTCATTCAATGGGAGACTGGCGCAGTCAGTTTGTCTGACACCGCACTCGGCGAACGCATCTATTTGGAAGCCTTTGGAAAAGATAATGCAGCGGCCTTTGCAGCTCTGCTTGAAACCCGGGAAGGAGCGCGCCAATGAACGCGATTTTCAATCTGATGAGCCGGAAGGAAACCGTCAACTGCACGGTGGAGATCAACAACACCTTTGATCAACTCGGTGCCCATCTGCGCTTTGACAATGGCGTGGTGGTGCATCCGGGCGATGAAGTATTTGTCCATGGCGCTCCGGTGTCGATCCCTTACGGGGAAAGTCAGAGGTTCCGCCGCGAGGCGACCATCCGCCGGGCCGGGCCGCTGGAACGCGCCTGGACCCGCGCCACTGGCGATTTCGAAATGATGGAACTGTGTGAATTCAGCTTCACGGAAAGGGCGTTGTCATGAACAAGACCGTATCGCCAGCCGATTTGGCCTCCAATGAGCCGACCCTTGAAAAGCGCCGGGCCGCCGTCAACGATACGACCAAGAGTGCCTTGGTCTCCACGATGTTGACACCGCGGTTCTACACCACCGACTTCGACGAAATGGACAAGATCAACGTCGAGCCCGTCCGTGAAGAGTGGGACGCCTTGATTTCGCAAATGCGCTCCGATCCCAACCGGGGTCACTTCAAGCGCAGTGAAGCCTGGGACAATATTGACATCGACGCTCTGCCAGATGATCTGCGCGAAGAGCTGATCGATTTCCTCGTATCGTCTCTGACCTCCGAGTTTTCCGGCTGCGTGCTCTACAAGGAGATGAAACGGCGCGGCAAGAACCAGGAAATCTGCGAGCTCTTCGGCTTCATGAGCCGGGATGAATCCCGCCATGCTGGCTTCATAAATGACGCGCTGAAAGACTTTGGCATCGGCGTGAACATGGGGTTCCTCGCCAAGGCGAAGAAATACACCTACTTCAAGCCAAAATTCATCTACTACGCGACCTACCTGTCAGAGAAGATTGGCTACGCCCGGTACATCACAATCTACCGCCATCTTGAGAAGCATCCAGAGCACCGGTTCCATCCGATCTTCAAGTGGTTCAAGGAGTGGTGCAACGACGAGTTTTCACATGGCGAAGCGTTCTCCCTGATCATCCGGTCGGACAAGCGCTTGCTTGAAGGGCGCAACAAGCTCTGGATCAAGTTCTTTTTGCTGGCCGTCTTTGCCACGATGTATGTGCGCGATCATATGCGCCCGGCGTTCCACAAGGCACTTGGGATCAACATAGAAGACTACGACATGCGGGTGTTCCGCTTAACGTCCGAAATCTCCCGTCAGTGTTTCCCGCTCGAACTAGATCTCGATAATCCCAAGCTTCTGGAAGGTTTCCGGCGCATGGAGCGGATTAGCCGCAAGATGCAGGCTGCAACCGAAAAAGGCGGCCTCTTTGGCCAGCTGGGAAGAGCGTGGTGGGGGGCTGCCGCAGGGCTCAATTTCGTCCGCATGTACATGATCCCGACAAAGAAAAACACTTTGCCGGAGACCTCGCGCCTGCAGCCGGTCTGGTAGGCCAACGCTCATGTGGCTCGCAAACCCGGTCATAGCTGTTCTGATTGCCACTGGCGTTTGGTGGCTGTCGACCGGGCTTGTCTTGTTGATGGTGCATTGGTCGATCCGGAAGAAGCTCGGCCCCTGGCAGCTTTTGCCGCTGGTGACACTGGTCGGTGTTGCCGGTTTTCTGTTGCTCCTAGAGGGCAGCGAGATGCAGACCCCGCTTGGATCCTACGCCGGGTTCTTTGGCGCACTGCTGGTCTGGGCCTGGCATGAAACCACGTTTTTGACCGGGATGGTGACCGGCCGGAGCAAACAGGAATGCCCGCCCGATGCGAAAGGCGCTGCCCGGTTTGTCGCTGCCTGGAAAGCCGTGTGTGATCACGAGATCGCGCTGCTTGTAACGGCTGTGTTTCTCTGGTTTGTCTTGGCGGATGCCCCCAACACGTTCGGCCTTGCCACTTTTGGGCTCTTATGGGGGATGCGGATCTCGGCGAAGCTGCTAATTTTCCTGGGCGCGCGCCATGCAATCAGCGGCCTGATGCCCCCGGGGATCGTGTACCTGAAGACCTACTTTAATACTGGACGGACTACCCCCTTTTTCCCGCTTCTTTTAGCTATCGCGGTTGGGTTGTTTGCGGTCCTGGTGGCTGGAGCGATGAATGCGCACAGCGCGTACTCCGTCGTTGGTCACATTTTGCTCGCCGCGTTTATGGCGCTGGCAATCATCGAACACCTAATTCTCGTTCTGCCGGTCTCGGACATGGCGCTTTGGCGCTGGGCGGTTCCCAAAGGGGCACGCGAGCCCCGCTCAAACCCACCTAGACATGAGTTTGCACCTGCAGTTGTTGGCACGAAACGCGGCTTGGAAACGCGATAATTGGAATACCTTGAGGAGAGGACGAAGCGATGGACATCTTGAAAACTATGGAGACCGCTCTCTCCGACTTGCACGAGGCTGGAAATTATCGAGTCTTTGCCGAGCTGGAGCGCCATTGCAACGCCTTCCCCAAGGCAACGTTTTATGACGATGCCGGTGAGACAAGTGAAGTGACAGTCTGGTGCTCCAACGACTACTTGGGCATGGGGCAGAACCCTGTTGTGACTAACCGGATGACTGAGATCATTCACAAGTGCGGGGCAGGCGCAGGTGGTACCCGCAATATTTCCGGCACCAACCATTATCATGTGATGCTGGAGCGTGAGCTCGCTGATCTGCATGACAAGGAAGCGGCACTGATTTTCACATCTGGATATGTGTCCAACTGGGCAGCGCTCGGCACGCTCTTGTCGAAGATCCCTGGAATAATCGTCTACTCCGATGCCCTCAATCACGCGTCCATGATCGAGGGGATTCGCCATTCCAGATGCACAAAACGGCTCTTCCGGCACAATGATCCGGAGCACCTTGCCGAATTGATGGCGGCCGATGACCCGAACGCGCCGAAGCTGGTTGCTTTTGAGAGCGTCTACTCCATGGATGGCGATATTGCGCCGATCGAGGCGATCTGTGATGTCGCTGACCGGTTTGGAGCGATCACATATCTCGATGAAGTTCATGCCGTTGGAATGTATGGACCGCGTGGCGGCGGTGTGGCCGAACGGGAAGGTCTTATGGACCGGCTGACGGTAATTGAAGGAACCCTTGGCAAGGCGTTTGGCGTCATGGGCGGCTACATCACCGGTCCGGAAGTGCTTGTGGATTTCGTCCGGTCGTTTGCATCGGGTTTCATCTTCACGACAGCCTTGCCGCCGGCGCTGGCCGCTGGCGCAACAGCTTCGATCCAGTACTTGAAAGAGAGCTCGGCCGAGCGGGATGCACACAAGGCCAATGTTGCGAAAGTGCGGGCAGCACTCAATGCCAGAGGCATTCCGCATATGGAGAACCCAAGCCACATCGTGCCCGTCATGGTTGGAAATGCGTCGAAGTGCAAATGGATTTCTGATGTTCTCCTGACCGATTTCGGCATATACGTGCAACCGATCAATTATCCGACTGTGCCGGTTGGAACGGAGCGGCTGCGGATCACACCGACGCCACTCCATACCGAGGCTGATATCCGGCATCTGTCAGAGGCGCTGTGCTCCTTGTGGTCACAGTGTGCTTTGGCAAGAGCGGTGGCCTGATCAAGGCGAAAGCAAGAAGACCCTGTCTGGATCTAAAAAGGGGCAGAGAGCCCGTACACCAATGAATAAGCCCTTGATAATTCCTGCTGTCGCACCGGACGGATCATTTTATCCGGTCGAGAAACTGCAAGCCCATATTGATGGCGTGTTGCATCTGGCCGTGTCCGTCTTTGTTTTCGACGGCGATCATCTGCTTATCCAGAAGCGGGCTGCCGGGAAGTATCATTGTGGCGGCCAATGGGCGAACACATGTTGCAGTCATCCCCATTGGGATGAGAGCGTTGAAACCTGCGCGGAGCGCCGGCTGATGGATGAGCTCGGCTTCACACTGCCGTTGACGCGACATCAGACCGTTGAATATGAAGCCAGTGTCGGTGAGGGCCTGAAAGAGCACGAGCGCGTCACGCTCTTTAGTGCGCAAGTGGATCGCAATAAGCTCATCGTGGCGCCCAATCCGGACGAGGTGGAAGACGTGCGGTGGGTTACCTCGGCGGACCTTCATCGCGAAGTCCTGGAAAATCCGAATGCCTTCACGCCCTGGTTCCGAATTTATTTAGGGCGCTTTCCGGGGCTGAAGTTCCAAGCAGCAGCTTGAACTTCCCGCAAATCAGGCTCCTTTGTATCACCCACGCGTATCAATAATGGCGTGACCCGCGCTAGTTGGCCGCGGAGTTCCCGGCCGTTGCCGGCAGCCGACTTTTGCCTCTGACCGGTTTCTACATTTTACAAGTGAACCAAACGGCGTGAGGGCCTCTGTGACTGTGTTGCGGGTTTCGAAGTCCGCTGTCTGGTGTATGTCGCGCTTTATCGAACACGATGGTCCCCGGATTTTGCGTTGAAAGTTTGGATATCAGGCAGCGAAAACTGGGTCCTGCTCAACGCGACTTGCTCCAAACACCGAACTCGAAAATCGTCACTGAGAGCTCCTTTTTCGAGCAAAAAACAAAAAAATTGGGAGCCCGAGAGCTCCCAAAGTGTCCTCGGCGGATGCCGCGCTCATTGCTGAGTGGCGGCAACCGTCGTTTTCGCCGGGAGGGCGGAGGAGTTGGTCGGTCCGTCCGGCGCCATGGTCTGGGTCTCACCGGGGACGTATTTCGAATAGTCAGGTACCGCAGTCGGTCCTTTCTTATCCAGGGCGTCTACGTAGTTTTGAAGCATGGAAACGCCGTAGAGCGGTTTTTGAACGCCTTGGTGGCAGGTCGAACAACCGATCTTGAAGACATCGCCTTCCGGTCCCTTGCGGTTGTCCGGGAAGACCGGGGTCAATCCGACCATGTAGTCGTTGTTGAGGGCCCGTGTCATTTGAATGCCGTGCCAGGCGGTAACCCGTTGCGGAGGGCTCTGATCCCAGTCGTTAAAGGCCCGGGAGTTGTGGCAGGTCACGCAGTTGACGCCAAGACCCTCTGACATGTGCATCATCAAGGCCCAGGTGCTTTCCGTTTCCTTCGTTCCCGCAGGGTTTGGATTTGCAGGGTCCGGCAAAGCGGTCAGGGAATGTACGCGGATTTCCTTGTCACCCAGCAGATACTCTGCCAAGGCATTTTGCGGCATGGATGTGTTGCCGACAAACTGACCGACAACGTTCTGTCCGCCCCGGCCGGACGCACTGGCCGGTTTGGGCTCCTGATCATCATACCAGTAGTAGGCGGGAACAGCCTGGCCGCGGTGGCAGGTGTAACAGGTGACCCCCACATCACCGACATGCGGTTCCCAGTCCACGTTGATGGTCTGGTTCATCTGGATCATGCGCCGGGAAACGACCTTGGTGTAGACCTCGTCAGAGGCAAGGTTTTCCAGATTGTGGCAATAGCCGCAGCCTTCTTCCGGTGCGATCCATTCCGTGATGGCCGCCATGAAGAGGTTGAACTGGTCATCGGACAAATCACCCAAGACCTGAACGTTTTCATAGATCTCACCAGCGCGGTCACCTTCCGGGTCCGCTTCCCAGAGCGGTTCTGGAACCGCATTCAGGGCTTTCAGGGCCTCCACCTTGTCAGCGTCCTTAATGACATTCATGCCTGTGCCGCGATATCCCATCTGGGTTGTCTCGACAGGTGGAGCATCCCAATCGGCACCAACGAAGCTCGCAATACCGAGAAGTGTTCCGGCGGCAGCTGCAAAAGGTATCCAAAGTTGCATTTTCCTTCTCCTTATTGCGCCGCCGGATCACCAACACCCGGCCAGACGTCCGGTGTCGGAGACACGATCCCGTGCTCGATGCCCCACAGGTACCAATTGTCGACGACAGTGCCTGTGAGAAGGATGCCGATCCCTCCGGTCAGAGGGGTCAAAATGGCGAACCACCACGCCCAACGGTGAACCGATTCCATTGTGGCGTTGAAGCCCATGGTCCAGCGCCAGAAGAGCGCTGCACGTTCGGACGCGGTCCCGCGGTCGGTGATCTGCTCAAGCTCCCGCTCGCCGCCATACTTGCCGACAGCAAGAATTGTCGCGCCATGCATGGCAAACAGCAGAACCGAGCCATAGAGGAAGACGATCGAAAGACAGTGGAACGGGTTGTAGTAAAGGTTGCCGTAGCGGATGGAGAAGGCTGCGGTCCAGTCAAGGTGCGGGAAGATCCCGAAAGGGACGGCTTCGGAAAAATCGCCCATCAGGATCGGACGGATAAAGCCAAGCACCAGGAACAACCAGATTGCTGAGGCAAATGCCCAGGCAATATGGGTGCCGAGCTCCAACTGGCGTGCCCGCCGGTAGACGCGCACCCACCACAACAAGATGGAAGCTGTCAGAAAGAAGCCAGCAATTTGCCACCAGCCACCTTCGTTGAGAGGTGCCATTGTCAGGCCGTATTCCGCTGGCGGCGGTTCCAGGCCGAGCCAGAACAGTTGCCGGACGAACTGGATCGGATCCCAACCCACAGAGGCCAGCATGTTCAAACCGATGATCTCGAATGCGATCAAGCCGAACACAAGGGACAAAGACCCGAGAAAGCCCAGGTAAATTGGCCCGATTTGCGCGTTCCCCAACCAACCGGCAAGGCGCGACATGATTGGCGTGCCAACGCGGTCGCTGTCGCCTTTGGGAAGCGGCATGCCCTCTTCGGCCGGGCCGCTGACCTGAATGATGGTGAGGATGTTTTGATATTGGGTCATGGTCGTGTCCTCAGCTCCAGATCGGCAGGTTCAGCCACCAGTTCCACCATTGCGGCCAGCCCTGGTTCCAGAACGGCCCGCTGATGACGATGCAGACGGCGCTCCAAAAACCGGCGTTCAACGCAAGGATCAATCCCAGGCGGTGAATGCCGAGAGTCCCGATGGAGTAGCCGATGATGTCGCGGAAAAAGGTGTCTTCATATTCCGGCGTTTTCACTTCCGCCTGCTTGCCGCCGCCTTCCATGGACTCGCCCGGATTGGCCGCCGACAAAATCAGGCCACCGTGCAAGGACAGAGCGAGTGTCGTCGTGAAGAAGAACGTCACGGCGATCATGTGTGCGGGGTTGTAATGGAAGTGGAGATATTGGTAGCCGACGTTGGAGACCCAGTCGAGGTGACTGAAAATCCCGTATGGAAATCCATGTCCCCAAGCGCCCAGCAGCAGTGGCCGGAAGACGACCAAAGTGGCGTAGGCAAAGATCGCGAAGGAGAAAGCGAAGGGCACGTGATAGCCCATGCCGAGTTTGCGGCAAATTTCGACTTCGCGCAAAGCCCAGGACCCGAAAGACCCCAATGCGCAAATGGTTATGATCTGCCAGAGGCCGCCTTCTTTTAGTGGCGCCAAGGCAAGCCCGTAGGAGATGTCAGGCGGGGCGATCGAGATCTGCCAGATGTTCCAGGTTGGGCCGATTGCAGCGCCATAAACAATCAGGGCGGTGCCAAGAAATGTAAAAAACGCGCCGGTAATTCCAAAGAAACCGACATAAAATGGGCCCACCCAGAAATCGAACAAGTCACCGCCGATCAGTGTGCCCCCGCGTACGCGGTACTTCCTTTCGAAGCTGAGCAAAGCCATAGAGTCCTCCTTAGCCGCGTTTTGCCAATGCGCGTGCTGCGGCTAATCATTGAAAGCAAGGCTTGGTGGCGGAGAGTGCTGACCGTCGTCCAGGCGCCGGCCAATACGCAGCCTCCGCCACCGATGATGTTGAACCGTATGCGTTCGTCAGACCAAAGCTGACGAACCCTCCGGTAGGAGCATTTCGATATGCGCGTTGCCGTCGCTTAACGATGCTTGCTGTTCCAGCCAGTTGTACCTTTCGGTGCTGAGCAGAATGAAATGAATCAAAACTGCAAGGCTGAACAGGAAGACCGTCAGAAGAACGAGCACCCGGCGCGGATCGAACAAAAGCCACATTTTCCACATGTCTTCAGATCCTTGTCTGGTGTGAGCTCGTCAGAGCCACGGTTTGTAGAGCCACATCGAAATGTGGGCGAGGAAGGGTGCAAGCGACATTGCGATCGCAAACTTCACAAAGAGCCGGTGAAACTCCTGTGCTTCCTCACGGCTAAGACCTGTAAGGGTCTCCTTGTCCGAAGCCATTCGCATGACCTCCACTACTTGCCTTTCGGCGGTTACCGCGCAGAACCCTCGCGGCGGGGTCCCAGTCAAGCCGGTTGGAAGGGCTCACTGAGCAATTGCCGATGCCAAAGCAGCAGCAAAAGGCGTTGGGATCATGCGTGAAACGCGTATCCCAATGCGGCGTATGCCGAGGCCTTGGCTTCGGCGTAAGCAGATTGTGTCGTGCCTTCATGGGCGCCCAAGACGCGGCCGAGGCGGCCGAGGACGGTGGACATGAGGCAAAATGGAAACACCACGAGAAACAGACGCTTCATCAAGAGGCGCTGGGATTCGCGTTCCTGATGGCGGCGGCTGCAGACCGCTTCGCTATGGGTGGTGGAAATCATTTGTCTTCCTCCCGGGTGGCCAGTGGGGTGTTGAAAAAAAAAGGGGTCATGCAGGCACGCCCTCCTTGCCGGAGACCAGCTCCAGGTCATCAAGGGTGACTTCCGAAGCTCCAGTCTGCCGGGCGCGCTGTTCGGCGGCCTCACGCAAACGTTTGGCTGCGGAAATGCGAACCAGAACGGGCTCTTGATTGACGCGGCGTTCAAGCGCGGCTTGAGCGTCTGGATGCCAGGGCATATGAGAATGAGCCTTGGCCGCCGTCGCTTCGATCGCATCAAGCTCACTGGCCTTGGGCAAGATCTCGAACAGCATGTCGAAAAGCGCGTTGCAGACTTCCTGGATCAACCAGCAAGCTCCGGAGTATCCCATGACGGGTGTGCCGGTATGACGGCGAACAATGGCGCCCGGATAGGAAAGCTGGATGAATTTTCCACGCGCTCCGGCTTCCGCCATGTACATGCGTTCGTTGAAAGATCCGAACATCACCATGGGCGGTGTGCTGGCTGTCAGTTCCGCGACTTCGGCATTGTCTGTCTTCGACCCGGCCTTTCGCGCAACGGCGAAGGCACAGGGCAGGCCCATTTCCTCTTCGAGGAAGTTCTGGATCCCGCGGACATAGGTTTCATTGGCAACCACAGCGAAATTGGCAGTGGCGAAGAAGTCCTGCGTCACGGAGCGCCACAGATCCCAAAGCGGTTTCAGCGTCGTATGTTTTTCCCGCTCAATGAACGGCTCCGGATCGAGGTCCAGGATTTCGCCCAGTTTACGCAGGAAAGCGGTGGTGGAGTGTATGCCGATCGGGGCTTGGAGATAGGGCCGCTCGAGGGTTTCACACAACAACCGGCCGAACTCGCGGTAAAGGCAAATGTTCGCGTCCGCATCGGCGAGCTTGCGGATGTCTTCCACATGACTGCTGAGCGGGAAGATCATGTTGATCTCCGCTCCAAGACCTTCCACAAGACGGCGGATTTCATGCAGGTCCGACGGCATGTTGTAGGTGCCGTAAATCGGGCCGATGATGTTCACCCGGGGCTTGGCGCCATCTTTGCGCTTCCGGGGCTTTGGAACCCGTTTCGGCCCAAATTCCGTCCAGAGCCATTTCAAGGCGCGGTCTGCACTCTGCCATTGATCTTCATCGATCGTGCGCGGTAGGAAGCGTTTGATGTTGGAGCCTTCCGGCGTGACACCGCCGCCGATCATTTCCGCAATGGAGCCCGTCACAACAACAGCTGGAAGGTCCGGATCGAGTGCATCACGGGCACGTTTCATGGCACCTTCCGTGCCATGTTGGCCGAGTTCTTCTTCCGCAAGGCCGCTGACCACGATGGGCAGCTCGTGCGGGGGCAGGGCATCCGTATAGTGAAGAACGGAGGTCACCGGCAGGTTTTCGCAGCCGACAGGTCCGTCGATGATCACCTGCAAACCCTTGATGGCCGTGAAGGCATAGACGCTGCCCCAATAGCCGCCGGCTCTATCGTGATCGAGGATCAGCATCCAACGCTCTCCCCGTTGTCGACCGCATTGCGGGATTTCGCGACAGATTTGGCATATTTCGCGCGGTAACCGCTGTGTTCCTTCGGAGTGTCCTGCCAGATCCCGGCGGTATCCCCCTGACCAACGCCATCAAAGAAGTCCTGCATCTTCAGGAAGCGATCCTTGTTGGCGATGGCCGTTGAAATCACGCTTGGGAGCGAAGCCGTTCCGGCGGGGCCCATCAGCGGGCGGGCGGAAATCAGATTGGTGAAATAAAGCGCGGGTGTCGCCCGTTCTTTGGCTTTCTGGACGACAGGTGTCGTACCGATCGCCAGGTCAGGATCGAATTCTTCAAACGCAGCGAGGTCCTGCTCCAAAGAAGCCCTGAACTGGACTGTCACACCTTTGGACTCAAGCCATTCTGCATCCGCTGCGCTGTAGAGCGTTTTTGGACAAGCCGTCCCGACATACCGAAGGTCAGCTCCCAGTTCGACCAGCAACCGGCCGACCAGAAGTTCAGAGCCCTCATATCCGGACAGGGTAATCCGGCCGTCGATCCGGTTCTCGCTCAACATGGCCGTAATGGCACCGCGCATCGCGTTCCGGCTGGTATCTGTCTTGGCAGCAGCCACACCGCAGCTCTCGCCGATGGCTGTGAGCCAAGCATCGGTGCCTTCAAGTCCAACAGGTGCAGAGCCGACAATAGCGCGGCCCGCCGCCTGAAACTCCCGGAACGCGGAGGTATAGAAGGGGTGAATGGCTGCAACGGCGGCGCAATCAAGCGCTGCATAGAGCTCACGCCATTCGCGCACAGGCACGGTTGGCCCGGCTGCCAAGCCCATTGGTTCCAAAATGTTGCCGATGACTACCGGATCGGCCGGGAACATTTCCCCGACGAGGGTCACAGTCGGCTTGTCCTTGACGCCGTCGCGGGGTGCCAGAACCGGCCCGTCCAGCGCTTCCTTGCGGGCATAGGCGAGCATTGCACCTGAGAGCACGTCTTTGGCTTCTGCATGGGTCGGAACGCCGAACCCTGGAACATCGATGCCGACGATCCGGACACCGTTGATTTCCTTCGGCAGCATTTGCAGCGGCACACCGGAGGCGGTCGGGACACAGAGGTTTGTGACCACGATGGCATCGTATTTTGCCGGGTCCGCCATGGCATGAACCGCTTCAACGATGTCTTCAAAGAGTTTGCCGGTGACCAAAGTCTCGGAATTGAATGGCACATAGCCGACTGAGCGTTTTGCGCCATAAAAATGCGAAGTGAATGTCAGCCCGTAAACACAGCACGCGGACCCGGACAAAATGGTTGCTGTCCGGCGCATGCGCAGGCCGACGCGCAGTGAACCAAAGGCTGGACACATGGACTGCGGCTGGTCGTGTGGCCCTTTCGGATAGTCGGCTTCCAGCCGGTCCATCAAGGCGTCGTTTCCAGCGTTTCTGGCCGCAGCTTTTGAAAGCTCTTGTCCGCCATGGCAGCCGCCGCCAGCGGCGGGTTGGTCATCCGCCAAATCCATCACCGGCCGGTCGGAAACTGTGGCGCTTCCAACTGGGTCGGGATCATGAGATTTGGAGTAGGTGTCCATGTCGCGGATCGGTCCTCAAACGGTGTCGTAAATCACTTCCAGAGATGGTTTGTTAAGCGCACCTGCGGCGCACATGTCTTCCGGGGTCGCTGGTGTCAAAACAAAGTCCGCACCTGTCTCGCTGGCGTCGAACAGGCCGAGCAGCCCATCCTGGTCGAGAGGTTTGGGAAGGACCGGTGGCGCTTCGGCGAGATTGATCGACAGGGCTTCAAAGAGCGGCGCCCAAACACCGCCCGGCTTGCCGATGATCTGGTAGTTCGCGCTTTTCCGCCGGATGTCTTCGTCTTGCGGTATTGAGGCCAGAACCGGAATGCCGACGGATTCTGCAAATGCCTGTGCTTCGCCGGTTCCGTCATCCTTGTTCACGACAAGTCCAGCAACGCCGACGTTACCGCCGAGTTTGCGGAAGTACTGGACGGCGGAACAAACGTTGTTTGCCACATAGAGGGATTGCAGGTCGTTGGATCCGACCACCACCACCTTCTGGCACATGTCGCGCGCGATCGGCAGTCCGAAACCGCCGCACACCACATCGCCCAGGAAATCAAGAAGAACGTAGTCAAAATCCCAGTCGTGAAACCCGAGCTTTTCTAGTGTTTCAAAACCATGGATGATGCCCCGACCGCCGCAGCCCCGGCCAACTTCCGGCCCGCCGAGCTCCATGGCAAAAACACCATCACGTTTGAAGCAGACATCGGAGACGGTTACTTCGCTGCCGGCTTCCTTGGCCGCGGAGGCAGTTTGAATGATCGTTGGACAGGCGCGTCCGCCGAACAATAAAGAGGTGGTATCGCTCTTTGGATCACAGCCGATCAGAAGCACTTTTTTGCCAAGCTGTGCCAGCATGTAGGAGAGGTTGGCGAGCGTGAAGCTCTTGCCAATGCCACCCTTGCCGTAGATGGCAATGATCTGTGTTTCCTTGGTGACTGGCCCGGTTGCCGGAGCGTCAGGTTCAATGGCTGCCTCGTCCCTGAGGAAGTCCTGCATTTGGTAATGCCGGCCTGTTGGGTTTTCCAGGATCATGCAGCTTTCCTCCAATCGATAACCATTTTCAGGCAGGCCGGATCATCGAAGGCGGTCCGATAGGCCTTTGCCGCGTCGGACGGGGCCGCGTGATGTGTCACGAGCCCGCCAAGAGACAACCGGCCGGAATCCACAAGATCAACAACCGCCTGAAGGTCATCTGGTTTGAATTCAGCGGACAGCAGGACTGAGATTTCCCGCATAAAGGCGGCGGGGAATGCAAAACTCACCCGTTCACCGTAAAAGCCAGCGAGCACCAGCGTGCCGCCCTTTGTTAGCCGGCTGATGGCCGGATCAAGCGCGTCCTGATTGCCGCTGGCGTCGATGATTGTGTCAAACGGTTTCGACGCCCGCGCATCGTTGGGGTCAAGAACGTCATAGTCATCGGCACCGTGCATCCGGTCCGGGCATGTTTCCGTGACAATCGGCGGCTCTTGGCCAAGTGCACAGGCGAGCCGTGCCATGAGCCGGCCAAGAACGCCATGGCCGATGATCAGGTCCACGGGACTTTCCGCCCGAATCAAAGCGTGATGGGCGGTGGCGGCGAGGGCGAGCAATACGGCGTCTTCTGAAAAGTCTTCCGAGATCTGGATGGTGCGGACACCTGGAAGGACCAGCCGGTTGGCGGTCGCGCCGAACAACCCGGCAGCACCTTCAAAACAGGATGCGCCTGGAATGAAGACCGTTTCGCCGACTGTGCGGCCAGACAAGGGGCCTGCGCCGACAACTCTGGCAACGGACTCATAGCCAGGGACCAACGGATATCTCATTCCGGGGAATGCCGGCATGGTGCCGTCGAACAGCATTTTTTCCGTGCCGGTGGAAACGCCACTCACCATGGTTTCGACAACCACATCAAAGTCACTTGGTTCCGTGAGCCCAAGTCGTTTGACCTGGAGCTTGCCGGGATCCTCAAAGACGATTGCCGTGGTTTCCATGAGTGCCTCCCTCTCGTGGGTTTGGCGGCGTGTGAGTGTCATTGTAAATTGACGCATTTGAGTGTCAATTAAAATTTACACATTTGCTGACAAGGAGAGTGTTCAAGACGGCCTGATAAGCAGGCCTGCTCCGTTATCGTTCTGCAAAAACGAGCGTTGCCAGCAAAGGATTGGGCGTTGGTTTGGTGCGTGGATTTTTGAAACCTGCGCCCATAAGAAGTTCTTTTATGGCGGCATCGCTTCGGCAGCGGCCGGATCCCATAGCAAGGAAATAAAGACTGAAGTAGACAGCCGCGAGCTCAGCGCCTTCGCTGTTTCCCGCCATAGCCTCGGCGATCATGACCTTTGTGCCGGGCTTCAAGGAACGATGCAGATTCGCCAAAATCTGTTTCACACGCCCATCATCGTGGTCACAAAGGATCCTGACCAGGCTGACGCACTCGGCATTGTCCGGGATTGGATCTCTTGCAAAGTCACCGCCGTGAACCTCGGCCCGGTCGGCAAGGTTTTCTCTTGCAAGATGCATTTTCGCAAGGTCCGTGACCGACGGTAGATCAAAGAGGTGTAGGCGTGTATCCGGACAGGCCCTGCCAATTGCTGCCAGGAATGCGCCTTCGCCGCCGCCAACATCCAGAACCGCGTTGTACTGAGAAAAATCATGAGCTGCGAGGATGCAGTCGGCGAGCATCTCCTGGCTGCTGCGCATCAGTTCAGAATAGGGCTGGGTTATGTCCGTCCCGATATCCGCAGGGTCCTGCGCGTGCGCATAGGCCCAGTATTTCTTGAGTTCGGTATCTTGAGAAGATGCCTTTAGAAGAGCGGTTGGATCTGCAAGGTCCCGGTAGAACAGGGCGTGATGCCGGATCATCGCCTGCAGTCCTGGGTCGGCTGCTACCACGGCGCCGGCATCGTCCAGAACCCAAGAGTTTCCTTCAACGTTTTTGACGAGCTGCAGACGTTCTGCCTGCTCCAGCAGCAATTGCATTCGGCCTGGCTCAAGTCCGCAGTCTTTTGCAAGGACTTCGGTACTTGCAAACCTGTCTGTGAGCCGTGCAAGCACGCCAAGCGACACGCAGGAACTCAAAACCTGACTGAAGACAAAACCGTTGATCAGTTTGAAAAGATCATTCGATTTCTTCTGCGCGATCCATCGCGTCCCTGGAAACCGCGCGATTTTGCTGCGGAACGTTGCCGATCCGATCAACCGGTTGCGCCATAGGCGATAGCGCACACGAAGTGCATTCAAACTGGTCATAGACCGACTGGATGGTCTTCCCTGTTGTGGCGCGTTGGCCCCGGGCGCCGTCTCCGTCCAATCCGACATTGTCAGGCGGCGCTGGCGGCCAATTTGGCCGGCATGAGACGTTTCGCTTCCTTGTGGATCATGGCGCTGAGCAGATCAGCGCCCTCGCAGTCCGGAATGCTATCGGCTGCTGTTTCGACCAGTTCCTGCAGTTTTTTCAAAGCGCCTTGAACGCCGAGCTCGGCCACCAGGTTTGGGCGCCCGTTTTCGGCGTCCTGGCCTGCGGGTTTGCCCATGCTGTCCGTGTCGTCCATCGCGTCATAAAGATCGTCAGCCACCTGATAAGCCGCACCAAGGGCATCTGCCAGCGCATACCAGTCGAGCGGATTGCCGCTTGAGGACAGGGCACCGGCCGATACGGCGCCGGTAAACAGCGAGGCCGTTTTCGCGCGGTGATAGGCAGTGATGTTGATTTTCTCCTCGCTCTCCCAAGCCTGACCGGCAACGATCCCGTAAGGAGAGCCGACTGCATTGGCAATCGTGGCGACAAGCCGTGCCGTCAGTTCGGGCGCATGAAGGGTCTCGCGGGCCAGAGTTTCAAAGGCCGTTACGATCAGACCGTCGCCGACCAGAAGGGCAATTTCCTCGCCATATTCCTTGTGGACGGAGGGCTTGCCACGCCGGGTTGCCGCGTTGTCGAAACAGGGCAGATCGTCGTGAACCAGAGACGCGCAGTGCAGGAGTTCAATTGCTGTTGCGCAGGCATTGGCAACGCGTGGGTCCTTGTCGCCGCACGCCAGGGAGACGGCGAGGCAGAGCCGGGGCCTAATGCGGGCACCGCCCGGAAAGACAGCATATTTGAGGGCGTTTCCAAGCTTTCGCGGGCATCCATTCGCAGTGGCGTAGCGGATGGCAGTTTGCATCCCTGTTTCGATGCGGTCCGACAGGTCCATGGAGCCATTCCTCTATTTAACGTGGATGTCCACAAAAATTGACGGTATAGTGTCAACTAAGAGTGACACATTGAGGGCGAATGTCAACTTGAAGGAACACGAATGGCCTCAGCCATAACCGAGCAGAGAGTGGTCGTTGTTGGCGCCGGCATGGGCGGTTTGGCTGCTGCGCTGCGCTTATCCGCTGCAGGCCGTCAGGTCACTGTTCTGGAAGCGGCCGCTGCGCCGGGCGGTAAAATGCGCCACGTTGCTGCAGGTGGCCGGACCTTCGATGCCGGTCCGACTGTTCTGACGATGAAATGGGCTTTTGACAGTTTGCTTGAGGCTTGCGGGACAACGCTGGACCGGGAAATCCCAATGGAAACGGCGGGTGTGATTGCCCGGCATTACTGGGACGGCGGCTCTTGCCTCGACCTCCATGCCGATGTTGCAGACAGCGTCCGGGCCATCAGGGATTTTGCGGGACAGCGCGACGCCGACGGATATCAGGCCTTCGCGCGGGACAGCCGCCGGGTCTTTGAACTGCTGAAAGACACGTTTATCGATGCGACACGCCCCAATCCGATCACCTTGTCCCGCCGGGTAGGTCTTTCAAAACCCGGTGCGCTTTTTGCGTTGAAACCCTTTTCATCCCTCTGGTCTGTTCTCGGGGATTATTTTTCCGACGAGCGGCTGCGGCAGCTGTTCGGACGGTATGCAACCTACTGCGGATCTTCGCCCTATCTGGCGCCGGCAACGTTGATGCTCGTTGCGCATGTGGAACAGGAAGGCGTCTGGATCCCGCAAGACGGCATGCACGCAGTTGCTCGTAAATTCGCTGATCTCGCGGTGGGCCTCGGCGCCGAGTTCCGGTACGGCGCGAAGGTCGCCGAAATTGTCTCCAGTCCAGATGGGCGGTCCGTCTCAGGTGTTAAGCTGGACAGCGGTGAGTTTATCCCGGCCGGACAGGTTGTCTTCAACGGAGACGCCGCAGCGTTGCCCGGACTTTTGGGCCGCAGCAACGCGAAAAAGCGGGCAGGAGCGAAGACCGCGCGATCCCAATCTGCACTTGTCGTGTGCGGCCTCGCAGAGCCCAACGGCGCGCCATTGGCCCATCACACCGTCTTCTTTTCCGAAAACTACAGGGCCGAATTTGAGGCCGTGTTTGACCGCGGCGAAGCGCCCAAGGACCCGACAGTTTACGTGTGTGCCCAAGACAGGACTGCCGACGGGGACCGGAAAGGGAGCGCAACCTCGGATCCGATTGAACGGATTTATTGTCTGACGAACCTGCCGCCAGATGGCGACCGGCATGACTACACCGAACAAGAGTTGAACCAATGTCTGACAGCGATGGACCGCCGTATGGCGGCGAATGGATTGGTGCTTCGGCGGGACCGGACGGCTCAAGTGGTCACGGCGCCGGACACGTTCGAGCAGCTGTTTCCAGCAACGGGGGGCGGCCTTTACGGCCAGCCATCCCACGGTTGGATGGCATCGTTTCAACGGCAGGGCGCGCGGAGCCCTCTGAAGGGACTTTATCTCGCAGGCGGCAGTGTGCATCCGGGCCCGGGCGTGCCGATGGCGCTTCTGTCGGGCAAGATCGCGGCGGAAACTCTTCTCACAGACCATCCTTCGACCGGCCGGTCCCACCTGGCGGCTATTGCTGGTGGTATATCGACGCAACCAGCGACTGCGGGCGCTACGCCCTCACGGTAATTGCGTTTATCGGGTCTGTCTTCTCGCCCTATTACCATTGGTCCGGCCGGGGAAAACCACAAAACCACGTGGCCCTGAATGTTGCGCTCTACGGCAAGGACCGGAACAGCTGGTCCATGACGGAGCGGGGGGAGAGTGACCTCGTTCGAACGCAAAATACCATGCAGATCGCCAGCAGTTCGATTGTTTACGTCGACGGTGGGCTTGAGATCGTGTTCGACGAAATCGCCCTGCCGTGGCCAGGCCATCGGCTCATGCCATCGCGTATGTCCGGCCGGATCCGCCTTGAGCCGCAAATCCAAAACGACCGCGTTTTCGATCTGGATCCAGAGGGCCATCACATCTGGTGGCCGGTGTTCCCGCGGGCGCGTGTGACTGTTGAAAGCAACCATCTGCCCGATGGCGGCTGGCAGGGAGAGGCCTATCACGATTTCAATTTTGGCGACCGTGTTCTGGAAGAGGATTTCGAGCACTGGGACTGGGCTCGCGGGCCGTCAGGCGATCAGGCGACGACAATCTTGTATGATGCGGTTTTGAGAAGCGGATCCCGCCGAACCCTTGGTCTTGTGTTTTCTAAAGAGGCGGAAGAACGTCATTTTGCGCCGCCAGACCGCCAAATGCTGCCTGTTGGTTCCTGGGGCGTGAAGGGCGGCATCGCGTGCGATCCCGGTGACGCACCGCGCTTGTCCATGAAGCTGGAGGACGCTCCCTTTTACCGCCGTTCCCTTGTCGAGACGATGGTCAACGGCGACCAGCTTGCGATGGTGCATGAGACTCTCGACTGCAATCGATTGGCAAATCCCGTTGTCAGGATGATGCTGCCGTTCCGGATGCCCCGCAGAACCAGTCGATAGAGCCGCAGTGCCCCGCTAGAAACGGTTCTGAGGCCGTCTTTGCATGGCCAGCTTCTGGGATCTGTGGTGCGCACGGCTTTCTGCTTGCAGCTTGATCATCACACCGAGGACCCACTCCATGTTGCTGTCATCAGCATCACTTGCGTGTGCAGCTTTCTGCAGTCTGGCATGTGTTTCGAACGAGTTTGCACAAGCAGAAACCAGGTGTGCGGCAGACGGGTCAGCCGGACGTTGCATATCGAAATGTGCCGTATTGGACTGTTCCAATTGGGTCAGCCGGGCCTTTAGCAGAAGACTGAGCTTTTTGATCTTCCGGGTGTGAGCGCGGCGTGTGACGCTGTCATAATTGTTGACTGCGATTTCAGTCCCGATTTCCTGATAAACCAGAGCCGCTGTCCGGATCGCATGGCGGCAGTTTTCCGGCAGTGCGCTAATCCCGGCATGGCCCAGTTCATAGTGATGGGCAGCTTCTGCCAACAGCCGCACAACGACTTCGCGGAGCTCCGGCGAAAACTTCGGAGAGGCGAGAAAAGCCTCCGGATCAAGGCCTGCGTCGCGCATCCAGTCTTCCGGAAGATACAAGCGTCCGTTCCGGGCGTCTTCTCCGACATCTCGGGCAATGTTCGTCAATTGCATTGCAATCCCGAGATCGGCGGCCCTTGCAAGGGCGTCCTTGTCGCCCGTCCGCATGACAAGCGACATCATCAGGCCGACCGTTGCAGCAACACAGGTGGCGTAATCCTTGACTTCCGCGATAGTTTTGTAGCGCCGGTCACCAAGGTCCATCGCAAACCCGTCCAGCAAGGCATCCGGAACGCATTTCGGTATTCCATACCCCTGAACAGTTCTGGCAAACGCCCGGTCACAGGCGTAGGGCGCGGGCGTTCCGCGATAGACAAGATCAAGGCGGTCTTTCAGCTGATCAAGGGCTGTTCGATCAGCACGTGGATCATCGATCAGATCATCGGAGTGCCGGCAAAAGGCATACAACGACAGGGCTGCCTTTCGGGTTTCCGCAGGTAATATCAGGGAGGCGAGGTGAAACGATTTTGATCCTTTTCGGATCGCTGCGGCGCACTCCCTCAGATCCGCCTGATGACTTGCAGAAACGGATGCCTGTGCTGCTCTGGCCCTTTGTCTGCTGGTGCTGGTCGCGAACGGCACGAAACTCTCCAGATTGTCGGGTGTAATGTCGCTCATACAGATGCCTCCGTCCCGGCATGCGCCGCCGTTAGGTTTGACGGATCCGGGGCAAGCTCAGCAACGATCTTGGCAGAACAAACAACACCTGGAAGACCGGCGCCAGGATGTGTTCCGGCACCGCACAGGAAGAGGTTGTCCAGCTCCTCGCTTTTGTTGTGCGGCCGGAACCAGGCACTTTGGAAAAGGTTCGGCTGAAGCGAGAAGGCAGCGCCTTGCCAGGACAAAAGCCTGTCCCGGAAATCAAGCGGCGTCGAGATACGGGAGCTCACGATGTGCTTGGAAAGATCCGGAAGCAGCGTTGCCTCAAGTTCTGCGGCAATCTTGGCCCGGTACTGCTCAGCGACAGTTTCCCAATCCGCATCGCCTTTCAAGTTTGGAACAGGGCTCAACACATAATAGGCATCGCAGCCGTCCGGCGCGACGGATGGATCGTTTGCAGAAGGGCGGTGCAGGTAAAGGCTGAAATCCTCTGCAAGCACCTTGTTCATAAATATGTCCTTGAGCAGCCCTTTGTAGCGGGGGCCGAACAGCATGGTGTGGTGCCCGACATCGTCATACCGGCGATCGGTCCCGAAATACCAGACGAACAAACCCATTGAGTAGTCCTGCCGGCCCAGCTTCCCGTCGGACCAACGCCGGCGCGGCAGGTCTTTCAAAAGCCTTGAATAGGTCGTTGCCGGGTCGGAATTGGAGACAACAATGTCTGCCGGAACGGTCTCTCCGGAGGACAGGCGCACCCCTGTCGCGTGCCGTCCGGATGTCAGGATCGTATCGACCGTCTCCCCATACCGGATCTGTCCTCCGTTCCTGGTGACGAGATTTGCGATCCCGCGTGCCAGTGCATTTGTGCCGCCCATAGCGTAATGCACCCCATGTTTGCTCTCCAGGTGAGCAATGAGACAATAGAAGGAAGTCGTGGTGAACGGGTTCCCGCCGATAAGCAGCGGATGGAAGGAAAACACAGACCGCAGACGATCATTTTTGAAGTGCTTGGACACCACATTGTAGACGGACCGATAGCCGCCAAGCCGGATTAACTTTGCAAATGTGCTCAGTGTAAAGGGCAGGCTGTGAAACGGCTTGTCGGCGAGTTCTAGGAAAGCGTATTCGTAAATCTCTTTGCTTTCCGCCATGAAAGAGCGGTAGCCCTTGACGTCATCCGGCTCAATCTTGGCGATTTCCGCTTCCATAGCGTCTTTGTCGGCCGAGTATGTGAAGAATGTGCCGTCCGTGAACCGGATCTTGTAGAAGGGAATGTTCGGGCGGATGTCAACATCGTCTGACAGCTTCCCGCCGCAGGCTTCCCAGAGCTGCTCGAACAGCCATGGAGCGGTGATGATGGTTGGGCCAGCATCAAGAGTAAAACCGTCCTGCTCAAAGGCATAAGCCCGTCCGCCTGGTTTATCGAGCGGATCGAAGATTGTAACCCTGTACCCTTTCGCGCCAAGCAGAGCACCAGCCGCCAAACCGCCTATTCCTGCGCCAATAACGGCCGCATGCGGCCGTGTAGACCCGATTGGTTGCGGCTTTGGAAACCCAAATCCCTGGACAACATTCACGCCAGAACTCCCGTTCCTGCAACCCTCTCACCTGAGGGTCCGCTTTGGCTCTCCCTCCGGATCTCCGGGTGGTGAGCGTGTGTCTTGGCCACAGCTGATATGAAGGCTAGACCTTCACATGTGTCAAATTTAGTTTACACTTTTCTCCGCAAGAGAGAAGGGCCCTGGCGGATTATTCCGCTGCATCAAGGTCCATGGACCGTCTTTGACGCGGTCTGGCTGTTCGTTGAGTGAAGCGCTGGGTAACTTTGTGCCGATGGTAGAAGATGAGAGCGAGACCCGTAACGAGTGGAATAGCCCAGAGCCCGGGTGCCAGGGCCAGTTCCGGCATCAGCCGGACGGCGCCGAAAGCGAAAAACGCGGTGTAGACCGAGATGCCGGTGCCGACGATTGCCTTGATATGTTCCAGCAGCCACTCGATCGGAGACGGGTCGGACTTCACAAGAAACCAGACATTCGTCGCGACGGTCGCAAATCCGACCATGGAAATCCCGATCATCATCGGCTGGGAAATCAAGACCCCTTGAATGGCGCAATTGGCGGATGCAGCGAGCAGGGCCGCCTGAAGACCCCAGTTGAGCGCAGTCTGGTTCTTCCGCTGATCCCGCTTGTTAACCGCGCAGCGCCAGCCGTACCAGGTGAGGTTTACGGTCAAGAGCCCGAGATAAAACATCATCCAGCCAAATATGCCCTGCACCAGAACGGGATCGGAGAACTCCGGGTGATCAACGAGATGCGGATGAGTCGGCATGGGGTAAAGGAGGGTCAAGGTTGCCATCATCATGGCCACCGTGCCTGTGATCAGCATCAGGACCGAGAAGATCTTGCCCCACCACTTGTGACGCTCGCCGCCCTTTTGGGCCAAGACCGGGATCCAGAAACCGATCAGTCCCGGCGCGCCGGTTGTGATGTGTATGGCGATCAATACGACAAAAAGATCATGTTCGGTCATGGGCTTGGCTCTTTGATCGAGGCATACGAAATGCGGAAGAAAGGACATGTTGATGGCAGCTGTTGAGACATACATTCCGCCGCGTCCGTCGCGGCTGCCACCGGTTCTGGCGCTGCTGCGCACCGTCTGGCACGGCGATGGAGATCTTCTCAGCCTGTTGCCGGGGGCAGCGTTTTCCATGGCTGCTGGAGAACTGGGCTACTCGCGCCGGTCCATCAAACTCTTCAACGACCCGGAGCTTGTCCGGCAGATCCTGCTCGACCCGGAAGGAATCTTTCCGAAAAGCGATTTGATGGTCGGTGCACTGGAGCCGCTTATTGGCGATTCCATCTTCGTCTCCGATGGTGCGAAATGGCGCCGCCAACGGGCCATGATCGATCCGGCGTTTTCCAAAATGCGGCTGACCCATGCCTTTGGCGCGATGGTCGGGGCGGTCGATGACTATGTCGCCCGTCTGAAGGAGAGCGCAGCCCACGATGAGGTTCTGTCGCTTGACCGGATCATGAGCGAACTCACAGCCGATATCATTTGCCGAACGGTATTTTCGACCTCGCTCGACACCGGAATTTCGCGGGACGTCTTTGACGACTTCGCCGTGTTTGAACGCGGTGTGGCGCAAGTGAAAATCTGGCGATTGATCACAGATCCGGCTTGGGCCGATGTTCCGCAAACCGAGGAGGTTCTGGCGGCTTGTAAGCGGATCCGGCACCACCTTGGGAGCTTGATCGATACGCATATGGGCCCGGATGCCGAGAAATATGATGATATCGCGAGTGCAGTCATTTCTGCGCGCGATAGCGAAACGGGCGAGCCGTTCACGCGCGATGAACTCATCGATCAGCTGGGGGTCTTCTTTCTTGCAGGACATGAAACGACAGCGAGCGCACTGACCTGGGCGTTTTATCTCTTGGCGATGTGTCCGGATGTCTTGCGCCGGCTGCGGGCGGAAGTCGACGAGACCACGGACGGTGATGCTCTCACCTTTGAGGCGACGCGTGCGCTGGGCTATACGCGTGCCGTCTTTCGTGAAACCTTGCGGCTTTACCCGCCAATCACGTTTTTGCCGCGGGTTGCGATGCAGGGCACCAGAATCGGCAAGTACAAAGTGCGCAAGGGCGCGCTTTTGATGATCTCGCCCTGGACCTTGCAGCGTCATGGAGAGTACTGGCCTGATCCGGACCGTTTCGACCCGGATCGCTTCCTGCCCCCGAGGGAGCAAGAGGTCGTGCAAGGGGCCTACATTCCCTTTGGAGCAGGACCACACACCTGTGTCGGGGCAGGGTTTGCGGCCGTTGAAAGCGCGCTCATTCTTGCCCGCCTGAAACGTGAGTTCGACTTTCTGCCTGAAAACGCGGATGCCGTGCGACCGGTCGCGCGCCTCACGACGCGCCCTGCGGAGCAAATCTATGTGCGGCTCAAGTCTCATGGGCGTTGACCGGATCGGCGGGGCTGACCGTCTGTTGCGTGCTGGCTGACTGGGGAACGCGAGCTTCTCCCACCGCTTTGGCCCCAGAAATCTCGGCAGGCCAGGCAATGTCGAGCGTTGCAGCTTCACCAAAGGTCTTCCCGTCAAACAGAACCTGTTTCAGCACGGGCCAGGACGAGAACGTCATCATCGGAAACGGTAAAGGATCAGAGCCCGACCAAAGCACATCCCGCGATGTGGCCATGGCACCGGCGCGGCGTGCCATCTGTTTTGGCTCCAGAACACTGCCGTAGACTTGCAACAGAGTGGTGTGGCCTTCCTGAAAACGCTTCTTCGCCTTCAACCGAACCGGCGGTGCGTTGTCCGGATCGGACACCGCAGCGGCCAGATCCTCATGCTCCATGAAATGAATGCCGCTCGTCAGCCGCGGATTGCATTCCAGTGGCCAGGGCGTTCCATTCTGGTCGACTATAAAGTCGAACGCCAAAAAGTAGGAGTAGTGGTTTGCAGCGACGAAATCGGCGACCCATTGCGCCACTTGCGGCGCATCTTCGACACGTTGGAAACAAACCGCAACGGTGCCCGAGAAGACAAGGCCTTCATAGGTCACATGCGCGAGGATCTTGCCGTCCTGGCACAGGGTCAGGGTGCTCAGTTCGCGGCCAAAAATACGCTTTTGAACGATGGCATCTGGATCGCTCAAAGGTCCTTCCGGAACAGCGTCCGGTGTCAGCATTTGCATCTTCTGCCCGGAGCATCCGATGCGAGGTTTGAACACACACGGCGTGGTCCGCACCAGTCTGGCAGCCTCAGGATCGGTCGCAAGATGGGTCTCGGGGGCAGGCAAGCCTGCGGATTGCGCCAAGCGATTGAAGAGGTATTTGTCGTTGAGGTCCCACAGCACGCCATGCGGATTGGTGAAGAGCCGGGTTCTTTCCGGGAGCCGCGGCGCCAGCAAGCTGACATGAAGAGCTTCTTCGGAAACGGGAACGACCAGATCGACGTTTTCTGCTTCAATGATGGTAAGCAGGGCATCGAGATACTCGGATTGCTGCGTCGCTGGCGGTGGTGTCTGATAACACTTGTCGACCGCATTCGACGGCCGGCTCAAATGCCACGCAAATGGATCAGCCACCAGAACCCGGCAGCCCGCACCTTTCAGGGCCCGGGCGAGTTCCAGCGACTTTGGAAGCCGTCCAAGTGTGAGCAACACGGTTTTTTGTGTCGTCTCCGTTGCCACCTCTCCATTCCCTGGTTGTCTATTGATCCTTGCTCATGCAGCATCTGCGCCGTTGGTCTTGGCGGCCTGCAGGGCCTCAGTCATCCAGCTTGCGACGCCTTCCGGATGGCTCTCGTGCACAAGATGCCCCCCGGCCGGCGTGAGCTGCAGATGTCCGTTCGGTGCGAGCGCTGCGGCTTTTCTTGAGCTGGAGGGCGGTACCATCGGGTCGTCTTCAGCCGCATAAAGATGAAGCGGCGCGCTCAATCGCTGCAGCATGGCGTTCAGATGCGACAGATCCCAGGAAGCCATCATTCCCAGAGCCCCGCGAACATGGCCGGAAGATCCAAGGAGGCGTTGGTAAATCGCATCACCTAGCGGATCGATCCGGGACCCGGTTGCGCTCAAGAGGTTGTTGCCAAGAGGCGTTGACTTTGCGAGCAAAGAAAACATGGATGCCGATAAGGGATTGGCGAACAACGCCTTGGCCATTGGCGACAGGATCCGGTTGCCCCGGATCGGCTTCAAGGCTCCGTTGACGCTGAAAATCTGCGGCGTTGGGTCCTGCGTGTGTTTCGCATGCCGCGTTGCGTTGACCAGAGATATCCCGATAACAGACCCGGCCGAATGCCCTAAGAAAAATTGCGGTTTCACGCCCAGATGGTGCAGCAATCCACGAATGGCAGTCGTCATGCCTTCAAGTGAGAGGTCCGGGCTTTCCGTCGGCCGGGTGAAGCCATGGCACGGCAAATCCAGGACGATCAGCCGATAGTCCTTTTCCATAAAGGGAATGAGATTGCGCCACGAGAAAGAGGCTGCCCCGGTCCCATGGATCAAAAGAAACGCCGGTGCCGCTTCTTGACCTAACAATTGGACATGCCACCGGTAACCGCTTGCCTCTACAAACTGGCTGGTCTCCCTGTAAGGCCAGTCTTGCCCGTCCCGGTCCCAGTTGAGCCAATCACGATCCGCCATCAGCTGTGCGCCTCCTCAAGCGAAGCGTTGACGAGATCGGACATGGCACGGGAATCGGCATGCCGCAAAATATGCAGATCTGCGCCCATGGTGCTGGCTAGAGTGGAAACGGATTCCCGCGGACGGCGGGCGATGTCGATACAAATTGCCCGGATCTCATGCGCACGGCACTGTTCTGCAAGACCGTGCACTTGTTCAGCTGCCCGGGTTCGGTCTGGCGTGCCATCCAGCGCAATGTTGCCCCGTCCGTCCGTCATGAGGACCAGTACCGGTGTGCTTCCTTGCCGCCGGACACTGAGCGCGAGCTCCAAACCCCGTTCCAGACCGGCTGCCAGTGGTGTCGGACCTCCGCCAGGAAGTCCGGCAAGTTTTCGCTTTGCCATGACCAGCGATCGGGTCGGTGACAAAAGGGTTTCTGCTTGGGTGCCGCGAAAGGCAATCATTGCCACTTCATCGCGGCGCACATAACACCTGGAAAGCAACTGCTCGATGGCGCCTTTGGTTTCGCCAAGACGCTCCAAAGCTGTTGAGCCGGAGGCATCAACAACGAATATCGCAGTCGAGGGCGTCTCATGACGCAGGCGCTGATAGCGGTAATCGTCGCGCGTGATCAACGTGCGCGGTTTGCGGCGCGGTGGAGCGGCGATCGAGCGTTCCAGTTTGGATGCCAGAAGGTCCCGGTTGCGGGTCCGGATGAGTTGCCAAGGAGCTGCCGCACGCAAGGTCGCAAGAATGTTGGGACGGGCATCCGGACGGGGTGGCATGCGGGAGGTTGAAACCGGCCGGCCGCGGCGGGCGTCTTTGCGAACCGCACCGGACTTTCCGGACCGGGCCCGAGGCGACGATCGCGTTGTGTCGGCCAGAAACTCGGGAAGACCGTCGATTGTGCCAGCTTCGACAGCGGCCAAAAGTTCTGAAAGTGCGGAAAGGTCCTGCTCAGCAGTTGCAGGGGTGTCCTGATCCTGGTTTTCCCCGTCCAGTTTGGGCCCTGCATCCTGTTGGTCAGATTGGCCATTGTCCTCAGGCTGTGTCTGGTTTTCTTCGACCGGATCGTTTGGTTGCGCGGCGAGGGACAGCCCAAGGCACAAGCGGACCGCGGTGAGGGGATCTGCCTCTGAAACAGTGCTTCGCTCCTCCAGCGCTGCAAGCGTTTGGCAGAGCCTTGAGAGGTGTTTCAAAGTGCGCAGCGAAGAAACGCCCGCGGCAAACGCCAGACGGGACAGAAGGCCAATCAGTTCGTCACTGATCATCACGTCGGCAGCAGTGACGGTGGAGGTACGCTCCGCGCCGGGTGAATGTGATGCGACCTCGCTCCAAGGGATTGCATTCAGGTCAATCATGAGCCCGAGCCGGTCTCCCAGCGCTTTGGGGAGATGTTCTTCGGGGTTTGCCCCTTCATCTACCGCGACTACCAGAAAGTCTGCGGTGTCTTCGGCAGCACTGTCGGCTGGGCGGCCGGCCCTTGGGCAGGCGCGGCGATCCATTGTCTCGCCGATCAGGGCCGCAACAGGGGCTTCCACACGTTCCGCCATCGGGATGAGAAGGACGCCCTGATCGGCCTTTGCGAGAAGCCCGGGCTGGGTGATGACACGCCCGGCGAGGGCGGTTGCCGGAATGTCGACACTGCCGGTCAGGCCTTGCAGGGAAACGGATGAGGGAACGCGGACCCACGGTTTGTCCTGGCCCAGCAGCGCAGCAAGGTGATCGAGATATGCATCACGAACACCGCCTGCGCGGGCCTTCAGCCAAAGTCCGCCCAGTCTGGCACCACCTGCTTTCAGGGCTTGTGCTGCAAGAAGGGCATCCTGCCACGTATTCGGGGCAAGTTCTGGTCTTGCGGCGTCAAAAGCCTGCATGGACCGGACATCATCCATGCGCGGCCTCTGTTGGGGAAACCGCCTCAGCGCTCACGGCAGCGACGGCGCGTTCAATTCGCGGAGCGCTTCCGGCATCATCAAGCGGATCCCGCCGCAACCGATGGCACAGAACCATTGGCGAAATGTCAGAAACATCCGCCCAGGTTACCGCCAGACGTCCGGCGAGGGCTGCGCTTGCCCGGCAGGCCCGCATGAGGGTCAGCTCGCCGCGCATCCCGTCAATGCCAAGACTCATGCAGAGTTGAGACATCCGCGACAGGACATCATCCGGAATATCGACCTGCCGCAGGATCTTGCGGGCCTTGACCACTTTATTCCGGATGGCGGCATCCTTGCGGGACCACTTCGCCACAAAGGCAGCCGGGTCAGCTTCAAATGCGTCACGGCGGCGGATCACCTCGATACGTTGCTGGAGATCGTTGATTGTGCGGATCTCGACACTGAGGCCGAACCGGTCGAGCAGCTGCGGACGCAGATCGCCTTCTTCCGGATTGCCGCTTCCGACCAGCGCGAAGCGCGCGGCGTGGCGAATGCTGAGGCCTTCCCGCTCGACCACATTGACGCCGGAGGCCGCAGCATCGAGAAGAAGATCGACCAGATGATCTTCGAGAAGATTGACTTCATCAATGTAGAGGAAGCCCTGGTTGGCCGCTGCCAATAGCCCTGGCTCAAAGTCCTTTTCGCCGGCAACCAACGCCTTTTCCAGATCCAGAGCACCGCAAATCCGGTCTTCGGTTGCGCCAAGCGGCAAATCGATCATGGGGGTGCGGATCTGCACTTTCTTGGGCGGCTTCTTGCCATCTGCGGGGGTGCAAACCGGGCAGGCTGTCTGCGGGTGGTCCGGTGAGCAATTGAACCGGCAGCCTACGCGGGTGTCAATTTTGGGCAACAGTTCAGCGAGTGCGCGGACGGCTGTAGATTTGCCGGTGCCACGATCACCAAAAATCAGGACACCACCCAAGAGTGGCTCCACGGCTGCCATCAGCAGGGCCTTTTTCATGTCCTCTTGGGCGACAATGGCTGAGAAGGGAAAGGGTGCTGACATTGGAATCCACCATATATGAGTGTCAATATAAGTTGACACATTTTATTGGTGGAGAGAAGAGGCGGCGCGGTTTTTTTGGCGCTGTACGTAGAATGCCGGTGTCTTTGTGTCCAAGAAACAAGCGCCGCCGTGTCTAACCAAGAAAACCGGACACCAAAAGGGAGGCAATGGCACCACGTCTCTGTGCTGGCGGCGCCTTGCGGCGATAAGGGAGCTATTGTTGGTCCCAATTCAATTCGATTAAGATGTTTCGGGTCAAACAATTGACCGTTATCCGCCGTCCTGGATGGAAAGGGATGTTATGCCCAGCGACACTTCATTGATCCTCTGCCCAGTCAATCTGCGCCATGTGCAGTTGAACGTCACCGCGTATGAAGAAGCCATGGCCATGGCACGGCGCAGGCAGGCAAAGCTTCTGGTGGCGACCATCGCTCCTGAAATGGAACGGAACCTCAACATTCGGGATTCCGCTTCCTACTGGGAAAAGCAGCTGAAGAGTTTCGTTGAGCAGCATCCTGCAGAGGGGATCGAACTGGAGACAGTTGTCCGTCTCGGCGCGGTACACCGGCAGATCGTGAAGCTCGCAGATGAGCGGAACGTGGATCTTATCGTGATGGAGTCAGCCAATCCACGTGTTCAGGATTACCTGCTTGGCACCACCGCCAGCCACGTCGTCGCGCATGCAAAATGCTCGGTCTATGTTGTCCGGGGTTAACGCGCGAACCGAAGGTTCAAGGACGGCGTCTGATAGGGTGGTGAACGCCCCCGCGCGGAACGGGGGCGTTCAAACCGGGGCCTAAAGCTTGCGGTGCTCGGACCGCAGCGCCAGCCATAGGCAATAGCACATGACCAGGACGACCATGGTGAAAGGAATTCCCATGGAGACCGCCGCCCCCTGAAGTGCGTTCAGCCCACCGCCTAGTAGCAGGGCTATGGCCACCAGACCTTCGAGTGTGCACCACCAAACGCGCTGAACAACAGGTGCATCCAGCTTGCCGCCGGCTGTGATCGTATCGATCACCAGGGAACCGGAGTCCGACGAAGTGACGAAGAAGATCACGATGAGAACGAGCGAAATCGGTGCCACGATGCTGTAAAGCGGCAGCTCCTTCAAGAAACCGAAGAGCGCGCCTTCCGGTGCGTAGCTATCGATGACCGTGGCCCGCACACCTTCTGCACCGCCCGCATTCAGCATGTCGATCGCAGCGCCGCCGAAGGTGGACATCCACAGTGCACAGACTGCAGTCGGGGCGATCAGGGCGCACAGGACAAACTCCCTTACCGTCCGGCCGCGGGAAATACGCGCAATGAACATGCCGACGAAGGGCGACCAGGCAATCCACCAGGCCCAGTAAAAGGTTGTCCAGCCATGGAAGTAACTGGTGTCTTCCCTGCCAAACGGATTGGAGAGCGCGGGAAGTAGGGTCACGTAGTCGACCATCACGCTGAAGTACCTCGAGAAGGCGGCGCCAATTCCGGTCACGATGACGACAAAGAGAAACAGGCCGACGGCCATGATCATGTTGATTTCAGACAGCCGCTTCACGCCCGCATCCATGCCAAGTAGCACGGACCCGAGGGCGATCAGTGTGATACCGACGATGATAAGAACGGTGAGCGTGGGTGACGGTGCAATGCCGAAGACCTCGTTCAAACCGGCTGCAACTTGTTGTGCGCCTAATCCAAGCGAGGTGGTCAGGCCAAACAGCGTCGCAAATACCGCGAGCGTGTCGATGACATGACCCCAGAAACCCCATACTTTCTCCCCGAGCAGCGGAAAAAACGCCGACCGCAAGGTTAGTGGCAGGTTGAGGTTATAGGCGAAGATAGCCAGCGACAGGCCGACGGCCGCGTAGACAGCCCAACCTTCGAGCCCCCAATGGTGAATTGTGCCGACGATGCCGATGTATTCGTTGCCGGGTTGGGTGATGTCGATGCCAAGCGGCCGCGCGCCGCCGTTTTCGGAGAAGTTATAATAGACAGGCTCTAGTACCCCGAAGAAAAGCAGACCAATACCGATGCCTGCTGCAAACATCATGGCGATCCAGCCCGCATAGGAATAGTCGGGTTTGGCGTCCTTGCCGCCAATCCTGACCTTGCCGACCGGCAGTACGATCAGCGCCAGGCAGAAAAGGGTGATCGCGTTGACCGACAGCACCAGGAACCAGTCAAACGTGCTCGTTAGCCACGGGCGCAGCCAGCCAAAGAATTCAGCGGCAGCCTCTTGGTTGGCAAGCGCTGCAATAACGAAGCCAAGGATCAGGATCCCTGAGACGATGAAAACCGGATTGTGGATGTCCAGTCCAAGCGGACGGATATTGTCTTGTCCCAGCTCATATTCCGTCTCGAAATCCCAAACCCTTGGGTCTGGATCGAGCATCTTTTTGTGACTTGTGTCCGTCATTGTCTCCCCCTCTTGGCTTATACTATCGAAGTAGACTGACACGGCAGGCAGGTTCTGTCTAACGTTGCGGCAGAAAAGTGATCATTATTAGCTTCAAAAAGAGGCAGGTGATCAGTAATAGATATTCAAAGGCCCACCGCGCTCGGAATAAAAACACAACGTTACTATCACGACTTAAGGTCATGTTGCAGGCAGGTGCGTGCCGGGTGAGGGGAGTCAAGGCTTTGAGATCGCTGGAGCGGGTGAAGGGAATCGAACCCTCGTCTTAAGCTTGGGAAGCTTCTGCTCTACCATTGAGCTACACCCGCTTGAGCCCATCTTTAGTGCGCCCAGTCCGGCTAACTGTCAAGCGGTGGAATTGTGTTATCCCGCACGCTGCCATCTTGCCAAGACCGGCCCGAACCTCCATGTTCCGCGCGGCGCAGCGCCGTTGGAATATTTCAGGCTCCGGAACAGACTATGCGGGAAAAAATCAAAGCCCTGGTTACCTCACGCACGTGGGAATACTGGATCATTGCGATCATCGTCGTGAACGCGATCACGCTCGGACTGGAAACCAGCCCATTGGTCATGGACCGGTTCGGGTCGGTTTTGATTGCAATCGACCAGACAATCCTCGGCATATTCGTGATCGAAATCGCGCTGCGTCTGTTTGCGCATGGCTTCCGCTTTTTCAAAGATCCCTGGAGCCTCTTTGATTTTTTCATCGTAGCAATCGCATTGTTGCCGTCCAGCGGTACGCTCTCAGTACTGCGCTCGCTCCGGATCTTGCGTGTCCTGCGCCTGATTTCCGTTGTTCCGTCTCTGCGGCGGGTGATTGGCGGGTTGATTGCCGCCTTGCCGGGCATGGGGTCCATCGTCGTCCTGATGGCGCTGGTATTCTATGTGTTCGGGGTAATGGCGACCAAACTCTTCGGCGCATCGTTTCCCGAATGGTTCGGTGATCTTGGGGCATCGCTCTATACGCTTTTCCAGATCATGACGCTGGAAAGCTGGTCCATGGGGATCGTCCGGCCGGTCATGGAAGTCTATCCACTCTCCTGGATCTTCTTCGTACCGTTCATCTTGTGCACGGCTTTCACGGTTTTGAACCTCTTCATCGGTATCATCGTCTCCGCCATGCAGGAGGAGCATGAAGCGGAAGCCGACGCCAACCGACAGGCGATCCATGATGAAACGGGCCTTATTTTGGAAGAAGTGAAAGCCTTGCGGGCCGAACTCAAGGAGCTGCGGGAGCAGACGGCAAAATCGTAGTTGCTGCGGCGTAGGAGGGTGGTGTGTTCTTCGGTCCAGGGCCCAGTCTTGCAGACTGCGGATCTGGCAAAACGCCCACCCGAAACCGGCGCAGGCGATGTTTTAAGGCGGCAACCCGCGCGGCAGCCTGGTCAACCTGTGCTTCACTGATCCGGCCATCCGCAACGGCGGCCACAATGGCGGCGTTGACCCGGTCACCGAGCTGAGGGTCGGTCCGGTCAAAACTGGAAAAGAGCGCGACATCATTCCCGGCTGCGATCGCTTGCACCGCTGCTTCCTCGATCGAAAACTGGTCAGAGACTGCATCCATCTCCAGATCGTCCGTGATGATAACAACATCCTTGCCGGCGAGGCTTCTGGCCTCCGCAATCCCCTTTTTCGAAAGAGAGGCTGGAGTTTCTGGCGTGTCGGAAAAGCGCGGGTGAACAAGATGGCCCATCATCACCATGTCCACCCGGTCCTGCTGCCTGAGCGCGCGATAAGGCTCCAGTTCATGCTCGCGCCAGGACTGGCTGATCACCGGCAAACTGGAGTGGCTGTCCGTCGTTGAAGATCCGTGTCCTGGAAAGTGCTTGAGTGCTGTTGCTATTCCAGCGGCCTGATGGGCGGCAATAAAACCCGCAGCACAATTGGTAACGGTGGCGGGGTCCGCGGAAAAACTCCGCTTTTTCTTGCCAATAATCGGATTGTCCGGGTTGATGTCCACATCAACGACGGGGCCGAAGTTGACGTTGATGTTGTAGGCGCCAAGTTGGGCGGCCCTGCGGGCATAATAAGCGCGGACCTTGTGAGGTGCACAGTTGTCTGTGGCGGCCGGAAGGTTCTTCGCCGCGCTCCAAGGCATGGGATCGCCAAGAGGGGCCAGGCGCTGCACCTGGCCGCCCTCTTGATCAACGGCGATCAACACCGAAGACTCGGAACCTTGATCGGCAAGGTGGCGGGTCAAGGTGGTCAGCTGGTCGGGTGTTAGAATGTTGCGGCCAAGCAGCATAACGCCGCCGATGCGGCCACTTTCAAGATGGCCGCTGACAGCCATGACACCCGGATCAGTCGGGCTGGTGCCGTTAAACCCAACCATGATCAGTTGACCGACTTTCTGCTCCAATGCGCTGGCTTCTGGCCCACCGGAAATGAGCCGATTAGGTCCGGCTTGAAAGAGGGTAATCCACAGCGCTGCAAGGAGAAAAGGGAAGAACAGCAGCATGGCAGTCAAGGCCAGAGATCGTTTCGTCACTGAAAACAAGCCTTTTACTCCACTCCAGACAACGGATGCCGATCCTCTGTTTTTGCCAAGGTAGCGCCGCGGGCGTGAGAAAGCGATCTTATCGATCGTCGGGCGATAAACATCGTGTCAGCAGACTGCGGCTTGGGCCTGGAGTTTTAACCGTCCGCGCTGCCGTCAAGGGCATCCAGGAGATCCTCCGGCCCTTCCACTATCAGAACGACACCCGTTTCGGTGTAGTCGCGCGAGACCACATCCAGTCCGAGGCCGGTGATTTTCCGTTCCAAATCGGAACTCGATGCAAAGTCTGCGCTTAATCTTTTCCGGGAGAGTTTTTGAAACGGCACCAATTCAGCATGCGCAATCGCGTCTTGGGCAGCGCCTGAATAGGCGCGGGCAAGGCCTCCGCCGCCCAGCTTCGTACCGCCGAAATACCTTACGATCAGCACCGCACAATTGATCAGGTCTGCGCCCTGCAGGACGCGCAAGGTCGGCATGCCGGACGTGCCTGCCGGTTCACCATCGTCCTTGCCGCTTTCCTCGATCCGGTCATCATCGAGAAGCCGCCGGTGCGCGGTTACGATATGATTGGCCTTGCGGTGTTCCTTGCGCAGTTCTTCCAGACGGGTGTCGAACTGCTCAATGGGCACCAAAAAGGCCAGGAACCGGGACTTCCGGTCTTCCAGAAAGCCTTCGTATTCGCGGGTGATGGTTTTCAAGGACATTCAGTGTTCAGGTTGAGGCCTTGAAATGCTTGGAGAGCTTCAAGGCCTGGCCCTGATAGTTGGAGCCGATGCCCTCGCCATAAAGTGTCGCGGGCCGTTCGGCCATGTGTTCATAGACAAGGCGGCCGATGGTCTGCCCGTGTTCCACGATAAAGGGCACGTCATGGGAGCGGACTTCCAGAACCGCACGAGAGCCTACACCGCCGGCGCCGGCATGGCCGAAGCCGGGATCGAAGAAACCGGCATAATGCACCCGGAACTCCCCGACCAGTGGATCGAACGGCACCATCTCGGCGGCATAGTCTGGCGGGACGTGAACGGCTTCCTGGCTGACAAGTATGTAGAAAGCGTCCGGATCAAGGATCAGTTCAGCATTCTGGCGGCGGTAGATCGGTTCCCAGAAATCAAGCGGGTCTTGAGCGCCGACCAGATCAACGTCAATCAGCCCGGAATGATGCTTGGCGCGGTAACCAATCAGGCTGCCCGGGCCTTCGCCCTCCAGATCAATGGACAGCTGCACGCCGCCGCCGATCCGTTCGTTGCCGCCGCTCATCAGGGTTTCTGATTTGTGGATGCCTTGAAGATCAGCGTCCGGGATCAGCGATTGTCCCCGCCGGAACCGGATCTGGCTGAGGCGGGAGCCGGAGCGCACCAGGATCGGGAACGTGAGCGGTGAAATTTCTGCATAAAGCGGTCCGGTGTAGCCCGCAGGTATGGTGTCGAATGCCTGGCCATTGTCTGTAATCACGCGGGTGAACACATCAAGACGCCCGGTGGAGCTTTTTGGATTGGCCGTTGCCGAAATGTCGGGCCGCAGCGCCAGACTTTCCTGCAAGGGAACAATGTAGACGCACCCGGTTTCCAGAACGGCCCCGTCCTGAAGATCGATGGTATGAAGCTTCAGCTGCTCCAAGCGGTCCGCCACCTTGATGTCCGGACCGGGCAGAAAACTTGCGCGCACCCGGTAAGCAACGGTTCCAAGGCGCAGATCGAGGCTCGCTGGCTGGATTTGACCTTTGACAGGGGGCTGCGCGGCGGAAATCTCCTGCGCTGCGAACATCGCCTGAATGACTCGCTCGGGCAAAATTCCGCTTGCTGCGATCAATGCGCTGCCTGTGGGGCTTTGGTCCGCTGATACGTTCATCAATTCATCCTGCAATCTTCGTCTAACGTCCTTAACGGATGCGGCTGGCCCCGCCAACTCTCTTTCTGGCCAATCTCAGGAAAAGGGGGAGGTAGATTGACCGAAAGCCCATTTTCGCTTAAGTGAAAGTCACCTCGTGGTGATTTGGGCCGGCCGGCTTGCAGCCACGTTAAACAAGTCGCTAAAAAGGCCGGAGGTGCAAACCCCGGTCTTGAGGCTGGGGTTTTTTCGTTTGGAGCGAACATCGACATGACTGACACCAAGAACACCGCCGGAACCAACTGGCGCCCTGCAACCGCACTCGTTCATGGCGGCACCACCCGCTCACCATTCGGCGAGACGTCCGAGGCGATGTTCCTGACACAGGGTTTTGTGTACGACAGTGCGGAAGCGGCCGAAGCACGGTTCAATGGTGAAGATCCGGGGTTTGTCTATTCGAGGTATGCCAACCCAACCGTCGCGATGTTCGAAGACCGCATCAAGATGCTGGAAGGCGCGGAAGCTGCGCGGGCAACCGCCAGCGGCATGGCCGCAGTCAATCTTGCCCTGATGGCGTCGGTCAAGGCGGGGGATCATGTGGTTGCTGCGAAGGCCCTTTTCGGCTCGTGCCGCTACATCTGTGAGACCCTCCTGCCGCGTTTTGGTGTTGAGAGCACGCTCGTCGATGGCACGGACATCGAGCAGTGGAAAGCGGCCGTCAAGCCGAACACCAAGGCGCTGTTTCTGGAAAGCCCAACCAATCCGACCCTGGAAGTCATCGATATTGCCGCGGTCGCGGAAATTGCGAAGTCGGTAGGTGCGCGCCTGATCGTCGACAACGTGTTTGCGACGCCGATGTACCAGTCTCCTCTGAGCCTGGGCGCGGATGTGGTGATCTATTCCGCCACCAAACATATTGACGGGCAGGGGCGCTGTCTCGGCGGTGTTGTTTTGTCCGATGAAGAATGGATCACCGAAGAGGTGATGCCGTTTGTCAAACACACTGGCCCGCACATGAGCCCGTTCAGTGCCTGGGTGCTCTTAAAGGGGCTCGAAACATTGCCGCTGCGCGTGGCACAGCAGACGAACAGTGCCGGCCAGATTGCGGACTTCCTGGCGGGTCAGTCCAAGGTGAAACGCCTGATTTACCCGGGGCGGGACGATCACCCGCAAGCCGAGATCGCCAAGCGTCAGATGCGCGGTGGTTCGACGATGGTGGCGCTTGAAATCGAGGGCGGCAAGGAGGCTGCATTCCGGTTTGTGAATGCGCTGGACCTGATCCGGATCTCTAACAACCTCGGTGATGCCAAAAGCCTGATCACCCACCCGGCAACGACCACCCACCAGTCGATCGGTGAGGAAGCCCGCGCCGAGCTTGGCATTACCGACGGCATCCTGCGCCTTTCTGTTGGTCTGGAAGATCCGCAGGATCTTCTTGAGGACGTCGAAAAGGCACTGGCGGCGATATAGTCCGCCAGCTCAATTATTGAGGTCAGGCTCCCGGATAAGGGCTGGCCATTTTGAGCCAGGTGACTTGCATCTCTCCGTCAACAAGCTCCTGATGGCCTGCAAGGAATTGTTGAATGTACGGCATCTGGAGGTGTTCCTTTAGGTCTGCCAGAGACGCCCAGGCTTCATAGAAGACAAAGAGATCCGGGTCGGCCCGGTCGCGATGCACGTGATATTGAAGAGCGCCTGTCTCTTCCCGTGTCGGGGTGACGAGCGCAACAAGTGCTTGTTCCAGTTTTTCAGCAGAACCGGGCCGTGCGCGGGCTTGACCGACCAGCGCATAAGGACCGGTTTCATCGGCGTCGGGTTCCGGGAGCGCGAAGTCGGGATTGGACATGGAGATCTCCTTAGGTATGATGTGTGTCGTACCTAGGTGAATAAAAGGTAAGATGCAAGCCTTACCTATCTAGTGGTGCATGAGGGATGAGATGGGAGAGAAGGACGACAATCTGGAGCCGGTCGATCTGGACCTGGGAAAGGTCCTCACCGCCTTGGCAGATCCTCATCGGCGCCGCGTGATCCGGGAATTGGTCCGGGCGGACACGGGTACGGAGCGGACCTGTGCCTCCTTCCAGCTTCCGGTCAGCAAGGCCACAGTGACGCACCATTTCCGGGTGTTGCGGGAAGCGGGCTTGATCCGGCAAGTCGATCGGGGCAATTCCAGAGCCGCCGCATTGCGCAGGGAGGAGATCGATACTCGTTTTCCCGGATTGCTGCCGCTGATTGCTGAAGAGATCAGCCCCTGACATCCTGATCTAACGCGTCGTTGCCAGAATTCCGGCTGCCGTCAGCAAGGTGCCGCCCGCCATCCGGTTCAGAAGTCTTGGATGTTGTCTCAGGAAACCGAGGCACTGTTTGGCACCGGCCGCATAAAGCATCACAAACGCAAAATCGAGTGCGGCCATGGTTGGGCACATGATCGACAACTGGGGCAGTACCGGCGCCGTCGGATCTATGAACTGCGGAAAGAAGGCGGTGAAAAAGACCAGTGCCTTCGGGTTGCCAAACGCAACCGCAAAGCCGCTCGCATAAAGCCGCGCCGGGTGGGACGACCGATCTGGTGTTGCTGCGTTAGATAGAGTTGGTGCTGACCGCCACATTTTGACGGCCATAAAGATCAGCACACCGACCCCTGCCCATTTGATGGCCTGAAACGCGACTGCCGAGTTGGCGATGATGATGCCCAGGCCTGCTGCGACCAGCAGCATCTGGATCAAGTTGGCGGAGATGTCTCCGAGGGCAGTATAGAGCGTGCGTTTCGTCCCGAACTGCAAGGCATGAACCATACCCAATAGGATACTGGGACCCGGGGTCATGGTCAGGATGAGAGAGGCGGCGACGAAGGCGAGCCAGGTTTCTAGGGGCATGATGTTGTCCAGACGGTAATTGTGCTGGAAGGTCAAATAGAGATATATCTTGGCATAAGAAAATAACTTGAGGTTATATTTTGTCGTCAGATTCTCAGGATCTTCCTCTCGCAATGGTCCGGGCTCTTCGGATCATCGAGGAAACGGGAAGTGTTTCCGAAGCCGCTCGGGCCCTTGGCATATCTCAACCGGCTGTCAGCAAGGGCATTGCCCAGCTGGAAAAACGGTTTGGACTGGATTTGCTCATTCGCGGGGCCCGGCCACTCGGGTTGACCGAAGAAGGGCAAGCCTTGGCGGCATTTGCCCGTCAGGCCGATCTTCTGCAAGACAGAGCGCTCCGTCATTTGGAGGATGTCTGGCGGGACAAGATCGGGACCGTCCGCCTCGGGTCCTTTGGATCATCCGCCTCCTTTCATATTCTTCCAAGGCTACTTGGCGCGTTTGGCCGGAAATTTCCTGGTATTGACGTTGAGATCCTGGAATTCCCGGACGCAGACCTTGAAACGGTTTTGCGCAACGGCGGCGTGGATGCGGCGATCTTGGCGGATCCGCATAAAGAGGATCTGGACATTCTCCCGCTCGTGTCGGACGAGCTGGTCGCCCTGGTTCGGGACGATCATCCGTTGGCGGTACGGTCAACGGTGCGGGCGGAGGACCTTTGCCAAGATCCCTTTATCCTGACCAAAGGCGGGAGCGCGCCATTGGTTGAGAAATGGTTCGCAGCAGCCGGACAGACGCCGAATGTGGCGCACACCATATTGCAGGTGAATTCGATCCTGGCACTGGTCAAGGCCGGCCTTGGGGTGTCGATCATTGCAAAACTGGCTCTACCGTCTGAGCCGGTTGGCGTGAAGTTCTTGCCGCTCACCCCAACTGCGCCAAGGTCGATTATCTTGGCCCGGATCGACAAGGCTCCGCGGTCACGCGCTGCGCAAACATTCTGGCAATTCTGCGAGAGCACCTGGACCTAAATGGCCGGACCTGAGTGGTATGGTAGGGTAATCAGCGATCCTTCAAGGCGCGGAGACCGATCAGGACGCGAGCACTGGCTGACACAAGGCAAACGCCGGCAAACGCCCAGGCAAGGACAGGGAACCAGGCTGGCAGGAGCGCCATCAGCAAGAAGAGGCCGATCGTCTCGGTGCCTTCCGCCAAGCCGCCAATGTAGTAGAGCGACTTGGCCCCTTGGTGGTTGGTCGAAAGTTTGCGTTTTTCCGCCATGATGGCAAAGGCAAGGAACGCCGAGCCGTTGGCATAAAAACTTGCAAGCAGAGCCGCTGCAGGCAGCGCATTGGTCTCTGGAGCCTGAATTGCAAAGGCGAGTGGAATTGCACCGTAGAAAAAGAAGTCGAGCGTGATGTCCAGATAGCCGCCAAGATCCGTTTTCTGGCTGGCGCGCGCAACCGCCCCATCCAATCCGTCAAACAGCCGGTTGAGGGCGATTAGAACAAACCCTGCCAGGAAATATCCAAAAGCGATTGAGACGGCAGCCAATAACCCCAAGCAAAAACCGGACACTGTCACCATGTTGGCGCTGATGCCGGCGTTGGCCAGCCGTACCCCGATTGCATTTAGGGGAGGATCGATCATTGGTCGAAGGCGGGCATCAAACATGTAGAAGCGGCTTTACGAAGGATTGTTTGGGCGTTAATGCGAAATCCGGTCCGATTTCACAAGCCACACTCTTTCACGGTTGCGTCAATCGCCCTATAAGCCACATGCAACTCGGCCACGCGGCCGGAATGATAAAAGGAACAATCGTGTCTGGCAGTTACCGCGCCATAACCGACAATATCGAAGTCTCCGTAGAGCCCTATTATCTGGACGATGAGTCGAAACCGGAAGACCAGGAGTTTATCTGGGCCTATCTTGTTGAGATCCACAACGGTGGTGACAAGCCTGTACAGCTCAAGAGCCGGTATTGGATGATCACGGACGCGCTCGGCCGGCTGGAAGAGGTGCGCGGTGAAGGTGTGGTTGGTGAGCAGCCTGTGATCGAGCCGGGCGAGACCTACGAGTATTCCTCTTATTGCCCGCTTGCGACCGATTCCGGGATCATGGCCGGATCATACGAAATGGAGCGTCCAGACGGCACGACCTTCCAGGTTGAAGTGCCAGCCTTCTCGCTGGACCTTCCCGATACGATCCGTAGCCTCAACTAGGTTGGGCTCCGGCGCTTTCAGACACTGTAGAGGCCGCCCGCAAAACCAATCAGGACCCACAAGATCCATTTCCGTCGGTTGAACGCGGTGAGCAGGGCAACGGCCAGGATCGCCATGACAGCATAGATCGCATGTCCGGCAAAACCGGTGCCAAGGACGAGCGCAAAAAGATCTGGGTCCCGGTTTTTGGCCAGCGGATAATGATACTCGGCGAACATCACCAGCGACACTGCAGTGACGCCAACGATCCAGCCAACAAAGGCGATCAGCATCCGCACACCCCAGTGGGCTTTCTTCTGAGCTTTGATGCGGGAAACCTGCCGATTGGGGCGGTGGGCTTGAGCGGGGTGCCTAAGGGCGACTTGCTGCTGATGGCGCCTTAACGGATAGCGCACAGTCGCCTGATAGCCTTGTGAAGGCTTGTTCATCCCCATCTCCGCATGATGCCCCTTGGCCTTTTCGGCTCTGATCGGGTCTTAGCGGTCTCCCGGTTAGGGGCGGGTAAAGCTATTAATTCAATTTGGAACGATTTGGGTCGCCAGGCGGAGTTTGTTTAATGCACCCTGAACCTTGACCCAAACTAGCGCGCCGTCACGCTTGCGGAATGCGACTGGTCATGGACCCAGTTGGCGATAAGGTCGAGTGCTCCCGGTGTAAAGGCCTCACGCCCCAAAGCCAAAAAGGCCCACTCGACCCAAAAAGGTATTTGGTCGGGGCGCTGGTAATTGAACAAATCAGAACGTAACAAGCCATGACTGGCGCCGTCGATGATTTCAAACCGGTTGGATGGGTGCTGGTTTTCCAGAATTTGCCGGTAGGTCTGAGAATTATAGTCGGGATCAACGTTCAGGTCGTCGCTGCCATGAATGATGAACATTGGCTTTTCGGCGGTCTTCAGCGTTTCTGTGGAGTTTAAACGCCAGTTCTTTTTAACGAAGTGGAACCGATCCTCGGGCATCGGAGTGGTTGTGTCTTGAGCGGCAACGTAATCGGCGTAAGCCGCCTCTGGGCCCAGATACTGTTCGTTCTGAGAGGCTTGGCGATCCAGTTCGCTTTTGATTGCCTCTGCAGAAGCGCCGTCGGCAGCCAGTCTTTGCCGTGTGTAATATTGCCCCTGGCGTTGCCAATCGACGGCACCTCCAACGAGCACCAGAAAATCGGTTGGTTCGTTTTCTTGTGCAAGGTGAGGCAGCACCCATCCGGCCTGAGAGAACCCCAGAAAGCCAAATGAAGACAGTGACAGGTCGGGAAGTGTTTTCAATTGAAGAAAGGCCGCCTTCGCAAGGTCGGCTCTGTCGCTCATGGAATGGTCCAGCCAATCGCCTTGACTGTCGCCAACGCCTGGCTTGTCCCAGGAGTAAACGGCGATGCCACTCTCCAGAAAGACCTTTATGAGCGGCAGGTATCCGCCGCCCGAGTACCGGTCCTGCGGTCCGTCGCCATGGACCAGCAGCATGACAGGAGCGTCCTGCACGCCGGGCAGGTGCAGGGTCCCGGAGATTTGTGTGTCCTGATGGCGAAACGAAACCGACCTGGCCTCGTAAGCCGAAAGGTCAAAATCATCGAGACCCGATAAGACCTGCAGGCCGAGGACCAGCATGACCGCGCCAAACACGGATCCGGTCAGCCAGTAAATCCAGCGCCGAAGCATGGGACGCAAGGATCAACGACCTCTGATCAGGCCGTGCGGTGGCGGGCGATGGCACCGCGCTCAATTGCTGCGACGGTCAGTTTGTCCAGGCTGAAACGATCGCGCAGTAACTGGAGGATCCGCAATTCTTCCTTTTCGACGTGCAGATCGGCTGCGGCGACTTCAACGGCCAGCGCATAGGCGGTGTCATAGAGTTTTGACGGCAGAATGTCGCCGACCAGTTCAAGAACCAGCGACAGGCCATTTTCATCCTGCAGAATGTCGCCGCAGCGCTGCGCTGCCGGAATGACATTGTTCGGGTTGTAATCCTTGAAGACGGGCAGTGTCTTGATCATGTCGCCGATCGTTGCCAGTTCATTGTCGGTCATGGAATTGTCCGAGGCGGCGACAATCACCATCACGTAGATGAGAGCTTCCTCGATGCTGATCGGGTCTTGTCCTGACACTTTTCAATTCTCCTTGGCCACCAATGGGCATTTCTGTTGCCCCGATGTAGCTGCTCAAACCCGCTGCTTCAAGCATGTTCCCTTTGACAATTGATTGACGGCGGCCCCGCTGTTTTCTAGTGTCGCGCCGCATCAAGCTGGCCAACCCCGGGGAATGACCCGTTTCGCCAGCTTTTCCCTCAAGAACAACTGAAACGACCTTAAGAACATGACCGATCAATCCCTGCCTCCGCTTGACCTTTCGCAAGAGTTTGTCGAGGCGGCCACCAAGTCCAAAGCGTGGCCGTTCGAAGAAGCGCGAAAACTGGTCAAACGGATCGAGAAGCGGGATCCGCAAAAACCGGTTCTGTTCGAAACAGGTTACGGCCCGTCCGGGCTGCCGCATATCGGTACTTTCGGTGAAGTTGCCCGCACGACGATGGTGCGCACCGCGTTCCGTCTGTTGACCGAAGACAAGATCCCAACCCGGTTGATCTGCTTCTCCGATGATATGGACGGCATGCGGAAAATCCCTGAAAACGTGCCGGACCGAGCCGCGCTGGAGCCGTATTTGCAGATGCCGCTCACTGTCGTGCCGAACCCGTTCGGCGGCGACTATGAGAGCTTTGGACATCATAACAATGCCATGCTTCGGCGGTTCCTAGACACCTTCGGCTTTGATTATGAGTTCGCGAGTGCGACCGACTACTACAAGTCGGGCAAGTTCGATGACATTCTTCTGCGGGCTGCAGAACGCTATCAAAAGCTGATGGATGTGATGTTGCCAACGCTTGGCGAAGAGCGCCGGGCGACCTACTCGCCGTTCCTTCCGATCTCGCCGACCTCTGGCCGGGTTCTCTATGTCCCGATGAAAGAGGTCAATGCCAACGACGGCACCATCACTTTTGAGGATGAAGACGGCCAGGACGTGACCGTGCCGGTCACTGGCGGCAACGTGAAGCTTCAGTGGAAGCCGGACTTTGGCGCGCGCTGGGCAGCGCTTGACGTCGACTTTGAAATGTTCGGCAAGGACCACGGTCCGAACATGGCGGTCTACGACAAGATCTGTAAGGTCCTCGGCGGAACGCCGCCGGAGCATTACGTCTATGAGCTGTTTTTGGACGATAAGGGCGAGAAGATCTCCAAGTCGAAAGGCAATGGTTTGTCCATCGACGAATGGCTTACCTACGCGCCTACGGAAAGCCTTGCGCTTTACATGTTCCAGAAACCGCGGACAGCGAAGCGGATGTATTTCGATGTGATCCCGAAGGCAGTCGACGAATACTATACGTTCGCGCAGAAATACGAACAGATGCCGGTTGAGCAGAAACTGCAAAACCCGGCATGGCACATTCACTCCGGCGACATCCCTAAGATCGACATGCCGGTGCCGTTTGCCATGTTGCTCAACCTGGTATCCGCATCCAACGCAGACAGCAAGGATGTGCTTTGGGCCTTCATTTCCCGCTATGCGCCAGGCGTAACAGCTGAGACACATCCGGAGCTTGACGCGCTGGTCGGCTACGCAATTCGTTACTTCGACGATTTTGTGAAACCGAACAAGTCCTTCAAGACACCGGATGAAACTGAGCGTCAGGCACTTGAGCAACTGGATGCGAAACTCGCAGCTCTACCGGCTGATGCCGACGGTGCAACGATCCAGGACGCGGTTCTGGATGTAGCAAGGGCGATCGAGCGTTACCAGGATCACAACAAAAAAGGACCTGATGGTGGACCGGGCGTGTCCGTTGCCTGGTTCTCAGCGCTTTATCAGCTTCTGTTGGGACAGGAAAAAGGCCCGCGTTTTGGATCTTTTGTCGCGCTCTACGGGATTTCCGAAACCCGCGACATGATTTCAAAGGCGCTCGCCGGAACGATCGCGGACTAGAGCGCCAGACTTATGAAGACAAAGCCGATGACCGTGTGCCGGTCATCGGCTTTTTTGTTTTCAAGACACACAGGCGTTCATTTTGACGATCGCCATTGCATTCGGCCCGAAAACAGCCTCTGACCGTTGGCCGTCCCGGAGCGCAACGACCTTTGCGCCGGTGATTTCAGCATCTGATACCGTGATCTCGCGGTTTTGCACGGTGTCGTCGACGTCGATCGTGAAGGAGATTTTCTGTGATTTTCCAAGGCTTTTGACAGTCAGTTGGATGCTGTTGTCGCCGTCTTTTACGGACGGAATTGCAGTCAGTTGCTCTCGGCCATCCGTGATTTCGAACGGCTGAAATACCTGAACACCGGCGCCGCTTGACGTCGTGTCAAAGATGAGACCGAACGGGGAGGGCTGAAGGTCGATCGTCACGGTCATCGGGCCAAGGTCGCAGCCGCCAGCCGCAGAAATTGTGAACCGGTCTTTTGGCGCCCCCTCATCGAACCGGACATCGAGGTCCGCTAGAGCCGGGCTCGACAGCGCCAACGCCATCCCACAAATCGCAATCATCCGCATGCTGGTCTCCTCATCTGGTGACCAGCTTACGTTGCCGTCGTTCGGTTGGTTTATTTGGACTCAGTCTGCATCGTCGAAGAATTGAATGCCGGTCATCCCGGCATCAGTCCAGACAACATGTCCAAGGCGTTCCTGATCATCGATCATCACGCTCACAGTCATGCCCTTTTCAGCGCCGATCAGTCCCTTCAGTGCCGCGCCTGTGCGGGAGACATTTTCAATTTCGATAGTCTGTGTTTTGCCATCGACCTGGGCTTGGGTAACCGTAGTCGTATCCTTTCGTGGAGATCGCCTGGCCTCGGCGTCCTGGAGCTCATTTTCCATTGCTTTGGCCAGCAGAACCAACTTGTCCAAAACGGCATTGCTGGATGTGTCCAGGTCTTTGAGCGCGTCGAACGCATCCTGCCTCCGGCCTTCTTCCGCGGCCAAGAGTGCCCTATGTCCCGCATCGTGCACATCCTTGTGCGGGGCCACGAGGGCCTTGAAAGCCGGGTGGTTCCGGACGCGGTCGTTCTTGATGCCGTCGTACCACTTTCCAAGACGGCAGTGATGATGATCAGGCATTACAGAAGATCCCCAATCGTCATGGCCGGTGACGGTATCGACGACCCGTTTTTTGAACAGAACATGGTCAATCCGAGCCATTTCCACCAATGATCGGTCACTGTCTGCGTCGAAGAAACGTTTGGCATTGTCACTGAAGTGGGTATTGCAATGCTGAAGCGTGGTTTGCATCTCGCCGAGCTGCATGTCGGTGTTGCGATTGGATTCAGCGACGTTTGATACGTTCCTTGCGATCTCGTGGCTGGCTTCCTTTTGCTGACGCAAAATATCCGTGATCTGGGTCGCGCGTTCCGAAACATTGCCGACCATCATGTCTATCGATTGCATAATTTCGTTGGCAGATGCGATCGCGCTTTCACCGTTTTGAACGGCGCCTTCTGATCCCTGGATCGCGGTTTGGATCGTTGCCATGCCTGCAGTGAGCGCATCGATGCGCTGTGCAATGTCCTCGGTTGCTTTCCCTGTCTGCGCAGCCAGCGTCTTGACCTCAGAGGCGACCACGGCAAAACCCTTGCCTGCCTCGCCTGCACGCGCAGCTTCAATTGTGGCATTGAGTGCAAGCAAATTCGTTTGGTCAGCAATGGATTGGATGACCGAGAGGAACTCGCTGATCTGATTTGCTGCGGTGTTGAGGTCTGAGAGGCTCTGCGAGGTTTCGCGTGAAGTCCGGGAGATGTCACCAATCGCTTGGGATACCGCAGACATCTTGTTGAGACCGTCTTTGGCCGCGTCGTTTGTCTGTGCAGCTTCCTGTGCTGCGCCTTCACTGTTTTCCGAGATCTGCTCGATGGAAGCAACCAGCTGATCGGCCGCTGCCGAAATGGACTCCCCGTTCACATTCGCTTCTTGTGTGTTTCGGGACAAAAGAGCCATCGCCATAACGATTTCGTTGAGCTCAACGATGTTATCAGCCGTTATCTGCAGATTGCGGAGACCGGTGGTTTCCCGTTCTTCAATGCCATCCAGCCGATGTTTTTCGGTTTCGAAGGCGCGTTGAGCGAGGATCATGTCCAGAAAGAAACGGGTTACGAGTTCCTGGATTGATGAGGTCATCGCGCTTTGCGAGAAGCGGTGTTTGCGAATGAGCACCGGGATGGCTTCATTCAACATACGGCCGAAGGCCGACATCAACCATTCTGCTTCCAAGCCGATCCGCACATGAGCCTGACCGATACGCGCTGCCTGACCAATGAATTCTAGATCGGGATCATTGTTGAAAATGTAGTCCCAATGCTTGCTCTGGGCGTTTTTCAAGGGCTTTGTGTTGGCTGCGTTCGATCCCATTTTCGCCCGCAGCTCTTCGTTTGCGAGCATGTCATTGTAGAACCGGTCCAGCATGTCGGGCATTGCAGGTTGGAGATCTTTCCAGACCTTCTTTGACGCATGCGTGTTGCTGCCCTTCGGTGTCATAAAGTCGATGAACTTGCTGAGATTCGTTGTTTCGGAAGGCTTTACGGGCTTCGGCATCGACATTTTTGCTAAAACTTTCGCGCTGCTAGATAATCAACGTCGTTAACCTAGCGTGAGCTGCGTAAAAGAATTTCTAATAATCGAATATGTGAACATTAGGTCAAATACCTATCGTCCAATGTCTAAGAGTTATTCTGGTATATTCTTTCTGCTCACTCAACCTGAGGCTGAGTATCTGTGTTGCCAGAGTTCGTTGTCGTGCCGTCTGTGAGTGTCCGCAGGCTCCAATCAACAACGTCTGGCGCGAGTTGCTCCAGATCGATTTCGTTGAGGGCGCTGGGTTCAGCCCAATCTGCTTGCGGAAGATCTGTCAACCACTCGGTCTGCCACTGGCCGATCTCCTTGGCTTTGGCCGCTTCTGCAAGTTCCTTGAATTCATCTGGGGCAGTTTCCAGCGGCGTTGCCCAGCCAAAGCGGACCAATTGCGAACTCAGATCGATTGCACCTCGGGTGCAGACTGCCGAGATTTCCTGAGGAGCCAGGTCTTCTTGTTTGATACAGCTGACTTTCAAGCGCCGGATGAGACCTCGTAGAAAGGTTCTGGCCCGCATGCCGCACGGCCACGATGCACCCAGTTCTGTCTTGCAGGTGGCTTCCAGATCCAGCGATTCAATGTGAGCGAGGCGCACTGTCAGGCGCACGGACTTCAGATGTCCTGCATCCGGAACTTCAACGCGGACCAGTTCCAACGGACCATCCGGGACTGGTTCGACCGGCGGGTTCAGGAGTTCGAGCAGCCGTTCCGACGGCCCGACACGGGTAAGTTTGCCGGTGACCTGAGGTGCCGACACACCGTCCGGTGAAACATCCCGAAGGGCATCTGGCGGGGACGCGGTAGCTTGCTCATCCTGCGGTGGCGCACTTGGGGCAACCGGAGCTGCATCATTATCAGGTTTGGCCGCCACAACCGGTTCAGTTTGAGAAGAGATGGTCTCCGGCTCAGGTATAGCTGGCGGTTCTGCGATTATGAGCCACGCAACCGCGCCGGCGAAAGCACCGACGACTGCAAGTGGGACGACAAGTGAGCGGATTTTCATATCCGGATCTCAACCCTGTTATTGGCTCGCCCAGATGATACGGGCTGTCCACTCAATTGCCGAGTGGAGAAGCGCCGCCTTCTCCGGATTGTCCCCGATTGTCTGGACCTGCAAGGTTTTCGGTGTCCGTTTCAAAAGCGTGTAGACGGCAAGACCGCCTTCTAAGGGTTTTAACACGATCCGGTCACCGCGCCGGACCGCAGCGGACGGCGCAACAACAATCAGGTCACCTTCACGATAAAGCGGCAGCAAGGCGTCACCAGACACCTCAAGGGCAAAAATGTTCTGGGTGTGGTCTGTCGGAAAAACAATTGTTTCCCAGTGTTCCCCCGTTGGGCGGCCCGTGGTGTCGAACGCGTTTTCCTCATGCGCATTGGAAAAGCCAGCAACCGGCAGCGCAGACAGCGTTGTGGACGGCCTTTGTTCTGGAGCTTCCACCCGCCCGGCAAAGCTTTTCAGGCTTTCGCCGGTGGCCTCAAGGATCTTTGCAAGGGATTCGGTCGATGGCCACCGGGGACGCCCATCACCGGCAAAGCGTTTCGAGCGGTTAAAGGTGGTCGGATCCAGTCCGGCTCTCTTCGCCAAGCCTGACGGCGTCATCTCGTTGTAAGAGGCCAATGCATCAATGGCAGCCCATACTTTTGCGTGCGACAGCATCGGGGCCCGTCTCCCACCACCAATCAAACAGGAATAAATACCTTTTTTCCGAGTATGGTGAGTGCAGTTTTTTCTGTCAAAAAGCAAGAATGGCAGCACAGACAAGAGTGCACTGCTTGTCTGTTCCGACGAGCATGAGTAGTGTCCGCCGAAATTATCCCGGACAACGGACTTTTATTACTCCGATGGACCCAACCCCGCATGGAGCGAAACCAGCGCATGACAGCGATCTTCAAAATTGTGCCCAAAACCATGTGGCAGGCAGCCGAACAATCTGGCGTGTTTAAAGGAGCTCCTGTGGATCTGGCTGACGGTTTCATTCATTTCTCCAGCGCTGAGCAGGTCCGGGAAACTGCTGCCAAGCATTTTGCCGGCCAGAACGATTTGCTCATCGTCGCGTTCGACGACACAAGCTTTGGCGGCACCCTGAAATGGGAGCCGTCGCGAGGCGGGGCCTTGTTTCCGCACCTCTACTCCGACCTCGATCCAGCTTCGGCGGTTTGGGTAAAGGATCTTCCTCTCGGTGATGATGGTGCGCACGTGTTTCCGGAACTGGCGGTATGAGCGGGAACGTGTTTGAAACGGCAATCCAAAAGGGCCTTCAGTTGCTGGACGCGGAAGCAGCCCACCGCGTGACAATTTTGGGCCTGAAATCTGGTTTGGTGCCTTCGAGGACAAGCCCAGTGGATGCCCGGCTCGCCGTCAACCTTTGGGATCTGACTTTCCCGAACCCTCTAGGCATGGCCGCCGGGTTTGACAAGAACGGTGAAGTACCGGATGCCCTGCTGAAGCTCGGGTTTGGGTACACGGAAGCAGGTTCGGTTACGCCGCGCGCTCAACCCGGCAACCCAAAACCACGCGTGTTCCGGTTGCCGAACGATCTTGGGGTCATTAACCGGTATGGCTTCAACAACGATGGGCACGCTGCTCTGCGGGACCGTCTAAAAGCTCGGAACGGAACTCCTGGCGTGGTCGGCATCAATGTCGGCGCAAACAAGGATTCTGAAGACCGGAACGCGGATTACGTTGCCGGTATCCACGAATTCGCGGAATTTGCCTCATACTTCACGGTGAATATTTCTTCGCCGAATACGCCGGGTTTGCGGGATTTGCAGGCACGATCGGCGCTTGCAGACTTGCTGACCCGCGTCATGGCTGCGCGCGATGACGCAACTGCGAAAATCGGCCGGCAGGTGCCGGTCCTCTTGAAGATTGCGCCGGATGTTGTCGAGTGCGACCTTCAGGACATCGTCGAAGAAGTCTTGGACAAAAAGGTAGATGGCCTGATTGTTTCCAACACCACCATTTCGCGGGAAGGCTTGAGCGGCGAGGGGCCTTTCCAGGAGACCGGGGGCCTTTCCGGCCGTCCATTATTCCAAAGATCGACCATTATGCTGGCAAAGGCACGCAAGATGGCGGGACCGGATCTCCCGATTATTGGTGTTGGTGGTATCGACAGCGCAGAAACTGCCTGGGAGAAGATCCAGGCCGGAGCTGATCTGCTCCAGCTCTATTCCGCTCTTGTTTTCAAGGGGCCGTCGCTGATCGACGAAATCCTCAAAGGCCTCGCTGCCAAACTTGACGAAAAGGGATTGCCGTCGTTGCGGGCCGCTCGCGATGCCAGCGTTGATGATTGGGCATCCAAAGAGCCGTAAACGCTGCGACTGCTAGCAGAAGGTTTCATCAGCGCGGCGCTGGCAAACCGCCAAAAGTGTCAGGCCGCGCAGTCCGAGAAACATCGAAATTGCTAGCCAGAGACCATGGTTTCCCATCAACGGAAACAGCGCATAATAAGCGGCGATATAGACGGCGAGCGACACCAGCATCATGTTGCGCATGGTTCCGGACCAGGTTGCGCCGATGTAGATGCCGTCCATCTGATAAGCGAGAACCCCGAGAAGCGGCGCGATCACCACCCAGATTAGGTAAATCCTGGACAGTGCCCGGACGTCTTCATTGGTGGTGAGAAGATCAATGATCATGTGGCCGAACAGGCCAAAAAACACGGACAGAAGCGCTGCCATGGCAAAGCTCCACAGCGCCGTCAGTTTCAACGCCCTGTCAAAGGCCTTGCGTTTCCGAGCGCCAACGGCCCATCCAGCCAGCTGTTCTGAGGCTGTCGCCAGGCCGTCCAGGAAATAGGCCGCGATCATGGTGAATTTTTGCAGGACGGCATTGGCGGCAAGCACCGCGTCCCCTTGATCGGCAGAGCGGGCCATGAAGAAGGCGAATGCATAAAGCAGCGCAAAGGACCTGATCATGATGTCCCGGTTTAGCGCCATCATCCGCAACAAGAGACGTTTGTCGAACACAACCTGCGGGCTCGGCCAAGTGCCTGGTCGCGGGCGTGTCAGGATTATGGTCAGGCCGAATATGGTGGTCGCAACTTCGCTGAGAACCGTTGCGAGCGCGGCGCCTTCGACACTCCAACCCAGCCCCATGACGAACCAGATGCTGAGTGCAATGTTGAGGCAGTTCAAAAACAGCTGCACCATCAGCCCGGTGCCAGCGCGTCCAAGGCCGATGAACCAGCCAAGGATCGCATAGTTGGCAAGAAGGAACGGCGCGCTGTAGATGCGAATTTCGAAGTAGCGGGTCGTTGCCACCTGAACGTCCTCGCTGCCGCCAAGAAACCATTGCCCCGCCATCAGCAGCGGTATCTGGCATATGATCACCAGTGCACCGCCGATCCCGGCAATCACCAAAGCCCGCAGGAGAGTCGCCCGAATTTCGGCCTCATCGCGTGCGCCAAGCGCCTGGGCCGTCAGGCCAGTGGTACCAGAGCGCAGAAAGTTGAAGGTGGTGAAGACGAGGTCGAAAATGATGCCGCCGAGCGCGATGCCGCCAATCAGTGCAGCATCTCCGAGCCGGCCGATAACAGCCATATCGACAACACCAAGAAGCGGTGTCGACAGATAGGCAAGCGTCATCGGCACCGCGATGGCAAGGACACCGCGATGGGTCACGGTCAGGTCAGCCGCTGGGGCGACGTTTTCGGTGGAAGCTGGGGAGGACATGCAAACACTTTCGATTCAAGCTGCAGTCATCGCCTTGGAGTGGGGGCGCGTCAAGGGCACGCACGCGCATGGCGGTCATATGGCTTTTCGGACAAGCGGTTTTGTCTATATTTGAGCAAATGACACTTCCGATCGTGCATCACCCTGCCTATTGTGCCGACCTTCCTGCAAACCACCGGTTTCCGATGGACAAGTTCCGCGCTGTCGCCGAACTTATCCGTGCGGAAGGTTTGCTTGGAAGCGGCGACTTCTACCGCCCTCGGCCCGCGCCGTTCGAGTGGGTCGCTCTTGCACATGATCCGGTTTATGTCGACCAGGTCTTCAATGCGGAAGTACCGGAAAAAATCGCCCGGGAAATCGGCTTTCCCATGCGCGCGGATATCGCGCTGCGGGCCCGGTGTGCAACCGGAGGCTCGGTTTTAACCGGCTATCTTGCCCTGGAGCACGGCCTTGCTTGCAACACGGCGGGCGGCAGCCACCACGCCCGGCGCGCACATGGTGCCGGCTTTTGTGTCTTCAATGACGTCGCAGTTGCCTTGAAAGTCCTGCAGGCTGATGGTGCAATCCGAAAGGCATTGGTAATTGATCTCGACGTGCATCAGGGTGACGGGACCGCCGATATCTTTTCAGGTGATCCGGATATCTTCACGTTTTCAATGCATTCGGCCAAAAACTATCCGGTTCGAAAGGTGCCGTCACATCTTGACCTTGCCCTACCGGATGCAATGGAAGATGCCGCCTACCTGACGGCTCTCCAAGAAGTTCTGCCTGATCTGCTTCGCCAAGAGGCTTGGGATCTTGTCTTCTATAATGCGGGTGTTGATCCGTATGTTGAAGACAGGCTGGGCCGCCTTGCCCTGTCACGAGATGGCCTGAAAGCGCGCGACCGCTATGTCATGGAAACTGTTCGCAGCCTTGGCATTCCGCTGGCCGGTGTTCTTGGCGGTGGATACTCAACCGACATTGAGGAGCTGGCCGATCGTCATGTGACCTTGCACAGAACAGCGCTATCGGTTTGGGAAGCCGAAAGGCGGTCCGAGAGAACAAGCGTTTTGGGGTGATGTCAGACCACAATATCTGTTTGGACCACGGGCGTTGTGACGTCGATACTTGACCCGGTGGCAGCTGTTTCTTGAAACTGACTTGCGCTCGTTCCAAATTTAGTGGTCTTGGGTCTTAATGTTTCTACGAGCTCGGGATCATTCAGGTCATCCCGGCCAGCTTTCAATTCATCCCGGATGTCGTCGAGGTCGTCTTCGGTTTCGTCATCTTTTTCAGCAAGCGCTCCCAGCCATTTGGCCAGCATTTCGATATCATCGCCCACCTTACGCAACCGATCTTGTTCATCGCGCATTCCGGCGATGCGGCTGTCCTTGTGAGCAGTTTCCGATTTGGCCTGCTGTTCAGCATAGGCGAAGACGCCGGATTTCAACGCTTCGGTCTGTTCTACCCGGGTTTTGGATCCGCGCCCAGTGGCGGTCCCGTCCTTTATCCCAGTGTACTCAGATGGCGTGCCAGTATCCGGATTGGAGACGGCGGGTTCTGAGAGGTGCTTTGCGGTTGCGACCTGGGCAGCGCTCGAACCGACGGCACCCAGATTAGACACTGTGGGAGGCTGTGATGCGCTGCCGAGTGTACTGGAAATCACGGAGCTGACAGCGTTGGCCGTCGCGCTCAGGGAACTGCCTGAGCCGCCTCCCAATTCTCCGGCGGCCTTTTTGAGCCCGTTAGCGGCACTGCTGAATTCCTTCGAAATCTGCTTGAGCTCTTTGAGCAGTCGTTTGGCCTGTTCCGGTGTTGCAAATCGGAGCAGCTCTTTCAGTTGCTCAATCCGCGCTTCGATGCGGGCCAGACGTTCTTCTCGGAGCGCATCCTTGTTGTCTTGTAGGGCCCGGGACATGCTGATGTTGGTTTCAACAGCGTCCTTGAAATCCTGAAGGAGACCCTGCGCTGCCTTTTGTTCTTCTTCAGTCAGTGGCGAGGCCGTGTTGCCGATTTGGTCCAAAAGCGTTTCGGCTGACCGGACAGACGTCTGCAGGCCTGAGCCATTGGTCTGAGGCCGCAAAGAAAACTGCTGCTGGCTGGCGTTCGAAACGATCGAGAAAAAAGACATAAACCAATCCAGAATGAAACAGGTGAGAGTGTCTCTTCAGGATGGTTAACGATTAATTAAATTTCCCGCATAAAGTGTGTCGCCGGGCCTATCTGTTTTTCCCGACTGCAAGCAGCCGTAGCAGGAGCCATATCGGGATGACGACAACGGCGCCCGCCGCAAGATAGCCGCCAAGACGTCCAAGCGCATGAAAGCCCATGTTCCACAGGCGCTCGACAAACTCGATGGCCATATGAACAAGATCGATTGGGTTCAGATTAAGCGCAGCGAGAATAATCCCGACAACAAAGGATAGGAAAACCAGACGCAACAAAACTTGCCCAGGGGAGCCTCCCATGAAACGGTTCAAGTTATTGTCGGACATCTGGTTCTCCAAAAAATGCAGTTTTGCTCGAAATAGACGTAAGCACCAAAATTAGGTCTTTCAATGTAAACATTTTCGCTGGAATGAAACATGCGATCGAAAAACTCGAAACTGCAAACGAAAACAGATCGCTGTTAACTATATGTGGTGTCGTAAATCGCAAAAATGTGTACGTAACAAGCTAATGACAAAAGACGTGTTTTGCTCTAACAATGACCTTGGAAGACTTACTTGGGCGTGTACAACCCACCCACACTCGTACGCGGTCAGCTTCCACGCCGGTTTGTGAAAGACAATAATCGCAGCTGTGTTTTAACAGGACTGCGGAGCCCAACAGGCAATCAGGCGTAGCTGGGGATTGACGATGCACTCCGATCGGAGACGATTGGCGTCGGTCCGCACCAGTGCCGGGAGCTCCATTAGGCGTTTCCAGGTAAGGGAAAGTTTTGGCGCGGTAAGCAGGAGCCCGATCTGCTGCCGCGCTTTATTCTCCAAAATGACGAAGTCTTTCCTGAGGCACCGCGCAACGACTGACCTGTGGGCTACTCAAGGATCCGATCACCCAATTTAACTGGCATCAATGTGGCGTAGGTGCTCCACGGCGCCAATATGGCAGGCGCATAACCAATGGGTTGCGCAAGAAGTACCGATCTGCGCCCGATGCGCGCGCATTATTCAGGTTAATCAGTTCGGTTTCACAAGGGGATCCGGAGAAGCAACGGATGAAAGCGCTGTTTCCAGTTCGTCGTCTTCCTCCGTACTCCTTGTCCGGCAGGCAGCGAGTTTTTCCCGAACCTTTCTTGGGGACTCGCCAAACCATAATTTAACGGCTCGTGAAAAAGTACTGAGTTCAGAAAAGCCCAAGAGAAAAGCGATCTCCTTCATTGGAAGGTCAGTGGAGCGCAAATACCGCTCTGCTGCGGATTTTCGGATCTCTTCGTTCAATTGCCTGTATGTCGTGCCTTCCTTTGCAAGAAGGCGCTGGATTGCCCGTTGCGACATACCGATTTTCGCCGCGATCTTTGGCAACGCAGCCCCACCTTCAGACAGGCTGGCAGCGATCTCGTTTGCCAGGCGTGAGATCGGAGAGACCATCTGCCCGAATTCATCCAGTTCCTGAAGCGCTGATTTCAAAATGATCTGGTAGAGATGCGGATCCTGACGCCGCAAAGGCCTGTTGAGCAACGCCTTTGGTAAGCTGATCCGGTTCGTCGGCGCACGAAACTGGATGCGGCCCTGATACTTCTTTTGAAAGGCGGATGTCTTTTCTGGCGGGTAGGTTGCGATTTCAATGAGTATTGGCGGGACGTTCATGTCGAGCGCATGTTCCAGCTGCCGGGCTGCCCAGCCTATCCGCGCAAACATGTTTTGCCGCCACTCCCCGCGTCCCTCCAGGCTGGGCCATTCGATAAAGGCCCCGGTCTCAGTTTCTTCGAACTTGATCCGGTAGGCGTTCGTTCGGATCTGGATGAACCGGACCCAGGCCTGACACGCATCACGCAAAGACGGCGCACAGGCAAAAACGTAGTCGAATATGGAAAAGCTGCCGACATCCAGCTTGTTGAACATGTCGAACATGATCGCGTCATCATTCAGAGATTTCGCGACATATTCAAAGGTGCCATGCCAAGCCGTTATGGGAACGATACCCTGCGGATCATCCAGAGCCTGAAGGTCAAAGTTATACACTTTGGCGATATGAGCCCAGTCCAACCTGTCGTTTGGACAGACGTCCCGCAAGACACGCAGCACATCCGCGCGCGCCCACTCTCCGTCAAGCGGCATTTCCCCTCCAAGCAAACCTTAAGGTCTTTTTCTTACCTCCACTTTGCATGAGGCGGCATGTGGGATCAAGTAGCGTCGTATTTTGCAAACACGAATGTGATCGGAAAAGAAAACGCCGCTTTCCAGAAAAAGCGGCGTTGAAAGGTGCAAGAGTGCTGCTTTTTATCAGGCAGCGTCTTTGACGGCCGCTTCGCCTTTGGGCGGGAACCGGCCATAGAAGGTTTCGTTGTTTTTGGCCATTTCACGCAGCAGCTTGTTTGGCTTGAAGCGTGGTCCCCACTTGCGTGTGAACTTCTTGCACAGTTCGACAAATGCGGTCGTACCCATCATGTCGATGTAGCTGAGTGTGCCGCCAGTGTAAGGGGCAAACCCAAAGCCGAGGATCGAGCCGACATCGGCCTCGCGCACGTCGGTGAGGCAGTTTTCCTCAAAGATCCGGGCCGTTTCCAGGGCCTGCATGACCAGCAGACGCTGCTTGAGTTCTTCGATGTTAAAGCTGTCGGCAGATTTCGGTTGGCCAACGACGTCCGGAATGCCCGGCCACAGGCTCTTTTCCTTGCCGTTGTAGTCATAGAACCCCTTGCCGTTCTTGCGGCCAAAGCGTTCCCGTTTGACGACCATCTCTTCCAGGATGTTGTCGAGCGGGCCTTCAACGTATTTGACGCCGAGATCCTTGCGGGTTGCCGAGACGATCTTCCAGGCAAGGTCCAGTGCCACTTCGTCGCCGAGAGACAGCGGACCGACCGGCATGCCGGCCATCTTGCCCGCGTTTTCGATCATTGGCGCCGGAATGCCGTCCGCCAGCATCATCAGGCCTTCGCGGATATAGGTCATGACAACGCGCGACGTGTAGAAACCGCGGCTGTCGTTGACGACGATCGGGGTCTTCTTGATGGCCTTGATGTAGTCGAGTGCCATGGCAAGAGCCCGGTCGGACGTCCGTTTGCCCATGATCACTTCGACAAGCATCATCTTGTCGACAGGCGAGAAGAAGTGGATACCGATAAAGTTTTTAGGACGCTTTGAGGCTTGCGCCAAAGACGTGATCGGCAGTGTCGAGGTGTTGGACGCATAGATTGCCCGTGACTTCATCACCGCTTCGGCTTTTTCGGTCACTGTCTTCTTGATCTCGCGATCTTCAAAGACGGCCTCAATCACGAGATCACAATCGGCGAGTTCCTCGTAGTCCGCGGTCGCTTGAATGCGGGATAGAACCTTGGCTTTTTTGTCTTCCGTGGACCGGCCGCGCTTGACCGCCTTGGTCAGCAAGTCTTCGGTGTGGGCCTTGCCTTTGTCGGCAGCTTCCTGGTCGCGGTCAATCAGAACCACATTGATACCTGCTTGCGCAGTGACATAGGCAATGCCCGCTCCCATAAAGCCCGCGCCGAGGATGCCAACTTTTTTGATGTTATTGGGGCGTTGGTCGATGGGGCGGCGTGCGCCTTTGTTCAGCTCCTGCATGGAGACGAAAAGGGAGCGGATCATGTTGGCCGCTTCCGGGGTCTGGAGGACCTTCGCGAAGTAGCGGCTTTCAACCTGAAGGGCGAGATCCATCGGCAGCTGCAGGCCTTCCACGACCGCATGCAGCAGATAACGGGCGCCCGGGTAGTTGTCGAAGGTTTCGCGGCGGTAGATCGCGTTTGCAGCCGGCCAGAACTGGAAGCCCGCCGGGGAATAAACCTTGCCGTTCGGCAGCTTGAAGCCTTTCTTGTCCCACGGCTTGACCGGATCAACACCGGCTTTCAGCATTTTCTTGGCTGCGGCAACCAGCTTCTTGGACGGTGTCACTTCATCGACCAGCTTCAGCTGCTTTGCCTGAGGTGCTCGCAGCGTCTTGCCCTGCAAGAGGAACTGCATGCCCTGCTGGCCATCGGCCATGCGCATGACGCGCTGAGTGCCACCAGCACCCGGGAACAGGCCAACCTTCACTTCCGGCAGACCCATTTTCAGGTCTTCGTCGACAACCCGCGCATGACAAGCGAGCGCCAACTCTGTGCCACCGCCCATGGAAGTGCTGTTCACAGCTGCCACAAACGGCTTGCCGCAGGTTTCCAGCTTCCGGTAAACGAGAGTGAGTTTGCGGGAACCTTCAAACAGCGCCTTGGCGGCTGCTTCGGGATCTTTCGCGCGCTGCACGTGGAAGTCTTTCAAAAGGCCTTCCAGCATGGTCAGATCTGCACCACCGGAAAAGGCGTTCTTTCCAGATGTGATGACAGCGCCCTTTATGGCCTCATCGCCAACAACCTGATCAACGACTGCATCGAGTTCTTCCATGACGCTGAGGTCGATGACGTTCATTGATTTCTCCGGCATGTCCCACGTGATCAGGGCAATACCGTCTTCGTCGGTTTCGATCGTGAAGTTCTTATAATCCATCTGTTTCTCCCTAATCAGTGGAAGGTTGTTTCGTTTTTGTGCGCTCTTTCCCAATGAGAAGAGCGAATGTTCAAGCTTTTGTACCCAGGGTAAGGATTTGGAAGTCCACGCCCGTTAGTGTTCGATCCAGACATTTGCGGTACGGCCGGGAAGGGGACGCCATGTCTTGCGACGGATGCAGGGGCGGGAACGAAATCGACTTTGACTTCACGATGGCCTTTCAACCGATCGTGGACATCAATGCCCAAAAAATCTGGGGCTATGAAGCTTTGGTCCGCGGGATATCCGGCGAACCAGCTCCCACTGTTCTTTCCCGGGTGACTGATCAGACAAAGTACAGTTTCGATCAGCGATGCCGGGTTAAAGCCATCGAGTTGGCCGCACGCCTTATGCCCTCTGACTGCATCTTGTCGATCAACTTCATGCCGAACGCGGTGTATGAGCCGCGTGCCTGCATCAGAACAACTCTTGTGGCCGCCGCCCAAACCGGTTTCGACTTGCGCCGGATAAATTTCGAATTCACCGAAAGCGAACGCGTCACTGACCCGGCTCACTTGCAGGGCATCATCGCCGAATATCAGCGGCAGGGTTTCTTGACCGCGATCGACGATTTCGGCGCTGGCTACGCCGGCCTGAACCTTTTGGCGTCTTTCACTCCCGACATTGTCAAGATTGATATGGGTCTTGTCCGAGACATCGACAGTGATTTTACCAAGCGCGCTATTGTACGGGGCGTTGCCTCCATCTGCCATGACCTCGGAATTTCCATGCTCGCGGAAGGCATTGAAACCGAGGGTGAATTGCATGTCTTGAAAGACTTCGGCATCAACCTTCTGCAAGGTTACCTTTTCGCCCGGCCTGAGCTTGAGACGATGCCCAAGGTGACGTTTAGCGAAACGCTGGTCGCGGCCCAATAAGTCATAACGGTCATGTCGCCCAGATCCATTGCGGCATCCACCGTCGGATAGACGGCGGGATGAATTGCCACGCGCTGGATGGAGCCGGGCGACCATTTTATCAGACCCGCTCGATGATGGTTGCGGTGCCCATACCGGCACCGATGCAGAGTGTAACCAGCGCGGTGTTGAGGTCGCGGCGCTCCAGTTCGTCAAGAACGGTTCCGAGGATCATCGCACCGGTTGCGCCGAGCGGGTGGCCAAGTGCGATGGCACCGCCGTTGACGTTGACCGTTTCCGGATCAAGATCGAACGCTTGTTGGTAGCGCAGCACAACGGACGCAAAGGCTTCGTTGATCTCGATGAGATCAATGTCCTTCATCTCCATCTTGGCGTTTTTCAAAAGCTTCTCGGTCACGTCCACCGGGCCGGTCAGCATCAGCGCTGGTTCGGAGCCGATATTTGCGAAGGCTTTGATGCGCGCGCGCGGCTTCATGCCGATGGAGCGGCCGGCTGTCGAAGAGCCGATAAGCACTGCCGCAGCGCCATCAACGATCCCAGAGGAGTTGCCTGCATGGTGAACGTGTTTGACGTTTTCCACTTCCGGATGGGCCTGAATGCCAACCGCGTTGAAACCGCCCATGGCACCCATCATTTCAAACGACGGGTTGAGCGAGGCGAGGGACTGCATGTCCGTTTCCGGACGCATGTGCTCGTCCTTGGCCAGGATCGTGATGCCGTTGATGTCCTTGACCGGAACGACTGACTTGTCGAACTTGCCGTCTTCCCAGGACTTGCCCGCACGCTTCTGGCTTTCCACGGCATAGGCATCGCAATCGTCACGGCTAAAGCCGTATTTGGTTGCGATCAGGTCAGCGGAAACGCCCTGTGGCATGAAGTAGGAGGGAATGGCAACCTGCGGCTCGATTGGCCAGGCGCCACCAGACGCGCCAAGGCCGACACGGCTCATGCTTTCAACACCTCCGGCGATGACGAGCTTGTGCTGGCCGGACATGACCTGAGCGGAGGCCATGTTGACGGCATCAAGGCCTGAAGCACAGAACCGGTTGATCTGCATGCCCGGAACCGATGTATCGTAGTCTGCTGCAAATACGGCTGCACGGGCGATGTCACCGCCGGCTTCACCGACAGGATCGACGCAGCCGAGAACCACGTCATCAACCTTTTTCGTGTCGATACCGTTGCGGTCGCGGATTGCTTCCAGCGCGGTGGCAGCCAGGCGGACGGCTGGCACTTCGTGCAGGGCACCGTCCTTTTTGCCACGGCCGCGCGGGGTGCGCACGTGGTCGTAAATATAGGCTTCAGGCATCAAATCCTCCTCTAGATCAGGCGGGCCTCACGCGGCACTCGGCAAAGGGTGGCCGGGCATGAGGTCATAAGGATGTTTCCAGCCGGGTTGGGACTTTATGCGGTCCAGCCAGGCGGTCACGTTTTGGTATTCGTTGAGGTCAATGCCGAGTTCGCCCTCATAAAACAGATAGCTGCAGAGGGAAAAATCGGCTGTCGTCAGTTTGGAGCCGATAGCGAAATCGTTTTTCGCCAGGTGCTTGTCCAGAATGGCCAGCGCGCTTTTGGCCCGCCCATCCAGGAACTTCACAACATCGGTTTCACCGGTCTTGATCAGCGTGCGCATGAACCGCAGCGGGCCGATCATGCCGGACACTTTCTGATTGTCGAAAATGGTCCAGCGCAGGATTTCGCGGCGTTCTTCGTCAGTCTCCCAGCCGAATTTGCCGAACCTCTCAACGAGATAGTCCATGATGACTGCAGACTGGGTCAGTGTCTCATCGCTATGAACAAGTACCGGGACTTCGCCCATTTCATTCAGTGACGAGCGGAACTCTTCGCTGCGCGTTTCGCCGTTGAAGAAATCGACCCAGGACGCTTCCCAGTCGGCGCCGCACAGCTCCAGCATGAGCGCGACTTTGTAGGAATGCCCGGACTGGGCCATGCAATGAAGAACGAATTCAGCCATAACGATGTTATCTCCCTGACAAATATGCTTATGGCGGGACTATACCGCCCCAAACAGATTTTGCGCGGGTGAATGATCGGCCCGGCGATCACCGGGCCGTTCGGCTTAAAATGCCTCGGCGTTGACCGACATCATGGTGTCAGAACCTGTTGAAATCCTCGCAAGGTGCGCCGCGGTCTCAGGCATGGTCCGTTCCATGTAGAAGGTGCCGAAGGCCAACTTGTCGGAGAGCCACTGCTCCTTGCCGTTGGCACCGTTCTTCAACGTTTCTTTTGCCGTCTTGGCGATCTTTGCCCACATGTAGCCGAGTGCAACGAGGCCGAAGAGGTGCATGTAGTCGGTCGAGCCGGCCCCGGCATTGTCCGGGTTCTTCATGGCGTTGTTCATGAACCACATGGTAGCCGCTTGCAGATCATCGACGCCTTTCTTCAGCGGGCCGGTAAATGCGGCCAGGTCTTCGTTGTCCTTGTTTTCTTTCAAGAACGTGTTGACTTCATTGAAGAAGCTCATGACCGCGCGGCCGCCATTCGCCGGAAGCTTGCGGCCCACGAGATCCAGCGCCTGGATGCCGTTCGCGCCCTCGTAGATCATGGCGATACGAGCGTCGCGGACGAACTGCTCCATACCCCACTCGCCGATATAGCCGTGGCCACCATACATCTGCTGGGCATTGACCGCGTTTTCGAAGCCGATGTCGGTCAGAACACCTTTGAGCACGGGTGTCATCAGGCCCATCATGTCGTCAGAGAACTGCTTGTCCTTGTCGTCTTCAGAGCGATGGGATACGTCGCCGTGCAGCGCGGTCCAGATGACCAAGGCGCGGGCTGCTTCGTTGAATGCCCGGATGGACATCAAGGTACGGCGGACGTCCGGATGAACGATGATCGGATCGGCGGCCTTGTCCGGGCTCTTCGGCCCAGTGAGTGCGCGGCCCTGAATGCGGTCTTTCGCGTATGTCACGGCGTTCTGGTAGGCAACTTCCGACTGCGACAGACCTTGAACGGCCACACCGAGGCGGGCTTCGTTCATCATGACGAACATGGCGCGCAGGCCCTTGTTTTCTTCGCCAATGAGCCAGCCGGTCGCATCGTCATAGTTCATGACGCAGGTCGCGTTGCCGTGGATTCCCATCTTGTGTTCGATGGAGCCGCAAGACACGCCGTTGCGCGCACCGCTTGAGCCATCCTCGGCAATTTCGTTCCGCGGAACGACAAACAGCGAAATGCCTTTGTTGCCTTCCGGGGCACCTTCGATGCGGGCCAGAACCAGGTGAATGATGTTGTCCGACATTTCGTGTTCACCGGCCGAGATGAAGATCTTGGTGCCGGAAATCTTGTAGGAACCGTCGGATTGCGGGACGGCTTTGGTGCGGATGAGGCCGAGATCCGTGCCGCAATGAGGCTCGGTAAGGTTCATCGTGCCGGTCCATTTGCCGGCGATCATGTTCGGCAGATAAGTCTGCTTCTGCTCATCCGTTCCATGGATGGTCAGCGCAGCAATCGCACCTGCGGTCAGGCCCGGATACATAGAAAAGGCCATGTTGGCGGAGGAGGCGAACTCGTTGAAGATCGTTGCCAGCGTGTGCGGCAATCCTTGTCCGCCGTAATCCGCATCAGCGGAGAGGGTGCCCCAACCGCCTTCGCAAAAAGCGTCATAAGCTTCCTTGAAGCCTTTCGGAACGGAGACCGTGCCGTCGTCGTTCCGGGTGCAACCTTCCTGATCGCCAGACTGGTTGATTGGCTGGAGGACTTCCTCAGTAAACTTGGCGCCTTCCTTCAGGATGGCTTCTACCAGGTCCAATGGAGCGTCGGAAAAACCCGGCAGGTTGGAATAGCGCTCGTATCCGAACACGTCTTTCAAAAGGAAAAGGGTATCATCAACCGGTGCGGAGTATGTCGGCATGGAAATCCTCCCAGATTTGCCGTCAGATGTTTTTGCATGACGTTTCCGTAAACGTCACCTTGGGCATCTATATACGCGCGAAATTCTAGGGCGACAAGGGGTGTCGTTACGGAAGTATAGCTCAAAAAACGCGCTGAAAGGCATCAAAAGTGAGATTTTTGTGGTGGTGCACGCACTGAACCAGTGCGTGACGCTACGTTTTTCAGCCAATTAAATGAAGGTCGAAAATGCACTTAATGCGATTAAAAATTGTGTGAGCATACTTAAATTGCATGAAAAAAGCCCGGCATTCCATTGAGAATGCCGGGCTTGATCTGCCGGTAGGAAAGACGGTTGGCCAAATCAGGCTTCTTCAGCTTCCTTTTGCTTCAGCATGCCAGAAACGATCTCGACGGTACGTGAGAGCTCTTCAATGGCTGTTTCGATGTCCTTGCGCTGATTTTCAAGAACCGCGATCTGCTCGTTGAAGCGGGAGAGTGCGACCCGCAGCTGCGTGACCTGTCCATCGCGCAGGTCATAAAGGTCCAGCATGTCCCGAATTTCAGAGAGTGAAAAGCCAACCTGCTTGCCCATAAGAACCAGTTTCAGGCGTGCCCGGTCGCGGCGGTTATAAACCCGATTCATGCCATCGCGCTTCGGATTGATCAGGCCCTTGTCTTCATAAAAGCGCAGTGTCCGCAGCGTGCAGCCAAATTCCTTCGCCAGATCGCCGATCGTGAATTGCGTCTTCTTGCTGCCGTCGTCTGAGGCTGCAACCACATCGACCAGCTCATCGTTGTTGTTCAAAATCGAAAGCGCTTCGCTCATTTTGCTTGTTCTCTTGATTTGCTCCGCTGCCAGCGGGCTGCCGTTTCAACTTGAAAAGACCCAGTGCAGACCGCGAGTTCACTCGCATAAAGGACTGTCGTGCGCGTATTCCGGCGCGGGTTCTGCTTGAATTCTTGTGCACTGTTTAGCTTACGTTTGCGTCACCGTCTAGTCCGGGCCACCACGTGCTGTCAGAATCGCTGACGGCAAAGCGCTCGATTCGACACTGTTTGTGCATATCCTGAATGATCTGCCGCCGTTCAGAGCGCGGAATCGCATTTGGCAATGCGAGTTAACTGCCTGTTTACCCTAAGTCGACAAAGTCTTGGAAAATGCTGGCCCGCTTTCCGGCCTGCGTCGGACACTGTTCTGAAGCCAGCTCCTTTAAGTGGTCTCAAGACCAACAGCCCAGGGTCAGGATATGCCGGCTAGAAACAAACACCAGGCAGGACGCCGCGGCCGAGATGTGTATGACAGTCTAGATCGGAACGATTTGCCTCACCGCGAACCCGCGCGCGCCCGGATTGAAAGACTCACCCGAACAGCAACTGCTCTCGGCGGATATGATCGCATGTATTCTGGCGAACGCGGGCCGGAAGGGGATCTGGATGCCGTGGCCGATGAGCTGGACCGTCTTCTGTCCGAACAAGCCGAGCGGGAAGTACCACAACGCAGGCGTGGGCGTTCGTCCCGTTCAGCTCCACGCCGGGGCCGGGAGCGTGCGCCTGAAGCAGGCATCGATGATGTTATGGGAGCGTTGGACCGTCTCGACCGGCAGGTCCAAGGGCTCGCCGGTGACGAAGACTATGCAGACGACTATGAGCGCGCGCCGTCCCGCAGCCACCGCCCTGGCCGGTATGCCATCGATGCTTTGAACGAGTCTGATCCTTACGGGGATGATGACGTCTATTATGACGATGATCCATATGCGGATTATGGCGACGAAGATGATGCTTATTATCAGCGGGCACCACGCCGCAGTTCGATCGCCAGCCGGAATGCGTCCATGCACGCCTACAAGGATCTGGGACGCCGCATTGATGCGCTGAGAAAACCGCAAGAACAAGCGCTGGCGCATGTTCGCGAAGAGCTTGGGTCTTTGCGCGACGCACTCGGCGGAATTGCACGCGGAACCAATGAGACCGTCAGCCGTCAGAATGCCGAGTTGCGCCGGTTGGCTGACATGGTGGACCGGCTGCGCAATGATAAAAAGAACGATCAGCTTGCAAAAGAGATCCGCAAGGAAGTTGCCGAGCTGAAATCTCTTGTCGGACGGACCAATGTGGAAGGCGCTCTTCAGACGCTCGAACACGGCTACGCGCACATTTTGCAGCGGCTTGACGAATTGTCCCGAGCTTCTGTCGACCCGCGCGTCCTGCGCAGCGTTACCGTTCGGTTGAATGAGATAGAAGACGCCTTTGCAGCCCTGCCGCGTTCTGAGCACATGATGGTCCTGGAGGACCGGGTCGTCTCGATTGCCGAACGTATGGAAGAACTGCTTCAGCGCAAGGATCATGCTGAGATCGAACCCTTGCGCGCCGAGCTGCGCGAAGTGCGCGGGTTTGTGCAACAGATCGATGTGAAGGGTCTGGTTGAAAGCATCGACGACCGGATGAAGTTCGTCTCCAACCGCCTGGACGATCTGGAAACGCTGGCAAAAGAACAGCGCGGCCTCGACAATCGGCTGTCCGCAATGGAACAGCGGATGCCGGAGCCGGAAACGATCACAAGGCTTCAGGGTCGGCTTGAAGACATCGTCGGCATGATGGCCGACGACCGGTCGGCGCCTGCAGATCAGGAGCATCTTGCGCAACTGGATCACCGCCTCAACGACATCGTTGACCGTCTTGAGCGGATGGAGCAGGCCAAACCAATCCAATCGGGCGATCCAAGTGCATTCGACGCCTTGGGAAAACGGCTTGAAGCGATTTCAACAAAGATCGATGCGATTGAAAAACGGGCGGTCCGCCCGGTCATTGCACCTGTGGCAGCGGCACAAAGCGCTTCCGGTGCGGACACCGAGTTTTTTGCGCAGATCCAGGATCGCTTGAACGATCTGACTACCCGGCTCGATCAACCGAAAGATACAGTTACGACGTCGGATCTCGACAAGCTGCGTTCGGAGATCACGGCGATGCGCGAACGGGTTGCGCAGCCAGCGTCGACCGATGCGCTCGAGCAACGGATCTCCGATCTCGCACAGCTTGTGACCACAAGTGGCGGCAAGGTTGATGACAAGGGGCTTGAAGTTCTGGGCGCCAAGGTCGCAGCTTTGGCCGAGCAGATTGAGACATCATCGTCGAACGCTCAGAATTCGGATCAGATATCTTCTGTTCTTGAACGGATTGAGGCAGGGCTCGCCGAAACACGCTCTGATGTGGCCGGCATTGCGCGCAAGGCTGCCCAGGAAGCTGTCGCCAATGCTCCAAAAGCCAAAAACAGCGAGTATGACGCCGCGATCTCGTCGCTTCAGAACGACCTCAAGCGTCTCTTGGATGCTGCCGAAGGCAGCGAAGAGCGGACCCGCAACACCTTTGACGGCGTAAAATCCGTCCTTGGGTCCATCACCGAGCGTTTGGACACGCTGGAGCGTGTTGAGCCTGCACCGAAGCAAACGTCCGATCCAGCGCCAGAAGCGGCGGGCGGTTTGTTCTCGCCGATTAAGGTTGCCGAGCGTCCGCCACTCTTTGCGAAGGCCCAGCCGGACGTTGCTCAGAGCAAGGCTCAGGCTGAGCCGGCTCCGCTGCCCGTTGAAGACACGCCGGAACCCCCGAGGGACCGCAAAGCCGACTTTATTGCTGCTGCCCGCCGGGCCGCACAGGCTGCATCTGCTGAAGCGGCTCAGCTTGAGAAGAAGAAACCGGCCAAGGAAGAGGCAGAGAGCGCAGACGAAGAACGTGGAAAGGCGCGAGTCGGCTGGCTTCGCAATGTGTTGAAGCGGTCTCCGGCCGAGAAAGAAGAAACCGTTGACGAAGCGCTTGAGCTGAAAACGGCTGATATCAATCCGGCCGAAGTCGAACAGAGCGAAGAACAGACGACTGTACTGGCAGGTGACCGGGTTGCCCCCGAACCTGCCCAGGCTTCCGGGGGGCGCCGCCGGGCGATCCTTTACACTGCAGCAGCTGTCGTCCTGCTGATGGCCGGTTTCTACGTCACACGCGGCGCATTGTCGCCGTCTGATACGTCGCCGCAAGTAGCTGCAGTTCCTCAAGACGAGGCCGTTGTAGGCGAGGCTGCACAGGCAAGTCCCGCTGAGGAAACAGCTTCGAGTATTGCTGCTTCTGAGCCTGAAACGGTTTCCGAAGGCCAAGGGGCGTCAGACAGTCCACAGCCAATCGCCGCAAGCGATCCGATGCCCGCGATCGAAGGCTCTGTTGCGCTGGCACCGCCTGCAACAACCCAGCCGCCCGTGGCAGCTGCAGACCCGGTGCCGACACCTGCGGCCGCGTCCCAATCACTGGAAGCCGAGCCTGGTGTGGCGTTTGCACCGCCAAGCGGCGTTGAAAACAGCTTCGGCGCAGCGCCTGCGGGTGTGTCATCTGGGTTCACAGCTGCTGGAGCATCTGAACCGGCTGCTGGCGAAGCGGGCGCAGCATTGCTGGCCAGCCTGCCACCGGAAGGCGTCGGGCCTATGGCACTGCGAAGCGCTGCTGCCAGTGGGGACGCGGCTGCAGAATTCCTGATCGGTGTCAAATACACTGAAGGCGATGGTGTTGCTGCCGATCTGGCAAAGGCGGCTGCCTGGTATCAAAAGGCTGCGGACAAAGGACTTGCCCCAGCGCAATACCGGCTTGCCAGCCTCTACGAAAAGGGCCGCGGGGTCCAAAAGGATCTGCCGAAGGCAAAGGCCTGGTACACACAATCCGCGGAAGCGGGCAATGCCAAGGCGATGCACAACCTTGCAGTCCTTTTTGCTGAAGGCGGCGGCGGACAGCCCGATTATGCATCGGCGGCCAAGTGGTTTGAAGACGCTGCCAACTATGGCGTCAAAGACAGTCTGTTTAATCTCGGTATCCTTTATGCCGGTGGCATCGGCGTCGATAAGGATCTGATTGCCAGCTACAAGTGGTTTGCGATTGCTGCCGACCAAGGTGATCCGGAGGCTGCCAAGCGGCGCGACGATGTTGCCAACATGATGGATCAGGAAACCTTGGCGAGTGCCCGCCTGGCTGTTGAAGGCTTCAAACTGAAAACACCGGATCCGGCCGCAAACAAGGTGACGCTCCAGCCAAGCTGGACCGAAGGGTCTGCCCTTCCGGCGAGCAATGCGTCCGTGACCGCCGTCGACAACTCGGCGATGATCCGCGAGGCGCAGGACAAACTCAACTATCTGGGTTTTGACACCGGTACACCGGACGGTCAGATGGGCCCGCGCACACGCAGCGCGATCCGGGCTTTCCAGCGCAGCCTCGGCCTGCCGGAGACGGGTCAAGTGGACAGCCGGTTGATGGATGAGCTGAAAAGCCAGGCCATCTGACAAACCGCCTTGGATAGAACCCAATGAAGTTCGAAATGAGCCGGAGACGCAAAGCGTTTCCGGCTTTTGTGTTTCGCGGTTTGCGGATAACTGGCACTAATCGCTCAGGGTAAGTGATAAGTCCAGTTGTGCGGAATTAAATTGCTGAGTTGACAGAGCAGCTGCCACAGGTTTTTAACCATTATACATGTAAGTTTATGCAGTCTTGTCTGCAGTTTTCCGGCGAAGCCCTGTGCAATTATACCTTCCGATAGCCGAGATACCGGTCAATATCTTCGTGATATTTGGCATGGGCGGGGCTGTGGGGTTCTTGTCCGGATTGTTTGGCATTGGCGGCGGTTTCCTTTTGACCCCGCTTCTGATTTTTTCCGGGATCCCGCCAGCGGTCTCTGTCGCGACGGTCACAACACAGGTCGTTGCGTCCTCCGCCTCTGCAGTTGTCACCTATTGGCGGCGCAAGGCAATTGACCTGAAGCTGGCCAGCGTGCTGCTTGCCGGCGGTATTTCCGGGTCACTGCTCGGCGTTATTCTTTTCGATGTTTTGCAGGCGATCGGCCAGCTCGATGTTGTGATCTCCCTGTCTTATGTGACGTTTTTGGGGACAATCGGCGGACTGATGCTGGTGGAGTCAGTGCGGGCCATGCGGCGCCGCCGGTCGGGGGAACCGCCTCGGGCGCGAAAACCCGGTCAGCACAACTGGGTGCATGGGCTGCCGTTAAAGGTCCGGTTCCGGAGATCCAAGCTGTATGTCAGCGTGATACCTGTCGTCGGACTGGGCGCGGCCATCGGCTTTCTTGGCACCGTCCTTGGCATCGGCGGCGGCTTCATGATGGTACCGGCGCTGATTTATCTGTTGCGCGTTCCAACGAGCATCGTGATCGGGACATCCCTGTTCCAGATCCTCTTCACCATGGCGGCAGCGACGATCTTCCATGCCATGGGCACCAAGACCGTCGACATCGTTTTGGCGATGACACTCATGGTCGGTGGTGTGATCGGCGCGCAATTTGGTGCACGAATGGGTCAGAACTTGCGCGGTGATCAGCTGCGCCTGCTCTTGGCGTTGCTGGTTTTGGGGGTTGGCTTGCGCTTCGCGGTCGATCTCCTGCTGGTCCCCGAAGACCTCTACTCCATCGCGATCCAGAAGGGGGCCGGGTTATGATCCGCGCGGCCACCATCGCTGCGATGACACTGCTCTTCGGCACGCTCGAAGGCTTTGCGAAAAGCGATGAGAGCCTGGTGACGGAGTTGTCGTCACAAACGGTTTCGATCCAGTCCAACTTCACCGGCACAGAGATCGTCATTTTCGGACAGGCCCAAGAGATCCAGTACCGCCCGGATACGGATCTCGACTACGATCTGGTCATTGTCGTCGAAGGGCCTCCACAAGACATCACGACTCGCCGCAAGGGGCGTTTGCTTGGTGTCTGGGTCAACCGGGAAGCGGAAACCTTCAGCAACGTTCCGTCGTTTTATGCAGTGGCAAGTACAGCGGACATTTCTGAAATTGCAGGCAGAGCTCTGCTGGACGAACACGCCATTGGCTTGAACCATATCAATTTGGCCGTGTCGGGCGAGTCGAATGTGTCTCTCTCCGACCGGGATGATTTCCGCAGGGCCTTCGTTCGCCTGCGTCAGGATATGGGGCTCTATTCTGAGCGGGAGACATCCATAACGTTTTTGACCGAAACAATGTTCCGGACCAACATTCCGTTGCCCGCCAACATTCCTGTTGGGGACTACGTCGTCAAAAGCTTCCTCTTTCACGAAGGCGACCTGATCGCCAACACCAACGATCACCTACGTGTCGCAAAGACCGGCTTTGAGCAGATCACCTTCGAATTGGCGCGGGAGCATTCGTTCGTGTACGGCGTGCTTGCGGTCATTCTCGCGATCTTTACCGGTTGGCTCGCCGGCGTGATCTTCCGCAAGGATTGATCGGAGCAATACCGCTTTCTCTTAGATCCTCAAACGCCCGATCACTTCGATTTCGCCGTTATTAATCTCAACGACAATGCCTTCGCCAGACTGCGGAAAGATATCAGTCAGCGCGGTGATGTTGACCTGATGTGTGATGATGACCAGGGCACCATCACCTGGCCATTGCTCTAGTATGCGCTGACCTGCTCGGGTCTGCTCAGGCCCGGCGGAGCGGTTCTGAAAAAACGAGTTGAAGACCGGCTCTTCCTCGACTTGCCCCGGAAATGCGAGCTCCGCTGTTTCGACGCACCGACACCATTGCGACGTCAACACGCGTCCGACCTTGATGCCCTTGTCCTGAAACGCCTGCCCAATCGCACGGGAGTCTGCGCGGCCCTGGTCATTCAGGTTCCGCTGAGTGGAGCAATCGCCAAGCGTGAAGTTGGCCGGATCTCCGGTTCCGGGCGCCAATGCGTGGCGGAAGAGAACAATGCCGCCGTTTTCCAGCGCCTGCCACGCAGCGTCATCTGCGCGCGCATGTGGCATTGCCAGGAGCATTGCCCAAGCAAAAACCAATGCCAGGGCAATACGTTGAAGCGAGAAACGGGGTCCAATTGGTGTGAATGTCATGTAGGCTGCCGTTGCGAGAGTTCGTATGAGATTCGCCACTTACTACGGCAGGGGCAGCATGACCGATCAGTCTCAATCAGAACCATCCGGTTCTTCTCAATCCAAGCCGGAACCCACCGTTGATGCCCGGGTGATCGACATCGCTATCCGGCTGGGTGTCCTCGGCGTGTTTGCTTATTTTTCCCTACAGCTCGTAGCGCCGTTTTTTGCGTTTCTGCTTTGGGCAGTCGTGCTGACAGTTGCGCTTTATCCGGCCTATGCCTGGCTAACGGCCAAGCTCGGCGGGCGGAAGGTGCTGTCCGCAACCATTCTGACTCTCATCGGCTTAGGCATTGTGATCGGACCGGTGGCGGTGCTGGTGGTCAGTCTCGTCGAAACGCTTCAACGGCTCTACGAGGGTGTGACGTCAGGTGCCATTGCTGTGCCGCCTTTGCCGCCAAAACTGGCAGAGCTGCCCATGGTTGGCGAAAAGATTGCGGAGTTCTGGCAGCTCGCGAGCCGGAGCCTGGAGCAGTTTCTCACAAAGATCGGCCCGATGGTGGCGCCGGCCGGCACAAAGATTCTCTCTGTTCTGGCATCCTTGAGCGGCAGCGTTCTCTTTTTCATTGTGTCGATCATCCTGTCCGGATGCCTATTCGTGCCGGGGCCGGCGCTGGCCTCCGGAGCAAAACGGTTCGCCGACCGGATCATCGCGCCGCGCGGTGGCGAATTCGTTGATCTGGCAGGGGCCACCATTCGGAACGTCTCCCGAGGTGTGATCGGCGTCGCGGTCATTCAGGGGCTGCTGACGGGTGTTATCCTGATCGCCTTTGCGGTGCCTTTGGCCGGACTGCTCACCTTTGCGGCGCTGATCCTCTGCATCATCCAGATCGGCCCGGCTCTGGTAATCCTGCCGACAATCATCTGGGCCTGGAGTTCATGGGAGTTGTTGCCAGCGCTTCTCTTCACCGTCTTGATCGTTCCGGTCATGCTGGTCGACAATGTGCTGCGGCCGATCCTGATGTCCCGCGGCCTTGATGTGCCGATGCTGGTGATCCTGATCGGCGTTCTCGGCGGTACACTGGCCTACGGCCTCATCGGCCTGTTCCTTGGTCCGGTGATCCTGTCGGTTTTCTATGAGCTGGTCATTGCCTGGGTAAAAGCGGGGGAGGAGGCTTAATCCCCGACGAGCCGTGTGGCCGTGAAGGGGAACAGGCGGTCGTTGCCGAGCATGAACACCGAGTATTTCCGGCGCTGGAAGATCATGCTGAACGCCTCGTGGGTGACGTTGAGCCCACCGGTGAGAGCCCCAAAGGCCGGCAAAACCAGACGGCTGCCATCGGTTACAAAACACGCGCGGCGGATGGAACGGCCGAACCGGCGGACGCGGGCAGCCGGATGAAGGTGCCCGCAAACCTCTCCAAGCGCCACCGTGGCGCCAATCTTCTCAACCGGCTCATGGCGGAAGGTGAGGGGGCCGATCTGAATTTCATCGACGGTCTCGCCGCACAAGCGCACGGGCGCCACCGGGTCGTGGTTGCCGGTCACCCAGATCCATTCCCGATTCAGCTGCAAGGTTGTGAGCATTGCCCGGTAGGGCGCGGGCAGGCGGTCAGAACCGTCCGCATCGTGAAAACTGTCACCGAGGCAAATGACCCGCGCAGGGTCGAAGGCATCCATGACGGCGGCCAGCTTCTCCAGCGTGGTTGCCGTATCATAGGGCGGCAGCATGATGCCACGGCGGGCAAAACTGGAGCCCTTTTCAAGGTGAAGATCCGCAACGATAAGCGTTGCTTCGTCCGGCCACCACAGTACACCGCTGTCATGAAGGCCGACCAGCTGACCATTGATCTGAATGTCATGACACACGGGCGCGGCAGTATATTTGCGCAGGTGTGACGTGAGTGCACTCATTCCATGGCCTCCAGCAGCAGTTCCGACGCGGCCTCCTCCAAAAGGGAATCCATTGCCTCGCCGTAGACAGGTTCCTTACCGATTTCAAGAAGGACCGGCACGGCGAGTGGAGACACGTGCTCCAAAGCAGTATGCGTGATTCGTCCGCGAATTCTGGCGAGAAGATCGCCCAATCTAGAGATATCCAAAAGTCCTTCGGCGGCATCGTTCCAGGTTGCCTGCAGCAGGATGTGATCCGGTTCGTGACTTCGAAGAACATCGTAGATGAGATCCGTCGAAACGGTTACTTGCCGGCCGGACTTCTCCTGACCCGGATGGCGGCGTTCAATCAAACCGGCAATCACGGCGCAATTGCGGAATGTCCGCTTCATCAGGCTGGACTCAGCGAGCCAGGCATCAAGGTCATCCCCAAGGATGTCTTGATCAAAAAGCTCCTGTAGCGGGATCTTTCCGGAGGAAAACAGAAGTGACAGATCGCCAAGCCCCCAGATGGCCAGGGCGTAGTCGTTGGCGACAAACCCCATTGGCCGGGCGCCCATCCGCTCCAGACGTTTGGTGAGCAGCATGCCAAGTGTTTGGTGCGCGAGCCGTCCCTCGAACGGATAACAGATCAGGTAATGCTTGTTGGACCTTGGGAAGGTTTCCACCAGAAGACCGTCGCGGCTTGGCAGGACGGACTTGTCCTGTTGGATTTCAAGCCAGTCACGGACTTGACCGGGCAAGGCATTCCAGGTGTCGGGAGCTGCAAGCATCGCACGTACGCTCTCCGCCAGATAGGTGGAGAGCGGGAACTTCCCGCCCATATAGGATGGGATCATCGGATTGTCGGTCTGCGCGCGGGAGACATAAGACTCATTCTCACGAAGGCCTTCGAACCTTAGGACTTCCCCGCCGAAGATGAAGGTATCGCCCGGAGCCATTTGCTCGATGAAATACTCTTCGATCTCGCCAAGCACCCGTCCGCCACGGCCAATTGGTGTCCGGCGCCCGGCCGCCTTTGATTTGACGAGCCGCACTTTCAGCATTGGTGCTTCGACGATCGTGCCGACATTCAACCGGTATTGCTGGGCAATCTTCGAGTGGGCGATCCGCCAAAGACCATCCTTGCCTTTCCGAAGCTTTGCGTACTGCTCATAAGATTTCAGCGCATAGCCGCCGGTCGCAACGAAATCGAGGACCTTTTCAAAGGTTTCCCACTCCAGCCAGCGGTAGGTCTCCGACGAGCGGATTTCATCAAACGCCTGTGCCGGATCAAGGGGATCGGCGCAGGCCAAGCCAAGCAGGTGCTGGGCCATAACATCCAGCGCGCCTTTTCGGAGCGGCGGTGTGTCCTGGTCGCCTTTTTTGGAAGCTGCGAGTGCGGCCTGGCACTCCAGAACCTCGAACCGGTTGGCTGGGATCAGGACCGCCTTAGACGGCTCGTCCATGCGGTGGTTGGCCCGGCCGATCCGTTGGGCAAGGCGGCTGGCGCCCTTGGGTGCGCCGATGTTGATCACCAGATCGATGTCGCCCCAGTCGATCCCCATGTCGAGAGAGGAGGTGGCAACCACCGCTCTGAGCTGGCCGGAGGCCATAGCCGCCTCGACCTTGCGCCGCTGGCCGACATCCAAGGATCCATGATGAAGAGCAATGGGCAGCGTGTCTTCGTTTATCCGCCAAAGCTCCTGAAAGACGGCTTCCGCCTGGCTGCGGGTGTTGACGAAGAGCAAAGAGACGCTGTGCTGTTTGATCAGCTGATAGATGTCGCCCATGGCATAGCGGCACGAGTGACCCGACCAGGGCAGGCGTTCTTCCGATTCCAAAATGGAGATATCCGGCTCAGCCCCGCCCTGGACCTCCACCAAGGAGGACAGGGCCCGGGTGCCGTCAAGCGGCTGTCCGACCAGATAAGCGCGCAGGTCATCGGGTTCTGCGACGGTCGCCGAAAGACCAATCGTCCGCATCTCAGGCGCCAGTTGCCGCAGGCGTGCAAGGCCAAGCGCCAAGAGATCGCCGCGCTTGGACGTCACGAGCGCGTGGAGTTCGTCGAGGATGATCGTCCTCAGCGATGAGAACAGCTTTTCAGAAGCTGGATCTGACAAGAGCAGCGCGATCTGCTCCGGCGTGGTCAGCAGGATATCCGGCGGGTTTGTCTTTTGGCGCTGCCGCTTGTGGGACGGGGTGTCGCCGGTCCGGGTCTCAATGCGAAACGGCAGACCCATCTCTGTGACCGGTGCTTCCAGGTTCCGGGCGATATCAACGGCAAGTGCTTTCAGCGGAGAGATGTAGAGCGTATGGATACCGCCTGCCTGACCGGGTTTGCGCTTGCCGCGGTCTTCCAGTTCCACAAGGCTTGGCAGAAACCCGGCAAGCGTCTTGCCCGCACCTGTCGGGGCAATCAGCAATGTGCTTTGTCCACGGCGCAGATGTTCGACCAGTTGCATCTGGTGCGCGCGCGGGCTCCAGCCGCGGGATGAAAACCAGTTCTGAAATTTGTTAGGAAGAAGCGCTGCGTCCATATCGACCGTTTTAGGGAGTGTCGCATGAAATTGCGAGGGCGCTGGTCTTTCAAAATACGCGGCCTATAGTCCCGTTCATGAGCGAGCTCCTGACCCTTACCCCTGAAGGCCTCTATTGCCCGGAGGCGAAGGCCCATATCGATCCGGTCCGTCCGGTCGAAAAGGCGATTATCACACATGGTCATGCCGATCATGCACGGGCCGGGCATGGTGCGGTGCTCGCAACCGGACAAACCCTGGACATTATGGCGATCCGCTATGGCAGCGACTTTTGCGGTCAGGCACAGGCCATCGGATATGGCGAGCAACTCACCGTCGGGGGCGTCAACGTTTCGATGCACCCGGCAGGCCACGTGCTCGGGTCAGCACAGGTGCTGTTATCTGCACAGGGGGAGCGCACGGTGGTGTCCGGTGATTATAAACGGCAGGCGGATCTGACATGCGCGCCGTTCGAGCTGGTGCCATGCGATACATTCGTAACTGAAGCCACCTTTGGCTTGCCGGTTTTCCGCCATCCACCTGCACAACAGGAAGTCGCCAAGCTTCTGACGTCTCTGGAACTGTTTTCATGCCAGACCCATCTGGTCGGGGCTTACGCCCTCGGAAAAGCCCAACGGGTGATCGCGGAACTCCGAGCAGCTGGATATTCAAAGACCATCTATCTGCATGGCGCGCTGGAAAAGCTTTGCGCCTATTACAAAACCCAGGGTGTGGATCTTGGGCCCTTGGAACTTGTCGGACGCCGCGGCAAGGAGCTGCAAGGCGAAATTGTCATGTGCCCACCGGGGCAGTTGAGTGATCGCTGGTCCCGGCGGTTTGGCGATCCGGTTGCCGCGATGGCGTCAGGCTGGATGCGGGTGCGTGCAAGAGCACGCCAGCGAGGGGCGGAGCTGCCTTTGATCCTGTCGGACCATGCGGACTGGGACGATCTCTGCCGGACCATCTTGGAAACAGGCGCCGAGCGGATCTGGGTGACGCACGGAGCGGAAGAAGCTCTTGTGCATTGGTGCGAATTGAATGGACGAAAGGCCCGTCCCCTCAATATGATAGGCTATGATGACGGCGAGGGGGCAGACGATACCCAACTGGATGCAGTTGCGGATGCCTCCTGATCCGTAAAGGGCCGGAGTGCAGGAGGCAGGCATGGCAGACAATAGCGACTTCCATCAGGCCGGCGACGAAGACGGCACGAGCCAAAACGGCAATGGTGAAGCCGAAGAGGCCATCGCACAGCTGTTCGATGACTATCAGGCCGGGTTCAACGATTACGACATGGAACGGATCTGCGACTGTTTCGCGTTGCCGGCTATCATCTGGCAGCATGAAAAGGGCCATGTCTTCAACGATGACGAAGAACTTATCGAGAACATCGAAGCGCTCTTGAAAGCTCTTGAAAAAGAAGGTGTCAGCCATTCCGACTTCCAGGTGGTCTCCAGCCATGTCAGCGGACCGACGGCGCTCGTGACCCTCGACTGGTCGCAGGAGAGCGCTGACGGCGAGGCCGTTTTTGAATTCACGTGCCACTACCAGCTGATCCAGGACGGCCAGGACTGGATGATTGCCGGGATCGTCAACGAATAACCCCGCGCACCACTTCGCAGTCGATGGATACAGGTTCGCGGTCCCAGCCTTGAGCGGGGACCAAACAGTGTCCATTACCTGATTGATTGACCAAGAGGCCCCGGCGCGAAGGCTGGGGTAGCAAGCGCTGCGCACAACAGCGCGCAGATAGAAAGACTAATATGGCAAAGATGATCCACTCGATGATCCGGGTGAGCGATGAAACTCGGTCGGTCGATTTCTATGAAAGAGCCTTTGGACTGAAGGTCGCAGGGCGCTATCCGTTCGACGGGTTTACCCTGATTTACCTTGCGAACGCAGAGACTGGCTTCGAACTTGAACTCACCACCAATGCATCCCGCACAGAGCCTTATGACCATGGCGACGCCTACGGGCATCTGGCCTTTTCGGTCGAGGATATTGACGCCGAACACCAGCGTCTTGCCGGACTTGGATTGACGGTCGGTGACGTTAAGGACTTTGCATTTGAGGGCGAGCCCTTCGCGCGGTTCTTTTTCCTTGGAGATCCGGACGGCTACAAGATCGAAGTCCTGCAGCGCTTCGGCCGGTTTCAGTAGGGCCTGGGGTCGGAACCTGCAGCGGTTTTGTTGCGTATCAAGGCCCGTCAAATACAACCTTTAAAACCTATCATAGGTAGTGGCAGAGTGTCGGAATAAGATCAACTCCTGGAAAGAAATAGCGGAAAATAGCAAATGTAAGCGCTTGCATTATGCATCTCTAGGTATATGCTAGGTCAAAAGAACAGGAGCCGGCATCCCGGGGAGGACATGCTCTTTCGCAAACAGGCAATCGAAGCCAAGCGAACAAGACTGTATGGTGATGTGCTAATCGTCACGCCAGTCGCGTTCAAGGTTATTGCCGTCTTCCTGTTCGCAATCCTGGTCGTCGTTGGCCTTTTCCTTGGCTTTGGGAATTTCGCCCGATTGGAGACCGTGCGCGGCGCAGTTATTCCGTCCAACGGTATGATCCATGTGAGGCCCGCCAGCTCGGGCTACATCACCGACTTTGCTGCCCACGAGGGCGAATATGTCCGGGAAGGGCAAGAGCTGGGCCGGCTGGTGGTCGCGGACGCTGCGACAGATGATGGCTCCGAAACGGCCGCCCGGCTTGCAGCTCATGAGCGGCAGATCTCCAACCTTGATGATGAGATCATCAAGATTAACCAACTGAATCAGGTAAAACTTGAAGACCTGAGGGTTCGAACGAGCGACGCACAAATCGCGCTGGAAAACATCAAAAATCAAATCGCCATTCAAGAGACCCTAGTTGTTGAGCTCAAAGGCTCCTACCAGCGCGCGTCCGATCTTTCGGCGCGCGGGCATGTCAGCGGTGAGACGCGGGATGTTCGCAACATCCGCCTATTGTCCGGAAAACAGGACCTGCAGCGCCTGTTGAGTGACCAAAATGATCTGGAAGCGGAACTGCGGAAATTTGGACGGGCGCGTTCGGAATTAATCGCGCAAAATGCCCTCGATATTGCACGGCTAGAGGCGCAGAAGGAAAAACTGCTCGCCGAAAAGGACATCTTCAAATCGAAGAAGGTTTTCAAGATTGTCGCGCCGATCAGCGGATATGTGACGACGGTTTTAGCCTCCCGAGGCGCTGCGGTTCGCAGTGAGCATCCGCTATTTTCTATTCTGCCGGAAAACAGTGTCTTGCAGGTGGAACTGTACGTGCCGAGCCGAGCAATTGGGTTTGTCGAAGAAGGGCAGGCAGTCCGGATCCAGTTCGATTCATTCCCTTTTGAGCGCTTTGGTGCGCAGGCGGGAACGGTCCGGTTGGTCACACAATCGGTTCTGTCAAAGAACGATCCGAGTGTCCTCGTTCAAACGGGCGAGCCTGTCTATCGGGTGAATGTCGATCTCGCCTCAAGTGAAGTGTCCGCTTACGGCCGATCCTATGCCATCCAACCGGGAATGCTTCTGAGCGCCAATATCATTCTTGAAGATCGTTCGATCCTCTCATGGCTTCTTGAACCAATGATAGCTGTTGCGAGGAGAAGCTGATGGCAAGCGAGGCCCTATCAAATCTCCAGTTTATTGGCGGGCGCTCCTTGCCGCTGATCCGGCAAAACGAGGCGGCAGAATGCGGCAATGCCTGCCTTGCAATGGTTGCGAGCTATTACGGATTCAAGACAGATATTGCATCCCTTCGCCGCCGGTTTCCGACGACAGCGCAAGGCACGACGCTTCGGACGTTGGCCGACATGTCAAACAAAATCGGCTTGGCAACACGGGCGTTGAAAGCGGAAGTTCAGGACCTTAAACGTGTGCATTTGCCCGCGATTTTGCATTGGGATTTGAACCACTTCGTAGTCCTGAAAAAACTTACAAAGAACCGGGCGGTCATTCATGACCCGGCGCGCGGCGACCTGACACTCGGCCTTGAAGAGTTCGGCAATCATTTCACCGGGATCGTCTTGGAGCTGATGCCCGCTACCGGGTTTCAGCGTGCAGATGAGAGAAACAAACTCGCATTCACGTCACTTTGGAGCAGTATGCAGGGGTTGGGCGGTGCCCTGACGCAGGTGTTGCTTCTGTCACTTGTTCTGCTCGCCTATACGATCGCCGCCCCGCAATACATGCAAATTACAATCGACACTGTGCTCCCCAGTCTTGACAAGGACTTGTTGATCACTCTGGCTTTGGGGTTCGGGCTTTTTCTTGTGATCAACGTTGTCGCAAGCGTGCTTCGTGATTTGGTCATCCTGTATGCAGGAAGCAAGCTGGCTTACCAGATTTCCATCAATCTTTTTCAACACTTGATACGTCTTCCGTTGCCCTTTTTTGAGCGCAGGCACATCGGAGACATTGTCTCCCGGTTTTCTTCGATCGAACCAATTCGGCAGTTTTTGACCAACGGTGTCGTCGGGGGCGTGGTGGACGGAATTATGGCGCTTGTCACCCTTGGCCTGATGTTCGCCTACAGCCCCAAGCTGGCGGTCATCTCTCTGGTTTCCCTTGCGCTCTACGTAACCTTGCGTCTCGCGATGTTCCGGCCATTCAGGACCGCATCGGAGCGTGAAATTGTTTCGAGAGCTGCAGAGCATACGAATTTCATTGAAACCGTCCGCGGTATTCTCAGCATAAAGGTTTTTTCTCAGGAAGATCAGCGACAGCAACGCTGGCATAACCTGCTCGCAGATGCGGTTAATCAGAGTGTGCGCGTTCAATTCCTGACGATAGCTTTCAATTCAACAGCAGTTTTGATCCGCGGCCTGGAGCAGGTCATAATCATCTACCTTGCAGCGATGATGGCGATTGATGCGGCCATCACGGTAGGAATGATTTTTGCTTTCATGGCCTACCGCGGCCAGTTTGCGGACAACACGGCAAGGCTTGTCGAACTCATCATCGATTTTCGTATGCTTGATCTCCACCTTGAGCGCCTTGCGGATATCGCTCTTGAGGAAAGAGGTGATGGCGGGCATGGCACGTTCAAAATAAAACACGGAAAATGCGAAGCGTCGAATTTGTCGTTTGCTTACGACAACAGCGCGCCTCTGTTGTTTCAGAACGCTTCATTTGTCATCGAGCCGGGCGAGAGTGTCGCCGTGGTCGGGCCATCCGGTTGCGGTAAGACAACGCTTTTGAAAATTCTCATGGGTCTGTTCCAACCGGTGTCCGGTGACTTCAAAGTTGATGGAAAAACAATTCAGCAGATCGGAAATTCCAACTACCGGAGCCAGATCGCTGCGGTGATGCAAGACGATCAGCTGTTTTCGGGCACTGTGGCCGAAAACATTGCCTTTTTTAGCAGCGATATTGACATGGAGCGTGTGTTGAGTTGCGCGGCAAAGGCTTGCGTCCATGAAGACATAGCCCGGCTGCCCATGAGCTACGAAAGCTTTATCGGAGACATGGGCGCCGTGTTTTCAGCGGGTCAGCTTCAAAGGTTGATGCTCGCCAGGGCCCTCTATCAGGAGCCCAAAATTCTGTTCATGGACGAGGGGACAGCCCATCTGGATGTGGAAACGGAAAGAGCAGTCAACACCTCCATAAGAGATTTAGGCATGACGCGGATCATTGTTGCCCATCGTCCGGAAACAATCGAAATGGCGGATCGTGTATTAATGATTGCAAGTGAAACAATTATTGAAGTTGTAACTGAAAAACAGAAATAAAAATCCAATTAATATGAATGAATTCAGCTAAAAGTGGCGTCTCCGATATTGACAATCAGATAAAAAATTGCAAAATGTAAGCGCTTGCATGCGCGCCAATATTTCACCTGGAGTGAACAAATGACCGAAGTATCTACAATGAGAGAACTTACCCTAGAAGAGTGCGATCAGGTTTCTGGCGGTGTCGTTCTGCTTGGTGTGTCCATCGGGATAAGCAGTCTTGTGGCCCTGAAAATTGGGATCAATGTGGGATCGTCCATGGCGGGCATCATCGCGATATTGGACAACAACGGGCTCTACAACAGGGACTCTCTTGAGCAGATTGCAGGCAGCACGCAACATGCGCACAGCAACGGTGGCGGCTTCGGCTCCGACCGCCGGATTAAGACAGACGTTCAACTGGTCGGTCATCTCGATCATCTCGAGTTAGATGTCTATTCCTGGGAATACACGAACGAACCAGGCGCCCGTTATGTCGGCGTGATGGCACAGGATCTTCTGGCGCGCGAAGATCTCAGCCATGTGGTGTTCATGTTCGAAGAAGGTCCGCACAAGGGCTTTTACGGCGTTGATTACTCAGCACTCGGATTGGCCTGTGTCCGGGAAAGCGAATTCGACGGCAACGTCGATACCCTGTTGGTGACAGCGATCGCAGCCTAACGCGCAGCAAGCAGCGATTACAGTCGCCGACGGCCCCGCCGAGCAGCCCGAAAAGGACTTGGCGGGGTTTGCGGTGTTTATCAAGCTTATTGAGGTGTGAAGACGTGGGGTGCAGTCGCCTCAGGGCGTAAGCAGCCCATGATGCTGCCGGCCAGATGGGTCTTCACAAGGTCCGGATCCTGAACGACCTGACCGTCTTTGATTGCGGCGTGCAGCACAGCTGGAATGAGGTTGCGGATCACAAATCCGGCTGTCTTCAGATCTGGCGCGCTGATTTCGTTTTTTCGGATATCCAGGAAATTGGTCGCAGCCAGATCAATCTTTTGATGAAAGCCGTCGGGATCTTCTGAAAGCGTTTGGGCCGGTGTCTGTTCTTCAAAAGCCGCGTTGAGCCGGGGTGCGTTCAGGTGCACCTGGAAATTTGCGTCAACGATCTTCCGGATGGCGTCTGGCAGGGACAGGTGTTCCGATGCTGCCATGGCCGTTTCAACGGTTTTGAGGACGTGCGCACGATGCGCAAATCTCAGCTCTAGGATGAGCGCCCCCTTGTTGGGAAAATACTGGTACAGCGACCCGATACTGATCCCGGCACGTTCGGCGATCATGTTTGTGGTCGCACCGTTATAGCCCTCTTCATCGAAGACATGCGATGCAGCCTCCAGGATAAAGTCGACCATGAGCCGCGAGCGTTGCTGCTTGGGGCGCCGCCTGCGCGTTGGGGCCAAGTCCATAAAAATGCTCCAATGAAAAACAGCTGCCAATAGGATCTGCGGTTGGGTCAAAAGTGTGACCAAAACGCGAGCTGGTCTGATGCAATGTCTGTTTATAGTTCAGATATGAATGAGAAACGTAATAAAAATCAAATAGATAAATGATGTTTTCTGCGGCAATCTGACCGATCACTAATCCGAAAACGCGAGTTTTTCAACAAGCTCCAACGCGTCACCTTCCATGGGCCAGCCAATCCAGAACGGCGGCTCAATGGAGGTTGTGATAGTGCGAGTTTGCTTTGGACGCTCCCCGCGAGCGATTGTGATTGTTGCGATGGTCAGTTGTGCGCCGGCAGTTGTTTACGCAGATGACACAGCGCGTGCACGCTCAGATGAAAGGGGAGCGAAAACTCAAAGTGGCATTCACGGAATATTGGCGGTTGGAGTGGCGGGAGAACCTGAATTTGAGGGCGCTGCCGAATACCTTCCGATCCCCCAGGCCTATGCCCACATCACCGCCTTTGGATTGGGCTTTGAAATTGAGGGGCCGGAGGCCCGGCTGAACCTGCGGCCGCACACGGCTTTTCAGTTCGGTCCGGCCGTTGAGTACCGGATGGGCCGGGACGAAGTGGGGAATGACGTGATCGACCGCTTGGAGGCAATCGACGGCGCCTTCGAAGCAGGTGCATTTGTCACCTATCAATTCAAGTCCTTGATGGCGCAATCGGATGTTTTTGAAATCTCGGCCGAGTTGATGGCAGATGTTTCTGGTGTTCATGAAGGCATGATCGGCAAGGTCCGCGCCGGGTATTGGGTCGCGCCCCGAGAGCGGCTGCGGGTTGGGCTTGAGACCGAAGTCGGTTTTGCGACGGACGATTACATGAACACCTATTTTGGAGTGTCAGAAACGGGTTCGGCCCGCTCTGGACTGGCCGCCTACACCGCTGAAGGCGGGCTCAAGGACATTGGTGTTCAGGCGACGATGACCTACCAGCTCACAGACCGCTGGGGGCTGGTCGGCCGGGCGTCCTATACGCGCCTTCTCGGGGACGCGGCGGACAGTCCCATCGTTAAGGACGAAGGGTCGGCAGACCAGTTCCGAGGTGGCGTCGGCCTGTCGTTCAGGTTTTGATTTTTGGTTTGATCGTAAGAGAAAAGAAAAGGCCCGCTGCATCAGCGGGCCTTTGGTCTTATTTTGTCCGGTCCGCTTTGCGCTGGGCGCGGGACGGCTTGTTTTTCTTCGGAGCTTTTTTCTTCGCTCCAGATGGCTTGGCGGACGCTTTTGGCTTGCCCTTGCGCGGCCCATCGCCGTCGGCATCGCGGGGTTTGCGAGCTTTGCGCGGTGCGTCGCCGTCATTGGCGAGGGCTTTCATATCCAGCGGTTCGTAAGCTGGATGATGGGGGGCAGCCTCGTCATCGTCGCGGCGGCGTTTTTTGCCACGCGGGGCGTCGAAGTCACGCTTCGGACCGCGCTTTGGCTTCAGCGTGTCTTCGCGGCCCATGTCCTCGTAGTCGGGCGCATCGCCGCGGCGCGGACGCCGGTTTTGATAGCCGCCCCGATCGCCCCGGTCTCCCCGGTCACCTCTGTCGCCGCGATCCCTGGGGCCACGATCCCGATCTCCGCGTCCGCGATTGCCGCCACCCCGGAAGTTGTCGTCCTTCGGCGGTTGCGGCATCTGGCCGCCGCGCGCGTCCAGTAATTTGATGGTGACGTTTTCCTCGCCCGTCCCTTCGCGCTTAACGGTGCTGTTAAAGCGTTCGCCATGCTTGCCGGAGATCTCGAAGTAGAGCTCGTTCTGGAAAATCTTGATCGCGCCGACTTCCTTCTTGGTCACATGGCCAGCCCGGCAAATCAGCGGCAGGATCCACCGTGGTTCGGCGCGCTGGCGGTGGCCGAGCGACAGCGAGAACCAGACACCATCTTCGAAGTTGTTTTTGATCTCGGCGCTGCGCCCACCGCGGGACCCGGCATCGCGGCCCTGCAAAGCGGTCTCGTTCAACTCCGAAACATCTTCAGGCGCGGGGAGGCGCGACTGGCGGAGCTTGACGAAAGCAGCTGCCAGTTGCTCTGGGCTGTGCAGCGCCAGAAGTTCCATCGCGATGGCGCGTTGTTCGTCTTCCAGCTCCGCGGTCAAAACAGGATCTGCCAGAAGGCGTTCCTTGTCCTTGGCCCAGATCTCGTCCGCGGTTGGAGCGCCGGTCCAGGTCGCCTTGATACCGGCAAAGTGCATCGTGCGTTCGGCCTGGCGGCGGCGGGGGAAGGGAACCATCAGCACACATGTGCCTTTGCGCCCGGCGCGGCCGGTCCGGCCCGAACGGTGCAAGAGTGCTGCCTTGCCGGTCGGTAAGTCTGCGTGGATCACCAGGTCAAGGTTAGGCAAGTCGATGCCGCGCGCGGCAACGTCGGTCGCAACACACACGCGGGCCGTGCCGTTCTTCATGGCAGTCAATGCGGCTGTGCGTTGCTCCTGGCTCAGTTCGCCGGAGAGCGACACAATCGCAAAACCCCTGTTCGCAAGGCGCGCGGTCAAACGGCTGACGCCCTCACGGGTGGCGCAGAAAACGATCGCCTTTTCCGCTTCATGAAGCCGCAGCACATTGATGATCGCGTTTTCGCGCTCATTTGGTGCGACCGGATGGGCAACATAATCGATGTCACCGTGCTGTTCGCGGGCATTGATTGTCGACAGGCGGACTGCATCTTTTTGGAAGCGCTTTGCAAGTTCGGCAATCGGTTTCGGAACCGTTGCCGAGAACATGAGCGTGCGTCGGCTTTCCGGGGCGGCATCCAGAATGAATTCCAGATCCTCGCGGAAGCCCATGTCGAGCATCTCGTCGGCTTCATCGAGCACAACAGCACGGAGTTCGGAAAGGTCCAGCGCGCCCCGTTCAATGTGGTCGCGCAAGCGGCCGGGCGTTCCGACAACAATGTGGGCGCCGCGCTCCAATGTGCGCCGTTCCATGCGCGGGTCCATGCCCCCCACGCAAGACGCGGTCACCGCGCCGGCCTCGCCATAAAGCCAGGTCAGCTCTTCCTTGACCTGCAGCGCCAGTTCGCGGGTCGGCGCGATGGCGAGGGCGATCGGGGCACCAGGTTTTCCAAGCGTTTCTTCTTCGCCCAAAATGGTTGAGGCGAGGGCGAGGCCAAAGGCAACGGTCTTGCCGGAGCCGGTCTGTGCGGACACAAGAAGGTCGGCGTCAGCTGGCGCTTCGGTCAGAACACTTTCTTGAACGGGAGTGAGGCTTTCATAGCCACGTTTCGCCAGCGCGGCTTTCAGCGCCGGGGCGAGCGACATCAATTCGGTCATTGGATTCTTTCGACTGCTCCGGATCACCTGCGTGCCAATCAGCAGTCTACCGGATCGGGCCATCACCATGCAGGCCCTTGTGGGTCGCGGCTTATACAGGCTTATCGCAGTGACGTCCACCAGAAAGAAATGCTCATATTTTGAGCGATATTGTCAGTATTGGCCGTATTGGCAAAATCGCTTCTTTCGCATCCATGTAATTAATACCGATAGTATAAAGATGTAGGGAATAACATCTTTGGGTATATGTAAATTTTTAACCTGCCTCTGCGTTAAATTTGCGTGACAGAATTTCGCTGGGGTTTGGGATGTTCAAATCAATTCGTGCGCAAATTGCGCTTCTCGCCATTGTTCCGTTGGTGGCGTTTATGATTGCCAGTGGGCTGGCCTTGAATGAGGCTATGATCGAAAGCCGGAAGGCATCAGAAATCCTTCCGACCGCACTGATTTCAGAACGCTCAGAAGCGGTTTTGCACGAGTTGCAGAAGGAACGTGGCCGAACCGCGGTGCTTATGGCGTCCGGTTATGCCGCCAAGCCGCGCGAACTGCTCGACAATCAACGCAAGGCAACTGACGCCGCAGTGGCGGAAATGCAGGCCGCGGTAGCCAACTTTGATATCAGCAACGAAAAGCTTCTGGAGCGCGTTCGCACGACCAGCGCTGAGCTTGACCAGATCACCCAACACCGAGCCGGTGTCGACGCGAAGTCGGTTAAAGGTCCGGACAATTTGGCTTTTTACTCCGGCAAAGTGCGCAAGCTGATCACGATTGTGAATTCTGCGGTTCAGGCGAGCTCGGACAATGAATACGCCCAGCATATGACGCCATTTCTTCTGTTGACCGAAGCGATTGAAGCCGGCGGTCTGGAGCGGGCAATCGGTGGGCAGTTGTTTGCAATCGTTGGCAAAGATGGTGAAGTCCCCTCAGCGCGGTTCCTGGCGTATTTCGACCGCCTGTCGGTTGAAACAGCCTTCTTGAAGAATTTCCAGCAAATCGCTTCTCCGCAACAACTGGCGATGTTTGAGCAAACTGTGTCCGGCCCAGCCGTGGACCAGGTGATGGAGTGGCGCAAGGTATTGCGCACACTGCCTGAAACAAAGGATGGGCAAGGCATTGAAGGGTCCGTCTGGTTCGGCAAAGCAACCGAGCGCTTAAACATGATCCGCGCAGCTTCAATTGAAATGTTGAAAGCCGGTGAGGCACGCGCGGCACAAATCTCCGAGGCTGCAAACGGGCACTTGATGCTGGTTCTTGGCGAAACGATCGCGGTCGTTCTCGTAACCTTGGCTCTGGTCGCGTGGCAGTTGCGCAATGTCACCCAAACGCTTGGTCGCCTGACGAGTAGTCTGGTCCGGATTGCTGATGGCGATATTGACTTCAAGATGCCGTTTAGTGACCGCACGGACGCGATTGGCGAACTGGCCAAGGCTGGTGAAGTGTTCCAGGAGAATGCGCGGGTACGCGGTGTTCTGGAAACAGAAGCTGCCAAGGAGCGTGACCGCGAGCGCATGCGCCAGAATCAGATGGAAAGCCTTATCGAGAAGTTCCGCAATCTGATGGCCAGTGTCACTGGAGATGTGAACGAAAAAACCGGTCAGATGACCGACATTGCCGCACGCGTCCGCGACATCTCGCAAGGGGCGTCCAGCGCTGCAACTGAGGCGAAAAATGCGTCCTCGTCATCATCTGACAACGTGCAAACCGTGGCGGCGGCAGCCGAGGAAATGTCCGCAGCGATCCAGGAAATTCTCAGCCAGGCAGATCGGGCCAGCAACGTCATTGAAGATGCGACCGGCGTGGCCCAGCAAACAGACGGCAATGTTTCCAGCCTCGCAGAAGCGGTTGAAAAAATTGGCACCGTCGTTGAGATGATCCGCGCCATTGCCGAACAGACAAATCTGCTGGCCTTGAATGCGACCATTGAGGCCGCCCGGGCGGGAGATGCCGGTAAGGGCTTTGCAGTTGTTGCCGCCGAGGTCAAGGAACTCTCGACCCAAACCGCCAAGGCAACTGAAGAAATCTCAAGTCAGATTTCGTCGGTCCAAGGGCTGACGAGCGAAGCGGTTGAGTCCATTCGCAAGATCTCCGGTTCCATCGAGATGATCAGTGAAGTGGCTGGTGCGATCACCGCTGCGGTCGGCGAGCAAAGCATTGCAACACAGGAAATCTCGCAAAGCATCACCATGGCAGCCAGCGAGACGGCAAACGCGGTCAACAGTGCGGAGAGCGTGGATCAGGCCATCCAGGCGACCGCAGGTGAAGCCGAGACCGTGGATCACATTGCTGTGGCGGTGAAAAACGTTGCTGATGAAATGTCTCAAGGCATTGAAGGCTTCCTCAATGAGATGGCTCGGGATGTTGAAGAACGCCGTCGCGCAAACCGGAAGCAAGAGCGCGGTCAGCAAATTCATCCGATCACCGAAAGCGGCGAACACATCCGGACACGCCTGATGAACAGCTCGGAAGGTGGTATCGGGGTGATGAATTTTGCCGACGCGACCGAAGGCCTGCATCTCACCTATGAAGACACAAGCGGAAAACAGTATCCGATGGCGGTCAAATGGGTGCATGGTGATACTGTCGGACTGCAGTACTTGACCGCAGAACGGTCAAAGGAAATTGCCGCCTAACTCCATCGGCTTGACCTTAATTTCCTGAACAGCATCTAACCGGGATAGAGTTGCCTTAGCCCTCTTTCCCGGTTTTTGTGTTCATGCATGTGTTTTCCCAACTACTTGACCGACTGTCGTTAGAACCAAGGCGCCTTGCAAAAGAAGCGCTTCTTGTCCGCTATTTTCAGGAAACACCTGATCCGGAACGTGGCTATGCGCTGGCAGCGCTGACCGGAGACCTAAAATTCAAGCATGCAAAACCAGCTGTCTTGAAAGCGCTGATCGCAGAGCGTTCGGACGAAACGCTGTTTGCCTTGTCCTATGATTTTGTTGGCGATCTGTCCGAGACAATTGCACTCATGTGGCCTGCGCTTCCCGACGACGGCGCGAGCGCAGAGCGTCAACGCATCGAACTGACGGGAGTTGTCGATGCGCTTGAGACCGCAGGCAAAACGGATGCGCCGCGTTTGATCGCGAGCTGGCTGGATCAAATGGATGAGACCGGTCGGTGGGCTTTGCTGAAACTGGTTACAGGCGGGCTTCGTGTCGGCGTGTCTGCGCGCCTTGCGAAAACCGCTGTGGCACGACTGGGTGATCTTAGTGTTTCGGACATTGAGGAGGTTTGGTTCGGGCTGAAGCCACCCTTTGAAAGCCTGTTTGCCTGGGCCGAGGGCAAAGGGGAACGCCCGGACAATCTGGACCCGGCCCCCTTCCGGCCCGTCATGCTGGCCCACCCACTTGATGCGGACAGGGATCCTGCTCAGCTTGATGCAGCCGAGTTTGCCGTGGAATGGAAATGGGATGGCATTCGCATTCAAGCAGCGGCTGGCGAAACGCGGGACGGACAAAAGGTCCGTCGTCTCTTCAGCCGCACGGGTGAAGACATCTCACGGGCATTCCCGGATGTTCTCGACGCACTGAATTTCAAAGGTTGCATTGATGGTGAGTTGCTTATCATGGAGTGTGGCAAGGTCCGTCCATTCGGTGACCTTCAAAAACGCCTCAACAGAAAAACAGCCAGCCCCAAGCTTTTGAAGGAGTTTCCGGCGGCCATCCGGGCGTACGATCTTTTATCGCTCAACGGTGAGGACTTGAGACCGCTTCCCTTTGAAGAGCGCCGCCGCCGCCTTGAAGGGTTTGTAGCGGAATTTGATCACCCACGGATCGACCTGTCACCGCTTGTACCTGTGACTAGCTGGCAGGACATAACAGAGGCGCGGAACACACCGGAAAGCAGGCTGGACAAAGAAGATGCGGCCGCCGTTGAAGGGCTGATGCTGAAGCGCTGGGACACGGCCTACACCGGAGGGCGGCCGAAGGGTCTCTGGTACAAATGGAAGCGGGAGCCGCATCTGATCGATGCCGTGTTGATGTATGCCCAGCGGGGTCACGGCAAGCGCTCGTCCTTTTATTCCGACTACACATTTGGGCTGTGGCGGGCGGCAGAGACCGGCGATGAACTGGTGCCGGTCGGCAAGGCCTATTTTGGTTTTACAGACGAAGAGTTGCAGCAGATCGACAAGTTTGTCCGAGGAAACACGACCAACCGGTTCGGTCCTGTCCGGGAGGTTGCCTACAGCAAAGACCACGGCCTTGTTCTGGAGGTGGCTTTTGAGGGGCTAAACAGATCCAGCCGACACAAATCCGGTGTTGCCATGCGCTTTCCACGCATTTCAAGGCTGCGCTGGGACAAGCCTGCTGGAGAGGCGGACCGATTGGAAACGCTGGAGAAGCTGCTGGAGCCAGTGCGTGTGGCATCCAACTAATCGGCCATCTGTGGTGACAAGTCCCAAAGAGGCCGTGCTTTGGCCATGGATTTGTGGCAACGGTTACTCCAACGTGCTCATCACAGTGTCTGACTTCACGGAGCCAGGAGAACCGGCATCATGATCCGCAAAAGTAAAACAGCAGCATTTGGCATTTTGGTATGTCTGAGTGTTTCGGTGAACGGCGCGGCGTTTGCCGAAGAGGCAGTGTCGGAAGAAACCGTAACAGCTGTGACAGACGGCACACCTGAAAGATACTCTTTGGTCTCCGTGGACGGTGATGTCTTGAGAGTGGACCGACAGAACGGGACCGTCTCTGTCTGCAAACAGAAAAACGAGGCATGGCGATGCAATCCCGTGCCCCTGGCTGAAGAGGCCTATCTGGCGGAAATCAATACACTGGCCGGTGAAGTTGAGAGACTGACCGCCCGCGTGGAAGAACTGGAAGGCGGTAACGCAAATGGTCAGCCGCAATTGCCGCCAGGCTCCGCCCTGGATCGTCCTGCTACCGATGCTGAACCCGGAGATCAAACCTCTGGATTGACTTCAGAGGACGAAGAAGAACTCGATCGTGTTCTCGATTTCACCGAGACAGCCATGCGCCGGTTTTTCGGCATGGTCCGCGAGCTTCAAAAAGACCTCGACGGCTCCGGAAACTGACCGGAACCGTCGTGTGGCCAAAAGGCATCATTGAATTCTAAGAAAGCACCATCTTGGAAATGGCGGTTCTTGCCTCTTCCGGCAATTCGACCGCGCGCCGGGCATCGAGATCCATCGTCAGCGCGACCACATCGAGCGTTGCGGCCAAACGGTTGGTACGGCTTTCGAAAACATGATGCCGCATTCCGAAGGTTTTGTTCTGGCTGCCGGTAAAACCGGAGGCCACCACAATCATGTCGCCGGATTTCAATGGCGAATGCCAAATCAACTTCATTTCGATGGCGACCCGGCCAAGATTGTGCTGGGTCAGATAAGCTTGGGTAAGCGGGCTGCGCTCCCATACATGCGGAACGCCGTCCGTGCAGCAAGACAAAGCGAATTGATCATCTGCTTTTCCGTCCGCATTGACGTGTCTGGGCATGACGGTCCCACGGAAGCAGAGTGCTCCGTTGCCCTGCAGGAGTTTGTCCAATGCCGGGCGTGCGCTGGCAGGGCTGGCCGATAGACCGCGCGGTGTTGCGTCCGCATTCATAGGTGTTTGATAGTCCGAAAACCTCTGCCGCAGTGATTTGACCGTGCTGGGGCTCGGTTCGTATCCGTCGATCGCAGTCGCGCTCAATGCGCCCGTCCCGGCATTTCGCATCTCGTGCACGACGGTCAGCAGATGCGGGCCATCGAAAGCGATCCCGGAGTGCACAGTGATGAGATCCCCGGTCCGCAGCTCCTTGTGATAGCGCACATGCCGCACACGACGTGCCCCGGCGACAGTGTCACTGAGGCCGGATATCAGCCGGAATTGCTGATCTGCCTCATCAAAGCGGCTGAAATAGAACTGGACGTTCAAGTGATCATTTTCATCGCATTCCCACCGGTTGGTGAAGGAATAGAGAGTTGGTGAAAGCGCCATTTTGAAGAAACTTTGATTAGGGAAAAGAACAATCAGCGACGTGAAGTTATTGTAATTAATCTGTTTTTTGAAGTTCTTATTTGTGGCTTTGGTAATCTGTGGAAAACGCAGATGGTATAAACGTCATCTGGGTTGTAATTGTTCGAGATTAAAACTGCTTTTGAGGACGTGTCAGCTGCGTTCAGTGGCAATAGTTTCAATTCAGCGTAAGTATAGTGAAGCAATTGAGTCTCTTTGATGTGTCTCATGCTTATTTTTTAGACCTATTGTATCTTTGACGAGAACGAAGCACCGCCCAATGGTTTGACTTGCCAACGCGCCTTGAGGCACATACTTTCAAACATTACGAACCACGTCTGCGTAAGTGTGTGATAGCCCGGCGTAAAGCCTCGGCTTTCGGAGGAGAGCGCGCAGACACTCGTTCGATAAACGGCCTGAAAAAAGAAGGCTGATCTGGGAGGAAAACGTGTCGGCGCCATCGTATCGCTTTGTCATTGCGGATGATCACCCGCTGTTCCGTGGAGCTTTGCGTCAAACGCTGGAAGCTCAATATCCGCAAGCCTCGATTGTCGAGGCGGGGGCATTGGAAGATGTAACCTCGCTTTTGGAGAAAGACGGTGAGGTCGATCTGATCCTTCTGGATCTGACGATGCCCGGTATGCGCGGCTTTTCAGGATTGATGTACTTGCGCGCGCAACACACCGGTGTACCGGTCGTTGTCGTGTCGGCAAACGAAGACCCGCAGGCGATCCGAAAGGCCATGGAGTTCGGCTCATCAGGCTTTATCCCGAAATCTCATGGCATCGAGGTGATCCGGGAAGCCATTGCCGAAGTCATGCTGGGCAATGTCTGGACGCCGCCGGATGTAGATCTGTCTGCAGATGACGGCAGTGGCGACCTTGTACAACGGCTTTCAACGCTAACACCGCAGCAGGTTCGTGTCCTCATGATGCTGTCCGAAGGCCTCTTGAACAAACAGATCGCCTATGAGCTGTCTGTCTCCGAGGCAACGGTGAAAGCGCACGTTTCTGCCATTCTTCAAAAGCTGGGCGTCGAAAGCCGGACACAAGCGGTCATTGCCGCCTCGAAAATCGAAGCTGGTCAGTGGCAAATGAACGGTGAAACCGTTGAGACGCCTGACGCCTAGGGAGTACTGGCGGCGCTCGGTATTCACCTGCCAAGATCGCCAATCTTCAGTTTATGGAAACGATGCCGCAGCTTCCCGTTGCGGCATTATTTGTTGAATACTGACAATAATTTTTTGAATCCTTCTCCTTTACCGTAATTTCATGAGGGGCCAGTTAGGCTCTGAGTGCGCGAAGGTATTGGCGCGTGCATCTCGTTGCGTAGTATTGGAGTAAGCATGCGGTTGTCCGCGCACTGGAAAACGATGCTCCAGGTTATATTTCTGGCGTTTGTCCATCCAGGAAGACAGATCTGGGCGTCTGCCCGCCACAGTGCCACTGGCAAGTCACGGCAAAGCCTGAAAAACTCGATGCAGCCATTCCTGCTGGCATTTGGTTATCCTGTGGCTGATGAAGATGTCATGCGCAGGGTTCGGGCCGCGCAGATTTCGCATGTTCTACGTCTGACCCCCGTCATGATTGCGGGCAATCTGATTAACGCGGCGGCTCTTACTGCAGTCGGGTTGACGCTTGTGCCGCAAGCATACGTGCTTGGATGGGCGTTGTTAGTCGTCGCTGTAATGGCTCAGATGGGCCTGAGATGGCACAAGAGCGGCAGATATCCAATCGAACAGGCTTCCCCAAAAGTCATCGCACGCGCCATTCATCATGCCACGATTTTGAGCGCGCTTTGGGCCGTCGTGCCTATTGCGGCGCTGGCTGTCGGAGATGCTCAAGGCATCTGGATAGCATCCATTGTGACGATTGGAATGACCTGTGGCGGCGCTTTTGCGCTGGCAACTGTTCCGCAGGCCGCGTTTCGATGGTTGCTTGTTTTGTACAGTGTTTCGGCTGTCTCTCTTGCGGTTGTCAACATCGATCAGTCCTGGATCCTGATCACTCTCCTAACGAGCTTTGCCGTCATCATTGTCGGCAGTTCCACATCGACCAGTTGGCTCTTTACCTCTCATTTCCTCTCGGAGGGAGAGTTGCGCCAGCGGGGTGATCTCATCGCGCTCATGATGAACGACATCGAAGACAAGGATAGCGACTGGTTCTGGGAGACCGATACAAGCGGAAATCTTCGAAACGTATCTTCTCGATTTGCAGCTGTGAGCGGGCGAGACCCAAACAGACTTCAAGCAATGCGATTGACCGATCTGGCCTATTCGCTGTCCCATCCGGACGCGCAGGATGGGTACAAAGTCCTGGACGATGCAATCACAGAAATCACGGCGTTCCGGGACCTTGAGATCGGCGTTGATGTCGATGGCGAAGCGCGGTGGTGGGCGGTTTCAGGAACACCGGCTTTCGACGAGCGGGGTTATTTCACCGGTTATCGGGGCGTTGCGTCGGACATAACCGAGATGAAGGTCGCGAACGCTTTGGTCACGCAGCTGGCCGAGCAAGATGCGCTGACAGGCATTGGAAACCGCAACTGGTTCTTGAAACAGGCAGACCTAAAGCTCGCGGCACAACTTGAAAAACGCGCCAGCACTCTGACCCTGTTTTTGATCGATCTCGATAACTTCAAGGTCGTCAACGATACCAGTGGGCACGCAGCCGGGGATGACCTCCTGATCCAGGTCGCTGAACGGTTCCGTTCAATCAGCGAAGGCCGCACCTTACTCGCCCGGTTTGGTGGCGACGAATTTGCAGCTGTCGGGGAATTCGTCAGCGATCAGGCGGCTGAGGTTTTCGCGAATGAACTCGTGAAAGTTACTCGCAAGCCCTTCAAAGTCGGAAAGCGTGAATTTGCGATCGGCGCGACCGTTGGTTTTTCCCGGCTCCGTCAGACAAACTCAAGCGTGAATGATCTCATGCGCGAGGCTGACATCGCGCTTTACAAGGCCAAAGAGGGGGGGCGTGGGCAGGCGCTTGCCTTTGCGGAAGAGATGGAGCGGGAGGTTCGGGAGCGCCGCGAACTTGAAGCCGATCTGCGCGAAGCTTTTGAAACTGACGGCTTGACCATTGAGTTTCAGCCGATTGTTGAGGCCCGCAGCGGCCGTGTCGTTTCAAGTGAAGTTCTGGTGCGTTGGCAGCATCCAACCCGTGGGGAAATTGTTCCTGATGTGTTTATCCCGATTGCGGAGCACGCCGGGCTCATATTGCCCATGGGGATGTGGGTGTTGAAAAAGGCCTGCAAGGTTGCCGCGCAATGGCCGGATCTTGAGACGGTCGCAGTAAACCTGTCTGCGGTTCAGTTCATGGATCCAAATTTGGTTGAAACCGTTTCCGACGTCCTGATGGAGACTGGCTTCCCGGGCGAGCGGCTCGTACTTGAAATTACGGAATCGGTCTTCTTGAAAGACATCGGATCTGCTTCCGAGAAACTGGACGGCCTTCGGGATATGGGGATCAAAATCGCGCTTGATGATTTTGGGACTGGCTATTCCTCGCTGCTTTACTTGCGCAATTACAATTTCGACAAGATTAAAATAGATAAGTCGTTCGTTGATGAAATTGGTGAGCAAAGCGAGGGACTTGCCATCATTGCCGCCATCATAGCCCTTGCTCATAATCTTGGACTGGAAGTGACCGCGGAAGGCGTGGAGCGGCAGTTTCAGGTCGATGCTCTGCGCACACTTGGGTGTGACACGTTGCAGGGATACTATTTCGGTAAACCGGACCCCAATCCAATGCTTATCGGTGAGATCCGAAATGAGGACTGGGATGACCGGGCGCCGAGCACCGCACCGGACAAACGTGGTGGGCTCGAAGCTGCGCGGGACTGATATTCGCGTTTTCGTTTCACATTAGAGCTGTACCCATCACTGGCTCGGGCAGCACTTTGGGCTTGTTGCTTGTGGACCCGGCTATTCTGCTGCAGAACGATCTGTCCGGCATCGGCCAAGAGCAGCCCGGAGGGCCGCCGGCTTCAGTGGCTTGTTAAAGAATGCGATGTCCTTGTCGGCGGCTTCTGTACGCACCGGGCGGCTGCGATCCGCCGTGATTAGGATGGCCGGTATGTGGCTGCCGAATTTCCAGCGCAGTTTCACGATCGCTTCGATCCCTGTGCCGTTGTCCAGGTGGTAATCCGCCAGGATCACGTCGGGCGTCAGGTTTTCATGGTTGAGCAGAGCGGCAGCCTGCGTGTCATCGCAAGCCGTTATGACTTTGCAGTTCCAATTTGTCAGAAGATGGCGCATGCCGGACAGGATGTCGGGTTCGTTGTCGATCGCAACAACGCAAAGCCCATCAAGCTGGCCTACAATTGGGGCCGGTTGCGGCACCGGTTCGATATCAGGCACGGGCGCGCTTCGTGGCAGTTCGACCGAAAAACAAGACCCTTTTCCCAGCGTAGAGCGCAGGTTTACTTTGTGATTGAGAACGTGGCTGATCCGCTCAACGATCGACAATCCCAAGCCGAGACCTTTGGCGACGCGCATGCCGTCGTCCAGGCGATGAAATTCCTGAAAAATGGCTTTCTGCTTGGTTTCAGCGATTCCGAGGCCCGTATCATGCACTTCCACGAACACCCTGTTTTCTCGGACACGGCAGCCGACCAGCACTTTGCCTTCACCTGTATATTTGATGGCGTTGGAAACGAGATTTTGTAGCAAACGCCGCAAGAGGCGCCGGTCAGATCTGATCGACATGGTGGTGTGAACGATCCGAAGCTCCAGTCCTTTTTCGGCAGCGATGGGCATGAATTCGAGCTCCAAGCCGCGGATCAACTCGTCTAGCCGGAAGACGGTCGGCTCCGGTTTCAAGGCTCCTGTATCGAGCCTGGAGATATCCATGACAGCCCCGAGGATGTCCTCAACCGACTCCAGCGCCGACTCCACGTTCTTCACGAGTTTTCCGTTGTCACCCTCCTGGAGCTTGTCGACCAGAACGGAAGAATAAAGCCGTGCCGCATTCAGAGGCTGCATGATGTCGTGACCGGCGGCGGCCAGGAAACGGGTTTTGCCGATGTTGGCCTCTTCGGCCGCACGGGTCGCCTCCACAAGACGGTCGTTAACGTGTGTGAGTTCTTCGGTCCGTTCTCGAACCCGCCGCTCAAGCGTTTCATTGGCTTTGGCCAAAGCCTCTTCGGCCATCACGCGTTCAGTAATGTCGGTGTAGGTCGTCACAATGCCGCCGTCGGGCATCGGGCTGATCCGCACCTCCAGAACCGTGCCGCTTTCAAACAGGCGCTCCTGATAGGTCTCCTGGATGATGACCAGCTTCTCGATCCGGTCTTGCACAATGACTTCAACGGGACCGGAACCGTGTTCACCGCGTTCCGCGTTGTATCGGAGGATAGCATCAAGGGTCGTGCCGACCTGTCCATATTCTGCCGGAAGGCCCAGAAGATCCCGGAACTGACGGTTCCAGCAAATCAGCCGGAAGTCCCGATCAAACACGCCAATGCCCTGTCGCACCTGGTTGAGCGCTGTCTGGAGGAGATCCCGATTGTGCTGGATCGCCATGGACGCATCGTCCAGCAGCTTCACCGCGCCCTTGGTCGACGGATCATGCCGCTTCAGCATCAAGGTAAGGACGAGACGGGCGGAGGCGGCACCAATTGCGCTTGCCAGCAGTTGCTCGGAGAACCTTAGAAGGTTCGCATCTGCGATTGTATTTGGTTCGATCGAGATGCCGCGCTCACGTGCAAATCTCTGAAATGAGCGCTCTGTTCTTTCTTCACCGAGGTATCGGGCGACGGTTGCCTGGAGATCTCCAGCGGTAACTGACGTCCGCCAGTAGAGGAAGTTGGTCGGATTGCGGAGTTCTGACGGTACAAAGACGTTTGCTTGCAGCGTTTCTGAAGGCTGAGGCTTGCGGATCAGCGATCCGGCGATGAACAGAACAACATTTGCCGCAAGGCTCCAGAGCGTGCCGTGAATGAATGGATCTGCCTCAATACCGAACAAGGATTCCGGCTTAAGCAGGTCAATGCCAAATGGCCCCGTGCTCATGATGGTGTCAGAGATCAACCCGGATTGGGCAAAGGTCGGCAACAACAGCGTGTAGGCCCAGAGAAACAGGCCGCCACTCAGACCCGCAATAGCGCCAGTGGCTGTTGCTCGCCGCCAGTAAAGTCCGCCGAAGAACGCTGGTGCGAATTGGGCAATCGCAGCGAACGACAACAGACCGATGGAAACGAGGGCAGCTGTATCTCCCGCAGCCCGATAATAGGCGTAGGCGAGAAGTAAGATACCGAAGATGGCCAGGCGGCGAATTGTGATCAGACGCCGGCTCAAGTCCCGACCGTCGGTGTTTACGATGTCCTCTTCGCGATGCCCTCTCAGCATCAGCGGGATGACGATGTCATTTGAGATCATAATCGCAAGGGCAACCGCAGCCACAATCACCATTGCTGTTGCGGCAGACAAGCCGCCGAGAAAGACGAAGATCGTTAGCCAGTGCTGACCTGCATCCATTGGCAGTGCCAGAACATAGGTGTCCGGATTGACGTCCTGCCCGAACCGAAGGAGCCCCGCCGCTGCGATCGGAATAACGAAAAGATTGATCAGGATCAGATAGGCCGGAAACAGCCAGGTTGCGCGTTTCAGTTCCGCATCGGAGTTGTTCTCCGTCACGGTCACGTGGAATTGGCGCGGCAGCAAAAGAACCGCAAATGCCGACAAGGTCGACATGACAACCCAGTTGCTGATCTTGATTGGCTGATCGAAGACCGCGGCAACTTCAGGCGCCTCGGATATTGCACGGATCAAGTCAAAGGGGCCGCCGAACAGCCCGTAAGTGACCCAGAAACCGACTGCCAGAAACGCGATCAGCTTGACCACCGCCTCTGCGGCAATCGCGAGCATCAGGCCTTCTTGGTGTTCGGTCGCATCAATGTGCCGGGTCCCGAACGCAGAGCTGAAGATCGCCATGCCCAACGCAACCAGGAGCGTCAGATCGGCAAAGCCCGGATAGAGAAACTCCGGCGGCGAAAATATCGGGCCGACCATCGTTGTGATAGACAGGGATACGGCCTTCAGCTGCAAGGCGATGTAGGGGATTACGCCGATCACGGCAATCAGGGTCGCCAACGCTGCGACGGACTGGCTCTTGCCATACCGCGCACCAATGAAATCGGCGATCGAGGTAATGCTTTCCGTTTTGGAGATATGGATAATCCGGCGCAGCAGCGGGTAGCCAAGGGCAAAGACCAAAAGGGGACCGATATAGATGGTCAGAAACTCAGCGCCGTTTCGGCTAGCGTTGCCGACCGAGCCGAAAAAGGTCCAAGACGTACAATAGACCGACAAGGACAGGGCATAGATCATCGGCCGGCCGCCACCGCGCAAACGCTTGGAGCGCCGGGCCATCCGGTCGCCATAACTTGCTATGGCAAACAGCAGCAGGATGTACACCGCTGCCGCCAGTATCACGAGCCAGCCATGCAGCATCGTCTTGCGGTTATCCTCCCGGGCAGTTTTTTGGGGTCAGTTTCAAAGTATGCCGAATCTCAGCACATCCCCGTGTTTATTCCGCCTCTTTCGCGATCCGATCACAGCTTGCAGCAGATGTCTATTCGCCATGCGGCGAAGACAGATCTGTCGCTGAAACACTCTAGGCAGTCCCGCTATTGATCAGCACCTGTGAAGCAGAGTTCAAATTGTTTCATGAAAACATCGGAAGAATTGCAGGTATGTTGACGGCGGATAGGGCTACTAAGGACCACACATTTGGCTGCGCTGATTGATACATTGAGCCACGAGGCACGCATGGCGCCGGAGAGCGGCATCGTTGAAGTCTTCAATGCCGGACAAGGACGTGATGACGTAATTCCTTTGTGGGCGGGGGAAGGGGATCTGCCGACACCCCAGTTCATCTGTGATGCTGCGAAGCAGTCCCTCGACAACGGTGAAACCTTCTACACCTACCAGCGCGGCATTCCGGAACTGAGGTCCGCGCTGGCCGGATATCATCAAAGAGTTTTCGGCAAGGCCTTTGCACCTGATAGGTTTTTTGTCACCGGTTCCGGCATGCAATCCATTCAACTCGCCATCCAGGCTATTGCATCCTCCGGCGAAGAAGTGTTGGTGCCAACACCAACATGGCCAAACATCGAGGCAGCTCTTGGGATCAGAGGCGTAAAACCGGTCTCAGTCCCAATGCGCGAAGTGCTCGAAGGATGGGAATTGGACGTGGATGATCTGGAGGCTTCGATTACGCCAAAGACCGCTGCGATATTCCTTAATTCCCCCAGCAATCCAACAGGGTGGGTCGCGTCAGAAGAGGTGTTGAGACAAGTGCTTAGTCTTGCCCGTGAGCGCGGACTTTGGATCATAGCGGATGAGATCTACGCACTGTTCTATTATGGCGAGGCAAACCGCGCCCCGTCCTTTTACGACATTGCGGAAGAGGATGATCAGATCATCTATGTGAACTCCATGTCCAAGAACTGGGCAATGACGGGATGGCGTATTGGCTGGATTTCGGCACCAGAGGCGCTGGGCCAAGTCTTGGAGAACCTCATTCAATACTCAACGTCCGGCGTCCCGATGTTCAGTCAACGTGCGGCTGTCTCAGCTTTGAATGACGGCCATACGTTTCTCGAGCAGCAAGTTGCGCTTGCCAAAGAAGGGCGGGACTGCGTGGTTCAGGGGCTTGGGGCTTTGAACCGCGTCCGGATCGCGGCCCCTCAAGGCGCGTTTTATTTATTCTTTTCCATCGACGGTGTTGAAGATACCCGCAAGTTTGCAATGGATTGTGTCCGCGAGACCGGTGTGGGTCTTGCACCTGGAACAGCGTTCGGAAACGGCGGAGAAAACTACATTCGCTTGTGCTTTGCGCGCCAGCGCGCCCATTTGGAAGAAGCTATCCAAAGAATTAGCGTTTGGTTGCCAGAGATTTAGAACAAAGACGGGTTGCTGGAGTACGTGAAAATCCGTAAGTCTTGATGGAAGGGCGAGTTCCATCGGGGTGCGGCATGGCGGATGACAGTGTGATTGAAAGCGGAGAAGTTGCCGCGACGATCTCTGACGCCCGTTTGGACAGTGTCTTTAACACCGCTGTTGACGGCATCATCGTCATCAACGCGAAATGCCAAATCTTGGCATTCAACAAGGCCTGTGAGAAACTCTTCGGGTATTCAGCAACAGATCTGCTTGGCGAGAATGTCAATCGGATCATGCCGACCGACTATGCGCACCATCACGATTCTTACGTTCAAAACTATCTGGATACGGGTCACAAGAAGATCATTGGCATCGGCCGGGAGGTCAAAGGCCAACATAAGGACGGGACGGTTTTCCCGTTGGAACTGTCGGTTGGCGAGGCGGCGACGTCTGAAGGCCGCCAGTTCATCGGCATCTTGCGGGACTTAAGGCCGCGCAAGCAGATCGAAGAGCGTTTGAGCAAAGCGCAGTCCCAACTGTTGCACATGACGCGGTTAAGTGCGCTCGACGAGATGGGTGCTGCCATTGCTCATGAATTAAACCAGCCGCTCACAGCCATTCTGCTCTATCTGCAGTCCGTGTCCCGCAAAGCCTCCGCCGACGAACGTCTGACACCGGTTATGTTGGACGTCATCTCAAAGGCGGTGAAGGAAGCTGAGCGTGCCAGCGAAATTATTCAACGCATGCGCCAACTGGTGGAGCGCAAGGATCCGGAGCGCAAAGAAGTCAACGTCGATGAGTTGGTTGCCACCTGTCTGGAAATGGCAGATCTGGGTGCAATCGACGAACCGTCCATCATGGTCGCCAAGGTTGATAAGAACCTCCCCCCCTTGATGGCCGACCCGGTGCAAATTCGGCAAATTCTGATCAACCTTCTTCGCAACGCTCGAGAAGCCGTCGCCGGCCAGGTGGAAAGAAAAGTGACTTTGGCGGTTTGCCTTGGCGAAGATTCGCTTGAGTTTCGCGTTCAAGACAACGGACCGGGTGTTTCTGACGAAGTCGCAGACAGTCTTTTCAGGGCGTTCAGCGGCGCAAAGCACAAGGGCGTCGGCTTGGGGTTGGCAATTTCCAGATCAATCGCGCAAAATCACGGCGGTGACTTGCGCCTCGAACAATCAGCACCGGGTGCAGGTGCGTCGTTTCTTCTGACGCTGCCCGTCACAATTGAAGAAACCGGGACGGAATGAACGCGGACGGTCCCGGCTCAGGACAAGGAAGTAAATCGATGAAAGCGAACGCTGATGCCATCTATATCGTAGACGATGATGCCGCTGTGCGTGACGCCCTATCCGTTTTGTTCAATATGGAGGGCTTTATCGTTGAAACCTTTACTGATGGAGACGCGTTCGTGCAGTCGGCCAGCAAAGCCGTTCCTGCCTGTATCATGCTGGATGTTCATATGCCGGGGCGGTCCGGTATCGAAGTATTGAAGGCGCTTAACGCGGAAAACTATCCCGCGCCGATCTTTATCATCTCCGGCCAGGGGGATATTCCGTTGGCGGTGGAGGCCATTCGCAACGGCGCGCACGACTTCATTGAAAAGCCTTTCTCAGCCGAGTCGGTTCTGGAGCGTGTCCGCGAAGGCATAAACGCCATGAAGCAGCGCCAGTCTTCCGACGGCGGGATGCAGTTTGAGGGCGTAGACCTTCTGACCCGCCGGGAGCTGGAAGTGCTGAAAGAGATCACCGATGGCGCCTCCAACAAGGAAGCTGGCCGGACACTCGGTATCAGCCCGCGCACGGTCGAAGTTCACCGCGCTCGAATCATGGAAAAGCTCGGGGCCCGCAATGCGGCCGAGTTGGTCCGTATTGTCCTCGGCCACGGTGCGTCAGGATGACAAAAGCGCTTGAAGGCCCCATCAGATAAGTAATCACGCGAAAACGTAGTACTGCGTACATCTGATACGGTTTTTTTAGCGTAATTTCTCCGAAGGTTTGGCAAAACCGACCAAACCGTGAGGACATTGCCGAGTGATTGTTCACATTGTCGAAGACGATCGGGCGGTTGCCGACGCACTTTATATAGTGCTTGGTGAGCTGGGTTATCTTCCGACCGTTTACAGTGATGGTGAAACTTTTCTGGCCGAAGCGACCGTTTCGGCCAACGATATCGTCTTGCTTGACCTCGGACTTCCGGGAATGAGCGGTGTGGATGTTGCCCATCAACTGAATTCCCGGGCGAGCGCTCCCCGCATCATCGCGATCTCCGGCAAGACCCGCGCCGGCTTGAACAGACATCTCAGGGATTTGCCCGATATGCCGCTGTTGAGAAAGCCGCTGTCGATGGAGGCTTTGGCAGAGGCTGTGGCATAATCTCCTGCGTCCGAATATCTCATATGTAGTTCTTCTTACGCAGACACCCTAATTTCTCCTGCAACATCTGATAGATACAGTTTCTCCTGCGGTTGGCAGAACGTCGGACGGGACGTTTTGCAGCAACAGTCGAACCACGGCCTCTCATAAGAGCGGTCGCCAATTCAACAGTTGCCATGACCGGACTACGCCGCACAGGTCTGTGCGCAGGAGGGATTTAAATGGCTTACTATGAAGCAGATACTTTCGGGCATGTGGTTGGAACCGGTCGTCCGGTTGCCGAGATGTGTGCATCCAAAGAGACTTCTTTTGAACATTTTGGGGCCAAGCAGGCCCACTACGATACCCACGCTGTGATCTACTACGAGGGGGATCCGGCGAAGCGGCTCTATGAGTTGGCGAGCGGTACGGTGATGCTTTACAAGCTGCTGCCGGACGGACGCCGTCAGGTTGTTGAAGTTTTGCGCCCGGGCGATCTGTTTGGACTGTCTGGAGCTGAAGAGAACGATTGCACCGCGGAAACACTGACGGATGCGAAGGTCAATGAGATCGATCTGCGCCACGTTGAGATATCGGCGGATTTGCAGCGGCATCTGACCAAGTGCCTGACCAAGCAAATGCGCGTGCTTCATGAACATGCTGTCCTGCTTGGCCGGAAATCCGCCGTTGAGCGTGTCGCTAGCTTTCTGATGCATCTGGTGCCGAACCGCGGCGGCCTCGGTTGCACCGGTCCGGTAGACGAGAGCGAGGACGGTTACGACCTCCAGCTCCACATGACGCGGCAGGAAATCGCAGATTACCTTGGACTGACCATTGAAACCGTCAGCCGTGTGGTCTCGGATATGAAGCGCCGCGGGATCATCCGTGTGGACCGCTCTGACAAAATCCACCTCAATAAGGTCTGCGGCCTGTGCCAAATGACAGGCATGCACTGAACACAGTGCGCTAGTCCAATTAAACAGCCGCGGATTCGTCTGCGGCTTTTTCTTTTATGATTGGTGAAATAAGCGCATTTTGCCCCTTGAGCCGGACCTATGGTCATACCTTAGAGCGACGCTCAGGAGGTTCTCATGGACAAGAAAATCCAGAACGACGTTCTTTTGACAGCTGCCGAATGCGCTGCAAGGACCGGGCTGTCGGTTAAGACGCTCCGGGTCTATGAAGCTCAGGGGCTGATAATGCCCAAGCGCACGGAGAAGAACTGGCGACTTTACGGCACCAACGAGATTGTTCGATTGAATGAGGTCATTATCCTCAAGCAGTTGGGTCTCAGTCTTTCCAAGATCAGCGAGCTCCTCTCCGGCCAGCCGGCGAATTTGGAACGGCTTCTGGAAATCCAGGCCACAACCCTGCGAACCCGCAGTGCGCAGATCGAAACCAGCCTGCGGCTAATCGGGCAATTGCAGCTCAAAGCCAAGAACGGCCTGTCCATGGAGGATCTCCTTTCGCTCGCAAAGGAGACCCATATGCATGAAGCAACAGACGATATCGCATGGCGCCGGTATGAGCAGGCACGTCCGCGGACCCAGGTTGAAATCGACCCAAGGAGTTTGAAGGATTATGTCGGCGACTACAGATTTGAAGACGGGCTGACTGGCAAAGTAAGGGCGGACAATGGGAAGTTGTTCGGTGGGCTCTTGGGGCAGCCTGAGTTCGAATTATTCGCCGAGGCGCCGGACAAATTCTTCCTGAAGATCACGCCTGCTCAGGTGACGTTTGATCGGGACGAGACGGGTCTTGTCCAGAGTTTGACGCTTCATCAGGAAGGGTTTGAACTCAAGGCAAGCCGATGTGAACCCGGTACCTATCAAAAAGCTGAAGACGCCCTGCAGGATCGGGTCAAGGCCAACGAACCATATCCTGGAAGTGCCGACCAGCTGCGAACCGTCATTGCCGAGTGTGCTGCTGGAACAGTCAACTATGATGACTATATACCGCAGCTCGCCAGCGTTATTCGCGAGCAACTCCAAATGGTTGGGCAGGAGCTGGAACGTCTGGGACCGCTCAAATCCCTTGATTTCCGGGGCGTGGGTGCCGGTGGCTATGACCTCTATACCGTCGACTTTGACAATGGACGGCTGGAATGGGGGCTTTCCAAAGCAGCAGATGGCCGTTTGAACGGGCTCTTCATGCGCCCCGCACCCTGTGACATCGTCTAGAAACAGAGCGGATCGCCGGTTTCTTTCGGCGATCCGCTTGGTTGTTGTGTGGTTGATTGGCCTTAGACAGCCGCAGAATGCCGGGCCTTCCCCGCCGCCTGGCTGTCGGCCAGATAAGCGTCAAACGCTGCGGCAGCGAGGCGCACATACGGGCGGCCTTCATCTGTTACCCGAACCACGGTGCTGTTGTTTTGCTTGCGGTTGATCTGCACAAGACCGTCAGCGGCAAGTTCATCAAGAGCGTCCATGGAGGATTGCAGATGATGAATGCCGGTATGATAAGCTGAACACACCTCATCGAGGTCGCAGGAGTAGTTGGTCATAAGTTCTTCAATGATGCGGCCACGCAGCCTGTCATCAATGGACAACGGTAACCCTTTGGAAACCGGCAATTTACCGGCTTCAATGCTGCGTTGCCAGTTGCCGACATCCGGCAGGTTTTGAACGAATCCCTTGCTGAGCTTGCCAATCGAGGAAACGCCGAAGCCGATCAGTTGTTCTCCCTGGTCGGTCGTATAACCCTGGAAGTTGCGTTTGAGCGAGCCATCGTTGAGCGCAACGGCCATGCTGTCGTCCGGTCGTGCAAAGTGATCAAGGCCGATCGCCACATAGCCCGCCTTCAGCAACTCGCTGCGCGCAAGGTCCGCCATGGCCAGCCTTTCTGCGGCAGAGGGCAGGGAGGTCTCGTCAATCAACCGCTGATGCTTCCGCATCCAGGGAACATGCGCATAGCCGAACAGTGCAATCCGGCCAGGATTCAAAAACAGGGTCTTTTCAACGGTGTCCAGAATGGACTGTTCCGATTGACCCGGCAGTCCGTACATCAGATCGAAATTCAGCGCATCAAGTCCGGCCTTGCGCAAGTACCCGGTCGTCTGCTCAACCACTTCATAAGGCTGGACACGGCCAATTGCCTTTTGAACGTCCGGATCGAAATCCTGAACTCCAAGGCTTGCCCGGTTGATGCCGACCTGAACCAGCGTGTCCGCCAGTTCCTGTGTCACAAGGCGCGGGTCAAGTTCGATCGCGTGCTCCAGATCCGGGTCGAAATCGAACAGAACCCGCATTAGTCCGGTGAGTTCCACTAGGCTCTGCCGCGGTAGCAAGCTTGGCGTACCGCCCCCCCAATGAATGTGTTTGACGGGGCCAGCTTTTTGCAGGTGAGCCGCAGTCAACTCAAGTTCCCTGCACATTTTGTGTGCATAAGCCTTCAGCGGCGCGTCCTTGCGCGTTGCCTTGGTATGGCACCCGCAATAGTGGCAGATCTCCCGGCAATAGGGGACATGCAGATAAAGAGATAACGTGTCCTGCGGACCTATTGATTGCAGCCAATCAACATAAACATCTGCCGATACCCCATCATGGAAATGAGGGGCGGTCGGATAGCTGGTGTAGCGCGGTACATTGCGCATGGCATAGGAGAGCGTTTTCGTCATCATGAGCCAACTATTGGCCGCAGGTCCGCGTGCCGCCTTGATATCGCTCAACCAGCTCGGACGATTTTAGTTATTTCGGGCCGCAATCGAACAGAAGTTACGCTTGGGGCTGACGAATGCTCCGTTATGATTGAAGATACATCGTCTTTGACGATCAGAATATATCAAAAAATGATTATATTGATCAATGTGATCAATCATGATTCAGCTGAACGTTGAGGCTATAAGGTGTCACCCCAAGACAACTAGGTGACGTAGAATATGAACGAACTCCGGTTTGAGACACTCTGGAAGTTTCCGGCGACGCTGGCGATTGCCGTGGCGGGCGGGGCTGTGTTTCATCTTGCCGGTTTGCCGGCGGCATGGTTGTCCGGGGCCATGATTCTCGTTGCCGCAGCGACCCTGGCGGGCGTCCCGACTGTGATGCCGAACAAATTCCGCGACGGCCTGTTTGTTCTTCTTGGCATTTCCATGGGGGCAGGCGTCCAGCCGGAAGTTGTCGAACGGGTATCCGAGTGGCCGCTGTCCATGGCGATGCTATTGCTCGTTGTCGTTGGGGTGACCATCGCTGGATACTGCGTTTTGAGATACGCGGCCCATTGGCAGAAGGAGACGGCATTTTTTGGCGCAATCCCTGGCACTCTGGCTTATGTTATCGCGCTTGCGTCTGAAAGGCGCGCAGATCTTCCCAGAATTGCCTCCACGCAATCGGTCCGGCTGTTCTTCCTGATTGCACTTCTGCCATTTGCAGTCGTTTCTACAACGGACACCGATGCCAGTGTCACGGTCAGCCGGTATGCGTCCGATCTGTGGGATTACGCCATCGGGGTGCCGCTCTGCATTCTGGGCAGTCTTCTTGCCGTAAAAGTGCGGTTTCCAGGTGGATGGATGACAGGTGCCTTTTTCACAAGTGCCGCTCTGAACGCGTCCGGTGCCATTCATCTTGTATTGCCGGAAAGTATCGTCCTCACTTGTATGGTCGCAATGGGAGCTGTGATTGGTTGCCGGTTTAATGAGATGACCTTTCGCGAATTTGTAAGCGTCTTGAGCGCTTCGGTTGCGGCATTTGCTGCGGCTTTTTCCGTTTCCGTTGCAGGGGCAGGATTTGTCTCGTGGATGATCGACATCCCCTTTGGGCAGGCGCTTCTGGCTTTTGCGCCGGGCGGACTTGAGGTCATGACCTTGATGGCGTTTGTGCTCGATCTTGATCCGGCGTTCGTTGCGGCTCACCAGATTGTTCGCTTCACCGGAATGGTCCTGCTTTTGCCCGCAATCACATTGATCACCATCGGCAGGGCACCCCAGTCATCCGGCACCGCAGGACACGTCTCCACGATCCCAACGTCTGACAAACCAATGACCTGATTTCTCAACACCGTCATGTCTTGAAGAGGGAGCCTGGCGTCTCCTGAAAGCCACCTTTCTCGTACCTGCGATAATCTGTCCCAAGCTTCACCGGGGGTGGGTTTCTGATTCTTGACATGAATCAACGCATCCATTCCGGAACCGTGCGCACTGTCTTGCCATCGTTGGCACCTTGTAACGATTTTAAAGACTGGGGCGCTAAATATGGCACAACAAAAGACCGGATTGGTCTCGCTCGAGGAAGGCGGCTTCGCCATCTTCCTTGTGCTACTTGCATTTGCCTGCCTTATCGTGGCGGGCAAGACCTTTGATCAGGTCATGGCATTTCACGCAAGCGTCGGCGCATTGTTCGCCGCACTCGGCGTGTTCTACATCTTCAAGAATTACTTCGATGACGGCGGGCAAGCGATCCCGCAGGAACTCGATGGTAAACCCAACTACAACATTGGCCCCATCAAGTTTGGCGCGATCGCGGCCATGTTCTGGGGCATCGCCGGCTTCACTGTCGGTCTTGTGATCGCGCTTCAGTTGGCTTGGCCTGCGCTGAACTTTGATCTGCCTTGGACCAACTTCGGCCGCCTGCGCCCCTTGCACACCTCCGCGGTGATTTTTGCATTTGGCGGCAACGTTCTTCTGGCAACATCGATGTATGTCGTGCAGCGGACCTGCCGCGCGCGGATGCCAGGCAAGATCCTGCCCTGGTTCGTAATCCTGGGCTACAACGCCTTTATCGTCATTGCTGGAACCGGTTACTTGCTGGGTGCCACTCAGGGCAAGGAATATGCCGAGCCGGAATGGTACGCTGACCTTTGGCTGACCATCGTTTGGGTGTTCTACCTGCTCCTCTTCCTTGGAACCCTGTGGAAGCGGAAAGAGCCGCACATCTATGTCGCGAACTGGTTCTATCTTGCGTTCATCGTGACCATCGCGGTGCTGCACATCACCAACAACCTGACCATTCCTGTGTCGATCTATTCGACCCAGTCCGTGATCGTCTGGGCCGGTGTCCAAGATGCGATGGTTCAGTGGTGGTATGGCCACAACGCGGTGGGCTTCTTCCTGACAGCTGGCTTCCTCGCCATCATGTACTACTTCATCCCGAAGCGGGCTGAACGGCCGGTCTATTCCTACCGACTGTCGATCGTTCACTTCTGGGCGCTGATCTTCATCTACATCTGGGCTGGCCCGCACCACTTGCACTACACGGCTCTGCCGCAATGGGCATCAACACTTGGTGCGACCTTCTCCATCATCCTGTGGATGCCGTCCTGGGGTGGCATGATCAACGGCCTGATGACCTTGTCGGGTGCATGGGACAAGCTGCGGACCGATCCGGTTCTGCGCATGATGGTGGTTTCCGTTGCCTTCTACGGCATGTCCACCTTCGAAGGGCCTTTGATGTCCCTGCGGGCTGTCAACTCCCTGTCGCACTACACCGACTGGACGATTGGTCACGTTCACTCCGGTGCGCTTGGCTGGGTTGGCTACATCTCCTTCGGCGCGATCTACTGCCTCGTTCCGTGGCTGTGGAACAAGAAGGGCCTGTATTCCCTGAAACTGGTGAACTGGCACTTCTGGCTGTCGACGCTCGGTATCGTTCTCTACATCACCGCGATGTGGGTGTCCGGCATCATGCAAGGCCTGATGTGGCGCGCATACGACAGCCTCGGCTTCCTGGAGTACTCCTTCGTGGAAACCGTTGAAGCGATGCATCCCTTCTACATCATCCGTGCTCTCGGCGGTGCGCTCTTCGTGGTCGGCGCCCTGATCATGGCCTACAATCTCTGGATGACTGTCCGTCACGGCGAGGCTGAAGAAGCCGACGCTCTACCGGCAGGCTCCCTGGCTGCGGCCGAATAAGGGGAGGGACAAAAATGTCTGCATGGAAAAAACACGAAATATTTGAGAAGAACTCGATCATCCTTGTGATCGGTATTCTCGTGGCCATCTCAGTCGGTGGCCTGGTTGAGATCGCTCCGCTCTTCTATTTGAAGAGCACGATCGAGAAGACGGAAGGAATGCGGCCTTATACGCCGCTGGAGCTCGCAGGCCGCGAGATCTACATCCGGGAGGGGTGCTATACGTGCCACTCCCAGATGATCCGTCCGATGCGCGATGAGTTGGAGCGCTACGGCCACTTCTCACTGGCAGCGGAGTCGATGTACGACCATCCGTTCCAGTGGGGTTCGAAACGGACCGGTCCGGACCTTGCCCGTGTTGGCGGCAAGTACTCCGATGACTGGCACGTTGAGCACTTGATCGATCCGCGCTCGCTTGTTCCGGCCTCGATCATGCCTGGCTATCCGTTCCTTGCCGAGACCGAGCTGTTCACTCGTGACATTCAGGGCCACGTCAGCGCCAATATGGTGGTGGGTGTTCCCTATACGGATGCGCAACTCGAGTTCGCTGTCGCCGATGCCATCGGTCAGGCGTCTCCGGACACCGACGGGGCTTATGACTTCGAAGAGCGTTGGCCAAATTCGGCGGTTCGCGACTTCGACGGCAACCCGCGTAAGGTCACCGAGATGGATGCGCTCGTCGCCTATCTCCAGGTGCTCGGAACCATGGTCGACTTCTCGATCTACGACAACAAAGCCAACCTGAGGTAAGTGCGATGAACGAGACATACTCTGCCCTCGCGGCCTTCGCGCAAACCGGTGGCCTTATCTACTTCATGATCCTGTTTGGCATCGTTCTGGCCTACGCCTTGTGGCCGAAGAACCGTGAAAAGTTCGATGATGCCGCCCAGATCCCGTTTCGGGAGGACTGATCCATGTCTGATACACATCCAAAGGAAGTCGACCAGGTATCCGGGGTCGAAACCACAGGCCATGAGTGGGATGGCCTGAAGGAACTAAACAATCCGTTGCCGAAATGGTGGCTGTATCTATTCTACGTCACCATTGTCTGGGCTGTGATTTATTGGGTGCTTTACCCATCATGGCCGCTGATTTCCAGCTACACCACCGGTGTTCTGGGATCCAGCCAGCGGGCTGAAGCCCTTGCAGCCCTTGAAGAAGGCGTTGCCGGTCGCTCCCAGTTCGCTGATCAGATCGTTGCGACACCGTTGGCGGATATCTCCAACGATCAGCAACTCCTGCAATTTGCGATGGCCAATGGCCGGGCTGCATTCGGCGACAACTGTGCACCATGTCACGGGGCAGGTGGAACCGGATTTGAAGGCTACCCGAACCTTCAGGACGACACCTGGATCTGGGGCGGTACGCTGGATGACATCCATACCACGCTGCTTCACGGCATTCGTGTCGACAATGACAACGCACGCTTTGGCGAGATGCCGGCTTATGGTCGCGATGAACTCTTGAGCAAAGAGGAAATCAGCCAGGTCGCCAACTACGTCGCCTCCCGCACAGGGTTGGAAACCGATGAGGGTGTCGATCTCGCAGCGGGTGAAACCCTCTACGTAGACAACTGCGCAGCGTGTCACGGTGACAACCTGGAAGGTATTCAGGATGTCGGCGCACCAAGCCTGATGTCGGCGAACTACCTCTATGGCAAGTCGCTGGACGCTATCAAGGCTCAGATCACCAACCCGCGCAATGGCGTCATGCCCGCCTGGGAAGATCGTCTTGATCCGGCAACGATCAAGTCGCTGACAGTTTATGTCCATGCCTTCGGTGGCGGCCAGTAAACTGTTCAAAATGGTGCGACAAAAGCGCCAGACTTGGCTTTGATTTGATCCGGCGCAAAGAGGATATCTTTGCGCCGGATTATCTTATGCGCATGGTGGAACTCCACCAGATCAGCGGCAGGTCAACCGGGCCCGGTTGTGCCGCCAAAGCTGATCGTTTTTGAAGCTAAAGAGCATCTTTTTGCGTTCACCTGAACAAACGATGCTCTGGGCATTTGGTTGAAGATCCTATTGGGGCAGGATCGGGCAAAGAGGACGGACGGTATGTCTACCGACACCGAAACGCACGAGGGCGGCCACGACGACGAGTGGTTTGCGTCTGCCAAGAAAATTTATCCCATGGCAACCCATGGTCTGTTCCGGCGGATCAAATGGGCGCTGCTATTTATTACCCTGGGCATCTACTATTTCCTGCCCTTCATAAGATACGACCGCGGCCCGAATGCACCGAACCAGGCTGTGCTCGTGGATATGGACAATGCCCGTGGTTACTTCTTCTTTATCGAAATCTGGCCGCAGGAAGTCTATTACCTGACCGGCCTGTTGATCATTGCGGCTGTGACCCTTTTTCTCATGAACGCAGTCGCTGGCCGTATTTGGTGCGGATACCTGTGTCCGCAAACTGTTTGGACTGACCTGTTCCTCTGGGTAGAGCGCAAGGTTGAGGGCGACCGCCGCGAGCGGATTGCGCTCGACAAGGAGCCTTGGTCCGCCTCGAAGGTTGGCAAACGGGCAACAAAACACTTCTTCTGGCTGATGATCGCCTGGTGGACGGGCGGCGCTTGGGTGCTTTATTTCAACGACGCGCCGACATTGGTTTGGCAGCTGCTGACGTTCCAGGCTCCGATGGTTGCCTATATGTGGATCGGCATCTTGACCGCGACCACATATCTGCTGGCCGGTTTTATGCGCGAACAGGTGTGTATTTATATGTGCCCTTGGCCGCGGATTCAGGCGGCCCTGACCGACGAAAAAGCGCTCAATGTGACCTATCGCTGGGATCGCGGCGAGCCGCGCGGGTCACTCAAGCATAACAAGGAACTCGAAGCGCAGGGCCTCCCGGCAGGTGACTGCATCGACTGTTACCAGTGCTTCCAGGTTTGTCCGACCGGCGTTGATATTCGCAAAGGTCCCCAGCTCGATTGCATTCAATGCGGCCTGTGCATTGATGCCTGCGACAACATCATGACGAAGGTTGGTAAGCCCACCGGCCTCATTGCCTATGATACCGACGAAAACATTGAACGCCGGATCGAGGGCAAGGAACCGGTCTATGAGATCGTCCGGGTTCGGACTGTCATTTATGCGGCTGTCATTGCTGTAGTCGGCATCATCATGCTGGCAGCGCTTTTGACCCGTGACTTTGCCGACATCAGCGTTCTGCATGACCGGAACCCAGTTTATGTGGAACAGTCCGACGGCTCGGTCCGCAACGGCTACACCGTGCGTCTGTCCAACAAACGTCGCCATGACCGGCACTTCATGCTGCACGTCGAAGGCATGCCACCGAACACACAGGTCGAAGCCGTTGGTGTGACTGAGACCTTTGCTGGTCGGCCGATCATCCAAGTTGGACCAGACACGACACGGGAAATCCGCGTTCTGGTGACCTCACCACCTTGGGAAAAGATGCCGCACTCAACTCCGGTGACGTTCCGGATCACCGAAAGTGTGATGGGGGAAGTCATTACCGCGAAGGACACATTCAAGGCGCCGGATCCGGACTAAGCCGGAGCTCTGGACGCTGAGAGACAACCAAACACCTCGCCCTTTTGGCGAGCTCCTGAAAGGGGCGGGGTGAAGTTCAGACAAACGCTCTTTTGCTGAAGAGGGGCCTTCAGCAAAAGACCACGCCGAGGAGACGGATATGGCGATGGCTGAGACAAACGGAAGAGATCCTAAAGCAATCACTGGCAAGACGGTCCTGCTGTGGCTGGTCGGGTTCTTCGGTGTAATCTTCCTGACCAACGGGATCTTTCTTTACTACGCGCTCGGGACCTTTCCGGGTGTCGCCGTAGAGAGTTCTTATGAAGCCGGTCAGGCCTACAATAAGGAAATTGCAGCAGCGAAAGCACAGGAGCAACTGAACTGGACCATCTCCAGCGAGTTGACGCGTCAGGCCGATGGTAGTGGCAAGCTCCTGGTCCTTGCGAAGGATGCCGCAGATGCACCGCTTTACGGGATCAATGTCGAGGCGACCCTGAAGCACCCGGCACAGGTCAATGCCGACATCGCTTTGATCCTGACAGCGGACGGCGGCGGCCGGTATATCTCTGAAGTTGACGCATTGCCGGCCGGAAACTGGACACTGCATCTTGAAGTAACCGAGAACGGCGAACGCAAGTTCAAGTCCGAAAATCGCATATTCATCAAGGAATGAGGCGGCAGAAGTGACGGTTCATCAGCGCGATTGGCAGGCTTTTGTAGTTCCAGCAGATGACGGCGCGGTTCATATGGACCTGGCCGTTGACGGCATCACCTGTGCGGCATGTATGGGCGAAATCGAGCGCGGACTTAAGCGGCTCCCGGGCATCCGCAAGGCCCGGGTCAATCTGACATCTCAGCGGCTGGCGGTTGACTGGGTCGAAGACCAGACCGGAGCTGATGAAATCGTTGCTGAACTGGAACGGTTGGGGTATGCGGCTCACCCGTTTGATCCGGCAAGTCAAAAAGAACGGCAGGACAAGACCGGCAAGCAATTGCTGCGCTGTCTGGCGGTATCCGGCTTTGCTGGCATGAACATCATGCTGTTGTCCGTTTCCGTTTGGTCCGGGAACGCCAGCGATATCACGCCGGAAACCCGGGACTTTTTTCACTGGCTCTCTGCTCTGATCGCCTTGCCGACCGTTGCCTATTCCGGTCAGCCGTTTGTCAAAAGCGCGTTCCGTGCGTTGTCTGCCGGCCGTCTGAATATGGACGTGCCGATTGTCATTGGTGTTGGTTTGGCCGTGGCGCTGTCGGTCGTCCAAACCATCCAGCATCATCACCATGCCTATTTTGAATCGGCTGTGATGCTGCTCTTTTTCCTGCTTGTCGGGCGGTATCTTGACCACAACATGCGCGGCCGCACGCGCTCGTTTGCCGAAAATATTGCAGCTTTGAAAGCCGAGGTGGCGGCGAGGATCAACCCGGATGGGTCGGTTCGAGAAGTTCCCTTGTCCAAGATTGCGGCTGGAGACCTTGTACTGGTCGCAGGCGGTGAGCGCGTGCCGGTGGACGGCGTGGTCTCAAGCGGCATTTCCGAAATCGACCAAAGCCTTGTGACAGGAGAGAGCGTTCTTGTCCCCGTCAAGCCGGGCCAGCGGGTTTATGCCGGCACTCTCAACGGGGCCGGGGCGTTGCAGATCCGCGTAGAAGCGACCTCAGGCGCGACGCTTCTCGATGAAGTCAACCGGTTGCTTGAGACGGCGTCACAAGCCAAATCGAAATATGTCCGCATTGCCGACCGCGCTGCCCAGCTTTACGCGCCGCTCGTTCATGGAGCCGCTGGCCTCACCTTCCTGGGCTGGCTTTTGGCGGGCATGGAGTGGCAGCCGGCACTTGTGATCGCCATCTCGGTCCTGATCATTACCTGTCCATGTGCGCTTGGATTGGCGGTTCCTGCTGTCCAGGTCGTTGCGTCGGGACAATTGTTCAAGTCCGGTGTCTTGCTGAATTCCGCTGACGCGATTGAACGTATGGCAGACATCGACACCATCCTCTTCGACAAAACCGGAACGCTGACCCTGGCTGAACCGGAACTGGTTGGAGAGATTGACCGGCAAGATCCCGTGCTGGCGTTGGCTGGCCAGTTGGCATTGGCAAGCCGCCATCCCCTGTCGATGGCCCTGGTGAAGGCCACAGGCGCGCTTGTCCCGCTTGCCGATGTACAGGAAGTGTCAGGTGCAGGCCTTGAAACCCATGTCGATGGGCAGCGGTTGCGGCTTGGAAGTCCGTTGTTCTGTGGTGCAACGACAGAAGCAATTGAAGAACGTCTGTTGGCAGTGCCAGGGGCGTCGTTGCTGGCTATTCAGTATGGCGAAGAGCCCGTACGCTTGTTGGCAGTTCGCCAGAAGCTCCGCTCCGATGCGCGAGATGTCGTCGATCAATTGAAAGCGCAGGGGTATGCTCTTGAGATTGTGTCAGGTGATACGCAGCCTTCTGTGGCAGAGTGTGCCGAAGCACTTGGAATTGAGAATTGGCAAGCCGCGATGACGCCTTCTGCGAAAATCGCCCGTCTGGAAGCCCTGCAGACTGATGGCCGGAAAGTGCTGATGGTCGGTGACGGATTGAACGATGCGCCAGCGCTCGCCGGAGCGCATGTGTCGTTGTCTCCTGTCTCCGCTGTTCATCTTAGTCAGGCGGCAGCTGACGCCGTCTTTCTCGGCAAGAAACTCCAGCCGGTTTTTGACGCGCTACGGCTTTCCATACGAGCGCGGCGCGCAATTGAACAAAACCTCTGGATTTCGACCGTTTATAATATCATCGCGGTGCCAATCGCGGTTGCCGGATACGTGACGCCCTTGATGGCGGCCGTCGCCATGTCCGCTTCGTCATTGGCGGTGACAGCCAATGCGCTGCGTTTGAAATGGGGCAACCGGGTTGCAGCTGATGTTGAGGCCACGGCCGCCTTCGGCCCGGCAGCAAGCACCAAGGGAGAGTGAAATGGATGTCTTGATTTTTCTAATCCCGATTGCCCTCGTGCTCGGCGGCGTGGGCCTCGTGGCTTTTCTCTGGTCCTTAAAAACCGGGCAATATGATGATCTGGAAGGGGCCAAATGGCGCATTCTGGACGACGATGATCTCCCTGAGCGCAAAAACACTCAGTGACCTGTGCAAGGGGGCTCCCGTACCGGCTATGTCAGGAAAGAATGTTCGATAGGACCATGCCGGTCGCAACGATCAGCAGCCCTATTCCGGAAAGCAGAAGCATATTCGGGCGATACGCCCCGCTCACGTTTGATTGTAAATGATGCTCTTTGGAGCCAGGTGCGCTGTCCGGAGCATTGTTTTCATCTTCGGTCATATATCGAACGATCACCCATAATCCTGTTTGTCTGTTTCCAGCGGGCAGACAGCCCATATTCTTGGGACCAGTCATCTGGAGAATGGCGCTGCAGTTTGAAGGTCCTGTTAATCGGAAGGCCGCAAAAGTCTTAATTCTTCGCAACTTTACTAAAACGTAAGGGCAGGGATTACTAATTAACCAGTTCTCCAATAAGATGGCTTAGCTTTACAACTTGAGAGCATGTTCAATGCCGGAACGCGACTAACGCATTGTTCAGAAATTCATGTCAGAGAAGACATGAACTTAGGAGGATTGGGTGAGCCTGGATCTGGCCTCGTTGACGTTTTTGCTGGTGGAAGACAGCGCGTATATGCGGACCATTCTGCGCACGATGCTGCAGGGGTTCGGAGCGCGGCGGATTGTCGAAGCCGAAGATGGCGCATCCGGGTTGGAGGCGATGGACCGTGCTAACCCGGATATCTTGATCCTTGATTGGGTCATGCCGATCCTTGATGGCGCGGACATGGTTCGGATGATCCGCAGCCCAAACAATCCTTTTGCCTACATTCCGATCATCATGGTGACCGCTCATACGGAACGCAGCCGTATTGTCGAAGCACGGCGGCTTGGTGTTCACGAACTCCTCTCCAAACCGATTTCCGCCAAGGCGCTTTATCAGCGCGTGTCGAGTGTGATCGTTCAGCCACGCGACTTCATCAAGACCGCGACCTATTTTGGCCCGGCCCCGCGCGAGATCCGCAATCGTCAGAAAATCTGGCAGGGTGGTTCTGGGGAACAGCCAGGTGGCGACCAAGGAAACGGTGGCGACGGCGCAGTCACAGCTATCGGTTAGGTCTGGTTAGACCCCGCTAGGCGGCTGACTGTTTCGAATCTGCAGTATTCTCTGCGCCTAACCCATCTGTCTGGCTCAGTGAGGCGCTAGCGTCAGAGAACTGCGCCAGTAGATCCAAATCAACAGTGTAATTGTCGAGCAGGAATTGTGAAAGAACATCTATAGGGAGATGTTGATACCCTTCGACAGCTTCATTGAGAGCTTCTAATGTGTCTAGTCTTTCACGAATTTTTATCATGACATCCCAAGTCAATCACGAATCATGACCTTTGTTATGATGTAGGGTTAATAATAGGTAATTGTCTGGAGGGCAACAGCTGTCCGGCAAATAAGCTGCAATTGAAAAACCAATTATATTTTGTTCACACCAATGCGCACTTATTGCTAAACAAAACGCACCTTAGGTCTACAGGTGACAACAAAGGATCTCGCAATGGCTGCCGTCGTTTACGTTTTGAATGGCCCGAACCTCAATCTTCTGGGCAAGCGGCAGCCAGAGATTTACGGAGCGCAAACCCTGGCCGATGTTGAAGAGTTGTGCCGGTCCACCGCGGAGCGCTTGGGCATGACCGCCGATTGCCGGCAAAGCAACGCGGAACATGAACTCATCGACTGGATTCAGGAGGCGCGGGAAACAGCCGCCGCGATCGTTATCAATCCCGCGGCTTACTCGCACACATCTGTCGCCATTCTAGATGCCCTGAACGCTTGTGAGTTTCCGGTTATCGAGGTCCATATCTCCAACATTCACAAGCGTGAAGAGTTTCGTCATCACTCCTACGTTTCAAGCCGCGCAGATGCAGTCATCGCTGGCTGTGGTGTTCAGGGCTATGAGCTTGCACTTACCCGTGCCGCCAGCTTGGTGCGCGGTGGCTAGAAGCTCAAGTTAGCATCGGGAGTTGTGGGCCGTTTAGGCGCCGCTTCCTTTCAGGAACTCGCGGGCGACCGTGCGAGCCACGATTTTGGCGTCAAGCCACAGGCTCACATTCTCAATGTATGCAAGATCATACTCGAGCCGCATACGCGCCAGGTCCGCATCGGACGCATCTCCGCGATACCCGTTGACTTGTGCAAGGCCGGTGATGCCTGGCAGCACCTGAAGCCGGTCATAGTAGCGATAGTCGAGGCACTCGTAGGGAACTCCGCCTGCCTGCATGCCGGGGACATAAGGCCGTGGGCCCACAAGCGACATTTGCCCGCGCAACACGTTCCAAAGCTGAGGCAGTTCGTCAAAGCTGCTCTGGCGCAGGAAACGTCCGATCCATGTAACGCGCTGATCGCCCACAATGGTGTGCTGCAAGCCCGTATGGTCGCATTGATCGACGAACATCGTCCGGTACTTGAGAATGGAAAACGGTTGTCCGTTAATCCCAAGACGGGTCTGCCGGAAGAACACCGGTCCACGGCTGGTCAGTTTGATCGTTAGCGCAATGCCTGCCAGGAGAGGAAACAAAAACACGAGGCCGGCGAGCGCGCCCGTGACATCGAAGACCCGTTTCAATGCGCGCTGCAAGGGCTTCGCTTCGTAGACTGGGCGCTTTACCTCTGCGTAAGGCGAGGCGGCTTTCCGCAGCTGGCGGGCAGTCAGTATCCGTTGTGCCGCCCCGCCGCGAATTTTCTGCATACGGCCTGAACTGGTGCCTCTGAACAAGCCGGAAGACGGCGTCGCAAAGCCAAAGCGATAAAGCTTTCGCGCTTCTTTCCTCTCGTCTGTCAGCGTCTCATCTGCCATGCGCCCAAAACACCCGTCGTCCGCTCAGTCCTACCTAACTTTGCGGACCATAAATCAGAACATTTTCAGGTTCCAATTAAATATTAGTAAAGTGTTAACGCTGTGATCCAGATCACGAAGTGCATGAGATAAAATACTTATTTGCGCTGACCGAGAAAATGGCGTCCGGATTTTTCCTTACAAGAGCGTTGCGAAGGAGAAAAAGGCAAACCCGAAAAACGGGCGAAAAACACCCCAAACGCACAGGTTTGCAACCTTAATACAACCATGTGTCAGTAGGAGCGGCCAACGCTCGTATAGTCGAAACCAGCTTCTGCCATGTACGCAGGTGTGTAGATGTTCCGGAGATCTGCAACCTTTGGGGTTTTGACCAGCGATTTCACGCGCTCCAGATCCAGCGCCCGGAATTGGTCCCACTCCGTCACGATCACGATTGCATCAGAACCTTCGATCGCGTGGTAAGGACCGTCACAGAACATGACGTCCTGCATAAGTTTGGCGGCCTCTTCCATGCTCGCCGGGTCAAAGGCGCGAATCTTGGCACCGGCTGCTTGCAGTTTCTGAACGATGTCGATACTTGGCGCTTCGCGCATGTCATCGGTGTTCGGTTTAAAGGCGAGGCCGAGCAGGGCGATTGTTTTGCCGTCGACATCCCCACCCATGAAATCAATGACCTTGTCGGCCATTTTCTTCTTCCGCGCAGCGTTCACTTCGATCACCGAATCGACGATTTTCAGCCCGGAGTCCGCGTCGGCTGCGATCTTGGATAGAGCAAGCGTATCTTTCGGGAAGCAGGAGCCGCCGTAGCCAGGCCCCGCGTGCAAGAACTTGGAGCCAATCCGGTTGTCCAGACCAATGCCGCGGGAGACTTCCTGAACATTGCCGCCGACCTTCTCGCAAAGATCAGCAATTTCGTTGATGAAGGTGATCTTTACGGCAAGGAAGGCGTTGGCAGCGTATTTGATGAGCTCGGACGTGCGGCGCTTGGTGACCAGGATCGGCGTCTCGTTGAGATAGAGCGGCCGGTAGAGCTCCCGCATGACATCCACAGCCTTGGCATTGTCTGTGCCAACAACAACGCGGTCTGGACGTTTGAAATCTTCGATGGCAGCACCTTCCCGCAAGAATTCCGGGTTTGAGACGACTGCAAAGTCTGCATCCGGGCGAGTCTTGTGGATAATCGCTTCCACTTCGTCCCCAGTGCCGACCGGAACGGTCGACTTCGTCACCACAACGGTGAACCCGTCAATGAGCGTGGCGATTTCTTCGGCCGCTGCGTACACATATGTCAGGTCAGCATGTCCGTCGCCCCGGCGGGTTGGAGTTCCGACCGCGATGAAAACGGCGTCAGCGCCTTTGACAGCTTCTTCTGCATCGGTCGAAAAAAACAGCCGCTCTTCGGAAACGTTCTTGGCGACCAGTTCTTGCAAGCCAGGCTCGTAGATCGGGATCTCGCCCTTGTTCAGGGCATCGATCTTGGTGGCGTCCTTGTCGATACAGGTTACAATGTGGCCGAAGTCGGCAAAACAGGTTCCAGATACCAGACCGACATACCCGGTCCCAATCATCGCAACGCGCATCGTCTATCCCAGTTTTTCCAGACAGGATCGTAATCCCGTCAAAGGCGCGGCTAGGGCACGGAATACCCTTAGCCGAAGAAGAAAACTCAGCGCGTTGGTACTGGCTTTCTGACTGGTGTCAATCCACGAAGGGCTGCACGGGAACCAATTGCGCCAAGTTGCGGCCCTTATGCAGCAGTTTTCGGCACACTATTATGACGGCAATGTTTCTTGCCTTGGTTTTCCAGGCGAGTTTTGACCATCAGACAGTCAGATAACGCCTGACGTCCGCCTCAGACATGTCGGCGCCACGTCCGGACAAAACCACTTCGCCGCGGTCCATAACCGCGTAATCATCTGCAAGATCCCGGGCGAACTCGAAATACTGTTCAACCAGGACAATCGCCATTGTCCCTTGATCCCGAAGCCAGGAGATGGCCCGGCCAATGTCCTTGATGATCGAAGGCTGAATTCCTTCGGTTGGTTCATCAAGAACCAGCAGTTTTGGGCGCGTCACCAAGGCTCTGGCGATCGCAAGCTGCTGCTGTTGCCCGCCGGATAGATCGCCGCCACGGCGATGCAGCATGTCCTTCAACACGGGAAAAAGCTCGAAGATCGTATCCGGGATAAACCGTTCCTTGCGCGGGATCGGCGCATAACCGGTTTCCAGGTTCTCCTTGACTGACAAAAGCGGAAACACTTCGCGCCCTTGTGGAACAATGGCGATGCCCTTCTTGGCCCGTGCATGCGGGGGCAGGTTGGAAATGTCCTCACCGTTCCAAATGATATGCCCGGAACTGATGGGTTGCTGGCCGGCGACTGCGCGCAACGTCGACGTCTTGCCGACACCGTTACGGCCCATAAGACAGGTCACTTTGCCAGTTTCAGCACTCAAAGAGACACCTTTCAGTGCTTGAGCGGCGCCATAGTGGAGATTTATGTTTTCGACTTTGAGCATGTCTCACCGCCCCAGATAGACTTCAACAACCCGCTCGTCGGCGGAGACGTGATCAAGAGATCCCTCGGCCAGAACAGATCCTTCGTGCAGGACCGTGACTTTCACACCGAGGGAGCGGACAAAATCCATGTCGTGTTCGACAACAACGACGGAGTGGTCCTTGGCGATCTCTTTCAGGAGTTCGGCTGTTTCCGCCGTTTCCGCGTCGGTCATACCGGCGGCAGGCTCATCCACGAGCAAGAGTTTTGGATCCTGGGCCAGCAGCATCCCGATTTCCAGCCATTGTTTCTGGCCGTGGGAGAGATTTGCCGCCAGCTCATCGCGTTTTTCGCCGAGGCGGATCAGCTCAAGCAGCTCTTCAATCCGCTTTTTTTCTGCGCCTGTAATGACGTGAAACAGGGTTGCGAACGGTCCCCGGGGTGCTTTGAGCGACAATTCGAGATTGTCCCAGACCGTATGGCTTTCGAACACGGTCGGCTTTTGAAACTTGCGGCCAATGCCAAGCTCGGCGATGGAGGCCTCGTCTTCTCCAGTCAGGTCGATGACACCGTTGAAGAAGACCTCTCCCGTATCAGGCCGGGTTTTGCCGGTAATGATATCCATCATCGTGGTTTTGCCGGCACCATTTGGACCAATGATCGCCCGCATTTCTCCCGGGTCGATGGTCAGCGAGAGGTCGTTGATCGCCTTGAAGCCATCAAAGGAGACTGACACACCGTCCAGATAAAGCTGGCTTGTTGATCTGGCCATGAGTTACTCCGCGGGCTGAGGTTCTGATGAGAGTGGTTTGCTCTTTCCTGGCCCGGTAATATTGGCGGGAGCCGCCGGGCTTTGAGGCGGTGTGGTCGGCGGCGTGCCAGACCCGCTTTCCGCGCTTGCTGACACTTTGCGCTGCTTCAGTGCCGTCCACCCTTGTGTGACTGTCCCGACAATGCCCTTGGGTAGGAACAGGGTAACCACCACGAACAGGCCGCCGAGAGCGAACAGCCAGATGTCAGGGAGGACGGCGGTGAACCAGGTTTTAGCGAAGTTCACAAGAACGGCTCCGAGGACGGCGCCGACCAGTGTCCCACGCCCGCCAACTGCGACCCAGATCACCACTTCAATGGAGTTGGCTGGCGCGAATTCGCCCGGGTTGATGATGCCGACTTGAGGAACATAAAGCGCACCTGCAATCCCGGCCATCATCGCTGAAATGGTCCAGACAAAGAGCTTGTAGTGTTCGACCCTGTAGCCGAGGAACCGTGTCCGGCTTTCCGCATCGCGCACGGCGACGAGCACCTTGCCCAGTTTGGACCGCGTGATCGCGCGGCAGATGATATAACAAAGGCCGAGGGCAATCCCGGAGGCTGCGAAAAGCGCCGCTCGGGTCGTGTCCGCCTGAATGTCGAAACCCAGGATGTCCTTGAAGTCGGTCAGCCCGTTGTTGCCACCGAACCCCATGTCATTGCGGAAGAAGGCCAGCAACAGCGCGTAGGTAAGGGCCTGCGTGATGATGGAGAGGTAAACGCCCGTAACGCGCGAGCGGAAAGCAAACCAGCCGAACACGAAGGCTAGAGCGCCTGGAACCAACACCACCATCAGTGCTGCAAACCAGAACATGTCAAAGCCGTACCAGAACCAGGGCAGGGCATCCCAGTTCAGAAACACCATGAAATCGGGAAGGATCGGGTCGCCATAAACGCCCCGGCTACCGATCTGGCGCATCAGGTACATGCCCATGGCATAACCGCCGAGCGCAAAAAAGGCGGCATGGCCGAGCGACAGGATCCCGCAAAAGCCCCAAACAAGATCGACTGACAGGGCAAGCAGTGCATAGGTCAGGTACTTGCCCATCAGCGCAACCGCATAGGTCGGAACATGGAACGGGGAATCTTCCGGGACCAGGAGATTGCCGGCCGGGACAAGCAGGATCACAGCGGTGAGCAGCGCCAGGAAGATACCGGCACGGGCGTCCATGGCCCGGAACAGAAAGGACGTCATCATGCTTCAACTGCCCGGCCCTTGAGGGCAAACAGACCCCGTGGACGCTTTTGAATGAATAGGATGATGAAGACGAGCACCAGGATCTTGGCAAGAACCGCCCCGGCATAAGGCTCAAGGAACTTGTTGACCACGCCAAGGGTCATGGCGCCAACCAGGGTGCCCCAAAGGTTGCCAACCCCGCCAAAGACCACGACCATGAAGCTGTCGATGATGTAGCCTTGTCCGAGGTTCGGGGAAACGTTGTCGATCTGGGAGAGAGCAACTCCGGCAATCCCCGCGATCCCTGAACCGAGGCCAAAGGTCAGAGCGTCGATCCAGGGCGTGCGGATCCCCATGGACGCGGCCATACGCCGGTTTTGGGTCACGGCTCGTGTGTAGAGACCGAACGGCGTTTTCTTCAGGACCAGGATCAGCCCGGCAAAGACCAGCAAGGCAAACAGGATGATCCACATCCGATTGTAGGTAACGGTCATCTGGCCGATTTCGAAGGCGCCTGACATCCAGTCCGGGTTGCCGACTTCGCGGTTTGTCGGGCCAAAGATCGACCGGACGGCTTGCTGCAAAATGAGCGAGATGCCCCAGGTAGCAAGAAGTGTTTCCAGCGGACGGCCATAGAGCCAGCGGATGACGCCGCGCTCAATCCCGATGCCGATAAGGCCAGAGGTCGCGAAGGCAAGCGGAAGAGCAATGAACAGAGAATAGTCGAAAAGGCCCGGCGCGGAAGTGCGGATCAGCTCCTGCACCACAAAGGTGACATACGCACCGATCATGACCATTTCGCCGTGGGCCATGTTGATGACACCCATGACACCGAAGGTGATGGCAAGGCCAATTGCAGCAAGCAGCAAAACGGAGCCGAGCGACAGGCCGTACCAGATGTTCTGAGCTGCATCCCAAGTGGCGATGGACTTCTCGATCTTGGCAACTGCGTTTGCGGCAGCTTCTTGAACCGCGCCCGTGGAGGCGGATTGAGTAGCAATCAGAAGGGAGAGCGCATCCCGGTTGCCCATGTCGGACAACGTTTGAACTGCCCCAAGCTTTTCACTCTCATCCAGATCGGAATTCAGGACGGCCGCCGCTCGCGCCTGCTCCATGACTGTGCGGACGTTGTCGTCGGTTTCGGCGGCAAGCGCTTCATCCAGCGCTTCAATCTTCTCCGGATCCTGGGCTTTGAAAATCGCTTCGGCGGCTGTCATGCGGACAGCCGGATCGGGTGCCTGCAGGGTCAGTGATCCAAGTGCAGCTCGTATGACGCGGCGGAGCCGGTTGTTGACCTTGATCTTTTTGACTTCTCGGCGGCCCGCCGTGCCTGCAGCCTCTCCTGTGAGAGGGTCGGTGAGTTTATAGGATTTCCCCTCCCTTTGAGCGATGAAGACCATTCCGTCAGATTTGCGGAAATAAAGATCGCCCGCGCTGAGCGCTTCAAGCGCTGGCGCAACAGCTGGATCGCCAGTTGCCTTGAGCGCTTCAACCTGGCGCTGGGTTTCGTCGAATTTGCCTTCGGCAAGTTCATTGACCAGCGGCCGGAGCGCTTTGCTGCTGTCTTGTGCGGAAACTGATCCGATTGACAGCACTGCAAGGCATAGGAGAACGAGGAATGATTTCAAAAAGGACATTGGTCCACCGCGGTTGGAAGATATCCGCCAATCATCCTGCGGATCCGCTGTCACGGCGTCTCGAAGGATGAGGTTCCTTTCGGGGAGATGGGCAACAGGAGATCACCTGTTCTTGGCGAGTGGGAAGAAAACGGGACGGGCCCCCATCAACGCCCGTCCCGCATATTCCAGCTCTTAACTTAGGAGCCGGAGCCACCACATTTGCCGGTTACGGTGTTGAAGTTGCCGCAGGACAGCGGAGCGCGCCAGTCCGCGATCAGGTCCTTGGAGCCTTCCAGGTAATCCGACCAGGCATCGCCGACAACGAGACCAGATGTTTCCCAGACGGTTTCAAACTGGCCGTCGTCTTGGATCTCACCAATCAGCACCGGCTTGGTGATGTGGTGGTTCGGCATCATGGCGGAGTAGCCGCCGGTCAGGTTTGGAACGGACACGCCAACGATCGCGTCAATGACAGCGTCCGGATCTGTAGTGCCGGCCTTGTTGACAGCCTCAACCCACATGTTGAAGCCAATGAAATGGGCTTCCATCGGGTCGTTGGTCACACGCTCTTCGTCACCGACAAAGGCTTGCCAGGTCTCTATGAACTCTGCATTGGCGTCGGTGTCGGCGGACTGGAAGTAGTTCCAGGCTGCCAAGTGGCCGACGAGCGGAGCGGTGTCGAGGCCGGCGAGTTCTTCTTCACCCACGGAGAAGGCAACAACCGGGATGTCTTCCGCTTTGATGCCGGCGTTGCCGAGTTCCTTGTAGAACGGAACGTTTGCGTCACCGTTGATGGTGGAGACCACGGCGGTCTTTTTGCCAGCTGACCCGAAGGCCTTGATGTCGGAGACGATCGTCTGCCAATCGGAATGACCGAACGGCGTGTAGTTGATCATGATGTCTTCTTCAGCAACACCCTTGGACTTGAGGTATGCTTCAAGGATCTTGTTGGTCGTACGCGGATAGACGTAGTCGGTACCTGCCAGAACCCAGCGCTCGACGCCTTCTTCGTTCATCAGGTAATCAACAGCCGGGATGGCCTGCTGGTTCGGCGCAGCACCGGTGTAGAAGACGTTGCGCTGGGATTCTTCGCCCTCGTACTGGACCGGGTAGAACAGAAGAGAATTCAGCTCTTCAAAGACCGGAAGAACGGATTTGCGGGAGACGGACGTCCAGCACCCAAAGACCGCATCAACACCGTTCACTTCGATGAGCTCACGCGCCTTTTCGGCAAACAGCGGCCAGTCGGAAGCCGGGTCTACGACAACAGCTTCGAGTTTCTTGCCGAGAAGGCCACCCTTCTTGTTCTGCTCTTCGATGAGCATCAGCATGGCGTCTTTCAACGTGGTTTCGGAAATCGCCATCGTGCCGGAGAGCGAGTGCAGAATACCAACCTTGATGGTTTCCTCAGCTGCGGCACCGCCGATCATGGTGGACGCCATCAGGCCGCCCAGCATCAGTTGCTTGAATGTCTTGGTCATTGACTTTCCCCTCTTGAGTGACGTCACCAGCCCCCATGCCGGTGCGAGGCGGCTGGAAGGAGTGCCGCTGTCGGAGAAAGATCGTGCGGTGGTTTGTTGCGGTGCGGTATACGTCAATTGACGTAAGTTGCCGGTCACTGTCATCTAAGCTTCTGAAATTATGAGTGTAATTTTGGCGAGTTGTCGCGTGGACTGCTCAGGCAGGGAAGGTAACCCGACAAAATCACTTCTATCACCCTATCTGCAGATTGGCGGTGGCTGCTTCCTCTCAAAGGGCTGGCGCAAAACTTGCTCTGCTTCATCAAAACGAAAAAACGCGGAGCGCAAGTGGGGAATGGAGGCTCGAATCTGCCTGCAGAAAGGGCGGCTGCCTATTATTGAGGCAGCTCAGTGACGGCGCGCCAACGCATCGTGCCGATCCGGCGCCAGTATAACAAATGGGTCAACAATCAGACCCTTGAGGATTATGCGCTCCGGTTCACCGCCAAGGGCGCACGGAAATTCTCATCCCGTGCCATTTCCCAAACGGCCATTGGGGCCATATCTTTCCTTGCTCTGGAAGCGATCGGTGGAGCGATCACGCTCTCCCACGGCACGGCGAATGCCTTTCTCGCGATTTTCGTCGGAAGCCTGGTCCTTTTGATCGTCGGCCTGCCGATAAGCCGGTATGCGGTCCGATATGGCGTGGACATTGATCTTCTGACTCGCGGGGCAGGGTTTGGCTATATCGGATCAACAATTACATCGCTGATCTACGCCAGTTTCACCTTTATTCTCTTCGCGATCGAAGCCTCGATCATGTCTGGGGCTTTGGAGTTTGCATTCGGGATACCGCTTTGGCTCGGCTATATCATCAGCGCGGTCGCGGTTATTCCTCTGGTCACGCATGGCATCACCTGGATCAGCCGGTTTCAGTTGGCGACCCAGCCCTTCTGGATCATCCTGAACATTCTACCCTTCGTCTTCATTCTGTTTACGGACTGGCAGGCCCTCGGCACCTGGCTGAGTTTTTCCGGCATTGACCCGGCAACTGGTGCGCCAAAAGCCGCACAAAGCGGCTGGGACAGCATCAGTCTGATCAGCTTTGGCGCAGCATCCGCTGTGATCCTTGCTTTAATGGCACAGATCGGAGAGCAGGTTGATTTTCTGCGGTTTTTGCCGGCCACTGACCACGGTAGGAAGCGTCACAGGCTGGCAGTATTCCTCGCCGGGCCCGGTTGGGTCATTCTCGGTGCACCGAAGATGATCGCCGGGTCGTTCCTCGCGGTTCTTGTCTTGTCCCACGGCGTGCCGGTCGAGCATGCGGACGATCCATCAAGAATGTATACCGTGGCGTTCGGATACATGATTCCGAACGAGACAGTTGTGCTGTTGCTGATGGCTGCCTTTGTTGTTGTGGCGCAGCTCAAAATCAACGTGATGAATGCCTATGCGGGCTCGCTTGCCTGGTCGAACTTCTTCTCCCGTCTAACCCATTCGCATCCGGGCCGGGTTGTCTGGCTCGTGTTCAATGTGGTTATCGCGCTTCTTTTGATGGAGCTGGGCATCTACCGGATGCTGGAGGAAACGCTGGGTGTTTTCTCAATCATCGCCATGGCTTGGCTTTCAGCTATCTCGGCTGATCTCTTCATCAACAAACCGCTCGGTCTTTCCCCGCCCGGGATCGAATTCAAGCGGGCGCACCTTTATGACATCAACCCTGTCGGCACTGGCGCGATGCTGCTGGCTGCGGGCTTTGCACTCGCCGCGCAGTTCGGCTATTTCGGTAAGGTGGCCGCAGCGCTCTCGACCTTCCTTGCCATGGCCATCGCGTTCGTGGCTGCACCGCTCATCGCCTGGGCGACCAAGGGCCAATACTACCTTGCGCGCAAGCCGCGCAAAAGTTGGCAGGCGCGAGATCACATAGCCTGTTCCATTTGCGAGAATCCTTTTGAGCCGGAAGATATGGCGTACTGTCCCGCCTATCAGGCACCGATCTGCTCCCTGTGTTGCTCGCTGGATGCCAGATGTCATGATTCCTGCAAACCCAAGGCGCGCCTGAATTATCAGCTCGGGTCGGTGGCTGGTGCAGTGCTGCCAGTGCCGGTCATGGAGATGTTTCAGACACGGCTTGGCCGGTATGCGCTGACGGCCGTCTTCGGTATCGCTGCAATTGGAGCTGTGCTCTGGATCATCTATGCCCAAGCGGTCAGCCGCCTTGGAGATCCAACCGGGATTTTGGGCGAAATCGTCGCCCTCATCTTCTTCGTCTTCGCGATCGCGGCTGGTATCGCGTCCTGGTTCCTGGTGCTTGCGCATGACACCCGCCATGTGGCTGAAGAAGAATCCGCCCGCCAGAACGCTCTTTTGCAGAAGGAAATTGACGCTCACAATGTCACCGATGCCGCGCTTCAAAAGGCCAAGGAAGATGCGGAAGCTGCCAATCTTGCGAAAAGCCGCTATGTGGTCGGCCTCAGCCATGAACTGCGGACGCCTCTCAATGCAGTCCTCGGTTATGCCCAGGTTTTGGAGCGGGATGAGGCGCTGCCGACAGCCCGAAAACCGGCTGTGACGACCATTCGCCGAAGCGCCGAGCACTTGTCCGGCTTGATCGACGGATTGTTGGATATTTCACGGATTGAGGCCGGCCGATTGCAGGTCTATTCGAATGAGATCAATTGCCACGAGTTCCTTGATCAAATCGTTGACATGTTCCGAATGCAGGCGAAAGCAAAGGGACTGGACTTTCATTTCGAACGGGCTGACAACCTGCCGGTGATCGTGCGCACCGACGAAAAGCGTCTGCGTCAAATCCTGGTCAACCTGTTGTCGAACGCCATCAAGTTTACGAACGCTGGGCACGTTTCCTTCGCCGTGACCTATAGGTCGCAAGTTGCGAGCTTTGTGGTCGAGGACAGCGGTCCCGGCATCCCCCTCAATGAACAGGCAAAAATCTTCGAACCCTTCGCGCGCAGTGCAACTCAGGAGACCGACAGGATCCCAGGCTTGGGGCTGGGGCTCACGATTACAAAGCTGCTGACCGAAACGCTGGGTGGCGCTGTTGCGCTCTCCAGTTCTGAGGGAGACGGCTCCAGGTTTGAAGTCCGGCTCATGCTGGCTGCAGTTGATAAGCCTGTGACAGCGGTTCGCCGTGAAAAACGGATCAGCGGCTACGTGGGGCCTCGTAAGACGATCGCGGTGATCGACGACAATCCGGACCACCGGGCACTGGTACGCGATATCCTCGATCCAATTGGCTTCGTTGTTCTGGAGGCTGCGAGTGCCAACCAGTGTGTTGAAGTTGTCTTGCCCCTCAAGCCGGACCTCTATCTTGTAGACATCCTTATGCCCGGGACAAACGGCTGGGAGCTGGTCAAGGATCTGCGGATGAAAGGGGAAACAGCCCCGGTCATTATGCTGTCGGCCAATATCGGTGATCAGGCGCTGAAACCGGAAGGGCCAACCAATCACACTGCGTCGCTCGCCAAGCCGTTTGATATTCACCAGCTGCTCGATCTGATCCAACATCATACGGGTGTCGAATGGAGCGAACATGCGCAGGTGGAATCAGATTTGGCACTTTCTCAAAGCTCTGGATTGACGTCACCGGGAGGGCGCCATGTTGCCGATCTGATCAATCTCGCTGAAATTGGCTATGTTGAGGGGATTGAGGCGAAGTTGACGGAGCTGACCGAAGACCCGGTCAACGAGCCGCTGGTTCGAGCGCTGCAGGAGCACCTGAGCCGGTTCGATTTTGAAGGGTACAAGGATGTGTTGAACGGATTGGAGAGGCAGGATGGATAGCCGCCGCGACACCGTTCTTGTGGTTGACGACAGCCCGGACTCCCTCGGCTTTGTGACAGAAGCTCTGAAAAAGACCGGCATCGCGGTCCTGGTTGCGACCAGTGGTGAAGCAGCTCTCTCCATCTGCGAGCGGGTAACCCCGGACACAATCCTCATGGATGCAGTGATGCCGGGGCTCGACGGGTTCGAAACCTGCCGGAAGCTCAAGGAGAACCAAGGCCTTCAGCATGTTCCTGTAATCTTCATGACAGGGCTTTCAGAGACCGAACACATCGTAAAGGCACTGGATTGCGGCGGGGTCGACTTTCTCACCAAGCCCATTGATGTTGATGAGCTGAAGGCCCGGATCAAGGTGCATTTGCGCAACGCCCGATCCGTTCAGAGCGCGCATGTTGCGCTCGATGCCGCCGGACGGCATCTCGTCGCTGTATCCTCGGAAGGGGCGATCCTGTGGACCACGCCCCAGATCCACACCCTTTTGGCGCGGACCGGCGCTGCAGATGCAACGCTTTTTCAGCTGGGCCGTGCGCTCGGCGAATGGCTTGAGAGCAGTGCAGATGCGCCACGGCGCGGCAGCTTCATGTTGGGACTGTCCGAAGAATTGGCCGTCCAGCTCTATCCTCTCGGCCGCGTTGGGCCGGATGAGAATCTCTTTCGCGTGACGGCGGAAGACGAGGAGGGGCAAGTGCGGGCGCTGCAAATCGAGTTTCAGTTGACCCAGCGCGAAGCAGAAGTCCTGATCTGGATTGCCAAAGGCAAGTCCAACAAGGATATTGGCGAAATCCTGAACCTGAGCCCACGAACGGTGAACAAGCACCTTGAGCAGATCTTTGTAAAGCTTGGTGTCGAGAACCGCGCCTCCGCCGCCGTTCGGGCTGCAGAGGTCATGTTCGCGCTCTAAATCTCCAGACTCGGTAACCGTGCTTAATCTGCCAACTGTGGCAGCGGGATGGACATTTGCGCCTGTTTCTGGCACTCAAGGTGATCATAATTGACATAAACTTACAAAACACGAGTTATGACAACTGCATATTCAGGTCTGGTGAGCAATCTTCTGCGAGGGTATGCCGAGGCTGGTTACAGTCGGGCAGATGCACTCACCGCGGCCAAGCTTGAGTGTTTGTCGGATGCGCCGACAGCGCAGGATTTCATCCGCCTCAGCCGCGCAATCTCCCTTCAGATGAACGACGAGTTCGCCGGGCAGCTGGAGCGGCCGCAGCGCATTGGCACGCTGGCACTGATGGCAGAACATGCTTCCCGCGGACAGACGGTCGGTGGCGCGTTCTCGCGGCTGGCGGAATTTATGAACATGCTGGACAACACGTTCACTGTGACATTTTCCACTGCCGGTTCAGAGTGCCGGTTTCAGCTCGAGCGCACGACCCCAGCCTTTCCGAAGTCGGAATTTGGTATTGAGGCTATATTGGTGTTGATGCACCGGCTGACGGGGTGGCTCGCCGGTAAATGGCTGCCGCTGTCGTCGGTCTGGTTCGACTATCCACGGCCAGCCTGGGCGTCAGGCTGCAACGAACTCTTCCCCGGCGCACTTCCCTCGTTTTCCTCAGAAAGCAGCGGCTTTTCTATGCCGGTTGATGTTCAGGCCTGGCCTTTACAACGGAGTGAAGAGGCCGCCGTTGCCTGGGCCCGGCGCACGCCGATGGATGCCTTCATGCCCGTGGCATTGCTTCAGGATGTGTCGCAAGAAGTGGCGGGTCTGATTGAAGCGGCGATCGTTGAAAACAGGCCATTGCCGTCCATGGATGAACTTGCCAGCCTACTTGAGGTGCCGGTCTACACGCTGCGACGCCGTTTGAAAAAAGAAGGTGTCTCACTTCCAGATATCCGACTTCAGGTCAAGCGGGACCATGCCCGTGCGATGCTGGCGGAAACAGGCGAGAGTATCGAAGCCATCGCACTGCGCCTCGGATTCAGTGAGACCAGCGCTTTCATTCGTGCTTTCAAAGAGTGGACAGGCGTGACACCACGAACATACCGGCAATCCGGACGTCTTCAGGTTCCTGTGCCGGGTCATCGCACATTCAGATAGAAATTGACAAAAAGTAACAAGTGCGCCACCTTTCCGTAAACGTAAGAATTGGACCCTTGGGAGGTTATCGTGTCTGTTTTTGCCGCCACCGCATCCTGGCCTCAGGAAGAGCACCGAATGTTCTACGATTCAGCGTCGCGTTTGCTGGATGATGAAATGGTGCCGAACATCGAAAAGTGGAACGATCAGGGTGTCGTTGACCGCGAGTTCTGGACCAAGACCGGCGAGGCCGGAATTCTGGGCGCTGCGCTTCCCGAAGAGTTTGGCGGCGCCGGAGCCCCGATCAGCTTTGATGCGGTGACGGCCTACCTCCAGGGTCGCAAAGGCGAGAGCAGCTGGGGTTTTTCCATCCAGTCGATCGTCAATCACTATGTTACAGCTTATGGCACGGACAGCCAGAAAGAGCGCTGGCTGCCGAAGCTTGCCTCCGGCGAATATGTCGGTGCGATTGCCATGACCGAACCCGGCACCGGGTCCGATCTTCAGAGCGTCAAGACGTCAGCTGAGCTTGTCGGCAATGAGTACGTGCTGAACGGATCGAAGATTTTCATCACCAATGGCCAGACTGCAGACCTGATCATTGTTGTCGCCAAGACCGACAAGACGAAAGGGTCGAAGGGCGTCTCCCTCCTGGTTCTAGAAACTGAGGGCGCAGATGGGTTCACGCGGGGACGGAACCTCAAGAAACTCGGCTGCAAGGCGAATGACACATCCGAGTTGTTCTTCGAAGACGTGCGCGTACCCCCGGAGAACCTTTTGGGAGGCGAAGAAGGGCAGGGTTTTTATCAGCTGATGAAGCAGCTGCCCTGGGAGCGGCTGATCATTGCCTGTCTGGCGCTGGGTGTAATCGACTTCGCGATCGATGAGACGGTTCGCTACGTTCAGGACCGCAAAGCCTTTGGTCAGCGCGTGATGGACTTTCAGAACACGCGTTTCAAGCTGGCCGAGTGCAAGACCAAGGCGGAAGTGCTGCGCAGTTTCGTGAATGACTGTATTGCGCGGATGGACGAGGGCACGCTGGATGCGGCAACTGCATCCATGGCGAAATACTGGGGTACGCAAGTTCAGAACGAGATCGCCAACGAATGCCTGCAGCTGCATGGCGGCTATGGCTATATGATGGAGTATCCGATTGCCCGCATCTATGCCGATTCCCGGGTGCAGATGATTTATGGCGGCAGCAATGAGATCATGAAAGAGCTGATCGCCCGGTCCATAGACATCTGATCGGCTGCAGCGGCACCAAGTAATACAGTTAGCGGCCGGAGGGATCTTCCCTCCGGCCGTTTTTCAGTGCGTTAGAGCCCAAGGCTGCGCAGGGCGACGACACTGAAAATCCCCGCGGAAACGCTGATGATCAGGGAAAAACGCAATGTCAAAACGCCTGCCAGGATGATCGCGATGGCCTCCGCGGGCCCCTCCGTCGTTGCGGCGGGGGCAACCAGCGCGGTGAGGACGGCCACCGGGACGGCATCGAGCGCAGCTTCCGCGCGGTGATGAAGCGCACCAAACCGCGACAGAATCAGATGCCCGCCGGTTCTTGTGAGGTAAGTGGCCAGGGCGCACAGGCAGATGATCAGAACAGTGTTATCCATGGGACGCCTCTCCTTTCGGACGGCTGAGTAGGGCGGCTGCGGCAAGGCCGCAAAGGCCGCCAATCGTGATGTGCCAGGGACTGCCGATCGTGTGGAAGGCGAGGGTTGAGGCGGCTGCACTGACCAGCAGGATCACTCCAAACCCGCGGCGGGTGTGAAAACCGGCGACAAGGCCAGCGAAATAAATCGGAAGCATCACATCGAGACCGAAGGCGGCCGGATCTTCAATCAGCGACCCGAAGGCAGCGCCGAGGCAGTTGGACGTGATCCAGACGACATAAATTGCAGCTGCGAACGAAAAGTAATAGGCGGGTCGGAGGCCATCCCGGCCCGCGCGGCGCTCGGCAGCTGCATATTGCGGATCAACCAGAACGAAAAAAGCCAGTGCCTTCTGCAAGGTCGTAAACTTGCTCAAATGCCGGCCGACGGCGGCCGAATAGAGCACATGCCGGAAGTTCACCGCAAAGACCGTTAAAACGATAGACCAGGCCGGCACGCCCTGGCCGAGCAAGTCCAGCATAACGAACTGACTAGCCCCAGCGTAAATGGACATCGATGTCAGCAGGAGCTCGCCAAAGGTCAGTCCGTTCTCCAGCGCAATAGCGCCGAATACGGCTGCAAACGGCGCAACGGCAAACAAGATGGGCAGGGCATCCCGGATACCGTCCGAAATATCGGATCGGAAGGTGCTTGTTGGTTTGCCTGCGAAGTCGGGCGTTCCGCCGTCATTGCGTGTCATGCTCATGAGTGTCGCCTGAGAGGTGCTAATTCGATAATGATCGTTCGATATAAAGAACGGTGTTTGAATAAATGAACTATTGGATGGCGTTTGTCAAATCGAACACATGAGTGTTAAAACGAACGAACAACAAGAGACCACGCGACATGACACCGATCACCCTCATTGCAAAAGCCATTCAACGAGAAAGATTGAAAGCAGACATGAGCTTGTCTGCGCTTGCAAAGACCGCCGGGCTCGCAAAGTCGACCTTGTCCCAGTTGGAGGCGGGGCAGGGCAACCCGAGTGTTGAAACGCTTTGGGCAATCGCGAGTGCACTCAATATCCCGTTCAGCTTCCTGTTTGAGACTGGTACGACGGATAAAACACTCATCCGGGCCGGGGAAGGGGATCCGGTCGCCTCGGAAGCAGCCGGCTTTACCGCTGTCCTGCTGGCAAATTGCCCGCCTGGCCGCCGCCGCGATCTTTACCGGACCAGCCTTTCCGGCGGTGCACTCCGCTCGGCCGAGCCGCATCCAGCAGGCACGATTGAACATGTTTTCGTCGCAAACGGCGAGATCCGCGTCGGCCCCGCGGACGAACCGGAAACCCTCTCAGAAGGGGACTATTTCCGGTTTTCCGGCGATGTCGCCCACAGCTATGAAGTCCTCTCTGAAGAGGCTGTCATTCTTCTGGTGATGGAAAGCCCGGTCTAGGGTCAGTATCTCTTTCGAACAGGGCAGCCTCAGTCTCGTGGTCTGATGCCACATTGCGCGCTAGGCAATGTCAACGTATCCGACAATTCCCTCATAGGTGTATTGCGAGAGCGTGTTGATCACGCTGTCCCGTTCCGCTTGAACAGCTGTATAGAAATGGGTTCCCGTTTCCGTATTAAAAAAACGATAGAGTGCAATGTCGTCGGCGTCCGCAGTACTGTGGAGGTGATAGGCAACGCCTTCATAGTTGAACTGAGGCAGAGTTGAGATCACTGAGTCGCGTTCCGTGGCGCTTGCTGTGAAGAAATGCGTGCCCGTATCTGTGTTGTAAAACCGGTAGAACTCGACCGCATTGGAACCCGTGCTGTCGACACTTTTATAAGCGACGCCTTCGTAGCTGTATTGGGATGAGCTCGTGTTGATCGAGGTCGCCTCGGCATAAGCCGAGGTGTAAAAATGTGTCCCGGTTGAGCTGTTGTAGAAGCGGTAAACACCATCTTCGACCAAGTCGATCGTTACCGTGCTGCCGCTTGATGTGGGATCAAACCTGCCGCCGGACAGTGCCACATCGTTGTCGCGAATATAGTCGCGCAACCAATACTCATGGCCGGCAATATCAACAGCCGCGATGCCGGTGGAGACAATTCCGACCACATAGGGACCATCACCGTAGTCATAGAATATTGGGCCGCCCGAGTTGCCGCTGTTGACCTCAAGGTCCCCGTTGTAGAGAAACGCATAGTCGTTGAAAGGCGCGTTGCTGACGGAGCCGGTGTCATACATGGGCTGCCGGCCATAAATGCCCGGGTATCCCAGAACACCCACGTTCCCGCCGTTGAACCCGTAGTCCATTCCCATCCAGCCATAGACGTCTCCGGCTGCCTCGCTAAGAGTGAATAGGGCGATATCAAGTTCGGTCTCCCCTAGAGTGCCGGAATTGAAATCACCCCAATACAAGCGTCCATCTGCGTCTGGATCGAAATCTGGGAAATAGTGAACCGTCGACCATTCGACAGTGTCGTTGGAAAAGTCGTCGGGATCGTAGGACGGGTAAAGCACAATATCATCGGCAATACCCCAAATAGGGTCATAGACGACATGGGCCGCCGTCAGGATGTCGTTGCGTCCAACGAGAACACCGCTTCCGGTATACGTTCCGTATCCGTACCAGGTCGCTTCGATGTAGATGCCGGTCGTTGCCGGATATATGTCGTCATCAACTTCGTAGGTCATCCTGGCCTCGAATATTCTTTGATACAGCGATGAGTAATTTCGACTTTTCAAACCAGGCGGAGGCCGACCAACGGGGAGCCGACTGCCCGGTTCTTCGAGCACTGATTAGGCAGTTTCCATCTCATCTGAGGTGAAATTTAGGCCGCTTGAATGCTGTGTTGCTGCCAGCGACGCTGTCAGAACGGCCGTAGGGAATAGTCGACACCGGATACGACCCGTTCATAGCGGTTTCGCTGGCGGTGCTCTGCGCTCAGCTGAGCCGAGGAGGCTGTCATTCTTCTGGTGATGGCAAGTCCGGTATGAGTCGTTGATGGTTCTGGTGCCACATACAAGTAACAATGTTGGAGCTTTCGCTTAGAGAAGTCCCCAATCTCGGCCTTCTGCAAGACCAAACATCAACATATGGCTGAGCGGATCGATCCCGGCATTGGCCACATCCGGGTTTGCGTTCAAATAACGATCCCCGTTGAAGTATTCTGAGGGGCTTCTTCCCTCGCGCCATCCGTGATCAAGGTAGTGGGCAAGCGGGTTGATGTCCGCCGCGGCGACATCCGTGTTCTGTGCCAAATACCAGTCCGTATCGAACCAGCCATTGGGGTCACGGCCCTCCCGCCAGCCAAAGGTGTTGTAGTGCGCTGATCCGTCCAGCAGGGCGGCGGCCACATCATCGTTTTCCTGAAGGTAAAACACCTCATCAACACCGGCGTCCAGAACAGCGGATGTCCTGATCCCTGACCCCTCAACCAGCCCTGTCTCTTCACAGTGATTGGTGCCTTCGGGATTGGTGAAGTTAAACGCTATGAAGCCGAGGCATTTCAGTTCAAGTTCAGCCTCTTCAAGGTATTGCAGCACCGGATTGCCGTCGGTGGGGCCGGTTGCGACATAATCAAACACCTCGCCACTTGCCAGCAGCGATGTGCTTGAGGTTGTGGCGCCCAAGGTTTTGAGACCATTCAGAGTCAAGACGGCAGTTAGGAACTCCCATTCGGCACGGGATGTCTGATCGTATTGATAGAGGATCGCGTCACGGATCGGTGCCATGATTGCGAGGGTGCGGGCGTATTCAACGGTGTTTGGATCGGTGATTGGCGTATCCGACAGCACCAGCAGTTCACCTCCGGAAAAGGGGGGCTGCGGCGGCGGATTTCAAATTGCCGCTGCTGTCGGTGACCTGATTGTATCCGTAAGAGATGAGGCTGGTATCAAGTTGGTGTTCGCCGCCTTCAAAGATCAGCGGCTCGCCCGTACGGGCGCTGAGCAAGCCGAAAGCCCAAAGCCCGGAAAGATCTGTCGCGGAGAGGGCGGAAGCTTTAGGTTCCAACAAACTCATCTCGCGCCCCCCTCCGAATGATCATGTATTTGAGAGCGTTGCGTAATGCTGCCCCTGTCAGGATCCTACATCAATGACCGCACAAAGCCCATGAGGTCCAGATAAGGCTGTTTCTGGACCTGCGTGGAGACTTTTTCGCAGAGGCCATTGTGCGCCGTTGAACTTTTCTGAAGCTAGTTCGATCACGATGCGCGTTGGTATGTAGATCGCTAGAAAATGGTGCTGCCGGAGAGATTTGAACTCTCGACCTCTCCCTTACCAAGGGGTGGTTCTAGTTCTGATTTGTGTAATTTTGTTAATTACTTGCTGTCGTGGCGTCGTTTGTATGTGTCAAAGACTTGCCGAAATCATCGAAGTTTGACACGACCGACCGGCGGAATTCTGGCACGTCGTGCGTGTATCCGATGACCGAGCGCGGGTCGAGCCAGCCGCCCTGTTCCATGGCGGCGCGGATGTCGCCGTCGCGCAGCATGCGGCTTGCCAGCATGTGGCGGAACCAGTGCTGCGTCATGGATTTCAAAAGAACCGCATCGGCTTGCGCCTCGTTCAGGATTGCCTTCTTACGCGACGTGTCACCGAGCTTTGCCGCTGCCTCCTGGGCATCGTTCAAAACGGCTTCAGCGGCGCGGCGCTTGGCCGCGTTAAAACCGGTCTTGTTCTGGCCGCCCCATGCGCCGCCCGTGTCAGTGTAGGGCTTTCGCCGAAAGGTGAGAAACAGCGGCGCCTCGCGGTCGTGCAGGTTGCCGCGCCACTTGACATAGTCGCGCAGGATCGCGGCGGCGGTCGGATGCAGGGCCGCGTCAACCGGTTCGCCGTTCTTGGTGTCGTGAAAGGTGATCTGCTCGCGGCCTTCGGCTAGAATGAGGTCGCAGACTCGGCACCCATGCAGCACCGAAGAGACGCGGGCGCCCGCTGACCATTCTACCGCCATCTGAGCCCGGATGGTGATATGCGCGGACATCATCAGGCGCGCGATCAGATCTGGCCGCAACTCCTTGATGCGGCGGCGCGTGCGCCGGTTCGGGTTGCGGGCGCGTTTGTCCCGGTCAAATTCCGGAAGTTTTTCCAGGTTGTGTTTCTTTCCTTGGCAAAACGACAGGAACGCCAGCAGTGCGTTCAGATAGCGTTCTCGAGTAGCGGCGCTATTGCCTTTCTGACGCTGGTCCACATGGCGCTGCCACTCTTCTTCGGAAATCTCGTTCAGACGCCGCAGTCCGAACCGCTGGACAATTTCTTTGATGATGTCGATTGTGGTTTTGCCGATGGCTTTCTGGCGCGGGCGGGTCACGTAGTCGTTGGCGGCGACCGAAACGTAAGAACCTTTCGTGCGCTCGCCGGCCGCTTCCGCGATGATTTCGGTTTCGATGCGCCGGCATTCCTCGATTGCAGCGTCCTCGGAGACGCGTGCGACTGAAAGGCCAAGACTTTTTCTAATGCGGATTGAGCGTCCGCGAGTCCGGACGGTGCCGTGAACGTGCCAGACGCCGTCACGGTCGACCGGGGCGAGCCCGCGAGCACGCCGCCCGGCTCGCTTTCCCGCGCGATTGCCTCGCAGAGATCCTGAAGGTTTTGCCGTGTCCAAAGTCTCGTCCTCCCATGGCGTCGGTGAAACTGAAACAGCTGTTCGCCCGGCCGGCGCCGGCCGTCTTCGGCCAGTATTCCGTTCAGCCAGCGCAAAGACTTGCGTATGTGCTTTGCCACTTCCGACACAGTGAAATACTGCGTCGCGGTAGGGTCAAGCGTTTGCTTGCTGGACATGGGGTTCGCGTTCCTGATTTCGTCTGCCCGTCGCCCTTTGCGGTTCACGGGGTTGTGCTGTTAGGGCGGCACTACTGTGTGACCGGGTCGAGGCTCGGTTCCAAGCGCCACTGATCGAAGGCGTGCTCGTCTTCCGTTCGCTACACGCGTGCATCCGTGCAAAGCGTGTATCGGTTGAAGACCCCTCTACTGGTAAAATCTTGGGAGCTTTCCGCCCGTCGGCGGGCGTGCTTTGGATACGGTCCCTAGTGTCCTCGCCCTTCGTCTTGCCTGACATCGTCACGAGAACGCTTTGCCTGCGCGGCGCTTGATTTAGTGGCGCATGCGCACAGGCAAAACCATGTTGATGGTCAATTTCCAGGGTCGGCCCAATGCGACTTTGACCGTTTTTATAGGGATGATCCCATCTGACTTCGGCTTTTCGATCGGACACCGTGCGCTTCCCGCCCGCGCGAAACCGATACGCTCAACTCCCCAGATCGTCGACGGATGCGACAACGGGTGTTTTGCGGCCGAAGATGGCAACCTCGCCGCGAAAGGTTGCGGTCGCTTCCTCGTATCCGGTGATCTCGACATCGAACCCGGCAAACGGTCCTTTGATCAATTGCAGCGTCTTGCCGAGTTGGATAAATGACCCGTCAGGGATGCGCTCGCCTGTGTTCAGTCTATCGATTAGCGACACCATTTCATCGCGCCCGATCAGATAAGGCTTGCCGGATTTATTTAGAGAAACAATACCTTCGACGCCGTCGCAGTTTCGAACATGCGCAAAGTCTTGGCCCGCCTTCGGATCAATGCCTGCAAACAGGTAACGCGTGAAGATTGGCTTGCGCACGGTCACCTTTCGCTTTGAGCGGGCCTGCTTTCGCTCGAATTGCTCTTCCGGAAGATGGGCAGCGATCCCTGCCTCGGTGAGGCTCATGAACGCTCGCCGCTCGCAATTCGGGTTTGTGTAAACCACACACCAAAGCAGTCGATAACGCCTCACCAGGGTTTTGAGTAGTTCGATTTCAGGGTTCAGCTTTCTTTTTACGACACTCATTTCGCCGCTTGCCTTTCCGTGATTGTTGCGTGGTCTTGCCGGAAACAATCAACTGCCGCGCGCGGCTTCCAGCGGGTTTGGATAGGTTTTGAGAGCGTCCGACGGCACCGGCACGTGTGCTTAGGTGACGACACGCTATGACGAGGGGATGTTCACATGAGACGTCGGCGCCGGCGGTCTCTTCCGCCTCGCGTTAACAGGCATGAGTTAGAACTTCTGCACCTGGAAGGGACGCTATTTCCAGCACCTTCTAAAGCGTAGGCACATCTGAGTTTGCGACGGCAGGAACGCCGTTTGTGGGTCTGTGCTCTAGGAGGTCACAAACGCCGGAGTTTTCAATCAGCGTCCGGCTCCGCAGATATTCGTCGCTGAGGACGAAATCCATGTCCGTTCGCAGTTCCTGAAAGATCATCGCCTAAGCAGATGCTCATAGCCGAGCGCAAGGAGATTGAGCGCATTGCCTGTAGCCAGGGAGACGGACCCGCCACTTCGGGTCGCTGATTATTTAGGTAAGTCAGCTCTTAGACGGGAACTCCAGTAACGGTGCGTTGAGCAAACCGATCTCCTCAAATTCTCAACCTTAGACGTTTAGCTCTCAAATTTAAGTTTAGGCTTGGAATTTAGCGTCAGACTGACGAGATCCCGGGAGCTTTCCGCCCGTGGCGGGACGAGGTGGTTGTACGGTCCCTAAAACGGGTCATGGCCATCGCCAGTGACTGGTATCGTAGCAAAAAGGCCCGCTGACTTGCGAGCCGTTCATTTGGCGGTTGAATTTGGTCCATAGAAAACCGTCGCGCCAACTCCGCCCCTCCGGCGTCTTTTGTTGGCTGGGTTCATCGCCTCGCGCACTCTGTTTGGAATAGCGGCAGCGGCACGCCCAGGTTCGAGGGATCCGACGAATCGTCCTGACCCAAGTAGATCTCAAAGCTTCCCTAGCTTGTCAACGTCGAGCGTCACTGTTGCTAACCGGGATCTTCATCAATTGGCTCACTCCGCCACCTGGCTTGCCGGGCACCGCAGCATCTCTTTCATGGCCGATTTGACACGCTCACGTTTGGCGTGAATGCCGTTGATCATTCTTGAGATCATCTGATCGAGGGCACTGCCATTGGCAAGGGTGCAGTGTTCCTCGATCTTGGCGTCGGTGCGCGATGTCTGCGCCTTGCAATCGTCGATTTCCCTACCCGTCGGGACGCGCTTTTTGTCCTGGACGAACTCCAGGAGGCAGACGATCCAGTCGCCGTCGCAGGCCCGAAGCGCAACCTCCGGCACGTCGGCGGCCAGGATGCGCATCGCTGCCGCTTCGGGCAGTCGTGGTCCGTCCGCGGGTACAGGGATGTTGGGTCGCGGGTTTTCCGCCGCCAGCCGCTTTGCCCGAGCTGCCTCGCAGGCTCTTATGCAGTCGCGCAAAAGCGGCCAGGTTTGGTTTTCGGCATTGGTCGACAAGTGGTCGGCCGCCGCCAGGAGATCCTCTTGCTCAAAGCTGGAAAGCTTGTCTTTCAACAGCCGGAAATACGCGTTCTCATCGGCGCCCGGTGTACGCTTGAAGACACCCAGAAGCGGCTTGATGAAATGGGCTTGCGCCGGCGAAATCGTCATGCCTCATCCTCCCCAAAAACCTCGGCAATAGCCGCTTTGATCCTTGCGCTTTGCGCATCGTGCTCTGAAACGAACCGGTCCTTGCCGCCAGAACCGGCAGCAGCCCCGGTCTTGCCGTTTGCCGCATCGAGCCGGGCTTGCCGGTGTCTGGCGATGGCCTTGGTGAAATAGCTCAGCGATGCGGGCGGCTCGGCCCTGATGCGGCAAATCCCGGTGATGGTCGGGATCACATCCAGGTCAAAATCAAACCCGGCTGCGGCCCATTGCGTGATCAGCCAGACATCGCCCGTCCAGTGCGGGTCGTCCCAACCGATGCCCATCGCCCCGCAAACGCGCTTGCCGCGGTCGACGAGGTCGGTCTCGGGCAGTGTATCGGTTTTCCGTGAAACACCCTCCTCGCGGGCAAGCGCGCGCGCGACCACCCCACTTATTCGTTTATCTTGGGTCGTTAACATTGGTGCCCGTTCATAGGCGGGCAGGGGGTGCCCATATATGGGCAGGGGTGTTTCACGGAGTTCTGGCTCACTTTCAGGCGTGAGTTCGGCCGCGTTTTTGCTGTCGACTTCCAGCGAACAATCGTCTCCGTGGTCGGCCTCTTTCGGGTCGATCACCACGCGGTAGTCATGTGCCGCGGATGCCCCGGACGCGCGCTCATTGACCCTGAATTCCAAGTAGCCGGCCTCATAAAGACGATCAAGCGCGCGCTGCAGCGTGCTGCGTCCGCAATCCAGCTCTTTCGACATCTTCACCTGACTGCGGCAGCACCAGCCATTGTTGTCGGTATGCCGCCCCAAGAGGCACAGCACCTGCAGGTCACGCGGCTTCAGCCGGCGGTCGGTAACCGCCATGGCCGGGATGATCGAAAACCGTTGCCGCCCGAGGCTCATTCCGGCGCCTCCTTCAAAGTGTGGTCGGGAAAGTCAATCGCCAGTGCGATGGTGGTCAGTCCGTAACGCCCGCTATTGCTGACGGCATGGCGCCCACGCGCCTCCAGGCAACAAAAAAGGCCCGCATCAAAGCGAGCCGTGTGCATCGTCTTCTGGTTTTATTCCATATGAACCCATCGCACCAACTCCGCAGGTCCTGCGTCTTGTGTTGGCTGGGTCCGCCGCTTCAGTCGTCTATTAGCGTCTGGCCTTGCGCCAGCATCAGGTCCGAAGGGTCCAACGAATCATCCTGATTGAATCAGATATGCCCAAATCGCCAGATCGTCAACGGGTGCGACAAGGAGCGTTTTGCGGCAGAAGGCGGAAACTTCGCCGCGAAATGTTTTGGCCGTGTCCTCGTAGCTTGTGATCTCAAGATTGAACCCGGCAAATAGTCCATTGATCAATTACAGCGTCTTTCAGACCCAGACAAATGGCCCGCCCGGGCCTCGGTCGCCTGTGTTCCAACGTTGAATCGGTGACACCATTTTATCGTGCCCGATCAGATAAGACTAGCCAGTTTTATTAAGAGAAACAATACCTTCGACGCGATCGCGCCTACTAACATGCGCAAAGTCATGACCCGCTTTGGGATCAAATCAAAGCAAATAAACAGATAGCGCGTGAAAATCAGCTTGCTCGGAGCTGCTTTCCGTTTCAAGCGCACCTGCTGTCGCTCGTGTTGCTCTGCCGGATGATGCGCAACGATCCTCGCCTTGGTGAGGCTCATGAACGCTCGCCGCTCGCAGTTCGGGTTCGCGTAAACTGCACACCAAAGCGGTGGATAACCTCTCACCAGCGCCTCCAGCAGCTCTATTTCGGTGTTCAGTTTTTCCGTTCCACTTTCATTCCGATGCCTGCCTCTCGGTGACATGACTTTTCGTCCCGGGGCGGTCGTTTGTTCTGATCGCAGCTAATGCTCGAAATGGGCGGAAAGCGGCCATTTGTTGCGGTATGCATCAATGACCGCCAAGGCCGAAAATGGCAGATACCGAAACTACTTTGACACCGCTAGACTCGCATCGAATGCTGCATGGTGCACTGGCTGTCGGGAGTACATAGATCTGAATTTTAGGACAATCTCTGGCTTCACGGTCTCATGTCCTTCATCACGGTAACCTCGTAGCGTGAGAAGACCGCAACAAATCTGAAACGAGCGACCCAAAATTAAGCTTTGGTAAGGTTTATCATCTTATCCATTAGTGATGAGGCTCTCAATAATACACTTCGCCGACCTAGAGAGTAGTGCAACCTGCAAATTTCTTGGGCTGTATTTTTCAGTCAGTTATTTCAGGCCACAAGATGTAACGCCGCTATCGATTAGCGGTTCTGACGCTGTTTTAGTCGACTTTAGCGATGCCACGGATGAAGCTCTTCAGGAGTTACGCAAACGCTGGCTTTCGGCATCGCCTTTCCAGATTATTGCTCTTGTACACCAGTCCGATGATAAACAAATGGCAGCGGCAAAGGACTTTTGCGCCGACGAGATCTTAAGTCACGCGGATGGACTTTCAAGCATCGTCACCGCTATCCGGCATGCTGGTGCTCCGGCGCGGGATTTGATCAGTTTGTTCAATCGAAAACGTGCAAGTGGAAGCAATTAAAAGTTGCAATTCAGAATACCGTTCTCAATTGGATAAACAGGCTTGGAACGTGCATTTGTACTATTGAGGCTCAACCCTATGCATCACACCCAGACGCACACCCTATCGCGAGGGTTGGATGTCCTCAAAATGATCAACGCACCGTTTACTGAACCGGATCCTCTAAAACGCTTTCTTTTTCAGCCCATTTATCTCTGATAGCCAGGATGGCATCCAGGTTATTAATGAACAAAGGTACTAAGCTTGGATCGAAATGGTCGCCCGCTTCCTCTTCGAGTAGCTTGACTGCGCGCTCAACCGGCCAGGCCGCCTTGTACGGACGCGCCGTTGTTAGGGCATCAAACACATCTGCAACCGCACATATGCGCCCTTCTATCGGAATATCTTCGCCCTTCAGACCGTGCGGATATCCTTGACCATTCCATTTTTCATGGTGTGTGAGGGCGATTGACCGTGCGACCGTGAGGAGAGGGCTGTCCTGGTCGCCAATAATCCCGGCTCCGATTTCAGGGTGCTTGCGCATGAGACGCCACTCGTCATCGTCCAGTTTCCCGGGCTTGAGCAGGATCCGGTCCGGGATGCCAATCTTGCCGATGTCATGCATCGGGGCGGCCTGGAAGAGCATCTCGACCTGTTCAGCTGGCATACCGTATGCCGCAGCAAGGATACGGGAATAATGGCTCATCCTGATAACGTGGAGCCCGGTCTCGTTGTCCTTGTACTCCGAGGCTCGGCCTAGCCGGCGAATGATCTCAAGGCGGGTGTTGAGCAGCTCCTCGTTAATATGGCGCAACTCTTCAGTGCGTTCGGCAACCTTGACTTCAAGTTTTCTGTTCTGGTCCTTCAATTCATTACGCGCTTGGCGCAAGGATAAATGAGTCCGCACCCGCGCCTTGACGACAGCTGGCGAAATCGGTTTGGTGATATAGTCGACAGCGCCGAGCTCCAGTCCATGGGACTCGTTTTCGACCTCTCCCATGGCCGTAATGAATATGACAGGAATGTCCGCGGTTTCAGGCGTGTGCTTCAACCTGCGGCAAACCTCATAGCCATCTATCCCAGGCATCATCACATCCAGCAGGATGAGATCGGGCGGCTGATCCCCGTTGGCGCGCTTGAGTGCCTGGTCGCCATCTTTTGCAACCAAAACCTGGTAGTCGTCCCGCAAAAGTTCCACAAGAACGTTTATGTTGACCCGTTCGTCATCAACAACAAGGATTGTGTTCCGGTCCATGGTGTGTCTGGGTCCTATGCTGCTGCAGATAGTTTGGCTTTCAAACCTGCCAGAATGGTCAATGCATCATCGAATTCGAACTGATCGATCGCATCGATCAAGTCTTGGGTATCGGTCCGATTGGCATAGGCTTGCACGCTGGCACTCACGTCATTCAATATATCTTCGGCCGCACTGTCCCCCCGCAGCAGTGCCACCTCAAGGTCAGTCAAACGCTCAAGCAGTTCAGCAATCGGCATTTGCCCGGTAGGAGAGACTTGGTCCGACGGGTCCTGCTGCCACCATTGCCAAAGCCCGTCCATGACGCATTGCAAATGCGTTGTGAATGCTTCGACATCCGATGCCTCGATCGTGTCTAGCCCCTGTTTAAGCTTGAGTTCGAGGTACCCAGCTACCTCGGCCAGCTCTTCTGCGCCGAGCGTTTTGCTCAGGCTTTTCATCGTGTGGGCCGTACGCACTGCCAAGTCTTTATCGTTGGCCGTTATTGCATCGCGCAATAGGAGGTCTGCCGTCGAGTGGTCTTGCCACATTTGCCGCAGCAGCTTCGCATAGGCGTGTTCGTTGCCGTTTACGAAGTGCTTGCCTATCTGCAGATTAATACCAGGGAGATACTGTGGTAGAGCGGCGGTGCTGGTTTTGCCAGGCGCCGCGTTCAGCGGGCGAGGGCCGTCGCGCGCATCGCGCGACGGAATCCAGTGAGACAGTTTTTCCCGCAACGTGTCAGGTTCCACCGGCTTGTGAAGATAATCGTTCATTCCGGCCTTCAAGCACTTCTCCCTGTCCTCACTGCTTGCATTTGCCGTGAGCGCGATGACAGGAACGTTTTGCGTCGCTGGATTGGAGCGCAGTATTTGGGTTGCCTGATAACCATCCAGAACGGGCATCTGCACATCCATCAAAATGACATCGAAACTCTGATCTGCCTGCATGGCTTCGACGGCGGTCTGACCGTTGCTTGCCAAAGTGACAGATATGCCAAGTTCTTCCAGAAGCTCGGATATCACCTGCTGATTAATATGATTGTCTTCTGCAACAAGAACGCGCCCGCCGAGCAACAGGTTACTGTCTTCCAAATTTTTTCCGCGAGTAGCGGGTAGCTGGTGCCGGATTGGTTCACCGCCAAAAAGGGGGTTCAAGAGGTTAAACAGCGATCGGCGGTTAATGGGTTTGTGTAGGACGTTCTCTTCGGTCACTTTTCCGTCCAGGGACTTCCAGGGTTCGCAGCGGTTCGAGGTTGTCGTCAGGAAAAGGAGCGGTCGGGGTTGGATTTGTGTGTCGGCCAGAACCTCGCGGACCAGATCGATCCCATCCATACCTTCGGGTATGGTGCATTCGGTAAACACCAGATCGAAATTTCTTGAAGCTGAACGGATCAAGTCGAGCGCCAGCTCTGCGCCGGAGACCAGAACAACCTCCATTCCAAGACTTTCGAGGTCTCTTGAAAGGATCTTGCCGGCGGTTGTGTTGCTGTCCACAACGAGGGCTTTGCGCCCGGCTGTGAGCGTTGTATCGAGATTTGAAATTCCGCCATCTCGATCTGCGTGGTCCATGGGTATCTTGATTGTAAACGCGCTGCCACGACCCGGCTCACTCTCGACCGAGATGGTCCCTTGCATCGATTTGACGAGTTGTTTGCAAATGGCAAGGCCAAGACCCGTTCCACCGTATTTTCGTGTTGTCGACAGGTCGGCCTGATTGAACGGCTTAAACAGATCTTCGATCTGGTGTTGGGAGAGTCCGATTCCGGTATCTTTGATGGTAAAGACAAGGACGGTCTGATCGTTGCCACGTGTTTCCGGCTGTACGGTTAAAACGACCTCTCCAAATTCTGTGAACTTCAAAGCATTATTGACCAGATTGGTCAGAACCTGACCTAACCGCAGCGGGTCACCTTTAAGATCTGGCGGCACATCGGGATGAACATCAAGAATGAATTGCAATTTTTTTTCTTGCGCCTTGTGCAAAGATAAAGTCACGACTTGATCGAGAACTTGAAATAAGTCGAACGGAATGTGTTCGACTGTCATTTTGCCGGCTTCAATTTTTGATATGTCGAGAATGTCGGTGATAATGCCAAGCAGTGTTTTCGACGCATTCTGGATTTTTTGGAGATAGTCACGCTGCTTGGGATCTAGTTCGGTCTGCAAAGCGAGGTGGCTGAGGCCAACAATTGCGTTCATCGGCGTCCTGATTTCGTGGCTCATGTTGGCCAGGAAATTGCTCTTCGCCCGGTTTGCGCCCTCTGCTGCTTGACTGGCTTTGGCCAGATCGGCCATAGCATTTTCAATTTCTCTTGTGCGTTCGCTGACCAGACCCTCAAGATCTCTTAGCGTTGATTGTAATTCGTTGTTCTTTTTGTAAAGCTCAAGGCTTTTGTTTTGCAGGAGCGCTTCAGCCTCTTTCCGACCTTTGCGTTCCCGCTCAAATCGGTTGCGCCATTTGGTTTCGTCCGACCCAGTCATTGTGTCGCGCCAATCCGCCGCACCAGGAATTGGACCTCGTTCGGTCCATTCCGGTCCGTTCTTTCCACCTCGAGCGTCTCGTCGAAATGTTGACCAGCCCCAAGAATAAGACCGTGAGCCAGGTCTCCGAATGGCCTGACCGAACGGTAATTCATTTCCAAACAGTCATCAGAATGCCGTATGCAGTCAAAGGTTGGTAATTTCGCATTCGGATAGAGTTTTTTGACCTCGACATGAATATAATCTTCGATATTTTCGAGAAAGTCTAGAGAACTTGTGGCCTCATTGAAGAAATGAGAATGCGTTATCGAAAAACGGCCAAATAGATGCTTTCCGAAAGCTTGAATGAGGTCGTCGATTGGCATTTCCGTTTGCTTACTCAAGGCAGCGACCAGTTTTACCATCAAGGTGTGATCATAGTCTTGAACTGCGGTGAATCCCACATCGGATCCTACGCCTGAGATCTCCAAAACCTTGTCGGCCATGTCGAAGGAAAAGACATCTTCGACCATCTCCATGAATTCAGTAAAAACAACCCCAAGCATTTCTTGATCCCAACATCACCATGCAATCGGACACGTCGGAAACTCTAAGGTACCGCAGTTGCGAATTTCTAAATGCGTACATTTTTACGAGTAAGGTGCCGACGCGGCCCGAAAACTGAAAAGTCCAGATTTGTTGGGCCTGTCCTGTCGCCGCGCAACACGGTAGGCGTGACACAAAGGCGCTTTTAGGTGCGTTCGCCCTTGTCGTCGCCAGTCTCTGAGAGCAATCAGCAATGCATCTGGTTTTCGGCTTTGAACGCTCCTTTGATGAGGATCATCTCTAGAGGATAGATCTAAATCGGTTCGTCGTGTTCGCCTGTGGCCCTGCTGTTCACGAGCCGATCACGCATGATCCCTTCGGTCACGGTCTTCCTCCCCTACGGCTTCGGACACAGTGGGGGTGATTTTCCGGGGTCTCCGCGTCTGGATGTTCGGTTGCGTCAGCCACTAAAGTCGAATTTTGGGCGGGGAGCAAACCTTCGTTATCAGGTGTATCAATGACCTCTTTGGGCCGTTTTTTCCGGTCTGCCGAATTTTTAAAGCGTCAAAATCGGCCCATTGCTGACCTTGGTGCCGCTTACAGCAAACGTCGGCTCTGAGCTAATTCCGTTGAAAAAGTCTTCTTTCAAGTTGTTAGAAAGCGGTTTCAAGATTTGACAAACGCCTGGCTCTGTCATGCAGGCTTCGTTGTTTGTACGATTGGGAAGAGCTTTGCGAGTTTTCTAAGGTTCTGGGCGGTTGCTGCGAGGAGGAATTCATCGTTTGCTCCGTTTGGTCCTCGTAGTCTGAGCCGCCTGAGACCGAGAATGCGCTTGAGATGGGCAAACAACATCTCCACCTTTTTCCTGAGCTTGCATGAGATTGCGTATTCTTCGGTCTTGGCAATGTCTCGCGCCATTTGCCGTGCGCCTTCAAATTCGGAAACGGTAATTCGGCGTGGGGAGTTCTTGGGACAGCACTTTTCCTTCAAGGCGCATGCATCGCAGTCTGCTTTCAAAGCGCCATATTTTGTAAAACCTATGTCCTTTGGCTTCTGACGGATCGTCTGAAACGCGCGCCGGCTTTTGAGCAGCTGTTTGCCGGCCGGGCAGATGTAGGCGTCAGCCTTATAATCATACGTGAAGTCGTCGCGCGCGAAGGTGCCATCTGTCCGGTTTGATTTATCAAACACCGGTATGTGCGGCTCGATGCCGTGGTGCTCAACAAGCCAGTTCAAGAACTCGGCGGTGCCATAGGCAGTGTCGGCGATAAGCCGTTCCGGCCACAGATCGAAGCGCTCCTTCACCCGATCGATCATGGAGATCGTGGCATGGGTCTCACCGGTGCGAACCGAGCGGCTCGCTTCTACATCAACGATGATCGCATGGTCCGTGTCGATCAGGTAATTGTTTGAATAGGCGAAATAAGCCGGACCGTGATGCGCAGCTGTCCACTGACTGGACGGGTCGGCATGCGACGTGAACTTGGGGGGCACATCGGTGGCGGCGCCAAAGGCTTCATCATCAAGAGCCAAAAGGTATTCGCGCACGGCACGTGCGGCGGTTTCCGGGTTGATCTTGTCGAGGTCTGCTTGTTCACGTCCGCTGCAATCAGGCTGGCATCGGTGGCAAACCGCTCGCCGCCAACGACACCCTCGGCAATGCAACGCACCACGACAGTCTCGAAGACCTTGCGAAACAGATCGCTGCCCCGAAAACGACCGTGCCGGTTCTTGGAAAAGGTAGAGTGATCAGGCACCGCGTCGGTCAAATCCAGGCGGCAGAACCACCTGTAGGCCAGATTGAGATGCACCTCCTCACACAAGCGCCGTTCCGAACGAATGCCATGGGTATAACCAATGATCAGCATCCGGATCATCAGTTCGGGGTCAACCGACGGGCGACCGGTGTGACTGTAAAAGAGCTTTAGATGGTCTCGCACGTCAGAAAGATCGATGAACTGGTCAATCGAGCGAAGCAGATGGTTCCCGGGTACATGCTCATCCACGGAAAACTCGTAAAAAAGAGAACTTTGAAACTCCTGATTAGATCCCATCATCCGATTCAATCCTCCGCCAGTTAGGCAATTGAATCAGTCAGCAAAACCGATCGCAACAGTTAGTTTTTCAACAAAATTAGCTCAGAGTAACCTTACTCCTGCGTTCGGTCTTAGCCTGAGCAAAGTCGGTTCGCCTGGGAAACACCAAAGCTCCCCTGCCACTCTAAAGAACGGAACTTTTCTACCAACTGGTTCGCAGTCTTCGGCTCGCAATGAAGTCGAGTCAAAGAGATTTCTATTGGAAAAACTGGCCAGTTTTCTCCAGTTTGATCGATAATTAGGCACCCTTCCTGCTCCCTTCCGTCGGCGGCGTGGATGGAACCGGCTCAATCCCCGGTATGGTGGCGAGTAAGCGGCAAATCACATTGGTCTTGTGAATTTGAGCCAGTCGGGCATCGATCCCATCGATCTGCCGACTCAACGCGTCTAATTTGCTGATCAGGGCATCCAGTGCAAAGCACACGTTATAAGGTAGATCCTATCGAATCTCGTCCAGCTTCGTGTTCAGCACATCTATGGGTGGCGACATTTATGTTTGAAAGGGTGTTGGCGTTTTGATTTCGGAACTTGCTCAAAGCGGGTTCGTGTACAAACTGATTGGAGTTGCGGCTAAGCGAATAGGCGCAAAAGCGTCGTGAAATTGATCGTTCTTGACGGTAAGCTCCCGATCTTAACTTGCAACTCCTTCACCTCCGCTTCCGTCGGTCCATCGGAAATGCCACCATCGGCGAACACATCCGCCAATCCTACAAAAGCCCGACATTTCTGCGCGCGCATCTGGTTCGGGTGTACCTGTCACCTGGCTGCGATCTCGTGGATTATCTTGTCACTACGCAAAGCCTTAAGCTGAACCTTCGTTTTGAACGTGTCAGATAAAATTCGATTTTTGCGGTGAGTGCCTCCTCGATTCCGGATAAGGCCGCTTGATTGGGTGATTTTTTAAGAACCGGCCTTTGCAGAATCCTTGATCGACTCCGGAAACCGCCGCAATGGCGCCCTCCCGAAAGAACCCTCTCGAACTGTAACAAATTGTTTTTTTTTTGAAAAATCCAGCGTCGTTAAAGGCGTGGGAAGACAAGAGGGGGCCGGCCTGCGCGGAACCATTCGAACCTCCCCATTTGGGAATTGGTGAGGCCTTCCGGTTTCTGCATCTTTCGAGCGAATTTGGAGAAAGATGTATGCTGCGACGGAAAGCAACAGGGCAGATCCACACGGATCCAGCCGAAGAGATGCTGAGGACCCGGCCCGAACATCAGGTGTTTGGCCCGCAAGGCCGAGCACCCCATATCTTCGGGGCCGGGGGGGCTATCGAAGGGTTCGACACGGACGCCACCGGCATCAACGCCTTGATGGCCGCCTGCCTGACCGGCCAACCGAGTATCCTAAAACGCCCGGCAAGGTCTGAAGGCGGTGCAGTCCCCCCCTTCAATCTCTCGGCCATCGCCCTGGAGATGTTTGCCGCCGTGCTGGAAGCATCGCCGGACACGATCAGCATAGCCGATGCAACCTGTCCGGACATGCCCCTGGTCTTTGTCAACCCGGCCTTCACGGAGACGACCGGCTATGAAGCAGGGGAAGTTATTGGCCGGAACTGCCGGTTTCTGCAAGGCCCGCAAACCGATCCGAATGTTGTCAGAAATCTGGCCGACACGGTGCGCCAGCAAAAAAGCGGTGCCTTCGAAATCCTGAACTACCGGCGGGACGGCCAGCCCTTTGTCAACGCCTTGAAACTCACACCGGTCTTTGACGCTGGCGGGTCTCTTGTGGCCTATCTCGGCATTCAGCGGGACATCACAGAAGAAAAGCTTCGCGCGCAACATGACAGAGTTGAAAACCGGCTTGAGGCCCTGGGTCTGGCGTCCGGAGCATTGGCGCATGAATTGAACAATCTCCTCCAACCGGCGATTAGTCTTTTGGCTCTTCATGGGCCCGAGATGCCCGACCAGCGCATTCGCAATGATCTCGAGATCGTTCGCGAAAGCACGATGCGGGCCGCAGACCTGTCAAACAACCTTCTGGCGATGACCAAGGGCGTTTCTGAAACTGCCGGCCGTCTGACACCCATCTCGGCCGCGCTGGACAGGGCTCACAAGCTCTTGCAGGTCCTGCTGCCGGTCAAGGTCCAGCTCTACTTTCAGATCGGCAAAGACGTGCGCGCCGCAAAGGCTGTGATAACGGAAGCAGATTTTTTTCAGGTGATCATGAACACTGTGCTGAACGCCGCCCAGGCAACCGGCACCGGCGGCACTGTACGCGTTGACGTTTCCTCCGCCACGCCTGACCTGTGCGAGATCTGCATCTCCGATGACGGGCCGGGCATTCCGGAAGCAGATCGGCTTAACGTTCTCAAACCCTTCGTTACGCACGGGCGCAAGGACGGAACCGGATTAGGGCTGCACATCGTCAAGACCATAATCTCTGAAGCCGGCGGCACTCTCGCGATTGAGGCGGGACTGAGAAGCACCCGGACGAGCGGGTTCGGGTGCCGTGTTCGTCTGACGCTTCCCATCACCTGAAATTCTTCAAAATAAAAGGAGAGGTCCAATGGCCAAGATACTTCTTATCGACGATATACCCGCGGTTAAGCACGCCCTCACAGCTATCCTGGAAAAGGAAGGCCACGATGTGACTGCCGTTGCCGATGGACAGTCAGGTCTTCAACTGGCAACTACCGAGGATTTTGATCTTGTTCTGACCGATATCATGATGCCGGACTCCGATGGGACAGATGTTGTGTTTGCTCTCAAAGAGAGTCGGCAACAGATGAAAGTGGTCGCCATGTCCGGAGGTGGTGCAGGGATCTCCCCATCAGAAGCCCTCCGGCTGGCGATGGTCAAGTCCGATGCCGTTCTCGCAAAACCGATCGAAAATGCTTTGCTCATCAGCACCGTGAAAGAGTTGCTCGCCGCGTGACGACGGCAAACAAAAAGTAAAAAACAGGAGCGTTTCATGACCTGGTTCTTAAATCTCAGACTGATGAACAAATTGTTTTGCGCATTCGGCGTCCTGCTTGTCCTGCTGGGCGGTCTCGGTGGCACATTCGTCTTCACGCTGGACTTGCTAGACGAAGAATTCACCGAATTCTCCGAACAAGGCAATGTGCTTGCCGCTACAAGTGAAATCACCCGTTCATTTGCAATTCTGGAAGGCCGGACCAAGGATTTCATATCCAGTTCGACCACTGAAAACATGGCCGCGGCCGAAAAGGCCTACCAAACGGCGTCCGGCCTGATCGAAAAGAAGCTCCTGCTTATCGATAACGAACAGGAGCTGGAACGACTGAGAGACGCGGACAAGCACATTAAGATCTACTGGAAGAACTTTGTGAAACTCGCCCAGGAACGTGACGAACAAAATGACCTGATCCAAGGGAATCTCACCGAAGCAGGCGATGCGCTGCAAAAGGACTTGCAGCTGGTCTTCAGTCATATCCTGGACGCCGAAATCGTCGATGGAAAACCGAGCGAAACGCTGAATATTGTTATCGACGCGCTGATCCACGTCCTGATTGCCCGCGATCACGCGAACCGGTTCGTTTATTCTCATCAGGACAATGATCTGGATTTTGCGATGTCTGAGATCGATCGCGTGAGAAAGGATCTGACCGACCACGCCCTGACTGGTATATCCGCCGACGACAAGGCACTGGTCGAGGACGCTCTCACGCAGTTGGACGTCTATGTTGCCGCCCTAGACCGTTATCGCGTCCTGGATATTGATATTCAGCGTCTTGAAAAGGAAGTCATGGTGGAAGAGGCCGGAGTGATTTCGCACGATCTCGACGAAATCAACAGGATCGCCATGTCTCTGGAGCACAAGATCGAGGAACAGGTTCACGCCCAGACAAAGACCGCGATGATTTTTGCAGTCGTTGCGACAATAACAGGTTTGATCATCGGCTTCACTACGGCTTTCGGTCTCGGCCGCTTGATCAGCCAACCGGTGACAAAGCTTGTTGCGGTCATGAAGAGCCTGACCAACAACAATCTGGATCTGGAAATCGCGCCGCCACGGGGCAATGATGAGATCGCCGAAATGACGCGGGCGATTATCGTCTTTCACGAAGCTCTGGTCGAGCGCGAAAGGATGCGCGAAGAGCAAATGCAAAGCGATGAAACGGCATCCCGCCGTCGCGACGAACTCGATCAAATGATCGGGGTCTTTGGAAACGCAATTCGCGGGATTTTCCAGAGAATGTCGCACTCGTCGTCGGAAATGTCGACATCGGCGAAATCCCTCACCGAAATCTCGGCAGTCTCTGCCAACCAGTCTGCGGTCCTGGACAAGGACGCGTCTGAAACAACCACCATGGTTGCGACCGTGTCTTCTGCCGCAGAAGAGCTGATCTCGTCCATTGAGGAAATCCGGCGCAATGCAAACCAATCTGCCGATGTGGCATCTGAAGCCTCAACAAAGGCCGAGCAAACCAGGGATGAGTTCAATCGTCTTCTGGAGGTTTCGACCCAGATCACCAGTGTGGTTGAACTGATCCGGGCAATCGCGGATCAAACCAACCTTCTCGCTCTCAATGCAACAATCGAAGCGGCTCGCGCAGGTGAAGCCGGCAAAGGGTTTGCTGTTGTGGCGACGGAAGTTAAAGAGCTGGCTGCCCAAACCGCAAAAGCCACAGCGGAAATTGGGGAACAAGTCACCGCTGTGCAAGAAACGGCCCAATGCGCTGAGTCGTCCCTAAACGAAATTTATGACGCGATCGGCAAAGTGACAGAAACAGCTGTCAGCATTGCAGCTTCGGTAAGCCAGCAGAAAGATGCCACTACTGAAATTGCGCAAAGTATGGATACGGTCGCGCAAAATGCCTCACGGGTGCAGGACAGCGTCACGCTGATGAAGACCAATGCTGATACCAGTGCTGAAACGGCAGACAGTGTTCAATCCGGAAGCACCGTTGTCTACGACGAAGCCATGCTGCTCGGGACGGAGGTGGAAACGTTCCTTGATGCAATCGCAAATCGCGGCGACGACGAAACCTATCGCATTTTCCAAGTCGATTGGCCGGCAACAGTAATACTCTCCGGGCGGTCCATGGCTGTGAATCTGCGGCAGATTTCTTCCGCATCCTGCCACATCGACACCATGCTAGAAGCCGAGCCAGGAACACCAGTGGAATTTTATACCGAGTTCCTCAATGACCCCATCCAGGCGCGGGTAGCACAAACCGAGGCGGGCGGGACCATGTTGCAGTTCCCTCTCAAGCGGGACCACATCGCCAAATTGCACATGAAGCTTGAGCAGTTGACTATTATGGCTGCGTAATTGGGCGGGTTTCAGGATCAGCGGTCATTGGCGCTGATCTCTGTTTCGGACCGAATCTTATCGCTCTTTTTGTTCGAGCTCCGGGTGATTCCAACGGAACACCCGGCGCTGCAACGTCCGAGCACTACTCCTCTCAGCCTGAGCAGAATGACATCGTGTTGATCGCGGTTACCGAACCTGCGTAAGGGCGCGGGCAAATGAATACAACACCAAGTCTCAATGGCGCCAGTGGAATGCAAGCATGTTGTTATCACACTTGAACGATCAGACTTGTTTTTATCTGTTCGAAAAATCGCAATAGAAACTGTGTTTTTCCAAAAATAACGCATTCGATTTAATGAAATATTTTCGATCTACACGAATTACTTTTGGTGAAGTGTTAAATAAAACGAGTAGGGGTAGCTCATGAAAGGAATCGTGTTCAACGAGTTCTTTGCCTTGGTTGACGAAGCTTTCGGTGCCGAGGTGACTGAAAAGATTATTACCAATGCCGAGTTGCCGAATGATGGCGCATATACGGGGGTCGGCAACTATGATGCGGCGGAGATTGTCCGATTGGTCAAATGCCTGCATGCTGAAACCAGCCTACCGATCGCTGATTTGTTGAAAACGTTCGGAAAACACCTGCTTGGCAGTTTCAAGGTAGGGCATGGGGCCTACTTCAACGCCTGTACAAACACCTTCGAGTTCGTATCGTCAGTGGAAGAACAAATCCATGTCGACGTGCGTAAGTTGTATCCGGGAGCAGAATTGCCACGGCTGCAAGCTGAACAGGCGAATGATGATCAGTTGACATTGGTTTACAGGTCGAGCCGACGAATGGCGGACCTCGCGGAAGGTTTGCTGTGGGGAGCCATCGACCATTATGGCGAAACGATTGATGTCGACAGGGTTGAAATGCCGGATATCGATGACGAGCAATGTGTGAAATTCATATTGAGCAGGAGGCCAAACTGACCGGTCTTCCCTATGATATCCTGGCCAAACGGCTTTCAAGGGAGCGTAATGCCCGCATGGAGGCAGAACGTCTTTTGGAACAGAAGAGCCTTGAGCTTTACAATGCGAACCAGGATCTCGCTGCCTCCCTTGCAAAATTCGACAAGGAACGAACGCTTCTCAGTGCGGTCTTCAATGCACGCTCCTCCGGCCTGGTTCTGACCGACGATACGCTCCGGATTGTCAGACTGAACACCGTTGCAGCGACTTTGCTTGATGTTCCGCAAAGTGATGTCGGTGGGCAAAATCTGATTTCCTTCCTGGCTGAAGAGGGTGAAGCTCAAGCTTGGGTCAAGGCGCATGCGGGTCCTGAAAGTCGCGCCGATGACAGCTCGGTCGAAGGCGAAGTGGGTCGATCTGAAGGTGAGAACATCCCGGTTCGCATTTCCTGTGCCGATATCGGCTACGACGGATTGCTGCTCTGGATCCTTGTGGATGTCCGGAAAGACAGGGCGCACGCAGCAGAAAAACAAATGCTGGAACGCACACTCAATCAGGCGCAAAAAATGGAAGCTCTGGGAACCCTGGCCAGCGGGGTCGCGCATGAAATCAACACACCAATTCAATATGTCGGCGACAACGTTAAATTCTTAAAGGAATTCTACGATTCAATGACAGGTCTTCTGGCGGCCTATGAACCGCTCAAATCTGCAGTGGAAAAACAAGGGCTGTTCCCCGAACTTACAAAAACTATCGCCGAAAGATATGAAGCTGAAGACATCGAATTCACAATCGAAGAAACGCCTGTGGCGATTGAACAATCGCTCCACGGGCTCGAACAAGTTGCCTCAATAGTCTCGGCGATCCGTGAATTTTCCCATCCGGGCGACGCCGAGCTAAAACAGGTCGACATCAACAGCATCATTGAGACTACGGTTTCGGTCTCGCGCAACAGCTGGAAACATAACGCGGAACTGAACTTGGATCTGGCCGACAATCTTCCCGAGATCATCGGGCATCCTGGTGATCTCCATCAGGTCTTTATAAATCTGCTTGGCAATGCCGCGGATGCAATTGAAGAAAAAGAACTCTCCAAGTTGGGCCAGCTTCACATCCGGACAACAAGAACCGAAAAATGGGTCGAAGTCACAGTCGCCGACAACGGAGTGGGGATCGACGAGGCCACAATGGAGCGCGTGTTCGACCCGTTCTTCACTACGAAAGCGCCCGGCAAGGGAACCGGGCAAGGCCTCGCGATTGTCTACAAAATCGTTCAGGTCAAGCACGGTGGTCAGATCCGAATCGACAGCAAACCCGGTAAGGGAACGACCTTCACTTTGAAATTCCCTATTGGATAACACCCTCGGCATCGGGAGGACATCTGCACATCGGAGGAATTTGCCTAACAGTATCCCCAAATGAGGATATCGCTCGCCCTAGGTCTTCAACTTTAATGCTGGTTGACACCGCCGCAATACTTGCGGCCATCAGAACAATGTAGGGTGGGATCAATGACCGGCAGGAACAAAAACACGCAACCCGTTTACCAGGGAGATGCCCGGTCAGGATTGGCAGCATCAATGAAGAGTGTTTTGCAGTCGTTCATTCGGCGTGCGAAACCGGTCGGCGAGTTGAATCTTCAGCCTGGGAACTCGTTAAAAAGCCATTCCATAGGAGGAGATTACGAGTTTTTTTGCAGTGCAGATAAATTGACCAAACTACCCGACCGCAATTGGTTCCTCGAAAGCACGATCAGAAACTGCTCCAAGAGGCATGAGAAGCTAAAACTTGGGCTTATCGTTCTGAAACTGAGCGGCTTGGCTCAAATCAATTCAAAGTTTGGCTATCTTCGCGGGGATGCTCTTTTACGAGGTGTTGCAGTAGAGCTATCTAAATTTGTTTCCAAAATTGACACACGTAATCTTGCGGCGCGCACCGGCTCGGCAGAGTTTTCATTTTTGATCCATAACGTGGAGGATGATATCGAGATCAATCTGGTTGGCGATATGCTGGTCGCTATTGTCACTGCGGTTGGTAAGGATCACGAATTCGATGAAATCTTGGAAGGGTACTTTGGAGCTGCTTTAGCTAAAGACAATTCAGTAGCAGCTCTTGATATGTTGCTTGAAGCAAACAATGCGATGCAGCGAGCACGAAATAACGGCGCAGCCAAACTCACACATGGAACCCTGAACCCAAAAGAACATCTGAGTCGCAGACAACAAATAGAGGTCGATATTCAACCAGCTATCGAGAAGGGGGATATATTCGTCGTCTACCAACCGCAATTCGATATCTTGAATGGGGATATGGTAGGAATGGAGGCTCTCGCACGCTGGAAACACCCCGAGCTTGGCCTAGTGCCGCCATTTGAGTTTGTGGAAGCAGCTGAGCGGACCGGGAAAATAGTGGCACTCGGTCGGTATATAATGCATCTCGCGTGCAAAGATGCTGTATCGATGCGCGGGAATCCGACAGTATCGGTAAATCTCTCTACCCTCCAAGTCACTCAAGACTCGATACGAGACTTTGTCGCACAGGTTCTGGACTCAACCGGTCTCCCACCTTCGCGGCTGAAGCTGGAAGTCACAGAGTCGATCTGTATAGAGAATGGTGGTCAAGTTTACGACGTGCTCGGCGAACTACAGGCCATGGGCATTTCGATTTCACTGGACGATTTTGGAACAGGCTTTTCTGCGTTATCCTATTTGACCGATTTTGACTGGGATGAGTTGAAAATCGACCGCAGTTTTGTTTCTAAAGCAAGTATTAGTGAACGTGCCCGACATGTCGCCCAAGCTATAGGGTCGATTGCTGAAAAAATAAATGCCAAGTTGACTGTAGAAGGTATTGAAACGCACGCACAGAGAGATTTGTTTGCTAAACTTGGATACAAATTTGCTCAAGGATTTCTCTATGCGAAGCCAATGTCATATATGGATCTGAATTCATCTCCTTATGTTTCAACTGTGCACAAAACGCTTGATCGGCGAGCACTGATCTAAAATCTACGCCTTGGGTGAAATCTTCCGTCTTCCAGACGGACCGCGATGGCGCCGCTGAAAAGAATGATCATGCATTTTGACCGATGCAAACACCGTGTTTTCTATCATCGGAGCCATCTTGTCTGGGTGACAAAGTATCGCTTGAAGGCTTTGGTGTGTGACGCGCGTTTGCGTGTGCAAGAGATTGTCCGGCGGGTTTACGGTGAAAATCGGGTTGAGATCATCAAGTGTGTCTTGTGCTGGGACCTCGTGCATGTGTTTGGCTCGATCCAGCCGAACCTGTCCGTGAGCGATTTCAATCGCAATGCAAAACGATGTTCATCACGAAAATCTGAGGGGAGTTCCCGCAGTTGAAGAAGCGTTATTGGGCAAGCACTTATGGACGCCGGCATATTTTACACAACAGCAGGCGTTATAGCTGAAAACATTCGACTTCAGTACTGGAAGAATCACTCCGAAAATTCTGCCGGTCCCAGCGGGTAGTAGAATAGTTCCAATAAATATTACCCTAAGTCGAATACGTCCCTGTCGCATTGTTATTATTATCAATGAATAAAATAAAAAATTTAAATACTTGCTTTACCCTGCGATCTGTAGACTGAGTTTTATGACAAATGCTCTACCTTGTGTTCTTTTCGTAGACGATGAAACCATCATGCTGGATTCGCTTCGGCGAAGCCTGCGAAGCGAACGCGGTCGTTTGAACCTGTTCTTTGAATCGGATCCGCTCAGGGCGGTAGAGCGATTTCGCTCCGATCATTTTGACGTCATCGTCAGCGACCTGCGCATGCCAAATATGACAGGTCTCGAAATGATCGCGGAGATGCGTCAGCACCAAACGGCCGATTCAGAATTTATTCTCCTCACCGGTAACGCGGATCTGGCATCGGCGATCGACGCAATCAACAAGACATGCGTTTTTCGGTTCCTAACAAAACCTTGCGCTGCCGAGAACCTGATCGATGCGGTCGACGTCGCGCTTTCGGCCATTCAATGCCGACAGCAACAGCCCGAAAACATGGCAACAGCCGCCTTGTCTGCAATGTCGCCAGCGGTCGCGGTAGTCGATGGTGAAAGTCGGATTATCTACTACAACGACAGTGCAGCCGAAGTGCTGAAGACCCATCGCGGCATCGTGGTGGACCGCAAGGGCGCGTTGAAGGTAAACGCTTCGGGCAGCTGTAGCAGCTTTAACGAGACCGTGAAAAAGGCCGCGGAAGATCCACAGGCCATTCCCAAGTTCATATCCCTGACGGACCCGGATGACCTGGAGCAGCTGACGGCGGTTGTCACGCCTCTTGGCCAGACACGCGTCGCGGTCTTGTTCACGGTCCCAGGACGGTTTGAGCCTCCTTCCGTGGAGTGCTTGATTGACCTGTTCGGCCTGACTCCGGTAGAGGCGGTCATTGCGCAGACAATAGCCAACAGCGGCACCGTAGAAGAAGCGGCGACCAAGGGCAATGTGACCCAGGAAACCGCGCGAACCTATTTAAAGCGGATCTTTCTCAAGACAGGTGTCCGTCGGCAGGTGGATCTGGTGCAACTGATCTTGACGACACCGGCGACACTTCTCCGCACAGGTCAGGCAACAAAGGACGGAACCGATGCGCCTCCGGCCAATGACCATCAGAAAGTGCTGTCAGGATAGAAATGCAGGCTGATCATGGGCCCGAAATGATCCGATGTCTAAGCAACCCGCTCTCCCAGCCTCGGGGTTGTACACCGCTCACAAAGGCTTTCTTTCCATTTTCGCGACTGAAAAACATTGGACCAGGCGCTTTGTTCCCAAATGGGGATTCTCGCTGACGTCGTGATCTCCTACCGTCTTCTTAAAATAGATGGAAGGGACTGATCGCGATGACGCGCAAAGTGAGTATCTTGTTTGTAGATGACGAACCAAACATCCTCCGGGCGGTGCGCAGACACGTGCGGCATTTTCGCGATCAATGGGATGTGCATTTTGCATATGGCGGAGTGGACGCCGTCAAAGTTATCACCCGCGAGAACATCGACATCATCGTGACCGACATGCGCATGCCGGAGGTCGACGGGCCGAAGTTGCTCGAATGGATTTCCGAACACCACCCGAAGATCATTCGCGTTGTTCTGTCTGGCGAAGCGAAGTTGGAAGAGATTTACCGGATAGTTGGCCGGAGCCACCGTTTCTTGGCAAAACCATGCTCACCGGAGTCGATCATCGCCGTCTTGTTCAGCATTGTTGATGCCCAACTGCACGACCAGCTTGAGAACGGTGTGTTTGAGCTGTCCATGCTCGACAAGCTCGGAACGCCTGCTTCGACCTTCCAGGCGCTTCGTGTTGCCTTGGACGCGGAAGAGGCGGACATTGCAATTGTTCAACAAATTGTGGGACGGGACCCGAGCCTGTCCCTGCGGGTTCTTCAACTCAGCAACTCTGCTTATTTCAAGCAGCCGATCAGCACCTGCAACGTGAAACAAGCAGTCAACAACCTCGGCGTCGACCGTCTTCGCGATCTAGCTGCTGCAGGTCGTTTGGGGCAGGACAGCCGCGCCTCTGCGGAGGCGCAGCAGTCCTCCGATGAAGCCTATTGGCTGGCCCGGGCCTGCCGCAACCAGTGCGCGGAATTGTCAAAGGATCATGACCATCTGGCAGCGGCCTATATCCTCGGATTGATGGTGAGGTGCGGTGCAGTGGATGCATCTGGCACACTGGCCCAGGTTGCCAAGAGAGCCGCTTTCTTGACCGTGTTGCTTGGCCTGCCGCAGGTTCTTCATGACACCCTTATCGAGCTTGCAACATCAAACGCTGCAGCGCCTTTCGAGAAATGGCCGCGGCTCATCGCTAACGCAATCTATGAAAGTGAAATAAAGCCCTCGAAAAATGAGGTGGCGGCATGACACAGAATCGAAAAGTCCTGTTGGTCGATGATGAAGTTCATGTGCTTCAGGCCGCAAAGCGGGTCTTGCGCCGGACGGTAGAGGTAACGACTGCCAATGGTCCGCAGGAGGCGCTCGAAAAAATCAAAGCGGAAGGTCCGTTTGCTGTTGTGGTCAGCGACCAGAACATGCCGGGCGTTGATGGCATCAAACTGCTTGGTCACATATCAAAAAAAGCCCCATCGACCACGCGGATTATGCTGACCGGAAACAACGACCAAAAGACAGCGATGAACGCTGTCAATGACGGCCGGATCTTCCGCTTTGTGACAAAACCGTGCGACTCCGAGCGGCTGTCGGCTGTGATTGAAGAGGGTATTGCACACCATCAAACAGTCGTCGCCGAACGGGAGCTGCTGGAACAGACCTTGTCGGGTAGCGTAAAAATGCTTGTCGACATCATTGCCGTTTCCCGTCCCCGCGCTCATCTGCGCGCTTCCATAATCCAGCGCTGGGCACGCAAAGTGAACAAAGCGCTTGATGCAACGCCCTCCCTGGAACAGGGGATCTCGGCGATGCTATGCACTCTGGGATATCTCACGCTGCCAGATAGTCTGGCCGACCGGTATTTTGGAGGGGCTGATCTTTCGCCTGCGGAAAAAGCATCGGTCAATGAAGCGGCGGCCATGGCGCGGGATCTTGTCCTGAACATACCCCGCATGGAGGGCATAGCCGAGGCGATTTATTATTGCCGGAAGGGCTATGATGGCAGCGGATTTCCGGAGGACGACCGCAAGGGCGAGGACATTCCGGTGGCTGCGCGCGTGCTCTGTGCATTGATTGATTTGGCCGAAATTTCGGTTGATGAAACCCCCTCCTTTGTGCGCTGCATGGAAGAGCTGGAAGCAAATGCGCCCCGATATGACCCCAATGTGCTTGAAGTCATGCGGCAAGTTTTGGGCGGAGACCAGCATTTTGCAGGAAGCCCCAATGCCGATAAGATCAGCGTGCCCATCCTGCAGCTGCTCGCGGGAGATATTTTGGCAGCAGATATTCGTGACGCGGAAGATAGGCTGCTGCTGGCTGCCGGAAGCCTGTTGAGCCCCATCACCTTAAAGCGCATCCGATCAAACCAGACGTTGATGAACGCAAACAGTTCCATCGAGGTTTGGCGCGAAGTCCCGCAAAATGCAGGCGAGGAAAAGCGGTCCGAGACCGTTTCCTAAGTGTTTACCAAGAAAGAAAGGAGCCCGCAGTATCCCTAAATGGGGATCGTTCCTCCAGCCGTTCTTCAACACAATGAGAAAAACGAAAGGAGCGAACAATGACCACTTTGACAGCTTTTGACTCAACTCAGACCTTTTCGCGGTTATCTGCTTTGTCGGCCCTTTTGCTGCAAAGCGGAACCGCTTTTTTCTTGATGGGCAGCGAACCTGCAAACGCAGACACCACCCTTACATTCGGCATTGTTCCGCAGCAATCGGCCGCACGCCTCGCGCAGGTCTGGATTCCCCTCCTCGATGAACTGGAGGCGAGGACCGGCTACACTTTCAAATTTGCGACGGCCAAAGACATTCCCACCTTCGAAGCTTGCCTCAATGCGCAAGCTTACGACTTTGCTTACATGAATCCCTATCACTACACCGTGTTTCATGAAACAGCCGGGTATCAAGCTTTTGCGCATCAAGCTGACAAGAAGCTGAAAGGTATTTTGGTCGCCCGCTCCGACAGCGATATCGAGGAACTCAGCCACCTGGAAGGAAAAGAACTGGCTTTTCCCTCCCCTGCCGCATTCGGGGCCAGCGTGATCCCGAGAGCAGAACTGGCTGCGGAGAATATTTCCTTTGAACCTTCTTATGTGAAATCGCACGACTCTGTTTATCGCGGCGTTGCGTTGGGGCTTTTTCCTGCCGGCGGCGGCGTGGGCAGAACGTTCGGCAACATTCCCGACGACCTGAAGGCGCAGCTCAAGGTTTTCTACAAAACGGATGCCTATACGCCGCATGCCTTTGCAGCTTCCTCCAAGGTCGCGCCTGAAGACCGCAGCGCTGTGGCACAGGCGCTGCTGGACATAAGAGAGGGCGAAATTCTCAAGAGCCTTGGAATGACTGGCTTCGTTGCCGCCTCCAATGACGACTGGGACGATGTCAGGTCACTAAATCTGACTTCCGCCCAAACGGAAATCGTGTCAGCGGGAGAAGAAACATGTCTTTCAAACTGAAAACGATCATCGGCATTGCCCTCATAGAGATCTTCGTTCTCGCGATCCTCGTTGGGACCAGTCTTCATGATTTGCGCGCGTCGAACGAACGCGAGTTGAAATCCCGCGCGCATACGTCTGCCCAGCTTCTTGCCACGATGACAACCGATGCCGTGGTTGCTTACGACCTAGCGACATTGGATGTGCTTATCGATCAGGTCCTCTCCAATGAGGGACTCCAATACGTGCGCATTACCAACGAAGCCGGAACGGTGTTGTCGGAGGGAGGAGCTGCACCGGCCGAAAATTCTCCACCCGAGATCGGTTTTGGTGAAACCAAAATGTATGACAATACCATCGAGGTCCGTGCACCGATCAGCGTTGGCAGGACAGGGTTTGGAACGGTTCAGATCGGCTTGTCGACGGCCCAACTCAATGATGTGGTCGCCGCCGGAACAAACCGGATGCTGACAATCGCAGGTATTGAAGTCGTTATCGTCGCTATTTTCGGCTTTTTTCTCGGGACAATCCTGACCCGGCAGCTCAATCACTTGCGAGATGGTGCAGCCCGCGTGGCAAAGGGTGAATTTGGCTATCACATGCCGGTCAAAGGCAATGATGAGCTAGCCTCTACGGCACGGTCCTTCAACCAAATGTCATCTGCTCTTGCAGACTATGCAAGAGTGGCAAGGAGCGAAAAGGAAGAAGCGGATGCTGGCCGTAGGTTTGCGGAATCCTTGCTTCACAATGCGATCAACAGCGTTTCCCAGGCGATATTCATCGTCGGAGGCAATAAGGAGCTCCGGTTTGTGAACCGGGCTGCTTTGGAACTCTATGGTCTTTCAGGGCACAAACGGCACGAAGGCATGCCGTTCCGCGATGTCTTGCTGGCTGCATATTCGTCCGCCCCGGTTGAGGACCTCGATGGGCAGCTGGAATCGATGGAAGAACGGCTAAAACGCTTGGATGCCGGCCAGGTACAAACGTGGCAGAGCCATTGGAGCGACAATCGTATGATCCTCCACACACAACGCCCGATGATCAGCGGAGGATTCGTTCTCGTCGATTCGGATGTCACCGAAATGCTGGAAGTCAACGAGATGAACCGTCGGCTTGAAATGGAGCTCATGGAAACGCACAAGCTGGAGTCTCTTGGTACTTTGGCAAGCGGTGTAGCACACGAGATCAATACGCCGACCCAATTCATCGGAGACAATCTGAAATTCCTCCGAGAAGCCTTTGATGATCTGACGGACTACCTTGAAGAACAAGGGAACACCATGACCGACGCACAATCGAAAAAACTGGAGGAAATCGACTGGCAATTCCTCAAAGACGAAATTCCCTCCGCCTTGTCAGAAGCTGCGGAAGGCGTCGGTTCGATTGGTAAGATTGTTCAATCGATCAAGGAATTTGCCCATCCTGACGATTCTGAAACGACCGAGACCGACATGGTTAAGCTTGTTGAAAATGCCATCACCGTTTCGAGGTCGCAGTGGCGCCATAGTGCCGAGCTGAACTTTAAAGCGGTCAGCGGCGAGGTCATGGTCCCTTGTTATCCCGGCGATATCTCGCAGGTGATTATCAATCTCATAGTCAATGCCGCCGATGCGATCTCGGAAAATGCGCAATCCCAAGACTATGTCGGCGGCATGGGCGAAATTTCGGTCAACCTGTCGCAGGACGATACGCATTGTACTATCAGTGTCACGGACAATGGCCCAGGGATCCCGGGCAACTCTCTGCGGCGGATCTTCGACATGTTCTACACAACCAAACCGCCCGGAAAAGGAACTGGTCAGGGGCTGGCGATCTGCAAGTCCATCGTGGAGATGAAGCACAAGGGCAAACTGTTCGTTCAGTCTAAGTTGGGCGCTGGCAGCACATTCGTTGTCACCCTGCCGCTGCTTCCGGCAGCTTCAAGGGACAACGAGCCTGAAACGCACCAGGCTGCTTGAAGTTGAAGCCAAAAAGCAGGCTTATTTAACGGAGTCAGGGGCAGTCAGGATAATTATGCCCCTGGCCTTTGTATTCGAAGTCCGCGGTTAAAAACGGGCATAGTTCCGTAAACCCGCTGTCGATGATAAAGACATTGGCAGAAGATTATAGAAACAGACCAAATGATATATGAATCAATAATTTGAAATGAAATATTATTTCGGATCATATATGGTATAAATCAATATCAATA